>CAVPLM010000030.1:0-7912 GCA_963706025.1 uncultured Actinomycetes bacterium | reverse complement strand
AGGCCCCACCCTGAAGACACCGTAGACGAGGCGGCACGGCCGTTCTACGTCTGAACACCAGCCCAGGCTTTCCGTAGCACCGGCAGGACTTCCTCCACCTCGAAGACGGGTTTGCCATTGTAGATGATGGCGCCGTCGGAGAGCGCCACCTGAGCGCACATCTCGAGATCGTCCTCGGGTACCCCCACCTCTCTCAGGGTGCGCGGCAGGCCTACTTCGCGGGTGAACTCCGTCACCGCGTCCGCGGCGGCCAGCCCCGCCTGCTCGACAGTCAAACCCCGCACGTCGAGGCCGAGCGCCGCGGCGATGGTGGCCTGTTCCTCGGCCACATCGCTGTTGTTGAAGCGCATCACGTAGGGCATAGCCACCGCGTTGGCGAGGCCATGATGCACCCCGTGGCGCGCGCCCACCGTGTGGGCGATAGCGTGCACCAGCCCTACCTGGGCGTTGCCGAACGCAGCACCGGCCAGGGTCGCGGCAACCAGCATGTGCCCGCGGGCTTTGACATCGGCGCCGTCCTTCACGGCAAGCGGAAGCCACTTTTTGATGAGCCGGATCGCGTGTAGGCCGAGGGCGTCGGAGAGGGGCTCCCGCTGCGAGGAGGTGATCGCCTCGACCGCGTGCGACAACGCGTCCATACCGGTGGCGGCGGTCATGTCCGGTGGCAAGCCGAGCGTAAGCAGGGGGTCCAGGATGGCCACGTCGGGGATCAGCTGATGATCGCCGAAGAGCAGCTTCCGCTTCTTGGCGTGGTCTTTGACCACGGCGATGTAGGTGACCTCGGAGCCGGTCCCCGCCGTGGTCGGCAGACAGACGTGGGGCGCGACCTTGCGCGTCAGCATCTGGAAGCCCTGGTAGTCGAGCAGCCCGCCGCCCTCTTGTAGCAGGAGGGCGATGCCCTTGCCCGTGTCCATGACGCTGCCGCCCCCGATGCTGACCACGCCCTCTGCGCCGCGGTCCCGGGCGAACTCGTAGGCCTGGTCGACGACGTGCACCCCGGAATCCGGCGGCACGTCAGCGAAGATGCCGGCACACATCGGGCCAAGGGTCTTCTCGGCCTTGGTGGCGAAGTCGGTGTTCTCGAGGAGGTATCGGTCGGTGACGACCACGGCTCGGGTGCAACCCAGATTACCGAGTTCTACGGCCACATCGGCGGCGGCGCCGACCCCGTAGACGATGCGGGTCGGGCAGAAAAACAGAAACGACAGGTCTTCCGTGTAGGCCATGGCGTCCCGTCGCCTACTCGTCCAAGAAGAGAGTGGGCACCATGGCGCTCGAGTTGACGAGCTCCTGAGACGCCTTCACGGCTCTCACGATGGTGGGCAGATCGCCCTTGAGCTTGAGCTTACCCTGCATCATCCCCTTGATGGGATCGAGCTCCTTGCGGATGATCTGCTTCCAACGCGCGTACTCACCGGTGATGCAGAACGGCGCCTTCAGCGCCTCTTCCAGGGTCACCAGCTTGGCCTCGTGGCATACTCCCCGGTCGAGATCGAGCCAGATACCGACGTCTGCCGGGAGCTTAGGGGGAATGGCCCTGCAGACCAGGGCGACCACGCCATGCGTCCAATTGGCGGCACCGGTGCGGTACTCGGGGTTGCTGTTGATCGCATCCCTGTACTGGCTCACCCATTCGTCACTCGGGAACACTACGGCCATGGTTCGTCTCCTTTGGTTCGGCTTGGCTGGTTCGCCGCGTCTCTTGGGTCGGTCGTTTCTGCCGCCTGTCAATCGTTGAACGTGTAGTCGTACCAGAACTTCCTGGACCGCTCCAGAGCCAGGTCGACATGGATATGCTTTGTCTGGGTGTACTCAAGCAGACCCGTGGGTCCCTAGTTCGCGCCCGATCCCGGACTGCTTGTAGCCGCCGAAGGGGGCAAGGGCGTTGATCAGGTGATAGTCGTTGATCCAGACGGTACCGGTCCTGATCTTCTTGGCGATGTCGATGGCCTTGGGGATGTCACGGGAGAAGACGGCGCCGCCCAGCCCGTACTCGCTATCGTTTGCCATCCGGATGGCGTCTTCGAGGTCCCTGTACTTGATGATCACAAGCACCGGGCCGAACACCTCCTCCCTGGCGATGGTTGACCTGTTGTCCACCTCGGTGAAGATCGTCGGCTCCACGAAGAAGCCCTTGTCTATGCCGGGCGGCCTGCGTCCGCCGCAGACCAGCTCTGCTCCCTCCTTCAGGCCGATCTCGATGTACCCCATCACTCGCGAGAGTTGAGCGGCCGAGATCAAGGGCCCATGGACGTCTCGTAGTCGGCCGTGTCGCCGACCTTGATGTACTTGACGCGCTCGCAGATCCGCGTCCATGAAATCGTCGTAGATGGACTCCGGCACGAAGCAGCGGGTGCCCGATTCGCACAGTTGGCCCGAATGGAAGAAGGTGGCGAACAGGGCGCCGTCGACGGCGATGGAGAGGTCGGCGTCGTCGCAGACGATGGTGGGGCTCTTGCCTCCCAGCTCGAGCGTGACCTTCTTCACCGTGCGTGCTGCCAACTGCATCACATGCCTGCCGGTCTCCGTAGAGCCGGTGAAGGCGATCTTGTCCACCATGGGGTTGGTGCACAGCTCCTCGCCGACGATCGGCCCGGAGCCGGTGACTACGTTCAGCACCCCCGGGGGCAGGCCGCACTCGGCGGCGGTGGCGGCGATCTCGAGCGCGGTCAGCGGGGTATCGGAGGCAGGCTTTAGCACGAGACAGTTGCCCATGATGAGGGCCGGGGCGATCTTCCATATCGCGATCATGAACGGCAGATTCCAGGGGACGATGCCGGCGCATACGCCGATGGGCTCGCGGTTGACGAAGTTCCAGGAGACGGCCGGCATGTCGACCCACGGCAACGGCTCATAGGTAGGTATGCCTTCGCCCAACTCGAGAAGGGTCCGGAAGTGCTCGATACCGATGGGGATGTCCATCATCGAGGTCTTGCGGATGGTGGCGCCTGCGTCGGCCGACTCGATCTGGGCCAGCTCGTCCTGCCGCTCGCGGAGCCGATCGACGATCCTCATGAGGATCTTCGCGCGGTCCTTGGCGGCCATGCCGCTCCATGTGCCCGAATCGAACGCTCGCCGCGCGGCGGCGACAGCCCGCCGCGCGTCCTCTGCAGTCGCCACTGGGACCAGCGCGATCGGCTCTTCGGTCGACGGGTTGATCGTCGGTCGTGTCTCTCCGGACTCCCCGTCGACGAACCGGCCGTCCACATAGAGTTGGTACGTCTCCATCGATCACCCCTGGATCTCATCGGCGCCGGCGAGCGGCGACATACATGGTCGAGCCTCTGCGATGGTATCACCAGGCTTTCCCGCAGTCGCAAAGGCTGCGCGTCGTGCCTGACATGTAGGGCCGACGCTCAGGCAGGTGGCCATGACCGGGCCGAGGCTACGACTCGGCGTTAGCTACGACCCTGCCGTGGCTACGACCCGGGCGGCTACGACTCGGGCGGCTACGACTCGGCCGGCACCACGCTTCCGGGCGGCGTTCCGCCGACCACGACGATCCCCAGGAAACCGTCCACCGTGAGCAGGTCGCCGGTGTGGATCTCCTGGGTGGCGTCAGGAACCCCGGTGACGCAGGGCAGACCATATTCTCGGGCGATGATGGCGCCGTGGACCAGCATCCCTCCTCGCCGCTCCACGATCGCCGCGGCTAGGGGCGCGACGAAGGTCATCGTGGGATCGAGACTGTCGCAGACCAGTATCTCCCCCCGGACGAAGGCGTACAGATCGTCCTCGCCGAGTGAGACCCGTGCCCGGCCGACGGCGAGTCCGGGACCGGCCGGCTGGCCCACCAACTGCCTCACCTTGAAGCGCGGGGCAGGTGAGGGGGCGGGCGTCGCTTCGCCTCCTGCCGGCCGCGACGCCTTCAAGAGGCGGTTCTTCGGTCGACTCTGCCGAGTCGTGCCCTCGGGCCCGCCGCCGGTCACGTCGCCGGCAGTGGGGCCGCCCGCCCGGGCCTGAGCCTCGGCCAGGGCGGCCTCCACCAGCCGGCGAAAACGGCCCAGATGCACGTTGTCGTCGTCGCGCAGGCGGTAGCTGGCTCGGGCCAAGTCCAGAAGTTCCTCCTGAAAGCGCCTCTCCTCTCCCTGGAAGCGGCCCAGGTATTCCGCAGCGCGGTCGGCAGGCTGCGGCCCGACGACCTGGGCCGCACCCGGCTGCGGTGCGCCCGCCCGTGCAGCGCCTCCTCCTTCCGGCTGCCGGGCCATCTCGGAAACCAGTCGGATCAGTCGCGCGCGCTCCCGGGCTCGCACCGGCTCCGGCGTCCCCGGCCCCGATCCGAACCGGTCGAGATAGTCGTCGAGCGCCTCCGTCGGTTCGGTCGGCTCTCGGGCTATCCGATCTGCGAGCTCCTTGAGAGTGGCGTTGCGGCTCACGCTGAGCAGGCCGGAGCCGGCGAGCAGATCCACGAACTCGTAGGGGTCCGCCGGTCGCACCTTGTCGTTGTAGACCTGTCCGAACAGCCGCACGCCGTGGGCGAGAGGGATGAAGTCCTGGTAGTAGGTCTCCTCCCAGCGGGCCAGGGCCTCTTCGCGGCGGGCCATTTCCACTGCCAGGTCCTCGTCCGACAATGCGGCGAGATCCGTCGCGGCCATGGAGTCGGCCTCGGCCTCCATCTGGGGGATGGCCACCTGCTCCACCTGATATCGCAGGTCGCGGAGCGTGCTGAAGCTCTTGTGCAGGTTGACATACCAGGGACGTTCGTCCCGCACGGTCGGGGCCGCTCCCACTCGGGGCGGTCGCCTCCCAGGACCTGCCGCACCTCGCCTGGGCCCGCTCGTGAGCGATGGAATCGGCCTCAGCCTGGAGTGTCGCTCCCAGTGTGGAGATCGGTCGCGACTGCAGGATCCAGAGGTCGTCTCCCGCCATGGTCCATTCCACGTCCTGGGGCCTGCCGAACAGATCTCTCTGCCTCAAAGGCGGCCGCCACGACGGACCGAAGTTCGGCTGTCGCTCAGGGGAGGGGCGACCTGCTCGCTTTCGGCCAGCTGGACAAGCTGCGTCCCGCCGGCCCCGGCTCCCGAGGCGCCTCGGCCCCCCCTTCACCATCGGGCTCCGCGGCGCCACCGGGTTCCGGGGCGCGCTCGCTGCTCGAGGCCACTTTCTGGAGACGGACCGGTTCGAAGTGCTCCACCAGGATTCCGGTGCCTCGTTCCACTATCCAGCGGTCCGGCTCTATGGTCCCGTCGACCAAGCCCTCGTTCAGGCCCCAGACGGCTTCCACCACGGCCTGGGACTCGTCCAGGGGGTTCTGCGAGAACGCGACTCCCGAGACCTCTCCCGAGATCAGTTCCTGGACCACCACGGCCATGTTGCTGGCAAGGACGTCCAGACCCAGTTCCTTGCGGTAGAGAAGCGCCCGGTCGGTCCACAGCGAGGCCCACACCTGGCGCACGGCATCCAGCAGCGCGGGTACGCCTCTCACGTTCACGTAGGATTCGTGCAGCCCGGCGAACGACGTAGCCGCCGTGTCCTCCGCGGGAGCCGAGGAACGCACGACGGCCGGCCGTCCGTCGCCGAACCGCCGGCCCAGGATCTCTTCCAACACCCCGGCCAGCGCAGGCTCCAGAGATGCCCGGAGGAACAGGTTGCGGATCCTGAGCGAAGCGTCCCAGACCTCTTCCCAGCGCATGTCTTCGAAGCTCTTGCGTCCAAGCTCGAGCGTGATCGCCGGACGAAGACCGGAGGTGTCGACGAATCTGTCGTACGCGGCGGTGAGCACACAAAGGCCCCCGGGGATCCGGAGGCCGCGCCGCTGCAGAGCCGCCAGCGCCACCGCTTTGCCCCCGGCCCGGCCGAGATCCTCCGGGCCGACCTCGTGCAGGTCCAAGACCCAAGAGCCCGGGCCGGCGGGACGCTTCTTCAGCCTGCATGCTCGGTGCGCGGCATGTGCAGCTCCACCACGCTCTGGAAATGGGTGACCACGTAGTACGTGTCGACTGCGACCCTCACGAACGCACAGCCGGGGGAAGCGACGAACGTAGCCAGGTGGGGATGTTTTGCCAGGTAGGCATCCGATGCCGCGGCACGAGCGCCTTCTTCGCTCAGCTCCCGGGCCGTTCCCGTGGCGGTGACGGCCATGGCCTGGCTTACGTCGACGTCGCGGTTGGAGCGATTGTCGAAGAGAAGGGCCACTCGGGGATGCGTCACCAAGTAGTTGAACTTGCGCGTGGCCCGCATGGTGGCGAACACGATGTGGCTCAGATCATCGGCAGCCCAGAACGCGATCAGACTCGCGTAGGGTCCGGTCTCCGCACTCGGTGGAAAGGACGGCGAAACGCTGCGAACGGAGCAGGTCTTCCACAAGCCGCCTGGTTTCCTCATGTCTATGCAAGTCGGACCTCCCAACTTCACGGCTCAGTCGCCGAGTATGAGGTACCGCTCTTCGGATCCAATCAAACCAGCGACGCGCAGAAGAACGCTCCGTGTTTGGGATGATACCCACCTGGGTATTACCAACAGCAACAGGGCCGGACACACCGAGATCAAACGGCCCAACGACCCTAAGGAGGGGTTGTTCTGATGGTAAAGAAGCTGATCGTGATATTCATGATCGTCGCCCTGGTGGTGACGGCAGGCTTCGCTCTCGTCGCTTGCGGGGAGGACGAAGAAACGACCACGACCGCTGCTCCCACAACTACTGAAGCGGCAATGATGGATATTGTCGATACCGCCGTGGCAGCGGGGAGCTTCACCACTCTGGCCTCGCTCTTGGAGACGGCCGGCTTGGTGGAGACTCTCAAAGGACCCGGACCGTTCACTGTTTTCGCGCCCACCGATGATGCTTTTGCGAAGGTTCCCAAAGAGACTATGGACGCGCTTGCCGCTGACCCCGAGGGAGCGCTGACCGACGTGCTCACTTACCATGTGGTGCCGGGCAAAGTCATGGCGGCCGACGTGACCGACGGGCTTGAAGCTGAGACCGTCCAGGGCGCGACCGTGAAGTTCACGGTCAAAGACGGCTCGGTCATGATAAACGACGCCAACATCGTCCAGACCGACATCGAGTGCTCGAACGGAGTCATCCACGTGATAGACGCGGTGCTCCTCCCGCCGGATATGTAAAGACTCTGGTTATGATGCGCCCGGTGCGGGCGCCCATTGTGCCCACACAGGCCGGTATCCCCGGCCTGTGTGCCTTTGATCGTGAGGAGGTAGGAATGAGCGGCAAGGTGCTGGTGTACGGGGGTTCGGGGGGGATCGGGTCGGCCACCGCCCGCAGATTGCGTGCCAAGGGCTACGATCTACATGTGACCGGGCGCGACCTAGGAAGACTTGCCGAGGTCGCTGATGATCTGGGTGCCGGTTTCACGGTCGGCGACGTGACCGATCCCGAGTTCTTCGCGAAGGTAGCCGCAGAGGCAGGCGATGAACTCGTCGGGCTCGTCTACGCTGTCGGCACCCTGCACCTGCGGTCGCTCCAGCGGCTCTCCGAGGCGGACTTCCTGCATGACTACCGGGTGAACGCCCTGGGCGCCGCGCTGGCCGTCCAGGCGTCGCTCCCGGCCTTGAAGAAGAGCGCGGACGGTGCCTCCATCGTCCTCTTCTCGAGCCTGGCGACCAGCCAGGGCTTCTCCCTGCATGCGTCGGTGGGGATGGCCAAGGGCGCCGTCAACGGTCTGACGCTGGCTCTCGCTGCCGAACTCGCACCCCGAGTACGAGTGAACGCCATCGCGCCCTCCGTCACGCGCACAGCTCTGGCCGAGCCCGTTCTCTCCAACGACCAGATGGCCGCCGCCATCGCCGCGGCGCACGCGCTCCAGCGGTTGGGGCAGCCCGAAGACCCCGCCGCCCTTGCCGCGTTCCTTGTCTCGCCCGAGTCAGGCTGGATCACCGGCCAGGTGATCGGAGTCGACGGCGGCCGTTCCACCCTGCGGACGAAGGGCTAGAGCCGTCCTACTTGAACAGTAAC
>CAVPLM010000029.1:0-35624 GCA_963706025.1 uncultured Actinomycetes bacterium | reverse complement strand
TGTGGCCAAGTATAGTTTGGACATGACCACGATCTTCATCGACGCAGATGCCTGTCCTGTCACGCGCGACGCCATAGCAGTGGCCCGGTCGCGCTCGCTGCCGGTCGTCCTGGTCGCCAACCAGTCGCAGAACCTCTCCCACTTTGCAGGACGAACCGGGGTGGAGATCCTGCAAGTGGGATCGGGACGAGACTCCGCCGACTTCACCATGGTGCCCCGGCTGAGTCCGGGGGACATCGTGGTGACGGGCGACATCGGGCTTGCAGCGATGGCCCTGGGCCGAGGGTGCCGGGCCTTGAGCCCACGAGGTCGCCAGTACTTACCAGCCACCATCGATGCCGAGTTGGCCGTCCGTCATGCCGAGCAACGACATCGACGCGCCGGGGGACGCACGACAGGACCTGCCCCGTTCCTGGACGAAGATCGGCAACGATTCCGAGAGTCGCTGGCGCTCATATTGACGGAGGATTCTCGCGCCGACTGATCCTCGCGCAGACTCCGTCAGCGTTGACCGGGTTCGAGTCCCTCCGTCATCCTCCGGTACCGCCTTGGACAATAAGAGCGCCCATGGCTATCATTGAGGCATCCATCTGTGTATGGCTGGGACGGAGAGAGGAGGGTCGCACGGGTGGAGAACGAAAAGGTAGTCTCTGGCTCGCTGGATGCGGGATTCGAGGCACTGCAACAGCTCGTGGAAGCCCTCAAGGGTCGGGCGGAGGCAGGCGTCAGCAAACCCCCCCTCGCCGAGTTGCTCGGAGAAGTGTCTGCGGCACTCGCCGGTCTCCGCGCCAAAGCGCAAGGGGTCTGCCGGGAAAACGAAGAGCTTGCGTCGATCACGGCAGAGACCGAGAGAGAGCTACGGCGCGCCGAGGTGGCCGAGCGACTCAGCAGCGAACGCTACCGGCAGATCGTCGAGCTGGCGAGCGAGGGCATCTGGATCATCGACGCCGATGACAAGACTTCCTTCGTCAACCAGCGCATGGCCGACATGCTCGGGTACAGCGTGGCGGAGATGCTCGGCGAGCCGCTCTTCGCCTTCATGGATGAGGAGTGGCGCAGGGCTGCAGAGCGGAACGTGGATCGCCGTCGGCAGGGCATCGGCGAGCAACATGACTTCCAATTCCGGCGCAAGGATGGGGGGCCGCTTGTAGCCGCCCTCTCCACGACGGCTATGGTAGATGAGCAGGGCCGATACCAGGGTGCGCTGGCTTTGGTCACCGACGTTACCGACCGGCGGCAGCTTGAGGCCGAGCGCGGCGAAGCGCTGCGGCTCAGCGAGGCCCTCAGCGGGATGAATCTTACCCTGGGCACGATCCACGACCCCGATCAACTCATGAACCGCGTTATCACGGAGGCTGCCCAAGCGCTGGGGGCCGAATCGGCCCTTGTCAACCTCCGTCAGGACGGGCACTGGGTGGTGGCTTACACCCACGGGCACCCTGAGGAGCTCCTGGGACAGACGTTCCAGGACGATGAGTTCACGCTCAGCTCCCAGGCGATGAGGCAGGGGTCTCCCATCGGCGTACCCGACGCCCTTGCCGACGACCGCTGCAATCGTGACGTAGTGTGCCGGCTAGGTATGCGGTCATTACTGGCAGCTCCGCTCTCCTCTCATGGCCGCCCGGTCGGCACCTTCGTGTTCGGCTTCCAGTCGCGACCCGTAGCTACGATCGAGACCCAGGTCGGCTTCGCTGCCCGCCTGGCTGCTTCGGTGTCCTTGGCCCTTGAGAACGCCCAGGCGTTCGAGCACCAGCGGATCATTGCCCAGAGCCTCCAGGAGGCGCTGCTGACCGTACCACCGAGGCTGCCCGGCGTGAAGTTCGGTCACGTTCATCGCTCGGCCACCATCGGCGCCGACGTGGGCGGGGACTTCTATGACCTCTTCCCCATGGACCGGGGGCGACATAGGTCTTCTCATCGGCGATGTCGCGGGCCGAGGTATCGGGGCGGCAGCATTGGCCAGCTTGGCCAAGAACGCCATGAAAGCCTTCGCCTACGAGCATGGGGCTCCGGCAGCGGTCATGGCAAGGACCAACGAGGTCCTTTGGAGGCAATCCAATGGGGCAAGTTTCATAACCGCCTTCTTCGGCAGACTGGACCTCGCCACCGGTAGGCTTCGGTACGCCCGCGCCGGGCACCCGCCTCCCGTCATCCGGAAGAAGACCGGAAAGACTCTCTTTCTTGAGTCAGGATCTCCCGTTCTTGCAGCGTGGAACAAATCAGCCTACACAGAGGCCCAGGTCTCGCTCAAGAGCGGCGACCTCCTGTTTCTCTACACCGATGGAGCGACCGAGGCTCGTCGCGGTCCGGATTTCTTCGGGGAAGAGAGACTCGTCGATACTCTAAGGAAGGCAGTCTCTCAACCAGTCGATGAAGTACCCCGCGAAGTACTCAGGCACGTCGTCGAGTTTGCAGGCGGAGCCTTGCCGGACGACCTCGCTCTTCTCGCGCTCAGCCTCGAAGGAAGCTGAGCGAAGCCAACGTGGAAGACTCGGGACCTCACACGCGCCCTGATGAAACCCCGGCCTTCTCACCAGGCGCTCAGCGCCATATGTACCAGAACAGATAACCGCCGAGCGCCAGCGAGGCGACCCACGAGGCGAGAGCGCTCCTCATAAACCAGGTGTAACGCCGGGGCGCCTTGACGACACCGGTCATCGCTAGGTTTATGTAGATCCACAGGGCCAGCGCGACAAGGCCGAGCACGTGGTGGACGATGAGTTCAACGATGAGCGCAGAGAAACCGCTCCAAGGCCTTATGTAACGAGCAAGTTGCGGAGCCATTATGACGCCGATCAGCAGGATCTGCACACCCATCAGCACTCTCATGAGCAGGCAATGCCGGCCGAACTTCCGCCTCCAGGCAAGATACGCTCCGCCAAAGACCCCGGCGACCAGTAGCGCCTGCACTGCGAGGTTGAAGATGGCCACGTTCCTAGTCACGTCCACATCTAGCTCCTTCGGGTCAGTCCCAGCTTATCGGGAACGTCGCTCACCGCAACACGGTCCGGTCATGGCACTACCGTCACTTCGTAGTCTCGCCCCTCCCACCGATCCTCCTCGGGCCAATGGAAAGTGAAGAGAATACGCGCTGCTCGGTGATCAGTGACCGGTATGTCTACATAGCAAACACCCAGTGCGGTCGCCAGGGAGTCTTCCGTCGCGTGCGTCTGCCAATCGTCGACCGTGAAGACCAGTCGGAAGTAGCCGGATGCTTGAACACGCAGGAGAGATCCACGCCTGACCGACCGAGGCTGTCTGTTGTGCTTCCATATCTCGAGATCCGTGCAGGAGTGTCTCGCGCCCAGGTAGCGACGGGCGACAGCCTCCACCCGGTCGAAGACCTCGCCGTCACGGACTGATCTCAGCAGCTTCACATATTCCGCGTGGGCCCACATGAGGGGCATGGCCGAGCCGGTGGGCTTGCCGAGAAACAGATGTTGGTGCGGTCGATCGTCTTCGTCCCACACCTGCTCCGGCAACAGTCCACTGGGCGAGGCGAACCCCTCCATGGCCGCTATCAAACTCGAGACATCCCGACCCAGCGCCAGCTCGTAGTGGGCGCGCTCTCCTGTCAAGAGGGGCCAGGCGCGGCCGCGGCCGTGCCCCTGAAAGGGCCCGCCATCTTCGCGTTGGCCGTAGCCGTCGTGGTTGTATCGGCGCCAGCACGGCCCGGCCGGCGTGTCGACTTTGAGCACGGCGTCGATGACCTTGAGGGAGTCGATCACCGTAGGGTCGGTGGGGGCGCGGATCCCGTATCTGACCAACTCCAGGAATCCGGCATCGACGATCTCCTTGGCGGGGAAGTCGCCCCGCTCGCCCAAGGCCAGGTTCTTGATGGCAAGAACGCCCCGGTTCGGATCTTCGGCGGGCCGGGGATCGTCGATCGCCACCGGGCAGATGCGGATGAAATGTCTGGTGACCTCCGCATACAACGTGCCCTCGGTGGTCACGGTCCACAGTATCGACGTGACACTCGAGAAAATCCGCGTACTCCTCGAGATACCTCGCTGTGGGTTCGTCGCCTCGTTCGCGGGCGAAAAGCGCGGCGCACAACAGGGCCGCGATACTCGAGGCCAGCGTGGACGGCGAGTATCCCGAGGCTTCTTCCCAGCGCTCCTGCGCGGTCGCGGGGCCGTTCTCGATCAGATAATGGGCGGCGCCAAGGACCATGGGATAGGGGTCGAAACCGCCCAAGGCTCCGGCCACGTGCAGACGCCACGCCAGGATGATGGGGAGAGCCACCTCGTCGAGTTGGACGCCCTCCCAGTAGGCTTGGCCGTCGATCCAGAAGTTCTGAGGGAAACCTCCATCACCCCGCTGGCTCGTGGCCAGGTAGATGAGAGCCCGGAGAGGCGTATCGGTGTTTCCGGCCGCCAGCAGCCCCAGGGCGCTATTCACTAGATCGCGGGTCCAAACGAGATGATAACCCCCCACATCCTCGTCCCCGCGCACCTCTCCCCAGGGGATGGACATTGAGGCGATCAGAGCCCCGGGGAAGATCTTGTCCTCGTGGGCAAGAAGAAGCCGGTAGCTGCTTTGGTAGAGCGACCCCCCGTCGCAAGACGACCTCTCGAGGGCCAGCACCTTTGCGCACGGCCGCGCCCATTCGGCCTCGTAGCGCTCGAGTTGGGCTTCAAACGGTGTGCTCAGCGCTTGAACAAGGGTGTTGACGGCAGCCTGAAGACCGAGCCCGAAGGCCAGGCCCAGAGTGAACTCGGTCTCGCCCTCCAGGCCGATCTCCCCCATGAGGGCCACGTTGCCATCGAGAGCCCTGGTGAACTCCCAGTCCATCTGGTAGTTGTCGGCCAAGTCGGTCCAGCCGTCCGACCGGCCCACGTATCCGCAGGAGCACTTGGACAAGGAAGGGGTCGCACCCAAGGCAAGCCACGACCCGTCTTTGTCGGCCACAAGGATACGCGCCCCGTTCGACTCGACCACCCGAGCGCTGTTGCCCCAGCCACCCACCTGCAGATGGGGGGCGCAGAGCGAATAGACCCGCAGAGAAGACAGGAATCGTTTCTTGCCGGTCAGGCGTACGCGTTGAAGGACGCAAGACAGGTGGGGAGCGGCGATAACGTCCTTCACGATGCTGTACCGGCCGGCGGGATCGGTATTTGTGACGCGATATCCCAACGAGAACCCGGCGAAGCGTTCCGTAATGGAATGGAGGTCGCGCTTCTCCTCGTGAAAGAAGGTCCTACCATCTGTCAGCAAGAACTGTAGGTCCCGTATTTGGGCCCTATCGATCGTGGGGTAGAACACCTCGGTGATGCAGCCGTTCCATATGGTGAACCACACCCGGCTGTCGCCGGAATAGGCTGTCCCTACCCCGTCTTTGTTACCCTGCGTCCAACGCGGCTCGATGCCGGGCCATCCAAATGCATCCTTCGGGGTGACAAATGTGGCCACGGCGACCTCCTCCGTGCCCGCAGTCCTAGCGGGGTCTTTGTGGCCGGCGCCATCGCACCTACTGGACGACCACTGTCCCCTTCATGCTCGGGTGGATGCCACAGTGATATGTGTAGGTGCCGGCTTTGTCGAACGTGAAGCTGAAGCTGCCCCCGTTGGCAAGGTCGCCACTCTTGAACTCGTCGTTGTCACCCACCACCGTGTGAGTCGCCGAGTCCTGGTTGGTCCAGGTCACACTCTCTCCCGCTTTGACCGTCACCGACGCGGGGTCAAAGGCCATGCTCTTCATCACCACCTGTGCACCGCCGCCGCTGCTACCCGTTGTGCCTGGAGTGCCGGTTGTGGTGGTATCGCCGCCGGAGCTTCCGCACGCCGCCATCAGCATGAGTACCGCAAGAATCGCCACCATGGCGATCATGATCACGCCGGCCCTTCGTGCTGACGATCGTCCGGATCTGATGAGTCCAGGTCTCATCGGCTTCTCTCCTTCACTGCGGGCTGGCTGCTTGGTTTCGTATGTCCTTCCCCACTTGACGCGATCCTAATCGCAGCGTCGCAGAGCCGCTGGTTTCTCAGGGGCGGCCATGGGGAATCTGCAGGAGGACCCTGCGAAGGAGAGGAACGGCCGTAGCTCAACCATCGTTCAGGAGCCGGCTCTTCGGCAAGACCCGCGCGGGTCGCGGACATTGTGAGTTTCCAGTTCGAGCGACCGCGGGATTATGACTTCAGGGCGGGGCAATGGTTCGTCATCACCTTCCCCGGCCCCGCGGAGCCCTACGTCCACCACTTTTCGCATTCTAATTCTCCAACCGAACCTTTCCTCGAATTCACGACCCGGGTACGGGGCACGGAGTTCAAGAATGCGCTCGACGCCCTTCCCCTTGGGGCCGAGGTCGAAGTTGAAGGTCCGTACGGCGCCTTCACGCTGGGAGACGCTCCCGGGCGCGTGGCTTTCCTCACGGGCGGAATAGGGATAACCTGCGTGCGAAGTATCCTGCGGCGGTTGGCCGATCTCACGGGCTCCTCCACAAACGCGGCGACGCCCGGAGAGACGATGCCCCGGCAGATCGTTCTCGTCTACGCCAATCGCTCAGAGGAGAGCATCCCATTCCAGCAGGAACTTGCGGAGATCGAGACTGCGTTGCCGGCACTCCGAGTGGTCCACGTCCTCAGCCGTCCGGAGACCGACCGGTCGGGCTATCGCGGTCACATTAGCGAGGACATCCTGGCCCGGGAGCTGCCGAAGCCGCATCGCTGGTCCTATTACGTGAGCGGTCCCCCGTCGTTCGGCCAGTCGATGCGGGAGTTGCTCCTTGGGTGGGGCATCCGCCCCGAGTCCATCAAGGTGGAGCGCTTCGAGGGATACGATTGAAGCAAAGCACGACGGACAAGAAGCGTGACATGCTCCAATGCCCTCCCATAGCGACTCGAGGTGTATACTGAAGCGCAGCAGAGACGTTCTCTGCTCTCAGAAGGGCCAGAATGGGCACCGCACCTGTGAATTGTGCGCAGCAAGCGCAAACCCACTGTTGCCTTCCCGTCTTTTCCTCCTCCGCCAATCTCAACGGGCGCATCGTCGCTGACCGGGCTCTCCGTCGTTCAGGGACCCACGCGCGAGCCAAATCTACGACAGCTGACGAGCGAGAGGACACTACGGGGCCATGAGGATCGAAGTACACGAGGCAGAAACATCGACGTCCGAGCGGCCGCTGTGGGTCTGGCGCGTCTGGCTCAACGGCCGCCTGGCCCAGGGATTCAGCCCGAGCGAAAAGGACGCAAAACAGCAGGCGAATCTCGCGCAACATCCCGTCCACGGCCGCTCACTGTAACGCCAGACGTACTGGGTGCTGCGGCAGTTTCGGCTACGGCAGGAGCACCTCCGCCTCGATCTCCAGGAGCCACTCCGGCAGCACGAGCCTTGAGATCTGGAGAGTAGTGCTGGGCACAGGGCTGGTGAAGTGCGTCTTCCGAAAGGCAGCGATCGTCGAGTAGTGGGCATCGATGTCGGTAGAGTAGACGTGCAGTTTCACAACATCGTCGAATCCGGCCCCGATCGATTCCAGAGCTCTCCTCAAGTTTTCGAAGACCTGGCGAGTCTGGGTTTCGATGTCTCCCTCTCCGACAGTGTTCCCGTTCTCATCCACGGAGACCTGACCGGAAATCCACGCTTGTTTGCCGGATTTCAGCACCTGAGCATACCGGGGCCGAGGGTCCCAGAGCCCCTCCGGCTGAATCAACTCGCGCACCCATATCTCCCTTTCGAGCTCGTTGGCAGGACCTTGCGTTTCCAGGAAGCTGTGCTTTCCCTTTCCACTCTAGCGCATACCCGGTTCCGCCATTCCCGCTGTGATATCGTCCGGGATGCCATCCTAGGCCTCATCGACGCCCCGTGAACGTGGCAGTGGGGCAGTAAGCCAACGTGTCAAAGCGGAGAAGACTGCATGAATCTCTACGAGTTCGAGGGAAAAGCTCTCCTGAAGCGGGCAGGCGTGGCCACCCCACGAGGAATCTTCGCCGGCGATTCTGACGAAGCGCGGGCCGCTGGGGACACCATCGGGTATCCCTGCGTGGTGAAGAGCCAGGTCCTGAGCGGGGGACGGGGAAAGGCCGGCGGGGTCGCCGTCGTAGAGACCGCCGGGCAGCTCGAGACGGAGGCCGCCCGCATCCGAGCACTCGTCATCCAGGGCGAACCCCCGGTCGGTCTTCTGGTGGAGGAGCGGGTACCGGCAGGTCGGGAGATGTACGTCTCGGTGGTCTTCGATATGTCGGCCGGCTCGCCCGTGCTCCTCTTCTCCCCGTTTGGAGGGATGGACGTGGAGGCCAACAGTGAGCAGCTCCTACGCATGCCGGTGGCGGTCGACCAACTCGCGAACGTGACGCCCGAGTGGGTCACAGCCCGTCTGGAGGCTCGACTCGCGGTCGAATACGCCGGCCGGCTGGGCAAACCCATGCTGGCCGAGATCGGCGCACTTCTCGCGAACCTGCTCAAGACCGCCCTTGAGAACGACCTGGAGCTCATCGAGATCAACCCGTTGATAGCCACCGCCGGGGGGCTCGTTGCAGCCGACGCCAAGGTGACCATCGACGACGATGCCCTGTTCCGGCAGCAGGATCTGGTCTTGGTCGAACGTCCCCCCCTGGGTGAATTGGAAGCCCGGGCCAAGGCGGCCTCACTGAACTTCGTGGACTTGGACGGGGAGATATGCCTGATGGCCAATGGAGCAGGCCTGAACATGTCTCTGCTCGATGCGGTCGGTCGACTCGGGTCCAGTCCTGCCAACTTCCTCGATACGGGGGGCGGAGCCAGCACGGAGAAGGCATACCAAGGGATGCGCATCCTCCAGGACCGAGGCCTGCGTGATCCCAAGGTCCGCGCCCATCTGCTGATGCTGAGTCTCGCGATCACCCGGGCCCGGGAGGCGGCTCGTGGCATCATACGAGCCGTGGAGGAGATCCCTGACGATCCGGTAGGCACGATCGCAGTCGTCCACGGCACCGGGGCCGAAGAAGGCGCCCGCCTGCTGGAAGAAGCGGGCATACGGGTGGCTCCCGACATCAAGACCGCGGTCGAGTTGGCCGTAGCTTCACAGAGGAGGCGGTGAGCCATGGGTTTCTTGTGTGACCACACCACCCGGGTGCTCGTTCAAGGGATCACCGGCAACTTCGGGAGGACGCAGACACGCCTCATGCTGGATTACGGCACGCAGATCGTTGCAGGTGTGACCCCCGGCAAAGCCGGCGAGACGGCCGAGGGCGTGCCGGTCTTCGACACTGTGGCCGATGCGATAGCCGGAGCCGGCCCCATCGATGCCGGCGTCGTCTACGTTCCGGCCCGCTTTGCGAGGTCGGCGATAGAGGAGGCGGTGGAGGCGGGCATTCCGCTGATCGCGGTGATCACAGAAGGCGTGCCGCTCTACGACGAGATGTACGCGTGTGATCTTGCCCGGAAGCGCGACGTGTGGCTCATCGGGCCCAACTGTCCCGGCATCTTGGTCCCGGGCGAGACCAGCCTGGGCATGATCCCTCCCAGCTCGACCTCGGTCGGCGACATTGCCGTGATCAGTCGAAGTGGGACCCTCACCTTTGAGATCACCAAGGTCTTGTCCGATGCCGGACTCGGCCAGTCGGTATGCGTCGGCATCGGTGGCGACCGGGTCATCGGCCGTGATTTCGCCGACTACCTGCGCCTGGCCGAGCGAGACGAGGCCACTCGGGTGATCGTCCTCGTGGGTGAGATAGGGGGCGACGCCGAGGAGAAGGCTGCCGAGGTCATCGCCGGCGAGATCCGGAAACCGATCGTGGGCCTACTCGTGGGTAGACATGCCCCCGTTGGTAAGCGCATGGGACATGCCGGCGCCATGATCTCCGGGGGCAAGGGCACCATCGCGAGCAAAGAGGCGGCTCTTTCCGCAGCGGGAGTCCACCTGGTCGACTATCTCTGGGAGCTCCCCGACGCGATCCTCGCCTTGGGCGTGATCGGGTCCGCGCGCTGAAGCGTGCCGGATCTCCGGCTGCGCCCTTGGAGCTCGTTCTTAAGGCTCCACCAGCTTCAGCCCCAGCCTCAGTCCCTCCACGTTGGTAGCGGCTGCTTTCTCATCCTGAAGGCGCCGCGAGGCCTCGACGAAGGCTTCGGGGGGATAGAGATCCTCGGCGCCGAGGACCGCGCCCACACCCACGGCGGCCAGAGCCAGGTGATGGACGCTCTTGGCCGTCTCTTGGAAGGGAAGGTACGTGACCTGAGCGCTGGTGCTCACCGTGCCCAGCTTCTCTTCGACGAACAACCGGGTTGTGGGCGGGAAACCGGCCAGCTTCCTCTCCAGGTAGCTGAGTCCGTCCCGGGAGAGGATGAGGCCGATGTCCGGGATGTCGACCCCCGTATAGAGGATGGGATCGGGGGACACTATGACCTCCGCCACCGAATAGCCCGTCCTCACCGTCACCGGGTAGTCGTCCTTCTGGGTGGCCTGCAGCCCGCTCAATATGGCGCCGGCGCCCAGCACGGTCGCAGCCGAGCGGATCTTAAGACCGGCCGATCCGCAGATGAGGATCCCGCGCCGCTCCTTGAGCGGGCTCCGGACTATGGGGTCCAATCCCACCCCGGGGGCAGGCTTCGCGGTCTGGGCGTCGCGACTCTGCTCCCGGTAGGCCCCGCTGAACTCGGGCCGGCCTTCCCGGCGCACGACCCCGGGCGGCATCTCCAGCTCCTCCATCATCCGGGCCATGGTCTCCCGGTTCAGGGGGTGGCGACGGGCGAAGTAGGCGACACACACATCCCAGATATCGACCAGGGCGAAGCCCTCGGTCGCCACGGCTTCGGCCACGACTTCAGCCGCGTCGTCGGACACCACGCTGGTGCGGGCCAGGAACGAGGGACGGGCCGGGCGAAGGGTCTCGACGATGTCCAGAGGCATCTCGACGTTCCCCCATGGTGTGGAGGAGGTGACCATGCCCACGGGCGTGGTCACCGACTGCTGCCCCCCGGTCATGCCGTAGTTGAAGTTGTTCGCGACGATGACGGTGATGCCGATATTGCGGCGGGCGGCCGCCAGCAGGTGCCCGCCGCCGATCCCCATGCCCCCGTCACCCATCAGCACGATGACCTTCAGGGCGGGATTGGCCAGTTTGATGCCCGAAGCGTAGGTGATGGACCGCCCGTGCAGCCCGTGAAAGGCGTTCGTGCTGAAGCTCTTGTCCACCATGCCGATGCAGCCGATGTCGGTGACCAGCACCACCTGCTCGGGGGCGTAGCCCAGGGCCTGCAAGGCTCGGTCCAGGTAGCCGGCGATCTTGCCGTGGCCGCAACCGGGGCAGAAGGTGGTCGGCAGGGTGTCGGGGCGGAAATACCCGCTTTCCGTCATAGCAGCCCCCCTCCTTCGAGTATCTCTGCCGGGGTCACAAGATCGGTGTTCATCTTGCTTACCGGGACCACCGCCAGCGGGGCTGCCAGCTTCCGCACTTCTTCCACATATTGGCCCAGGTTCATTTCCGGGACCAGCACCCGTCCATCCGCGGAAAGCGTCCCCAGGGCCTCCTCGATGGCGTGCTCCGGGACCGGGTAGAGGGTCTTGAGGACCAGCAGGCTCACCCGCCGCCCCGCCTTTCTGGCTAAGGCCGCCGCCTCCCGCGCGGAACGAGCGGTCACGCCGTACGCCACGATGAGGGTATCGGCGCCTTCCTGGGGATCGAGCTCGTAGCGGGCGAGGGGGGGTGCATAGTCGATGATCTTCCGTTGGAGGTGCTCCATCATCTCGGCGATGATGTGCGGGTCCTTGGTCAGGAACCCGGCCTGGTCGTGCATGCTCGTGGTGTAGCGCACGACGTGCGGGCCCCCGAGCGGGCTGAAAAGAGGCACGTCGGCCGGTCGCTGGAACCCATGGGGGATGAAGCTCTGGTCGTCTGGGGCGAGGGTCCGCGACACCAGCGGTGGGGCCTCGCGCCGCACTTCCTCCAGGTCGATGCGCTCCCTGAGAAGGCCGATCTCCTTCTGGGAAGCCACTATGACCGGAGTCCTGAACCGCTCCGCAAGGTTGAAGGCTTCGATGGTGAGGACATAGCATTCCTTCACGTTCTCGGGCGACAGCACGAACAGTGGCAGCCCCCCGGACGTGCCCCAGCGGAGGAATTGGATGTCCCCGTCGGCCCCTTGGGTGGCAGACCCGGTAGCAGGACCCTGGCGCTGTACATCCACGATCACGATCGGGGTCTCGCCCATGATGGCGAGCCCGATGTTCTCGGAATACAGGCTCATCCCGGGCCCCGAGGTAGCGGTCATGACCTTGAGACCGGCCATGGCCGCCCCGATGCACATCCCGATGGAGGCAAGCTCGTCTTCGGCTTGAACGGCTACGCCGCCTACTCTGGGGAGCTCCCGGGCCAGGCCGGTGAGGATAGAGGTGGCCGGGGTGATCGGGTAGCCGGCGAAGAACCGGCAGCCCGCATCGACCGCCGCCCGAACCACCGCGTCGTTGCCTTCAAGGAACTCGATCATACCGTGGCTCTTGGTGCGCGCAACTCGTCAAGATCCCCGGGCTGCTGTCGTGAATCCCTGCCCGGTACGGATCGATCCGTCTATCCATGCCTGTCCCTTCGATTGCATTCTGGGGGCAGGATAACAGACTCGCCCGACTCCCCTCATCGGCGGTAAAGCCCGGGGTTGCCGCGCGCAGGATAGTACTATGGAGCCTCTGTGTCGACCCTCAGCCGCAGGCCCCGCTCCTCACAAAGACCTGCTGCCCAGCCGCGAGAGTCTCGAGAGCTGGACCCAGGGCGTCGATCCCGTCCGGTCGCGGTTTTGCGATGAGAGGTACCTCGAGAGGAGGAATAAACGAGGGGAGTCCCGGTGGGCGCCACTTGAGTCTCTACCGCTCGCCCCCCCTAGGGGGCACACAGAAAGGGCCGAGGCCGGCGTTTTCAGTGCGCGTGTGAAGCGACTCCTACCAGCGGTTGCCGCTGTTGTAGCTGCTGCCGCCGCCGCCGTAGCCGCCGCCGGAACGAGGGGCCCGGGGCACCTGTTCTTTGGCCACATCGACCTTGAGGGCGCGACCGTCGAGCTGGGTGCCGTCCAGGGCGCCCTTGGCCTTCTGGGCTTCATCGGCCGAGCCCATCTCCACAAAGCCGAAGCCTTTGGGGCGTCCGGAATCGCGATCGGTGATGAGATTGACCGAGGTCACCTCGCCGTGAGCTTCGAAAGCCGTCCTGATGCTGGCTTCGGAGGTCTCATAACTGAGATTGCCCACGTACAGTTTTGCTGAATTTACCACTTGCAGCCTCCATGAACGGAGTTACATTGCGACAAACGAGAGGGAAAGACTGGAGACTGGGCGGGAGGTTCTGAAGCTCGGCGCTGCGCCTGGAGAAGATTCCTGTCGAATGCTTGACGGCAGTATAGCACAACGCCCAACGCGCAACTTCGGGAGCGAGGGAGTGTGGCGGGCCGAGAATACCCCCTTCCCCGTGCGTCTCACTGCAAAAGCACGCGCGTGATAAAGTTGCTGCTCAGAAGGCATGTCATCCGTGCTTTCGCGAGCCAGCCGTCTTCTGCCACTTTCCATCCCGGGTCGATACGAACCCGGAAGAATCACATCACTCCTAGGGTGGGATGTCCCACCTACTCGAACGAAAGAAGAGGGAGACCGCCAGTGAGGAGCAAGAAGGAGGTGCGCTACGTCGTCTCCCGTCTCAAGGACCCGGACGATCTGGAAGGCGAGCGCGAGGCCATCGGCTGCCACCCCTACCTAGATCTCGCCAAGAAGCACGCCGACCGCTTAGGTCCCGGCACCTGTGTCGATGCGGAAGGGGGCACCTACTACTTCGACGGCCCCTATAGGCGGCGCGAGCAATGGCAAGTGGAGTGGACCAACCGCAACCTCTATCAGGGTAGGAAGGCGAGAAGCCCAGCACCTGAGGTCTAGGACTGACGGAAGAACCAGGTCGCCAGGCCCGACGGACAACGACGGTCGCAGTCGGTTCTTCAGTCCGCCCGGAACCGACCGACCAGCCCCCACCCGATGTTTCGAGGCCCGCTAGAATAGGGGACGCTTGGGGATAGCGAGTATGCCTCTGCGCTGCCCAGGGTGCGGGGCGAGAAAGGAGTGGTGCTGTGGTTCAAGAGCAAGCGGAGCCCGCTGCAGAGAGTATCCTCAGACGGCTTGAACAGGCGATCAACGATCGTGATCTCGAAGCCTTGGTCGGCTGCTTTCGGGAGGATGTCGTCATTGAGCACCCCGCCCATCCGGCACGAAGCACCCGGGGCAGGGATCAGGTCTGGCGCAACTGGGCGCCGGTCATGGCTGGGATGGCCGATTTCAAGGCCACGCTTGTGCGCTTTGCCGCCGACAAAGACATCGTTTGGGCGGAGTGGTATTGGCAGGGCACTCAGGCCGACGGCTCTGCGGGCGATATGGCCGGGGTGATCATCCACGGCTTGGTCGGCGACGAGATCGCCTGGACGCACTTCTACCTGGAACCGGTCGACAAGTAGGGCGCCGGCATCAGCTCTTCGCTCGCTGCGATCACGGTGGGCACTTTGCGCAGATGGATCTGAACTGCATGGTGCTTAGATAGCGGTCGCCCCGGTCGGGGAGCACTACCACGATGGTCCCGTGGTCGATCATCTTGGCTATGCGAAGGGCTACGGCAACAGCCGCGCCCGCCGAAGTACCGACGAAGAGGCCTTCCTTGGTGGCAAGGAGTTTCGTTGTCTCGAAGGCCTCGCCATCTTCGACCATTTCCTTCAGGTCCAGCTCTTCCGGCTGGTAGATACCGGGCACCATGGATTCGGTCATGTTCTTTAGCCCCTGGATAGTGTGGCCCATGACGGGCTCAACACCGACGATCCTCACAGAGGGCTTCACAGACTTCAGATACCTTCCGGCACCCATCAAGGTCCCGGTAGTGCCCATGCCGGCCACGAAGTAGTCGACCTGCCCATTGCTCTGCCGATAGATCTCGGGGCCTGTGGTCTCGAAGTGGGCAAGGACGTTCGCCTCGTTGTCGTACTGATTGGGCATGTAGTACTTGCCCGGTGAAGCCTGCATGAGAGCATGCGCCTGGCGGATGGCGCCGTCGATGTTCTCCTTGGCCGGGGTAGGGACCACATGGGATCCGAGGCCCTCCAGAATGAGGCGGCGCTCGGTGCTAACGCACTCAGGCATGCAGAGTTGCACCTCATACCCTTTGGCCGCGCCGATCATGGCTAAGGCAATGCCCGTATTGCCGGAAGTCGGCTCCAGAATAGTCTTGTCCCTAGTGAGCTCGCCGCGTTCTTCGGCCCTCGTGATCATGTAGAGGGCGGGGCGATCCTTAACCGATCCTCCCGGATTACAGCCCTCAAGCTTGCAGAGTATCCTCGTCTTGGGATTGGCAGTGAGATTGACGAGCTCCACCAGGGGCGTGTTGCCGATCGCCTGTAGCAGATTCATAGAACACATCTCCGGGTATTCAGCGCACTTGCGACCGAGTAGGAAAAGATGTCCGGGCCATCTCTCACCAAACATAGCGCATCTAGCTGGTGATGCGACCGCCGTTTGTCTTATGGGGCCATGATGCTCTAACCTCAACACCGGCATGGCGATCAGAGCTGCTGCGCCGCGCCAGCGGAATCGATGCAGTCGTCAGAGAAGCGCAGGGAGCACAGCAGATGCTGATCACCGAGTTGCTTTCGCGCAACGCAAGGCTCTACGGAGACGAGGTCTGCCTTGTCGAGGTCAATCCCGAGCTAGGAGAGAAGCACGAGGTCACGTGGCGCGAATACGAGCTCATGGAGACCAATCCGCACGAGCATTCCCGGAGAGAGATGACATGGCGCCAATTCGACGATGCCGCCAACCGCTTCGCCAACCTGTTGCTGGGACGGGGCATCGGCAAGGGAGACAAGGTCGCGATCCTGCATCATGAACTGTCTGGAGTGGCTGCCGATCTACTTCGGCATCCTCAAGACCGGCGCCGTCGCGGTGCCGATCAACTACCGATACACGGCCGAGGAGATCGAGTACTGTCTCAAGCTCTCGGAGGCCGGCGCGCTGGCGTTCGGGCCCGAGTTCATCGGGCGCATCGAGACGATCGTCGACCGCATCCCGAAGGTCGAGCCCCGGTTCTTCGTGAGGCACTGACTGCCCGACTTTCGCGGAGAGCTACGCCGAGCTGACTTCCGGAATGCTCGGCCGAAGCCCCACAGATCGAGATCTCCGAAGACGATGATGCCGCCATGTACTTCTCGTCGGGGACCACCGGCTTTCCCAAGGCGATACTGCACGATCATCGCGGCATCATGTCCTCGTGCGTCACCGAACAGAGCCATCACGGACAGACCCGAGAAGACAACTTCCTGTGCATCGCACCGCTCTATCACACCGGGGGCAAGATGCACTGGTTCGGCAGCCTCTGGCCGGCAGCAAGGGCGTGCTGCTGCGCGGGGTCAAGCCGGAGTGGATCCTCAGAACGATATCGGACGAAGAGATCACCATCGTCTGGCTGCTCGTTCCCTGGGCGCAGGACATCCTTGAGGCCATCGACCGGGGGGACATGAGACTCGGAGACTACGAGCTGGGGCAGTGGAGGCTCATGCATATCGGCGCGCAGCCGGTTCCGCCCAGCCTGGTGCACCGCTGGAAGGAGCACTTTCCCGGCCATCACTACGACACGGACTACGGTCTGACTGAGTCGGTCGGCCCGGGCTGCGTTCACCTGGGGATCGAAAACATCCACAAGGTGGGCGCCATCGGGAAGCCGGGCTTCGAGTGGGAGACAAAGATCGTCGACGAGTCCGGCGAACCGGTCCCGCAGGGCGAAGTCGGGGAGCTGGCGGTCAAGGGCCCGGGGGTCATGAAGGGCTACTACAACGATCCCGAAGCCACCGCCGCGGTGATGAAGGATGGTTGGCTCCTCACCGGCGACATGGCGCGACGGACGAAGAGGGCTTCATCTACCTGGTCGACCGCAAGAAGGACGTGATCATCACCGGCGGCGAGAACATCTACCCGGTGCAGGTAGAGGACTTCCTCCACGGGCACCACGCGATCAAGGATGTGGCGGTCATCGGCCTACCGGACGAGCGTCTCGGGGAGATAGCCGCGGCCATCATCCAGCTCAAGCGGGGTCACGCATGCACGGAGGCGGAGATCCTGGAGTTCTGCTCGTCGCTGCCTCGGTACAAGCGTCCCCGCAAGATCATATTCGACGCCGTTCCCCGCAATGCGACCGGCAAGATCGACAAGCCGAAGCTTCGCGAGAAGTACTACGGAGGAACCCTCGTAGAGGCTCAGACCCAGCGCTAGGCGCGAAGCGAGATGGACTCCAGTCCGCTGGTGTTCGGAGTCGGCGTGCTGGTCGTAGCTCCGTCTACCCGAGTGCCCATCATCAGTTGCCCACTCGGAAGTAGCGCCGCGTGGGACTCCCAAGGGGGGCACTTGGTCTTGGGGTCGGCATGGGGATCGCCTTGGGTGTGCGGGATCCGATACTCTGGGGCTACTTGCGGAGACGGCGGATGAACTCTCTTACCTGCTCGTCGGTACGGTGCTTTGTATGGTCGTAGTGGTCGTAATGGGTGAATTCCGCCCGCTCCCGGACGAAACGGGGCTTCGGCGGAGCGGCTGCATAGCCTAGAGCCATCATGTCGTAGATAACAAGGTCGTCCGGGATCCCTAGCAGTTCCATGACCAAAGGCATCACGAAGGGGTTGCTGGCGGCAGTGGTCCATTGACAGCCCAAGCCAAGAGCGGTCGCCGCCAGGGCCATGTAGAGGAACGCGCCGGCCAGTGAGGAGTCAAAGACCAGATCACCCCGGACCAGCTGAGTAACGAGTGGGTATGACCGCTGGGTGCGGGGATCACCGCACACCACTATCAGCACGGGCGCGTCTTTCCAGCCTGGGTCTGAGACCGGGCGCGCCGCGGAAGGCCATCTCATGTCCTCGGGTCGCGTCAGTTCGACCTCGTGCGCCGGGTAGGCCTGCGCTTTCACGAAACCGGCGATGCGCTCCTTGGTCTCCTTGTCTCGCACCACCACGAACTCCCAGGGCTGGGTGTTCGTTCCCGATGGAGCCCAGCGGGCGACCTCGATGATCTGATCCACCAGGGCGTCCGGCACGGGATCCGTCGTGAACGCTCTGGTGCTCCTCCGCGCCTGCACGAGCTGGAGAAGGTCCTGGTACTCCATTGCTGTTCCTTTCACTGGCTCGACCAACCGTCGCCTGTCGCTTCCGTTCCGCCCGCTTCAGGATACAGCAGGCCCTCGTCACCGAGCGGCACCAAGGCCGAGTCTTCTCGAGGCGCCCCGCTTGTTTGCCAACGCTTCACGCGGGGGACAGTGGGGGCCATGAACGCCCCGGTGCCTACAGAGCTCATACTCGCAACCCGCGCGGACATGATCGCCGAGGCCAAGCGCGTCATCGACGCCGCCCGCGAGCAAGGCATCGTCCTGCGCCTCCTCGGCGGCCTTGCCGTGCGTTTCCACTGCGAGTCGCTCGACTTCTGCGAGCGGGACCACGGCGACATCGACATGGTGGGGCATCGGCGCGACGGCGAGCGTATCGCGAGCCTCTTCACCGACCTCGGGTTCGAGGAGGTCGTCCACGTGCGCCATAGCGACCAGCGGCCGCCAGCTGCAGTTCGCCCGCGAGTGCCGCCGCAAGGAGGAGTGGGCCTGCTACGGCCGGCACGACGACGACCATATCGACGTCTTCCTTGATACGTTCAAGATGGACCACGCCATCGACCTGACGCGACCGGCTGGAACTCGACGACTACACCATCACGGTAAGCGATGCGCTCCTCACCAAGCTGCAGATGGCCAACCTGAACGAGAAGGACGACCGCGACATCTTCACCCTTCTCCAGGACCTAGAGCTCGGCACCGCCGACGATCCCAGGTGCGATCGACGTGCCCTATATCGCCCAGCTCTGCGCACGCGACTGGGGCCTCTTCCACGATGTCGAGCTCAACTTCGCGCGCCTACACGAGCGGCTCGACGCATACGCCGTGGAGCCCGGCGAGCGCGACCGAGTGCTCGCCAAGCTCGCGCGCCTCGAGGAGGCGATCAAAGCTGCAACCGAAGTCGCGCACCTGGCGCCTGCGCGCCAAGATCGGCAGCGCCGTCCCTGGCACGACACGGTCGAAGAGCAGGACTAGCTTGGTCGCCCGGGAGCGAGTCATGGTCGGCGAAGGTACTCATGCGACTCGGGCGGATATCTGAGCTTGGAGACCGGCGTTCCTCGACCTTCCTGCCGGCCGCGCGATACGATGCGGGCCGGAATGTCAGCCGGTCAGTTTCTCCCCGAAGGTCCTCCCGTAGTCGTGGCAGGCACGCATGCCTTCCATGTCGCCCACGAGGGCCTCTTTCAGATTCAGGGCACCGAGGCTGAGGGGCTCCATCCGGTAGACGTACTCCATGGTGTCGAGGATCATGGCCGGAGCGTCCCCGCTGTGGGTATAGGAACCAAAGGCTCCGGCCAGTTTCCCCTCCAGATCGACCCCGTTCGCCAAGAATAGGAAGGTCTTCATCGGCCCCGCCATGTCCCGATGATAGGTGGGTGAACCGAAGATGTAACCATCGTAGCCGGCCAGATCATCGACGGTCCCGACCTCTGAGGTCTTCTTGGCGACTGCCTGCTGCCCGGCGAAGCGCACGCCTTCGGCGATGTACTCGGCCATCTTCTGGGTCCGTCCGGTCAACGAGAAGTAAACGACAAGGACCTTCTTCATTTTGCTCCTCCCTCATGACGGTGGCTGCGGTCGATCAATGGGTGAACACGATAATCTGGAGATCGAGACTGGTATTCCCCCGAGCGCCCTCTGATTGAACATGAGCCGCGTCTGGGCCCGCTGCCGGACGTCCCCGAGGCCACTTCGAGGTCACGCGACGACGATGGCCTGTGATGAGCGCTAGACCTCCACGCTCTCGAGCGCCACTTTCCCTGCGACGAAATCTATGGCGCCGATGCGGCCGAGCAGCTCCTCGGTCTCACCGAGTATGGACGACACGCGGACCCGGTCGCCGTCGACGACGATCCGAGCGACGTTCTCCATCAACAACTCGGCACCAGCGTCACCCGCAGCGGCACTGACATATACCTTAGCCAAACACATCTCAACCTCGCAGAGCCGCGAGAGCCGCCTTAAGGCTCTCATTCGAGTCGTTCAGCAGATCGACCCCCTTGACCAGGTGGTCGGATACTTCCGTCTTGCCCAATGCCTCGGCACGGGTGGCCAGATCCATAATCTCGCCGGCGTGGTCTCCGTTGTGCTTCACCAGGTACTCGAGCAAGGCTTCGAGTTCCCGCATCGCACCTTCCATCTCTTCACTCTCCTATGAGTAGGACGCCGGAGCTTCCTGCCGCGACAGCATACACCTGCGTCGGTGTCTCTGTAGGTCGGCAATACCAAAGACGCCGGCCCCCCGGCAGCATTACCGAATCCCGGGTCGCTCCTTCGTCACCGACTCAGAAGGCAGGCCCGATACGGTAGACTTCGCACGCATAGATGCAGATCGGAAGACCGCAAACGAGCCATACGCTGTGGACAGTGACAGAGTGAAAGACATCGAAGAGAAGATCGCCGAGCTGAAACGGCGATGGCCCGCTCATTCCGCCCCGCCCCACATGTGGGAGGAGCTGGAGGAACTGGAAGGCGAGCTCAAACAGGCCGAAGGAACCGGCATCGAGGACGCCGATGGCAGGGAAGCTGGCCTTAGTCAACTACCGTAAGTGCGATCCCGAAAGATGCGAAAGCGGGATTTGTAGTGCCGCCCTCGCATGCCCTCGAAAGCTCCTCAGCCAGGAAGCTCCGTACGAGGCACCGATGACAGACCCGTTTCCGTGCCGGGGGTGCGGCGACTGTGCCCGTAGCTGTCCCCTCAAGGCGATCGAAGTCGTAGCCGGCGGTTGAGGAGCGGGACTAGCTCAGCGCTGCAGCATGACCAGCGCGCTCAGCATGGCCACCGACCACAGGATGTCCGGGGGCAGGTGTTGCTCGCAGGTCTCGTCGAAGAGCAGGTAGCTCCTCGCCGGGAACTCGTCGTCCTCATCCCAGAAGATGAGCGTGATCGGTACGCGAGGAAAGGGGCACAATTCCACTGCCGCGTCTCCGTAAGGCCGCCGCTCTCCGCCGAATCGGGCGGCCTGCCGCACGAAACCTCCTGGGTCGCGAGAGAACCGGGCCGCGATCTTATCCAACGGCAACAGGTGGGAGCCCTGGAGGTAGATCTGACCCGTCTTCAGATCCGAGGGCTTGACCAGGCGGCCGGTTGGCACGATCTTCTGGGCGCCGAGAAGGTAGTGCAGAATCGATAGGCGAGAGAAGTAGGCGGCCTTGGTCAGCATGAATTCGGCCTCTGCGCACGGTCCGTTCATCGTGCGCGTCGCCAGATCCAGGACGACCGGAAGGCCGAACACCCGAAGGATGTAGTTCTCCTCCTCCATAGAGTATTCCGCCTCGGCGCGGTCGCAGACATCCTGCGGATCACAGGCCGCCAGAAGTTCCCATGCTCGTGCTTCTCCCTGCATTCAGGACCTCCGATCGAACTCCCAGTCGAACACCTGCTCGTAGGCGCCCGCGGGCCGGTCAGCCCTCAGCCCGCCCACCTCTCCACTTGGATCAGACAGGAGTTGTTTGCCATCCCCGTCGAAGTAGGGGTGATGAACCGCTTCGGAGTCAGGATATTGATGCAGCCGGCCTGGTCGGGCGATTCCCCGGGAGCGCCCAGCGGGTCGTAGTCCGCGCACGACTCGTACGAATGGATGATCCCCGGTGGCACTCTCTCCGTCACCTGCGCCGCCAGGATCACCGAGCCCCGGCCGTTGAAGGCGCGCACCAGGTCGCCGTCTGCGATGCTCCGCGCCGCGGCGTCACCTGAGTTGATCCTGACGATCCAGTAGTACCGGCCGTCCTCCCTAAGGAGGCGATGATCCTTGATCTCGTTGGTCCACGAATCCTTGGCGTCACCCATGGTGTGGAAGCTGAAGCGTGGGTGGGGAGATATCAGCTGCAGGGGATACTTCGCCACCAGGTCTGTGGTGCGATGCCCCTCCCAGGACTCGATGTACTGGGGGCCGAGCGCCGGTCTTTCTGGGTCGAGCGTGCCGCCCTGCTCCAACTGAGTCAGGCTGGAGGCCACGAACTCGATCTTGCCCGATCTGGTCTGAAGACCGGCAAGCCGGACCGTGTCGGCGGGATGCGGGCCCCAATCCGGCGTGTCCTTCGGCCGTCCTTCGGCGAACCAACGGAGCGCCGGAGTGGAGGCCTGCCCCTCGGGCACCGGTACGACGTAGTAACCCTTCTTCTCGAACTCCTTCCAGCTGATGACCTTCGGGAGGTCGCTGGCGTGGAACATCTGCTTGACCCAGTCGAGCTCGGTCTTTCCTCCCATGGTGAAGGCCCCGTGGACCCCCAGGCGTTCGGCCAGACCGGCGAAGATCTCGTAGTCCGACTTCGACTCCCCCAGGGGCTCGATGCATTTCTTCTGCAGGACGACCATGCGATGGTTGGGCGAGCTGTTGCCGTCGGGGACGTAGCCTGATGCGTAGGCGCACTCGCTGATGTCCCAGCGCTCGAAGTTGGTGCAGGCAGGCAGGATGACGTCGGCGAACTTGGCCTCGCCTTCGAACCAGATCGACTGGTTGACCACGAAAGGGATCTTGTCGTTCTGATAGGCCTTGACGTACCGGTTGGTCGCGGTCATGGTGCCGAAGAACGAGCCGCCGTAGCGGTAGTACATGCCGACCGGCGCGTATCCCTCGGCCGGGTAGTGGTATTCCCGGAACTGAGACTCGATCGACGACCCGCAGAATCCCTTCCCCCTCCACTCGAGGCGCTCGTGGAGCATCGCCTCGGGGATGCGCAGCCGCGGCACGGTCTGGCCGTCGCCGGAGTGATGGGCCATCCGCATGGCTCCTCCTTCGGGGAACATGCGGTACGCCCAGCGGAACCCGGCCGCGGTGTGATCGAGGTCGCAGGAGATGCCTCCCTCGGAGTATCCGGGGAACACGAAAGACGAATCAACCGGAGCGCCCGCGGTCGTCCCCCATATGTTGCTGCCCGGCTTGCCCATGCCCTGCAAAGCGGCAAGCGCTACCATGGCGCGCGCCCACTCGTTGCCGGTGGCCGCCCGGCAGGCTCCACCCATCCCGCCCAGGCCACCCGCCGCCAGCATGGTCGGCTTCGAGGCCCACTCGCGCGCCAGGGCCCGGATATCGCGGGCCGCGATGCCCGACTCCTCCTCCGCCCAGGCCGGCGTCTTCGCCACCCCGTCGCTGTCGCCGAGCACGTAGCTCCGCCATTCGGCGAAGCCGGAGGTCCGCTCGGCGACGTACTCCGTGTCGTACGTCCCCTCGGTGAGCCACACGTGGGCGATAGCCAAGGCCAAGGCCACATCCGTACCCGGGCGGGGCGCGAACCATTTGTCGGAGTGGAGGCCGGCGGTGTGGTTGAAGTAGGGATCGATGAACACCATCTTGACCCCCAGCTCCTTGAGCCACCGACGGCGGGCCGTGCTCTCGAAGGCCGCGTAGCAGCCGGTGGTAGACTCGGGGTCGGCCGACCAGAACACGACCATCTCGGTGTGCTTGAGCGCATCTTCCAACAGGTCGTACTGCTCCGGGATGCCCAGGCGATGACTGAAGCCCCACATGTGCATGGCGCCCCAGTGCCAGCCTTCCCAGCTATCGGGGTTGTGCTCGGCGTAGGTCATCCCCACCAGGTCCATGAACCGGTAGTAAGCGCTGAAGCGATAGCCCACGTTGCCCCACATGTGGTGCGAGCCGGGAGTGGTGAGCATGCCGGCCGGCCCCAGTTCCCGCTTGACCCGGACGATCTCGCTCGCCACGAGATCGAAGGCCTCGTCCCAGCTGATGGGCTCGTAGCCGGATACGCCTCGGTTGTTGCAGTTTCGGTCACCCTTGGCGTCGAAATCCACCCGCTTGAGAGGCGTGAGGATGCGTTTGGGAGAGTAGATGACCGACTTGTGCGCCACCGTCCAGGGCGACAGAGTGGTCCGGCGCGGAGGGGAGAACGTCCGGCCCCGGGCTTCGATCTTCCATGAGGGTCCGTCGCTGTCGTCGAGATCGATAGGCAGGATGCGAACGATCTCGCCATCCTTGACGTCTACGAAGACCGGGCCCCCGGTGGTGCTGTTGGTCAGTCTGGCAACGCGCGTCATGCCGCCTTTACCCTCCCCCTCCTCGTACCGCCCGGACCGCCGCCGGGAATCGCGCTCCATGATAGCGGGGCGAAGGCTCAAGCAGGACATCGCTGATCGACACGTCCGGTCCTGGAACCTCCCTGGCCCGACCGGTGCGGGGGGCGCGAGCCCATCTCAGAAGTCCTCGATCGGCACGTTGTATTCGACTGAGGTCAGCGTGAAGTCGGCATAGGGCAGATCACCGCCGGGAAGCTTCCACACCGCCTGCCCGCGGACGGGAAGGTTCAGTCCGGCCAATCTGCCGTATTCCGTCATCGGCGTCGTCCAGGTATCGAGCGTGTAGGTCCCGTTGCTCTCGCGATAGCGCTTCGTCACGAAGTTGTTCAGGCGCCCCGCCTGGTCGACGAAGAAACGCGCGCTCACGCTCTTTCCGTGATCGGTGAAGGTGGCATCGAAGGAATGATCGTCCACCGCCTTCCAGGTGACGTAGTCGCTGAGCAGAGCGACTGGAAACCAGGTCATCTCGTTCAGGTAGCGCATCATGGTGCCCTGATCAAGTTCGTCCCCGCGCGCATCGAATATGGTGAAGAGACCGGCAACTTTGCCGAACATGTGGCCGCGCCCGGCTTTGTAGGTGTCGCTACCGCTCACCATCCACAGGCCGAACATCTTGAGACGCGCCGTCCAGTGAAATCCAGGTGGATCGGTGGTGTAGACCTGCTCAGCCTTGATGGGCATCCAGGGCTTGTCGGCAGCCATGCGGAACACGCCTTCGTACCTGACGCGGACGGTGTCGATCCAGGGCTGGCCCACCACGCCCGTGTACTCCAGGTATCGCCGGGCCGGTTCTGGTAGATCGGTCAGCATACCGGCGGTGACCAAGCGCCGCTGATCAGGATCTGGGCGCGAGTTCACTCCAGCCGGAACTTATCGCCTTCTTTCCTAACCTTGAACTCCTTCTCCCAAACGATCTCCGGCTTCTCCCGCTGCTTCTCATCTCGCGGATGCACCTTCAGCTTCACCTGGGCGCCTTCTTGCAGATTGCGGGCGATGGCGTAGCAATAGAGGGTCGGCTCAGAATCTTGCTCCCACGCTCGGAAACTCAGCACAGCGCCTGGAGTGGCAGCCGGGTGGCCCGCGATCGAGCACTCGGCCGCAAGTTCGCTATCCCACTTCTCCCCAGGCTCGGGCTTCACCTGGAACCTTATCTCGACGGGGGCCAAGGCGGCCGCCTCCGGCTCGAGGGGATTGCTGAGGATCTCGAGCTCAGGCCAGTTGGCCAACTCTGCCATGGTTGCACCTCCACGGGTCGCGGACTCTGCCGCTTCACATACCCGAAGGGCCTACCCAGCCAAACGACGCACGATTCCCGCGATCACCGGTAGACTGACACTATGACGTCAAAGAACTGTGAGCATCACGATCTTGGTCGACAACAAGGCCGGCAAGGGGCTTGGGTTCGAGCACGGCCTGTCCCTGTGGATTGAGACCGAGAACAAGCGGATCCTGGTCGATACAGGACAGGGACCTGCATTTGCTCGCAACACCCGGAAACTCGGCGTCGATTTGGCCACGGCCGACATCCTCGTGCTCAGTCACGGGCACTACGACCACGCGGGCGGAATAGCCTATGTCGTCCAGCAGGCTCCGAACATCGATATCTACTGCCATCCGGGAGTCCTCCAGCCACGCTACGCCGTTCGTGACGGGGAAGCGAAGGCCATCGGGATATCGGAGCAAGCCAGGGCAGTTCTGGATGGGTGGCCGTCATCGCGTATGCACTGGGTCCGGCAGCCTCTGCTGCTGACCGAGAAGATCGGGATCACCGCCCCCATCCCGCGCCTCACCAGCTACGAGGATGCGGGAGGACCTTTCTACTTCGATCCAGCGGGAACGTGCCCCGATCCCATCGAGGACGATCTGGCCCTCTGGATCGAGACGGACCTGGGGGTGGTAGTCTGCCTGGGCTGCGCCCATGCGGGTGTGGTGAATACCTTGGATCACGTGCTCAGCCTGACCCAAAAGGTCCGGGTCAGAGCCGTCATCGGAGGCTTTCACCTGCTCGACGCCGGCCCTGAGCGCCTGGACCAGACGATCTCGGCGTTGCGATTGCATAACCCGGATGTGCTGGCTCCGTGCCACTGCACCGGCGAACGCCCGGTGACCCAGTTGCGCGATGCCTTGGGCGAACGAGTATCGCCCGCGGCCGCCGGGATGACATACCGGTTCTGAGGCAGCTCTTAAGGGATGAAGACGCCAGATGCCTCCGGACGATGAGCAGATCCGCGAGATGGCCGAAGCCTATGACAAGGAGGCAGAGGCAACGGGGTGGCTGGGGCCGGAACTCGCCTTCAGCATGGTCTACGAGCATATCCGGCCGGGTCAGTCGATCCTCGATATCGGCATAGGGACCGGGTTGGCATCGGTCCTCTTTCGCAAAGCTGGGCTGCGTGTGTACGGTATGGATATCTCAGAGAACATGCTCGAGGCTTGCCGGATGAAGGGGTTTGCCGACCTCACGCGCCATGACCTTTCCACGACTCCCTACCCATATGCTTCGGAGAGCTTCGATCACGCCGTCTGCCTGGGAGTGCTCAACTTCTTCAGCGACCTGTCTCCCGTGTTCGCCGAGGCCGCGCGCCTTCTTAGGACGAGAGGTACGTTCGTCTTCGAGATCGGGGACCGCACTGAGGATGAAGACTTCGAATTCGTGGTGGGGCCCGAGCACACCGGCACCGGCGAACCGGTGACGATGTACCGCCACAGCAGCCGGCAGATCGATGAATGGACCGATGGGTTCGGCTTCATACTATTGCGAAGCCTCCCGTTCACCGTCTTCATGGATCGTACGAAGAGAGATAGCCTACGAGCCAAGTGCTATCTGGTGCAGAAGGCGGAGGGCCCCGTTTTGGGCTCATGGGGACCATGACGGAACTACTCCCCACGACGATGATCGCCGCCAAGCTGGTGCGGAACGGTCTTCGCCACCGCTACCTCAGACTGATGGGCATGCCAGGGAGACCGCAGGCGATCAGCCTGGAGGTGACCCATGAGTGCGTGTGCCGCTGCCGCATGTGCAACATCTGGAAGATACCCGAGTCGGTGCCCGATCTGCCCCTGAGGGAGTGGGTCGAGCTCCTCTCGAGCGATCTTCTCACGCGATCTGAGGGAGTTGGACATCACAGGCGGGGAGCCGTTCCTCCGAGACGACCTGGTCTCCCTTGTCCGTGCCGTCTGCGACTTGAAGCGGACTCATCTGAGACGACTCCGGTCCATCGCGATCACCACGAACGGGGTTCTGAACGAGCGTGTGGTGAACATGGTCGCCGAGATGCTCGAGCCGATGAGAAAGAGCGGACTCGACCTGGTCATGGTATGTGCCCTCGATGCCGTGGGCGACCTACACGACCAGATCCGACGCTACGAGGGGGCCTGGGCCTGCGTCGGCCAGACGATCACCGGGCTCATCGAACTGCGGAGCAGCAATCCGCACCTGATCATCGGGTTCAAGACCACGGTGATGCCGCAGAACGTGGGCGAGTTGGAGAAGATCGCGCAGTACGCCCGAGAGCGGGATCTGTTCACCATCATATCTCCGGCCATCGTCACGCCAGGTCGCTACCTCAATCCGGACCGGGCGCAAGACCTCGCTCTGTCCGCCACCGAACGGGACCGTTTGGCCGCGTTCTACGAGAGCCCGGACTTCAAGTGGAGCTACCACGCCAAGACGCTGGCCGGGTACCTTCGAACCGGGCGCATGAAGAAACCGTGCTCCTGTGGCTTCAACTACTTCTTCGTTCGTAGTAACGGAGAGATCTTCTTGTGCCCGCTGTTCGCGGAATCGGCGGGGAACATCGGGAGCGTACCCGTAGCCACGCTCTTCACTTCCGGAGAGGCGCGAAGCATCCGTGCGCGGGTCGGGAGATCGCCCGAATGCGCCGGATGCACGGAGCCCGGCCTGGAACGATATTCGCTTCCCTACGAGGGCTTTGCGTATCTTCGTACGCTCCTCGACATGGGACCGCGCTCGTTTCTCGAGCTGCACCGACATCTGGGGCTCGATAAGTATGCCTAGCCGGCGCCGGCAGACCAGCTACACTATCAGGAGGAAGTCACCGGGGCCCACGGAACTGCTACAAGAGGCTTCGCGTCGCACCGTTGGTCACCTGGTCGGTCTGAAGGGAGGACCGCTATGAGCCCGCAGAGGCTCGTTGCCGCCATCGCCCTGGCGGCCATGCCCATCATGCTCTTCGCTTGGGTGGAACTCGTTTCCGTCGAGCAACCGGAGAAGATCCAACCCGGCGCCACCTTCTCCGCGGTTGTGAATGCAGTCGGTCATGATCAGCCGCGGCCCTACCCTCTGGAGAAAGACGCGGCCGCGGTACCCACCGATGGGAAAACCTGGATACGGCTGGGAGTTCTGGTACCGGAGGACTGGGAGGTCCGGTCCGTCACTTACCAGTTGGACGGCGGGCAGAAGATCAGCCTCGGAGCTTCAGGGCCTGACGAGGAGCGGCAATACGAAACGCTCCAGCCTGCGCCGCCAGGCTATGCCTGGCAGGCATTCGGGCCGGTCAAGGATGTTGTGTCGGAAGGCACAACCGTTCGCTTCTTCGCCCAGATCACCGCGGCCGAACGTACCGGGGTGTACCGGGTGGGCTACATGACCTGGCAAGGACCCTGGTTCACACCTGTAAGGGGAGAGGGCGCACAGGCGCAGCTGCCGGACGGAGACACCATCGAGCCGTCGCCGAGCTATCTCGAGACTCAGATCACCGTGGGCGACGTGGGCCCGGCCCCTGAAGTGACCGCCTTCGATCCCCCGGATGGAGCTGCCGACGTTCCGGTGGATACCAACATCCGCATCACCTTCGACCGTGACATGGACATCCAGTCCCTCCGCCAGGGCGGGGTGCAACTATACGGAGGGCCGATCTGGTTCATAGACGATCGACCGGGTTGGAAGGTGGACTCCACACTCGACCCTGACTGGATGCCCCCTCCGTGGCCCCCTTATCCGGTGCCCATCATGGTCTTCTACAACGCTGAGACCCGCACGGCGGTGATCGACCCGAACGACCCGCTACTTGGCGAGACGATCTATACGGTCGTCGTGACCAGGGAGGCCCGCGCCACAGACGGCGTGCCTGTGGAGGTACCGGTATCCGCCGATTTCCTCACGGCCTCCGGACCGTGGATCCCGTTGTTCGTGGACGTGCCTTTCGATCACATATTCCGCGAACCCATCGAGACCCTGGCCCGCCTGGGCATAGTCAGTGGATTCCCCGACCATACGTTCAGACCCTACGCGCCCATCACGAGAGCGCAACTGGCCACGATGCTCGTGCGCCTGCTTGGCGCGCATACGCCGGAACCGGATCCGCGACCGGTCTACACGGACATAGGGGCGGTCTCCGATGAGACGGCCGATTTCATCGGCGAAGCCACGCGGGCCGGGATCGTGGAGGGATTCCCCGATGGGACGTTCCGGCCCGCCGACACCGTCACCCGCATCCAGTTGGTGAGGATGGTGGTGCGGGCAGCTCAGGACTGGCTGAGTCCGCCTCCGCCTGGGTATGACGCCGGGTTCGCCGATGTGTTGCCCCTCGACCTTTCGTTCGTCAACTGGGCGCACTACAACGATCTGGTCGACGGCAAGTCCCCGGGCCGGTTCGACCCGTGGTCAGAGGCCACACGGGGTCACGCCTCCCGCGTGCTCTACGGCGTGTGGCTCACCATGCCGCAACCGCTGCCCCTGGATCTGAAATAGACCCCCCTCTCGCCCCCCGTCATCCCTTACCTGCCTCGTCAGGGAGGACCGGCTCTCCGTGGCCCTGATCCGCATCCGAGACTAGGTTCCCCTCCCCGTTTGCGAGTCCGCCCACGGGAACGGGAGCGGTGCTCTTCATGCCCCGGGCGAAGAGGATCGCCATCCCGGCCAGGATCACGATCATCCCGACGATCTCGGGGACAGTCGGCTGCTCGCCCAGCTGCGCCCAGGAGGCGAGCAGACCCACGACCGGGGTAGCCATCGTCCCCAGACCCGCGATGCCGGCCGGCATCTCGCGCAAGACGTAGAGCCACATGAAGGATGCCACGCAGGTGGCCATGACCAGGGTGTAGAGGTACGACCAAAGGAACTCGGACGACCACTCCGGTGCGTCACTTTCGACGAGAACGGCTACCAAAAGCAGCACGATCGACCCGAAGAGGGTCTGCCAGCCCGTCAACGAAAGCAGGTCGACCTCTTGGCGACGCCGGATCACCTTGGCCACGATGGAACCAGCAGCCCAGCATACCGCCCCGGCCAGGGCCAGCAGGCCACTTGTAATGCTCTGCAGGTTCCAGGGCTCGATTATCAGAACCAGACCACCCAGCGCCAGCCCTAGCGAAAGCCATTGCGATCCGTGCAGCGTCTCACCGAGGATCGGCCACGCCATCAGAAGGATCCAGAACTGCCAGGTGTTCGCAAGGAGGGCGGTGCGACCGGCCCCCCCGGTCACCAGGGCGGCGACAGTCAGGCCCACGAAACCGCCGGTCTGGAGAATGCCGAGGAGCGCAGTGAGTCTGACCTCCTTCGGACGCAGCGGGTGCCTGAGTAGCGCGCGCGAGCCCCAGAAGCAAGAGCCCGCCGGGAAGCGTGCGCAGCGCAGCGAACGTGAAGGGTTCGCAATACGCCGACGCCTATCTTGAGGGGCACCCACGTGTACCCCCAGATGAGGGCAAGGAGACCCAGCGCGACCATCGGCAGATAACGAGACGACCTCAAGACACCTCCCTCAGCCGCATCCGACCGGCTCGACCCGCCGGCTACCCGCTAGACAGCGACCGTGGTCTTAGGTCCCGGGCGGCGCTCGCCGAGCCGCGCGCGGCTCGCCCGTTCGCGAGCTCCCTGCGCCGGCTCGGCCGCCGCGGCCGGCGGGGCCGGCGCGCCCGGGCCGGGCAGTACCTTCCCCGGGTTGCAGAGACCCTGCGGATCGAAGGCCTCTTTGACGAAGCGCTGGGCCCGCAGATCGTTGTCGTCGAACACCAGATGCATGGCCTCGAGCTTCTCGATGCCGATGCCGTGCTCGCCGCTCACCGTCCCGCCGAGGTCGGCGCAGACCTGCAGGACCTCCATGCCGGCAGCCATCACCTTCTTCTTGTCTTCCTCGTTACGGCTGTCGAAGAGCAGAAGCGGATGCAGGTTGCCGTCGCCGGCATGGAAAACGCTCGCCACCTGCAGGTCGTACCGCCTCCCGATCTCAGCGACTCGGCGAAGCGCCTCCGGCAGCTCGGTCCGGGGCACGGTGCCATCTGCGACCAGGTAGTTCGGGGCGAGGCGGGAGATAGCTCCGAAGGCGCCCTTGCGCCCCTTCCAGAGCGCGGCCCTCTCCGCCTCGTCCCGGGCCACCCGCACGTCCTGCACGCCGTTGGCCCGGCAGATGGCCACGATCTGCTCGGCCGTCTCCTCCATGCCGTCGCTCAGTCCGTCGAGCTCGATGAGGAGCACCGCGGCGGCGTCCCGGGGAAAGCCGCAGGCCATAGCGTCCTCGATGGCGTTGATGGTGCTGTTGTCCATCATCTCCAAGGTGGCCGGGACCAGCCCGGCGGCCACGATGGCCGAGACCACCTGCCCTCCTTCTTCGAGCGAACCGCAGACGGCCAGCAGGGTCTTGACCGCCTCGGGTTTCTTGAGAATGCGCAGAAACGCAGCCGTGACTACCCCCAGGGTCCCTTCGCTACCCACGAAGACCCCGGTCAGATCGAGGCCGGGAAGGTCAGGACTCTTTCCTCCCAGCCAGACGACCTCGCCGTCGGGCAGCACTACTTCGATCCCCAGCACGTGGTTCGACGTCACCCCGTACTTGAAGCAGTGAGGCCCGCCCGCGTTCTCGGCGATGTTGCCACCCAGGGAGCAGGCCTTCTGACTGGCGGGATCGGGGGCGTAGTAGTAGCCGAGGGGCGAGAGCGCGGTCGAGATGTCGAGGTTGAAGATGCCCGGCTGGACCACCATACGCTGATTGGGAAGGTCGATCTCGAGGATCTTGCTCATGCGGCCCATCTCCAGGACCACCGCGTCTTCGAGAGCGATGGCTCCCCCGCTGAGATTGGTGCCGCCGCCGCGCGGCACGATCCGGACTCCCTCGCGGGAGAGCAGTTTGACCACCGCGGAGACTTCCGCCGTGGAATGCACGAACACCACGGCCAAGGGCAGAGACCGCTCCAAGTACGCGTCGTATTCGTAGGTCTGAAGGTCGACCATCCTGTCGAGCACGTTCTCTCGCCCAACGATGGCCCGCAGTTCTTTCAGCAACGTTTCGGTCACTACCCCTGCTTCCCGTAACGCCGGCTCGCCTGCCTGCTATCTTAGCGAAGCTTGAACGAGGCTACGAGTGAAACGGCAGCTGGTCGCTGCATACAGCCATTGAGGAGGCCAAGGATGCCCGAGGGGCTGAACATCTACGATTATCACGATCTCGACCCGGCGGTCCGCGTGCTGATGGGTCCCGGACCGAGCGACGTGCCCCCGCGGGTGCTGCGCGCCATGGCCGCGCCCACCCTGGGGCACCTGGACCCGGACTTCCTCGAGCTGATGACGGAGACCCAGACCCTGCTCAGGGCCGTGTTTCAGACCGAGAACACGCTCACCATACCGGTATCGGGCACCGGCAGCGCCGGGATGGAAGCCTGTTTCGTCAATTTGGTGGAACCTGGGGACCAGGTGGCCGTGGTGGTCAACGGGGTGTTCGGCAGCCGCATGGTCGACTGCGCCGGCCGGCTGGGGGCGGAGGTCATCCCCGTCGAGGTAGAGTGGGGCCGGGCGGCCCAGCCCGAGGCAGTGGCGGAGGCCTTGAAAGGCAAGCGGCCCAAGATCGTAGCCGTCGTCCACGCCGAGACCTCCACCGGCGTGTGTCAGCCGCTGCCCGACATCGTGGCGATCGCCAAAGAGCATGGGGCCCTCATGATGTTGGACTGCGTCACCTCCCTGGGTGGGGTCGAGGTGGCCCTCGACGCCCGGGGGATAGACCTGGCTTTCAGCGGCACGCAGAAGTGCCTGTCCTGCCCCCCCGGACTGGCTCCACTTTCGTTCAACGACAAAGCGGTGGCGACGATGTTGGCGCGCAAGAACAAGGTGCCCTCCTGGTACCTCGATCTGACCATGGTGGGCGATTACTGGGGAGCACAACGGAAGTACCATCACACGGCGCCTGTCAACATGATCTACGCGTTGCGTGAGGCCCTGCGGATCATCCTGGAGGAAGGTCTGGAGGCGCGTTTCGCCCGGCATCGTCTCAATCACGAGGCTCTGGTCGCGGGCATCGAGGGCATGGGGCTCGAGATGCTGGTGCCCCCCGCGGAACGCCTGGCCTCTCTCAACTCCGTCTGTATCCCCGAGGGAGCCGACGACCTCGGCACCCGCCGGGCGCTCCTCGGGCAGTTCGGATTGGAGATCGGCGCGGGACTAGGTCCTCTGGCGGGGAAGGTCTGGCGCGTGGGACTGCAGGGTCACTCGGCGACCGAGCGCAACGTGCGGCTCTTCCTCACGGCTCTCGAGTCGGTCCTCAAGACTCAGGGGGTTGCCGTGCAGCCCGGCGGTCCCGAGGCGGCCGAAGCGGTGTACGCGCGCTCGCGCTGAACCCGGTGGCCGCGGCAGCGCGGCCGAGGCGCCGGCCTCCGCGCCAAGGGCGGAGCTAGTGTAGGGGAGTGACGGTCAACGTACAGCTGTTACCCTGCCGGTCAAATGCCATCTTCACCTTGAGCTGCTCCGCCAGCCACCGAGGGTACACCTGCTGGCAACCCACAAGGCAGACGTCTTCGGTGTTGGGGTAGTCCAGTATCTTGCAGCGGGGAACGGTCATCCGAGCCCTCTCCCGCGTCAGCTCGTCCACGGAATAGGGTGTCAAGTACTGGAGGTCGTATGCGGACTTCTTGGCCACCATCTCGAAAGCAGAGCCGGGAGAGAAGGCCCTGATCATCGCCAGCAGATACAGCGACGCACTGGAGTTCTCACGTTTGAGACGCGCGACGTCATCCCTGATTAACTGCTCCATGCCCTCTTCGCCCATCCGCTCTCGAACGAAGCCGAAAGCGGTGCCGGATATCCACATCCAGTTCTTGTAGACGATCTCGTACTTCTGCTCAGGCGAGGCTTCCTCGGGGATCGGCTCGATACCCGATTCGCAGATGCTCAGATACTCGGCGGAAGCCTGCTGACCCAGGTGCTCCTCGATGAATCCTCCGACGAAGTCATCGTGCTTGATGGCGTCCATGACTTTGGCGTATTTCTCGCTGTACGGCATCTCTTTCACTTCGACCATTTCAGGGCTCCTTTCCTGCATCGTCCCCTAGACCGCGCCGGCCGGGAGGCTTCTCCCCACACTCAAAGTATAGGCCGAGACACCGTGCGGTCAACGGCTAGGCGTGGGGACGCTGCGACTCTAGTCAGGACGGGGCAAAACGTTCCGGCTCCTGCGGCACACTCCGCCTGCCCACAGACCTATTTCGAGGCCTTGCCCGTTTCCTCTTCGACCCTGAACTCGACCATACGGCGCACAAGATCCAGGGGCATTGGCCGGCTGAGAGGGAACTGCACCGAGCCTTTCCCCCGCTTGTAGGGCTGGAGTTCTTCCTCAAAAGCCTCCGCAACACTGACCGTGACAGGATAGAAGCCGATATGCTTCGCATAGGCCGCGAAATGCACTAGATGACGCCCGTTTAGGTCGAACGTAGGGATGGCGTAGCTGATCCTCTCGGCTGCTGAGGGCGCTGCCGCCCTTATGACCGCCCGCACGTCCTCCAGCACCCTCTGCGTTTCGGGGGGAAAGCCCGCTATGTAGTCATCGATGGAGGCGACCGTGGATCTCTCTGCCATGTAGAGCACCTCACTCCAGCTCGCGGCCCGGCCGATTCGACAAGCCCTGGACACAACGAAGATTATGTCCCATTGTGGCTGCATGCGAACTAGACCGTATCTACTCGGCGTCTTGGTCTGTGTGTTGCTGTTGGGATCAGCGGCCGGCGGCTGCTCCGACCCAGAGAACGCGTCCTCCGTTGTTCCTCCGGCCCCATACGCGACGATCGACGTTGAGACAGCCTACGAGAACTTGAGCGCCGACCCAGAGGCGCAGTTGGTGGATGTGCGCGAGCCCGAGGAATGGGAATCAACGGGGGTTCCCCTAAGAGCCCTGCTCATCCCTCTGGGCCAAATCGAGGAACGAGCCCCCGCCGAACTGGCGAAAGACAAGCCGGTGTACGTGATCTGCAGAACCGGCAACCGCAGTCGAACGGCCTCCGAGTCGCTGGTCAGGCTGGGCTTCGTGGAGGTGTACAACATCGAGGGCGGTATCCGGGCCTGGCTGGATGCGGGGCTTCCCGTGGAGGCCTATCAGCCCTGAGACACCGCCAGAAGCAAGCCAGCAGGAGGGAACGTACTTGCGTGGCCGGCCGGCCGATGATTGATGAGTTCCTGACCCACCACGACCTTGCCCTACGGTCCTCCCCGGCGACCCAGAGCCCGTGCAGTCCTTCCACGCCTTTCATCGCTGGCTCTGGAAAACGTTCGGCAAGCTGGCAAAGTAGATGTCGGCGAGCTTGCCGA
>CAVPLM010000028.1:0-22482 GCA_963706025.1 uncultured Actinomycetes bacterium | reverse complement strand
GGGATGGGTGAGCGGAGCCGAGCTCGAAGAAGCCCGACGACACAACCCTACCGTCCTGGACTGTGCTCGCCCCTCAGGGCAGTGCGAGACCAGCGTGGCCCCCCGCCCAGCAGCAGTAAAGCCAGTTTCCTCTGCCTCACCGTGGCCACTGGAAGCCGACCGTCACGATCAGCAGCGCCACGTCGATGAGGAAACCGACCGCTCCCTGCCCATCAAGGTTCTCTCGCTTCCCGTTCCACATGAGACCGAAGAGCAGGGCTGAGAATACAGCGGCACCGGCAACCAGCGAACGCCCCCAGTCCCAGCCCGCGAGGATCCCGACTCCGCCCACTACGAACCCGAGGGTGGCCAACACCAACGCGACGGTCGCTCTAGTGCGAGCCGAACTGTTCCCGATCGATCTCGAAAGTGCCCACGATCCTTCCGGCCAGTCCATGCCCGGCTTGAGCTCGAACCACCTCGCGCTGTGCCCTGCATACAGCAGATGGACGAGACCGTGCAGGACGACGAAAACCCCGAAAACTACCTCCAAAGTAAGGCCTCCCTATGCCGCTTCTGCGTCGATCAGCTTCTGTCCACCTCCAGCCGTCCGCTGAGCGAGGGCTTGCACTGGCATACCGAACGCGCACGGAAGTCACCCGACAGCGCGCTACAGACGCAGGCGTCTTTCGGCTTCCAGCACTTCGGCGAGCGTCTTGCGGTGTGCCTCCGTCTCCACCGCGAGCTGCCTAAGGATCGGGCTGGCCTCGGCGTGGACCGAGTCGCCCATTCGCGAGAATTGCTCCTCGATGAGGGCGTTTTCGAGATCCTTGGCGATCGAGAGCGCCTGCAACGAGCTGAGTCTCCCCTCCTGAGCCCTCTCTATCTGGCTCTCCACATACCCGATCGACGACTTGATCGCCTGAGGTCTAAGCCCGCTCTCGTGCGCCAGCCACCTGCTGATGGAAGGCTCGGAGCCAAGCTCTCCAAGCTTCTCGGCGTGCATCTGCTCTGCTGCCGCCAAGGAGCGCCAGAATCGCTCGCGATCCGGAAACAGTGAGGCGAAGACCTCGTAGAGCCGCCCGACCACCGATTCGTGTTCGATGAGCAGCTCCAGGAAATGCGGTTCCTCGTCCGTCATGATGCTCCGATCCTATCGGGGACAAGCGCGTCGGTCCGGACGCTAGCCCAGCCTGTCCCCCACCTTGAGTCCGGCCGACGCGACGAAGTCGGCCGCGGCCACCTTCCCGGCACCGGCCGGCTGGACGCGCTTGACGAAGATGCTGCCGCCGTTGGCCGCGACCAGGAAACCTTCATCCGCGATCTCCGTGATGGTGCCCGGCGCCTCGGGGCCGCTGACGGCGCGCCTCTCGCAGTCGAAGATCTTCAGCGGGTCCCCCTGCCAGACGGTGGCCGCCCCCGGTGAGGGGTTGCAGCCCCGGATGACGTTGTAGACGATGCCCACCGGGTACATCCAGTCGATGGTCATGCGCCTGCAGATCGGTTCGTACTCACCTTGGGTCGGATCCTGAGGGATTCTCGGGGCATTGCCGGCCTTGACGAGCCGCACCGACTCGAGTAGAGCCTCCACACCGAAAGAGAACAGCTTGCCGAAATAGACCGTTCCCAGGGTGTCATCCGGCTCGATGGTCACCTCTTTCTGTAGCAGGAGGGGCCCAGTGTCCAGGCCTTCATCCGGCCAGAAGACCGAGAGACCGGTCTTCGTCTCCCCGTTGATTACCGCCCAGTTGATGGCGCTGGCTCCCCGATGCCGCGGCAGCAATGACGGGTGGTACTGGATGGTGCCGAGCCGCGGATGGTTGAGGATCGTGAGCGGCACGATGTCGGTGACGAACGCCATGACGTTCAGTTCGGCGGCGAAGCTCTTGTAGTCCTCGTAGACATCGGGCTCACGCATCCTGGTCGGCTGCCGCACGGCGATCCCGTTGCCTTCCGCCAGTTCCTTGAAGGAGTTGCCCTTGCCGCCCGGAGCATCGGGAGGCATGTAGACCACCGCAACGTCCTCCCCCTCGCCGAGCAGAGCCTCAAGCACCTTCTCTCCAAAAGCCGCCTGCCCGATAAGCGCGATCCTCATGCCTCACTCCTGTCCAGATCCTGGGACTCAACGGTTGCTCCATCCGTCACAGATGATTCTAGCGCCTCGGAGACGCCTGGCGCCTCCATACCGGTGGTCGGGGTCATGCGTGCGACCAAGATTCCAGCGGCGACCACCCCCGCACCCCCGACCAACGTGGTCCAACTGAGGGGCTCCGAGAGGAACAGGGCCGCGAAGATGACGGCCGTCACCGGTTCGGCATAGGTGAACACGGCGGCGTGATCGGCGCGCACGTGCTTGAGGCCGGAGAAGAAGACGAGTATAGCGAAAGCAGTGTGTACGACCCCGAGGATCGCGAGAGCCCCCCACTCCGAGGCTGCCGATGGTCCCGGGAGCAGTAGCACAGCCGGCAACAGAAGGATCGTAGCGAAGGCGTATTCGCCAAACGCGAGGACCGGAGCCGTGACGTTGCGCAAGAGCCGCTTGCCGGTGAGCATGAGCGCCGCGTAGGTGAGCGCCGAGCAGAAGGCCATGCCCGCGCCCAAGAGGCTATGGCCCCCCTGGACGGAGAGATCTCCCAGCCCGACTATGACCGCTGTGCCGCCGAGGGCCAGCATGAGGGGCAGCGCTATCCGCCTATCGTGAGGCTCGCGAGATATCAGCGGCGCGAGGGCGGCCACAAACACCGGTCCCACATACCCCAGCAGTTCGGCTACGGCCACCTGGGTCATCGAGAGCGCGCCAAGAAAGAGTATCCAGTTCACCGCGATGAGGGCCCCCACGGCCAGAAGCGCCCCGACCGTCCGCCACTTCAGGCGGCCCAGGTCTCTCACCTTCCCCGTAAAAAGCAGGTAGACCAGCACAGCCGCTGCGGCGAACGCCACCCGCCAGAACACGAGCACGAACGGTGACGCGTCCACCATGCGCACGAAGATGGGGATAGAACCCCAGATGACCGCGGCCAGGCCGACACGAAGCAGTCCGGACGAGCGCGTCACGCGGCGGGATCCGACTCCAGCCCTGGCTCCAGTACCCTCACTCTCTCAAGCACGGGCGGATGCGAGTAATTGAGAAACACGTAGAAAGGATGCGGAGTGAGATTGGATAGGCTGTCCTTTGACAGCCGCTTCAGGCCTGAGGCCAGGAGATCGCCGCGACCGCTCGTGCTCGCGGCGAAGGAATCGGCCTGGCGCTCGTGGTGCCGGGAGAGCGCCGAAGTACCGACAGAGAGCACCAATTCGAGCGGCATAAGGAGAATGGCCACAAAGATCACCCCCGCATACACGGAGGGCGACTCCACTCCGAAGGCCTCGAAAAGACCGTTCTCCTCCAGGAGCAGAGCAAACAACCCCAGAAAAAGGCCCGTCTCCAGCGCGGAGACTATAGTCCCCATCAGTACATGCCGCTTCTTGTAGTGGCCTACCTCATGAGCCAGAACGGCCACGACCTCCCCCACCGGGTGTCGTTGGATCAGAGTATCGAAGAGGGCGATGCGCTTGCTTCTCCCGAATCCGGTAAAGAAAGCGTTCCCTTTGGTCGTGCGCCGGGAGGCATCGATGGAGAACACCCCCTTCAGGGGAAACCGGACCCGTTCCGCGTATGCAAAGATCTCGTCCTTGAGTTCGCCATCCTCGAGGGGAGTGAACTTGTTGAAGAGCGGCATGATGAGGGTCGGGGCCAGGATCTGCATGATGAACGAGAACGCGATCACGGCCGCCCAGGCATAGATCCAGGCCAGGGCCCCCCCGTACTCGAACAGAGCCAGGAATCCGATCAGCAGAGGAACGCCCAGAACGAGCGCTACGGCCAGGCCCTTGAGGAGATCTAGGACGAACGTGCGAGGTTTGGTGCGGTTGAAGCCGTACTTCTCTTCGACAACGAACACCCCCCAGACCTGAAAGGGAAGGTCGAGGAGACCCTTGGCCACAGCGAGGATCAGCAGGAAGATCAGCCCGGTCCAAACGGGGCCGAGCCCGAAGGAACGCACCACCTCGTCGAGCCAGCCGAAACCGCCCGCCAGCCAGAACCCGAGCAGCACCGCCAGGTCGAACAGCGAGGCCACCAGACCGAAGCGTGTCTTCGTCCTCGTGTATTCCTGTGAACGCCGGTATTCCCCGGCGTCGTAGACCTCGGCGAACTCCTTGGGCAGCGTTGACCCGACAGCGCGCAGGTTGAGCCACTCACCGATCCAGCCGATCGCTTCGACGACGATCAGCCCGCTCAGTGCCGCGATGAAATAGCCGTTGACCAAAGACGCGTCGACCTCGCCGGACCTGCCGCTATTCCGGCTGGTGAAAGAGCGAAGGCCAGTACTCGATGCCCTCGAACTCGATCGATACCAGTGTGCCCGCCCGCCCCTCGACGATGGCTACCGCATCCTCCAGAGCGCCGACACCGGCGCGGCCGCCCGTGGCCCGAGCGAAGTCACAGGCCGCCTCCACCTTGGGGCCCATGGAACCAGCGGCGAACTGAAGCTTCTCCAGCGCCTCGGGCGACGCCCTCCGTATGGCCCGCGCGTCCGCCGTTCCCCAGTCCTGCCACACGTTCTCGGCATCCGTGAGCATCAGGAAGATTCCCGCGCCCAGCGACCCAGCCAAGAGCGCGCCCGCGTGGTCCTTGTCGATGACCGCCTCCACTCCTACAAGCACGCCGTCCGGGGTCAACATGGTCGGGATCCCTCCTCCCCCGGTGCAGATCACCACCACTCCCCGCTCCACTAACCACTCGACCACTCTGATCTCGAAGATCCGCTTTGGCCGCGGCGAAGCTACCAGTCTGCGGTAAAGGTTGTTGTCCGGGCCCACAGTCCAGCCGTGCTCACGGGCAAGGCGTTCGGCTTCTTCCCGCGTGTACTCGGGGCCGATGGGCTTCGTGGGTTTCTGGAAAGCCGGGTCGGCAGGATCGACCTCCACTTGGGTGAGGATCGTGGCGAACGGCACGTCCTCGGGCAGGATGTTACCCAGCTCCTGCTCGATCATATAGCCGATCATACCCTCCGACTCGGCGCTCAGCACGTCCAGAGTGTAGGGCTCCACTCCCGTGTAGGCTGCCGCCTCGAGGGCGAGCAGACCCACTTGAGGCCCGTTGCCATGGGTGATTATTAGGCTGTGCTCGCGCGCCAGAGGCGCCAGGGCCTTGGCCGCCGCCTTGACGTTCTCACGCTGGTTCTGCTCAGTAAGCGGCTCCCCTCGCTTGAGAAGGGCGTTCCCCCCGAGTGCCACCACGATCCTCATCGCCAGTTCCCCGACCTACCGGTCTTGTCGCCTAGACCTTGGCACCGGCCAGGCGCAGCGCGGCGATCAACTCGTCCTCGCGCTGCGTCCCGACCAGGACGCGCATGCCGCCTGAGAGCACCAACTGGACGCCTCTCTTGCCGTAGGCGTTGTAGGCTCTTGATCCGTCTCGACCGAGGCGGATCCCCCAGCCGCCGAACTCCCCCATGGGCGAATACTCGCGTGCTTCGGCGGACTTGATCTCGCCGATAGAGATCACCCTCGATCGAAAGGGCACCAACCTTATTGACAACGTCCCCGGCCTGACCTCCGTGACCAGGCGCACGATCGCAGCGAAGATCGGGAAGCCTATGCCGAACACCAGGGTCAAGATCCAGGCCGCCCAATCAGGTATCGGCTCCGTCCCGGGGGGACGGCCGACGATGATCTGCAGCCCGAACTGATACCAGATGACGACGGTGACGATCAGGATGGGGAGCCAGAAGAACCAGTGGCGGAATCTCTGCACCTCCCGGAACAGAGGGGTGGTGCTTGCCTCTAAGGCGTCGTTTTCGCTGGCAGCGCCGCTCATAGGTCCCTATCACCCTCGCGATCCCGTTGTGCTTACCTCTGCCGTCGCCCGAGACGCCGGCGCCGGAGGCACAAGGTTAGACCACCGCCCAGGTTTTGGCCAACCAAAGGTACACTAGTGCGACTGTGGATCCCGCCGAACAGACACCCGACGCACAGACGCCCACGACGGTAGCATCCGACGAGGGCGGTTCAGCCAGGCGCACGCGCTTAGCCTGGTATACCTACGATTTCGGCAACACCTCGGTGGAGTTCGCCATCCCCTATTACCTCACCCCGTGGATGGTCAACGATCTGGGAGTGCCTGCCGTGGCCTTCGGCCTGGCCTCCGCCGCCTCGTCCTGGGCCATAGGACTGAGCGGCCCCTACATCGGCGTGAGCGCAGACGAGAAGCGCACTCGCCGCAAATGGTTCGTGGTATCGGTGGTTATAGCCGTGGTCCTCTTGGCCACGCTCAACATCCTGCCTCGCACCGAGACTCTGGCCGTGGTGGGCGTGCTGCTCTCCGCCATGATCGCGAACTACTTCTTCCAACTATCGAGCCTCATCTACAACGCCTCTATGCTCAGCGCGGCCGGGGGCGCCAACGTGGTCAGCGTCTCGTCACTGGGCATGGGTCTCAGTTTCCTCGGCGGAGTAGTCGGAGTCGGCGTCATCCAGCTCTTCATCTCCGGCAAGCTGATCGAAGGCATCAGCGGGCAGGGCTACGCCCTCATCCCAGCGGCGCTCGTCTTCTTCCTATGCACCATCCCGAGCATATTCGCGAAGCGGTTGTGGCAGAAGAAGTCCGATGCTGTGGAGATCCCCCAGGGGAAGCTGCACCACCGCATGAAGGCACTATGGCAGCAGTCCGCCCACGAGTACCGTGCGGGCTGGTTCCTCGCCGGCTATTTCGCTCTCAACTCGGCCATCATGGGACTCAGTCTCTATCTGACCCTGCACATCCAGGCGCTCACCGATCTGGAGGGGATGCAACTCTGGGCGGTGCTTCTGGGGGTTGTGCTTTCTTCTGCCGCGGGGGCGGGTTTCGTAGCGTTGCTCCGCCCCGACCGCCGTCTCGTGAAGCTCATCATCATGGTAGGGCTGACCATGTGGGCTCTCAACGCCTTCGCCTTCAGCCTGGTGTCGTCTCTGAGCCTAGTGGTGCTATGCGCCTGCCTGCATGGCTTGTTCTCAGGAGCTCTGGTCCCGACGGTGCGTGGGGCGTATGCCGAGAACTTCCGCTCCGACTACCAGGCGTTGGCCTTCGGTCTCTTCGGAGCCGTGCAGCGGGTGTCTCAGGGGCTGGGCGCGGCCCTCTCGCCCATAGCGAGCAGCGCCGCCAGTGGCTCGAATGCCACCGCCGCAGGTATCGCGGCCATGGGGGCGGTAGCCCTCATAGGAGTGCCTCTCTTCGCTCGCTGGCGGCCGGGCGGCATACCGGCCTCCATGCAGCCGGAAGGTGACGAAGCAGCTGCCGTCGCCGGCCAGGAGATGCGTTGAACAGGCGTGCCGGTCGCTAGGTGTCGGCCGGAGGCGCCTCTCGGGCGAGCAGCCGCTCCAGCGACCGATAGTGCGCGCCCTTCCAGTAGAGCTGGCCGCAACCGGTGCATCGCCAAAACTCCTCGTAGTGGCGCACCGTGAGCGGCGGGAGCCCGTCGATGACATCGGCCTTCTCTACCGCTTCCACGAGGCCGTTGCACAGCGAGCAGCGCGCCAACGGCCGGAGGGACCCCCACAGGTCGAACCGCTCCAGTACTTCTGGCAGCTGCCGTCGGGGGTACGTCTGCCGTACGAGGTAGCCATGAGTCACCGCTGCTCGCATCAGCAGTCTTCGATCCCGGGTCAGGATGATCCGGTGCTCGCCGACGGCGGTCTCGACGAGCTCGTCGTCGGACCAGTCGTTGCGATATCGCGTGTCGAAGCCTGCCAGCCGCAGGTAGCCTGCCAGCTTGCCCAGGTGCACGTCGGCCGCGAAACAGACCCGGCGCAGCGGGCGCGCCCGCACCCGAGTCACAGGGGCGACGTCCAGCGCCTCGAACACCGGGTACACGCTCACGTGCTCGCCGTCCTCGACCGGGTGAGAGAAACCGACAGACCGTCCTTCCACCAGGATCAGGTCGACCTCGGTGTGCGGCACCCCCAGGCCCTCGATAAGGTCCTTGACCGCACCACCCGAAGGGTAGGGATGCTCGAATTCGCGGCCGCGACGCTCTGGAGGCAGCAGATCGCCGAGCTCAGCGTAGAAACGGATGAAGACACCGCCCATTGCCGCCGCCCCCGTTCGCCGACCTCCCGTGCACCGCGGGTCAGTGGTTGCCGGCGGTCAGGCGCACCGGGCCCGCCAGCGAGAACACGATGATGCGCTCCCCGAAGATGGTACTGATGTCGGTATGCAAGCTGCGGACCTCCTGCCCGGTGACGTCCTTGATGATGGTCTCCAGGAGAGGTCTGGCCTTCTCGATCAACTCGCGTCTGATCTCCTTGACGAGAGTACGGCCCTGGGGGGTCCCGTCTGCCCCTCCCAGTTGGCGCTCAGCCGGGGTGAGCACGCCTCGCAGACGGACAATGACGAGGTCTTCGACGATATAGGTGCGGGCCTCTTCCGGCCCGCGGCCCATGTAGTCGAGCTCGAACTTGACGATGGCGTCGCTGATCTCCGCTTCGACCTGACCCTTGGTCTTTGCCATGTTCCCCCCGTGCTCGACTGGTTCCTCTCTAGATGCGTGCCAACTAGGACCAGGCCCTGATCAGCGGCTCCGCCTACCCGTTCTGCATCTCCAGAGCGCAGGTGAGCATCACATCGAACAGGTCCGCGATGTCTACCTCGTCGACGCTCGAGAAGGCGATGCGGATGTCGGTGCTGTTCAGAGATATCACACCCACTCCGTACTCATTCAGTAGTCGCACCCGGTAGGCCTCGGCGTCCAGCTCGTTGAGGCGCAGGCACATGAAGTAGCCGGAATTGAAGGGGTACGCCCTCCAGGCCGCTGCGAACCGGGGCTCCGCCAGCACTTCCCCGACCTTGGTCGCCCGGCGTTGGAGAACAGCGAACTTCTCTTCCTTCTGCGCCCGGTAGCCAGGATCGGCCATCGCCTTCAACACCAACTGCTGTGAGATGTTGGGGGAATTGGAGATGGTCGCCCTTATGCAGCCCCCGGTCTTCCTCTCCAGGGCCTCGTATGCACCTGCTCCGCCGGCCATCCCGTAGGTGATGAACGCCACCCTGAGACCCCAGGCGAAATCCTCCTTGGAGGCTCCGTCCAGCTTCACGGCGAGGATGCGGGGATGAGCCGAGGCAAGCCGCGTGAACAACGACTCCTTCATCACCTTCTCGTCGTAGAAGAGACCGAAATAGGCATCGTCACATATCGCCACCACGTCGCAGCCACCCTCGGCAATCTCGACCAGCGCGCCCCGGATGGCTTCAGCTTCGGCCGGAGTGATGGAATACCCGGTGGGGTTGTTCGGGAAGCTGAAGAGCACAAGCAGCTTGCCGCGATCGCTGTTTTCGCCCAACACCCGCCTGAAACCGACGATATCGAAACCTTCGTCGAGGTCGAGCAGCGGGTAGAACGCCACCTGCGCGTTCCGCTTGACCCCAAAGATCAGCTGGTAGTTCTCCCACAACTGGTCGGGAAGCAGCAGAAGATCACCCGGATCGGCGAACATGTCACCCACAGTGCTGAGCCCGTGAGTGATGCCGGCGGTGACCACGGGCAGGCTGATGGGGGTGTCACCTAGCGACGGGTTCTTCTCCTTGATCTCTTCTCGCCATGCAGCCCGCAGATCGGCCCGCCCGAACGACGGGGCGTATGGCAGCACCGCGTCCGGGCCCAGGTCGGCCAGATGGCGCATGATGGCCGGGAGCGCCATTGAATGCTGCAGCTCCCGGGCTTCGCCGATGGTGGCGTTGTAACGTGTGGCTTTCTGATTGGCCTCGGCCGATTGGGTCAAGATCCCTTTGGGGAAGTACAGTTCTTTGCCCATGTCGGAGAGGAGCCGCATCACCGCGGGAGCTTGCTGTTCGATGATCTGATTGAGCTCAACGGCCAAGGGGTCCATGCTCACCTCGCGCCCAGACGGTCTTGCAGGGCCTCGAGTTGCTTCCAGAGAACCTGGGGCAGACGATCCCCGAATTCATCGTAGTATTCGGACAAGCCGGCCGCTTCCTTCTTCCAGCCCTCGATGTCGACCTCTAGAAGTCTGCGCAGGTCGTCGGCCGGCAGGTCTAGGCCGGACAGATCGAGCGCCTCGGGCGTCGGCAGGTTGCCGATGGGGGTCTTCACCGCTTCGCCTTGCCCTTCCACGCGCTCGAAGATCCACTCGAGCACGCGGCTGTTCTCGCCGTATCCCGGCCATAGCCAGTGTCCGTCCTCGCCCTTGCGGAACCAGTTGACGAAGAAGATGCGCGGCAGCTTGGCGGGGTCCGTGCGCTCGGCCATGGACAGCCACTGGGCGAAGTAGTCGCCCATGTTATAGCCACAGAACGGCAGCATGGCGAACGGGTCGTGCCGCAGTACCCCGGTCTTGCTCAGATTGGCGGCGGTGGTCTCGGAGCCGGCGGCCGAGCCCATGAACACGCCGTGCTCCCAGTCGAAAGCCTCGTTCACCAGAGGGATGGTGCTCGCCCGCCGGCCCCCGAACAGGATGGCCGATATGGGTACACCCGCCGGATCCTGCCACCTGGGGTCGATGACCGGGCACTGGGAAGCGGGGGCGGTGAACCGCGAGTTGGGATGAGCGGCCTTCCGGCCCGAGTCCGGGGTCCAGTCGTCGCCCTCCCAGTCGATGAGGTGAGCAGGGGGCTCGACTCCCATGTCCTCCCACCAAACGTCACCCTCGTCGGTGAGACCGGCGTTGGTGAAGATGGTGTTCTTGGTGAACGTCTCCATCGCGTTGGGATTCGAGTCGTGGGAAGTCCCCGGCGCCACGCCGAAGAAACCCGTCTCTGGATTGACCGCCCACAGACGCCCGTCGTCCCCGATCCGCATCCAAGCGATGTCGTCTCCGACGGTGGTCACTTTCCAGCCGGGGATGCGTGGGCCGCATCATCGCCAGATTGGTCTTGCCGCAGGCGCTCGGGAACGCCCCGGCGATGTAGTGGGTCTTGCCCTCGGGAGAGGTGAGAGCGAGGATCAACATGTGCTCGGCCAGCCAGCCCTCCTTGTGAGCCTCGGTCGAGGCGATGCGTAGCGCCAGGCATTTTTTGCCGAGCAACGCGTTGCCGCCGTAGCCTGACCCGTAAGACCAGATAGAAGGGTCTTCGGGGAAATGCACGATGAACTTGTGCTTGGGATCGCGCTCGCAGGGCCAGGGCACGTCACCCTGGAACGGGGACAGCGGCGCTCCTACGGAATGCAGGCAGGGGATGAACTTGCCGCACTCGCCCAGGGCTTCGAGGACCTCGATGCCGGTGCGGGTCATGATCATCATGTTGGCGACCACGTAGGGGGAGTCGGTCACCTCGATGCCTATCTTGGAGAAGGGCGAGCCGATGGGTCCCATGGAGAATGGGATGATGTACAGCGTCCGCCCCTCCATCGTGCGCTGGAAGAGACGGATCATCTTGCGTTTCATCTCTCCCGCGGGGGCCCAGTTGTTGGTCGGACCAGCATCCACCTGATTCTTGGTGCAGATGTAGGTGCGGTCCTCGACCCGAGCGACGTCGCTGGGGTGCGAACGGGCCAGGTAGCAGTTGGGCCGCAGGGAGTCGTTCAACCGGGTGAACGTTCCCTGGTTGACGAGCAGCTCGCACATGTGCTCGTAGTCGTCCTGTGAGCCGTCACAGGCGTAGACGCTGTCCGGTCTGCACAGCTCGACCACGTCGTGTAGCCAGGCCAGCAGTTCCCCGTTCTTGGTCAGGGCGTCGATCGCGGCCGCCATCCTATCTCCTTCCGTCTGCCTGAGCGGTCGTATTAGCGCCTAGGAATAGGCGAAGCCGGCTAACACTCTGTCCGAGTGTCACAGCCGGCCTCACAGCGCGGCTGATGGGTACGCGCCATCCTCCGCCAGTCTGCCGGGGAGAAAATACCACGTATCGCACGCGTCGTGCGTCCTAGCCCTTGCGCGGTTTAGACAACCAGGACGCCCAGAGTCGCTTCCGTTGCGACCGGCAGGTTCAACGGGACCCTCGTTGCTCGCCGTCTTCGCGCGACTCGGGCGGCGAAGACCGGCTCGGCGCGGCGTCGGCTGACAGACGGCGTACCGCGACCGCCACCGCTCCCAGACCGGTATGGGTGGAGAGGACCGCCCCACACTCCATCATGGGGATGTCCTGCTGCTGTCCGAAACGTCTGTGCAGCTGCTGGAGGAGATAAGCCGCGGATTCGGGCGAATCCGCGTGGGTTATGGCCACCCGAGCAGGCCGGCCGTTCGCGAACTCGGCGGCCCGCCGGGCGATGCCTCGGATGGTCCGCGCGTAGCCGAGATGACCGCCGTTGGCGTGGACCCCTCCCTCTTCGTCGAACAGGATCACCGGCTTCAGCCTGATCAAGCCGGCCATGTAGGCCACTTTGGAGTTGACGCGCCCACCCTTCACGGCGAAATCGAGCGAAGGCGTGGCACCGTATACCCTGGTATTCCGGGCGGCGGCTTCCGCAGCCGCCACCACGGCGTCGAGCGATTCACCGCCCTGGATGGCCTCACCGGCCGCTTCCACCACCAGTCCCAGGCCCACCGAGAGGTGACGCGCATCCACCACCCGCACTCGAGACACATCCACGTCGGCGGCCGCGCCAAGAGCAGACTGGTAGGTCCCGGACACCCGCTTGGAGAGGTGGATAGAGACCACGCCCTCGTGGTCCTCCAACAACGCTTCATAGACTCGGCGGAAATCGGCGCGATTCGGCTGGGAGGTGCGCGGCAATTCGCCGGTCTGGCGCACCAGACGGTAGAAGTCGCTGGAGCCGAGTTCAACCCGGTCGAGATACGTCCTGCCTCCGATCGTCACGGTCAGCGGCACCATCACCGTGCCAAAGCGGAGCTGCGCCGCCTCAGGAAGATCGAAGGTGGAGTCGGTGACGAGAGCGATAGTGGCGGCCCTGGCCGTAGCCTGCTGCAGCACCATGTCATCGATCTTGAAGCTTTCCAGCGTCCCGAATCCCTCGAGAGCGCTCCGGAACAAGGCAGGCTGGTTCGTGTGGAGATGGACTCGCATATGGGTCCCGCCGCCCGCCACCACCAGGGACTCGCCCAGACTCCCGATGGCCCGCTGAATGAGCTCCCGATCGAGACGCTCCCCTCCGAGCAACGCCTCGGTACAGTAGCGGAACCGTTCGTCGATCGCCTCCGCGTCCAGTCTCCGGGCCCGTCCAGAGCCGCTGGCGACGAACCCACCCCCGTGAGCACCCGAGATCCCGGATAGTTGCTCGTAGGCGGCAGCGAACGTAAGGGACTCCAGCATGCTCACGTCCGCACCGAGACGGCTTCCCAAAGGATGGAGCATGCCTTCAAGGAAGTACACGAAGCCTTGTCCACCGGCATCGACCACCTTGTTCCGCGCAAGCACCTCTAGTTGGCTCGGGGTAGCTGCAAGAGCAACGCGGGCCGCCTCAAGAGCGCGGTCCATGAGTACACGGAAATCCGGCAGACCGGGGGCTTGGGCGTTCATATCGCTGGCCCACGCCCGGAGGACCGATAGAATGGTCCCTTCACGCGGATTCTGAACGGCTGAATAGGCGGCATCGACGCCGATGGTGGCGGCCAGCGCAAACTCGCTCGTGGCCGCACCCTTCTTGAGGTGCAGTCCATCCGCCAATCCATGTAGGAACTGGGCGAAGATGGCTCCGGAATTGCCCCGCGCCCCGATCAGCGCCGCGTCGGCGGCTACCCGTGCGGCGGCACCCACTGCCGTCGGCGGATTCCGTCCCAGCCCAGCCGCGGCCGCACTAAGGGTAGCGGCAAGATTGGCCCCCGTGTCGGCATCGGCCACCGGGAATACGTTGATCCGGTCGAGTGCATCCTGCGCTCGCGCCACGGCGTAGGCACCCGACTGCACGACCTGCGCGAACAACTGGCCTGTCAGGGTCTCCATGCTATCCCTATCTCCCCTGACCGATCATGAAAGCCCTCCCCAAGAGCGATGATCGAGATCTATCCTGTCACCGCCTCTCGCACCGCTTCCAGAGCACCGGCCGAGCCCAACTTCTGGTTCTTATGAGCGATGAAGGCCGCGTATTCGGCCACGAAGACCTTGCCAGGGTCCCGCAGGTCGAACTGCTCGGGATGGTCACGGAAGAATTCTCGGTGGACTCGGGTCCAGACCAAGCGGCCGTCGGTATCGATGTTGACCTTGGTCACCCCCAGAGGAACCGCCTTGACGAACTCGTCCTCGTCCACCCCCTTGGCTCCCTTGATGGAGCCGCCGGCGGCGTTGATGCGCTCGATCTCTCCTTGCGGCACCGAGCTCGATCCGTGCATGACGAGAGGAAAGCCCGGGAGACGCTTCTGGATCTCGGCGGCGACGTCCAGGTGAAGGCCCTGATGGCCGCTGAACTTGTAGGCCCCATGGCTGGTCCCGATGGCGACGGCCAGGGAGTCGCAGCCCGATTCCCGCACGAACACCTCGGCTTCGGCCGGATCGGTGAGGTGGGCGTTCTTCTCGTCCACCTGCACGTGCTCTTCCACTCCTCCGAGCTGGCCCAGCTCGGCTTCCACAGAGATACCGCGGGCGTGGGCGGCTTCGACCACCTGCCGGGTGATGCGGATATTCTCCTCCAGGGGCTCGCCGGAGGCGTCGATCATGACCGAGGAGTAGAACCCGCTCTGGATACAGTCGAGCGCCGTGGTCAGATCGCCATGGTCGAGATGCACGGCGAAGATGGCATCGGGGAAGATCTCGTCGGCGGCCTTGATCATCGCTTCCAGCATGCGCTTGTCGGCGTAGGAACGGGCTCCACGCGAGATCTGGATGATGAACGGGGCCTGTGACTCCAGATTGCCGCGGAACAGACCCAGGGTCTGCTCCATGTTATTGATGTTGTAGGCGCCGACGGCGAACGTGCCGTAGGCGACCTGGAACAGCGCCTCGGTTGTGACTATCATCTGCAGCCCCTATCCGCGTTTCTCCATGTCGGGCGACGCCCCGGACGAACCGCGCCCAGCATACCAGGCGGGTCGCTACGCCCGGCGGTCGCTAGGCGTCGACCTCGAGGACCTCCTCCAGCACCGTGACGGTGGATGTGGTCCCTGCCGAGGCCCATTCCATGGCCTCGTGGAGCTCCAGCCCGTTTGCGAACTCGTTCGCCCGTTCCAGTCCGTCCCATTCGAAGATGGCGATGAGATTGCCAGGGTCGTCGGCATTCCTAAGGAGTCTTCCGCCTTTGCAGCCGCTCCGCCGCCGACGCTCGCCGTCGTCCAGAAACACGTTCTCGAACGTCGCGTAGTCCTTCACCTGGTGCTGTATGAGCACGTACGGCATCGTCTTCTCCTTTCCCTCGATACTTCTCTAACTCTAGGCCTTGCTCAGTGCCTTGAGCACGTCCCGGGTGCTGGTGACCCAGCCGAAGGCGTGCTCCACGTTCCACTCCGTCGCTAAACGGTTGTGATCGGGTCCGGAGTTGTCGCACGCGTCCGCGACCAGGATGGGCCAGTAGTCGAGAAGGAACCCGTCCCGCAGGGTCGTCTCCACGCAGACGTTGGTGGCCACCCCAGTGTAGAGGCAGTAGCGGACGCCGAACGTCTTCAGCACCATGTCCAGGTTCGTGCCGGCGAAGCCGCTGTAGCGCTGCTTGCGTACGACCACATCGCCCGGGCAGGGGGCGATCGCCTCCACGATCTCCTCATCCCAGGTGCCTTGGGTGACGTACCTGCCCCAGGTCTCAGGGCGATCCTGCATCAAGACCAGACCCAACTCCTTGTGCCAGTTGGGCGAGTGCGGACCGCCGGCATCGGAGTAGTCCGCGGTGTAGCTCATCTTGATGTAGACGACCTTGACCCCCGCCTCGCGCAGCACGGGGATAAGTTCGGCATTCCGCCCGATGGTCTCCGGGGCCCGGGAGATATCATAACCGGCCTGGTCGAACATCCCCCCCTCGCTGAGGAAGGCGTTCTGCATGTCGACCACTATGACGGCCGTGCGCGCCAGATCGACCTCGAGCGGCGCTGGTTTCCCGTTTATCTTCACCGGCTTGGGAACAAATGCGTCCTGCGACTCATCGTCTGCCATCTCATCCTCCCTCGCGGTCATCATCGGCTCGATGTTCTCTGCTACGCCGTCCTTCAACGTGGACCAGTGCTCCGTCCAAGTCCGCGAACACCACCCCCGTCGGGGCCACCTCGTAGAAGAGAGCGCTGAGGCCCGCTTGACCGACTCCGTACTGCGGCGGTGCTGCCTGTATCTGGGCCCTGAGTCATAGACGACCCTTCATCAACGAACAATGCGCCCACGTGGCGGCGGTGGGACCCGCCGCCACGATAGTACCAAGGACTGACATCCCCAAGGAGAAGAAACGAGCTGCCCCAGACCTGCATCGCCCTCAAAACGGCGGCGCGGGCCCCGTCTCGCCCGGAGACGGGGCCCGCGCCCCTACCTCCGTCCCGAAGGACGGAATCAGCCGGACCTAGGCGCCGGACCCCGGAAGAGGCTCCAGCTTGCTGGTCGTCGGGATCATCGGCCAGTTGGCGTTGCTGCACTGGACGATGTCGTAGTTCCACTTCTCGGCCGGACGCCATTGACCACCCGAGAGAGGAGTACGCACCACGTTCGGTACCGGACGCGTGCCACCTTCGGCGCCGATCTCCTGCGTGAAGTCGACAGGGCCGACGATGGTCTCGACCTTGGTCGCCGCGATAGCCGCGATGATCTGGTTCTTGTCATCGACGTCTTTGGTCCGCTTGAGTGAGTCGACAGCCCACTCGAACACCATGAAGTGAAGGAGCGGTTGCGTCCACTGCATCGCGGTTTTGGTCTCGTAGTTGTCGGCGAACTGCTGGCAGGACTCACCGGTGAGGGGCGAGGTGAACGGATACGTCGGGTGCCACCAAACGGTGGTGCACAGACCCTCACCGATGTCGCCCAGAGCGTCTGCCGTCTGCGGGAACAGGAGGGCTTTGCCGATGCCGCAGATCTTGGGGGTATAGCCCTGCTGCTTGGACTGGGTCCAGAAGTTGGTGAAATCCGGAGGACTCATGACCCCGGATAGGACTTCCGCCCCCTCCTTCTTGAACTTGTCGATGATGGACGTGTAGTCCTCGGTCCCGTCCTGGAACGAGCCGCCGTCAACGATGGTGTATCCGGCCTTTGTCATCGGATCTGGCCATTTGTCCCGATAGTTGTTGCCGTCGACGTCGTTAGGCCAGAGCACGCCGACGATCTTGTTGTTCGGCACCTGAGCCCAAAGGTCGAAGTAGATGCCGAAGTTGTCTTCCTGGCCCCAGAACGCGTGATAGGTCCACTTGAAACCGACTGCGGGATCGCCCCCGCGGCCCATGAACCACGCCTGCCAGGGGGTGTCGCAGCTGATGCAGGGCACCTCGAAGGCCTCGGCCTGGTCGGACACGGGCACCACGTTGTCTCCGCTGGAGGCGGCCATGAGGATGTCCACCTTGCTGTTGGTGATGAGATCTCCCGCGACCTGCGCCGAGCGGTTGGAGTTGGACTGGCTGTCCTCTAACAAGATGGTGATCGGGTGCAGCTTGCCATCGCCGCACACCAGCCCATCCCCGATCACCTCGTTGAAGTGATCGACGCAGTATTTGTCGGCGGTCCCGAAGGAGGCCAAGGGGCCGGTCTGCGGGGTCACAAATCCCCACTTGATCTCCCGGCCCACTTCCGCGGCCGCGCTGACGGTGGTGGTGCTCTGGGCCGCCGCGGTGGTGGTGGTCTCCGCTGCGGCCGTCGTGGTGGTGGTCTCGGCTGCGGCCGTGGTCGTAGTCTCCTCTTCGCCGCACGCGGCAAGCAGACCGCCCATCCCGGCGCCTACTCCGATGCTGGCCCCGGCAATACCGGCGATCTTAAGGAATTCGCGGCGACTTACGGACTCTGACATGTAGTATCCCCCAAACTGTGACTGAAGATTTCGGTTGCCTTAACTGGATCATCGTTATGCTGCCGCCCGGCAGCCTCCCTCCTCAACCCTTATCTCCACCCCCTTCACTCGATTCCGGCCATCATCTCAGGTGGCCAAAGAGGCCGCTTCATAATCCTCAGCAGTGTCCACGTCGAGGGCCATCCTGTCGTCATCCAGCGGTACCAGGATCTGCCCCTCCCTATGACGCTCGGCGATCTCTCGCCCTCCAACGTCGCCCTGTTGCTCGAATATCTCAGGGAAGAGTGCCCTTGCCATCAGCACCGGGTTACCGGGACGGCCGTCCACGCAGGGCCGGACGATCAAGGCATCTTTGTCCTCGAAGACCTCGATGAGCCGGTCGATCAGCGCTGAGGTCACAAAGGGTTGGTCGCCCAGAAGAAAGATCGCGGCGCCGCTATCCGGCCGGACCGCTCGGACGCCGGCCCGCAGAGAAGTGCTCATGCCTGCAGCGTAGTCTGGGTTGAGGACGATCCTCACCGGTCTGTCCATCAGAATCGCGCCCACTGCCTCTGCCTCGTGCCCCACGACCACGATGGTCTCAGACACTCCGGCGCCGAGCGCGGCATCGGTGACCCACTCCACCAGAGCTCGCTCCCTCAAGGGAAGGAGAAGCTTCTGCCTGTCCATGCGGGTGGCCTGACCGGCTGCCAGGACGATGGCGGCGACACGCACGTCCCTCTTGCGGGATCCCGAGCTACCGGCCCGATCGCTCATCCTCACCCCTGCTCCATATCCGCGTGAAGTCCCGCTCCCGCAGACTGCCGACGACGATCGCCTCCGGAACCAGGCCTCGTCCGACCTCCGCCTGCACTGCACTCAGCATCTCCTCAGCAACTTCGAGACCCCGCGCCCGCGCGTCAGGTTCCTCGGCCTTGTTCAGCAGAGTGACCACCCGGACCCCCGGCCAGCGCCCGTGCAGCAGCCGAAGCTGCTCCCGCAGCGCAGCTGCGAACAGATCCGTAGTCACGATCGCTCCCTCCTCGACCCCCAACACCCGCGCGAGCAGCTCTGCCCGGTGGACGTACGGCTCCTGGAGAGGAGCACCCAGAACGTCCAACCCGGCGACCTGCACGATCAGGGTCGCGCCGAGGGGCACCTGCGGCTCGTGGGCCCCGAAGGCCTTGAGGGACATCCCCCGGCTTCCATCCGCCTCGAGCACCAGGTGATCCACGGACCCCGCCGCCCACACGTCGTCTACCCATTCGACCGGCAAGCCGACGGCCTTGCCGTCCCGGCCGATGCTCCGGACGGCACAGGCAAGACCACCGGCGGCGAGCGCAGCCTCGAGCCGCGTTCGAAGCGCCGGCAGGTCGGACTCTACCAGCACCGGTCCGAGATCCTCCAGATCCTTAAGGAACAGTGCCGTGGTGGTGGTCGCGAGCACTCGCGGGCTCCACTCGGACAGTTCCTCGGCGAGAAGTCGGAGACAGCCCGTCTTTCCTCCGCCCCCCACCAGCGCTACCGACTCCCGCGGGCCCAGGGCGAGAGCCTTCGCCAAGATTTCATACGTGGCTGTATGCACTTAGGGGCTCCGGGCCTCAGTCTCCTCGGCAAGAAGCGTCCGGCGTCGCTGCAGCAGCCCTTACGCCTTCGCACGCAGCCGCCCAGGATCGGCCGCGGATCCGAGATCCCGAGGGGAGGTTCCCCAGTAAGGCGCACGCCGCCTCGAGCACCCCGCCGGCTACAGCCAAAGCCTTGTCCGAGATCACGAAGCATTGTTGCCGCCCGGCAGTCGGATCGACATCGCCCAGTTTGAGGCCAGGACCCACCGCGATTCCGGAACGTAGTATCCCTCGAAGCCTGCCGTCTAGTCCCGCGAGCACCGGTGTCTGGCTCACAAGCCCCACGGTTTCGCCTCTTTCCACCTTATCCCCGATCTCTTTCAAGCCGGTGAAGACACCAGCGCAAGGGGAGCGCAGGACCCGCTCCTCACCGAAGCCGCCTCGCTCTCCGGGAATGCCCGTGTCAGGAAGAGCCTCGCCCTCCACGATGACCCGGCCCAAGGTTGGGCCACGCATAGTCTCGACGACTGCGTGCGCATCCCTGCCGGCCACGAAACCCGGACCGAGCGCCACGACCGCGGGCGCGTCGCTCGTGTGGGTGCCCAGGTTCCGCTTGGCCATGATGGCATCCACCAGCAGATCGGGACGGAAATCGAAGCGGATGACCGCTTCGGGATCGACGATCACCGGGATCGCCCCGCTCCGCAATATCCGGTGTACGTCGACCGCGTCCCGGGCCAGGATCCCGGGGAGGCCCTCGACCTCCACCCGGCCTTCCCACACCGCCTCGGCGAAAGCGACGGCACGGCGCACCACCGTGGGCCGAGCGATCTCGGTCATCACCACCGAGAACCCGGCGCGCATCAGGCGATAAGCGACGCCGGAGGCCAAGTCGCCGGCCCCTCTGACGAGCGCCCGCGGACCACGGTCGGTGGCGCTGGATGCCGGCAGCTCACTCATAGACGACCAGCTTCCCCGCCTGCTCCAGCATATCTGCGACATCGCCCAGTCCCAGGCTCTCCAGCCCGCCGCGGGTCTGCAGGCCGGTCGCCACGTCCCAGCCGTGGAGCTCGTAGAGCCGGTCCAGCATCTCGTCCCATTTATCCCGGTCGCACCGGTGTCCCGCGTAGGGACCAGAATGAATGGGGGTCTCCATATAGCGCTTGGGTGGATAGTCATCGGCCCGGGTGAACCCCGCATGCAGCGTGTTGAAGGCCTTCTCCAGGTTGCACCCCGCCTGAGCGAGCCTCATCAGCTCCTCCTCGGAGATTCCCACTCCGAGAGCTGCGCTCGTGAGCTCGGCATAGTCGGCGATCTCAAGTACGTGCGGCCCAGAGTACGTCCCCATGAAGTTGCAGAAGCCGGTCATGTCCTCGATCTCTTTGGCCCTTACCATCCAGAAGACGGCTTCCGGCTGGTTCTTGTACTCATGGGTCTCTCGGGGAAGATTCTTGGGGCCGGAGTGATGCATGCTCCCAACCGCTCCTCGGAGATGCCGCGGTCCACAAGCGGAGGTGGAGCAGCCCAGTCCCCACCCTTTCTGGATCCTGAAGGCATCAGAGGTGTCCTGCCCCTTGATGTACACGGCAAAGTCGTCTGAACCCTGACCGATGCGGCTTGCCGCTTCCCTGACCCCCTCAGCCAGAAGAGCGCCGATCTCCTGACGATACGCGAGCTTCTCGACCATCTGATTCATGGCCACCCCATCGCCCCAATCCAAAGCGATTCCGCCCGTGTCGCGGGTGGTGATCAGCCCGCGTTCGTAGCACTCGAAGGCCCAGGAGAGCACGGTCGCCGCCATGTCGCCGTCGACACCCAGTTGGTTACACAGAAGGTGGAAGTTGATGGAGGCCGCCGGGTCGTCCACGTCGAAGCGGGTCGAATACATGGCCGACCCGATCCAGTAGCCGATACCACGAGTACCGGAGAAGGGGCCATCGTCGATCTCGAAATACGGCATGCAGCCGGCAGGGCAGTTGAAGCACCCCACCATCTTGCGCCTGTACTTGTTCACCCCGGTCTCCGGACCCACCAGGTTGATCCGCTTCTCCATCGGCCAATAGCCGAGCCGGCCGTTGCGGATCGTCTCAGCGCCGATGTCCCAGAAGGGGCCGTCGGGCAAAGCACCTGCTTCGATGATTCCTCCGCGCCATTTCGACGTGCGTGGGGATAGCTTCATCCGCGCCAGGCAGTCGTCGACGGCCCCCACAAAACGAGCTGGGTCGGCTACCTCGATGGCCCCGCGTCCACGAGCCACAAGCGCCTTGAGGTTCTTGCTCCCCATAACGCAGCCCGCCCCGGAACCTCCGGCGACCTTGGAAAGATCACCCACCACGCACGCACCCTTGACCAGATTCTCACCGGCCGGGCCGATGGCCGCCACCTCGATCCGGTCGTCTCCCAGTTCCGTCCGAAGCAGACGCTCGGTCTCGTAAGTGGTCTTGCCCCAGATGCCACAGGCGTCCCGAATCTCCGCCTCCCCGTCCTGGATCCACAGATAGACCGGCTTTGGCGCCTTTCCAGTGATGACCACGTGGTCGAAACCGGCGTACTTGAGCTCGGGTCCGAAATGACCGCCGAAGTTGGCCGATCCCTTGCCCCCCGAATAGACGTTCTTCGTCTCGATGGAGACCCGGTTGGCTCCCGGGGCCATGGTCCCCACCAAGCACCCCACCCCGAAGATGAGCGGGTTCTCGGGGTCCGACCACGTTGTGTGGGGTAGCGTTTCATTGAGCAGGATGAGGCTGTTGACCGCCCTGCCTCCGAGGAACCGACGGGCGTATGGAAGCGTATCCTCGGTCCACGCGCGCTCGCGGGTCAGGTCGACCCGGAGGATCTTACCGGCCAGCCCGCCCCTGATCTCGTAACCGTTCACGACCGGGCTCCGGCCAGGACGGCCTTGGTAGCGCAGTACTTCGCGCACAATGGTTCCTCTTCGCCCGCGCACAGATCGCAGGTGTCGTCCAACTGCCAGGCGAGAGCGGCCGTACTGTTCGACCTGGAGACCGTGAGGCTCGATGCGCTCGGCTGCATGCCGCCGGTGTGGTGGAATCCGCACGCGAGCTCGCACGCCCGGCAGCCTGTGCAGAGCGCCAGGTCGACCGTGATCCCGGCAGTCTCGGTCCGCGTTT
>CAVPLM010000027.1:0-23220 GCA_963706025.1 uncultured Actinomycetes bacterium | reverse complement strand
GCAGCCAGGTAGCGATCTGAGGGAATATCAGCAGGAGCGCCGCCAGGACGATCATGCCTGCCAAGAACGCTACAGCCCCCTTGAATATGCTCCCCATGGGTACGTCCGGCGCCACTCCTTTGATGATGTAGACGTTTATCCCCACCGGCGGCGTGATGACGCCCATCTCCACCACCAGGACGATGATGACGCCGAACCAGATGGGGTCGAAAGCCCAGGGCCATGACGGTGGCGATCGTTTATAGGGGACGGTCAACGTGACCATGGCCAGGGAGTCCATGAAGCATCCCGCGACCAGATACATGGCGAGTATCATGATCATGACGACCGTCTTTGGGCTGGGGAGACCACCGAGGAAATGGGCGGGTACGGCCCCGGGTATCCCGGTAACGGCCATGAAGTGACCGAACACCGTCGCCCCAGCGACAATGGTCATGATCATGGCGGTGATCAGCAGCGTGTCCTTGACCGAAAGCCAGAACCTCCGCAGGTCGAACGACCTTCTGAGTACTCCTATGACGATGGCGGCCGCCGTCCCCACGCCGGCAGCCTGGGTGGGGCTAAAAAGCCCCGCGAACAGGCCGCCGATGACCAATGCGAAGAGGAACAGCATCTCGATGAGGCCGGTCAAGACATTACGATCAGCTTCTGTTTCATGGTGGTACCGCCCCCGGCCGGAGCTGAGGTCGGTTTGAACACGGTCCAGATGTAGACCGCGAAGATGAAGAAAAGAGCCAGGATCAGACCGGGGACCACCCCGGCCACAAAAAGCTTGCCGATCGACTGCTCAGAAAGGATGCCGTAGATGATGAAGATGGTGCTGGGCGGGATCATGATCCCCAGGCTCCCCGCCGCGGCCATACAGCCGCAGGCCAGACCGGGGTCGTACCCGTAACGTCGCATCTCCGGTATGGCCACTTAGACCATGGCCGCCGCGGTAGCGCTCATAGAGCCACAGATGGCCGAGAACCCGGCCGTCGCGACGATCGTGGCCATGGCCCGTTTCCCGCGCCACCTGCCGAAGATGATATACGCGGCCTGGTACAGCCTGCCGCTCATCCCCGCATAGATGCCACCGAGCCCATGGGAGACGAACATAGGGATGACCGTGAGGTTGTAGCTGGACCAGATCTCCCAGAAGTCTCGCGCCAATATGCTCAGCCCGGCCTCCGGCCCCTTGACCGCCGCGAACCCGATCAATCCCACGAAGGCCATGGTGAAGCCCACGGGCATGCCCAGCAGGAAGATGACCACCAGGACGGCGACCCCTATGATCCCGATGGTCACGGGGTCCATGTCTTGACCGCCCTGGTGATCGATTTGATGAAGTCCATGATCAGGACCAGCAGAAGCGCCAAGAAGCACACCGCCATCCCGTACACGAAGGGATAGAAGGGGATCTTCTGGGTCATGGAAACTTCACCGGTGGATCTGAGCTTCCCGGCGTACTTGAAGCTGTAGTAGGTCAGCAATACCATCAGACAAATGCTGAAGAAGACCATGATGGCGTCGATCACCAGCTTGGAGCGGCGGGGGAACTTCTCCACGATGAAGTCGACCGCCACGTGCCCCTTCATCACCTGCGTGAAGGGGACTGCGCCGGCTATCGCCACCACCGCCAAGAAAGATATGATCTCGATGTCTCCCGGCACCGGGCGGGAGAGTATCTTGATCCCGATGACGTCGGCGACTATGAGAACGAGCATCCCAACGAGGCCGGCGCCGGCGATCCAGAACAGGATCTTGCTGAAGAGTACGATGTACCTATCTACGGTCTTTAGGGGGCCGTTCTCAGCTTCGACCTCCCGGACCGGGAGCGGCTCCATCTCGGGAGGAAGCATCTCCATAGGACCTCCTTGGGGTACGACCACCGCTTAGGCATAGAGGCGGGGCTTGCGCCCCGCCTCTATGCTGGTTTTCCTCACTACTTGTAGCTTGCCGGTCGCTGGATCCGGGCTCCTACTTAGCCGACGGTGACTTGATGTTCTCCTTGACCGACGCGGAGCATTCTTCTTCGGAGACCTGGTTCTGCGTCCAGTAGGCGATCCGCTCCTGGATGAACCCTTCATAGTCGTCCGTGAAGCCCGCGTCCTTGAGAGCGGTGTTCTTCTCATCGATCATCGGTCGGACGGCGGTCTTCCAGGCAGCGTTCTCCTCTTCGGACAGGTCGATCTCCTCACGGCCCTCCTGCTCGTTGAAGAAGGCCATGGCGTCGTAGTCGTAGGCCGAAGCTACCTTGGCCCAGTATTCGACGTACTCCGCGCTCACGTCGGTGAAGATCTGCTGGATATCCGGCGGCAGCTCGCTCCATTTGTCGCCGTTCATAACGAGGTACATGCCGGTGCACGAGCCGATGGAGAAGCAGTTGGTGACGTACTTGACCACCTCGGCCTGCTTCCAGCCCAGCAACACCTCCCGAGGAGCGATGCTCCCGTCGATGACACCTTTGGACATGAGTTCGTAGGCCTCGTTCTGAGGCGCGGCATACCCTTCGGCTCCCAGTAGGCCGGCGATAGTGGCCCCTACGCCGGTGGACCTGAGCACCATCCCCTTGTTATCCGCCAGCGTCTTCACCGGCTTGCTGGTGGTGAAGACCACCTGAGGCCCTGTCCCGTAGAAGGCGAACAGATGCACGTCGTTGAACTCGGCCGGCTTGAATTTGTTGTAGTAGTCGTTCACCACCATGGTCGAGACGTACCCGGCGGGATAGCCATGGGGGAAGTCGACGAATTCCATGATGGGGAAGATCCCCGGGGTATAGGCCATGACCGAGAACCCGAGGTCGGAGATACCGGTCACCACGCCGTCATAGACTTTGTTGGCGGCCGTGAGAGAGGCTCCGGGCAGGTACTCGAACTCCACCGCGCCGTTGGTGCGCTTGGTGATCTCAGCCTGCCACATCTCGCCCACGATCGCGATGTTGTTCGTGGCCGGGAAGAACGTGTTGAAGGTGAATTTCCAGGTTCCGGGAGCATACGCCGAAGTCGTGGTGGTCTCGGCGGCCGCCGTAGTGGTGGTCTCCGCGGCCCCGGTCGTGGCCGTCGTGGGCGCCGCCGTGGTGGGCGCGGCGCTCGTCGTTGTCTCCTCCTCTTCGCCGCAAGCGGCCAGCCCCAACATCGTAAGCGCGAACACCAGCACCAACCCTAGGATCAACGCTTTCTTCATTGTCCGCCCTCCTCTTGCTTTCCCCGGCAGGACCCGGCCCTCACCGGTCCCCCGCCGGCTTGCCTGATGAGCACATGCTGACTGTATCAAATGGATGACAGCCTGCATATCTCTCGAAAGGTCAGACCGCCAGAGAACCTATCCGAGCTTGTTCCCTCCCGATCGACCCCGCATTGGCAGATGGCGGAGGAGGCTCCGCTGGGACAAGCAGATCGAGTATGCTGAGCAAAGAGCCGTCGAGACTATGCGTGGCCGCTTCTTCCACCAGTCTTGACTTGGGTCGGAATGCCACCGAAATGCCCGCGTCTCGTAGCATGCAGATGTCGTTCTCCCCATCGCCCACCGCCAGGGTCTGCTCGGGCACGAGCCCGGCCGACTCGTGCAATCGCCTGATCACGTTTGACTTGCAGCAATCGTGCTCCCGACACCCCCCGGGGCCGAGCATGAACGGCGACAGCGTGATCTCCCCCGTCGCCGTGCCGTTTCGAAACCGCATCACGTGAGCTACGCTGAAGTCAGCAAAGACCCGTCGGCGAACCGTCTCCGCCGCGACGTGGAAGCTGTCGGTCACAATGCCTACCCGGTAGCCCGCCTTGCGAAGAGCGACCACAAGGTCCACGGCGCCCTCCATGAGCGGCATGGACAAGGCCGTCTCTTCAAAAACCTCCCGGCGTACCCCGGTGAACAATGACGCGATGGCCCTGGTCCGCTCGCCGTCAGGCAAGACCTTGCTATCCAGGAGCAGTGGGAGCTCGGACTGAGCTCCGATCCGATCGGCCAGCGCTACAACGAAACGACCATCCAGGAGGACGCCGTCCATATCAAGCAGGGCGAACTTCCGTCCATCGGCGGGGGAATCTACGGGTGGGAGAAGCTCAGCTTTGGCTCTTCGCTCCGTCTCCTGCATCTCAAGCACGAGATTCATGCTCAGACGCTCGTGTCTCCACGCCCGGTCGAGAATGACCCTGGTGACCTGTCGTGCCATGTCCCCCAAAGCCTCGAGCGGCTGACTTTCGTGGTCGATCCGACCGATGTCGACCTCCACTGCCCGAGCTCCCCTGGCCACCACGTCGATCAGCAGGCCCACATCGACACCGTAGTCATTCTCGAGCCGAAGGCTGCCGACCAACCAACGTCGAACGGCGACGATCCCTCCAAGTGGCTGATCAAACCTGGCCAACTCGGGAAAGAAGGCACCAAGAAGTGGGCGGGCGGTCAGAATGGTCACGCGGCCGGAGTCGCGCGTGAACTTGGCCTTCACCAGATCTGCCTCCCCCGCGAGGATGGGAGCGACCATCCTTTCGACGAAATCCTCGCTGATCTCCAGGAGGTCTGCGTCGAGAAAGAGGACGATCTCTCCCCGGGTAGCCCTCACCCCGTCCTCCATGGACGCACCCTTGCCCAAAAGCGAACTCATCATCACCCGGGCGCCCGCTTGCGCGGCAACTTCTGCGGTGCCATCAACAGAACCGTCGTCAACCACCAGAACCTCGAGCACCTTGGGGCTGCTTTTGACAAGCCGCACGAGCTGACCGATGGTCCCTGCCTCATTGAGAGCTGGGATCACAACGGAGATCGCCCCAGCTTCAATTGTCCGAGGGCTGCTCTCCTTGTCTCGCGGATCTCCGGATACACCCGGCCCGAAGGAAGAGGCAGCCGGGATGCTCGTCGCGATGCGCCTGGCGCGAGCCAGCCCGATTTGTGTCAGAGCTAAGTGACCCAAAGTCGGCCACTCGACCGCTCCGCAGCGAGTCCAAAGATCGCTGCAGTGACTTGCTTCATCGTCGGTATATGAGAGGTATTCCTGGACATCGCGGAACGATACAGCGGTGTTCGCCTCACCGCCGACGAGATCGTGGACGGCCTGCAGATACCGTCGTTCGGCCTGACCGATCGCTTCCGTGGACCTCATCACTCCACCTTTCCAGAGACCGACGGAGGTCCGTCTCATACGTGGGATGACGGCCAGCAGAAGTAGCTGACCCCGGCACGGGCTTTGTCTTCGCGTAATCGATAGTTTCTCACAAGTGAGTAACGTTCCTGTAGCGAACAGCTGACGAGAACCTGAACACGATTGCGCCCATCGGGCGCCCTCGGTCGCCTGTGACATCTTGATGCCGCCCTCTTCCGGTCCTAGTATGAGAAGCGACTTGGACCGCAACTCAGCGGGAGACGCCGGTGTCAACTCTGGACGTGGTCATACGTATCCTCCTCGCCGGCGTGCTCGGTGGACTGATCGGGATAGAGCGAGAGATCCGGGAGCACACGGCGGGCTTCAGGACTCACATCCTGGTCGCGGTGGGGGCAGCCGCTTTTACCATGGCCTCGTCGTACGGTCTCGAGGGAACGGATTTCGACCCCAACCGGATCTCGGCCCAGGTGGTGACCGGGATAGGCTTCCTGGGCGCCGGAGCTATCATCCGGTACGGCGTCTCGGTGCGGGGCCTTACCACGGCTGCGAGTCTTTGGACCGTGGCCGCAGTGGGACTACTCGCTGCCCAGGGTTTCTACTCCGCGGCCCTGATCACCACGGGAGTGGTGATAGTCAGTCTCTACGTTCTGCGACTCATCGAGAACCGCATCCTCTATCCCCGCTTGGGACAAGCGGTAGGAGTGCGGATCCATTTCCGCTCTCCCGGCTTTTCATCCCTCGCTCAACTCCTGGGCATGCTCCATGCGGCCCACGTGATCGTCAAGGAGATGGCCGTGGTGCCGGGCGAGGATGACCGCGACACCATCCATCTCTTTTTGAAGATGCCGCGCGGCCTCGATAGAGCCAAGCTGACCGCTCTCATCGCAGAACTGGAAGAAGTGCGGTCGGTCAGCGTGGACTAGGTGGGTCGAGGCGCCGCCCCACCGACGTCGCGATCACTCTTCGAATAGGGAACGAGGGAGTCCGGACTGGCGGACGACTGAGGCGAGTGTGCCTCGTCTGAGTTCAGCATGAGTGGGAACGGGCACCGTGACTGTGCGGTCCGGCGTGCCCTTCTGCATCACGACGTGACTTCCCCTGCGGCTTGCTTCGGTGAAGCCCTGATCGGAGAGAATGCGGCAGACGTCGGCTCCGGACAGGACCCTAAGCCGCCCCACCGCGGGCCTCGAAGTGGGTCACATAGACGCGAGCCTTCAGCCTCGAGGAGATCTCCGCAGGATCGGCGCACGAGAGGAGGAGTTCGACGGCCTCGCGAAGATTGTCCGTCGCCTGCTCAACGCTCTCGCCCTGGCTGGCGACATCAAGCTCGGGGCACAGGGCGACGAATCCGTCGCCATCTTCTTCCACGATCGCCGTTAGATACATGTTCGCCGTCTCCGGTGGCAGGAGATGGGACCTCACTTCTGACGCTCGCATCTTGTTGCCTTCTGAAAACGAGTATAGACGACGCAGCCCCTCTTCGTGGCGACAGCCGAGCGCGAAGCATACACATGCGAGGCCCTGGCTCGCATCCGACTTTGGACGGATCTTGGGCTGGCGTGATAAGGGGCACTCCATCCCTGCCGACTCAATGACCGCCTCGGTCCAAAGTCCCGGTATGTTCGCAATTGCGGGCGGCATAGTGTCCGCAGAATCAATCCCACTGATTCTGACGGTGCTAAAATGGCGCTACTACAGAACCACTTCCAGGCCGAGGACACCATGGCGGTCAGTCTGTCGATCAAGGACGTGCCCGAAGAGATACTCCAGCGCCTGCGCGCTCGGGCTCAGCGGAACCACCGGTCGCTTCAGAAGGAGCTTCTGGCGATAGTAGAGGCGGCCGCCTTCGGAGAAGCCGAGCTATCGGTGGACGACTTGATACAGCACGTCCGTGAGTCAGGCCTGTCCACGCCTGACGAGGCCACCGGTTGGATCCGGGAACTCCGCGATGGGCGTTGACGACGCCGTCGTTTGCGACGCCTCGGTGCTCGCGGCGATGGTGTTCGGTGAGCCCGGATCTTCCGAAGCGCACGCGGTCACGCGCTCGCGACGGCTGCTTGCGCCCTCGCTATTACGGTACGAGATGGCACAGGTGGCGGTCCGCAAGTGCGTCGTGGGGCGAGGGGACGCACCGCTTGTCGAGCAGGCGTTCGCAGCCGGTCTTCGCGTGCCGGTAAGGCTGGTGGAGCCCTCCTGGCTCGCCGTCGTCAGGTTGGCGCGAGACAAGGACTTGACAGCCTACGACGCCTCATACCTGCAACTCGCGCTGGAACTGGGTGTCGCCCTCGCGACTCTCGATAGGGGCCTCGCGCGCACGGCGGCGGCCCTGGGGATCAAAGCCGCCCCGACGCGCTAACCGGAGCCGCCGTGGCGCCGCCCGACCGCGCTGAGCGTCAGCCGGCGCGAGAGCCGCCGGCCGCTCCGCTGCGCATGAGACTCAGATCGCGGGCGAGGTCCCTGATCTCATCGCGCAGCTTAGCGGCATACTCGAAGCGCAACTCCTCGGCCGCGGCGAACATCTCTTCTTCGAGGGTAGCCATGAGCCGCTCGATCTCCTCCGCCGACATCGCCTCTCCCCGGGCGGTCTTGCGCCGCTCTTTGTAGGGTACGGTGCCGCTGATGCCTAGCAGTTCCGCGATGTCGGACACCCCTTTCACGATGCTGCGCGGCTCGATCCCATGCTCGGCGTTGAAGGCCAGCTGGGTGGCGCGCCGGCGCTCGGTCTCCGATACCGCCTTGTCCATGGCCGCCGTCCTTTTGTCGGCGTACATGATGACCGTCCCCTCCACATTGCGCGCCGCCCGGCCTATGGTCTGGATGAGGGCCGTCTCTCCGCGCAGAAAGCCCTCCTTATCGGCGTCCAGGATGGCGACGAGCGTGACTTCGGGCAGATCGAGGCCCTCGCGCAGCAGGTTGATGCCCACCAGCACGTCCACCTCCCCCAGGCGCAACTCGCGCACCGTGCGCACCCGCTCGAGCGTGTTCACCTCGGAATGCAGATAGCGGACGCGGAAGCCCATCTCCAACAGGTAGTCGGTGAGGTCCTCCGCCATCTTCTTGGTGAGTGTGGTCACCAGGGTGCGCTGCCCCTTCTCGACGCGCCTGCGGATCTCGTTCATGAGGTCGTCGATCTGGTGACGGGTGGGTCTCACCTCCACGTACGGGTCCACGAGACCGGTAGGCCGCACGAGCTGCTCCACCACCTGGCTGGAGACCGACGTCTCCCATTCACTCGGTGTGGCCGAGACGAACACCATCTGCGGCACTCGTTCCATGAACTCGTCGAAACGGAGCGGGCGGTTGTCCAGGGCCGAAGGCAGGCGAAAGCCGTGCTCCACCAGCATGTTCTTGCGGCTGCGATCGCCCTCGTACATGCCGTGCAACTGGGGCACGGTCATGTGCGACTCGTCGATGAACACCAAGAAGTCCTTGGGGAAGAAGTCGAGCAACGTGTAGGGCGGCTCGCCCGGCTTGCGTCCCGACAGGATGCGCGAGTAGTTCTCGATGCCGCTGCAGTAACCGAGCTCGCGCAGCATCTCCATGTCGTATTGAGTCCGCTGCCGCAGGCGGAACGCCTCTAACTGCTTGCCTTGCGCTTCCAGCTCCGCCACCCTCACCTCGAGCTCGGCGGCGATCTCCTCCAGAGAGCGCTCGAGGGCGTCCTCCGAGGTGACGAAGTGAGTGGCCGGATAGACGGCCACCGTCGGAAGCCGCGCGACTATCTCCTGGGTGAGCGGGTCGACCTTCACGATCTCCTCCACCTGGTCTCCCCACAGGCTGACCCGTACCGCATAGTCGTCGTAAGCAGGCCACACCTCGAAGCTATCTCCTCGCACCCGGAACTTGCCCCGGACAAAGCCGATGTCGTTACGTTCGTAGTGGATCTTGACCAGCTTGGCGAAGACCTCGTCGCGGCTGACGTCGTCGCCCTCCTTGAGCAGCACCACCTGGCCCAAATACTCCTGAGGAGAACCCAGCCCGTAGATGCAGGACACCGAGGCCACGATGACAACGTCGTCACGCATGAGCAGGTTGGAGGTAGCCGCGTGCCGCAGGCGGTCGATCTCCTGGTTGATGGAAGAATCCTTCTCGATGTACGTGTCGCTCGCCGGCAGGTAGGCCTCCGGCTGGTAGTAGTCATAGTAGGAGACGAAGTACTCCACCGCATTCTCGGGGAAGAACTCGCGGAACTCGTTGCAGAGCTGTGCCGCCAAGGTCTTGTTCGGGGCCATCACCAGAGCGGGTTTGCCCACCCGGGCGATGATATTGGCCATGGTGAAGGTCTTGCCCGAGCCGGTGACGCCCAGGAGAGTCTGCTGCCGGTCACCGCGCAGCACCCCTGCGGTCAGAGCCGCCACAGCCTCAGGCTGATCGCCTTTGAGCTCGTAGTCGGAGCGGATGTGGAAGGCGCTCACGTCGCCCCGCTCTCGGCGGCGAAGGCACCGGGGTGGATGCGGGCGTAGAGGTCTTGGTAGTACTCCACCCGCTCCACGAACTCACGCGTCTCGTCGATGGGGATGTCGGTGATCTCGATGGATTCCTTGGTGCTTCCATCCCGTAGCCACCTGCTCACGGCGCCCTGTCCCGCGTTGTAGGCGGCCAGAGCCAACCGGGTATCGCCGCCGAAGTACTTGACGAGATAGGCGAGGTAGAAGGCACCCAGCTCAAGGCTATCCTCGGGATCGGTCAGGTCGGGATCGTCGCCACCCTGCCAGTTCTCGAGGCCCGTGATCCAGGCGGCGGTATCGGGCATGAGCTGCATAAGGCCGGTGGCGCCAGCGTGGGAGACTGCTTCCGGGTCCCAGCCGCTCTCGGCCCGGGCGACCGCTGCCACCAGGTAGGGGTCGAGATCGTTTTGCTCTGCCACCCGGGCGATGCTGTCCTGATAGTGGAGAGGGTGCAGTTGAGCCGACACTCCCGGCACCACCGTGCGACTTGCAGCGACCCACACCGCGACGATCACGATCAACACGAGGGCCACTACCAACCCCACGAGGCGTAATCTGCGACGTTTGCGGCTCGTGCGCGCGCGGGCCCTGGGCGACTCCGTCATCGACGCTCCTCGAGCATCCCCAGCGCCCGACCATAGGCTTCCCGCACGAAATGCCAGAGCTGTTCTCTATCACCGTCGTTGAAGAAGCTGAGATCGCTGCCGGCCACCCTGCGTTCGCTGGGAGCCTGCAAAGCCTCCAGCTCCGAGAACATGTCGACGTCGAAGCCGTGAGTCGACCGCCGGCGCCGGGTCTCGCCGCCCGCCTCGACGGTGACCACGAGGTCGAACAAATGCTCGAAGCCGGATTCGAACAGCAGCGGCACCTCACAAACGACCACGGTCCCGGCGGGCGCGTCGCCGATGCGTCGCTCGATCTCTTCGGCCACCAGCGGGTGTGTGAGCTTCTCCAGCCAGCGCAACTCTCGCCGCTGGCCTCGCAGCGCCTCGGCCAACAGGCCTGTGTCCACCCTGCCTTGCGAGTCGAGCACCTCCGGCCCGAACCGCGCCTCGACCTCGGTCGCCACAAGGGGACGGGCGTAGAGCTCGTGTACCAACTGATCGGCCGACATCGTTATCGCTCCCAGTTCACCGAAGATCGCCAGCGCGGTGCTCTTGCCCGCGCCGATGCCCCCGGTAAGACCGACGGTGACGACGCCTGCGTTCCCCCCCTCCCGCGACCAGACCCTTCGCGCAGGCTCAGGTGGAAGTGGAGACCGGCCTCGAGGCTCCCGCTTGGTCATGCTCTCCTTCCGAAGAAACGAGGAGCGCCCTCAGAACTCGCTTCAGAATGAAGCTCCGCCGCCAGGGACGCGCTGGGCACGCGCCAGAGAAGGACGCAGGGAGCGCGAATAGCAGCGCTATGTGCGGGACCGAGGACGAACTATCGTGCCGCCCAGGGCGCACTAGGCAGCCGCGGCTTCATCCTGAAACGAGTTGTTAGGCGCTCCCGTGTCACGCAACATGATCCGAAGCTCAGCCCTCTTCGCCCGCCTCTTCGGCAGTCTCGGAGGCGGCGGGCGCCGCCTCCGGCGCGGCCTCGACCGAGGGCTCGCTCTCAACTTCAGCCTGGGCTTCAGGAGCTTCGGGCTCCGGGGCAGGCTCAACGGCGGCTTCAGGTTCGGCCACTGCCTCTTCGGGCGCTACCGCTTCGGGCTCCACCTCTTCGGGCGCTACCGCCTCGGGCTCCACAGCCTCGGGCTCCACAGCCTCGGGCTCCACAGCGGCAGCTTCGAGCTCCACAGCAGCAGCTTCGGGCTCCACAGCGGCGGCCGGCGCTTCCACCTCGGCAACCGCCTCGGGGACGACAGCCTCGTCCACCGCTTCACTCCCGTACGCTTCGCTTTCTTCCGCCTCGGCGACTGCCTCGGCCTCAGCTAGGGCCTCGCCCTCTTCCATCTCCTCGCCCTCTTCACCCTCTTCGGCAAGGGCATCCTCGTGGATCCGGTATTCCGGCTCAAGCCGTTTCAGGCTGAGGGAGAGACGGCGTCGCTCGGGATCGATCTCTATGATCTTGACGTTGACGTCCTGCCCGGGACGCACGATCTCAGACGGGTCTTCCACATGGTGCTGGGCCAACTCGGAGATGTGGATAAGGCCTTCCACGCCTTCTTCGATCTCGACGAAGGCGCCGAACGACACCAGCTTGGTGACCTGGCCGTGCACGATCTCGTTCACCTGGCGGTTCTCGAAGACCTGCTGCCATGGGTCCTTCTGGGTCTGTTTGAGGCCAAGGGAGATCCGCTGCCGGTCGCGGTCTATGTCAAGCACCCGGACTTCGACCTTCTGGCCGATGGTGAGCACTTCGGACGGATGGTTCACATGGCTCCAGGAGAGCTCGGAGATGTGGATCAGACCGTCGATGCCTTCCAAGTCCACGAAGGCCCCGAAGTCTACGATATTGGAGATGGTGCCCGTGACCAGGTCGCCCACGTTCATGCGGTCGAGGATCTGCTCGCGTACTCCGCGGCGCTCTTCCTCCAGCACGGCCCGGCGGCTGAGGACCACGTTGTTGCGGAACCGGTTCAGCTCGATGACCCGGCACTCCAGGCTCTGTCCGAGGAACTCATCCAGGTCGGCCACCCGGCGTATATCGACCAAAGAGGCAGGAAGGAAGCCGCGCACTCCCAGGTCGAGGATGAGACCACCCTTGACCACTTCGATCACGTTGCCCGACACCGGGGTGCCTTCTTCGGCGGCCTTTTCGATGCGCTGCCAGGCCCGCTCGAACCGCGCCCGCTTCCGGGAGAGGATCAGCCGGCCGTCGGCGTCCTCTTTGGTGAGCACAAGGGCGTCGACGATGTCACCTACTGACACTTCTTCGGAGGGATCCACCGACTTTCTGATCGACAGCTCGTTCGCGGGGACGACCCCCTCGCTCTTGTAGCCGATATCGACCAGGACTTCGTCCTTATCGACGCGCACCACGGTCCCGGTGACGATGTCTCCCTCTTCGAAGCTCATCATCGTGGCCTCGTAGTTGGGTACCATCTTGCCGTCGACCTCGATCATGAGGTCCTGGCCACCCTGCAGCGTCTGTACGTTCTCGTCGGTGTATTCGTCTGACATGTAGTTTCCGTTTCCCTTCCCAAAGAATGCATGGGCAAACCACGCCCTCACGTGGCTTATGTGCCGGTAGTATACCTAGGCGTCCGGGAAAAGCAACGGTCTCTCGGCTACTTGGCCGAGAGCCAGTCGGGCCCCTCCCCCGCATCGACACCGAGGGCCGGTTCCATGGGAAATGCAGCGATCATCTCCTCCACCACCGCCCTCTTGACCGCACCCGCTAAGGCTTCCGGCACTTCGAATACCAGCTCGTCGTGGACCTGCAGGACCAGGCGGGCTCCGGGGAACTCTTTGCGCAACCGATCGTGGCAACGGATCATCGCCACCTTGATGATGTCGGCGGCGCTTCCCTGGATGACCGAGTTGACGGCCAGCCTCTCTCCCAGCGAACGCTCCTGGTAGTTGCCCGAGGTAAGTTCGGGGATGGGGCGCCGGCGGCCGAACACTGTGGCCACGAATCCCTGGCGCCGGGCAAGCCCGATCGTGTCCTCGATGAAGGCTTTGACCCGAGGCATGCGCTCGAAGTATCGCTCGATGTAGGCGGCGGCCTCCTCTCGGTCGATGCCAAGGTTCTGGCTCAGCCCGAAGGCCGAGATCCCATACATGATGCCGAAATTGACCGCCTTGGCGTAGCGCCGGTGAGTGGAGTCGACCTCGTCTTCAGCCAAGCCGAAGACCTCGGCCGCCGTGCGGGTGTGGATGTCTTCACCCTGCCTGAACGAATCGAGCAGCGCGGGCTCGCCGGAAAGCTGGGCCATGATCCGGAGCTCGATCTGGGAGTAGTCGGCCACCACCATGGTGTTTCCCGGCTCGGCCGTGAAGCACTGGCGGATCTGCGCCCCCAGAGCTGTACGTACTGGGATGTTCTGCAGATTGGGATCGCTGGAGGATAGACGACCGGTGGCGGTCACCGTCTGGTGGAAGGTGGTGTGCAACCGCCCGGTGGACGCATCGACCGCTTGAGGGAGAGCGAGCAGATACGTGGACATGAGTTTCGAGAGCTCGCGATGGTTGAGAAGATGGCCGACGATGGGGTGGCTGTCCCGAAGGGCTTCCAGCGTCTTCGCGTCGGTGGAATAGCCGGTCTTGATCTTGCGCTGCCGGGCGAGCCCCAGCCGCTCGAAGAGGATGTGCCCCAGCTGTTGGGGCGAGCCTAGGTTGAACTCCTCGCCGGCCAGCTCGAATATACATGTCTCCAGCTCTTCCAGTTGATCCTGGATCTTGCCGGTGATCTCACCGAGGCGGTAGCAATCCAGATGTATGCCGGCCGACTCCATGGCGATGAGCACCCCGGTCAGCGGCAGTTCGATGTCCTGGAAGAGATCCCACATGCCCTGGTCGCGGAGTGCGCGCTCCTGCCAAGCGGCGACCGGGAGGACAAGCGCCGCCGCCGCCGCCGCCGCGGCAGCCGGGGCGGCCGAGGCGGCCGCGGAGCCGGCACCCGCGACTGGCCGGGCGACCGGGCCGCACCAGGGCAGGAGGATAACCGCCTCCCGCGCACACTCCTCCAGACGGTAGTCGCGGCGACCCGGAGCCAGCAGATACGCGGCGATGTAGGTATCGTGGGCGACCCTGTCGACCAATCCGCGCAGGCCGGCGGCAGACTTGAGATCGTGGCAGATAGCGGCGCCTCCGGCTAGAAGCGGCTCGAGAACCGCAGCCTGCGCAGAAGGATCCGGCATCTCGACGATCGTGAACGACTCGTATGTGTCGGCCGCAGCTCCCGCTTGCGGCTGAGCCAGCCAGAGACCGCCCGTCGCCTCGTCGGCCGTCAGCCCGAACGGTCTATCCCGATCCACAAGGTTCTCCCAGGCGGCGGCATCCCGGGGTGGCGGCACGGGCGCGGGCAGGCGCCCTCCGGCCGGTTCGGACACTCCTGCATCCGCCGATGGTGAAGCGGCCAGCAGTGGCTCCAGTCGCTCGAGCAGCGAGGTGAACTCGAACCGGGTGAGCAGCTCGTCCAGCATCTCCCGCTGGATCTGATGGGGCTGCACCTCAGCCGCGTGGATGTCTATCGGGGCGTCACGGTCGAGCAAAGCGAGTCTCTTGGAGAGGAGCGCGGTCTCCCGATGCTCCCGCAGCAGCTCCTTGCGCTTCGCCCCTGCGACTTCATCGGTGCGGGCAAGGACCTCCTCCAACGAGCCGAACTGTGCCAGCAGTTGGGCGGCCGTCTTCTCCCCGATCCCGGGTACCCCCGGTATGTTGTCGGAGCTGTCTCCCTTCAGGCCTATCAGGTCGGGGATCAGCCGGGGGGGTACACCGAACCGCTCCTCCACCGCTTCCGGATCGTATACCTTGACCTCCGTCACCCCTCTCGTGTTGGCCATGATGCTCACGTGTGGACCGGCCAACTGCAGGGCGTCCCGGTCCCCAGTGACTATGACTGCGGTCCGGCTCTCTGCCTCGGCCTGGCGGGCGAGAGTGGCAAGGATGTCGTCCGCCTCGAACCCGGGCACGACCAGGTTGACGAACCCGAAGGCCGCGCAAAGCTCGGAGAAGTACGGCCACTGCTCTGCCAGCAGATCGGGCATGGGCTTTCGATGAGCCTTGTACTCCACGAACTCCTCCGCCCGGAAGGTCTTCTCCCGGGAATCCCAGGCCACGATGACCGCGTCGGGATGGTAGTCACCCAAGATCTTGATCATCATCAGGCAGAACCCGTAGAGGGCGTTGGTGGGAAAGCCACCGGAGGTGGCGATGTCCTGGGGAAGAGCGAAGAAGGCCCGGTAGGCGATATTGCTGCCGTCCAGCAGGAAGATGGGGCCCCGCTCGTCACCGGAACAGACGGATCCCATATATCTATCCTCCTCCCGTGGGAGTCATGCCGGCCGGCTGCTGAGGTGCGCTCTGGGCTAAGACTAGCATCGAGACGATGACGGCACCCGATCTGCGGTTGGGCCAAGGTTCCGAGCAGGTCGAACCGGCGATCACGCCGGTGTCAGTCGAGGACGGTCTCGCTCCCCGTTTGAGAGACGTCATACCCGCCCAAGGCCAGAACGGCGTCCTTGAAGTGCCGTGAGTTCACGACCTCGCGGAGCGATCGCAGAGCCGCCGTGTCCCAGACCTCGGCCGGGATCACCAGATCGTATCGCTCTTCGCCCAGGGGTACGAAGCCCAGACCGTACGCGGTCGCGGCAGCGCTGATGCCCAGGCCGGCGTTGGCCCGGCCCTCGGCTACTGCGCGAGCCACGCCCAGGTGGGTCGTCTCCTCCTGGTCGTATCCGGAGATGCTGGCCGGAGGAAGACCTTCGTCCCTCAGCCGGATGTCAAGCCAGACCCTGGTGCCCGACCCGGCCTGGCGGTTGACGAAACGGACCTCCGGCTTTGCCAGATCGGCGATGGACCGCAGCCCTTGAGCGTTGCCCGCCGGCACGATGAGTCCTTGCAGTCGCTGCACCAGATTGAGGAGCACCACCTTACGATTGGGAAGGACGCGCTGGACAAAAGGCACGTTGTAGACTCCGGTGGCTCCATCCCACAGGTGAGCGCCCGCAACGTCGGCCTCCCCCCGAGCCAGCGCCATCAGCCCTCCCAGGCTGCCGATGAAGTCAATCGAGAGTGAAACCGGCGGTGTCCGCTCTAGGAGCGACCGTCCGAGCAGTTCGACGGAAAGATCGTGGCTGCCGGAGAAACGTACTTCGCCCCCGTCCAGGTCGGCAGACATCGCGTCCTTCTGCGGGGAGGCCGGCCGGCGGAGGTCCTGCCAACGGGATATGGCCGCGGCCAGCGCGGCTTCGGCGTGCGCCGGGCTGTGACCCTGGCTGAGGCTCTCCAACAGATACGTCTCAGCCCGGTTGACCAGACTCGCCCATTCCCACTCTGGAGGCGCGGTCTCGTCGGGTCCAGCCTTGGTGGACACGACGCGGGTGCCGCCGCCCCTATGGCCTACCACCAGCCCTTCGCGAGAAAGCAGCGCGTAGCCGCGGCTGACGGTATTGGGCGTACATCTCCAGCGTTCGGCCATGACCCGCACGGAAGGAAGACGGTCACCCGGCTTCAACTGCCCGGAGACGATGAGCCTGCGGATCGCTTCCGCGATCTCGAGATAGACGAAGCTCTCTCCGGTGGACATGCAGGCGCCGCCTTAGGAGCGCGGCTCTAGCCTATTCGGGCTTCTCGGTCGTGTCCGGGTTCACCGCCGTGGAGGCGGCTTGCTGCGCCTCTGCCTTGAGCGGCTCGGCTCCTTTCGGCTCGGCCGCGGCCTGTGCTTCAGCGACCGTTTCGTCGCCGGCCGTTTGGCCGTCTTTCATGCCCTTCTTGAAACCGCGGATGGACTTGCCGAGTGAAGAACCGAGCTCCGGCAGCTTCCTTGGACCGAAGATCAGCAGGATTATCACCAGAACGATCGCAATCTCCCAGGGTCCTATCCAGCTGGGCATCACTCAACTCCTCCTTGTCGCCCCTAAGCCAAGAACGGCCTCTCAAAAAGCCGGCGACATCCACAGTTCCCCTCGAGTATTAAACCATACTCCCGCGCCTTGTGACGCATGAGAGAAGGGGCCGAAGATGCCCCGGGTGCGTAGGAAAAAGGGCTAGTAAACGCGGCACGCGGGTCCGTCAGCCCTCATTTGACGGGCGCACTGGCGGAGCGACCTTCCGTCTCGTGGAGCATATACCCTAGTCTCCGGGAGAGCTCGTCTCCGACCTCCATGATCCTGCGGATGAGAGTGGGCAGCCTCTCCGCGGAGAAGCGCTGCACGATGCCGGAGATGCTCACGGCGGCCACCACCGCGCCGGTCGCGTCGCGGACCGGCGCCCCCAACGCACATGCGTGAAGGGCGACGTCCTCCCAGCTCACCGAGTAACCCCGCTCCCGGATCTCGCGCCGGTCGCGCTCGAGCTCTTCCCGGCTGACCAGGGAATACTGGGTCATGCGCCTGGTGTGGTTGGTCACCACTTCCTCCCAGCGCCACTCGGGCAGATGAGCGAGAAGGACGCGCTGGCCCGCGCCGCAGTTGAAGGCTGAGCGTTTTCCGGCTTCGAGAAAGAGCACCCGCACGTGATGGGTACAATCGAAGCGGCGCAGACACAGGGCTTCGTTGCCATCTGCGACCTGTAAGAACGAGCTCTCGTCGGTGTCCTCGGTGAGATTCCAGAGCAGCGGGTCGGCCTGCTTGACCAACTCCACGCTCTTGGACGCCACGCTGCCTAAACGGAAGATCTTGAGACCCAAGCGATAGCGCGCGCTCCGCTTATCGAGCTCAACCATCTCGGCGGCTTCCAGGGTGCCGAGCAGACGGTGGGTGGTGCTCTTGCTCAGGCCGATGCCGGTGCTTATCTCGGTCAAAGTGAGTTCCGGACGGTCGACGGTGAACTGCTCCAAGATCGCGACGGCGCGGGCGACGGAACGCACGCTCGGGTCAGCACTCACACATACCCCCTCCCTGAGGACCCCTTCTAGTCGAGGCTGTGGGCGGCAGGATCGACGTATCCGCCGAAGTCTGTGGTCCAGTAGTGACCGAACTCAGACCCCTCCACCTCCACCAACGAGACACCCAGCACGACGAAGTCGGCATCCAGCATGTTCGCGTCGTGCGCGGGCGAGTCCTGCCAGGCCGCGAACACGGCGGCGGCGTTGGAGTAGCCCGCGGCTATGTTCTCACCTTTCGCCGCGCTTCCAGAGTATCCGCTGGCAGCCATCCGCGTGCCGGGTGACGTCCCCGTCTCGAACCAGTCGGAGTCCTCCAGGGTGTAGTGGTCGAAGAAACGATGGTTCCCCATGTCGAGACCGTGCCTATCGCCGGCTTCTGAAAGCGCGTCGGAGACGAGCAGAGGCCGCAGACCGTGGCTCGCCCGGTATTCGTTCAGAAGTCGCACGAAGGCCACCTCTTCCGCGCTGTAGCTCACGACGGTCTGCACCGCTTCTGAGGACGAGCCAAGAGAGAACGTGGCCATGATCACTATTAGGACCAGAGGCAGGACATGGAGAACCCGCGTCCTCAAACCTGTGTCACCGGACTGACGCCTCCGGCCTGCCACAGTGAGAGGTCGGCCACAGTGAGATATCGGCGAAATGACCGACGCAGCGATCAGGGGCCGTACAGGAGTCAGAAGAGCGGGGCGCTCGATACGTGTCGGCCGGTGCGGCCGGTCTCACCATGTTACTGCGCCGCACTGGCCTTCGGTTCCTTATGCATCAGGCTTCGCCCTCAGAGCGATCCTCTCCATTCGCACTGACTGTGAAGTCTCTACTCGCGTTGAGAAGCAGTATACATACTCGGGTGGGTATGGACCACAGGAGCGCGGAACGGTGCCCGGTCCTGGGAGCAATCAGCCTTCAGCGTCCACGCCGGAAACGACGGGGAGGCCGCCTCGCGGCGGCCTCCCCCGGCAAAATCGAAGTTAAAACGGGAACGCGCGGTCTACGCTGCTTCTCCGCCTCCCGTGGCCACAGGAGGCGTTGCTCGCGCTTCGTCCTTGTATCCCAGCTTGCGCTGGAGCGGGAACACTAGGAAGTTGGTCTTTCGGTAGATCCAACCGTAGATGCCTGTCGGGCTCCACACGGTCACGAGGATGGCCAGGAGACCCAATATGATGAAGTACCATTCCCCGTACTTACTCGTGGTCTCCCGAAGGACGAAGTAGATGACGGTACCGATGATCGGCCCCTCGATCGTGCCTACCCCCCCGATGATCGTGATAAAGAGCATGTACGCCGTCCAGTTGACGCTGAAGGCTGCGGCTGGCTGGACCCTCAGGAGGTGGATGGCCACGATCGCTCCCACCATGGCGCATCCGGCCCCGGCGATCACGAAGGTGTAGAGCTTGCTGCGCCACAAGTTCACTCCGGACGCCTCCGCGGCCACATCGTTGTCGCGCATGGACTTCAAAGCAAGACCTGTACGCGATCGCAGCAAGAAATAGGTGACTCCCATGGCAAGCACCGCAACGGCCAGTCCCCACCAGTACGTCCCCGGTACCCGCGTCTCGGTACCCAACTCGGTGGCCGCCTGGATGGTGATCCCGGACCCACCACCGGTTCTCTTGATGTTGGCTACGATCAACCGCAGGATCTCTGCTATGACCCAGGTGCCGATGGCAAGGTAGCCACCCTTCAGTTTGAACACCAGGGCAGCCGTCGGGAGAGCGATGAGCGCACCACCGATGGCGGCAGGGATCACGGCGATGAAGGGGTTGACGTGGAAGATATCTGCAAAGAGCCACAGCAGATAGGACCCCATGCCGATGAAGCCCTGCTGCCCCACCGAGATGAGGCCGGCGTAGCCGAGCAGCAGGTTCCAGAGTTGAGCCAGAGCGAGCAGGGTGAAGAAATCGACCAGCCGGCGGGTCCACGGTATCCCTCCGAACAGCGGAAAGAGAGCCAAAAAGACAAGAACCACGACCCCGAAGGCGAGGATGTAGAAGTTCGTCCGACTGGCTACGTGGACCGAGAACTGCTTGCGCTCAGCTTGATATGTAGGTGTGTCGACACTCATGCCGTCACCGTCTTCGCCAGGAAGCCTTGCGGCCTAAGAGCCAGGATGATCACAAAGACCACGTGCCCGACCAGGATGGACCAGGCCGAACCGAAGGCCTGCGCGCCCAGGGTCTGGGATAACCCTAGAATGATCCCGCCCAGAAGAGTCCCCCAATACGATCCCATCCCGCCGATGATGACGGCCTCAAACGCGTAGATCAGGCGCTGGGTGCCGAGCAACGGATCGAAGGTGGTACGGATGCCCATCATGACCCCGCCGATGGCGACGATCCCCAGAGCCACGCCCATGGCGATCGCCCAGACGTGCTTGGTGTTGATGCCCATGAGCCGGGCGGTATCCGTGTCGTCCGATATGGCGCGGAAACCGCGCCCCATCCTGGTCCGGCTGATCCACGTCTGCAGAGCGGTGATGACGACCAAGGACATGAGGAAGATGATCAGCGGCAACCAACCTACGGCCAGCCGATCGTTGATCTTGATGCTCAGGTTCTCGACCGTGCCCGCGTCCAATCCCTGGGAGTTGGCTGTGAAGGCCAGCAACAACGCGTTCTGGATGACGATCGAGAGACCGAAGGTCACGATCACCCCGGGTCCGTCCCCCTTACCGACAATAGTATTGAGTAGGCCCCGCTGGAGGAGATAGCCCACCACGAACATGATCACCATAGTGATCGGGATGGAATAGAAGGGGTTGAAGCGGAACGCGTTTACGAGCATGAGTGCAACGTAGGCGGGTATCACTGTCAGGTCACCGTGAGCCAGGTTGACCAGGCGCATCGTCCCGAAGACAAGGGCCAATCCTGTGGCAAACAGAGCATAGAGGCCGCCCAGGAGGATGCCTTGGACAGCTGCGTTTATCCAGTCCATATCTACACTCCGAAGTAGGCCGCGGTTATCTGGTCGTTGGTCAGATCCTTGGGTTCACCCTCGAGGGCGATCCGACCTTCAAGAAAGCAGGCCACATGATTGGCCACTGCGAGCACGTGCTGGACGTCCTGCTCGACGACGAGGATGGTGCAGCCGGAATCGAGGAGTTTGGGAAACGAATCGTAGATCCGTTTTATGACCACCGGAGCCAGACCCAACGAGACCTCATCCATCAAGATAAGCCTCGGATTGCACATGAGCGCGCGACCGATGGCCAGAGCTTGCTGCTCCCCACCGGAAAGACCAGCGGCCTGGCGCTTCTTGAGAGGCTGCAGGAGCGGGAACATCTCGTAGACGGCATCGGTGTTCCAGGGACCCTTGCGAGTACGCCAAGCGCCGATCTGCAGGTTCTCGTGCACAGTCAAGCTGGGGAACACCCGGCGACCTTCGGGCACCATCGAGATGCCCAGATCCACCCGCTTGTGGGGGGGCATGTGATCGATGGGTTGGCCGTCGAAGAGGATGCGCCCCGAGCGGGGGATGAGCACGCCGGAGACGGCCCTGAGCATAGTGCTCTTGCCTGCCCCGTTTGCGCCGATGCAGGCGAATATCTCCCCTTCTTCCACCTTGAGGGAGAGGTCGTAGAGAGCCTGGAAGTCTTCGTAGAAGACACTGGCGTTATCGAGCTCGAGCAGACTCATGCCGGCGTCCCTCCCATGTAGCAGGCCTGGACTTCCTGACTGTTCATGACCTCGTGAGGGTCGCCCTCGCACAGCTTGCGTCCGAAGTTGATGACCACGATGCGATCGACCACAGCTAGGAGGGCTCGAACGATGTGCTCGATCCAGACGATGGTGACGCCCCTGGTCCGGAGGTTCTTGATCTCTTCGAGCAGTTCGTCCACCTCGATCTGGGTGAGGCCGCCGGCTATCTCGTCCAAAAGGAGCACGCTAGGGTCGGTGGCCAGAGCCCGGGCAAGTTCCAGGCGCTTGCGATCGAGCAGGGTGAGCGACCCGGCGACCACGTTCACCTTCTTGTGCAGACCGGTCCACTCCAGGATGTCCACACAGTGCTCGTACGAGGCATGTTCGCCCATGTTGCGGCCGTGGGTGGCCCCCACCAACACATTCTCGAAGACGGTCATGCCCGTGAAGGGCCGAGGGATCTGGAAGGTGCGACCCAAGCCGCTGCGGCACCGCTGATGCCGGGAGAGACCGCTGATATCCCGGCCCTCGAAGATCACCTTGCCGGCGTCCTCGTTCACCTGTCCGGTGATCAGGTTGAACCAAGTGGTCTTACCTGCCCCGTTGGGACCGACGATGCCCAGCGCCTCCCCCGCATCGACGCTGATGCTGAGGTCGTCGATCACCAAGACCCCGCCGAACGACTTCCGAAGGCCTTGGGTTTCAAGCGCGACCGTCAAGTGGAATCACCTCCATCCAACATCCGACACTCCCCCTTCCATTTGGATTGGTCCTGGCGCGCCTGTCCGACCGGAAAAGACCCGGCGCACAATGTAACAGAATGTCATACCTCGCCGCCCGAGGTCAAGAAGGCCGATAGATGCGTTCTCGAACCCACGTAGAGCGTGCCACAGACCCGAGGCCCACGACACCTCGACCGGCTCGACTGGTGCCGTGAAGTCGATCACGCCACCCGTAGTCTCGAGCCCTGTCAAAGTGTGAAATTCAACCCGTAATCGGCGGCGAGGGTTTCCCTGGTTCTGCAGTAAAGGTCGGCGTACTCGCGCGTCGGCTGCACTGAACCAACGTCATAGCAGCGGTCGAACGTCAGCCCTTTCGGAGCGCGGGGGAGGTCGGCTTCAAAGGCAGCGAAGAGTCTGCCGATAACCTCGTTGGCCACATCGGCGGAGAAGACGCAAGCAGCGTGGGCCGCCTCGCCTACCATGCGGCCCTGCAGGCCCGCATAGGAGTCGGGGTCAACGCCGTTGCAGGAAGACCCTCCCCATATCAGCTCTCCCCCGCTCGCGGTGTAGGCCACCGAATAGGCCGCTGTCTCCAGGAGGACCATCTCTGTGCACGGTCCAGCCGAAGCTTAGCCCAGCAGAAAGACAGGGTTTCCCACATTGCGTTCCAGAGCTCGGGTGGTCGCGCAGTTCACCCATAGGTTGCGCTTCCGCGTACATAAGCCCTCGATATCGGTACTCCAGACAGAGGCGGTGGATCCCCCCGTGAAGGCCCAGGCGCCCAATACCCCCGCCGTCAGAGATATGGAGCTTTCCAGGGCGTTCCGGCAGAAGGCTCCGATCACTGTGACGATGTC
>CAVPLM010000026.1:0-48457 GCA_963706025.1 uncultured Actinomycetes bacterium | reverse complement strand
AACGGCCGGACTCTTGGCGGCCTGAGCAAGAGGCCGCATCAGAAGAGGTCGCGCCGGCTCTGCGGCGCGCGACGGACTGTGAGGCGGGGCTTCAGCGTCTGCCGACGCTGAAGCCCCGTTCCTTTGTGGCCCAAGCCCGCCAGGACCAGGCGCCGGCAGCCGCGTCGGTCAGGGAATCAGCAGGATCTTGCCGGCGGCCTCGCGGGAGACCAGCAGCCGATGCGCGTCGCAGGCGTCGGCCAGCGGGAAGGTGGCGGCCACCGTCACCTTCAGCTGGCCGGACGCCATCCAACCAAAGATCTCCGTCGTACGCTCCTCCAATTCGTGCCGAGTCGCGACGAAATCCCACAGCGTCGGCCGGTGGAGATAGAGACTGCCCTTTTGCATCAGGATCAAGGGGTCGAATGGGTCCACCGGTCCGCTCGAGCCACCAAAGAGGACCGTACACCCCCGGCGGGCGAGGCAATCGAGGCCTCGGACGAAGGTGCTCTTGCCCACCCCGTCGTAAACCACCTGGGCCCCTGCGCCGCCGGTGAGTTCCCTGACCCGCTCGACGAAATCCTCTTCTTCGTAGTTGATGGTCTCGTCGGCGCCGGCGGCCCGGGCGATGGCGGCCTTCTCTTTCGTGGAAACGGTCCCGATGACCCGAGCGCCGGCGAGCTTCGCCATCTGGCAGAGCAACTGCCCGACCCCGCCGGCTGCGGCGTGCACGAGACAGGTGTCCCCCGGTTTGAGAGGGTACGATGACCGGCTGAGGTAGTGAGCGGTCAGCCCCTGCAGCATGACGGCAGCAGCCAGCTGCTCATCGACTCCCGCGGGCACGTGAACAAGCCGTTCGGTAGGAACGACCGCCTCGGTCGCGTAGGATCCTCGACCGCCCACCCAGGCCACCCGGTCGCCCACTGCTACCGGCGACTCTCCCGGACCCAGCCGCTCGACGACCCCCGCTCCCTCGTTCCCCATGGCGATCGGCAGAGGAAGCGGATAGTGTCCCGCGCGCTGGTAGACCTCCAAGAAGTTTATGCCGACCGCCGAGACCCGCACGAGGGCCTCTCCAGGGCCGGGCTCCGGTGTAGGCAGCGTCTCCAGGACGAGGACCTCCGGCCCACCGCACTCACGCACTATGATGGCTTGCACGTCGTCTCACTCCTTAGCTAGTTGTTCCGCCACCAGCCGCTTGCCGAGGCCGATGAGCATCAGCACCGGGGGCAGGCCCATGGGCTGGGGGATGACGCTGGCGTCGCACACGTAGAGCCCAGCCAGTTCGGCACAAAGGTCTGTGTCGATCAGCTCTCCGATGCGCACGGTGCCGCCCGGATGCGAACCCCTAGGCGGGGCATCGACGATGGAGGCGGGGTCGCAGCCGGCCCGTGTCAGGATGCGGGTGGCGATCTCCGAGCCGCGGGCGAGCAGAGCGTGCTCCTCCTCCCCTATGGGCTTGGAGACCACGCCATCAGGGCCTATCGACCCGGCCAGGCCGTCCCTGACTTTGGTCATTATCCCCAGGGTGTGTGGGTAGTACCGGAAGGCCGGCACCTGCTTGGCACCGGCCATCACCAACCCGAAGAGATAGAGGGCCCAGGGGTCGATGACGTCGGTCATGACGAGGCCCTCCTCCTGCAGGTCGGTGGTGCCACAACTCATGGGGATGTCTCTCGATGAGCCCGGCCCAGGGTAGACACCCGAGGTGATGATCAGAGGGTCGATGATGAGGCCTTGACCGGCGGTCGGAAAGCCCGAGGCCTGCATGATCACCGGCGTTCCCAGCCCGCCGGCGGCGAGCACCACGTTCTCGGCTTCGACCGTGAACGTGCCTGCCGGTCCGATGCCCCGAACGCCGGTCGCCCGACCCCCCTCGGAAAGGACCTCATCGACCCACATCCTGGTCTTAAGACGAGCCCCGTTACCGACGGCCTCCTCGACATACTCACGGGCGGTCCACTTGGCCTTCTCCGCACAGCCCGCAAAACACTTGGGGCACTTCAGCTCGCACTTCTCCGCATCGATGAACTTGGGCAGCGGGCGCCAATCGAGGCCCTCGGCGCGCGCCGCCCGCCGGATGCGTTTCGCCCCCTCGCCGATGAGATGCTCCGGCAGCGGAGCGACCTTGAGCTCCCTCTTGGTCTCCTCGACGTACGGGGCGAGGTCGATGCCATATCGGTCCTTGAGCCAGGCCGGTGGATCGAAGGCCGTGCCCAGGAAGGCGATCGAGCTGCCACCTACCGTAAGCAGCCGGACCATCTGCGTCCCTTCCACTGATGCCAGCATGCCGTGCCGGTCCAGCATGCGGAACAAGTTGACGTAGCTGCCGAGCGGCTTGTGGTAGGCCCCCTTCTCGAGGATGAGCACGTCTCCACCCCGGCGCGTAAGCTCGCGCGCTACCGTAGCTCCCCCCGGTCCGCTCCCCACCACCACGGTCTGCGCGCTCAGGCGCTCGTTCCCAGCCGCCATCGCTGCCTCCTTTGCTCGCTGTCTCCGCCCATTGTAGAACTAGTCGCGAACCCGTGCAGCGGCGGGGCGGCTAGGCCCAGCCAGGCGCCGCTGCGCGCAGTTGGGGCGGCCCGGGCGGCCCGGGCGACGACCCAGCCGACCCCGGCGCACTGGCCCGGGCGGGTCAGCAGCGCGAGGCGCGTTGGAGGCCTGCGGCCGGCCGGCACGTATCGCGCTACGACCCCTCCGGCGCCATCCGCGGAAGCTCCCTCAGGTCTTCCTCCGACAGCCGCCAAGCTCCGCCGGCCCGGACGTTTTCCGCCACCTGCTCGGGTGTGGTCGCCCCGGCTATGACGGACGCGACGTCGTCTTGGGCGGCCAGCCATCCGAACGCCAACTCCAGCAGCGAATGGCCTCGCGCCTCAGCGAACCGGCTCAGTTCCTCCAAATAGGCGAAGGTCTCGTCGGTGGCTCGAGTGGCGAAGCGAGGCATGGCGACCAGACGCGAACCCTCGGGGAAATCTGCGTCCCGCCGGTACTTACCCGTCAGCAGGCCCGATTCCAGCGGAAAATAGGGCACGATCCCCATCGCCTGGCGACGCAGCGCCGGAACGAGTTCCTCCTCTCCCCCGCGGGTCAAGAGATTCCAGTGGATCTGGCATGCGATGAACTTGGCGGTGCCCCGCTCGGCCGAGACTCGGACAGCCTCATCGATCTGCTCCGCGCTGAAGTTCGAGCAGGCGGCATGGATGACTTTCCCGGCGGCGATCAGTTCGCTCAGAGCTTCCAGAGCCTCCTCGACCGGGGCTTCCGGGTCTGGGTAGTGCTGGTAAAGAATGTCGACGTAGTCGGTGTCGAGCCGTTGCAGCGCGATTTCACACGCCTCCAGGACGCGCCCGCGCAGGACGCCCGGCCGGTACGGTTCGTCGCTGGGACGGGGCGCTACCTTGGTAGCTATGACTACATCGCCGCGCTTCTTTCCCAACGCTTTGCCGAGGAACACTTCGGATCTGCCCCCGCCGTAACGCTCCGCCGTGTCGAAATGGGTTATCCCGACGTCGAGGGCCGCATGGACTACAGCAGCGCTCTGCTGCTCGTCGAGCTTCATCCCGAAGTTGTTGCACCCCAGGCCCACCATAGATACGTCGGGTCCGGCGGCGCCCAGCCGTCTTGTCTCCACTTTCATACCTTCCCTTCGTTTGCGTGTGCGCAGCGCGTGGCGCGGAGCCCCCCGCGGCGAATGGCCGGCGTCGGGAGGCCGCCCACGTACGCCCGTTCGAGCCGAAGCCCTCGAGGCCAGTGCTCCCGCTCATGTTACTTCCCGTCGAATAGACGGAACATGCACTTTCAGAGCTTGGCGCATGCGCTATGCTCCATATCGTCTTTCACCTCGACCGAATGGAGAACCGAAGATGCAGCTAGGAATGATCGGTCTGGGAAGGATGGGCGGTAGCATGACGCGCCGCTTGATGCGCGCCGGTCATGAGATCGTCGTGCACTCGGCGACGGCGGCCACACGAGACAAGTTCGCGCGGGAAACCGGAGCCGTCGCGGCCGCCTCCGTCGCAGAACTCGTCGCCCTGCTCGAGCCGCCCCGGGTGGTCTGGCTGATGGTGCCTGCTGCCGCAGTCGACCCCACCCTGGAAGAGGTCGCCACTCATCTGCAGAGAGGCGACACAGTCATCGACGGCGGCAATTCCTACTACATCGACGACATCCGGCGCGCTAAGGCTCTATCCGCCAGGGGTATCCACTACGTCGACTGCGGGACGAGCGGGGGGGTCTGGGGCCTCGAGCGCGGCTATTGCCTCATGATCGGCGGACCGAAAGAGGCGGTCGAGCATCTGGACCCGATCTTCAAGACCCTGGCGCCGGGTCGAGGATCGATCGCGCGGACCCCGGGTCGCGAGGAAGCCGGCGGGACAGCCGAGGAGGGCTACCTGCATTGCGGGCCCGTCGGCGCGGGGCACTTCGTCAAGATGATCCACAATGGGATAGAGTACGGGCTCATGGCCGCCTACGCGGAAGGGCTGAACATTTTGCGGCACGCCGGCGTGGGCAGGGAGGGCCTGGTGGTGGACGCCGAGACCACGCCCCTGCGGGACCCCGAGCGCTACCAATACGACTTCGATCTGGCCGATATAGCCGAGCTCTGGCGGCGGGGGAGCGTCATAGCCTCCTGGTTGCTCGATCTCTGTGCGACGGAGCTTCTGGAGAACCCCGACCTGTCCAATTTCGCCGGCCGGGTCTCCGATTCAGGGGAGGGACGATGGACCGTCCTCGCGGCGGTCGAGGAGGGGGTGCCGGTGCCGGTGCTCAGCACGGCCCTCTTCCAGAGATTCGGGTCGCAAGGTGAAGACGACTTCGCCCGCAAGGTGCTCTCCGCCATGCGTTTCGCATTCGGCGGCCATCTGGAGAAGCCGGAGTCCTGAGCAGCGCTGCCGGCTGGAGCGCCGACACTCGCCTTAGCCGGAACTGCGGAACCCACGAGAGGCGGAGCAGACCATGAAGTGCGAAGAGACACGATCGAAGGCCATAGAAGTCCAGTTGGACGTGGAGGTGGCCCCTCCCTGCGCCGTCGTGATATTCGGCGCTTCCGGCGACCTGACCAAGAGGAAGCTAATCCCCGCCCTCTACAACCTCTTCAAGTACAAGGTCCTTCCCGAGGAGTTCTTCGTCCTGGGCATGGCCCGACGCGAGAAATCGGACGAGGACTTCGTCCAACAGCTGCGGAGCGACCTGGACGAGCTGGGTTTCCCGGTGGAATCGGAGTCGTGGGAGGCCTTTGCCCGGCGTCTCCACTACCTGGCGGGAGACGGCGGTGATGCCGCCAGCTACGAGCATCTCAAAGCGGCGATCTCCAGGTTGAGCGAGGAACACGGCACGCCGTCGAACGTCGTCTTCTATCTGGCCGTGGCCCCAAACCTCTACGGGGAGATCACCCGCCGGCTGGGAGCGGCGGGCCTTTTGCACGAGGGGCCGGGGCACGGCAGACGAATCGTCTTCGAGAAGCCCTTCGGCCGAGACCTCGATTCCGCCCGAAACCTCAACCGGGAGCTCAGGTCTACCCTGAAGGAGGACCAGATCTACCGTATCGACCACTACCTCGGTAAGGCCACGGTCCAGAACATAATGGCCTTCCGCTTCGCCAACGCCATCTTCGAGCCGATCTGGAACAGCATCTACGTCGACAACGTGCAGATCACGGCGGTAGAGACCGTCGGGGTAGAGCAGAGAGCCGGCTACTACGAGAATGCGGGCGCGCTGCGGGATATGGTCCCCAACCATCTGTTCCAGCTCCTCACGTTGACGGCCATGGAGTGTCCGGTCTCTTTCCACCCCGACGAGGTGCGGAGCCAGCAGACGAGAGTGCTGGTCGCGGTGGAGCCGGTCAACCCCAAGGCCATCGGCGCCAGCGCCGTGCGCGGTCAGTACGGGGAAGGGACCGTTGACGGCAAGCGAGTCCCCGCCTACCGGGCAGAACCCGGGGTCGATCCGGACTCAGGCAGCGAGACTTTCGCCGCCCTCAGGCTGATGATCGACAACTGGCGCTGGGCAGGCGTGCCGTTCTACCTGCGAACGGGCAAGCGGATGCCGGACCACGTCACGGAGATCGCCATCCAGTTTAAGCGTCCTCCCTTCCGCTTGTTCCGCAAGAGCGGGGTGGAGCACCTGAATCCCGACGTACTGGTGATCAATATCCAGCCCGATGAGGGGATCTCTCTCAGCTTCCAGGTGAGGGTGCCCGGGGGTCTGATGAAGTTGAGCAATGTCGATATGGTCTTCAAGTACTCCGACTATTTCAGGGAAGTGGCGGCGAGCGGTTACGAGCGTCTGATCTACGACGCCGTGTGCGGCGACGCCACCCTGTTCCAGAGGGCCGATACCATCGAGGCGGGTTGGGGGGTGATCGCTCCCATCCAGGAGGCCTGGGAGTCGTCCGCTCCAGGGACCACCCCGATCTACGCGGCGGGCAGTTGGGGCCCGGAAGAAGCCAGGCAACTGGTAAAACGCGACGGTCGGAAGTGGAGAGAGATCAGCTGAGAGATCGCCCACCAGACCGTCTGACAGTGGAGATCCTCGAGGATCCCGATTCGGTCGCCCGGAGGGCCGCGCACCTCATCTCGGAAGCGGCCTGGGCGGCCGTGGCCGCGCGCGGCCGCTTTGTCGTCGCTGTCAGCGGCGGCCGCACTCCCTGGCTGATGCTCCGGTATCTGGCGGAGCAGGCGTTGCCCTGGGATCGCATCTGCGTCGTGCAGGTGGACGAGCGGGTGGCGCCCGCGGGGCATCCCGACCGCAACCTCGCGCATCTGCGCGATAGTCTGGCCGGATATCAAGAGTCGCCGGCCGCGCCCCGCGCCGAACCGCCAGCCGAGCCGCGACCCGAGCAGCGAGCCGAGCCGCAACCCCAGCTGCGCGCCGACCTCCGAGGCGAACCGCCAACGGAGCCGCGGGTCGAAAGCATCCTGGCCATGCCCGTCGAGGAAGCCGATCTGGCGGCGGCCGCGTGCCGCTACGCGCTCGAGTTGGAGCGCGTCGCCGGCTCCCCGCCGGTGCTCGACCTCGTACACCTGGGGCTCGGAGCGGATGGGCATACGGCCTCGTTGATCCCGGGCGACCCGGTCCTGGATGTGGACGACGCCGATGTGGCCGTTACCGGCGTCTACCAGGGGCGCCGCCGGATGACGCTCACCTATCCCATCATCGACCGTTCCAGAGGCGTCCTCTGGGTCGTCACCGGAAGCGAGAAGGCCGACACGCTGACGCGCCTGCGAGCCGCCGACCCCGAGATCCCGGCCGGGCGCGTCGCGCAGGGACGGGCTATCGTGATCGCCGATCGGGCCGCGGCTGAGGGACTGAAGGCCGGGGCGGAGTAGCGTCGGGGCGCGGCCTCTCTTCCGGGCGGCAACGCGCCGCCGCCGCAGTTGCCGCCGCCGGCCGGCACCCCGTTCGCGGTCGGCCGGCGCGCCCCACTCGCCGCGCAGTCCCTCCCTTAGATGTTCATCCCCCCGTCGGCCATGAACACGCTGCCGGTGGAGAAGCTGCTCTGGTCCGAGGCGAGGAACAGGACCAGGCGCGCCACCTCCTCGGGCTGAGCGTGCCGACCCAGTGGGATGATCCGGTTCAAGAACTCGGTGCCATCCTCGCCCACTATCTCGGTCAGCCGCTCTTCGATGGCGTCCTGGAAGCTGTTGTCGGTGGGGCCCGGCGCGAAGACGTTCACCCGGATGTTACGACCGGCCGCTTCTTTCGCGACCACACGGGCCAGCCCTATCAACGCATGTTTCGACGTGGCATACGCGCACACGCCGGGATCTGCCCTGGTCCCCATGATGCTCGACGTGATGATGATGCTCCCGCCGTCGTTCATCAGCGGCAGCCCGTACTTGCAGGCCAGGAACGACCCCCGCACGTTGATGGCCATGACGGCATCGAAGACGTCCTCCGGGTACTCCGTGACCGGCTTGATCACTCCGGAGATTCCGGCGTGGCTGAATAGCACGTCGATCTTGCCCCACCGGGCGACCGTCTCGCCGAGATAGCGCCGCACGTCGGCGGTCTGGGAGACATCGGCCGTCACCGTGCCCAGCGCATCGTCGCTCGCGTTCAGGGACGCAGCCGCCCGGGCGAGGTTTTCCGCGTTGCGGCCGACCAACATCACTCGAGCGCCCTCGCTCAGCAGCAGGGCCGCGCTGGCGAGGCCGATGCTGCCGGCGCCGCCCGTCACGATGCAGGTCTTCCCGCTCACGATTCCCATTGTGGTTCCTTTCGTTCGTTCAACCGCCGGTAGTAGGAGTGACTCGTGTAGAGGGCGGCCACCGGGTTGTGGCCCAGCACCCTGTCCTTGACCACCAGGACCGTGGCGGGTGCCTCGGAGTGCATCAGGAACAGGCTGTCATGGCCCACACACAGCCCTATGACGACGTTGAATTCGGTGCCTGCCCCAGCGAGCAGCGCCGCCTGCCCCACCGGATTGCACATCACTTCAAACTGTCCCGGGTGGACCTTCTCCTCATCGGTCAGACCTACGCTCTCCTTGTCGATCGAGCCGGTCTTGCAGCAGACGGTGAAGACCTCGAACCCGTTCGCCTCGAAGATGTCCCGGGCCACCCCGGCCTCCCGCATCAGACCCACGCAGTGGGCGATGCCGAGCCGGCGCCACCCCATGCGCCGCGCGAAATCCATGGTCTCCTCGACGCGGGTGGCGACACAGTACCCCGCCGCCTCGGTGCGGGCCGACTCCATGGCGATCCGGCGCAACATGTCGTCGGCAAGATACGTCGCCTCCACCTCGGCGAGCAGCTCCGCCTCGCTGAGCGCAGGACAGAAACGGGGAGGCGTCTTCGCACCGGGAGCGCCATCGCAGGCGATCACTCGGCACAGGGCGCACTCCGGTCCCTCGTACTCGGACATGGCAGCTCCTCTCGTGTCCTACCCGAACACGATCACGTTGCGCAGGACCTCCCCCGCCGCTGAGGACTCCAGCGCTTCGTTGATGCGCTCGAGCGGATACCGGCCGGCGATCAGCTCGTCGAGCTTATACCGTCCCGACTTGTGCAGGTCGATCAGGCGAGGGATGTCGACGCCCAGGCGGGCCGAACCCATGAACGCGCCGGTGAGAATCTTCTCGGTCAGGGCGAGCTCGCCAGCGGAAAGCGACAACAGCGGATCCGACATCGGAGGGAGCCCGACCATTACGGCGGTGCCCCGTCTGGCGAGCATGGAGAAACCCTGCTGCAGAGCGGCCGAGCTGCCCACTGTCACGAATGCGTAGTCGGCTCCCCTGCCCTCCGTCAGTTCCTTCACGGCCGCTACAGGGTCGGTCGTCTTTGCATTGAAGCCATGTGTGGCCCCAAACTCGAGGGCGCGTTCCAGCTTCGCGTCCAGGATGTCAACCGCAACGATCGGGTTGGCTCCGCAGGTGACGGCCCCCTGGATGGCATTCAGCCCCACGCCTCCGGCGCCGATGACCACCACGCTGCTGAGCGGCGGGACTTTGGCCCGATTGACCACCGCCCCAAAGCCCGTGACGACCCCGCATGCCAAGAGCGAGGCGAGATCCAGCGGGAAGTCTTCGGCGACCTTGACCAGCTGGGACTCGTGTACCAGAACGTACTCGGCAAATCCGCCCACCCGGGCCTTCTGGATGACGCCCTGGCCCCTCTGGTCCGTGAGCGTACCCTCGACGTCATACGTGACCTTGGTTTCACAGAAGTAGGGCGAGCCGGTCGCGCAGTAGAAGCATTTCCCGCATGCTTCCAGGAGGCTCACGATCACCGGGTCCCCCGGCTTGACGCAGGTGACGGCGGCGCCGATCTCCTCCACGTGACCGGCGGTCTCGTGGCCCCCTACGAAGGGTAGCTTTCCTCCGAAGTCCCCCTGCTATGTCGTGGATGTCGCTGTGGCAGATGGCCGTGGCGGCCACCTTCACCCTGACTTCGTCACTTCGGGGCTCTCGCAAGGAGAGCTCCTCGATGACCAGCGGCTTCCCAAACTCGTAGCAGACGGCGGCTTTCATATCGGTCCGCTCCTATCTCAGTCCGCGCTTATCGCTGTCCGATCCTCGGCTCGTTCGGCCCCGGGACTCATTCGGCCAGATGGATACCCGCTTTCTGGATGTTGAGGTGGGTCATCGACGACTCAGGAGTGGCGCCGTGCCAATGGTTCTCACCGGCTGGGATGTAGACGATACAGCCCGGAGTGATCACGTACTCCCGGTCCTTGGTGGCCACGATCCCCCTGCCTTCGGTGACGAATAGGATCTGCTCCGAATCGTGCGTGTGCCAGTTGAGCCTCCCGCCTATGCCGAACGCAGTCACCGAAGCGGCCCAGCCGTCAGTGTCGGCCATGTTGAGCAGTCGCCGCCCGCTGACCGGCGCTTTGCCAACGATCTCGTCGTCCTTCGGATCCATCGTGACCGGATGGATGGTGCTGCCCTCGACCACTATCATCGTGTTCCCCCTTGCTAGTGTGCGGAGCCCTGGTTACGCTAATCGACCACGCGCACCTGGATCCCGGCCGTTTCTTCCAGACTCAGTATGACCGAATCGACCCCCTGGTCGCCCCGGCCGTCCTTGATGGCTCCGGCAAGATCCTCTTTGACGATCTCGGCCACCGGGAGCGGAACCCCGTATTCCTGCCCCAGACCCAGAGCCAGGTTGATGTCTTTGTGGGCGAGGGAGATCTTGAAACCGGGGGCAAAGTCGCCCTTGAACACCGTGCGCGGATACTGCCGCAGGCTCCAGTTGTCGGCCGTGCTTATGGCCAGAAGATCGTAGAGCGCCTGCGGATCGATGCCGGCCTTGACCCCCAAGACAAATCCCTCGGCGCAGATAGAGTTGCAGGCCAGCCCGATCATGTTGTTGACGAGCTTGGCCACGTTGCCGCAGCCCACGTCACCCAGATGGAAGATCCTGTTGGCCATCGGCTCGAGTACCGGCCGGGCCTCTTCGAGGACGGCCGGATCGCCGCCGACCATGATGGTGAGCGTTCCCTGCTCGGCTCCCCGGGTGCCCCCACTCACCGGAGCGTCGAGGACCTTCACCCCCAGGGGCGCCGCGGCCTCAGCGATGAGTCTGACCGTACCTGGAGCGTTCGTGCTCATGTCGATGTAGACGTCGCCCGCCCTCCAGCCAAGGTGGAGGCCGTTCTCCCCCAGCGCCGCGTCCTGTACGCTCTGGGGTGTGGGCAGACAGGTAATGACGACGCGGCAGGCTCTGGCCACGGCAGCGGGCGACTCGGCCCATGCCGCCCCTTCCTCAACGAGAGGCGTGGCCGCATCCTCGTTGATGTCGTGGACAACGAGCTCGTGCCCAGCCTCCAGTATCTTCCTGGACATGTGGATGCCCATCTGTCCGATGCCGATGAATCCGACCATCGTGCTCACAACTGGACTCCTTACACGAGATGGGGTGCCTGTCGAAAGCGAGGCCCAGCCCGGTATCGGACCCAGCCGGTGATAAAGTAACACTCCCGTGCCGCCGCGAAGGCCCGCCTTTCCCGGGCTGCAGCCTAGATCGCGGCCGCTCTTACTCCTTCGGGGGGTCGCCGTCGAACACTCCCTCGGGATTGAGAAATACCTTGCCCGGCTCTCCCGGAAGAGGGGTGAGCCAATCGGGGCTGCTCCTCGGGAAGAGGAGTCTGCGCCTGCCAGTGGATGGCGAAGTCCTCGGCTTCGAGCGGATAGTGCTTGGTCATCATCTGGACAAACTCGGCGCCGTTCCTGGCCGTGCCGTACACCTCGTCGTATACGTCCAGGTACTTGAGCGACCAATCGATGCAACCCGTGTAGCTGAGGCAGGCGTCTTCACCGGCCTTCTCCAGGATGCGGAGCTTCTCCTCGTCGAAATGACCAGGGATGACCACACGGGCGTCGAACTCCCTCAGCCTGGCGATCGACTCCCGCCACCTGATCCGACGTTCGACAGTGCTCTCGATGGGCCAGAGGTTGCAGTCGTGGAAGGCGACGTCGATGGCGCACAACACGCCCGCGGAGGGCACCCAGACGACGGAGTTGTTGACACTGTCCCCCTCCCAGGCATCCGAGACCAGGATCTCGTGGCCCTCGAGTTCGAGCCGGGGCTCGCTCATGGGCATGGGAGTGGTGGTCTTGAACGGCTCGTGGGCCGGCATGGGTGCACCCGTCCCGTCCAGGCCGGGCCTGTAGCGGTCGATGGCCCAGACATCCGCCTCGCCTGCGTATGTGAAGACCACGTCCCTTACCACGCTGGGCAGCGCCACCACTCTCGCCCGGGGGAACGCGTGTTCGAGGACTCGCAGGCCGAAGTAGTGGTCGGGATGGAAGTGCGAGACGTAGATGTTGGTAAGGTTCTTCCCCATGAGGAGAAGCTCCGCGACCATCCTGTGGGTGTCGCTGGGCAGATACGCGGCGTCTACGAGTATCGCGTCCCGCTCTCCGTAGAGCAGCACGGAACTGCTGTTGAAGCCCCAGTGACTGTGAAGGAACACTCTGTACTTCGGCGGCATGGCAGCTTCCTGCTAGCCTACTGTCGGCCTCGCGCCTGGCGAGCGGTTCGCGAGGCTTCGGTCCAGTCCTTCGTCCTCTGCCTTTGAGACTCTCACCAGCATGTACGACAGGGGGCCGCCCCCGAAGCCGGAGGAATCGTTGTAGCCCATGGGGATCAGTTGGTTGCAGTTGAGATCCCAAACTCTGTAGGGGTTCAAGCCACCGTCCTTCTCTTCGGGCAGCCACCAGGCGTGAGGAACCATCACCGTGCGGGGATCGATCATGGGAGTGACCTTGGCTTTCCTCTTGAACGCCCCCATGGTGCCCTCGATGAGCACCCAGTCTCCGGTTTTGATGTTCTTCTCGGCCGCGGTCTCGGGGCTGATCTCCACCAGCGGGTCGGGGTCGCATTCCCGGAGCCAGGGGATCTGCCGGTGCTCGCTGTGGAAGAGCACGGGCGAACGTCGCCCGGTCATCATGATGAGTGGGTAGTCCTTGAAGATCTCGGGCGTCTTCTCCTCGCTCTGGGGCTCGACTTCCCTGAAGTAGGGGAGCGGGTCGTAGCCCCACTCGGCGTAGCTGGAGCAGCAGAGCTCCACTTTGCCGGTGGGAGTGCGGAATCCCGGCGACCTGTCCGGGCGGAGAAGCCCGGCCTCGTACCTGCGATAGGGGTGACTGCCGCAGGGGTGGCCCTCAGGGGCGAGATCCCAGACCTTCTCGGCAAGTTGCTCGAACGAATACCCGGAGGCCTGGATCCGTTCGGAGAGCATATCCCGGACGTTGTCCCAGGGCACGGCCTCGGGATTCAGGCGCTTGGCCAAGGTGAAGACTATCTCCCAGTCGGACTTGCACTCCGGGACGTCGATGATCTTGTAGATGGCGTTGAGCGGGGCGCCGATACAGTAGACCGAATCCTTCTCGGGCAGGCTGGCGGCGGGGAGGACAACATCGGCCACGAGTTGGGCCGTGGGGGTCATGAACAGGTCGACCACCACGTTGAAATCCAGTTTCCTGGCGGCCTCGTAGTGGCGGCGGACGTCCTGGGCCTGGTTGGCCAGAGGGTTGTTCGCCTGCATCCACAAACCGTGGATCTCGTAAGGCCGGCCGGTCTCCATCTGCTCGATCAGGCTGTCCTCTTGGGCCCAGGCCCGGAAGTTCCTGACAAGGGGATACTTGTCCGCCCCGACCCGCTTCTCGGTCAGTCTGGCGTGAAGGTCCGGCCCGTAGAGCCGGACCACCTCCTCGGTGGAGAAAGGATAGGTGGCCACGCCGTAGGCGGACCTGCAGATGACGTTGCCGCCGGGAACGTCCAGGTTGCCCGCGATGGCGATGAGCCGGTGGATGTTCATGGTCGCTTGGGTGCCTTCGGCCGCACCTTCTACCGGACGGCCCACCTCGATGCCGGCGGGGCGGCTCGCCGCGTAGAGGCGAGCCGCTGCGCGGATCTTCTCCGCCGGCACCCAGGTGATAGGTTCCGCCCACTCGGGCGGGAATTCGCGCACCCTCTCGACCATCTGGTCGTAGCCCGAACACCACCTGATCGATGAAGGCCCGGTCCACCAGGTCCTCAGTGACGAGCACGTTCAACAAGGCCAGGGCCAGGGCGTTGTCGGTGCCGGGCCGTATCTTGAGGAACAGGTCGGCCCGAGTGGCGATCCAGCTCTCCCGCGGGTCGACGACGACGAGCTTGGCTCCCCGTCGCAGTACGTCGATCACCCAGTGGTCGGCCGTGTAGTGGTCGGCGCAGCCCCGGCCGAGGGACCGGCCCCACATGACGAGGCACTTGGGCGGCACATAAGCAGGGTCTTCGTAGCGGTCGGGCAGGAACTGCGAGTAATCGGGAAAGGTGAAGTCGCCCTGGATCACGTACCCGGCCGCCAGCCGCGGAGTGAAGCAGGAGTGCCCGGAGAGGCCCCACATGGTCCAGTTGGGACTGCCGTAGGCGTAGGCCAGCATCACGATGGGACCGCCGACGTCCCGGCCGGTCCCCTGGGAGAAGACCACCGACTCGGGACCCCACTTCTCGGCTATCTCCCGCAGGCGGGCCTCACAGGTAGCGAAGGCCTCCTCCCAGGAGATCTCCTGCCACTTGCCCTCGCCCCTCTCCCCTGCCCGCTTGAGCGGGTGGCGCAGGCGGTCCGGGTGGTAGATGAACTGGGTCATGGCCAGCGCCCTCGGACACACCCGGCCGTGGTACCAGGGATGGTCTGGGTCGCCCTCGACCTTGACGACCTTTCCGTCTTCTACGTGGAACTCCAGCCCACACCCGCCATGGCAGCCCGGTCCCGGAGACCACGCGCCCATCCGGTGGATGCGCACACCCTCTTCTTGCGTCATCGGCCCTCCATCCTCGACTCCCCGAAGCACAGCCGTCGGGCCGATGCCGCCCGACCGACCGATCTCGCTCACTCGTCGTTCAGACAGGCCACCACGTCGATCTCGATCAGCATGTTGGGACGGGCCAGCGACAGCGGCTGCATGAAGGTACTGGCCGGGGGCTCTTCCGCGAGACTCGGAGCGTACTTCCGGTAGTACTCCTCCTCGGTCGCCCGCATGACCGCGTAGTCTTCCAAGCGTTTGAGGTAGATGACGGTCTTCACGATGTTGTCCATGGAGCTCCCGCATTCCTCGAGGGCGCCGCGGATGTTGTCCAGGGCGACGGTCATCTGCTCCTTGATATCGTCGGAGGTGAAGTCGCCCGTCTCGAGACTGCGGCCGGTGGCGCCGGACACGAAGACCAGGTCGCCCACGACCACCGAGCGCGCGTACTTGGCCTTCTGACCGGCGTAGTAGAGCGGATACGTCTTCTTTTTCACCCGCACGCTCCTTCTTGCGACGTTGACTTCGACTCCTGCGACTCTGCGAGCGACGCGACCCTCCGCCAAGCCCGCGGGATGGACACGGACCCCTGCCGATTCTACCCGCCTTCGTCGTTCGACTCCAGCGCCGAAGCGACCGCCGGGGCGCAAGATGCGCCCCGGCGCAGAGGGCGCCCGGTGCCCGCGCCGGCCGTGGCCGGCGCGCGGTCCTTGCGCGATCGCGCTCCACGCGAGAACATCTGCAGTATGACAGCCCATACCGCGGATCCGGCGCCTCCACCCCACTCCCTCGCCTACCTCTTCCCCATCACCTTCTTCTCCGGGACCATCCTTATCTCGCTGGGACCGGTGCTCGACCCCATCATCCGCGACCTCGGGATCCCTCTCTCGCAGGGAGGACTCCTGGCGGCAGGGTACGCCGCGGGCAGAGTGCTCGCCCTCCTGCTGCTGAACCTCTTCCTCGGAAGAGTGCCCCTCAAATTGCTGGTGGTGGGGGCCGCGTTCCTTCAGGCCGCGGGCCTCGGGATCGCCGGCCTCTTCGTGCACAGTCTCGGCCCGTTGGTGGGTGCCCTGGTGGTGGTGGGCGCGGCCGCGACCATCCCTCTCTTCATCCCCGTGATCTGGATAGGGTCCTATGCGAAGCACGCGGCCAAGAGGGCGATGCTCCTCATCCTGACCTTCTTTTCCCTGGGGGTGGTTGTGGCTCCGCTCGCCATCGGCGCGGCCCTGGCGCTGGGCGCCGGCTGGCGATGGGTCTTCCTGGCCGAAGCCGCTTTCGCGCTCCTCATCTCGGCCGTCGTCACCGTGCTCCCGCTGGCGGACGTCCCGGGCCGCGAGAATCTGCGCTGGGCGCACGTGCGGGAGGCCGTCGCCTTCGCTCCGGGTCTCCTCGCGCTCCTGTTGCTCGCGATGTTCCTCTACATCGGAGCCGAGCACATCCTCAACATCTGGCTGGCCGAGTTCCAGGTGGAGGCGTTCGGAGCCGGCCAGGGAACGGCGGCCGTCGCGTTGTCGGTGTTCTTCGCGGGCATCATGACAGGCCGCTTCCTATCGGTACCCGTGGCCCGGCGGATGGCGGCCTCAACCCTCCTCGCCGTGTCTTCCGGTCTGATGGCTGTGTTCATCCTGCTGACGGCCCTGGTGCCGGTGTTCGCGGTCTCGGAGGTAGGTGTCTTTCTCACCGGCCTGGGGGCGGCGGCCGCCTATCCCATGCTGACCAGCTACATGTACCGCTTCCCGGAGAAGTTCTCCGGATTGGTGTTCTCCATCATCACGCTAGTGGTGATCGTCAGCGGCGCCGTGTTCGCTTACGCGGCCGGACCGGCAGCCGAGGCTCTCGGCATGAGAACGGCCATGGCTCTCGCAGCCGTCCCTGCCCTAGGAGTGGTGATAGTGGCCTTCTTCCTGCCCAAGGAGTCGGCCGGCTAAGGACTTCCTTGCAGGATCGCTCTCGGCGCGCGAACATCTGGATGGATCGTCTACAGGAGGAGAACAGACCCGTGAAAGCAGTCGTGTTCGAGCAATTCGGTGGACCCGAAGTACTGAAGTATGTCGACCTGCCCATGCCTGTGCCCACGGAGGGCCAGGTCTTGGTGAAGCTGGTCTCCGCCGGCGTCTGCAAGGCCGACTGGCGGGTGCGCACCGGTCGTTGCCAGTGGCTCACCTGCCCCTTCCCCGTCACCTTGGGCTACGAGATGGCCGGCCGCGTCGAGGCCCTCGGCCCGGGTGTCACCGGCCTCACGATCGGCCAACCGGTGCACGTGCTTCACATGGCCTGCTACGGTACCTACAGCGAATACATGGCGGTCATCGCCGACGATGTGGTGCCCATTCCCGAAGGGACCGATTTCGACGCGGCTGCCGCCGCCTACAACTACTTCGTTGCCTGGGGACTCCTGCATCAGATAGTCGAGGCCAAGGAGGGCCAGGCCCTCTACATCGGGGGAGCGGCCGGCGGCGTGGGCACCGCCGTCATCCAACTGGCCCAACTCAACAAGATGAACATCATCGCCAGCGCCAGCACCGACGTCAAGTGCGACTACTTGAGGAGCCTGGGCGTCGAGACAGTCTTCAACCACAAAGCCGAGAGCGACGTGGTGGCGGTCAAGAGACTCAGCGGCGGCCGAGGTGTCGACTACGTCTACGACCAAGTGGCCGGCCCGGAGTTCTGCCGTCAGTTCGACATGCTGGCCACCTATGGGCAGATCATCCTCTACAACTATCTGGGCGGCTATCCCGAGGACAAGGACATCATCCACATTCTCCAGAGCCGGTGTGAGTACTGCTATGGCATCCGCTACTTCTCTATCCACGTGCACGACACCGATCCCGCCGGTTTCCGCAAGGTCAAAGAGCAGGTGCTGGGACTCATGGCCGAGGGCAAGTTGAAGCCCCCGATCTACCAGGTGCTGCCGCTCTCTGAGGCGCGCCGGGCCCACGAGATGATCGAAGCGGGCGAGGTGATGGGCAAGCTGGTCTTGCATCCAGAGAGCTGAGCCCCCAGGACTCCCTGCGAGCGGGTGACAGAGGCGCGGAAAGACCCGCGCGCGCCTCCGTGTCTCGCGAGTGACAAGCCGGTCGCAGAGGACTAGACTGGAATTACATCTCCCCTAATGGTCCGGAGAGGACGCCGGAGTCCCAGGCACGGGATGAGGGGAAGCTGGCGGTGGATCATGAGTCGGCCGGTCGGTCAGTCTCTTACGACGCGCGTGCTGGTGGTCGCGCGCCGTGAGCCCCAGGAACCGATCGGTGGCAGCTTGAAGCGCGCGGGTTATTCCGTCACCTGGGCAGACAGCGGACCGGCGGTGACCCGGTACCTCGAGCGCAGCCCTCCGGACATCGTGGTCGTCCACAGCCCCGCCTTGGGCCACCACGAGACCGGGCGTATCGTGGACCTCGCGGCACGGAGTCGTATCCCCGTCCTTGTGCTCTCCCGCCCGGATACCGACCTGACCTTCGGTACGCTGGTGCGACAGATAGAGGCCCTTCTCCGCGAGCGGCGGGGGCCGCCAGAGGACGCCGAATCCCTCGTGGCCGGTACTCTCCTGATCGACCTGCGCTGCCACACAGCTCACGTGGATAGGACCGCTCTCGACCTCACGTCCAAGGAATTCGAGCTGCTCTGCGTTTTTGCGCGCCAACCGGGCAGAGTGTGGAGCCGCCAACATCTCATCGATCTGGTCTGGGGCTATGACTACGCCGAACCCCGGGTGGTGACCACCCACATCGGCAACCTCCGCAAGAAGCTGAGGGCGGCTGCCGCGGAAGGCGCGGCCGAAAGCACCGCGGAGGTCCCCTGCATCGAGACCGTCTGGAACGTCGGCTACCGATTGGTAGTTCTGAGCGCAGACCGATCCGCATCCACTCAGCCTGCTCGACCAGCCGTGCGCAGCGCCGTCTGTGATCCGGGCAGGCTGCCTTTCACGGGGCGCGAACGAGAGATGGATGCACTGCGCCACGCGATAGCGGCGGCGATGGACGGATGGGTCCAGGTGGGGGTCATCGTGGGCGAAGCCGGCATCGGAAAGACCCGGCTCGCCGACGAATTCGCCGGTTACGCCAGGGACTTGGGAGCCCGGACCTACTGGGGCCGATGCCGGGACACCCCGGCTGCGCAGCCGTACGAACCGTGGCTAGAGATCGTGCGACAGTGGGAGCGCGAGGATGCCGCAGTCGGCCCCAGCGCAGCCGCGGACGGGGCCGGGGGCCCGCGGCCACGGGCCAAGGCCGCGGGCCACAGAGCCGCCGGTCACCGAGGACCGGTATTCTCCCCCAGGCCGTTGGAAAGGGCGATCTCCCCCGCTCAGGGCGACCTCGCCCGCCTGCATCTGTTCGACAGACTCGCGGCATCGGTACAGGAACACGCCGAGGCTGGACCTCTCTGCTTGATCATCGACGATCTGCATTGGGCTGACACATCCACCCTTCGCGCCTTGCAGCACCTGCTGGGGTCCCTACGCGAAGCCCCCTTGATGCTTGTCCTCACCTACAGGCCGTCGGAGGCCACACAGGGCCCGGTCTTCACCGACCTGATGGCGGACCTGGTCCGCAGCGATTCGGCGGTGGTCCTGCCCCTGCAGCCGCTGTCGAGACGGGACGTGGACCGCTTCGTTCAGCTTTGTTGCTACGACGAAGTGAGTCCCGAATCGGCCGCCGATATCTACCGCCAGACCGAAGGCAACCCGTTCTTGCTCACCCAGCTCGTCCGTCTCCTCCTTCTCCATGGCCAGCCCCCCGGTTCACCTGTAGGCGCCGTACACCTGGAGAAGGAGGAAGGGGTCCGCCACGTGGTCCTCAAGCGTCTGGCCCGGCTCTCCCCCACCTGCCGGGAGGCACTCGACGCGGCCAGTGTCATCGGGAGAGCCTTTGGGAGCTCCGTGCTCGCGGGAGTCCTGGATACGCCCCTCGAGCGGCTGCCAGAGCGGTTGGCCGAAGCTCTGAGCGCCCACTTGCTGGTGCCTCAGCGGGATCATCCCGACCGCTATCGTTTCGTCCACAGCGCGTTTCGCGACGTGATCTACGACGAGATCCCCCCGCGGGAGCGTGCGATGCTGCACGCCGAGGTGGGCTTGGTATTGGAGAACCTCCACCAAAACGACCTCGACCTCCACTCGCCTGTCTTGGCTCACCATTTCGCAATGGGCGTGTGCACCGGGTGTGGGGAGAAGGCCGTGGACTACTGCATCCGGGCCGGAACGTCAGCCGCAGCTCGCTGCGCCTGGGAAGAAGCCTGTGCGCAGTGGCAGAGCGCGCTCGCTCTCCTGGAAGACCTACCTGAGGGCACGCCGCGAAGAGACAGGCGCATGGTCGGACGTGTCTACGAAGACCTGGCCAGGACGTACGGTGCCGCCGGGGACCTCGACAGGGCGATCGAGGCGGGTCGGGAAGCCGCCCGCAGGATACCGGCCGAGGAGACAGTGTGGCAGGCGCGTCTCAAGCGGGAGCAAACGTTCTGGCTGGAGGCTAGCGGACGCCACACACAAGCAGAGACGGGCCTGATGGAGGCGCGCGTGCTCCTGGGGCGGCCGGACGAGCAGAGAGGGCCCGACTGGTGGCAGGAATGGATCGACGTCCAGTTGGAGCAGGCCCTTCCCCCGTTCTACGACGCCGAGCTCGACGAACTGGAGGACGTCGCCGCCGAGATCAGCCAAGCGATCGGGAAGCACGGAACCCTCAAGCAGAAGGCCCAGTTGGACCTCATCGCCTGGTTGGTGAGTCTGAGGCGCCATCGCTTCGTACCCACTGAAGAGACGGTGTCACTCGCCGAGCGCCTGGCTGAAAGCTACCGGGCAACGGGCTCGCCTCACGACCTGTTCGCCGCCGAGGGAGCCATGGCCATGACCCTCGTGCTTTCGCCTGATCACCGAGAGCAGGCCGGCAGGCACCTCAGCCGGCACTGGGAACTCACCCGAGAGACTCAAGACGTGACCCTTCAGCTGCAGGCGTTGTGGGCCCTGGGGATCTGGGAGCGCCTGCGAGGGCAGGTAGAGGCGACTCGAACGAACGCATTGCAGACGCTTTCCCTCGTCGGGGAAAGGCCCATCGTCCGGTACGGTGCCCAGGCCCGCGGCAACCTCTCCTGGGTCGCCTGGCGGGCAGGCGATCTGGGGGAGGCCAGGACCCTGGCTGAGAAGGCCCTTTCCGAGTTTGAGCGCTTGTCGCCTCGCTGCCCCTTCGAGTGGCATGCTCGCTGGACGCTACTCGGGCTCGATGTGGTGGCCGGCGACCCCAACGGAGCATCCAAGCAGGCTCAGGCCATCCTCGACCCGTCGCAGCAGGGGATGCCGGGCGGCCTCGAGGTGCTGCTCCACAGCCTGGTAGACGAGCAGACCCGGGGAACGCCTAGCGAGACAACCATGCAGACACTTATGGCCGGTGCTGCAGCCCACGGTTATTTATAGGCCAAGGGTCTCCTGTCCGAGACCTCCAGTATAAGGCTCCAGCTCACCTTGATATACCGCCGGGGCTCAGCCCCTCAACGTTCGACAGGTCGCACTTACTCGTGGCCTCCCCCGTATTGCATGCCCCCGTCGATCATGTAGATACCACCGGTGCAGTTGATGGCGGCATCGGACGCCAAGAAGAGCATGAGCTCTGCGACTTCTTCAGGCTGCACGAAGCGTCTGAGGTAGGTGGCCGACTGCAGAATGGCCCGGCCGCGCAGCGGGTCTTCGGGGCATACGCTGGCTTCGACGACCCTCATCATGGGAGTGTCGACCAGACCGGGATTCACGGTGTTCACCCGGATGTTCTTCGGGGCCAGCTCTCGGGCAGCCACCTTCATGATCCCGGTCAAAGCGTGCTTGCTGGCCGTGTAGGCAGAAGCGCCTTCGTTCCCGATGATCGCCCCCACCGAAGAGGTGATGACGATGCTTCCGCTGCCGCGTTTCGCGATATGGGGAGCGGCGTACTTGATGGTGACGAGCACGCCGGTGACGTTCACGTGCATGACCCGCTCGAAGTTGTCGATCGGATAGTCCTCGATCGGGGCCTGCGCGCCGAAGATGCCGGCGTTGGCCACAGCGATGTCGATGCCGCCGAAAGCCGCCACGGCCTCTGCCATGGCCTGGCTCATCCGGCTCTCGTCGGTGACGTCGGCGACGAAGGGCCAGACGCTGGGACCCAGGTCCGCAACCGCTTTCTGGAGGGCATCGGCCTCCAAGTCGATGGCGAGCACGCTCGCCCCTTCTCGGGCAAAGAGCTTCGTGGCCGCCAGACCGATTCCCGAAGCGGCTCCGGTGATCACCGCGACCTTGCCCGGTAACCTGGCCACCTGTCCCCCTTTTCGTCGATCCGCCCACCGGGCATGCTGTGCCTCGCAGCGAACCCTATCAGCCAAGGGAATGCCCTTCAAGGGAGAGCATCATGCCGGGCGGCGCCCCGACAGGAAGGCCGGTTGTCGGATGGCGCGACCGGCGCCACTTGCCCGGTACGGTTTTCGCGCTACCATTCAACAAGACGCGGAGGGTCCTCATGCAGCACGCGATGAAAGAACGTCTCTTCCAGCTTCTCGTCATTCTTGCCTGCGCTCTCGCCGTCGCCTGCGCAGGCCCTGTCGTCGCCTGCGGCAGTGACGGCTCCACATCCACTACGGCGAGCGCTGCCCAGACCAGCTCGACCTCGACCGCCTCTGACGTAGGCGCACCCGAAACCGTCAGTTTTACCACCGAGGATGGCGTCACCCTGAGCGGGCAACTGTTCGGCTCGGGAACCTCGGGAGTGGTCCTGGCTCATATGTATCCGGCCGATCAGACGAGCTGGTACCCGACGGCCGAGCGACTGGCCCGGGAAGGCTACCTGGTCCTAACGTTCGACTTCCGCGGCTACGGGGATTCCGAGGGGACCAAGCAGATAGACCTCGTCGACAAGGACGTGGCGGCGGCGATCGTGGAGCTGGCCCGAGCCGGAGCAACCAGCGTCGGCCTGATCGGAGCGTCCATGGGCGGCACGGCCAGCCTGATCGCCGCGTCGCAGACCCCGGCTCCCGCCCCGATAGCCGGGGTGGCCACGCTGTCAGCTCCGGTGGAGTTCAAAGGCCTGTCGGCGGAGAAGGCGGTCCCGAAGCTCACCGTCCCCCTATTGTTCATCGCGGCCGAGGATGACGCGGGCGCGGACGGCGCGCGACAGCTGAAGGAGTTGGCCGGTAGCGAGGCCGAACTCGAGCTGTTCCCTGGCGACGAGCACGGGACCGAGCTGCTGGAGGGCCCGTACGCTCAAGAGGTGGGGGAACTCATCTCGGGGTTTCTGGAGCGGGTCCTGCCCTAGATGACCGGACGGACCGTCGCCCGGCACAAACCCAGACATGGCCTGGGAAGAGACATGCACGAAGCGATGCCCGATCCAATCGAGCGTCAGGCCGTTCGTCTGCAGGTATTCCCGGACGCGGCGCACAGCGGTACGACGGTCCGGAAGCGGGAGCGCCGTCTTCTCGGTGGTTTCCCCAGTCTCGCATTGCAGAAATGATGGATCGCTGCTCGTGACGCCCACTCGATGTACTTTGGCCGAGAAGATCGTTTGCGGGTGCAGCCGTTCGCCAACCTCTTAGCCCTTGGAGCCCAAGGAAGACCTGCCGCAGTTGAAGGCCAGAATCGTCCGAGTCGCTCTTATGAGGGGCATCGGCATAACGCGGCAACAGTCTCTTCAGCGATCAAGCGTTCCTCATCTGTGGGCACAACCAGAACGCGTACTCTCGAACCCGCGGCGCTGATGTCGCACTCCACCCCCCGCACACCGACATTGGTGTCGGCGTCCAGTTCGATGCCAAGGAAGGATAGGCCCTCGCACACCGCCGCCCGGATCTCCGGGCTATTCTCGCCCACCCCGGCGGTGAACACCACCGCGTCGAGACCGCCCATCGCGGCCGCATACGCGCCGATGTATTTCTTGACCCGATACGAATACAGGGCAAGCGCCAGCTGACAGCGCTTGTCGCCCGTCGCCGCCTGTGCGAGCACGTCGCGCATGTCGTTGCCGATGCCCGATACGCCCAACAGGCCACTTTCCTTGTTGAGGACGCGATCAACATCGCCAGCCGAAAGCCCCAATTGCCGCATCATGAACAGGATGACCCCAGAATCGAGGTCTCCTGGCCTGGTGCCCATCACCAAGCCCTCGAGCGGTGTCATTCCCATGCTGGTGTCGACGGATCTGCCGCCATTGACGGCCGTGATGCTCGCCCCGTTTCCCAGGTGAGCGATCACGACCCTGAGTTCGGACAGCCTGCCGCCGAGCAAGGCGCTCGTTCTCTGACTGACCGACTGAAAGGATATGCCGTGAAAGCCGTAGCGCCGCACTCCATAGGCGCCGTAGTACTCGTACGGCAATGCATACACATGCGCCTCTGCTGGGATGGTGGTATGGAATGCCGTGTCGAAAACGGCGACTTGGGGAGTGTCCGGGAGAATGCGAAGCGACTCGCCTATGCCTAGCAGGATCGGCGGGTTGTGCAGGGGCGCCAGAGGAGCGCACTCTTCGATCTTTGCAATCACCTCCGAGGTCAGGAGAGCAGGGGCGCTAAAGAAACTCCCCCCGTGCACCACGCGATGGCCGACCGCCGAGATCTCGGACACGTCCTTCAGTACTTTCGCTTGCGGATCGAGGAGAGACTCCAGGATCAACTCGAGTCCCCGCCCGTGGCCGGGGATGGCCATCTCCCGGCTCTGCTTCAGGTCTCCCGTCTGGGCGTCGATCCGCGAACCTTCCTCCCCGATGCGGCTGACCAGGCCTCGCGCCAGCGTGCCGTGAGTGGCGGCATCGTGAAGTTGGTACTTGATCGATGAGCTGCCGCAGTTCAGAACGAGGACTCTCACTCTTCACACTCCCTCCCGCGCGACTTGCAGCGTCAGCACTCTACGATCTGCACCGATCGCGCACAGGGTTCGAAGTCGGCTCAGAGACCAACCACGGTGGAAGGTTCTCCGCGCCGATTGCCACGATTCACGTCAGGCCGAACAAAGCCTTATCTTCGCGCACTTCTCTGTTAGCTCGCCCCTGACCGCGCAGATACTCGAGATGGGCCAGCGCCTCCCCCCCCGCGAACCATTTCTGTAGAGAGGGAACGGCATCCCAGCTCGACGAACGGATTCCCCAAGTCATCCGTGAAGCCACTTCAAGAGCTGTCTGGCGCCCATTGGCAAGGACCGAGAGGACCTCATCCAAGCGCGCCTCGTGATGTCTCTTTATCTGGTAGATCCGCCGCCCCAGGTCCCGAAAAAGCGCCCGGTGTCCGGGAAACACCCAGTCGGTCTCATACTGGTCCACTTTGTCGAGGCTGTCCAGGTAGTCGCGCAAGGCGTCACCCTCATACGACCATCCGGAAATGTTGGGTGTAATGCCGCCCAGCACGTGATCTCCTGAGAATAGAATCCTCGCCCGAGCCTCGTAGAGACAAAGGTGACCCCGTGTGTGTCCCGGGGTCCCAATGCACGTGAAGACGTACGGTCCGCAGGAGAGCCGCTCGCCGTCCCCCAACAGGGTGAATCCCAAAGTCGGCACACCAAGGCGGCTGCGAGCGGGGAATTCCGCCATGACCGCCCGCACATCCTTCTTGGGAAGGCCGTTGAGAAGCGCTTCGCCAGCCAGGCTCTTCCACTTCTCTGGCTCCTGAATGATTGCGGCATCCGGACGGCTGATATAAACCCGGGCGCCATCCTGCGCCAACTCCGGCACGAGTCCGATATGATCTGGATGGAAGTGGGTGAGAAAGAAATCGACACGCTCTATCGGAATCCCGAGTCCGCTCAGCCCCGTCTCTATGGCCGCAAGGCACTCACGGCAATGCATGCCGGTGTCAATCAGCAGCGAGCGATCGGTGCCGCGAACGAGGTAGGAGTTCACAGCCTTCAGGGGATTTCCGGGAAGGGGAACCTCCATTCGAAAGATGCTCGGCCAGAGCTCGTCAACCATATTCGGCCATCAGATTCCTCGGTCCGCGCTCGTCCGCGCTTGCTCCTCGCTCCCGTATTGCGCCCAGCCGACGGGGAGAAGCCGGGCGTCTTTCAGGCGCTTGGCCTGCGAGACATTGTGACCGCCATATTCGCAAGTATGTAGACCAAGAACTCAAGCTCAATCATGCGGCTCAGTCGTAGAACTCCGGTGCCGCCTTCAGACTGAGGAACTGCTCCAGGTCGTGGCCGAAGAAGATCTGGCCCTCTTCCTGCTCCACCAGCTTCAGCACTCGCTTGAAGCTGTGCAGCTCCCCGGCCGCCGACCAGGTGAAGGCATGGGGAATGCCGGGGGCGTATCCGTTGACGGGGATGTCATAGTACATGCCTCGGGTCTCACACGCGGAGAGGAAGACGGGACCGGTCTTGGGAAGACGGACCATGACGTTCTGGAACCCGGGAGTGTGCCCAGGCAGGGACAGGATCTCTACGTCTTTGCCCACCAGTTGGTAGTCACCGTTGATGTACATGAAGTCGAGGCCGGGCACTTCGTAGAGCTTACGCATGTACATCCAAGAGTGGAACTGCTCCACAGCCGGCTCATCTCCCAGCCGGGGCGGCACTCCGATGCGGTCGGCGTAGTCCCTCTCCTGCTCTTGCACGACTATCTTGGCCTTGGTGCCGGCGAAGGCGGGCAGGTAGCCGGCGTGCTCGCTCATAAGGTGGGAGATGACCACGTAGTCGACGTCCTCGGGCTTCACCCCGATCTTGGCCAATTGAGCGATGGGGTTCTGGTCGGGGGCCTGTGCGAAGTGGACGCCCTCCGGACCTTTGCGGTGGGGGAAGCCGACGAACCCGCGCCAGTCCTCCTTGGTGAAGCCCAGGTCGAAGACGATCTTGGCCTTGGGGTGGTCGATGAAGTACTGGCAGTTGCGGATGCCGAAGGGCCCCGCCTCGTATTCCTTGCCGGTAAGGGTCTGGTCGCCGAAGTGCCAGAGAAACCCTTTCTCCACCCAGATCTGGCCGCAGTCGAGAACGTATAACTTCATTGGAGTGCCTCCGCTCTTTGTGTGAACTATGTTTTGGCGCTTGCTCTTGGATTCCGGCGCGATCTAGCGTATCCGCAACGAGCCAGGCGGGCGAAGTGACTTCGCCGCAGAGGGCCGGGATAGCCAGCCGCGGCGAGCGCCGGCCCCGCCGGATGCCGCCCACGAGTTAGAGCGACGAAGGACTTCCAGATCAAGCGCTATCCCGAGCTCCTATCTCGAGAGAGATGTCTGGAAGCCCTTCGTCCTCGGCGAACGGGTCGCTGCCCGCCCGCACAGCTTTCGCATCAATAGAACTCTTGCAGCGGCAGCAGTTTACTCTCCACCGGAACTAGGGGAGCGCGCACATTGCTGCAAATGCGCATGTCGAAGGGCCACTTCTCACCTTTGACCCACTGGATACCCGCCTGCTGCGACTTGACCACGTTGGGTGTCGGGTGCAGAGTGCCCATCTGCACCGGGGCAGTGAAGTCGACCGGGCCGACAATGCTATCCTCAAGTTTGGTGGTCTTGAGCGACGCAAGGACAGCCTCTTTATCATCGAGGTCTGCGGTCCTCTTGAACACGTCGGCCGCGATCTCCAGCACGATAATGTGCAACAGAGGAGGAGACCACTGACGATTGTTGCGTCTTTCGAACTCGTCGGCGAACTCTTGACAGGTTTCGCCGGTGAGGGACAGCTTGTACGGATTCCGCGGTGTCCACCAATTCTCAGAGCTCAGTCCGTAGGCGATTTCCCCGAGTGATTCAACCGTGTCTGGGAAGAGGAGGGCTCCACCGATAGTCGCGATCTTCAGTTGGTCCCTGAGTCCCTGCTGAACGGCCTGCTTCCAGAAATTGGTCCAGTCCGGAATATTGGTAATACCACCCTCGATGATCTCTACCCCACCTTCTTTGAACATGGAGATGATGGAGCTGAAGTCCTCCATATTCTCGGGAAAGGCCCCCCCGTCGACTAGTGTGTACCCATTCTCGGCCAGTATTTCCGTCCATATCGGCCTGATCCCGTTGCCTGTGGCGCTGTTGGACCACAGCCCTCCCACGACCTTGTTCGTCTCGATGTGAGTCCACATGTCCATGAAGCTCGGGGGCTGATCCTCGATGCCCCAGAAGACATGGTACGTCCACTTGAACCCCGCGACCGGGTCGCCTCCGCGGTTGAAGACGAAAAGCTCCCATGGGTCGTCCGTCGATATGAAGGGCATCCCCAGGGCCTCGCACTGATCGGCCGACGGTTCGACCACATCTGACGTCGAGGCAGCGGTGACGATGTCGACCTTGTCGTTCAGAATCAGGTCTGCCGTCACCTGGGAGGCCCGGTTCGTGTCGGACTGAGTGTCTACACTGATGACTTTGATCGGGTGGTTCTTGCCGTCACCACAGACCAACCCGTCCGCGACGGCCTCCTCGAAGCGGTCCCTACAGTACGCGCTGGGTACGCCAAACGGCGCCAACGGCCCGGTCACCGGCTCGACGAAGCCGATCTTGATCTCCCGGCCCACTTCAGCGGCGGTACTGACCGTCGTGGTACTCGCTCCCGCCGTCGTCGTGGTACTCGCTCCCGCCGTCGTCGTGGTACTCGCTCCCGCCGTCGTGGTGGTGGTTTCTTCCTCGCCGCACGCGGTCAGTAGGCCGCCTAGGCCGGCGCCTGCCCCCAGCGCGGCCCCGGCGATGCCGGCGACCTTCAGGAACTCTCGGCGGCTAACGGTCCGGCTCCTCAATGAACTCGAGTTTTCGGTAGGGCGATTCTCTTCAGTCGACATGTCCTTCCCCATTCTTATATAAGGTGGCTTCCCCGTGGACAGCCCGGACGCACTGCTCATCCCACAACGATGCCCGTAAAACAAACCTCCCCGAGTTGGCAGCTCTTACATCGATTGGGACCCTTGCACCCCACCCCATCAGGTCGACATCCCCCCCCTCTCTCTGAGCTTCAGCGTCGATTCATTGTCCACCTCCAAAGTAGTGGGATCAAGAACGACGCCATAGTCTCCTGCTGCCCTGTCCACGGATACGAATTCGTTACGCACGTCCTCACACACGCTGAGAACATCTCTCTCCAGAGGATCACCAACACCACATCCACCCTGGCACAAACACTGAAGTTCTTCGCCTCGGTTCAAAACGTAGTACTGCCCTCCACCTTCTTCGACAGTGCCATTCTGACGGTAGAAAACCTGCTTACTGAAGTCAGGAGGAGGGTAGCCACCCGCGACAGCGGGGGACGGAAGCGTAGTGAAATGCTCCCCTTGGTGACACAGGTACATCGCATCCGCTTCCAGCACAAAGGTACTCTCCATGCCGCATCCCCCCCGCCATCTCCCAGGTCCCGCCGAATCGGGCGTAAGCTCCCATTTCGTCCACAGGGCGGGATAGATCGACTCACAGATCTCGATCTCTGGAAAGGTGAGGCCGCCGGCAGAGATAGGGCTCGATCCAGCATGCCATCCGTCCGTTCCCCAAATGGCTCCGGCGCCACCCGTGTTGGCCAAGAAATCGGGGGTGGCATAGCCCTCGTTCCGCCTGGGATCGACGCCGCTGATGGTGAACCCCGCGAAGCCCGCCCATCCAGCCGGGATCTTCTCAGGAGTAACATTGGACAGTGAGTCCCAGACGACTTCTATCAGCTGTTTTGCAACGTACAGGGTGCAGAGACCGACAGGAGCAGGATACGTTGCATGGGCCAGGGTACCCGGTTTGGTAATGATCTCAACAGCTTTCATAACTCCTTCAGAGCGGTACTGAATGGTCCTCCCAATAGAGGTCATAAGGGCAACAAATACGCTGCTATAAGTGTTTGCAACTGTACTGTTGATGTAATAGTCGATTATGGGATCCGTGTCGCTGAGATCGATGGTTATGCTGTCATGTCTGACTGTGGTCTTGCAGCGCAGAGCGACCGGCGGGCCTACACCGGGCTTACCATCGCTGTATGTCTCGCCGTAGTAGGTGCCATCAGGCACCTTCTTGATCTCCTCCCGCATCAGGAATTCTGTGTAGGCATACAGATCGGTCAGAAACTTCTCGATGGTCTCAGCGTTCCACATGTCCATCAGGCCAACTAGACGTCTCTCGCCAACCTTTGCCGAACCAATCATCGACCAGAGATCACCCCGCTGGGACTCAGGAAAACGCACGTTGGCAAGCACGTAGTCGAAGACGTCCTGCCTCACCTTGCCTCCCTCGAATATCTTCAAGGGTGGTATCCGCACTCCCTCGGCAAAGATGTCTTGGGCGTTGGGGTTGTAGGCACCGGTCTGACCTCCACCGGTATCCATTTGGTGCGCGCGGTTGACCGACCAGAACCAAAGCTTGTCCTCGAAGAACACGGGGACGAGGATCGACCAGTCTGCCAGGTGATTGCCGGCGTCCAGAGTGTAGGGGTCATTCGTCAGAATGATGTCTCCGGGATGAAGGTCATCTCCGAAGGTCTTCAGGGCAGCCTTGACCGCGAACGATGCGGCACAGATGTGAATCGGAATGTACTCACTCAGAGTTACCAGGTAGCCGTCTCTATCGAAGATGGCCGTAGAGAAATCATGGGCGGCAAAGTAGATAGGAGCCCTTGACGTCCTCTCCATGGTGATGCCCATCTCGAGCGTAAAGTTCTTGACAGCAGCATATAGAATCTCGAAGTCAGCAGGATGCGACTGGAATTTGAACTCAGCGGTGCTCATTCCGGGACCTCCATTATGTAGTCGCCATACTTACCCACTTCGATGGAGAATCCAGGGGGAACAGCGATGGTGGTGATCTTCTGTTCGATGACTGCCGGTCCGTGCACTGAATTACCATATTGCATCGCGTCACCGTCGTAGATTGGGGTCGCGACAAAGCCATCCGCTTCCTCGAAGAACACGTCCCGCGTGTCTTTTTGATACATGCGAGCATCTTCACTGCTATACGGGTACTCTTTCAGAGACATCTTGACTACTCGGCCGAAACCGGCCACCCTGACGTTCATGATCTCGGTTTCAACAGTGTCGCGGTAGGCGTACATTGTTTCGTGTTTCTCATTGAAATGTGTGATGACTTCCTTCATCTGCTCCGTTCCCAGCTTCTCATTAGGAACATCGACGTCGACCTCATGGAACTGCCCCACATACCTCATGTCGGCCGTGCGTTTGAAGTAGCGATCGCTTAGTGGGATGCCCTCCCTCTTGAGGAGTTGATGAGCCTCTTGCTCAAGCTCTTCATACACCTGGTTGAGCGCATCGTAGCTCACCACGTTGGTTCGCCAGTTCACAGTTCTAACGAAGTCATGCCGCAGGTCGGAGATAACGCCTCCCATTGCGCAGAACACAGAAGAGAGCCTCGGTATGATTATTTTGCGCATCCGCAGCGCCCTGGCCAGTGCCGGAGCGTGTACCGGTCCCGCTCCTCCGGCAGCTACCATGGTGTATCTCCGGGGATCTTCGCCTCTCCTCACCGAGACTGCCGAGATAGCATCCACCATGGCGCTATTGAGGATTTTCACCATAGACCTGGCTGCCTCGGCCACATCGATTCCAAGGGGATCGGCGATCCTCTCCTTGATCGATTGTCGTGCCAGGTCGAGGCTGACCGGGAATTCCCCGCCAAGGTAGAAGTCTGGGTTGAGGTAACCCAACACGAAGTCGGCATCAGTGGTGGTGGGCTCCCTCCCGCCCTTCAGATAGGCAGCCGGGCCAGGCGTCGCTCCCGCGCTCTGCGGACCCACGTGCAGCGAGTTTCCTTTTCCTAGCCAAGCGATGCTTCCGCCTCCCGCGCCCACTGTCCAGACGTCGACCATGGGCAACCTGATGGCATACACCTGCGCCACCTTGGTCTCATCCGTCATCCATGGTTTCCCGTCCTTGATGAGGGTGACATCGAAACTCGTACCCCCCATATCGGTGGTTATCAGGTCGTCGATGCCATATAGCCGCCCCGTATACACGCCGGCCGCCGGAGCGCAGGCGGGCCCCGAAAGAACGGTCCTCATCGCCTGCTCACACGCGATTTCGGGAGACATCACACCTGCGCTTGACTGAGTGATCAGCAGCTCCTCTGTGAAGCCTGCTTTCCGCAGCTCATCGAGGAGATACGTGATATATCTAGCCAGGGCAGGTCCCACATAGGCGTTGATGCACGTCGTGCTAAAACGCCGGTACTCGCGGACCTCCGGTAGGACATCAGCGGAGGAGGTGATGTAGATTCCAGGGCACTCTTCCCTACAGATCTCAGCCGCACGCTGCTCGTGGGCCGGGTTCCTGAAAGACCAGAGAAAACAGATCGCAATAGCCTCCACGCCCTGTTCTTTCAGGTACCGCACGGCCTCCCGAACCTCTTCTTCATTGAGTGGTATATGGACCTCTCCGTTCCACTTGATCCGCTCTTCGATGCCTACCCGAAGGTATCTCGGAGCAAGTGGCGTCGGCTGGGGTACGGCATAGTCATAACCGTATTCCCTGATCCCCGTGCGCACGTCCGTTATGTCGCGGAAGCCCTTGGTGGTCAGCATGCCTATCTTGGCGCCGCTCTGAGTGAGTATCGCGTTGGTGCTCACGGTCGTTCCATGACAGATGCGAAGCACATCCGGCAGGAACTCCTCGAGTTTCATATCCAAAGTTGCGGCACATTTTTCGAGCGCGGTGACTACGCCCATACCAGGGTTGGCTGGCGTGGATGGTGACTTGATGACAGTCGTCTGGCCCTGTTCATCGATAGCAACGAGGTCAGTGAACGTGCCTCCAACATCGACGCCTACGACATACTTCATGGTCTTACTCCCACCGCTTCTGAGCTGAATGGCGCAGTCTCTTGCCTGTCACGTGAATCGAGTCCTTGTCACAACAGTTCAAACCCAACAGCGAATCCCTCGTGGATCGCGTCGTAAGCCATACGTGGCTCCACGCAGTCTCCAATCGCATAGACCTCAAGCTGCGGGACCTGAGACAACTCCTCCCAGAGGGCGAGGTTCGGCAGGAAGCCGCACGCCACCGCTACGGTGTCCGCCTTCAAGAAGACCTCCCTGCCTTTCCAGTTGCTCACTAGCACACCATCATCGGTGATCTCGTTCAGACAGACGCCGGTGATGATGGTCACATCCATGTCGGCGATCAATCTGTCGAAGGCGCGTTTCATCTCCATGGAAAGACCTTGAGCGGTACTTGTCTGCCTGGTCGTGATGGTCACCTTCTTGTTCTGCTTGCCCAGCATCAGGGCGACTTCGCAACCGACGAGACCGCCGCCGACGACGACCACGGAATCACCGGTCCTCGCACCGCGGAAGATGTCCATGCAACCCATCACCAAGGGCAGATCCACGCCGGGGACCTTGGGCGGTGGCGCATAGACTGCTCCCGTGGCGACCACCGCGGCGTCGAACTTGCCGTCTATTACCGTGCGGGCGGACGCTTCTTCCCGCACGACCCTCACGCCGTTCTTCTCCAACTGGGTCACCTGGTATTTGATGAGTGGACGCAAGTCTGCCTTGAAGTCGGGCAGGGAAGCTTCGATGAGCAAGCCGCCCAAGTCCCTCTTCTCAAAGAGGGTGACCTCATGCCCGCGAAGGGCGGCGACTCTGGCGGCCTCCATGCCTCCAGGCCCACCGCCGATTACCGCTATCTTCTTCTTATTGCCGGCGGGGATGATCTTCGTCAGTTCCCCTTCCCTGCCGGTGGTGGGGTTGACCGTGCACGTTATGTAGCCGATCGTCACGCCTCGGTCGGTACACTCCATGCAGCGGATGCAGGGGCGTATATCCTCGGGACGCCCCTCCTGCGCCTTAAGGGGGAAGTAAGGATCAGCGATAAGAGGCCTTCCCAGGCCGATGAAGTCGCCCTTGCCTTCCGCCAGGATCTGCTCGGCCAACTCCGGAGATGTAATCGAGCCGGTCGCCATGACTGGGATGCCGACTGTTTTCTTGATTCTCTCTGCGGCCCACACGTTGAATGCCAACGGGTGGTACATGGGTACGGTTTCACAGTCGCCCTGCTGATGCATACCGCCCGATACGTCGATTACATCGCAGCCCAGCTTCTCCAGCGCCTGAGCCACCTGGATGGTCTCCTCTATGGGAATGGGGCTTTCCGACTCATAGTCGGTGCCACTCAACCTCACCCCAAGGGCGAAGTCGGGACCCACCTTCTCGCGACAGTTGCTGAACAACTCCAGGAGAAACCTCATTCTGTTGGAAAGAGGGCCTCCGTACCAATCTGGACGTCTGTTCTGCGGTGAGAGGAAGTTGGTCACGAGATACCCGTGAGCCCCATGGATCTCGACCATATCGAATCCGACTTCCTTGGCCCTAGCGGCCGCATCGCCGAAATCCTCGATGATCTGCTCTATCTCTTCAATCGTGAGCTCATCGGGAACCGGCGCACCTTCATGAAGGTAGATGTCCGGCCATGGCGTACGATGGGCGGACTTGTACGGTCGCCTAGCCAGGAACTTCTGTCTTCCGCAGTGCACGATTTGAAGACATGCCCTCGCTCCACAACCCTGTATGGCAGTCGCCAGCCACCGCAGACCTGGTTTGTGTTCCTTGTCACTGACCCCCGGCTGCCCTGCCGCCGATTTGCTCGCATCGTTGTCGACCCATGAGAACTCGACGATCACCAGACCCGCGCCGCCCCGGGCAAGCTCCTTGTAGTGGTCCACGACGCGCTGAGTGACACAACCATCGGGGCTTGCAAGGCTTGAAAGCATAGGAGACCGAACGATGCGATTCTTGACCCAGAGGCCCCCTATGTGGCCTGGACTAAAAAGTCTCTCGAACCTTGCATCAACCGGTCTCCTCTGAAGCATCTCGTCTTGACCTCCTCAGCCGGTAGGTGGCGCAACGATAGTCACAAGATGAGGCTCCCCTGGGTCACAACTCCGGGGGTGCCTGCCCTCGGTTGCAGTGCGGTTCATATAATGGTCCGATATGTGCTATTATGCGAACCAACCTTAGCTCCGAATTTGGCTGGTGTCAACAGAGGGGCCAGGGTCTTTTTTCATCGTAAGAGAAGCAGTTGCCCGTGGCCGGGTTACGTGGGCGTTCAGGAACCGAAGATAAGATTGGAGACACGATGGAGATGTCGCGTTCAGCCGAGATGAGCAATGTCAGCAACTCGGCCAGCGGCGCCCCCACCCGCACCTTGGAGAAGGGCTTGCTCCTACTCGGCCTCTTTGACGTGGATCACCCCGAGTGGACCCCTAGGGAGCTTCGCGAGAGGGCAGGCTTGCCCAAGGCTACCGCCCGCCGGCTGATGAAGACCCTGGAGGCATCGGATTGGGTGGAATACGACTCTCTCTCCGGCAAGTATCATCTGGGATCGAGTGCTCTCCGCGCTTTCTATCTCGCCCAGTCTCATCCAGAGCTGGTCCGCGTTGCGCACCCGATTCTCGTCGAATTGACCGAAGAGACCACCGAGTCGTCGAACCTGACCGTGTGGACCGACGAGGGGCCCCTAATCCTTGACACTGTTCCGACCGCCCGCCACTTCAAACCGCCCACCTTCGTCGGCATGCTGCTACCGGGCATAGCTAGTGCTGACGCCCAGGTCTTGATCTCATTCGGCCCCGAGGAGGTATGGGACAGATTGCTCGCCGACCCGCCCGAACGTCGGACCGAGCACACCCTTACGGACCCCAATAGCATTCGCGAGCGATGGCGCACGGTCAGGCGCGAGGGAGTCGCGATCGACCATGAAGAATGGAAAGAGGACGCGCCCGGCGTGGCTGCGCCTGTTTTCGATCGGACCGGGAAAGTCCGTGCAGCACTGTCGATCGTCGCTCCAGTGGAGCGATTCAGCGACGCACAGGCGCTAGGGTATGCGGCGGCGGCCAAGAAGAGCGCGGCAGCACTCTCGAAGAGACTCGGGTATCTAAGCTAGACAGAAAGCATGACCCCGCGGGCCCATAACGGCACCGCTCACGAGTGGGCCGATGGTAACACTGACGTCCAACCGTTCGAGCCCGATTTCATCGGCAACGAGCCCCGCCGGCATGGTCGGCGGGCTGCCGACCGGCCTCTGCATAGATTCGCTGCCCTCCAGCTAGAGAGGCCGATACGTTGACACGTCGGCAAAAACCATGCTAGGGTTTGGTTCAATAGATAACACTATATGGCTCAAAGAGTGAACCTCTCCGACGACGGGACGGACCAAGGAAGCCGAGATCAAGTTCTTCTATTCACAAGCAGTCGACTTGTGCCGGCAGATCATCAAGGTGCTCGAAAGCGAGCGGTTCCCCATGGAGAAGGCCATCCTGGACCACGCTGGGCGCAAGAGCCTCAAGGACCGTCTCAGCAGCGGGGCCATGGTTGGTCTGAGCCTCTGCCCTGACAAACTCAGACCGGAAGACGCCGCGGAGATCGTGACCGAGTATCCTGAATACCATCTTCAGATCGTAATCAACTCCGATTTCGGCTCTTCAGGAGAAGGTCATTTCTTGGCTCCTCGGGCCGTGCTCTCGATGAGGAGACTGGGCTTGGCTCCTGATGTCATCGAGAGGATCACCTGGCACAACCCGAAGCGCTTCTTCGATCTCCAGAATGGCATGACACCTACCATCACCACGTCATAGTGCGCTCTCTCGCGTTCATTGGAGGTTCCTCATGAAGGTCTCGGTCAAGAGATATCCTGCCTATTTCAAGGGGGTCAGGCAGGCGTACCCTCATGTCGAACGGGGGAGGCCTTTCAACTCCAAAGCGGCAGTGGTCGGCAATCTCGTGTTTCTCTCCATGATGTCCGCCCGGTCAGTAGAGAGCGGCGTGGTGGAGGCGAAAACGCTCCGAGAGCAGGTCTTCTGCGCGCTCGACAGCGTCAGGGCCGCCATGGAGGAAGTCGGAAGCTCCATGAACAACATAGTCAAGGACACCGTGCTGGTCGGGAAAAGGGAAGATGTGGCACCCGTACGGGCTGCGATGTTCGACTACTATCAGGAACACGCCCCCGTTCTGGTGGAAGAACCGCCGGCAACGAGCTTCGTAGTCACGGTTCTCGATGACCCGGACTACCTCGTGCAGATCGATGCTCTGGGTGTCTTGACTAGAGGCTACCTAGACTGGGAAACAAGGATGATCCCAGCCCGCTATGCAGGACTCAAACAGGCTTTTCCCGGCGCGAAGCCGGGGGAGCCGATGTTCTCCAAGGTCACGACGGTCGGCAACCTGATCTTCTGCCACAATGTGAGCGCCCGCTCGGTGAAAACGGGCCAGATAGAGACCGACAGCTTCGAAGAGCAGATGCGCGTCGTGATGGACAAGATCAGGATGAATCTGGACCAGGCCGGGGGCTCGATGAACAACCTGATTAAGACCTGCTACTACTTCAAAGACATGGATGCCCACTATGTCACCATGCGTAGGTTGGAGTCTCTCTATTTCCAAGAATTCACGGCTTCGCTATCCGCGGACCCGCCGGCAAGCACCGTCTGCATGGCAGATCTTGAGGACCCCAGATGCCTGGTCGAGGTCGACGCGATAGGGGTCATCTGCAGGGAGAGGCCCGGCTGGGAACTCACGAAGTACCCGGCTTACTACGGAGGTGTGAAATTCGCCTACCCGCACGTCCCACCCGGACACCCGATGTTCTCACGCTCCGCGGTCGTCGGGAAACTGATCTTCTGTTCCGGTGCCACGGGACTGGCACTGGAGAGCTTCAAACAGACCTCCGCCACCGTGGAGGACCAGATGCGGGTGACCATGGATAAGATCAAGATGTACATGGAGCAGGCCGGCAGTTGCATGGAGAACATCCTGAAGGTGAATATCTTTCTCAAGGACATTGGCGACTTGTCCGCCGTTAGAGAGGCTGAGCTGGACTACTACACAGTGAACGCACCCTCGCTGGTTGGAGAGCCACCAGCCACGGCGATCATCAGATCGCGCTTACACAGGCCAGAAACATTGATGGAGATCGAGGCGATTGGTGTAATCTAGTCGTCCGCCTGAGGTTTCGTGTAGATCTGTCGTATCTGAAATCTCGGGGGAGTGTGAGTAGATGCAGGAGTCAGAAGAAAAGCCAGGCGCAGAGAGGACGGTAGTCCGTGGGCTCGCCTTCTGCTCAATCGCCGCTGACTCAAACAGCGTGCAGGTGGAGTGCAACGAGGGCAAGATCGTCCGAATCCGGCCGCTTCACTATGACTGGAAGTATCCCGGACATCGAGCCCTGGAAGATGAATGCCCGGGGCAAGACCTTCTCTCCCTCGATGAAGTCTCTGATCCCTCCGCTTCACTCTCGGCTACAAGAACCGGGTCTACTCCCCGAACAGGGTCCTTTACCCTCTGAAGAGAGTGGACTGGGACCCGACGGCCCCGGCTCCACCGGGGAGCGCAACCCGCAGAACCGCGGAATCAGCAAGTACGAGCGCATCTCCTGGGATGAGGCCCTCGACATCGTGGTGGCCGAGATCGAGCGAATCAAAGAAGCAGTACGGCATGGAGGCCATCCTCTCCCAGTCCGACGGACACGGCGAGACAAAGTGCGTCCATTCCGCCCACGGCTGCCATCGGCGGCTGCTCAAGCTGCTGGGGGGCTATACCCTGCAGACCCGTAACACCGACAGCTGGGAGGGCTGGTACTGGGGCGCCAAGCACGTATGGGGTTGCGAGAACCTGGGACAGATGGTGCCGGTCACCAACGTCATGTGGGATGTCTCCAAGAACACCGACGGCATCCTCTTCTGGGGCTGCGACCCCGAGACCACTCCCTGGGGATTCAACGGGCAGACTGGCCAGCCGCCTCTGCTACTGGTTCACCGAGATCGGGCATCAAATCCGATCTACATCGCCCCCGATCTGAACTACGGCGCGGCGGTCCACGCCGACAAATGGATCCCGGTGCTGCCCAACACCGATGCCGCCCTCTACCTGGCGATCGCATATGTGTGGCTGACGGAAGGCACCTACGACAAGGAGTACCTCGAGACCCACAGCCGTGGGGTTCGAGAAGTTCCGAGACTACGTTCTGGGCGAGGAGGACGGCGTTCCCAAGACGCCGCAATGGGCGGCCCCGATCACCGGCGTGCCCTCCTACACGATCAAGGCGCTGGCCCGCTACTGGGCGAAGAAGACCGTCTCGATCGCCATCGGCAACGGCGGCCCCGGGCATCAGAGGCCCCTACTCCACCGAGCCGGCGCAGACTGCAGGTCCTGCTGCTCGCCATGCAGGGCGTGGGCAAACCCGGCGTGCATCAGTTCAAGATGATCGAGTGGGGCACTCTACAACAAGAAGGCCAGACAACCCCCTCCCCCGGCCCAAGTACATACCCGGCCCTGCTCGGGGCCAACCGCGGCTGGCTGTACACCGATACCCCGCCGCAGTTCATCCCCAAGGACCTGATCCACGACGCCATCCTCAACCCGCCCATCAGTTGGTACGGCACCACGCTCTCGCGGGACTCGGTGGACCAGCAGTTCATCAAGTACACCTACCCGCGCGAGGGCGGCACCGAGATCCACATGATCTGGACCGACAGCCCCTCCTGGATGACCTGCTGGAACGACACCAACTCCTATCGTCAGGGCCCTGCAGAATCCCAAGATCGAGTTCATCCTGGCGCAGCATCCCTGGATGGAGAACGACTGCCAGCTCGCCGACCTGGTGCTGCCGTCGCTGACCATCATGGAGGTCGACGACATCGGCTGGATTCGCTGAGCGCCAGCTTCAACTGCGTGTTCCATCGAGCCACAGCGCCATCGAACCCCGGGGCGAGTCCAAGAGCGACTACGAGATCGTCTGCGCCATCGCCGAGCGGTTCGGCATGCTTGGAGGAGTACACCGAGGGCAAGAGCGTCGAGGATTGGATCAAGCCGGCTACGAGACCTCCGGCGCGGCCGGGACATCACCTTCGAGGAGCTGAAGGAGAAGGGCTACTACGTCGTCCCGCACGACGCCAGTTGGCAACAGGACAAGGCCGGCCTCGTCGGACTTCTACGAGGATCCCGAGAACCACCCTCTGACCACGCCCAGCGGCAAGATCGAGTTCTACTCCGAGCGCCTGGCCGAGCATTTCCCCGACGACGTGCGAGCGGCCGCCCGATGCCGCGCTGGATACCGGAAGGGGAGTCGCACCAGGAGAGCCGGGCCGGCGAGCGGGGCAAGAAGTATCCGCTGCTGGTGATGACCAACCACCCCCGGTGGCGGGTGCACTCGCAGCACGACGACATGACCTGGCTGCGCGAGATCCACACCTGCAAGGTCGTGGGTCCCGACGGATACCAGTATGAGCCGCTCTGGATCCATCCCTCCGACGCCGAGGCGCGGGGCATCGTCGATGGCGACGTCGTGACCGATCTACAACGAGAGAGGCGCGTTGCTGGCGGGGCCTGGGTCACGGAGAGGATCAGACCGGGTGCGGTCTATATCGATCACGGCGCCCGTTGGGACCCCATCGTGCCCGGCGAACTGGACAGGGGCGGGGCCATCAACACCATCACGCCTCACAACATCACCTCGAAGAACGCCGCCGGCATGGTGTGCAGCGGCTTCCTGGTCGAAGTGGAGCGGGCCCACCTCGATGCTTTGCGGCAAGGCCTATCCGGAGGCCTTCGCCCGGCCGTATCGCGCCGACGCGGGGCTCCGCTTGAGCGCGTGCTGGAAGGGGGTGAGTGATGGGCAAGGTCATGGTCATCGACATCACCAAGTGCAACGGCTGCCACAACTGCCAGATCGCCTGCAAGGACGAGCATTGCGGCAACGACTGGTCGCCCATCGCCAAACCCCAGCCGCTCACCGGCCAGTTCTGGAACAGGGTGGTCGACCAGGTGCGGGGCCAGGTCCCCAAGGTGAAGAGTGGCCTACGAGCACACCATCTGCCAGCACTGCGACGATGCGCCTTGCCTCAACGGCCTGCCCGGAGAAGGCCATCTACAAGCGGCCCGGACGGCGCGGTCATCATCGACCCGACAGGTCTGCAAGGGCAGCCACAACTGTGTGGAAGCCTGCCCCTACGGCGGGGTCATCTACTACAACGAAGATCTGAGGATCGCCCAGAAGTGCACCTTCTGCGCCCATCTGCTCGACAAGGGCTGGACCCAGACCCGCTGTTCCGAGGCCTGCCCGACCGGCGCCATCACCTTCGGCGAAGAAGAAGAGTTGGCCGAACTGATCGCGCAGGCCGAAGCTGCTACAGCCCGATCTGGCACGTAAGCCACGGGTCTACTACATCGGCCTGCCCAAGACGTTCATCGGCGGCGACCATCTACGATCCGGACGCCGACGAGGTCGTCGAGGATGCGCTGGTCACCCTCGAACTTGGTCTCAAGGACGCCCAGGTGAGCGTCCGGACCGACGAGTTCGGCGATTTCTGGGCCGATGGGCTGGAACGGGGGACGTATCGAGTCTCGATCCAGAAGGAAGGGTACGCCACGAAGGAACTGGGACCGATCGAGGTCGACAAGGACCTCAACGTCGGCGATGTCGCCGTGCATAGAGGTGGTCAGCCTTGAGAGCGATTCTCAATATCGTCTCCGGCGAGGCTGCAAAGGCCTTGGGATGGCGGGCTCGCGCCGTTCGAGTAGACAAGCCGAAGCTTACCGTCGAGGATGCTCTGAGAACCCCAACCCTCAAGGAAGGCGATGGCACCCTGTTTGACCTGATCACCGACGGTCAGGTAGTCAAGCCTGGGTACGCGTTGGTCATTGGCGGTGAGGTGCTGCGTGGCCGCATCGATTGGCAGCGGGTCATTACCGATAGCGAGCAGGTATTCGTCTACAACTGGCCGATGGAGGACTCCGCCGAATGAGGGTCCCCTCACCGGCTGCGGTCCCTTAAACGTCCTTTCGATCCAAGTCCCGGCCAACGAGGAGAGTTGATGAACCTGGAACTCGATATCCTGAATATTAAGGACATCCAATTCGGAGATAAGACGTCAGTCAAAGATGCTGTTCTCTTCATCAACCGGGACGAGCTTCAGACTTTGGTAGCGGAAGATCAGAGTTTAAGCTGTGTGAATATTGAGTTAGCACATCCCGGCGAGAACCTGCGCATGGTAAACGTCCATAATGTTGTTGAGCCGCGGGCCAAGATGGACGACACTGGGGAGAACTTTCCGGGAGTGCTCGGCGAGATAAAGCCTGCGGGCGATGGTCGCACCCGTGTCCTTCGCGGTGCCGGGGTCGTGACCATCGACCGTATGTCCGGGATAAGAGGCACAGTGATCGACATGGCCGGTCCCGGCTCACAGGCGAGCCCTTTTGGTTCCGTCAACCACGTTGTCCTGGACTGTTACCCGGCGGATGGCATCGAGTGGGTAGACCTACAGTATGCCCTGACCGTCGCGGGGACGAAGACTGCTGTGTACCTCGCTGAGGCCAGCTTCGGGCAGAATGCAGATAGTGTGGAGGACTACGATCTGGGCACGCTCGAGCAAGCAGCGAAGGCCGCCGAGCATCTACCGCGCATCGCGTACATATACCAGATCCACCACATGCAGCTGAGCGCCTCGCCAAAAGCCCCGTCTTGTACGGCGACCCAGTATCAAAGCTTCTGCCTACGCTCGTCCATCCCAACGAGATACTGGACGGAGCCATCGTTCAGGGGCTGTGGAATTGGTGCGCGTCGACGTACTTCATACAGAACCACCCGCTGGTGACCGAGCTATACCGCAGACATGGGAAGGACCTGTGTTTTGCCGGCATTGTGGTCATGATTGCCACTGCTGATATCCCGGATAACGAGAGAAACGCGATGATGGCGGCCAAGCTGGCGAAGACCATTCTGGCGCAGAGGGCGTGATATTGACCAAGATTGGCGGCGGAGCGCCCAACATAGACCTTGGCTTGACCGTAGAAGCCTGCGAAGAAATGGACATGCGGACCACCGTTATCTGCCAGGATACGTCCGTCGACGGAACGTCTGATAGCGCTCTGCTCTTCAACACACCTGGTGCCTTGGCCATCGTTAATGTCGGTCCACACGACACACCTTTCACACTACCTCCCGTCGAGAGGGCCATCGGGGGAGAGACCGTCAACGACGTGCCCTCAACCGGCCAGATTACCGTGGTCGGTTACCGCGTCGCCGATGCATTGAGCGTACTGGGGGATGGAAGATCAAATCGCAGCGAGTCTGATCCGGAATCGGCATATCGAGGTCATTCTGCCAGGGAGTATTCAATGGGCCAATCCTTGCGAATCGTTCATTACGTTAATCAGTTCTTCGGCGGCATAGGCGGCGAAGACAAGGCAATGACGTCTCCACAGGTCAAAGAGGGGCCGGTTGGGCCCGGTATTGCTGTCCACAATGCCTTGAAGAGCAGGAACATTGACGGACACATCGTCGCCACCGTGATATGCGGCGATGACTACGCCGGTTTGGATTCCGCCAAAACCGCGCGGGAAGTCGTTGGACTTATCGCGCCTTACCGCCCAGATCTGGTCTTGGCCGGACCTGCCTTCAACGCCGGACGCTACGGCATAGCCTGCGGCACAGTATGCAGCCTGGTCCGTGAGGAACTGATGATTCCCGCCGTGACCGGGATGTATCCTGAAAACCCCGGGGCGGACATGTACCGAAGGAGTCTGCATATCGTCAAGACCACAGATTCTGCCAGGGGTATGACAGACGCGACAGCCAAGATGGTTGACCTTGCCTACAAGATGGTCACCGGGCAGGATATCGGCCTGCCTGCGGAGGAAGGCTATATTCCGAGAGGTCTGCAAAAAAGGATCATGGTCGACACCATTGCTGCGAAGCGTGCCGTAGATATGATGCTGGCCAGGCTGGCGGGACAACCCTTCGAAACGGAGTTGGCTCTGCCTAAGTTTGTGCGCGTCGAACCGCCCGCAGCGATCAAGGACATCTCCAGTGCCAAGATAGGGATCGTCACAGACGGTGGGCTGGTGCCAAAAGGCAACCCAGATGAGATCGAAAGGCTCACAGCCACTAGATACGGCCGATATAGCATCGAAGAGCTGAGCACGTTCGACCCAGCCGATTGGGAAGTGGTGCACGCCGGATATGACAACTGCCCGATCATGCGAGACCCAAACCGGCTCATTCCCCTCGACGTCCTTCGCGACCTGGAACGAGAGCATGTCATAGGCAAACTCGGAGAGCACTTCTACTCCACCTGCGGTTGTGCCGGTAACCTTGAGGCCTGCAGCAGGATGGGACGGGAGATCGCTGCTCAGTTGCGAGATGAGAAGATAGAAGCAGTGATCCTGACCGGCACCTGAGGTACCAGCACTCGCTGCGGGTCAGCGATAGCAGTGGAGATTGAGAGGTCCGGGCTGGCGACTGCGGTCATAACTCCGCTGACGTCCGTGGCGCTGATGGTGGGGCCCCACCGTATCGTTCCGGGCGCAGGCGTCGCATATCCGCTCGGGAATCCGGCTCTGAACATGCCAAAGGAGAAAGAACTGCGTCGTAGCATTGTGGAGAAGGCCCTGGAGGCGCTTCAGACTGACGTTAGCGAACAGCGGCTGTTCCCGTTCGACTGACGTTGAAGAGAAGCCTGATTGCGAGACCCTTCGACTGCGGCCTTGAATCTCGAGCGACAGATGGGCGCCTGAAAGGTTGTTGAACGATGAGGGAATCAATGGTATGCCGAATGCAGCCGTAAAAAGCGTTGCCTACTGCCTTAATCACACACCCGAGCTTGGCCTCAGCTACGGCACGACCCCCTTTCTAGAGCGCCGGAACGTACCTGACTCACCGTTTCTCGACCAACTCTCAGACCTCGTCCAATCTTACGAGGAAGCAGCTCGATACGCTCCGAATCTGGCCTACATAGGCTCTATGACCATCGAGCAACTGCAGTCGGAACCTCGCCCGTGGCATGCCAACCTCGCGGCCTCAACTACTCGATTTGGGAAGTACGGCGAGATCATGCCCGAGGATGAGTTCCTGGGCCTGATGGACATCTGCGACGTCTTCGATCTCATCTGGCTCGAGGCAGGATTCGCAGCGTCGGTCCGAGACAAACTTCTTGCCCATCCGGTTCTTCCCGCCGACGTCGTCAAGCGCATGAAGCCTGGCGTGGACCATTCCGCCATTCTCGAAGAGATCGCCACGCACGCAGCGCTCCCGCTCTACTTCGACGGTCAGGTGGTCGGTTGCTGCCGCCGGGGCCACGAAGTCGACGAGGCGCTGTCGGCTCACGTCCTGCTGGAGAACCTGGCCAGCAAGGCGGGTGGTCTGCTTGCTCTCTTCCATCTGTTGCACGAATTCCGGTCTCAGTCCTGACGAGATCGACTTCGTGATCGAATGCTCAGAAGAGGCAGCGGGAGACATGAACCAGCGCGGCGGCGGCAATTTCGCGAAGGCCATTGCCGAGAGTGCCAGCTGTGTCAATGCAAGCGGCCTCGATGTCCGTGCTTTCTGCGCGGCTCCGGTGAACGCTCTGATCACCGGCGCCGCTCTCGTGGCTTCCGGCGCACGGAAGAACGTGGTTGTGCTGGCCGGTGGCGCGTTGCCCAAGCTCTTCATGAATGCCCGCGAGCACGTGAAGAAAGGACTCCCTGCCCTGGAATCCTGCCTGGGCAACTTTGCTGTGCTGCTCACTCCCGACGATGGGACGACCCCGGTCATCCGCCTCGACGCCTTGGGAAAGCACTCGGTCGGAGCCGGCGCTTCGCCCCAGGCCGTGACCACCGCCCTGGTGTGGGACCCCTTGCAGAAGGCCGGCCTGCAGATTCGCCGATGTGGACAAGTACGCGGCCGAGCTCCATATCTCCGAGATCACCGCTTCCCGCGGGAGCCGGCGACGTTGCCGAGGCCAACGCGAAGATGATCGCGGCCCTCGCGGTCATGAAGGGACAACTGGAGCGCACAGCCATCAGCGATTTCGTTGCCAAGCGCGGAGTCATCGGCTTCGCCCCCACCCAAGGGCACATTCCGTCGGGCGTTCCCTTTCTCGGTCACGCCGTCGACGCCATTGCCTCGGGCGCCATGCAAGCGCGCCATGATCATTGGCAAAGGCAGTCTCTTCCTGGCTCGACTGACCAACCTTTCCGACGGAGCATCCTTCCTTGTGGAAGCACCGTCGGGCAAACCGGCCGGCGGCCTCACCCGTGATGAAGTGAAAAACGTCCTGCTGGATGCTTTGAGCGAACTTGCCGAGTCGCTGCGGAAAGCGACTTGAGGATGTCTTATGATGGACAAGGCGCAAGCTCATCGGTGATGCGTTGGCGGAGTTGGTCGAACAGGCTCGCACGGGCGGCCCCAGAGTCCGTGTGGGGCTCATGGCCGCGGGAAGCGAGCTGGGCGCGGAGGAGCTCCTGCATGGGGCGGCTCTCGCCATGGCCCAGGATCCCCGGCTCCATGTGGTAGCCATCGGCGCCAAGAGTGCCGGGCTACGACACTCTGGAATGGATCGAAACGCCCGATTGCGAAGCGGACGTGGTCTGCCGCCATGGAATCGGCCCTTGTCGACGGTCGCATCGCCGGAGCCGTTGCGCTTCACTACCCGTTTCCTCTGGGAGTGACGACCATCGGTCGTGTCCTCACACCGGCCCGGGGCAGACCCATGCTCATCGCCTCATGTACCGGCATGTCCGCGGCCTCCAGAACAGAGGCCATGCTGCGCAACGCCGTGTACGGCATCGCCGTGGCCAAGGCACTCGGCATCGGAGGAACCCACGGTCGGGATTCTTAATCTGGATGGTGCGGCCTCGGTTCAGCGCGCCCTCGAGCGCCTGTCGCAAAACGGCTACGCCGTCCACTTCGGAAGCAGCCTGCGGGCCGACGGAGGTAGTCTGCTCCGCGGCAACGACCTTCTGGCCGGCGCCACGGACATCTGCGTGTGTGACACGCTCACCGGCAATGTGATCGTGAAGCTCTTTTCCGCTTTCAACACCGGCGGCGAGTTCGAAGTGCTCGGTTGGGGCTACGGCCCTTCCGTCGGCGAAAACTGGGCGAGGATCGTGAGCATCGTTTCCCGGGCTTCCGGCGCGCCGGTCATCGCCAACGCTCTGTGCTACACGGCGTCTGTCATCAGGGGAAACTCGGTGCTTGTGTCCAGAGGGAGCTCGCAGCCGCCAAGACCGCAGGGCTGGATGAGATCATCTGCTTCCTTGGCTGCCAAGCCAGTGTACGAGGAAGAGACGTGTCGGCACCTCCGCCAGCAACCCACGGATTCTGAGATCCAGGGCATCGATGTGCTTTCCATTGAGGCAGCGGTCAAGGAGTTCTGGAAAGCCGGCATCTATGCGGAATCCGCGATGGGCTGCACAGGTCCGGTGGTCAAGGTGCCCGGCAGCTCTGTTGAGCGGTCAAAGGAAGTCTTGAGCAAAGACTCGGCTATCTATGAGGGGTGGCGTTACAGGTCGACATACCCGAGAGCGGAGATCAGTTCCATGGACTTCACTATCAATGCGGAGAATTTTGAAGCGGAACGTGCATGAGAGTGAACTAGCCCGTCGTGGTGGACCTCTGGGGACCCAGGTGCGGCCCTTGTCTTGCCTTGATGCCCGATGTCGAAGCCCTGGCTGAGGAATACGAGGAGAAAGTCAAGTTCGGCAAGACTCAATGTCATGGAGAACCGCCGGCTTGCCATGACCCTCAAGGTGATGGGAGTTCCGACCTTTCTCTTCTATACAGGGGGAGAAGCAGAAGGAGCGGATCACCGGCGAGCAGGTGACTCTGGAAGCCATCCGCGCGGGAGCGGAGCGGCTTCTTTCGTAACTGATGCAACAGCATCAAGTGTTTCTCATGAGGAGGTGAAGAATGGGCAAGTTGTCAGGCAAGAAGTTGATTCTCCTGGGGGAGCGGGACGGAGTTCCGAGCCCTGCCATGGAGGCCTGCTTTGCCGGCAGCGGAGCCGAGGTGGTGTTTTCGGCCACGGAATGCTTCGTCTGAACGGCGGCAGGAGCGATGGACCTGCAGAACCAGCAGCGCGTGATCGACGCCGCCGAGAAATACGGCGCTGAGAACGTGATCGTGCTGCTCGGTTCGGCCGACGCCGAAGGAGCCGGGCTTTATGCCGAAACCGTTACCGCTGGCGACCCGACCTTCGCAGGCCCATTGGCAGGAGTCTCGTTGGGACTCCCCGTCTACCATGTATTCGATGAAGCCATCAAAGCTGAAGCCGATCCGGCTGTTTGGGAAGAGCAGATCAGTATGATGGAAATGGTGCTCGACGGTGAGGCTCTGGTCGAGCGGTCGCGGAGGTGCGAGATCAGTCCAGCACGAACCTGTGACGCTCCTTCGACGGAACTTCTGATCGGAGCGGGGGCTCCAGCCGCGCTCCGATCAGGTCCACGATCCTCGCCGTTGAGGCATGTGCCGTCGGTCCTGAAGGCTTCACCTCGTCGCCGGATTCGTTGTTGCGGGCCGCGATGTAAGCGCCGGCCCGTGGCCATACCGCATTTCCTCGACTTCTGAAAACGGGCCGACCAGCAAGGGTTCAAGTCAAAAGAGCTGTCGATGGGGCCTTACCATTTCCGTCCCGCGATCGCAAAAAGGGCTGGGACCGACAGGCTCAATGCCCTCTTCGAACAGCATGTTGATGCTCCATGGTGAACCCAGTTCGCCTGGCGCATCGCAAGGAGATGTTTGCATCGAGGTCACCGGCTTCAATCTGGCCGACAGCACCCTGCGCTTCGCGAAGCCCCCTAGGTTCCACTCGAGCATTCAATCTTGAAGCCAGTCCCAACCTCAACGGCAAGGTCGAAGGATCACGTCTGACCGATGAGGTTGACCTCTACCAGCTACTCGACTACACCGATGACGTTGACCTGCGGAAGAAGCTGGCTGCTTCGGAGGAGTTCTACAACGTCCACCGCCCCCATGGAGGGCTGGTGGCAAGACACCTTATGAGACAATGAGGGAGAAAATGGCCTCCTAAGCTGCGGCCAGCGAGGTCGGGAAGCTCACAGTATCTGCTTGATCAGGGCATCGAGACTATCGTCCTGACCGG
>CAVPLM010000025.1:0-34927 GCA_963706025.1 uncultured Actinomycetes bacterium | reverse complement strand
GCAGGGCTGGGCTACAGCGTCTTCGACAAAGTCACCGCCGATCCAGGGTCCGACTTGATCGACGACATAGCCGAGATGGCAAAGGCAGAAGGCGCGGGACTGCGTCATAGGTGTGGGCGGCGGGAGCAGCATGGACGCGGCGAAAGCCGCGAGCATCATGATGGGGCTCGAGGGCAACTGCCGGGACTATCTGAAACCGGAGCCTCGATTCTTTAAGGCAAGCGTCCCGATCGTGCTGGTGCCCACCACTTCGGGCAGCGGCAGCGAGGCGTCCGATGCCTGCGTCATCACCCACGACCAGCTGGGCATGAAGGTGCCCATCCACGTCGACAGCAGCGTGGCCATCGTCGATCCCGGACTGGTCCGGAACGTTCCCGCCTCGGCCACAGCGGAGACCGGCATGGACGCGTTCTCCCACGCCGTCGAGACTTTCACAAGCAAGGACTCGAACCCCCGGACGGAGGTGCTTGCCCTTGGGGCAATCAGAAGGATCGCCCGCAGCCTACCGGCCGCATGTCACGACGGCGGCGATATCGAAGCCCGCACGGAGATGGCTTACGCGAGCAACTGGGCGGGCTTCACCACGGTCGACGACGCCACCCTTCACGTAGGCCACTGCATCGCGGACGCCTTCTCCCGGGCCTTCCCTTTGCCGCACGGTCTGCCCTGTGCGTGGGCGACCCCGGAAGTGCTGGCTCTCGTCGCCCCTGCCGTCCCTGATAAAGTGCGAATGATCGGCGAGGCGATGGGTATTGAGTTCGCCGCCGTCGACTCGCCCGTAGACATAGGGGCGAAGACGGCGGAGGGCGTCCGCAGACTCATGAAGGCGATCGGCATCAAATCGGCGGCGGAAGCCGGGGTGGACCGGGAACTGGGCCATCAGCTATTCCCGAGCAGTCATGGAACTGGGCCTGCGCTTCTTCTGCCCGTTGAGATCACGCCCGATCTTGCCGCGAAGCTGGTCGGCCAGACCTACGACAACTACTGGTAACGGGTCGCGCCTGGGGGCCGAGCGGCGTCCGGCGGGCTGAGCGGGCGGCGCTCCCCGATTCAATCGGGCCGCGCCTGCGATTCGACCAAGTGGCCGTAATCGCCCTAGCTTAGCCGAAGGCGCTCCGCCGCCAGACCGCCGGGTCCGAGCCCCGGCCGGAAGGAATCGAGAATCGTCGCAGCCGGCTTCTTCCTGGGACCTTTTCCCCTGCAGGGGCCCGCTCGGGATTGCCTCCCGCATCACACGCCGTGGAAGGACATCCTGCTCTCGTGTGACCCCTTCCCTGACATTGAACAGCCGTTCGAGGTGCCAGATGCGATCCCCGACGGTGCTCAGCTCGCCCTCGGCCGGACGCCATCCGACGGTCGCCTCCATCAGCCGGGCATACCTCTCGCTGTCCAGCGTCTCTCCGAGGGCCGCCTCCATGACGAAGCGGCACTGGATAAGCGAGTCGCCCACGCCCGCCAGGTTCTGGGTCTGATCGCCTTCTCCACCTCGCCGCTGTACTCCGCAAGGCCCTCTAAGGTATCGAGGCCGGGAATCCTGGTGCGATCCGCCTCGCGTCCCCGTTGCGTAGCCGATAGCCATGCCCTTCAGCGCCCGGGCGGAGTGCCCGGCCACCTCCAGTCCTTTTACATGGTGGGCGAAGCGATGGGAGTGCTGCGCGACGATATCGGCCATCCGTCTCGTGCCTTGTGCCAGCAGGTCGCCGAAACCCTCGCGTCTTGCGGTCTTGGCGACGAGGCGTAGGACCTGCGCAGCGTCGCCGAACTGCAGAACTTCCCCCTCTGTCTCGGCGGTGGTGAGCAGCCCTCGTTCGTAGCACTCGATGGCAAAAGCAATCGTGACCCCCATGCTTATGGTATTCGAGACCCAGTTCGTCACACAGTGCCGTGGCTCTGATGACAGCCTCAATATCCCCGACGCCGAGCATCGAGCCCAACGCGTACAACGTCTCGTACTCCGGGTTCTTCAGCCGGTCGTCGCCGACCGCGCACATCTTGCCGCAGGCTACCGGACAGCCGTGGCAGGCGAGATCGGAGACGTAGTAGTCATGCCACAGCCGCTCGGCTGAGATATCTTCCGCGTGTTCGAACTGTTCCTCCGAAAGGTTGCGGGTCCCCAGACAGCCGAGCGCGTTGAAGGCAGAGAGACCCATCGGCGTGCCGAGTAGGTGCAGGTCCTCGAGGTTGCTCTTCAGGTCTCGCCTCATCACCCGCCGGAGTCTCCGCATGCATTCGGTCGGCGGCCGTCGCTCGGCCTCGAGCGCTGGGCCGTACCACGATGGCCTTGACGTTCTTCGAGAACATCACCGCTCCGAGGCCCCCGCGGCCGGCGAAGCCCCAGCGCCCGGTGGTCCTCGGGTGGACGATCCCCGAGTACGGTACCAGGTCTTCGGCCGCAACGCCTAAGGTGCATACCTCGGCCCTCTGTAGCGGGCCTTGACCACGTCGAGCACTTCCCGGGGTGAACGGCCGAGGAGTGGGGCCGCGTCCTGGAAACTCACCGCCCCATCTTTGACGACCAGGCAGACCGGGGTGGCCGCCTTTCCCGTGAGCACCAAGACATCCGTGCTGGCAAGCGTGAGACTGCTGGCGAATTCCTCCCATCGAAGAATTGAAGAGGAGGCCGGTAAGCGGGGACTTCGCGGCGATGCAGAGCCTGTCCGTGCCCTCCACGGAGAAAGCAGTCAACGGACCGGTCGCGAAGACAATCACGTTCTCCGGCGACAGTCCGGAGACGCCTTTCGGTGCGAGGTCGAGCATCAGCTTGGCTGCCAGGCCCCGGCCCCCGATCAAGCTTCTCTGCAGTTCCGGGGAGATGTGGGAAACGCTGGTCCGCCCGGAAGCCAGGTCGACCGTCAGGATCCGGCCCTGCATGTCGTTCGCGCCTCGGTTCAGCCGCCTCAGCCGTCCCTCAGCCGCCGCTCTTGATCTCGGCGACCTCGTTGTTGAATGCTTCCAGACTTCCCGGCAATCCCCGACCACGCCGACGTGGGAGAACTTGAAGATGGACGCCGACTCGTCGGTGTTGATCGGCCACGATGGTCCGCGACCTCATGCAGCCTGCCAGGTGATGCAGAGAGCCTGAGATGCCGACAGCCATGTACAGCCGCGGATTGACTCCTCGACCGGTCAGTCCGACCATTATCGAGCGCGGCAACCAACCGCTCTCGACGGCGGCGCGTGTCCCCGCCGATGGCCCCCCCGAGCAGGCTCGCGGTCTGCGAGAGGAGTTCGACGCCTTCTTTGTCTTGAATGCCCCTTCCTCCGCTCACTACTACGGACGCCGAGGACAGAGCTCAGGGCCATAGAGAGGGTCTTCGTCTTGGACCTTCTCGACGATTCTGGTCCTGGCCCGAGAGGAGTCCAGCGCAAGGTCCATCGGGATCGTCGCGCGCCCTGCCGGATCGGCGTATGGCGCCGGGGCGAAGGACCCCTGCCGGATCGAGGCGACCTGAGGGAAGGCGTTGTTGCGGTAGGTCGCGTGGGCCTTGCCCCCGAAGACGGGCTTCACCTGCTCCAGCAGACCTGTTTCCTCGCAATTCGGAGATCGACGCAGTCGAGCGTCACCCCCGTCCGCAACCTGAAGGCGAGCCGTGGGGCGAGATCCAGGCCCTGGTCGGTCTGCCCGAAGAGGATGATGCGCGGCCTCAATCGCCCGACGGTCTGTTCCATGGCCTGGAGAAACAGATCGGGCTGGTAGACGCCGAGCAGCGGATCGGCGGCCGCGTAGACCGCCTGGGCCCCGTATCCGTACGCTTCTTCGAGCGAGGGCGGTGTCTCCGCTCCAAGGTGGACAAGATGGAGGCCTTGGTGAAGACCGCCGGCGAGTCGGGCGCCGACGCCCAGCAGTTCTACCGTCAAAGCCGATAGACGGTTTTCGTCGACCTCTCCAAAGACCAGAACGTTCTCGTGCGTCTCCACTTCAGTTCGACCTTTCGAGCAGGCCGTCTTGCGCGAGCTTGCGGGCCAGATTCGCGCCCCTTCTCGCGCGCGTCCTCGCCTTCGATCATGTTCCGGTCGACGATCTCAAGCGCCGGCAGGGAGAGGTCTGTCAGATCCATGAGGCTCGCCTGCTCGAAGCCCACGTCTAAGACAGACCATTTCACGATCTCCGCTGCTTCGCCTTCATCAGCGCGGCCAGCGAGATGTTGCGCAGTTCGCCTGCCTCGTTGCTCACGGTCACAAGCGCGGGCAATACCGACTCCACTACCTCGATGCCATCGGAGACGCAGCTCTCTACGACGACCTCTCCGTCTCGTAGCTCGACCTTCTGGGCCAACGTCACGCACGGGAGCATCCAGATGCTCCGCGATGCCCGCCCACACCAGGCCCGCGTCCCAGTCGGCGGCCTGACGGCCGGTGAAGACCAGATCGAATCGCTTCCAACCTGCGGATCGAGCCGGCCAAGAACGGCCGCCGTGCTGTAAGGGTCGAGGTTCTCGAACTGGGGGTCCTCGACGGCGATGGCCCGGTCCGCTCCGGCCGCCAGGGCCGTCTGCAGCAGGCTCTTTGGGACGGACTTGGCCACACTGAGCACCGTCACCCTGCACCCGCACTGCGTCCTTGATGCGGAGCGCGCACTCGAGGGCGTTCTCGTCAAAAGGGCTGAAGACGGGGGGCAGCCCCACGGGCGGCACCGCCTTCCTGCTCCTCCTGTTGATGGCGAAGGTCTGATAGGGGACCTCCGGGTCGATGACGACCTTCATGCAGACGACGATCTGCGCGCATGCTCACCTCGCTTTGACAGCGAATTGCCGTCTCCTTTGCAAGAGCTCGACCAGCGCTCCAACTCCGGCCTCCTCAGGGTACTCCGCCGGGATGTAGGCCGACCAGTCGGCCACGCTGTTGGGGTCGAGCATCGCCTTCACCTTCCGCAGCCAGAGTCGCAGTTGTCGTACGTGCGGACCCCACTTCTCGTGGATATGGTGGATGGACTCGATCTGCATCATGGCCCCGCGGTTGGTGTAGCCGTACCTGCGCGAACGGGCCCGTCGGGGTCGTAGACGATCTCCAGGTACTCTCTGGCCGCCTCGAACGAGACCGGGTCCCAGGGATCGAACGATGTGCCGACGCCGCCCGAGCAGCCCAGGGAGTAGTGCTCCTGGGGACGGTACGACCACGCCGGCAGTGGGCTGGAGTATCGCCCCGCTCTCGGCGAAGGGCTTGAAGGCCTGGATCTCGACGGGACGGTGACTTCATCTGCATCTCCGGGTGAGCCGTCGGCCCCCTGGATGGAGACCATGAAGTCGCCGGTGGCCCTCACGCCGGAACGCCCGTCGACCAGAACTGGTACTGAAATCGGCGTGCCTGCTACTTCCGGTCGTTCAGCTCGGGGTCGAGGTAGCCGCCCCATTTCTCCATGATGGCGAACGCGGCTCTTCTCCCGGTATTCCAGCTCGCGGGCGGAGTGGCCGTTGACGGACACGGGCACCGAGTTCCTGGCCATCTCCGTCTGTCTCGGGAGTGACTTTCTGCATCATGGCCCACTCCTCGTCGTTGCCCTCCCCGTTGAAACCGGTGGTGATGTAGCCGGGAGCGAGCACGCAGGCGAGCTCCGCGTGGCCGATCTCCGGCCGACGCCTCGAGCATCTTGTCCAGTAGTCGGGAAAGGTGAACACGTACGCCCGATAGTGTTCGGGCACTCTTCTCGATCTGCGCCGCGGATGGTGGCTTCACCGGGCTCCCTCTTCAGACCCGGGGACCTCGCCGTAGTAGGGATAGAGCTTCACCGCGGCCTTCGTGATGACGCCGTGCCCGCCGTTGGCTCCGGCGCGCCCCCGCAGGATGCCCCGCAGGCTGAACCCCGGGCCGTCGGCCGAAACCAGCCGTCCTCGCTGCCGCTGGTGCCCAGGTTCAAGAATCTCACCGGTCGGCAACACCCACTCGCAGCCCAGCACGTTGCGCCCGTAGCCGCTCGTGTAGATCTGCGAGATGGTCATCTCCTGGTGGCAGCAGGCCACCGACGATCACGGTTGCCGCTGTACCCCACTCCGGGCTTGCCCGACGTAGAAGCCGAGCTTGTTGCGCGTCCAACTGCAGTTTGTGGCACGATACGAAGGGCTCGACCACCGCAAACATGTTCTTCGGATCGATCTCCAGGATGCGGTCCATCCTCCTCAGATCGAGCAGGATCCCTCTCTCCCTGTCAGCACGGTAGCCACCCATTCGAAGCCTGCAGCCGAGGGCCTTGAACAGGATGCTGTGCTTGTTGCACAGCTTGACGATGTCTAGATCTCTTCGCACGCTTCCCGGACAGCAGCACCGCCGCCGGCGGGTCGTACCTGCTTGCTGCCCAATGCACAAGCTTGTTGCCCCAGACCTGGTTGTAGCTCTCCATGATCACGGGGTCCTCGGTGATGTATCTCGGGGCCGACGATCTCCTCAAGGGCCTGGTATTCCTCTGTCGTCAGTCTCATCTTTGCTCTTCCTACCCGCTTCAGTTCGCTGAGGCTATAGGGATTGCTGCACGAGTTCGATGATGTCCAGGACCTGGATGTCGTCGCCGGTCTCGCCGCCGCATCGAGGAAGTTCCTCTTGCACCAGGGGCACGCGCTGACGATCGCCTCGGCCCCCACGGCCTTGGCCTCCTTGAGCCTCTCGGCCGCCGGTCCACTCGGCGAAGTCCGGATAGGCATCGCTGACCCCGCCTCCGGCCCCGCAGCACCACGCGTACTCCCGGATGCGATACATCTCCACGAAGTCCACGCCCGGGATGCTCTTGATGATGTTCCTGGGAGTGTCGTAGACCCCGTTGATCCCCGGCGGTACTTCTTGGGCGGGTCGTGCAGCCACATCTGCACGTTGGGGGCTTGACCTCCTTGCCGTTCCAGTGGATCCACGGTTCGGCCAGGCGGCCCAGATGGCAGGGATCGTGGTAGGTCACCCGGATGTCCGGGGCCTTGCGAGGCTTGAGCGTTCCCTTCCGCGATGCATTTCTCCAGGTACTCGGTGATGTGGTAGACCGGTATCGGCAGCTTCATGCCGATCTTGTCGTAGAGCACCTTGAAGGAGCGCGTAGCAGTCGGAGCAGGGCGTGACCAGCGCCTTCGCGCCGCAGGCCCGGAGGGTCTCCGCCTGGTGCTGCGCGAACTTGGCCATCTCGCCGTCGTAGCCCAGTTCGTAGGCCCGGCCGGCGCAGCAGCTTCGTCCTTGCCCATGATGCCCGACGTCCACTCCGGCCCGCTGGAGTAGGTCACCCCCGCTCGGGCGATCGGCCACAGCTCGCTGTCGTAGGAATAGCGGCAGCCGGCGTGGTAGACGACCTCCGCCGCTCTCGGTGGCCCGCTTCACATCGAGTCCGTCGGCCCACTCGCCCCGCTCGGCCGCGGACGCCCAGCATCATGTTGTCTTCTTTGCGCAGGCTCCGATGAAGGGCATGTGCTGAGGCAGCAGCTGCCCTGGTCGACGCACTTGATCCTGAGTTCCTGCATGTGCTGCAGGGGCTCGATATCCTGCTGCACCTTGCAGGCGACGTCGCAGGATCCGTCCATCATGCACTTGTAGACGACATCCAGAAAGGTGTCGTCGATCTCGAGCCGCCCTGCAGCAGCGAATAGGAGATGTTGTACTTGCCGCCGGCCGAGTAGGCGTGAAAGTTGTACCTGGCAGCCGACGGGCACCCCTGCATGTAGTCGATGTCTCTCCATGAAGCGCCAGGGTATCCATTTGCAGTACGAGCAGCGGGTGCAGCGCTGCATGTCATGTTCGAAGTCTTCCCAGGCCACAGGTCTACCTCCGTTCGCGGTCGCCCAGAAGCACAGCTTGCCGGGATTGAGTATCCCGTTGGGATCGAAGATGTCCTTGACCTTCTTCTGCATCGCGGCGGTGTCGGGGCAGCGCCGGTAGGCCACATCCGCCCAGCGCCGTAGGGCCTCGAGAAGAAGGCTCCCGGGGCTTCGAGTCCATCAGCGGCCGCGGCTGCCAGATTGCCGGGCCACTTCCGCTGCAGCCTCGTCGGCGGGATCGTAGTAGAGGTCGAACTCGCAGTGACAGCTGGTGCCCTGGACGACCGGCTGGATGTATACGCCGATGTCTCCGGCGGGAATCCCCGCTGCCGGCCAGTTGCGACATCATCTCGGCGAACTCGGGGGTCTTCCCCTGGGTGGTGAGGAAGAAGATGTCCTCGAAAGCCGCCTCTGGACCTGAGCTTCCAGTAGGGCTCGGGCGAAGGCTGCATCAGAAGGGCGTAGAGCTCCTCGGCAGAGGCGCCGGAGATACCGGTCTCCGAGTCCGCAGGCCGTACGAAGCCGCCAACTCCTCAAGGTCGGCCTCCAGGTACTGCGACCTTCTCCTCGGGCAGCAGCCCGTAGCCCTCGCAGCCCACGAACATGACCCACGGAGGCAGGCCGTCGCGCAGGGCCGCTATCTCCTGAGAGCCGTTGCGAAGAAGAGCGGCCAGATTCAGCCCGTTGACGATGAAGATGTTGCCGGTGAAGCGGATCCGAGTGAGGTGGTAGCTCAGCTCGATCAGGGGTTCGAGGCTGGCGCTGGGAATGAAGAAGGAACGCGTCAACTCGGACAGGAACCGGCACTTCAGGGACATCCACGTGACGATGCCGATGGTCCCCTGCGCGCCCGAGACCAGCCTCTGCATGTCCATCTGCGTCGGGCCGAAGGGGCTGATCTGGGCCTTGCCGATCTCCCACTGCTCTTCGAGAGCGTCCGGCCCGGCGGCCTCGCCCGTTCTCATGCTGTCGCCTGTGCCGAACACGATCTCCGTGCACAGCATCGGGTCGGCGCTGTCGAAGTGGGCTGCCGGCATCAAGACGGGTTCCCTGTCCAGCACGCTGGCCAGTACCGATTTGCCGCTGCGGGGCAACAGAGGCATGTACGCGGTCAGGCCGTGCCGTGCCAACTCCGTCTGCAGTTCGCCGAAGGTCACTCCCGGCTCTACGATGGCCACTCGGTTGGCGGCGTCGACCCGTACGATCCTGTTCATCCTGCGCAGGTCGACCATGACGGCGCCCTCTGAGCAGGGAGCCGTACCCCCATGGAAGTGCGGCGCCCCGGAACTGGCCGGAACGAGGGACACTCCTTCTTCGTTGGCCCATTCGACGATCGCCTGCAATTCCGCCTTGCCGGTAGGCCTCACCAAGCATCCGGCTGTTCCCCCGGCTGCACGGCCGGGCGTCGCTGCGTATTCCGCCAGTTCCTCCGGGGTCGTGATGACCCCCTCCGCACCTACGATCTCTGCCAGCTTCCTTGACACCTCATTTACCTCATCTTCCTCGCTCACCTGGTCGTGTGTCGCACTCGACCCGGCGCTCGCGTTTCGACTAGACCTTATCGCTCTTCACCAGCAGCCCCGTCAACTCCTTGACGTTCTTTGACTCCTCGAGCCGCTCGATAACCCCCATGGCGCGCTCGGCGGCGTCGCTGCTCACCTGGCGTCCAAACGCCGCATTCGCGACGAACTTCGCCTTGATGTCGTCTGTGCTCAGCCGAACCTCGGGTACGTCGCCTGCCTCCCGGCCGCCTCGCGCCCGCAGCACCGTACCGTTGCACATCACCAAACGTATCTCTACCGCGCGGTCGACGTCCCTGTGGCCGACGGTCCCCGGCAGCATGTCGGGAACGAGGTCCATCCGGGCCAACAGGTGCTGCACCCGTGGGTCACGAAGGGACTCTTCGGTGAACTGCGCCGGCGTGACCTCTTTCCACACCAAGGCCGCCGCGACGCAGTATCTGATGCTGAACGTGCCGTCGGGCTGCTCCAGATCGGCCCGTGAGAACGGCTGCCCGACGAACGACTTCGCGGTGTGTTCCGTCACGTGCACCTCGACCTCCGCCACCTCGCCGGCATCGATCTCGTCGGCCCTCGCCAAGGCGAGGGCGCAGTCGATGGAGGGATGGGTCGACCTGCAGGCGGAGTACGGTTTGAAGACGCAATCCGAGTACAACCGCGTCCCCAGGTCTCTGGTGACCTGGCCGGCGTCATGAACCCGGCAGTACATAGAGAAGTAGCCGCACCTCCCCACCAGCGGCTCGTCGACCCCCGGGAACCCCTGCTGCGCCAGTTCAGCGGCAACGATCCCTTCTCTTGCCGCGAAAGCTATGGGCAATTTGAAAGCCAGGGTCCTATCGAACACCCCGGCGAACGTACCGGACAGCCTGCCCAGCGCGATGCCCAGCGCATTGAAGACCTGCTGCTCGCTCAACCGCAGCAGTTTGCAGGCGATCGCCGTCGCCCCAAAGACGTTGATGGTGCCCGTGGTGTCCCAGCCCACCGAGAAGTCGAAGCCGGAATTGGCTGCCAGTCTGGCTGCCAGGTCGTCCCCGACTATCAAGGCGGTAAGGAGATCCTTGCCGCCGGCCGACTGCCTCTCGGCCACGGCCAAAGCCACAGGGACGGTGGTTCCGCTGATGTGGGCCGGGCTCGTCCTGTCGGCGAACTCCGCCTCGACCGGTTCGTAGTCGTAGGACCGGGTCGTCAAGCTGTTCAGCAGTGCCGCGTTCTGCGCCGGGACCGCGCCGCCGTGACCGAGGATGGTGCTCTCCGGCCTACCGCCCCAACCCATCACCAGGTTGCCCACCATCGAGCAGCCGGGCGCTTCCACCCCTGCCAGTGCGCATCCACAGGAATCCAGGATGCGCAGTTTCGCGCGTTCGACCGACGCCGCGTCGAGCGACTGGAAATCGGTCTCGACGATGTGACGAGCCAGGTGGCGTGTCAGTCCCATGCCCCTCACTCCTCGCGCTTCAGTCTCGTTTCAGGCTGGATAGATTGCCGAGGGTGACACGCACCCGTCCCAGGTGGTTCTCGCCCGAAACGATGATCGAGCCATCGAGACGGAGCTGAGCCGCTGTTTCGTTCGTCAACGTGACGTCGGCGAGGCATCCGTCGGCGGTCTCCGTCACAACGAGGTGGGACAACCTGCCCAGGTCGATGTCGATCTCACCTAGACCCAGCACGCCGGTTACGTGGGTCTCGCCGTTGCAGCGGAGGTCGCGGAGGTCGAACTCGGTGCCGTCGCGCAGGACGAGGTGGGCGGCATGGTCGGGGCGCGACCAGACCGGTTCTTCTCGAGGGGTATCTGCTCCAAGCCAGCGCTCGACCCAGTCGACCATGAACTCGTACAGCAGGTCCGGCGTATAGCGCTCAACGAAGCGGGAGCGAAGCCAGAGATTGTCGACGAAGCCTTGAAAGCCGTAGGCGGCCAACTCGGTGTTGATGCTGCGGACCCGGCCGGCCTCGATGGCCTCTTCCAGATCATGCTTCAGGTTCATGACCACGATCTCCTGCGCCTCGCGCGCCTTGGTCCTTATCTCCAGGTCAGGAGACGACTCAGCCGCTCTCAATAAGTTGAGAAGGTCCGACCACCAGGCGTGGGCATTAGCGATCCGGATCCACGCGGCGGTCGCGCTGACGAAATCGCCGTCCTGGGCCTCAGGGAGCGTCTTCATCTGCTTCGCGAACTCATCCGCCCGGCTGAAACAGGTGAGGAGCAGCTCCTTCTTGCTGCGGAAATGAAGGTAGAAGCTGCTCTTGCCCATATTCAGGGCCTCGGTGATATCGCCCACCCGGGTCCCGTGGTACCCGAGCCGGCTGAACATGACGATAGCCTGCCCGACGATCTGGTCCCTCTTGCTCTGCGGGTCCTCGTCTTCTTCCCGGGTCGCCGGCCGGCTAGCCGCCGCAACGCTCAAAGCAACCATGCACATCTCCCATGTAGCAAGTGCGGCTGGATGGTTGAATCATCGGTCAGCCAGGGTGACTCACTATTCGGTCTGCCTCACTATAGCAAATCAGGGCGCAAATCCAACGTCTTTGGACTGTTTCTCAGAAGAAACACGGACTTGACAGATATCCGGGAAGCGCGTAGCGTGACATCTGCTGAACCATCGGTCACAACGAATGAATGGTGGGTCAACAAGGAAGAGCCGGAACGGTGAGCTTCGGAGCCGCGCACCTGGATATATGCACGGTTCACGCAGAAGTCGAATGCCAGAAGCCGGCGACTCAGGGCACAAGGGCGAGCACAACGAAACAAGGAGCAGATGACGTGAATGCCATGTTCCCGAGACTGTTTCAGCGGGGCCGGATAGGACCGCTGGAGCTTCGCAACCGGATCGTCAAGGCGCCCACGGCGCTCTTTTTGGCGCACGCGGACGGGTCGGTCAGCGAGAGGCAGGTCAGGTACTACTCAGAGATAGCCCGGGGGGGTACCGGGCTGGTGTTCGTCGACAACGGAACAGTCTTGCCGGAGCCCCATATGGGCATTATCGCGGGGTCTGACGCGTTCATCCCCGGATTGTCCCTGCTCGCGTCATCGATTGCCGACTATGGCGCGCGGTCCGCCCTGCAACTGTCTCATGCCGGTCGGGATTCAGCTTTTGTAGCTGCCGGGACGGCAAAGGCAGCCTCACGCGTCCAGTGGGAGGGATGGTACCAGTGGGGTCTTTCGGTTCCGCAAGAGCTCACCATCGAAGAGATACACGAGCTCGTCGGTTTCTTTGGCGACGCCGCCCGGCGGGGCAGGCAGGCGGGTTTTGACCTTGTCGAGGTACTTGGAGGCCACGGGACCCTCCCCAACAACTTCCTCGCTCCCTCTTCGAACATGCGCACCGACATGTACGGCGGTTCGCTGTACAACCGCATGAGGTTCTTGGTCGAGATCGTGAGGGACATCAGGAAGAAGGTGGGCGACAGCTTCCCACTGAGCGTGAGGCTGAGCCTGATCGACCATGAGCCGGGCGGCATTGAGCTCGAAGAAAGCCTGCAGGTGGCCAAGGCGCTCGAGGCCGAGGGTGTGAGCGTCATCCATGTGTCCGGCGGTACCCATGCGGAGACGATGTACTGCGCCAGCCCCATGCTCATCCCCTTGGCGCCCCATGTCCCAGCCGCCGCGGCGCTCAGGAAGGAAGTCAGCATTCCGCTGATCGTCTCGGGCTCCATACCCACTCCTGAGCTGGCTGAGGAGGTCCTGGCAAGCGGCGATGCGGACTTCATAGCCATGGCTCGGCAATTCTTCGCCGACCCTGAATGGCCGAACAAGGCAAGAGAGGGAACGCCCGAAGACATCCGGCCGTGCATCCGCTGCAATGACGGATGTCACGACAGGTCCACTCTCACCTCCCGCCATATCGTGTGCACGGTGAACCCGACACTATTCAAGCACGACACCCTGGCCATCACTCCGGCTGAGCGCACGAAGAAGGTGGCCGTGATCGGCGGCGGTCCCGGCGGGATGGAGGCTGCCAGGGTATGCGCCCTGCGCGGCCACAACGTAAGCCTGTACGAGAAGCGGAAACTGGGCGGCGCCTTGCTCGAGGCCTCGGTCCCGGAGTTCAAGGCCGACATCAGGCGGCTTCTGAGCTACTACGACGCCCAGATGGAGAAACTCAACATCAACGTGATCAACGAAGAGGCGACCATCGAGACGATCAAAGCCGGAGAGTTCGACGCGGTGATCGTTGCGGCAGGGGCGGCACTGAACAGACTGGATGTGCCCGGTATCGACAAACCCATAGTCACCGACGCGCTGGCGGTCCTCGGTGGGAAAGCAGAAACCGGCAAGCGGGTAGTGGTCGTCGGCGGAGGCGTCACGGGGACGGAGGTAGGGCTTTTCCTGGCTGAGCAGGGAAAAGAGGTCACGTTCATCGAGATGCTGGACGAGTTCATGTGCGGTGTCGGCCATAACCGGACCGCGTATGCGTGCAAATTGGGTGAGTGCGGAGCAGCCGGGAACGGGGTGACGGTGTGCACCGGCACGCGACTGGACTCCGTGCTCAACGACGCGGCCGTAGTCGTGGGCAAGGATGGCAAGCGGCAGCAGTTACCCGCAGACAGTATCGTGCTCGCCTCTGGTTTCCTGCCGCAAACCGCTCTGAGAGACCACTTGGAAGAAGAGACCAGCGCCGAGGTGTACGGGGTGGGGGATTGCCTGGGTCCGCGCATGATCTTCGATGCCATCCATGAAGGGTTCCTGACTGCCAGGAGGATCTGATGGCAGACCTCAGCAGCATGCCCGGGTTCAAGGACGGGAAGTGGGAAGTCGCTGAGTGGAGTTTCGACGGGGACCCGGCCCTAGTCATTTGCCACATGCAGATGGCGGTCGTGGGAAGCAAGGAGGGCGCTTTTGCCGAAGAAAGGGAGGCGATAGATAGGCTAGGCATCATTGAGCAGCAGAAGAAGTTGATCGCGGCCTTCCGTGAGAAGAGGCTCCCGATCTGCTTCGTGGCCGTGATCATGGACGGCTTCGGCAGTCTGCCGAAGTGGGGCTTCATCTTCGAGATAGGAAGACAGATGGCCCCCAAGGGGCATCTCGACAACCCGATGGTGGCTGGAGGCTGCGGAATAATCCCGGAGTTGGGCCGACTGCCGGAAGAACCCGTGTTCTACCACCAGAGTCACAGTCCGCTCACGGGGAGCATGCTGGGCGAATACCTCAGGCAGTTGTCCGTGAAGGAGATCGTACTGACCGGCTGGACGGCCCATTCGATCCTCTACAACGCCATGCTCGATTTCACCCGTCAGTGGTTCTCGGTGGTCGTCCCGCAGGACGCCAGCGGCTCGTCTGCCCGAGATCAGGATTGCGCGGATGTCGTCCTGAACAAGATGATGCGCACGTGGGGCTTGGTCACCACTGTCGAGGATGTGATAGCCCACCTTTAGCCAAACCGAGGATCGCATTTCGGGCAAACTGATCTAGGGTGAGTACCCATGCAGTAGAAGTCAGTCAGCCGTCGCGAATTCATTAAATTAGCCGGCATCGCCACGGCCATGAACGTCCGTCATTCCATCATGCCGTCAAGCACCAACTTCGCGGCTGAGGGCAAGAACTAGGAGCACGTGGTGTTCGACGTCGTGCGGCCGCGTATTGTCTCGTCACCGGTTCGGCGGACATTGTCGCTCTCACTTGTAGCCGGCCGCGTCGGTCTTCCCAGCGGTGAATCGCTAGATGAAGCTAATCGACCGACTCTGATTATCAGCTTGACAGACGAGACCGCAGAAGTCTTAAATAGGGATTGCCCGGAGAAATAGCAGATTCACTGTACGAACCTCAGAAAGGGCCAGCTAGTGGATGAATGGCAAATGCCGGGAAAACCTGCGCTCGTGCTCATGCACATGCAGAACGGCCTGGCCGGCTCCCAGACCTTGATTCCCAACTGGGGCCCGGACGCGGCGGTGGCCATCAAGGAATCGGGTATGCTCGGCCGCATCCAAGACCTGCTGGCGGCCTTCCGGGGAAAGCAACTTCCCATCTGTTTCGTTAACGCGCACTCGACGGGCGCCATCGGGGCGGTACCGGTCTTCGGCCACATATATAAGGAGATGCGGTCGCGCGGACTCGAGATGGACATCCTCCACGACGAGACGCTGCGGGTCGCCCTCGACGTCATGCCCGAGATGAACAGGCGGCCGGAAGAGGGTGTGCTCATCAACTGGAACTTGGGCGCCTTCACCATGTCGGGGCTAGACATCTGGCTGAGGCTTCGCGGTGTGGATACCATCGTCTTCTGCGGCTTTGCCGGTCATTCGGTCGTCTACACGTCTACTCTGCAGGCCGCCGACCTCTGGTACAACGTCGTGATCCCCCAGGATGCCGCGTGTGTGCTCGTCCCGCGGGTCACGCTGCCCGAAGGCTGGACGACGGAGACCGCCGAAAAGCAGGTCGAGCGGGTCGTATTCGAACTGCTGGCGCCCACCTATTCACTTGTCACCAATACCGTGGATGTCATCAAACACCTGGCGACGTAGTAGCTTACGTGGGACCGGTACCGCAATCGCATACTGCACTAACGAGGGAGGGGTTCGATGCAGAGCAAGTCAGTAAGCCGGCGCAACTTCCTGAAACTGGCCGGCATCGCCGGCGCCTCGATCGGTTTTGCGGGCGGGCTGGGGGGCCTGGCCGCGGCCTGCGGGTCAGAAGAAACCACAACGACGACCGCGGGCGCCTCAACGACGAGCGGAGCCCAGACAACTACTACAGCCGCCCCCGCCACAACCACGACGGGAGCGAGCAGTACGACCGTTACCACCGCCGCCGAGGTCGGCCGGGCGATCAAGCTCGGATCCGTCCAGCCGATCACCGGTATGTTCGCCGTTCTTGCTCAGGCGGAGGAATGGGCCAAGGGCGTCGTCGAGGACGTCTTCAAAGACGGCCTCCTCTGCGGCGACGGCAAGGTCCACCCCCTCCAGATCGAACTTCGCGATGCTCAGTCTGACGCGGCCCGGGCCTCGCAGGTCGCGGGCGACCTGATCATAAACGACAAGGTGGACCTCCTGTTGGGAGGGGGCAGTCCTTCCATCTGCAACCCGGCTGCCGATCAGGCCGAGACGAATGGATGTCCGTTCCTGGGCCAAAACAACCCGTGGACCGCGTTCACCTTCGGTCGAGGAAACGACGGCAAGACGCCGTTCAAGTGGACCTACCTCCACTCGCTGGGCGCCGAGCAGATGCACCAATGCCTGGCCGAAGCCTTCGCAAAGATCCCCACGAACAAGAAGATCGCCTTCCTGACCATGAACGACGACGACGGCAAGGCTCATGTCCAGTCCGGTGTGCCCGTGTACCAGGCTTTCGGCTACGAAGTGACCTCTCCCGGTCTCTTCACTCCAGGCACCGAAGACTTCACCGACCAGATAGCCCAGTTCAAGAAGGCCGGTTGCGACATCCTGACCGGCGCCTGTGCTACCCCGGACTTCACCAATTTCTGGAAGCAGAGCCTGCAGCAGGGATTCCATCCCACGATCCCCAGCATGACTCTGGCCATCGGCTTCCCGAAGGCCATCGAGGCGCTCGGCGATTCGGGTGTCAACCTCATGGGTGAGGGTGGGTGGCACCGCAAGTGGCCCTACACGGACTGGATCACGGGTCTGACGTGCGACAAGCTCGCGGACAAGTTCGAGGCGGACACCGGGATGCAGTGGCAGCCCGCCATCGGCGCCGGCATGGACCGCTACGAGATGGGGCTCGACGTCTTCAAGCGCTGCACGAACGTCGATGACAAGAACGCGGTCATCGACGCCATCAAGACGATGAAACTGGAGTGTATCGGCGGCCCAGTCGACTTCACCGCGCCGCTCGATGCCGATCCGTTTGCTCCCACCAGCTTCCGGCCGCACCCGAACGTCTACAAGGGAGCTTTGGGCGCCCACCAGTGGGTGGCGGCCACCGGCGGCAAATGGAAGTACGAGCCGGTGATCGTCTCCGCCCTCTGCTTCCCGGCGGGTTCGCCCAAACCGGAAGTAGCTGCCCCTCAGCCCTACGTCTACTAGAGGGACCGCCGAAAGAGATGCGGGGGCAGCGCGTTGCGCTGCCCCCGCTTTCTTCTGTTGACGCTTCTCGGCCTGTGTCAGTTGCCCGCAGCCCTATACCCCAATTCGCGAGAGAGCGCCGCACCGGTTTCGCGGATCGAACACGAGATGAACTCCCGCCTGTCAGGGCCGAAGCGGTCGGGAGGGACCACGACCGCGATGCTGGCGATCACCTCGCTCGTGGCGTCTCGCACCGGTACGCTTACCGCGCACACGCCCCTGGTCCTCTCTTCTATGTCGTAGGCGATCTCTGCCTGACGGACACGATCAAGTTCCTCCCGTAGCATGCCGGCGTCCGCAATGGTGAGGCTCCTTCCTCGCTCGCCCAGAGAGAGCTTGGACAAGCGCTGTTCCGGTCCGAAAGCCAGGAAGATCTTGCTATGACTCGTCCCGTACTCGGTCGAGATGTGTCCCATCATCGCTGATGGCTTGAAGAAATGGATGGTCGGGATGTGGGCGATCTGCATGACGCCGCGTTCCGTCCAGACGCTCAGCCCTACCGTCTCTTCGGTCTCGGCAGCGAGGCGTTCGAGGAATGGACGCGCGACCTCCAGCAGTTCATCAAGGGTACGGGCGAGATATATCAAGGGGAGGAGCGCGGAACCCAGCCGGTACTCTCCGGAATTCGTATCCGATACTAGATAGCCTTCCGCCTCGAGCGTCTTGATCAGCCTGCGAGCGGTTGCCTTGTGTAGCCCGACGGCCCGGCTCAGGTCCGCGATCCGCCACCGAGGGTGCTCCACATCAAAACGAGCGAGAAGGCGCAGGCCCCGTTCGAGTGCGCGGACCGCGCCTCCATCGTCACGCGGCGAGCCCTCTGTTGCGAGCGCTTTCGGGTTATCTCCCAGTGGGCCCTTCCTCATACGCGCTAGTTTCATTAAGTGAGCCGAGTCTAGCATAGAGCAGCAAACACCCGCCCGCTGATTCCCGGAAACTGTGAGTGGGGACCGCAGAGTGCATAAGGAACATCACTGGACGAATGCCTGCACCGGTTTCTCTGATCGCCGATTGACTGATCGCTGTTCCGCCGGCCTGAACCTATCGATGGCCTTGACTGTACCGACGAGTCGGAACTCTACAAGGTGCCGCCGGCCACTGCGATGCGTGGTCGAACTCTCCTGGCCCTCGGGGTAGCCGATCCTACTGTCTGCGACGCCCTCTTGAACTGCAAGGGCGCCAAACCGCTCCGCGGACTCGAATGCACAGAGCTTCAGCCCATTGTGCCAAGGTAGCGCCATGCCGAGTACCTCCATAGGGGTCAACATCGACCACATCCGTGGAAGCAGGTAGTAAATGACGGTGCTATCGGGCAGGAACACGACGGCGCGGCAGCATCGCCCAACTGAGGCGGGGAGTAGAGCCATCAACACGGGGTTGGTGCCGGTTGCGGGACTGCTTACCGACATCGGCATCGAGGTAGGGGACCAACCGAGGTGGACCTGTTTGGCCCAGACGAAAAGGAGCAGGCTGGTGATGCGTCAGTACGAAAAAGACGGGTACCAGGTCTACAAGATGGGTCTGTGGTCGCCTGGACCTGGATGTCACGGCGGGTGCGGGGCCCAGGTGTATCTCAAAGACGGCAAGGTGGCCAAGGTCGAGGGCGATGAAGATCACCCCTATTACCAGGGCAGACTCTGCCCGCGTGCCTTGGCGCAGAACGCCATCCAGATGGTGGGACGGAGGATCGCCGAATCGGTCTCCAAGACCCGCTTCAAACTGGGCCGGTCGTTCACCAGTCTGCAGATCAGTTTCGGCGTGTCCGCCTGTCCCGAGGACGGGGTCGAGACCGAGGTCCTTCTCCAGGAGGCCGACGCCAGTCTGCATCGCAACCAAGAACCCTGGGTGGGCCAGTCCCGGTGAAGATTCCGCCACGGCCAACTCCACCCTCCTTGAAGGCGGAGCTCTCTCCGCCTGAGGAGGAACAGGCACTCCCTGGAGCGACTAACGGGGCAGGAGGGTGATTTGAATTCAATTGCGGGGTCGGGCAGCGCGGGGTGAGAAATGGGCTCCTCTCTTGCGACATGGAATCTGCAGCCCTACCTCGAGGGCGTGACACCCGGTGCACTACCCGGAGTGGCTGAGAAGTTGGACGATTGGGCGAGCGAGCTCCCTGAAGCTAGTCGGGAAGCTCGGCGCGCGTACGCGGACGAAGTGGTGGGAGCAGCCTTGGCCACGGCACTTCATAAACGAGGCTGGAAGATCCACACAGAGACGCCGGGGGCGGTGTGGCTTCAAGCCGGCGATATGGAGATTCATCCGTTCGAGGTCATGGAAGATCTGACCGAAGGCGCTCTTTCGGCCGACACATGGCAGGAGCAGGTTAGGAGTGCGGGGATCTCTACGCTCGAACTGGGGACGGCGGTCGAGGAGACGTCTCGTGGAACGGCGATCGACGACATTCTCGATTTCTTCGACGAGGCAACCTCTCAAGATACCCTCTTGGTCGTTGGAATGGGTTCGTATGGAAACGAGCGGCGCGACGCTCTTCAGGCCCAGGCTTCTTTGAACGAGGGGAATGTCACCAAAGCCAAAACCCACCTGGAGGCGGTCGCGGAGCGCTGCAACTGACAGCCGGTCCCCCCTGCTGATGTGTTCGGAGAGGCGGCGGAATAACTGGCCGAGATGGTGCAGGAACTGGTCGACGAACTGAAAGAGTAGCGCAGGCGCTGACGGTTGATCGGAATTGAGCCCTCACTGCGGACTAGGACGACTTCACATGTCCTATCGCTTACAGCCCGATCATCTACATCCTACGTTGATTGCTGACCACCGCCAGTCAATCGATTGACTGGCCCTCGACTCAGTGACTGAGCTCGGCTGTGTGCCCGTTTTCTGCCAACGCTTTGCCAACGAACCGCTCAGAACAGGTCGTCATGAGCCGTCAGGACGTTTTGAGGAAAGCCTGGTTTGGCAGGCAAATCGTCACGACCAGTCACCCGCCGTCACGGCAGAAAACGGGCCTTCTCGCACTTTTAATCCGAGGGTCGCTGGTTCGAGTCCAGCACGGCTCATTCTCTATGGCCCCGTTTTGCGGGGCTTTCTTGTGCCGATGAGTTGAGACAGAGGCGCTCGGGGGCCGGAGTCGGCTCGGAAGTTCACGGAATGTACACGCGGCAGTTGGTCGCGGCTGGTGTTGACCGGTCGGGGATGGAGGTTTGACGGGAATGAGCACCCTGATCTACATCATCTACGCGGTGGCTGTGGTCTACAGCGTGCTCATCTTCGCCCGGGTGTTGCTCTCCTGGTTTCCGGCACGCCCAGGGAGCCAGGTCTTCCTGATCAAAGGCGCGCTCCATACGATCACGGAACCGTACCTCGGCTTGTTCCGCCGGTTGCTTCCTGTGGCACGCATCGGTTCTGTCGGCCTCGACCTGAGCGTCCTGGTAGGCCTGGTCGTCCTCTTTGTCGTGATTCAGGTGCTGGCCCGGATCTAGACACTGTCTTGTTGGGTGGGCGACCCGTGACCCAGGCACCAGCTCGTCGTCGGGACCATTCGCGAGACGGCGCATCCAGAGGTAAGCTGGTCGGGAAGGCAAGGCGGTCACTGGGCGGGAGTGTTGAGAGAACGGGGGGATAGGCCATGAACGAACCGTCCGCCGACATACATGGGGGATTCATCTCTCTAGCTGGGCAGTCCGCTTTGGTGACGGGAGCCGGTAGTCCGATAGGGATCGGTTTCGCCACTGCCCGCCTGCTGGGACGGTTGGGTGCCTCCGTGGCCATCGTCTCAACCACGGACCGGATACACGACCGGGCAGCCGAACTCGCAAGTGAGGGCGTCGACTCTCTGGGCCTGGTGGCCGATCTGACCGACCCGAGGCAGGTGGCCGCTCTTGCGGCTAAGGTCCAGAGCTGGCGCCCCGCGCGGGATATCGTTGTGAACAACGCCGGTCTAGCCTCGCTCATCAGCGGGTCGGACGCCGCGAAGCCGCTGGAGGAGCTCACACTGGCCGAATGGGACGAGGCTCTTGCCCGCAACCTTCGAACGGCTTTCCTCGTGACCCAAGCCTTTCTCCCGGGGATGAAGGCCCGCGCTTACGGCCGGATCGTCTACGTCTCCTCCACCACGGGACCACTGGTGGCCATGCCGCTGTATTCCACGTACTCGGCCGCAAAGGCCGGCATGGTCGGGCTCACCCGCGCCTTGGCACTCGAAGTGGCCCAGGCCGGCATCACCGTCAATGCCGTCGGCCCAGGATGGATCGCCACCGCCGCGGCCAGCTCCGTCGAGGCCGAAGCCGCTCTGGCGTCACCCATGCGCCGGGCGGGCACCGCCGATGAGGTGGCTTCCCTCATCGCCTTTCTTGTATCACCCGCAGCTTCGTACATCACCGGGCAGTTGGTCATCGTCGACGGGGGTAACTCGATCATCGAGGACAAGGCTCACCCGTGAGGCTGCGCTCGGTTCAGGCCGAGACGGCGCGGTTGTCGATGAGCCTCATCTCGATGAGCCAGACGGCGGGCGCGACAAGATACTGACGGTCGCGATCGTCCCGGATGTGAAAGTCATGAGACTCCAACAGCAGGTGGTCGGCCTGTGTCTATCCTAGTAGGAAAGGCCCCGCGTTAGCACATCTCGCTCGTCGTGCAGACCGGCTTGCCTCTGAATATCGTCATGAGCACCTTGGTTGTGCCGCCGCCCATCCAGTTGAAGCCGATCCTCTCGGGCGGCAACTCGAGTATGTTCTCGTTCAGGACGACCAGGTCGGCCGACTTGCCGATCTCTATGGAGCCCGTCTCGTTATCCAGCAAGTTGGCCCGTGCACAATTGATGGTGTAGCTGCATATCATCTGCCACACGTCGGCACGTTCGGCGGGTGTCCAGACGTTGTCCGGCTTGCTGGTCAGGGGGTGCCAGCGCAGCGCTCCGATAGCGATACCGTCGAGTGGCGACGGTGGGTTGATGATAGGGAAGTCGGTCGAAGATACAACGAGAACGCCGCGGTCGAACAGGCTCTTGAGCGGCATCATCCGGGCGCACCGCGCCTCCCCCAGTGTGGGGAGATAGCCCTGGTAGTAATAGGGATCCTTCTGCATCCTGACCGGCTGCATCACTGCTGTCACTCCAAGTTCGGCTAGGCGCGCCTGTCGGCTTCATCGACCAGGAAGAGGTGAGCGATGGCGGGACGGATATCCTTACTTCCCACCGCCTGCTCAGCCGCCTCGATCGCGTCGAGGGATATCCCGACTGCGGCGTCGCCGATGGCGTGAAAGTGCAGATGGAAGCCGAGCTCGGCCGCCTTCACGGCCGCTGTGGCCATCGCCTCCGGATCCCAGCCTGGGTACCCGCGGTAGTCAGCCGGGTAGCCGGGGGGACGGCCGAGAAGGGCTCGCCCAGGAATATGCTGAGGCCCGATCCATCGGCGAAGAACTTCACGCTGTTTGCCTGTAAGAGGGGTCCTCTGTACTTTGCCCGCATCGCCGCGGCCTGCTCAAGTTGGGCATCGAGGGGGTCGCTGGGGTCCAGCAAGAGCCCCGCCCGGATGCGAACGTTCGGTCTTTCTTCGCGCTCGAGTCGGGCGAGGGCCTCCATGACATTGCCCGGAGCCGACTGTTCTGCCAACGCTTGCCAACGAACCGCTCAGAACAGGTCGTCATGAGCCGTCAGGACGTTTTCGGAAAAAGCGTGATTTGCAGTATAATCGTCAGCAACCGACACCCGCCATCACGGCAGAGAACGGGCCTTCTCGCACTTTTAATCCCGAGGGTCGCTGGTTCGAGTTCAGCACGGCTCATTCTCTGTGGCCCCGTTTTGCGGGGCTTTCTTGTGTGGCTGAGCCGGCCCAGGGATGCTCGGAGGCCGGAGTCGGCTCGGAAGTTCACCGAATGTACACGCGGCAGTTGGTCGCGGCTGGTCTAGGCTGGTCGGGGCTGGAGGTTTGAGGCGAGTGGGCACCCTGATCTACATCATCTACGCGGTGGCTGTGGTCTACAGCTTGCTCATCTTCGCCCGGGTGGTGCTGTCCTGGTTTCCGGCACGTCCCGGCAGCCAGGTCTTCCTGATCAAAGGCGCGCTCCATACGCTCACGGAACCATACCTCGGCTTGTTCCGCCGGTTGCTTCCTGTGGCACGCATCGGTTCTGTCGGCCTCGACCTGAGCGTCCTGGTGGGCCTGGTGATTCTTTTCATCGTCATTCAGGTGCTGGCCCGGACTCTAGATCCCCGCTGGAGGATGGAAAGGCGAGCCGAGGAATCAGACGGCGGGCGCGGCGTCCGGTTGTTCTGGAGGCTGCAAAGGCCGTCAACGTAGTGTGAAGGTGGCGGTGGTGTCTAACCCTTCTGGGGGTTAGACACCACCATGCAGGACAAGGGCCACCGCTCAGGAGGGGGGTTGAGCAATGCCGCAGCAGTATGCTCGCACCACTCACCTGAATGAGTCCTGAACGCGCGGGTCTGAAAAGCGCCTTTAGATTTCGGCCTTTCTCGCCTAGTCAGCTATCGGCTCTAAGGATGGGGTCTTGCCTTGCCAGGCGACCTCCCAGCGCTTGGTCCAAAGGACCTTCTCTGGTCCGGCGGAACCGCTGGCATGAACTTCCACGGCGAACCGTTCCCGGGGACGAAAGAGCTCCAGGGGCACACGGAAGCGGAGGGTGGTCTGGAAGTCTGCCCGCAGGGCTAAGGTGGTCTCCCGGCCGACAAATGAGCCGATGCTGTAGTGGAACGTGGCCTCGCCCTTCGCTCCCTCGCCCACAATGCGCATGGGAACGCGGACGAGAACGAAGCTACTGCTGGGCGGGAGCTCACACGTCTCCGACCCGTATTGCTCTATCTTAAGGATACCGGCCTCCCTCGGCATGGGGCTTAGACCCGCATCCTAGCAGGAGTCCGCAGCCGCCGGTAGGGGCTGGAAGACAGCGGCTACCTCGATTCCGCCTGGAGCCAGCCCTGTGAGACTAGAGCCCGAGCGCCACGGCCACTTTGCTCCAACCCAGATCCTCCTGCCGGGGTCAAGCGGCTCCTTGCTCTGCCTGCCGACTCCCGGTGCTCGCAATCACAGATGGCAGACTCTAGTATAGGTGCAGATATGGCAGCTAGCCGCGTCATCATCGGGGTACTGATCGGACTGATGGCAGTCTTTGCCGTTGCTGTCCCTGCCTTCGCTGAGGCGAACTACCCGTACGGGCTATACGAGCAGTCGGATCACGCCTTCTCCACCGCGGAGTCAACCGCCGAGATCACTGTCACGTCTCCCGCGAGTGGCACGTCGTACGCGGCGTACCCCACAGGAAGCTACAGTTTCCCGGACCGGTCTGGAACATTCGAGCCTGCGTTGTTCGAGGAGACCGCCGACCTGGTGACGGTGAAGTGGCAGGCGAGCGGCGTCTCCGGTGACGTGACTGTCAAGATCATCATGGACGGGGAGACCGTACACAGTGGGACCGTGGCCGCCTCGGCCGGCTCGTACATGTGGCAGCCCGCGGTCGCGTATGGGCAGACGTATAGCCACTATGAGAACTGCCATGCCACTGTTGCTTCCCTCCTGGTCCCTGCGGCGGAAGGCATCTCGCCGACGTTCGCACTCATTCCCTGGGGCACCGTCGTAGAAGAGTGGAACGGACTCAAGGTGTACAGCAACTTCCCCCGCCCGAACTGGATCGCGCCTGGAGTTAGTAGCATTCCCGTATTCGGGGACAGCGGCGCTGGGTTCCGCTACCAGTGCGTGGAACTCGCGCAACGCTGGACTACTCAGACACAACATTGGCGGGACAAGAACGGGAACGCGCTCCCAGCCCACTGGGCGGGGTCGTATGCGAAAGACATGTTGACGATCGCCCAGGGGACTTACGGACTGCCGACGGTCTCCAACGACCACACCGCAACGTCGCCACCCGACGTCGGGGACCTGCTCGTATGGGGCAGTGGAACATATGGCCACGTTGCGGTGGTGGGAGCGGTCGAGGGAGACCGTCTCCGTATCTATGAACAGAACGGCGCAAACCCGCAAGGCTCGAGGACCCTGGCTCTCAAGAGGAACTCCGACAAGGTCTGGGTCGATCAAGATGGGGTGATTGGCTGGATCAAGCCGCTGCAGCGACACACGTTCACGGATATAGACTTCTCGCCTTACCAACAGGCCATCGAGAGTCTCGCCCAGGCCGGCATCATCGGTGGCTATCCTGACGGCGCTTTCCGGCCGCAGAACCCTGTGATCCGCCAGCAGTTCGCCAAGATGATCGTGAAGACCCTCAATCTCCCGGTGAGCGAGAACGACGTCTCCCCATTCACGGACGTCATGACCGACATGGGTTCTACAGACCCGCTGTACCCGGACCACTATGTGGCAGTATGCGCCGCCAATGGGATCACTCAAGGCAGGACCGCAGACACGTTTGCGCCCTACGACAACATGACCCGGCAGCAGCTCATTACCATGATCGTCCGAGCGGCCAACCTCACCGACATCCCTCCCTACTACTGCGCCACCTTTCGGCCCCGGGCAGTTCTATCCCGAAGAGCATTACCAGAGCGCGCGGAAGGCCGCCTACGTGGGGCTTCTAAACAAGATAGAAGGAGTAGGGCCGGACTTCGACTTCTTTGCCTCCGCCACGCAGGGGGAGGTCGCCGGTATGCTCTACAACCTGCTCAACCGGCCGACCCCCGGTGAAGAGGAAGCGGCGATTAGCCGTGCCGTCTGGTAGGTACATCACATCATCTCTGTTGCGGAGCAGGCAGTCACTCGTCCAGGTCAGGTCCCCGGAGCCCACAGAAGAAGTAACGAGTTGTACGATGTCCCTGGAACCAGTCTGCTCCTTGGGCGACCAACAACCGAAAAGAGGTGGCAGGTGCCCGACAACGCCAGCGTACTTGGAGTGGTGGGCAGCCCCAACCGTGAGGGCAGGACATTTCGCATGGTCAGCGCCGCCCTCGAGGGGGCGGCGAAGGCCGGCGCGCAGGTCGAACTCGTGCAATTGGCCGACTACGCGGTCGCCGCCTGCAAAGACTGCGAGCCGTGGACGTGCATGGACGCGCTGAAATGCGCCTACTCCGATGCCGGATTTGAATACCTGGCCGGCAAGCTGCTGAGCTGCGGCGCGCTGGTTATCGGAACGCCGATCTACTGGTCGGACACCTCGGCCATGCTGAGGTTGTTGATCCTCAAGATGTTCCGAGTGTTCGCCCGCTCCGGCCCGCTTGCTGGACTCCCGGCAGTCGGCGTTGGGGTGGCGGGGGGAACCGGCAACGGCCTCGTCTCCGGGCTGCGGCCTGTGTACCATTTCTTCCAGGTGCTGCAGATGCGCGCCCTCGATCCGGTCCCCGTCACCCGGTTCAATTGGGACTGGGCGATTTCCCAAGCAGAAGAGCGGGGAACTGTCTTGGCCTCCATGGCAGGTAAGCGCCATCCCTTCACCTGCATGGAAGAACGGCTTCTATGGTATGACGGCCTTCCCTACCTGAGCATGAGTAGGGGCGCCGAGCGCCGACTGCTCGCGGCGCTCACGACAGCGGCCGCCTCCAAAGTCGCTCCTGCTCGTATCGCTCGCCTCCTTGCCGAGGCGGAGGAGCTTGCCGCCGCTGGCGAAATGCTGGAGTCACTGAAGATCACCACCTTGGTATACGACACTACCGTGACGGCCCTCGAGAGCAAGCAGGAGCCATGAACGACCGGCGCAGAAGACCGCGACGCTTGGACGAGGACTGAGTCCACCGGGAGCGAAGGAGCCTGACGGTGGCCGCGAAGATCCAAACCATCAAAGCGGGTAGCAACTGCTTTCTTCTGCAGGCCGGTGACGGCTTTGTGCTCATCGACTCTGGGGTCGCCGCTCGGCGCGCCGCGCTGGAGAAGAGCCTAGCTAGCGCGGGCTGCCAGCTGGGTGATCTCAAGCTCATAGTCCTCACCCACGGGGACTCCGACCATGCTGACAACTGCGCCCACCTCCACAGGAAATATGGCGCCCCGGTTGGTATGCACCCCGCCGACGCGCAAATGGTCGAGCGCGGAGACATGTCCTTGGGTAGGAAAGCCCGGCCGGACAGGATCACGGCCATGGGGCGAGTGATCGGGCTCGTAGGCAGGCTCATGTCCTTGCTCGGACCGCCGCCCTTCGACCGGTTTTCGCCCGACCTTTTCTTGGAAGATGGGCAGAGCCTATCCTTGTACGGGCTCGATGCCACGATCGTTCATCTGCCCGGGCATTCCAAGGGTTCGATCGGCGTGTTGACCGCAGACGGCAACCTGTTCTGTGGGGATTTGATCTACAACTTCTTCAGGCCGGGCATGGTCTGGATCGACGACTTGCCCGAGGCCAACGCCAGCATCGATCGGCTGGGAGCCCTGAATGTTGGTACGGTCTACCCCGGCCACGGCAAAGCATTCCCCTGGTCGGAGTTTGCAGCGAAGCGCTAGTTCACTGCTTCATCAGTGCCGGATCGGGAGAGCCCGTCTGGAGGCTTGGCTCAAGCAGTCAAGTTTCCACTGAATCCGGGGCCGTTCACTCGTTAGATTCATGACGCTTGACGTATGACGCCGCGCGTTATATCGTTCTCTCATGATCAAGTCGTTCGCCGACGGCGAGACCGAGAAGTTGTTCGATCGACAGTTCTCCAAGAAGCTGCCTGGAGACATCCAGACCGTCGCCCTGCGCAAGCCCTCCGGCCAACCGACTGGAGAGGCTTTTCGGAGACCGCGAGGGTCAACACAGCATCCGCATCAACGACCAGTGGCGCGTGTGCTTCGTATGGGACGACGGCGACGCGTACGACGTGGAGATCACCGACTACCACTGAGAGGAGGACTGTCATGACGGTCAAGAAGCTTGCGCCGGTGCACCCCGGCGAAGTGTTGATGGAGGAGTTCCTGAAGCCGCTTGGCTTGAGCCAGAACCGGCTCGCTCTGAGCATCGGCGTTTCCCCGCGACGCATCAACGAGATCGTGCTCGGCAAGCGGCGTGTGACCGCTGAGACCGCGCTCAGGCTCGCGCGCTACTTCGACACCACACCGCAGTTCTGGCTCGGCCTGCAGGCGGACTATGATCTGGACGTGGCATCGGATGAGCTCGGTGACCGGATCGATCGCGAGGTCCGTGGCCACGCGGTCGCGGTGTAGGGTCAGAATCTAGCAAGGAGGTCGAGCCGACTCGCCTCGTTCACGGCTCATCTCCTAGACGTTCGACTGACGATTGAGATTCCGTCGGTCGGCCAGACAACTGATGGAGCGAGGCGAGAAGATACTCGTGCGCGCCTTCTCGGCCGGCGAACAGCGGCGCCGACCGCGAGCGAGCCGAGACCTGCGACCGGCCTGAACGCGGCCGCAGCCCACGCCATCGGTGTTGTGCGACGCGCACACGGCGGTTGGAGACAATAAGAACCTGCCAACGTCGCTCCAACGCACCGGTGCGAATCGGTCCACACCGCCCGCCGAGTACCAGCCGTCTAGGGTTTGAGTTGATAGGTGATGGTCACGTTGATGTAGATGTCCAAGTTCTGAGGGTTGATCGGCGGGGGAGCAATCGCAGCGGCGGCCGTGGTCGTAGTATATGCCGCTTCTCCTCCGTAGTAGTAGACAGGAGCCGAGTAGCCCTCGGTAAGGACGAGCACGTCGCCCAGGGTCACCCCATTGGCGGCGGCGAAGGCCTCGGCTTTGGCGCGGGCCTGGGCAGAGGCTAGGGCGAGCGCTTCGGTTTGGGCTTTGGTGTTATCGGAGAGCTGCCAGGTAGGGCCGTAGAGGTTGTTGGCCCCGGCTTCGGTCGCGGCGGCGAATACGCTGCCGATGGCGCTAAAGTCGGTCAGGGTGACCTCTACCGAGTTTGAGGCCTGGAAGCTGGTGCCGGTCTGCTTGCCGGTGTTCTGCTCGTAGAGGGGATAACTGTAGACACTCACGTTGGTGGTCTCGATGGCCGAGTCCGGTATCCCCTCTGCTCTCAGACGAGCAAGGACGTCTTGCATCTTCTTGGAATTGGCATCGAGAGCCGCTGCTGCCGTAGCCGCGCTTTCTTGCACACCTATGGTGATGACGGCCTGGTCGGGAAGGGCGCTCATGTGACCGGTGCCGGAAACGGTGAGGGTGTGAAGAAGAGGACTCTGCGCTTCCGGTGCGCTGAGGGTCGTCGTGGTCGAGCTCTGCGGTTGAGTTGACCCGCTAGGTGTGGTTGTCGGACTTTCCGCAGACGTTGACACGGTTGAATCGGAGGTGCAGGCGGCGACGCCGAAGACCAATAGCGCGAGCGCCAACACAACACAGCCCGCGAGCGTCAACCGTCTCCCCATCCTGGTGAATGGCACGGTGCCCCCCTTTCTCGTGGATCGCCGCAGCGCCTCCTGGTCTGCAAGCCAATCCGCGTCCCCCATAAAGCTCTCATCTATGTTCGACGCCGGCGTTCCGAGGTTGTTCCCATCAGTATCGGACCATGCTACTCCTCGGCTGGTCGCCGGCGGGGGGCTCCCACAGGCAACACCGGCGACAGGTCATCTAGACCCGACTCATGCTTGGCTCGCGGTTTGGAGGTACGACCCAGCCGGTGGCCCGTTCTTACGCATGCGGCCAAGAAGGGCCTGAAACGACGGGTGCTAGACCACTACCTTGAGGCTTTCGATGCGTCTACGGGGCTCACAGCGCGTCTGGTGCACCGCCGGTGTGAAGCTGACGGTGGTAACCCGCTCCTTATCGCGGTTGAGCCAGCCTTCCACGTCATCGAGGCTCATGCCCCAGTGCTCCCCGACGATCAGGGTATTGGCTTCGTCGTCGATCAACCAGTAGCCCCTGTAGCCGAGGGCGTGGGGATCGCGCCGGCGCGACTTGCATAGGGTGAAGCCCTGCCGGGTGGCCCTCCGTCGCACTCTGTCCTCGCGCACCTTCTCGGAAGTGTCCATCTCAAACCCTTTGCGGTCGTGTTGGAAGCCATGCAGACCGTATATCGGCACGTATTTCGAGAAGTACAACCAGAATCCTATAGCCCTGGCGCTGGCCCCGGCTATCGTGGGCGAGAGCCCCCCTCGGTAGCGGTCACGCCTGACCGTTGGGGGCGTCTTCTTCTATCGTGTCCTCAAGAGCGGTACAGTGAACAAAAGGATGATGCGAGGGGGACTATGATGGATTTGAGTTCAGTCGTTCGTACCTCTCTCGGTGGTGGGCACCAGCGGAGATTCACCATCAGTCTGTGCGCCGGGGCTGTCGTACTGCTGGCCTTCGTGGTGTCCATGGCGTCGCCGGCCGTTGCCGCCTCCAGCTTCCCCGACGTTTCCGCTTCCCATCCCTACTTCACAGCCATCGAGGGCATGGCCACGCGGGGCATCATAGAGGGATACACCGATGGCACCTTCGGCCCCTCCGACCTCGTCATCCGCCAACAGTTCGCCAAGATGATCGTTCTCACCATGGGATATGAGCCGACCGAGAGCGACTGGTGTCCCTTCCCCGACGTGGAGCACTTACCGGGTGACCTGTATCCGTTCCACTTCGTCGCCCGGGCTGCTTCTGCTGGGCTGACGACGGGATACACAAACGGCACCTTCGGCCCGGGTAACCCGATCACCCGTCAGCAGGTGATAACCATGGTGGTGCGAGCCGGAGGCTCAAAGCTGGAGACTCCTCCCCTGGGGTGGAGGGGCCTCTTCAATTCTGGAGACCCCACACACGGCGAGAACATCCGGATGGCCGAGTTCAACAGCCTCCTTGAGGGGCTGGAGGGACCGGCGGCGTATTGGGACGCTACCCAGTACGCCACACGGGGTGAGTGCGCCCAGATGCTGTGGAACCTGACCGCGTATCTCGCGGAGAAGAGGACGTACGAGACCGTAGATGTTCTGACGACCTATGAGCGGTTGAGCGCGAACCCCGAAGCGCAGTTGATAGACGTGCGTGAGCCCGCCGAGTGGGCGGCGACGGGTGTTCCCCCGGGAGCGTTGCTCATCCCCCTGGCCGAAGTCGAAGGGCGAGCTCCTGCTGAACTAGCATGGAACAGGCCCGTCTACGTGATCTGCAAGAGCGGCACCCGCAGCCGGCAAGCCGCCGAGACACTGATTCGGCTGGGATTCACTGAGGTGTACAACGTGGACGGAGGCATTCAGGCCTGGCTGCAGGCCGGGCTGCCGGTCGATACCTACGACGAACCCTGCGGCTGAGGGTAGAACCCCCTGCCGGTCGGCAGGGAAGCGCAAGTCGGCGAGTGGAGGACCAAGGCAGGTGACTTCCAGCAGGTTGCCTGGGAGGAGTTCGCTGGGATCGGCCGGCTTCTTATGGCCAACTTATGTCACATCGTGCACAATGAGTCCCCTGTTTCGGCGAGAGCGGGCCGCTCATTGGTAGCGTGGGTCGGGGAGAGGACGGCGGATGAGTCTCCACGGACGGCGGAAGTCGGGGTCGACGGTATCGGCACTCCTTGGCGCTCTTGCCGCCGGCGTTCTTGTGATGGCCGCATTGGCCGCGGGCTGCGGGGCGAGCGCGGCCGCAGAGAAGACGGCCACCCAGACCGATTCCGACACGTACAGCCGACTCCTAGCCGATCGCTACGACGATGTCTTCCCGGATGATCGGGTCCTGACCGTCCGTATCGTCATGGATGACGCGGATTGGCAGTCCATGCAGGTCAGCGCGATGGCCAAGGACTACTACAAGGCCGACATCTGGATCGACAACGAGCTGGTGCAGGACGTCGCCGTTCGCACCAAAGGCAGCAGCTCGCTCTCGCAGGCCTTGTCGTCAGGGAGCTTTCGAGCCGGGCTGAAGGTCGACTTCAACTTCTTCAACTCGGCGCGCAATTATCACGGCATCAAGAAGCTGTGCTACAGCAACGGGTTCAGCGATCCCACCCTCATGAAGGAGTTCCTCGGCTACGAAGTCATGGCGGCTGTGGGGATCCCCACTCCACGAGCCTGCTTCGTGGACGTGTGGGTGAACGACGCTCACCTGGGCGTTTACACCCAGGTGGAAGCGGTCGATGCACGCTTCGTTCAAGACAACTTCGCCGACGGGAACGGCAATCTCTACAAGCCTGAGACGCTTGCAGGCAGGCTGGACTGGACCGAGTCCGACGTTGTCGCGCAGGCCGCCGCCCGAGAGGATCGCGCGGCCGCCGAGGGCAGCCCGGCCGCCGGCGCACAGGCCTCCCCGACGACCACGACGACCGCCGAGTCGTTCAATGTCGGCGGGGGTGATCTGGAGGAGATCATTGAGCGCTTGGGTGAGGGGGCCGGCTGGATCCCCGGCCGGGTCGACACGAGTGGGAAAGGCGGAAGCACGACGACCACCGCGGGCCTCGGTCGCGACGGCGGAATGGGCCCCGGCATGCCCCCTGGCATGGGCGGTCTGGGCTTCATGGGCCGCGACACCGACCTCCTTACTTCGGTGGGGCTCAAGACCAATGAGGACAAGGCGGACTACTCCGGCTTGTACGAGCTTCTGGAGGTGCTCAACTCGGAACCGAGCGAGGTCTCGACCCACGACCTCGAAGCCGTGCTCGACGTGGACGAGGTCCTGCGCTACCTGGCCGTGTCGACGGCTCTGGTGCATCTGGACAACTACACCGGGATGGGGCACAACTACTACCTTTACGAAGATGGAGGCAAGTTCTCGATAATCCCTTGGGATCTGAACATGTCCTTCGGGGGGTTCAATTCCGGGCTGAACCAGGACCAGATCCTCAACTTCTTCATCGACGAGCCGACGGCGGCCTCGGTGGACCAATACCCGTTGGTCGAGCAGCTGATCTCGGAGCCGGAGTACCTCCAGACCTACCACGGCTACCTTCAAGACCTGATCGAGGGGCCGTTTTCCGTGGAATGGATGACCACTCGCATCAACGAGATTGCCGACCTGATCCGGCCCTATGTGGAGAAGGACGACGGTGTTTCACTGGAGCAGTTCGAGCAGGGTCTGAAAGAGAACCTCTCTGGCCAGACCCGGGCTTGGGCGATGGGAGGCATGTTCGTGGGCCTGGCCTACTTCGTCGAGAACCGCGTGGCCTCCATAGCTGCTCAGCTGAGCGGCGAGCGCGAGGCCAGCAAGGGTGACGGCAGCGGCAACAGTGGCACGGTGGGTCCGGGCGGGCCCGGCGGGGGACCCGGGATGGGCGGCAATCTGCCGCCCGGGGGTATGAATGGACAGCGATGGCCACAAGGTGCCGCGCCGGGCGCAGGTGAGATGCCCGCTTCGCCAAACGGCGGATAGATCAAGCGGCAAGAAAGGGAGAATGGACCATGGGACCCGTGAAGAGCCTTACGCTGGAGTCTGTCAAACGGGACTTCCAGGAGAAGTTCGCAGTGTCGGGCTCGGTCGCCGAAGCCGCCTGCGCATACATTCCGGGGGGATTCAGCCGCAGTAGCGTCAGCTATGGACCGCACCCCATCTATGCCGACCACGGTGAAGGTCAGTACCTCTATACCATCGACGGACACGAGTTGCTCGACTTTCACTGCAACTTCGGGACGAACGTTTTGGGAAACAACCATCCAGCGGTCCGCGAGGCGTTGCTCGAAGCGGTGCCAAGGGGCTTCTCTTTCGGCAGCCCCATGGTCCACGAGCACAGGCTTGCTCAGATAATTGCTGATCGAATTGAATCCGTGGAGCAAGTCATCTTCACCTGCTCCGCGAGTGAGGCGTGTCTGGTTGCGGTGAGGACGGCTCGTGCCTACACCGGCAAAGCCAAGCTCGCCAAAATGGAGGGTGGCTTCCACGGGATCGCCGATGAGTTTCTTGTCTCGGTTCAGCCGGAGCCACTACGCCTAGCGGGACACCCTTCTAACCCGCTTGGTGTCGCGAACTCCGCCGGCGTGCCGCCCCAGACGATCGCGAACACCGTCGTCCTGCCCCAGAACGATCTCGAGGCCTGTGAGCGCATTCTCACCCGACAAGCGGGTGACGTTGCCTGCGTGATACTCGAACTGCAGGGCGGAGCCGGAGGTCTTATCGAGCTGGACTGGGATTTCGTTCAGGGTCTTCGCGACCTGACGCGGGCGCTCGGCATCCTGCTGATCGTCGATGAGACCATTACCTTTCGCTGTTCATACTCAGGTCTCCAGGGTGACTACGGCATCATTCCGGACCTTACTGTCATGGGCAAGATAATCGGTGGTGGTCTACCTCTGGGTGCGCTCGGCGGGCCGAAGGACATCATGGCCTTGACGGCGTCCGGCCGGGTGACGCACTCGGGTACGCACCACGGCCACCCGCTTGCGACCAGAGCGGGAATCGCCTGCATGGAGGTGATGACCCCCGCGGTCTATGCGCGGCTTGCCACCTACGGCGCTCGCATCAAAGACGAGCTCAACCGCTGGGCGGCCGAAAACGAATACCCTCTCCTCGTCAACGGGCGCGGTTCGTTCCTGGGATACGAGGTGACGGACCATCCGGGCCGGATCTATCGTAGCGCCCGTGATTTGGTCACCTATTCCAGCGAGGGGGCGATGCAGATATTCGCATGGGAGATGGCGAACCGCGGCGTACTCCCGCTGTTCCGTGGTCAGATTGCGTTGTCGGAGCCGATGATCGAAGCCGACATCGACAAGTTCATCGGCTTGTCCAAAGACATCATGGAAGGCATAGGCCGGGGCAACGGGAGCCGAGATGGCTGAGCGACTCGGCGGCAGTGACAGTAGGGCTGGAGAGAGGTCTGTTCTCGAGGGCCTCAGCTTCATCTCGTCCGAGCACTGGTGATGCCAACACCTCTGTGGTCGATATCAAAGACGGCCGAATACTCCGCGGTCATTGTTTCCCGGGGTGGTCGCTACTCGCTCAT
>CAVPLM010000024.1:0-13475 GCA_963706025.1 uncultured Actinomycetes bacterium | reverse complement strand
CCCAGATGATCCCGGGGGCGAACCGCATCTCGTATGGGACGTCTACTCCTGCCGCCATCTACGCCGGCTACCTCCTCGACGGCACCATCACGCAGAGAGGGGTGCTCCCGCCGGAAGGGTTGGCGCGCCAAGTGCGTTTGGCCTATGTCGAAGACCTCAAACGCGCCGGTCTGCGTTTCGCCCGGCGCAGCACCCGTTGGCTCTGACCTGAGCCACGAGAACGTTGGCGATGCAAGGATCGTGAAGGGGGGCTTATGGTCGGTGCAAGCAGCAAGGCAGTGATACCCGAGGAGCTCGAGGACAGGAGCAATCTTATCGCCGGCCGGTGGGTGAACGCCCTCTCGGGAGCCAGATTCGCGGTCCGCAGTCCGGTGACAGGGGCGGTCCTCGCCGAGGTGCCGAAGTGCGCAGCTCCCGACATCGATGCCGCGGTGGCCGCGGCCAAGGCGGCCTGGCCGGCCTACCGGGCGATGCCGGTGTTCAAGCGGGCCGAAGTGATCCTGCGCATGGCGGAGCTCATCCGGGAACGGGCCGAGCCGATCGCTCGAGTGCTCTCGGTGGAGCAAGGGAAGCCCTACGCTGGTGAGGCCCTGCCCGAGGTCTTGGAGACCGCCCTCAACTTCCAGCTGGCCGCCGAAGACGTGGTGCGTATGGAGACCCCCGTCATCCCTATGCGAGACCCCGCGAAGCGCGTGCTGACCTTCCGGGAGCCCTACGGGGTCATGGCGGTCATCACACCGTGGAACTTCCCTACCGTGATTCCCTCCGAGTACTTGGGGCCGGGCCTGGCGGTCGGCAACACGGTGGTCATGAAACCGGCTTCCACGACCCCGCTCTCCATGATCTTGGTCGGGCGGTGCATCCAAGACGCGCTGGAGGAGTCCGATCTGCCTCCGGGCGTCTTCAATCTGGTGACCGGTCCGGGAGGGGTGGTGGGCGACTATCTGGTGGCCCACCCGGATGTGGCTCTCATCGGCTTCACCGGCGAGACCGTGACCGGAGAGGCCATCTGCTCGCGGGCCGGCATCAAAATGACTCTCATGGAACTGGGTGGCAATGGTCCGCAGATAGTCTGCGCCGACGCCAACCTCGAGGAGGCCGCGAAGGCGGCGGCATTCGGTTGCTTCTACAACGCCGGCCAGGTGTGCTGCGCGACCGAGCGTATCCTCGTGGACAAGAAGGTCCACGACGAATTCCTGGACCTGCTGATGAAGGAGGCCAAGGGCTACGTTCTCGGTGATCCTCTGGATCCCGCCACCACCATGGGCCCGCTCAACAACGAACCCACGGCCCTCAAGACCGAGCAGCACCTTGACGATGCCCGGGCGAAAGGGGCGGAGATCCTGATGGGTGGGGCGCGTGAATCCGGCCGGCCTACCGACCTGTATTTCCCGGCCACGGTGATCGACGGGGTGACGCGGGACATGCTTCTCAACCAGGAGGAAACATTCGGGCCGGTGGCGCCTGTCATCGAGTTCACCACCGACGCCGAAGCCGTCGAGATCGCCAACGAGACCGGCTATGGTCTGCAGATGTCGGTCTTTACCTCATCCATCAAGCGCTGCTTCTGGTATGCGGATCAGCTCCGCACCGGCAACGTGGTCTTCAACGACAGCACCGACTACTGGGAAGCTCATGAGCCTTTCGGCGGTGGAGGCGGGACGAAGAGCGGCCACGGACGACTCGGGGGCCGCTTCACCCTCGATGACGTGACCCACTTGAAAACGGTGGCCATCGACATAGAGAAAACGCTTTAGGACAGGGGGAAGAAAGATGCGAAGAGAAAAGAACACAATCCTGATCGTGCTCCTAGCAGCCCTGGTGATCCTCGCGCTCGCCGCTTTCGCGGCGGCCTGCGGAGGGGATGAAGAGGCGACCACCACCACCGCCGGCGGTACCGAGACCACCGCGGCAGGCACTGAGACCACCGCAGCCCCGCCCAGCGGCGAGCCTATCAAGATAGGGGCCCCACTACCGCTGACCGGAGCCTACGCGGCCGACGGGCAGCACATGGAGATGGGTCTGGAGATGGCGGTGGCCGATCTCAACGCGGCCGGCGGTCTCTTGGGCCGCCCGGTGGAACTGGTGACGTTCGACATCCAGGAATTGCTCCCCGAGACGGTAGCTGCTTCCAAGGACTACCTCATCGAGAAAGAAGGAGTCGACTTCGTGGTCGAGGGCTACGGTGGCTACGGCCCTGACTTCGAGGCCTTCGGCGCCCAGAGCGACGTCCCCTTCGTCCACGGTAGCGGCTCGGTGCGGGCTGCCGAGATGGTCAGTGGCGATCCCGAGACCTTCGGCAACATGTTCCAGGTGTTCCCGGTCGAGGCGGAGTACGGGAAACGTGCCTGGGAGGGCATGATCCAGTTCGAAGACCAGTACACCTATCCCAACAACAAGATCGCCATCCTGCACGGCGACCTGGAGTGGGACCTCAACTACACCGCAGCAGTGGCGGCGGAAGCTGAAGCCGCCGGCTGGGAAGTGGTCATGAACGAGACCTTCCCCTACGGTACCACCGACTGGGGCTCCATCCTGACCCAGATCCGTTCGTTGGAGCCGGCCGCCATCGTATGCTCGGTGCTGTCGGTGGCCGACATCTCGTCGTTCGTGAAGCAGTTCATGGAGGACCCCACCCCCTCGCTGCTCGACATCTCCTACATGGTCGTCTTCACGGAGACCCAGGAGGCCGTCGGCGAATCGCTCACGGGTGTCATGGGGTACGTGACGAGCTTCGTACCTCCCAGCCCCGAGAACGATGCCTGGAAAGCTCGTTTCGAGGAGATGTTCGGGATGCCGGTGCCCCTGACGACACCTCCGTCCACCTACGACTCGGTGATGATCTGGGTGGAGGCGGTCAAAGCCGTGGGTGATCCCACCAAATACGCGGAAATCGCAGATCACATGAGGGCCAATCCGTACACTGGTCTGCTGGGCGTGTACGACTTCAACAACCCGGAGCAGACGGTGCAGGCGGGCCCCGACTTCCCCATTGCCTACGGTCAGTACATGGGCGGGGGGGAGCTGGCCTTCTTCGGTACCGACGAGTTCGTACTGCCGCAGTACATCGAACCGGCCTGGGAAGCTAAGTAGCATCCCGACCGATGAGACGGAGCGGCGGCGGGACGTGTCCCGCCGCCGCTCCGGACCACACGGTGCGAAGGGATCGAGGACCCACCCAGGTGCTGCTCTCTTTGGAACATGTGACCCAGCGGTTCGGCGAGCTGGCCGCGGTCAACGACCTCTCCTTCGACGTACAGGAGGGGGAGGTCTTCGGCATGGCCGGACCGAACGGGGCTGGGAAGACCACGGTCTTCAATCTGATCTCGGGCTTCTTGCACGGTTCCGGTCGCATCTTTCTCGATGGTAAGCGTATCGACGGTCTGCCGCCCCACCGCGTCACCCATCTGGGTGTAGCCCGCACCTTCCAACTGGTCCAGCCTTTCCATTCCATGACGGTGGCCCAGAATCTGCGCATCGGTGAGTACTACGGCGGCAAAGGTGACACGGTTCTTCACCGGGTTCCTTGGACCGACATCCGCGAACTCATCGCCTTCGTCGGTCTGGAGGGCAAGGAAGACCGCCCCATAAGCACTTTGAAGCTCTACGACAAGAAGTTGACCGTGCTGGCCTCCGCTCTAGCCACGAAACCCCGCCTGCTGATGTTGGACGAAGCCTTGGGCGGGCTGAGCGCAGTGGAAGCGGAGCAGAGCCTCGACCTTATCCGGCGCTTGAACAAGGAATGGGGTCTCACCATCATCATGATCGAGCATCTCATGAGTGCGCTGACCCGCCTGTGCGATCGCATGCTGGTTCTCAACTACGGAGAGATGCTCTGCATAGGCGAGCCCCGGGCAGTGGTAGAAGACCCCGCTGTGATCGAATGCCTGGTCGGGGGTAAGCGTGCTTGAGGTAGAGAGCATCAACACCTTCTACGGCGAGTACCAGGCTATCCACGACGTGTCACTGCGTGTGGAGAGCGGCGCGTTGGTGTCGATTTTTGGACCCAACGGCCACGGCAAGAGCACCCTGCTCAAGACCATCTGCGGACTCATGAAGCCGGCCAGCGGGATCGTGCGCTTCGAGGGTCAAGAGATACAGGGTCTGCCTTCGCATAGATTGGTCGAGATGGGGGTCGTGCTCATCTCCGAGGAGCGCCATCTGTTCCCCGAAATGACGGTGATGGAGAACCTGCGCTTGGGGGCTTACAACAAGAACGCTCGTGGGAAGGAAGCCGAGAATCTCGAACTGGTCTTCGGTATGTTCCCTCGACTAAAGGAGTTCGCAAAGAAGACCGCCCTTACTCTGAGCGGCGGCGAGGCTCGGATGCTGGCCATCGGGCGGGGTCTCATGTCAAACGCGGGTTTCTTGGCCATCGACGAACCCTCGTTCGGTCTGGCGCCCATCCTGCGGACGCAAGTGTTCGAACAGATCGTGGCTCTGCGGGAACGGGGGCTCAGCATACTCCTGGTGGAGCAGACCACCGGCGACATCGCGGAGCAGTCGGACTACATCTACCTCCTCGAAGACGGGCGCATCGCGTTCTCGGGCAGCAAAGACGAGGCCCTGCGCGACGACGCGGTGCGCAAGGTCTTCCTGGGGATCACCTAAGCGCGAGAGGGATCGGAGACCGAGGTGCGAGAGTTCATAGAAGTGCTCATCACCGGGTTCACCATCGGCATCGTCTATTTCCTGGTGGCGGTGGGATTCACCCTCTGCTATGGGGTGGGCCGGGTACTCAACTACGCCTACGGCTCCTTCTTCACCTGGGGCGCGTATCTGGCCTGGGTCATCGCGGTGGGCTACGCGTCGCTCAACTATTTCTTAGTGTTCATCGTCGTGCTGCCGATCATGTTCCTCATGGGGTTGGCGGTCGACCAGGTGATTATTCGGCCCCTGCGCAGCCGCCCGGAGTTCGAGTTCAGCGTGCTGCTCGCCACTCTGGGCCTGGCCGTGTTCTTGGACAACCTGGTACTCGTGATCTTTGGACCGCGCACCAAATCTCTGCCCGCATTCCTGGAGGGGAGCGTCAAGATCGGGGGCTTCACCATCAGCTGGCAGTTGCTGGCGATGTTCGCCTTCGCTCTGGTGGTGGCCGTTGTGCTCTTCGTATTCATGGCCAAGACCCGCACCGGCATGAGCATGCGGGCTGTGGCCCAGGATCCCGTGGGGGCACGCATCGTCGGGATCCCGCTGGTTCGCGTGTTTGCCATCACTTTCGGCATATCCACCTTGCTGTGTGGGGCGGGGGGCATCCTGCTCGCGCCGCGGTTCTTCATGACGCCGTTGGGCGGCTGGACCTTCCTGGTCAAGGCTCTCATCATCGTCATCGCCGGGGGCTTGGGCAGCATCAAAGGCACTCTCTACGCTTCCTTCATTCTGGGCATCCTTGAAGCCATCGTGGGCTGGAAGCTTGGTCTCCTCTGGGTGATGCCGTTCTGGTTCCTCGTCCTGTTCCTGATCCTTCTGGTTCGTCCGGCCGGCCTGTTCGGGGCCACGGCGAGGAAAGGATGACCGCCCATATGCCGGATATGAACGACGGAAGGACGAGCGGCCGAACGAAAGAGCCGCCACTGCCGGGCGACCGGCCCAAAGCCCTGCGGCTTAGTCGCCAGACCGGCATGGTGATGGGCATGATCGTCATCCTTGCGCTATTGCCCCTTGCCTTGGGTGACAGCAACTACACCATGCGGCTGCTGGTGGTTTCCATGATCTGGGGCGGCGTAGCCATAGCTTGGGATCTCCTACTCGGCTACGCGGGCATCTTCAATCTGGGCCAGATCGGGTTCTTCGCCATCGGCGCCTATACGTCGGCCATGTTGTCGGAGAACGCGGGCATAAACCCGTGGTGGGGCCTCTTGGCCGGCGCGGCCACCGGCGGAATCATCGCCGTACTTATCGGTCTGCCCTGTCTGCGGTTGGCCGGCATCTACATCGCCCTTCTGACCCTCGCCTTCTACGAAGTGTTGGCTCCGCTTCTGACCGTGGGCGCGGCAATCGGGACCGGAGGCAAACGAGGCATCTCACCTGTGACCCCGTACAGCATCGGCGGCTATACTTTCAGCGGGTCGAATCAGATACCCTGGTATTACCTCGCTCTGGGGCTTTTCATCGTCTGCCTCGCGGTCGGTTTCTTCGCCATCAATTCCCGTTTCGGCACCAGCTTCGTCGCCCTGCATGATTCAGAGTCCTTCGCCCAGAGCCTGGGTATCTCCCGGTACAAGGTGTCGCTTCTCATCGTGGGGCTGTCTGGGCTCATGACGGGCCTGATGGGCGCCTTCTACGCGCACTACACGGGGGTGGTATCCCCTCGGGTCTTGGGGCTCGAAGTCTTCATCTACCTTGTCATCATGGTGCTTCTGGGGGGCATCGGGAAGTTTCCCGGCCCGGCAATTGGCGCGTTCATCATCATCTTCGTCAACGATTGGCTACGTGAATTCGACCGCTGGCGCTTACTCATCTTTGGGGCGCTGGTCGTGATCATGGTGATGCTGGCTCCTCGCGGGATGATGGGAGCCATCGACTCGGTCCAGGCGGCTGTTCGCCGCCGGCGCGAGTCCCGGCCAGTGGAACCCGGCGCGGAGGAGACCCCATGACCTCTTCCCCACCGGAAGCCACCACGATTGGAGCCGCGCCCGCTATCGCAGCAGCGACCGCGACCGGAGCCGCGTCCGTTCCCGTGGCGCCCACGGCCCCCGCCCCGATCACACCCTCGGCGGCCACCGCCCCCGGCACGGCAGCCGCGGAGGTCCACGAGCTCCTGGGGTTCCCGGTAGAGGACCCCGCGCTTTCGTTGCCCGACACTGCGCAGAAGCTTCTGGAAGCCGCTCGGCGCTTGTTGCTCGCGGGCGGGTTCGATGCGCTACGGCTGGATGCCATCGCGGCCGAGGCGGGCAAGAACAAAGCCTCCATCAAGTACTACTTCGGCAACAAAGATGGACTTATCCTGGCCATCCTCGACTCTCTGGACTATGACGATTGTCTCGCCCTGGCCGAGCACACTCGGGGGACCACCGGCGACGAGCGGCTGCAGCGGTACATCGAGGGCCAGACCCGGCTGGCGGCCGACGCGGACGGCTTTCTCGTGTTCTTCGACCTCCTGCCTTACGTAATACGCGACGAGCGGCTTCGCCAGCGAGTCGCCGCCCTGTATGAGTGGTACTACAAGATGAACGTCGAGTGGCTTGGGCTGGCGGAGCGGGTGCGACCGGAGAATCGAGAGCGATACATAGGCTTCGTCTCTCTGATGGTCGCCGTGGTGGACGGACTCGCGCTGCAGGCTGCCCTTAGACCCAAAGGCTTCGAACTGGAACGTTCCTTCGCGGCCCTTGAGTTCTTCCTCAAACGCTGCTTGAGCGACTTCCTCGACTCGTTGGACGAGCCCGAAGGGGTGCCATCCAACTGACGCGGCCTCGAGGGTGTGGACGGCCTCAATCCTGGTAGACCAACCGTCCCTCGACCTTGCTGCTCACGTTCTGGTGCGCAAGCAGCCACTCGCGTAGCACCGTCTGAGCTGAGGTAGCCGCGACTTTGCTCGGCCCGGCAGCCGTGAGCTCATCCGGCGCCAGATCCAGATACGGCTCGGCGTTCTTGGCGTGGTAACCCTGCAGGACGAGCGTGTAGGTCTGTCCATCGTCCACCGGGATGCCGTTCACCGAAAGCGATACCAGTCCGGCGCTCGCGTTTGAATAGACTGCTCGGACGGCGGAGTTGACTTGATAGCACTCCCCCTCCCCATCGCGGTTCTCGGGACGCATCCAGTGAGCAAACGCCTTCTTGAGGGCCGCGCCGCTCAACGTGTAGCGCGTGAGCGAGTCGTCGTAGGGGAAGCAGGAGACGAAATCCATGAGACTGACCGCAGGGCCCATCTCCCGCACCCGCACCGATCCGGCCCCCAGCAGCACCACGTCGCTCTGCGTTCCTTCGGCCAGAGCGTCGGCCAACAGGTTTCCGAGCGTCGTCTCCTCCTCCCGCCGCGGATGGGTGAGGGTCTCGGCGAACTTGGTGATGATCACGCTGTACTTGCGGTCGACCACCGACTTGAAGGACTCGATGAACTCGGCCATGCGCAGGTCGGGCTCGGCGATGTGCTCGTCGATGGGGATGAGCTGCCACTTCGACTCCACGATGGAGTTGGTGTCGTCGTCCACCACGATGTCGAAGCGGCCGATCTGATTGGTGCCGGTGCCCGCCTGGGTGATGAGGATGCCGTTGACCCGCTCGGGCTCGGTAAGCAGGGTGTGGCTGTGCCCGCCGATGATCATGTCCACGCCCCATTCGGGCCGGAGCATGGCGGCCAGCTCCTTGTCCGACTCGAAACCGATGTGGGTCAAGAGGATGGTGAGGTCGACGTCGTCGTTCTTGAAGGCGTCGCAGATCTTGCCCACCTCCAGGCCGGCTTCCTCGAGGGTGACGAACGTACCGATGAGCTCGTCCAGCTTGATGGAGTCCATGACCTTCTCGGTGAGGATGCCGGTGAAGAGGATGTCGAACCCGGCCTTGGAGACGATGTGATAGGGGCGCATCATGCGCTTCTCGAACGGTTTGATGTAGAGGTTGGCGTTGACGATGGGGAAGTTGGCGATCTTCTCCAGGAACAGCAGGTGCGGCAGGCCGTAGTCGACCTCATGGTTTCCCAGAGCCACCACGTCGGGGGCTAGGTAGTTCATGATCTGCATGGTGGAGGTGCCCTTGAAGTCGGAGTCGATGATCGACCCCTGCACCATGTCGCCCGAGATCACGTAGAGGACGTTCTCCTCCTCGGCGCGCACCTTGTTGATGTAACCGGAGAGCAAGGGCAGGCCGCCGATGAGGTCTCCCCCGCCTGCCTCCTGCTCGGCCAAGAAATCCCCGTGCATGTCGTTGGAATGCAGGATGGTGAACCTGCGCGTAGCGCCCATCTGTACCTCCCATCGGACATAGGACAGGTGTGGCCGGTGAGACCGGTGCGGGGCATGCTCGGATGCGCCGGCCGACCCCGCCCATCCTAGCATCGTCGCCGAACGTCCGCCGGGCGCGTTTGCGGTATCTTCATCGGGGTAAGAATGTGGCGATCCCGCGGTGAGGCGCAGGGCCGATGCGATTCGCCCTCTAGATCCCACGAAGAGGCGCCCATGTCGAGATGGACAGACACTCTGCGCAATCTTGCGGCCATGGTAGGTGGCGGCGGGCCGCGCGAAGCGGGCCCGCCCCGCTCGCCGAACGGGGCCTCCTCGTTCCATCTCGTCTGGGAGCTGCCCGCAGCGGCGCGGTCGGCCCGGCTGGTCGAGGTATCGGCCGTGCTCGAGATCGTGGTCCCTCCCCAAGTGCCGGCCCTCTACTTCTGGGCCCTGCAGGTGGACTTCCTCGCAGGGGACCGTTTCCGCGGGGGCGCTCATACCGGCCTGCAGTGGAACCGGCGTTACCCTGGGTACACCGCCGTGAATTGGGGCGGATATGCGTCGCAAGAGGACGGGGGCGGGATACTCTCTGGTTCGATCTCCGATCTGCCAGGCTTCCCCGACGATCCCCACACACTTGGATACTCCTGGGAGCCAGGCCGCCCGTATCGTCTTCGAATCTTTCGCTCGCCGGACCAGCCGGGGGCGTGGCGCGCAGAGGTGACCGACGTGGCCGCGGGCGGATCTCGGTTGATCCGCGACCTCTATGTGGATGCCGGCAACGAAGGCGGACACCTTGTCCGCCCCCTCGTGTGGTCGGAGGTGTTCGCCGACTGCGATGCTCCGTCGGTCACGGTGCGCTGGAGCGATCTGGAGGCGGTGGATGAGACGGGCGCGTTACTGAGGCCCGCAGCGGTGAGGGTCAACTACCAGTCCGCCGCCGAAGGGGGCTGTCTCAACACATCGGTAGCCGTGGACGACCGAGGGATCCTGCAGATCACCAACACCCCCCGGGTCTTCGAGCAGGGGGCGATACTGGCCTTGCAGGGTTCGAAGCGATAGAATCTCGGTGCAGCAGTAACGGCTTCTCCCGATTCCCGGTTGTCCCCCAGGCTCCTACAAGATTCTCGAGCGCCTCTCACGCGACGCACCCTCGGCCGTGAGAAAGGAGCCAGAATGATCTCGGTCGTCATCCCCGTCGTCGACGAGTCCAGCACCATCGGTCGCCTGGTCGAGTTTGCTCTCGGCTCGCCTGGTGTGGACGAGGTGATCGTGGTCGACGACGGCTCCATCGATGAGACTCCGGAACTGGCGAAGGCTTCAGGAGCGACTGTTATCACCAGCACCTTCCTCGGCAAGGGAGCCTCGATGGAAGACGGCCTGGGGGCTTCTGCCGGCGAGTTGATCGTCTATCTTGACGGCGACCTGGTCGATCTTCACCCCGACCTGATCACCAGACTGGTAGAGCCCCTCGTCGCCGGCCGGGCCGATTTCGTCAAGGCCGGTTTCTCTGGAAGGGCCGGGCAAGTCACCACTCTCACCGCCCGACCGCTTCTAAGTCTGTTCTTTCCCGAGATCGCGGAACTTCGCCAGCCTCTGGGCGGGGTTATAGCGGCCCGGCGTCGGCTGCTTCGGAAGCTGTCCTTTGAGCCCGACTACGGGGTCGATATTGGCTTGATCCTCGACGCCAACGCGAAAGAGGCGCGCATCGAAGAGGTCAACATCGGCTGGGTCGAGCACGACAGTCACCCCCTCGAAGTGCTCGGTGATATGGCCAAGCAGGTCGTCCGGGTGATAATGGACCGGGCTTGGCGCTATGACAAGCTGAACATCTCGCAAGTCCGCGAGGTCGAAGAAGTCGAACGTAGGGCCGAGGCTGAGTTCTCGCTTGTATCCTCGCGGCTTGGGCTGACCGAGAAGCTGGCGCTTGTCGACATGGACGGGACCCTGGTCGATGGTCGCTACATCGAGCAGCTGGCCGAGGCCGCGGGGAGGAGCCAGGAAGTGGGACTGTATCTTGGCAACCCAACGTTGGCCGCGGAGGTGCGTACCCGAAGCTTGGCCGCGCTCTTCGCCGGTGAGTACCAGGAGACCTTTGTGGAGGTCGCCCGACAGCTTCCCTTGGTCGAAGGGGCCGTGGAAGCGGTGGTCGGGCTCCGCCGTGCCGGCTACCGGGTAGGAGTAGTCACGGACAGCTATCAGATCGCCGCCGAGACCGTGCGGCGCCGAGTGTTCGCGGACTTCAGCGTAGCCCACCTGATGCGTTTCCGCCAGGGCCGAGCCACTGGCGACATCACGTTCTCGCCGGCCATGGTCCATGAGCATGGCTGTCCCAAGCACGAGCACTGCAAGCTGAACATCATGCTTCATCTCTGCGACAAGACCGGTCTGGACCCGATGAGAGTGTTGGCGGTCGGCGACGGCGAGAACGACGCCTGTCTTCTTGCGGCGGCAGGCAATTCCGTCGCCTTCCGGCCCAGGTGGCCGGAGTTGGAGAGGATAGCCAAGCACACGGTGCGAGGGTCGCTGGCCGAGATACTGGATGTGCTCGACTAGGGTGCACGGTTTTTCCACTGTCTTAACCTCGCGGTAACACACAGTCCCCGTCCTCTCTCTAGAGTTGGTGTAGTGAAGCGCCCACTCTGGGGAGGTTCCGGTGAGTGTGATTGTGGAGATCACTCTGGCGGACAAGGTCAGAACGTGGGGTGCGGATTCGCCCTGTTTCTGCTGTGGCTCCCCACTGCGTATATGGTCGCCGCCGGTCGCACCGGCCAGGGCTGGGTCAGGTCTATTTGGTTGTATGCGCTGTGGGGCTGAGGTCGCGGTCGGGAGTATTGCCGAGGTCTCGGACCCAGCTGCGCCAGTGCTCGAGATGGACGAGTCGGCCCGGGTGGCCGCCTGACTATGAGGTTCCTCCTCGAGCGGAGGGATCCTCCCGGTCCCAGGCCGTGCATGGGTTCCGAGATCCTCCAGCAGTTGCTGGCGGACGAGAAGTCGGCCCACATGCTGGGCACCGATGCTTCGCCCGAGGCTTCCCACGAGGAGCCCGGTGTCCGCGGACGCCTCACCCGGCGGGAATGGTTGTTGGCCCATATCATGATCTTCTTGATCGGGGCCTGGAACCTCTTCATCGTGAATCTGGCCCGAACGCCAGATAGGTGGTGGTTTTGGCTGCCCGTCTCGGTGTGGGCTGGGGGTCTCATTCTCTGCGCGGCGTGGACCGTTTGGACAACCAAACGCCCCCGTCCTCAGACCGCAGGCCCGCGGAGAGCGGGGCTCAGGCGGTCGGCATAGTCGGGGCGCCGGGCAGGGTCACCGTGAAGGTTGAGCCCACGCCCACCGTGCTCTCCACTTCGACTCGTCCCCCGTGGCGCTCGGCCACATGCCGCACGATGCTCAAGCCGAGGCCGGTCCCGCCTGTCTCGCGCGAACGGGCCTTGTCCACCCGGTAGAAGCGCTCGAAGATACGTTGCTGGTGCGCCTGGGGTATGCCCACTCCATCGTCGCGCACGCTGAGCACCACTCGATCCCGGCCGTCGGCGCCGGCCCGGAGACGTACTGCCAGGGCGATGTGTCCATTGGTCTCGGTGTAGCGGACGGCGTTGTCGAGTAGGTTGCGGATGAGGGTGCGCAGGGCGACTTCGTCGCCGATCGCCAAGGCAGCCGCCGGCGTGTCGACCGTCAACTCCTGGTGCTTCGCCGTGGCCAGCGGTCTCACTTCGGTGGCCGTCTCGGCTGCCAGACGGGCCAGGTCGACCTCCACAAAAGCGGCCTCGGTCGAGACTTCCGGCTCTTCGAGCCTCGACAGGGTCAACAGATCGTTCGCCAACTCGGTCAGACGTCCTATCTCCGCCGAGAGCCTTTCGACGAACTTCTCGGCTTGCTCCGGATCCTCCCGGATGGCGTGACCGAGCGTCCCGGCCAGCAGAGAGAGACCGGCCAGGGGGGTCTTGAGCTCGTGGGAGACATTGGTGGCGAAGTCACGCCGCATCCGTTCGGTGGCGCGCCGGGCCGTCTCATCCCGGATGACGAAGAGCGTCTGCCCGGTGAGGGCACGGGGCGCGCCCCGAGAGGGCGCGCCCGGGGTACCCACCTCGGACGACTGCAGGGGGATGACCTCGACCGACAACAGCCGGCCTCCCGGTAGTTCAAGAACCTCGGTGATGGCTCCGCCGGTCTCCTGCGCCTTGCGCGCCAAAGCCAGTGCAGGGAACGAACGCGCCGCCAAGACCAGCGGCCGGCCTTCCATGCCCTGCAGATCAACGCCCAGGATCATCCCCGCGGCCGGGTTGCCTCGGAGTAGCCGCCCGTCGGAGTCCATGAGCAGGACCCCCTCGCTCATGGCTGCCAAGACCTGGCCGGAATGCTCCATCTCGGCCCCGAGCTGCCCCGCCCGGATCTCGAGCTGGGCGGCCATACTGTTCAGAGACTGGGCCAACTCTCCCAACTCATCCTTCGTCCGGATGCTGGTCCGATACCCGAGTTCACCCGCTGCCACCCGCGCGGTCATGTGCTGCAGACGTTCGATCGGCGAAGTGATGGAGCGGGTGAGGAGGTATGCCACGCCCAATGTGGGCAGGAGGAGGATGGCCCACA
>CAVPLM010000023.1:0-27583 GCA_963706025.1 uncultured Actinomycetes bacterium | reverse complement strand
GAGGGAAGTCAAGGAGCCCTCACCGCGCCTTCCTTGGAGCCGCACCGGCATTGCACTCCTCTCAGGACTCACGCGATCGGTGGACGTCTCCTCCCGAATCCCGTTCGACTGCTCGAAGGCATAAGCCATTTGAAGCACGGAGAAATCCGCTCGATGGCGACCGACGATACCGAATTCTAACGGCAATCCATCGGAGTTGAAACCTGCCGGGACTGAGATCAGCCAGCCGAAGGTCGTGGTGATCCAGTAGGCAGACTTCATCCACGCGATGTAATGCTCCATCTTCTGTCCATCAATGGCCTTGGGCCAGTCCAGCGTAGCCTCGAACGGCGGCAGCTGGTTCACCGCGCACAGCATGAATTCGTACTCCTGCTCGAAGCGGCGCATCCGCTCCAGCAGTTGACCGTGCTGGACCATCGCTCGATCGACGTCGGCACGCGTAAGTGCGAGCCCTTGTTCGATCTCTTCAACTGCTTCCGGCTTCAGATGTTCACGGAACTCCGCCAGCAATGGTCCGTACACCGCGGCGCTCCGAAACCTGCGGACGGTGAGAAAGATCGAGTCCGCTCCGCTGAGATCAGGACAAGCGTCCTCAATGACGCAACCCAGCGCCCCGAACGTGCTCCTCTGCGCACCAAGCACTGCGCGCACGCCGGGGTCGAGTGGTAGGCCGCCCAAGTCGGGGCACCAGGCGACACGCTTCGCCCGGAAGTCGCGGTCCAGGGTCCCGAGGAACGCCGAGGGATCGGAGGGGAAACACCCGGGGTCGCGGGGATCTGCGCCGACCATGACACCCAGCAGAAAAGCCGTGTCGGCGACTGTGTGTCCCATTGGGCCGTTGACACCAAAACCCAGCAGCGGCATCGGATCCGGCGCCGACGGGACCAATCCCACGGTGGGTCGCATTCCCACGATATTGTTGAAATTTCCCGGGTTTCTGAGAGACCCCCCCAGGTCGCTACCATCGGCGATGGGCAGCATGCCGGTCGCGAGCGCCGCGCCGGCTCCGCCACTCGAACCTCCGGCGCTCTTGGTGTGGTCGTAAGGGTTGACGGTCGTGCCGTACACCTTGTTGTAGGTGTGCGAGCCCATCCCGAACTCGGGAGTGTTCGTCTTTCCGATCGGTATCGCTCCCGCTCTCCGCAACCGCTCGACTAGCACGGAATCCTCTGCCGGCATCTCGTCTTTGTAGATGGTGGAACCGCGCGTGAACGGAAAGCCTACGGCAGGTTGGAGGTCCTTGAAGGCGATCGGCAGTCCGTGGAGCGGCCCCAGCACCTCTCCCCTTGCGGCCCGCCGATCGGCCGTGTCGGCCAGAGCCAGGCATTCCTCGTCGTCAAGTTTGGCGACGATCGCATTGATCTTCGGGTTGACTAGTTCGATCCGCTCGAGATGCGCGGCCATGACTTCGCGCGCCGATACCTCCCAGTCCGGATTAGAGCGGCGAGCTCTTTCGCGTCCATGAAACAGAGGTCTCCAGCGGCGCGACCGGCCGCCTCACGTTGCAGAGCCCGTTGGTCTTGTTTCGAGCCTTCCATGGGCCTCCTCAATCAACCACGACCAGAGTCCCGCGAACAACCTGAACCCGCCGCCCTTCTCCGCCCCGACTTCCCATTCGCTCGACGCCGCCGGGTGTCAGGTCGATTTGCCGGTCGGTCGTACGCTTGCGGAGCGCCGGGAACGACTTCCTGCACGCGAAGCGGCATGTGCCGGCCGCGTGGGCATCGGCGTGGATGACTCCGGGACTTCGCGCTACTCAGGAGGCTCTACACGATACCGGACGAATTGATGTCGGTGACGTCCTCCTCGATGTACACGGTCTCAGTGCCCGAGGGACCCCCTTCCACCTGGGTGGTCGTGGTCTGCAAGAGCTGCGCGCGCACCACGAACGGAGACCAGCCCCCTTGGTCGGCCACCCAGATCTCACCCTGAGTGCTCTCGGTGATGGTGGCCTTGGCCGTCAAGGGCACCTGGTATTCCACGTTGTAGGTGTAGATCGAGTCCACGGTGTACCGCCTACAGGCGACTCCATTGACGGTCTCCTTGCCTGCGGAAGTCAGGCTGCCCTCGACGATCTTGACTTCCGGCTGTCCCATCAGCCACTGAATACCATCCTCTACGGGCGTCTGTTCCTCGACATCCACCAGCGATTCTGCCTCCGAGAGCATGCTCGCCCAGTCAGGCGTCTCTCCCTCGGGCAAGTCCACCTTCTGCCAGGGCAGGTCCATGAATCTGGTCCACAGGGTCTCCCCGACCAAGACCATCTCCATGTCGACGTCCCCTTCAGCCTTGTGGTGGACGGCGAGCGGATCAGCGATATAGGCCGTGTCCCATTCGGTCTTGACCGGTCCCTCACGGCTGCCATCCCGCCAGGTGGTATGGATACGGTAGCTGGTTAGATCGCCCACCGAGGCCGCGGTCGTGGTGGAACCAGCCGGAACCGTTGTCTGCTCACCTTGGGATTGCGAAGTAGTCGTCTGGCCACTGTCACCGCCGACGACCCGGACCCGCTCGACTCGGTGGATCCTGAGACCGATGATTGCGTCGTCTCGCTTTGCCCATCGCCATCGCCGGAAGCTCCACAGGCGAAGGCGGTGAGTGAGAGAATCAGCAGGACGACTAGAACACCATAACCGTGAATCTGTTTCCCCTTGATTCTTGCCTCCTTTGATCCTCCTGCGACCATCGTGATCCCTCCCAGTCTCGTACTTACCGGCCATAAGCCTCGCCCCGCGGCGGTCGCTGCACGCCCGCAGTTACCCGGCCCTGGTGGTTCGCCGTGCCGAGTCCCTCACCACGCACCGGATACAGCTGTCGCCAGCAGAGAGTGGCGCCTCCAGGCGTACTTCGAAGCCGCGCTTGTCGCACAAAGGTACGTCGCGTGGATCGGCGGTCTCGGGTGGACCGGATGGCCCCGTGTCTCCGTTCCCGGCGACCTTCGCGCCCAGACCCCCTTGCGGACGCGGGCTCTTCCCGGGAGACGCCGGCCAGACCCCCGTAAGCGGCTGCTCGACCTCCTGCCTCACTATGGCCACTGGAAGCCGACTGTCACGATCAAGATCGCCACATCGATGAGGAAACCGACCGCTCCCTGCCCATCAAGCTTCTCTCGCTTCCCGTTCCACATGAGAGCGAAGAGCAGAGCTGAGAATATGGCAGCACCGGCAACCAGCGAACGCACCCAGTCCCAGCCCGCGAGGATCCCGACTCCGCCCACAACGAATCCGAGGGTGGCCAACACCAAGGCCACGGTCGCCCTAGATGATTGATTCCACGAAAATGGCAGGTAAGAAGGGATTCGAGGCAGAGGGGCCAAAGCCGACGGTGTCAAGAACATCGTCTGCTTGGAGGCTACGATGGACGCCGACCTCGACACCCTCTGCACCGTCGTTTATTGCACGTCCGATGATCTTTTGCCAGAGCCGAAGAGAAACGCGCGACGACAGACGACTGACGCCGAGATCGTCACCCTCTGCGTGGCCCAGGCCATCCTGGGGATTCCTTCTGACCGCCGGTTTCTGGCCGCGGCCCGCCGGCAGCTTTCCCATCTCTTCCCCGAACTTCCCACACAGGCCGGCTACTTCAAGCGCAGGCGTCGCCTCGCCCCGGTCCTTGCCTGGCTCCTTCCCATCTTTGCCGCCAAGAGCCCGGGGTTCTACGACGATCTCCTGCTCATCGACTCCACCCCCATCGAGTGCGGGCGGAGCCGGGAGACGGCTCTTCGCTCCGCTCTTTCGGATATCTGTGACTACGGATACTGCGCTTCTCACTCCCGCTACTTCTGGGGAGTGCGCCTGCACGCCATCTTCGCCTCTGACGGCACCCCCCGGGCGCTCGTTCTCGCCTCGCCCAAGCGCGATGAACGAGAGGTGGGGCTCGAACTCCTGGGGCGTTGTGAGCGAAAAGGCGGGGAGATCCTTCTCTCCGACAAGGGCTATGCCGGCCGGGAGTTCACCTCTTCTTGCGAGAACCTTGCGGCGACCCATGTCCGTCCGAAGCGCAAAGACGAGGCCGGGAAGGGCCTCCATCTTGCTCCCATCCGTCAGCGCATCGAGTCGATCTTCTGGACCTGCAAAGACATCCTCACCCTGGAACGGCACGGGGCCCGCACCCTGGCCGGCCTCAAAGAGCGGGTCTTGCAGCGCTTCTTGTGTCTCGCGGCCTGCATCAGCCTCAACTACGAGCTTGGTCGTCCCAGCCGGGCTCTCGTCGATTACTGTTAGTGGCGTGGAATCAATCATCTAGTGCGGGCCGAACCGTTCCCGATCGATCTCGCGAGTGCCCACGACCCCTCCGGCCAGTCCATACCCGGTTTGAGCTCGAACCACCTCGCGCTATGCCCGGCATACAGCAGGTGGACTAGACCGTGGAGGACGACGAAGATGCCGAACGCGATCTCCAAAGCAAGGCTCCCTATGACGATTGTGAGTCGATCAGCTTCTGTCCACTTCCAGAGGCCTGCTGAGCAGAAGTGCACGCGGGAAATGACTGGTATACCGAACGCGCACGGACGTCACCCGAGGACAGCGCGCTACAGACGCAAGCGTCTTTCGGCTTCCAGCGCTTCGGCGAGTATCTTGCGGTGGGTCTCTGTCTCCGCCGCAAGCTCCTCAGGATCGGGCTGGCCTCCGCGTGGATCGAGTCGCTCATTCGAGAGAACTGTTCCTCGATGAGGGCGTTTTCGAGATCCTTGGCGATCGAGAGCGCCTGCAGCGAGCTGAGTCTCCCCTCCTGAGCCCTCTCTATCTGGCTCTCTACATACCCGATCGACGACTTGATCGCCTGAGGTCTAAACCCGCTGTCGTGCGACAACCACCTGTCTACGGAAGGCACGGAGTCAAGCTCTCCAAGCTTCTCGGCGTGCATCTGCTCGGCTGTCGCTAGTGAGCGCCAGAACTCCTCGCGATCCGGAGACAGCGAGGCGAAGACCTCGTAGAGCCGCCCGACCGCCGATTCGTGTTCGATGAGCAGCTCCAGGAAATGTGGTTCCTCGTCCATGATGATGCTCCGCTCCTATCGCAGGACCAGCGTGTCGGTCCGGCCGCTAGCCCAGCATGTCCCCCACTTTGAGCCCGGCCGACATGGTGAAATCGGCCGCGGCCACCTTCCCGTCGCCGGCCGGCTGGACGCGCTTGACGAAGATGCTGCCGCCGTTGGCCGCGACCAGGAAACCCTCGTCCGCGACCTCCGTGATGGTACCCGGGGGCTCGGGACCGCTGACAGCGCGCCTCTCGCAGTCGAAGATCTTCAGCGGGTTCCCCTGCCAGACGGTGGCCGCCCCCGGTGAGGGGTTGCAGCCCCGGATGACGTTGTAGACGATGCCCACGGGGTACATCCAGTCGATGGTCATGCGCTTGCAGATCGGCTCGTACTCACCTTGGGTCAGATCCTGAGGGATTCTCGGGGCCTTGCCGGCCTTGACGAGCCGCACCGACTCGAGCAGAGCCTCCACGCCGAGAGGGAACAGCTTGCCGAAATAGACCGTTCCCAGGGTGTCATCCGGCTCGATCGTGACTTCCTTCTGTAACAGGAGGGGCCCGGTGTCCAGGCCTTCATCCGGCCAGAAGACCGAGAGACCGGTCTTCGTCTCCCCGTTAATTACAGCCCAGTTGATGGCGCTGGCTCCCCGATGCCGGGGCAGCAAAGACGGATGGTACTGGATGGTGCCGAGCCCCGGATGGTTGAGGATCGTGAGCGGCACGATGTCGGTGACGAACGCCATGACGTTCAGTTCGGCGGCGAAGCTCTTGTAATCCTCGAAGACTTCGGGCTCACGCATCCTGGTCGGCTGCCGCACGGCGATCCCGTTCCCTTCCGCCAGTTCCTTGAAGGAGTTGCCCTTGCCGCCCGGAGAATCGGGAGGCATGTAGACCACCGCAACGTCCTCCCCCCCGCCGAGCAGAGCCTCAAGCACCTTCTCTCCAAAAGCCGCCTGCCCGATAAGCGCGATCCTCATGCCTCACTCCTGTCCAGATCCTGGGACTCAACCGTCGCTCCATCCGTCACAGATGATTCTAGCGCCTCGGAGACGCCTGGCGCCTCCATACCGGTGGTCGGCGTCATGCGCGCGACCAAGATCCCAGCGGCGACCACCCCCGCACCCCCGACCAACGTGGTCCAACTGAGGGGCTCCGAGAGGAACACGGCCGCGAAGATGACGGCCGTCACCGGTTCGGCATAGGTGAACACGGCGGCGTGATCGGCGCGCACGTGCTTGAGGCCGGAGAAGAAGACGAGTATGGCGAAAGCAGTGTGTACGACCCCGAGGATCGCGAGAGCCCCCCACTCCGAGGCTGCCGATGGTCCCGGGAGCAGTAGCACGGCCGGCAACAGAAGGATCGTAGCGAAGGCGTATTCGCCAAACGCGAGGACCGGAGCCGTGACGTTGCGCAAGAGCCGCTTGCCGGTGAGCATGAGCGCCGCGTAGGTGAGCGCCGAGCAGAAGGCCATGCCCGCGCCCAAGAGGCTGTGGCCCCCCTGGACGGAGAGATCTCCGAGCCCGACTATGACCGCTGTGCCGCCGAGGGCCAGCATGAGGGGCAGCGCTATCCGCCTATCGTGAGGCTCACGAGATATCAGCGGCGCGAGGGCGGCCACAAACACCGGTCCCACATACCCCAGCAGTTCGGCTACGGCCACCTGGGTCATCGAGAGCGCGCCAAGAAAGAGTATCCAGTTCACCGCGATGAGGGCCCCCACGGCCAGAAGCGCCCCGACCGTCCGCCACTTCAGGCGGCCCAGGTCTCTCACCTTCCCCGTAAAAAGCAGGTAGACCAGGACAGCCGCTGCGGCGAACGCCACCCGCCAGAACACGAGCACGAACGGTGACGCGTCCACCATGCGCACGAAGATGGGGATAGAACCCCAGATGACCGCGGCCAGGCCGACACGAAGCAGTCCGGACGAGCGCGTCACGCGGCGGGATCCGACTCCAGCCCTGGCTCCAGTACCCTCACTCTCTCAAGCACGGGCGGATGCGAGTAATTGAGAAACACGTAGAAAGGATGCGGAGTGAGATTGGATAGGCTGTCCTTTGACAGCCGCTTCAGGCCTGAGGCCAGGAGATCGCCGCGACCGCTCGTGCTCGCGGCGAAGGAATCGGCCTGGCGCTCGTGGTGCCGGGAGAGCGCCGAAGTACCGACAGAGAGCACCAATTCGAGCGGCATAAGGAGAATGGCCACAAAGATCACCCCCGCATACACGGAGGGCGACTCCACTCCGAAGGCCTCGAAAAGACCGTTCTCCTCCAGGAGCAGAGCAAACAACCCCAGAAAAAGGCCCGTCTCCAGCGCGGAGACTATAGTCCCCATCAGTACATGCCGCTTCTTGTAGTGGCCTACCTCATGAGCCAGAACGGCCACGACCTCCCCCACCGGGTGTCGTTGGATCAGAGTATCGAAGAGGGCGATGCGCTTGCTTCTCCCGAATCCGGTAAAGAAAGCGTTCCCTTTGGTCGTGCGCCGGGAGGCATCGATGGAGAACACCCCCTTCAGGGGAAACCGGACCCGTTCCGCGTATGCAAAGATCTCGTCCTTGAGTTCGCCATCCTCGAGGGGAGTGAACTTGTTGAAGAGCGGCATGATGAGGGTCGGGGCCAGGATCTGCATGATGAACGAGAACGCGATCACGGCCGCCCAGGCATAGATCCAGGCCAGGTCCCCCCCGTACTCGAACAGAGCCAGGAATCCGATCAGCAGAGGAACGCCCAGAACGAGCGCTACGGCCAGGCCCTTCAGGAGATCTAGGACGAACGTGCGAGGTTTGGTGCGGTTGAAGCCGTACTTCTCTTCGACAACGAACACCCCCCAGACCTGAAAGGGAAGGTCGAGGAGACCCTTGGCCACAGCGAGGATCAGCAGGAAGATCAGCCCGGTCCAAACGGGGCCGAGCCCGAAGGAACGCACCACCTCGTCAAGCCAGCCGAAACCGCCCGCCAGCCAGAACCCGAGCAGCACCGCCAGGTCGAACAGCGAGGCCACCAGACCGAAGCGTGTCTTCGTCCTCGTGTATTCCTGTGAACGCCGGTATTCCCCGGCGTCGTAGACCTCGGCGAACTCCTTGGGCAGCGTTGACCCGACAGCGCGCAGGTTGAGCCACTCACCGATCCAGCCGATCGCTTCGACGACGATCAGCCCGCTCAGTGCCGCGATGAAATAGCCGTTGACCAAAGACGCGTCGACCTCGCCGGACCTGCCGCTATTCCGGCTGGTGAAAGAGCGAAGGCCAGTACTCGATGCCCTCGAACTCGATCGATACCAGTGTGCCCGCCCGCCCCTCGACGATGGCTACCGCATCCTCCAGAGCGCCGACACCGGCGCGGCCGCCCGTGGCCCGAGCGAAGTCACAGGCCGCCTCCACCTTGGGGCCCATGGAACCAGCGGCGAACTGAAGCTTCTCCAGCGCCTCGGGCGACGCCCTCCGTATGGCCCGCGCGTCCGCCGTTCCCCAGTCCTGCCACACGTTCTCGGCATCCGTGAGCATCAGGAAGATTCCCGCGCCCAGCGACCCAGCCAAGAGCGCGCCCGCGTGGTCCTTGTCGATGACCGCCTCCACTCCTACAAGCACGCCGTCCGGGGTCAACATGGTCGGGATCCCTCCTCCCCCGGTGCAGATCACCACCACTCCCCGCTCCACTAACCACTCGACCACTCTGATCTCGAAGATCCGCTTTGGCCGCGGCGAAGCTACCAGTCTGCGGTAAAGGTTGTTGTCCGGGCCCACAGTCCAGCCGTGCTCACGGGCAAGGCGTTCGGCTTCTTCCCGCGTGTACTCGGGGCCGATGGGCTTCGTGGGTTTCTGGAAAGCCGGGTCGGCAGGATCGACCTCCACTTGGGTGAGGATCGTGGCGAACGGCACGTCCTCGGGCAGGATGTTACCCAGCTCCTGCTCGATCATATAGCCGATCATACCCTCCGACTCGGCGCTCAGCACGTCCAGAGTGTAGGGCTCCACTCCCGTGTAGGCTGCCGCCTCGAGGGCGAGCAGACCCACTTGAGGCCCGTTGCCATGGGTGATTATTAGGCTGTGCTCGCGCGCCAGAGGCGCCAGGGCCTTGGCCGCCGCCTTGACGTTCTCACGCTGGTTCTGCTCAGTAAGCGGCTCCCCTCGCTTGAGAAGGGCGTTCCCCCCGAGTGCCACCACGATCCTCATCGCCAGTTCCCCGACCTACCGGTCTTGTCGCCTAGACCTTGGCACCGGCCAGGCGCAGCGCGGCGATCAACTCGTCCTCGCGCTGCGTCCCGACCAGGACGCGCATGCCGCCTGAGAGCACCAACTGGACGCCTCTCTTGCCGTAGGCGTTGTAGGCTCTTGATCCGTCTCGACCGAGGCGGATCCCCCAGCCGCCGAACTCCCCCATGGGCGAATACTCGCGTGCTTCGGCGGACTTGATCTCGCCGATAGAGATCGCCTTCGATCGGAAGGGCACCAACCTTATTGACAACGTCCCCGGCCTGACCTCCGTGACCAGGCGCACGATCGCAGCGAAGATCGGGAAGCCTATGCCGAACACCAGGGTCAAGATCCAGGCCGCCCAATCAGGTATCGGCTCCGTCCCGGGGGGACGGCCGACGATGATCTGCAGCCCGAACTGATACCAGATGACGACGGTGACGATCAGGATGGGGAGCCAGAAGAACCAGTGGCGGAATCTCTGCACCTCCCGGAACAGAGGGGTGGTGCTTGCCTCTAAGGCGTCGTTTCCGCTGGCAGCGCCGCTCATAGGTCCCTATCACCCTCGCGATCCCGTTGTGCTTACCTCTGCCGTCGCCCGAGACGCCGGCGCCGGAGGCACAAGGTTAGACCACCGCCCAGGTTTTGGCCAACCAAAGGTACACTAGTGCGACTGTGGATCCCGCCGAACAGACACCCGACGCACAGACGCCCACGACGGTAGCATCCGACGAGGGCGGTTCAGCCAGGCGCACGCGCTTAGCCTGGTATACCTACGATTTCGGCAACACCTCGGTGGAGTTCGCCATCCCCTATTACCTCACCCCGTGGATGGTCAACGATCTGGGAGTGCCTGCCGTGGCCTTCGGCCTGGCCTCCGCCGCCTCGTCCTGGGCCATAGGACTGAGCGGCCCCTACATCGGCGTGAGCGCAGACGAGAAGCGCACTCGCCGCAAATGGTTCGTGGTCTCGGTGGTTATAGCCGTGGTCCTCTTGGCCACGCTCAACATCCTGCCTCGCACCGAGACTCTGGCCGTGGTGGGCGTGCTGCTCTCCGCCATGATCGCGAACTACTTCTTCCAACTATCGAGCCTCATCTACAACGCCTCTATGCTCAGCGCGGCCGGGGGCGCCAACGTGGTCAGCGTCTCGTCACTGGGCATGGGTCTCAGTTTCCTCGGCGGAGTAGTCGGAGTCGGCGTCATCCAGCTCTTCATCTCCGGCAAGCTGATCGAAGGCATCAGCGGGCAGGGCTACGCCCTCATCCCAGCGGCGCTCGTCTTCTTCCTATGCACCATCCCGAGCATATTCGCGAAGCGGTTGTGGCAGAAGAAGTCCGATGCTGTGGAGATCCCCCAGGGGAAGCTGCACCACCGCATGAAGGCACTATGGCAGCAGTCCGCCCACGAGTACCGTGCGGGCTGGTTCCTCGCCGGCTATTTCGCTCTCAACTCGGCCATCATGGGACTCAGTCTCTATCTGACCCTGCACATCCAGGCGCTCACCGATCTGGAGGGGATGCAACTCTGGGCGGTGCTTCTGGGGGTTGTGCTTTCTTCTGCCGCAGGAGCGGGTTTCGTAGCGTTGCTCCGCCCCGACCGCCGTCTCGTGAAGCTCATCATCATGGTAGGGCTGACCATGTGGGCTCTCAACGCCTTCGCCTTCAGCCTGGTGTCGTCGCTGAGCCTAGTGGTGCTATGCGCCTGCCTGCATGGCTTGTTCTCAGGAGCTCTGGTCCCGACGGTGCGTGGGGCGTATGCCGAGAACTTCCGCTCCGACTACCAGGCGTTGGCCTTCGGTCTCTTCGGAGCCGTGCAGCGGGTGTCTCAGGGGCTGGGCGCGGCCCTCTCGCCCATAGCGAGCAGCGCCGCCAGTGGCTCGAATGCCACCGCCGCAGGTATCGCGGCCATGGGGGCGGTAGCCCTCATAGGAGTGCCTCTCTTCGCTCGCTGGCGGCCGGGCGGCATACCGGCCTCCATGCAGCCGGAAGGTGACGAAGCAGCTGCCGTCGCCGGCCAGGAGATGCGTTGAACAGGCGTGCCGGTCGCTAGGTGTCGGCCGGAGGCGCCTCTCGGGCGAGCAGCCGCTCCAGCGACCGATAGTGCGCGCCCTTCCAGTAGAGCTGGCCGCAACCGGTGCATCGCCAAAACTCCTCGTAGTGGCGCACCGTGAGCGGCGGGAGCCCGTCGATGACATCGGCCTTCTCTACCGCTTCCACGAGGCCGTTGCACAGCGAGCAGCGCGCCAACGGCCGGAGGGACCCCCACAGGTCGAACCGCTCCAGTACTTCTGGCAGCTGCCGTCGGGGGTACGTCTGCCGTACGAGGTAGCCATGAGTCACCGCTGCTCGCATCAGCAGTCTTCGATCCCGGGTCAGGATGATCCGGTGCTCGCCGACGGCGGTCTCGACGAGCTCGTCGTCGGACCAGTCGTTGCGATATCGCGTGTCGAAGCCTGCCAGCCGCAGGTAGCCTGCCAGCTTGCCCAGGTGCACGTCGGCCGCGAAACAGACCCGGCGCAGCGGGCGCGCCCGCACCCGAGTCACAGGGGCGACGTCCAGCGCCTCGAACACCGGGTACACGCTCACGTGCTCGCCGTCCTCGACCGGGTGAGAGAAACCGACAGACCGTCCTTCCACCAGGATCAGGTCGACCTCGGTGTGCGGCACCCCCAGGCCCTCGATAAGGTCCTTGACCGCACCACCCGAAGGGTAGGGATGCTCGAATTCGCGGCCGCGACGCTCTGGAGGCAGCAGATCGCCGAGCTCAGCGTAGAAACGGATGAAGACACCGCCCATTGCCGCCGCCCCCGTTCGCCGACCTCCCGTGCACCGCGGGTCAGTGGTTGCCGGCGGTCAGGCGCACCGGGCCCGCCAGCGAGAACACGATGATGCGCTCCCCGAAGATGGTACTGATGTCGGTATGCAAGCTGCGGACCTCCTGCCCGGTGACGTCCTTGATGATGGTCTCCAGGAGAGGTCTGGCCTTCTCGATCAACTCGCGTCTGATCTCCTTGACGAGAGTACGGCCCTGGGGGGTCCCGTCTGCCCCTCCCAGTTGGCGCTCAGCCGGGGTGAGCACGCCTCGCAGACGGACAATGACGAGGTCTTCGACGATATAGGTGCGGGCCTCTTCCGGCCCGCGGCCCATGTAGTCGAGCTCGAACTTGACGATGGCGTCGCTGATCTCCGCTTCGACCTGACCCTTGGTCTTTGCCATGTTCCCCCCGTGCTCGACTGGTTCCTCTCTAGATGCGTGCCAACTAGGACCAGGCCCTGATCAGCGGCTCCGCCTACCCGTTCTGCATCTCCAGAGCGCAGGTGAGCATCACATCGAACAGGTCCGCGATGTCTACCTCGTCGACGCACGAGAAGGCGATACGGATGTCGGTGCTGTTCAGAGATATCACACCCACTCCGTACTCATTCAGTAGTCGCACCCGGTAGGCCTCGGCGTCCAGCTCGTTGAGGCGCAGGCACATGAAGTAGCCGGAATTGAAGGGGTACGCCCTCCAGGCCGCTGCGAACCGGGGCTCCGCCAGCACTTCCCCGACCTTGGTCGCCCGGCGTTGGAGAACAGCGAACTTCTCTTCCTTCTGCGCCCGGTAGCCAGGATCGGCCATCGCCTTCAACACCAACTGCTGTGAGATGTTGGGGGAATTGGAGATGGTCGCCCTTATGCAGCCCCCGGTCTTCCTCTCCAGGGCCTCGTATGCACCTGCTCCGCCGGCCATCCCGTAGGTGATGAACGCCACCCTGAGACCCCAGGCGAAATCCTCCTTGGAGGCTCCGTCCAGCTTCACGGCGAGGATGCGGGGATGAGCCGAGGCAAGCCGCGTGAACAACGACTCCTTCATCACCTTCTCGTCGTAGAAGAGACCGAAATAGGCATCGTCACATATCGCCACCACGTCGCAGCCACCCTCGGCAATCTCGACCAGCGCGCCCCGGATGGCTTCAGCTTCGGCCGGAGTGATGGAATACCCGGTGGGGTTGTTCGGGAAGCTGAAGAGCACAAGCAGCTTGCCGCGATCGCTGTTTTCGCCCAACACCCGCCTGAAACCGACGATATCGAAACCTTCGTCGAGGTCGAGCAGCGGGTAGAACGCCACCTGCGCGTTCCGCTTGACCCCAAAGATCAGCTGGTAGTTCTCCCACAACTGGTCGGGAAGCAGCAGAAGATCACCCGGATCGGCGAACATGTCACCCACAGTGCTGAGCCCGTGAGTGATGCCGGCGGTGACCACGGGCAGGCTGATGGGGGTGTCACCTAGCGACGGGTTCTTCTCCTTGATCTCTTCTCGCCATGCAGCCCGCAGATCGGCCCGCCCGAACGACGGGGCGTATGGCAGCACCGCGTCCGGGCCCAGGTCGGCCAGATGGCGCATGATGGCCGGGAGCGCCATTGAATGCTGCAGCTCCCGGGCTTCGCCGATGGTGGCGTTGTAACGTGTGGCTTTCTGATTGGCCTCGGCCGATTGGGTCAAGATCCCTTTGGGGAAGTACAGTTCTTTGCCCATGTCGGAGAGGAGCCGCATCACTGCGGGAGCTTGCTGTTCGATGATCTGATTGAGCTCAACGGCCAAGGGGTCCATGCTCACCTCGCGCCCAGACGGTCTTGCAGGGCCTCGAGTTGCTTCCAGAGAACCTGGGGCAGACGATCCCCGAATTCATCGTAGTATTCGGACAAGCCGGCCGCTTCCTTCTTCCAGCCCTCGATGTCGACCTCTAGAAGTCTGCGCAGGTCGTCGGCCGGCAGGTCTAGGCCGGACAGATCGAGCGCCTCGGGCGTCGGCAGGTTGCCGATGGGGGTCTTCACCGCTTCGCCTTGCCCTTCCACGCGCTCGAAGATCCACTCGAGCACGCGGCTGTTCTCGCCGTATCCCGGCCATAGCCAGTGTCCGTCCTCGCCCTTGCGGAACCAGTTGACGAAGAAGATGCGCGGCAGCTTGGCGGGGTCCGTGCGCTCGGCCATGGACAGCCACTGGGCGAAGTAGTCGCCCATGTTATAGCCACAGAACGGCAGCATGGCGAACGGGTCGTGCCGCAGTACCCCGGTCTTGCTCAGATTGGCGGCGGTGGTCTCGGAGCCGGCGGCCGAGCCCATGAACACGCCGTGCTCCCAGTCGAAAGCCTCGTTCACCAGAGGGATGGTGCTCGCCCGCCGGCCCCCGAACAGGATGGCCGATATGGGTACGCCCGCCGGGTCCTGCCACCTGGGGTCGATGACCGGGCACTGGGAGGCGGGGGCGGTGAAGCGCGAGTTGGGATGAGCCGCCTTCCGGCCCGAGTCCGGGGTCCAGTCGTCGCCCTCCCAGTCGATGAGGTGAGCCGGGGCCTCGACTCCCATGTCCTCCCACCACACGTCACCATCGTCGGTGAGGCCGGTGTTGGTGAAGATGGTGTTCTTGGTGAACGTCTCCATCGCGTTGGGATTCGAGTCGTGGGAAGTCCCCGGCGCCACGCCGAAGAAGCCCGTCTCTGGATTGACCGCCCACAGACGCCCGTCGTCCCCGATCCGCATCCAAGCGATGTCGTCTCCGACGGTGGTCACTTTCCAGCCGGGGAGCGTGGGCCGCATCATCGCCAGATTGGTCTTGCCGCAGGCGCTCGGGAACGCCCCGGCGATGTAGTGGGTCTTGCCCTCGGGAGAGGTGAGAGCGAGGATCAACATGTGCTCGGCCAGCCAGCCCTCCTTGTGAGCCTCGGTCGAGGCGATGCGTAGCGCCAGGCATTTTTTGCCGAGCAAGGCGTTGCCGCCGTAGCCTGACCCGTAAGACCAGATAGAAGGGTCTTCGGGGAAATGCACGATGAACTTGTGCTTGGGATCGCGCTCGCAGGGCCAGGGCACGTCACCCTGGAACGGGGACAGCGGCGCTCCCACGGAATGCAGGCAGGGGATGAACTTGCCGCACTCGCCCAGCGCTTCGAGGACCTCGATGCCGGTGCGGGTCATGATCATCATGTTGGCGACCACGTAGGGGGAGTCGGTCACCTCGATGCCTATCTTGGAGAAGGGTGAGCCGATGGGTCCCATGGAGAACGGGATGATGTACAGCGTCCGCCCCTCCATCGTGCGCTGGAAGAGACGGATCATCTTGCGTTTCATCTCTCCCGCGGGGGCCCAGTTGTTGGTCGGACCGGCATCCGCCTGATTCTTGGTGCAGATGTAGGTGCGGTCCTCGACCCGAGCGACGTCGCTGGGGTGCGAACGGGCCAGGTAGCAGTTGGGCCGCAGGGAGTCGTTCAACCGGGTGAACGTTCCCTGCTTGACGAGCAGTTCGCACATGTGCTCGTAGTCGTCCTGCGAGCCGTCACAGGCGTAGACGTTGTCTGGTCTGCACAGCTCGACCACGTCATGCAGCCAGGCCAGCAGTTCCCCGTTCTTAGTCAGGGCGTCGATCGCGGCCGCCATCCTATCTCCTTCCGTCTGCCTTAGCGGTCGTATTAGCGCCTAGGAATAGGCGAAGCCGGCTAACGCTCTATCCGAGTGTCACAGCCGGCCTCACAGCGCGGCTGATGGGTACGCGCCATCCTCCGCCAGTCTGCCGGGGAGAAAATACCACGTATCGCACGCGTCGTGCGTCCTAGCCCTTGCGCGGTTTAGACAACCAGGACGCCCAGAGTGGCTTCCATCGCGACCGGCAGGTTCATCGGGACCCTCGTTGCTCGCCGTCTTCGCGCGACTCGGGCGGCGAAGACCGGCTCGGCGCGGCGTCGGCCGACAGACGGCGTACCGCGACCGCCACCGCTCCCAGACCGGTATGGGTGGAGAGGACCGCCCCACACTCCATCATGGGGATGTCCTGCTGCTGTCCGAAACGTCTGTGCAGCTGCTGGAGGAGGTACGCCGCGGATTCGGGCGAATCCGCGTGGGTTATGGCCACCCGAGCAGGCCGGCCGTTCGCGAACTCGGCGGCCCGCCGGGCGATGCCTCGGATGGTCCGCGCATAGCCGAGATGGCCGCCGTTGGCGTGGACCCCTCCCTCTTCGTCGAACAGGATCACCGGCTTCAGCCTGATCAAGCCGGCCATGTAGGCCACTTTGGAGTTGACGCGCCCACCCTTCACGGCGAAATCGAGCGAAGGCGTGGCACCGTATACCCTGGTATTCCGGGCGGCGGCTTCCGCAGCCGCCACCACGCCGTCGAGCGATTCACCGCCCTGGATGGCCTCACCGGCCGCTTCCACCACCAGTCCCAGGCCCACCGAGAGGTGGCGCGCATCCACCACCCGCACTCGAGACACATCCACGTCGGCGGCCGCTCCAAGAGCAGACTGGTAGGTCCCGGACACCCGCTTGGAGAGGTGGATAGAGACCACGCCCTCGTGGTCCTTCAACAACGCTTCATAGACTCGGCGGAAATCGGCGCGATTCGGCTGGGAGGTGCGCGGCAATTCGCCGGTCTGGCGCACCAGACGGTAGAAGTCGCTGGAGCCGAGTTCAACCCGGTCGAGATACGTCCTGCCTCCGATCGTCACGGTCAGCGGCACCATCACCGTGCCAAAGCGGAGCTGCGCCGCCTCAGGAAGATCGAAGGTGGAGTCGGTGACGAGAGCGATAGTGGCGGCCCTGGCCGTAGCCTGCTGCAGCACCATGTCGTCGATCTTGAAGCTTTCCAGCGTCCCGAATCCCTCGAGAGCGCTCCGGAACAAGGCAGGCTGGTTCGTGTGGAGATGGACTCGCATATGGGTCCCGCCGCCCGCGACCACCAGGGACTCGCCCAGACTCCCGATGGCCCGCTGAATGAGCTCCCGATCGAGACGCTCCCCTCCGAGCAACGCTTCGGTACAGTAGCGGAACCGTTCGTCGATCGCCTCCGCGTCCAGTCCCCGAGCCCGTCCGGAGCCGCTGGCGACGAACCCACCCCCGTGAGCACCCGAGATCCCGGATAGCTGCTCGTAGGCGGCGGCGAACGTAAGGGACTCCAGCATGCTCACGTCCGAACCGAGACGGCTTCCCAAAGGATGGAGCATGCCTTCGAGGAAGTACACGAAGCCTTGTCCGCCGGCGTCGACCACCTTGTTCCGCGCAAGTACCTCTAGTTGGCTCGGGGTAGCTGCAAGAGCAACGCGGGCCGCCTCGAGCGCGCGGTCCATGAGTACGCCGAAATCCGGCAGACCGGGGGCTTGGGCATTCATATCGCTGGCCCAGGCGCGGAGGACCGACAGAATGGTCCCTTCGCGCGGATTCTGAACGGCTGAATAAGCGGCATCGACGCCGATGATGGCGGCCAGCGCAAACTCGCCCGTGGCTACACCCTTCTTGAGGTGCAGTCCCTCCGCCAGTCCATGCAGGAACTGGGCGAAAATGGCTCCGGAATTGCCCCGCGCCCCGATCAGCGCCGCGTCGGCGGCTACGCGTGCCGCGGCACCCACTGCCGTCGGCGGATTCCGTCCCAGCCCAGCCGCGGCCGCGCTCAGCGTTGCGGCAAGGTTGGCCCCGGTGTCGGCATCGGCCACCGGGAACACGTTGATCCGGTCGAGCGCATCCTGTGCTCGCGCCACGGCGTAGGCGCCCGACTGCACGACCTGAGCGAACAGCTGGCCGGTCAGAGTCTCCATGCTATCCCTATCTCCCCGGCCGATGAAGGACGCCTTACCGAAGGAGCGGTGATCGAGATCTATCCTGTCACCGCCTTTCGCACCGCCGGCAGAGCGCCGGCCGAGCCCAACTTCTGGTTCTTTGAGCGATGAAGGCCGCGTATTCGGCCACGAAGAGCTTACCGGGGTCCCGCAGGTCGAACTTCTCGGGATGGTCCCGGAAGAATTCCCGGTGAACCCGGGTCCAGACCAAGCGGCCATCGGTATCGATGTTGACCTTGGTCACCCCCAGTGGAACCGCCTTGGCGAACTCGTCCTCGTCCACCCCTTTGGCTCCCTTGATGGAGCCCCCGGCGGCGTTGATGCGCTCGATCTCTTCTTGCGGCACCGAGCTCGATCCATGCATGACCAGTGGAAAACCGGGGAGGCGCTTCTGGATCTCGGCGGCGACATCCAGGTGCAGGCCCTGATGGCCGCTGAACTTGTAGGCCCCGTGGCTGGTCCCGATGGCGACGGCTAGGGAGTCGCACCCCGATTCCCGCACGAACACCTCGGCTTCGGCCGGATCGGTGAGGTGGGCGTTCTTCTCGTCCACCTGCACGTGCTCCTCCACTCCTCCGAGCTGCCCCAGCTCGGCTTCCACCGAGATGCCGCGGGCGTGGGCGGCGTCGACCACTTCGCGGGTGATGCGGATATTCTCGTCCAGGGGTTCGTGGGAGGCGTCGATCATGACCGAGGAGTAGAACCCGCTCTCGATGCAGTCGAGCGCCGTGGCCAAGTCGCCGTGGTCGAGATGCACGGCGAAGACGGCGTCGGGGAAGATCTCATCGGCGGCCTTGATCATGGCTTCCAGCATGCGCTTGTCGGCGTAGGAACGGGCGCCACGCGAGATCTGGATTATAAACGGGGCCTGGGACTCCAGGTTGCCCGGAACAGACCCAGGGTCTGCTCCATGTTATTGATGTTGTAGGCGCCGACGGCGAACTTGCCGTAGGCGACCTGGAACAGCGCCTTGGTTGTGACTATCATCTGCAGCCCCTATCCGCGTTTCTCCATGTCGGGCGACGCCCCGGACGAACCGCGCCCAGCATACCAGGCGGCGGTCGCTACCTAGGCGTCGACCTCGAGGACCTCCTCCAGCACCGTGACGGTGGATGTGGTCCCTGCCGAGGCCCATTCCATGGCCTCGTGGAGCTCCAGCCCGTTTGCGAACTCGTTCGCCCGTTCCAGTCCGTCCCATTCGAAGATGGCGATGAGATTGTTTGGGTCGCCGGCATTCCTAAGGAGTCTTCCGCCCTTGCAGCCGCTACGCCGCCGACGCTCGCCGTCGTCCAGAAACACATTTTCGAACGTTGCGTAGTCTTTCACCTGGTGCTGTATGAGCACGTACGGCATCGTCTTCCCCTTTCCCTCGATTCCTTTGACTCTAGGGCTCGCTCAGCGCCTTGAGCACGTCCCGGGTACTGGTGACCCAGCCGAAGGCGTGCTCCACGTTCCACTCCGTCGCTAACCGGTTGTGATCGGGTCCGGAGTTGTCGCACGCGTCCGCGACCAGGATGGGCCAGTAGTCGAGTAGGAACCCGTCCCGCAGGGTCGTCTCCACGCAGACGTTTGTAGCCACCCCAGTGTAGAGGCAGTAGCGGACGCCGAACGTCTTCAGCACCATGTCCAGATTCGTGCAGGCGAAACCGCTGTAGCGCTGCTTGCGTACGACCACATCGCCCGGGCAGGGGGCGATATCCTCCACGATCTCCTCATCCCAGGTGCCCTGGGTGACGTACTTGCCCCAGGTCTCAGGGCGATCCTGCATCAAGACCAGACCCAACTCCTTGTGCCAGTTGGGCGAGTGCGGACCGCCGGCGTCGGAGTAGTCCGCGGTGTAGCTCATCATGATGTAGACGACCTTGACCCCTGCCTCACGCAGAACGGGGAGAAGCTCAGCGTTTCGCCGGATGGTCTCCGGGGCCCGGGAATATCGTAACCGGCTTGGTCGAACATCCCCCCCGCGCTCAGGAAGGCATTCTGCATGTCGACCACGATGACGGCCGTGCGGGCCAGATCGACCTCGAGTGGTGCGGGTTTGGCGTTTATCTTCACCAGACTGGGAGTACGTTCGTCCTGCCACTCATCGTCTGCCATCGCATCCTCCGTCATCTCGCCTTGCCCGGCCGCGTCCAACACCCTCAGCCACCTTGACCCTAACACGTACAGCACCCCTGCGCGAGTGCACTTCGACGCCGTTGTCAGAAGCGACACCGAGCTCGCTCGCATCCTGAGGGTTCGTCTCCACGTGGTCCGGGTCGGGAGCAGCCCGCTTGTCGCTGCCGGACTGGGTGACCCGCATAACAACCTCTCGAACACCTGCCGGTCCGCTCGCGGTCCCGATCACCCTCGCCGGCCACATCCAAACACAGGGGCCCCCGGCGATCCGACTGGGGCCGCTCGCGACGCAATTATGATGGGGTAGAGCGCAGCAGATAGCGATCGAATTGTGGCACCGTAAACGCCGCTGAGCCATGGGAGGGCGCAAACAGCAAGCCCTTTTCGATGAGCCGCGCCCTTGTTGGCGCCGCTTGCTGGGCCGTCTTTCCGAGTCTCTCCGCCACCTCTCCCGCCGGTGTGCGCACCTGACCGACATTCGGCCGTGGCTTTCATGTACTGACGCTCGAGCTGCGTCGCTCGCTCTATGCGAACCCGGAAGAAGTCTTGTCCAAACTTCTCCTCCACGAGTGGTTGAGCGGCCAAGGCATCAGCAAGCGTGATCGGCGACGCGGCCGAGTAATCCCAGACGATGCTCCCGTACTCTTGGAGGAAGTAGGGATAGCCCTCGGCGTACCCGACCATGTGTTGGACCGCCGCCGTTTCGTAGGCGACCCCGCGTTCCTCGGCTGGAATCACCAGGGCCTTCACCGCGTCCGCGTGCCCCAGCTCTCCGATGCGCGGGAAGGTGAAGAGCCGCTCGCCGTAAGACTTGGCTCCGCCACCAAGAGCGTCGTATCGAGTCTGATCAGGTCGGGAATGACGAAGATGGTGTCTCGACGGTCGGTATTGATCCACCACGTCGGCAAGAAAGGCGCGTGGGCAAACGCGTTTCGGATGAGCCGTGCGATCTGATAGGCGGCCTTTGCATCGGAGTCTGAAGACGCCTTGGGATTCGGCACGACAGCCGGGGGACGGCATCCTTCACTGCGACGGCCATCAGGTATGCGGCCGACTGCTGAAGGAAGAATGCTGCGAAGTCCGCCTAATCCTGCCGCAGAGCAATCTCGTCGTAGCTCACTCAATGCTCGCCGTGAACCCACTCCACGGGGAGATCGAGCCGGCCGACGGTTCTCGGCTACGGCGAGCCGGACCGCAGACGCGAGACGGAACTGGAGCTCCGCGGTGAACAACTGCTGATGATGCTCACGATCGGTCATTGTCATTCCTGCTGCGTGCCCGACAAGCACCCTCCGGTCTACCCGGCTTCACCAAACTCGACCTCTGGATGTCCGCAGGCGCCAGCTCTCTCCGCGCGGCGATTCCCGCCCCGGACTTGGGCATCTTCGACGCTTCATCCAGTAGCTAGGCCGCAGTCACCACTGCACGCGGCATTTGATCCCAGATGTGGCCTTCCAGCGTCCGGCCAGTCTGCCTCTTGGCGCACACCGCCCCATTGTTTGAAAAGGAATGGTACATCTCTGTCGACGCACGCATCTCGTATGGAGCAAACCCATTCCTGCTGCATCCGCCGCGCTCGAGGGCCAGACTCACCACCAACAATCACCCAGTCGATCCCGCCCAGGTTTAGGTCGGGCAGCGGTCCAAGAAGTGGCTCAGTAAATAGGAACTTCACCGTCGATGGGATTTTGCGAAGTCGTTCCACTCGGCTCAGGCGCTCATTGTCCTCAACGGTGACCCCCATCCAAACGTTATCGGGCCACGCGAGCAATGGAGCGACCTCTGTAAGCCGCGGTGCGCGCTTCGTAAGCAGTTGGTAGGTGTGCCGAGGGGTACGCTCCATCACCTCAAACACACGTTTGATGAAGTCGATGGGAACTTCTTCGTGAAAGAGGTCGCCCATGGAGTTCACAAAGACCATCCGGGGTCTCGCCCATGAGGACGGCACCTCAAGCATGTGATCGTGCGTGCGCACAGCGAACCCGTCACGACAGTTGGGCTGTCCCATCGCCTGAAGCCGTTTCGCCATTCGCTCCGCATAGCAGTTGAGGCAACCCGGAGACACCTTGGAACAGCCCGTCACAGGGTTCCAACTCACCTCTGTCCACGCTATCGTCGTGGCGCACCACTGCCCCAGGTCCCTCACGAGGTGGTTCGCTATGTTGAGTGCGGCCCTCTGAGCAGCGTGGCTTCGGCTCGAAACACCCAAGACCAACGCGAAGAGTGGAGCACTCTTGCCGTTCCTCAGTATCCCGGCATTCGATACCGCGGGGAAGACGGCCTGCAGACGCTGCCGGATGTAGTCGACGACATGTCGGGTCGACGCGTCTTTCAGCACGCCGCCCTGCTCGTCTTCAAGCAACGACTGCCGCCCGCTGGCGCGGTAGAACTCACGGTACCAATCGGGCGTCCCCAAGACCCGATCCAGCCGTCGCCTCCACGCGTCAGGCACCTGCCCGTTGTTGGTCATCATGGCATGACACCCCCTAGGGGGAACAGATACCACACGTCGCAAGCGGCCCGTGCTGGCGAGGTGCCCAATGGTTTTTCAGCTGGCCTCCAGACCGAATGGATCAAGAAAGACCACCGCTCGCACGCTGGCCCGGTTATTGTGCGCCACGTACTCATCAAGAGCGCCGTTCGCATCGTGGCAGAGTATGCTCACCGCGTGCCGCAGCTGAGGGAAATCAGCCGAGATGAGTGACTCGAGTTCCTGGCAAGACGCCTCGTCTGCGTCCATGAAGACGAAGCGGTCGAATGATCTGGTCGATTTCGATGATGCCGGCAAGGGCACGGACCGCCGAGCCAACGAGAAACTCCTTGGCGTCAGCCCGCTCCTCTTCGTCACCGAAGAAAGAGTCCAGTTCCACGGCGTCAGCAGTCGCATCCGAGGCATTCTTCAGAGCCTGCTTGCCGCGACCTGCGAAAGCATCAACATCCCCGAGGTACGCAGTCACGTAGCGCTCGACGCAGTCGAGCTTCGTTTCGCTCCACGTACCACCGAACTGACGCATTTATGGCCCCCTTCCCCTTTGCGCAATCGTAGCAGTTGCGTCGGACAGCAGTAGGCTGCGAGCATGGCGTCGATATCGGCGCTCTGGGCCTTCACCTCGATGGCTCCGCGAGCGGGCTTCTGGCCGGCGAACTGGATGAGTTGCAGCGTGTCCCCGGTCGGGGCCGGGTCCCGTCGGTCGCCGGGCCGCCGCTTTTGGTCCGCCTTGCGGCTTCGCACCTGATCGCCCGTGAACAGGCCCCCATCAGGTAGGCCGGCCCCACGGTTCTTGAGGTTCATGAAGCAGCGGACCTTGGGCTTCAGCCCGCCTCCGACGTCCTCCAGCAGATCGCGCAGCGCCGGATAGTACGACAGCTCGGAGACACCCTCCCCCGACAGCCTCGTATCCCGTACATCGCTCAGGTAGGTCTCAAGCGCGCCCAATCACCTGCCCCCAAGTCCAGACGGTATGACCCGCCGTCCATGGCCGCGATAGCACCAAGGCCGGATGCCTTTCGGAACCCGAGCCGAGTTGGGGAGGGGTGCGCGCAGGAAATGTTGCGCGCTCTGAGGACGGCGCGGGCCCCGTCTCACCCAAAGACGGGGCCCACCCCTCTACCTCCGTCCCGAAGGACCGAACCGACCCGAGATCTACGCGGCCGCGCCCGGCAGAGGCAGGAGTTTGCTGGTGATGGGGATCATCGGCCAACCGGCGTTGCTGCACTGGACCAAGTCAAAAGTCCACTTCTCGGAGGGCCTCCACTGGCCGCCTGAGAGCGGCGTGCGCACGACGTTCGGCACCGGACGGGTGCCGCCTTCGGCGCCGACAGGCTGCGTGAAGTCAAGCGGACCGCAGATCGTCTGCATGTTGGTCTTGGTGACGGCATCGATGATCACGTTCTTGTCGTCGACGTTGGTGGTGCGCTTGAGCACGTCGACAGCCCACTCAAAGACCAAGAAGTGCAGCAGCGGCTGGGTCCACTGTTTGGTGGTCTTGGCCGTGTAGTTGTCGGCGAACTGCTGGCACGTCTCGCCGGTCAGCGGCGAGGCGAAGGGATAGGTCGGATGCCACCACACGGTGGTACACAAGTTCTCGCCGATGTCGCCGAGCGCGTCCCCGGTCTGCGGGAAGAGCAGAGCTTTGCCCACGCCGGCGATCTTCGGCGTAAAGGCCTGCTGCTTGCACTGCTTCCAGAAGTTGGTGAAGTCAGGCGGGCTCATGACCCCAGAGATGATCTCTGCTCCGGATTTCTTGAACTTGTCGATGACGGACGTGTAGTCCTCAGTCCCGTCCTGGAAGGAGCCGCCGTCGACGACCGTGTACCCCTGCTTCTCCAACGGACCGGGCCACTGGGACCGGTAGTTATTGCCGTCCACGTCGTTCGGCCAGAGCACGCCGACAATCTTGTTGTTGGGCACCTGGGACCACAGGTCGAAGTAGATGCCGAAGTTGTCCTCCTGCCCCCAGAAGGCGTGATAGGTCCACTTGAAGCCGACCTTCGGATCGCCTCCACGGCCCATGAACCAAGCCTGCCAGGGAGTGTCGCAGCTTATACAAGGTACCTCGTAGGCTTCGGCCTGGTCGGATACCGGTACCACGTTGTCGCCACTTGAGGCGGCCATCAGGATGTCCACCTTGTCGTTTGAGATCAGGTCGCCCGCGACCTGCGCCGAACGGTTCGAGTTGGACTGGCTATCCACGAGCAGGGTCGTGATCTTGTGCATCTTTCCGTCCCCGCACACCACTCCATCGCCGATCACTTCGTTGAAGTGCTCGAGGCAGTACTTGTCGGCAGCGCCGAAAGACGCGAGGGGCCCTGTCTGCGGGGTCACGAAGCCCAGTTTGATCTCGCGGCCCATCTCGACGGCCGCGGTGACACTGGTAGTGGTTGCAGCTGCCCCAGTGGTAGTGGTGGCCCCCGCCGCGGTTGTAGTGGTGGCTGCCCCCGCGGTAGTAGTCGTCGTCTCTTCCCCGCCGCACGCTGCAACAAGGCCGCCAAGACCGGCGCCCACGCCGATCGCGGCACCTGCCACGCCTGCTATCTTCAAAAATCCCTACGGCTTACTGCTTCGGACATGTGTCCCCTCTGAATTTGTGACTGGCTGTTATCGTTGCCTCAACTGGAGCATCGTTATGATGCTGGCTCGCAGCTTCCGTCCTCAACCCTTGTCCCCCACCCCCTTTGCTCGATCTCGGCATATTCTCACATGCGCCGACGAAGCCGCCCGAAAACCTTCAGCGGTGTCCACGTCGACGGCCATCCTCTCATCGTCCAGCGGTACCAGGATCTGCCGCTCCCGATGACGCTCGGCTATCTCCCGCCCGCCCACGTCGCCCCGCTGCTCGAGTATCTCAGGGAACAGTGCCCTTCCCATCAGCACCGGGTGACCGGGACGGCCGCCTACGGAGGTCCGCACGATCAAGGCGTTCTCGTCCGCAAAGACCTCGATGAGCTGGTCGATCAGCACTGAGGTCACAAAGGGTTGGTCGCCTAGAAGAAAGACCGCGGCATCGCAATCCGGCCGGACTGTTCGAACGCCGGCGCGGAGGGAAGCGCTCATGCCGGCGGCATAGTCTGGGTTGAGAACGATCCTAACCGGTCTGTCCCTCAGAATCGCGCCCACTGCCTCTGCCTCGTGCCCCACGACCACGATGGTCTCGGACACTCCGGCGCCGAGCGCGGCGTCGGCGACCCACTCCACCAAAGCCCGCTCCCTCAAGGGAAGGAGGAGCTTCTGCCCGCCCATGCGGGTCGCCTGGCCGGCCGCCAGGACGATGGCGGAGACACGCACATCCCTCTTCTGGGATCCCGATTCACCGGCCCTCGCGCTCACTAGCGCACCCTGCTCGCGAGATCCGTGTGAAGTCCCGCTCCCGCAGACTGCCCACGACGACCGCCTCCGGAATTGGGCCCCGTCCGTCCTCCCCCTGCGTTTCCATCAGCATCTCCTCGGCCACTTCGAGACCCCGCGTCCGTGCGCTTGGTTCCTCGGCCTTGTTGAGTAGAGTGACGCACCCGGGCCCCCGGCCAGCACCCGCGGAGCACGCGAAGCTGCTCCCGCAGCGCGGCCGCGAACAGATCCGTGGTAACGATCTCCCCCTTCCTCGACGCCCAAGGCCCGCGCAAGCAACTCCGCCCTGTGGACGTACGGCTCTTCGAGGGGAGCACCCAGCACGTCCAACCCGGCGACCTGCACGATCAGGGTCGCACCGAGGGGCACCTGCGGCTCGTGGGCCCCGAAGGCCTTGAGGGACATCCCCCGGCTTCCGTCCGCCTCGCTCACCAAGTGATCCGCTAGCCCCGCCGCCCATACATCGTCTACCCATTCGACCGGCAAGCCGGCGGCTTTGCCGTCCCGGTCGACGCTCTGGACGGCACAGACAAGACCGGCGGTGGCGAGCGCAGCCCGGAGCCGCGTTCGGAGAACACGAAGGTCGGACTCTGACCAGCACCGGTCCGAGATCCTCCAGATCCTTGACAAACATCGCCGTAGTAGTGGTCGCAAGCACCCGTGGGCTCCACCCGGAGAGTTCCTGGGCGAGAAGGCGGAGACAGCCCGTCTTTCCCCCGCCCCCCACCAGAGCTATCAACTCCCGTCGGCCGAGCGAGAGAGCCTCCGTCAACTTGTCATGCGTGAAGACCTGCACCTGGAGCCCCGCTCTCAGTCCCGTTCCTACGAGCCGTCGGGCGCCGCTCTAGCAGCCCTCACGCCTTCACACGTACCCACGGACCGGCCGCGAATCCGAGATCCCGAGGGGAGGTTCCCCAGCAGGGCACATGCGGCCTCGAGCACTCCGCCGGCCACCGCCAACGCCTTGTCCGAGATGAGGAAGCAGTGTTCCCGGGCGGCGCACGGATCGAGCATCTTCCCCAGTTTGAAGCCGGGGCCTACCACGCTCCCCGAACGGAGGATCCCGCGGAGCCTGCCGTCCAGCCCGGCTGTGACCGCGGTCCCGTCTACCAGCCCCACGGGCTCGCCCTTGGCTTACCCGATCGCCGATCCCTCTCAGCCCGGTGAACACCCCGGTACAGGGGGAGCGCAGGACCCGCTCTTCGGCGAAGCCACCCGCTCTCCGGGAACACCGGTGTCGGGAAGGGCCCTCCCCCTCGGTGATCACCCGGCCCAGGGTAGGGCCGACGCATAGTCTCGACGACCGCGTGCGCATCCCTGCCAGCCACGAAACCCGGACCGAGCGCCACGACCGCCGGCGCGTCGCTCGTACGGGTGCCCAGATTGCGCTTGGCCATGATGGCATCCACCGAGCAGATCGGGACGGAAATCGAAGCGGATAGCCGCTTCGGGATCGACGATCACCGGGATCGCCCCACTCCGCAGTATCCGGTGTACATCGATCGCGTCCTGGGCGAGCATCCCCGGGAGGCCTTCGACCTCCACCCGGCCCTCCCACACCGCTTCGCCAAAGGCGACGGCGCGGCGCACCAGCGTGGGCCGGGCGATCTCGGTCATCACCACCGAGAACCCGGCGCGAACCAGGCGAAACGCGACGCCCGAGGCCAGATCGCCCGCGCGCCTCTGACGAGCGCCCGCGGCCTACGGTCGGTGGCGTTGGATGCCGGCGACTCCAGCTCATCTGCAACCAGCTTCCCTGCCCGCCAGAGCCGGTCCAACATCTCGTCCCACTTGTCGCGGTCGCATCTGAGCCCCGAGTAGGGACCAGAATGGACGGGGGTCTCCATGCAACGTCTCGGTGGTTTC
>CAVPLM010000022.1:0-36240 GCA_963706025.1 uncultured Actinomycetes bacterium | reverse complement strand
AAGGCAAGACCCCGGGCGACGCCACCGGGATCCACGTGCGCAATTCGGTCTGCACCATCTGCGACCCCGCGGCATCAGTGCGGCCTCGACTGCTACGTCAAGGACGGCCGCATCATCAAGGTGGAGGGGAGCTCCAGCAGAACCCGAACGGCGGGGGTACCTCTCTGCTCGAGGGGGGCTGCTCAGCGCCAATGGGTCTACCACGAGGACCGGCTGCGCACGCCGCTCAAGGCGAGTGGGCCCCGGGGTTCGGGTGAGTTGGCACCCATCTCCTGGGCGGAGGCGATGGACACCGTCGCCCAGAACCTGTCAGCGAATCAAAGCCGAGAGCGGGCCAGAGTTAGTGGCCTTCTACTGTGGGTACCCTAAGCACCCCCCGGCCTTTTCTGCAGCGTCTTGCCCTCGATTCGGGTCCCCGAACTACTGCACCGAGTCGAGCGCCTGTTCACCGCCTGGCGATGGCTTGGCGTCTGCTCTATGGTCAGAGTGCCGGACCTGACCTGGCGAACGCCAAGATCATGGCCCTGGTGTGGACAGTCAACCCGGCGCATGGGGCCACTCCTAGGGCACGTAGGTTGGTGGAGGCCCAGACCGGCGCGTGAAGCCCAGTCGTGGTCAATTCCGCGTGCTCGCCGACGCGCAAGTCTGGCCGACCTGCACCTTCGGGTGCGGCCGGGCACCGACGGGGCTTTGGCTCTGGCCATGGCGAACGTGATCATCTGCGAGGGTCTCCACGACAGCGGTTCGTCGCGGACTGGGCCCACGGCTTCGACGAATATCAGGTAGTACGCCGCCGAGTTCCCCCTCGATCGCGCCGAGCAGATCACCGGTGTGCCCGCGGCCCTGATCCGCGAAGCGGCCCTGCTCTACGCCACCAGCAAGCCGGCCGCGATGATGCCCAGTTCCACCCCGGTCGTCCATCACACCAACGGGGTGCAGAACCAACGGGCGGCGGCCGCCCTCGTGGGTCTCACCGGCAACTTCGACATCCCCGGGGGCAACGTCTCCCAGCCGCCCAGCTGGCTCGAGGTCGGCGGCGCGGGCTTCGCTACACGCGACTACCAGTTCAAGATGCCGCGCAAGTGGAGCGACATGCCTCCCCGTCTGGGAGCGGACCGGTTCCCCGTGTGGACCGAGATGATCGATCAGGGTCAGGCCATGGACATGCCCCGGCAGATAACCACGGGTGACCCTTATCCGCTCCGCGCTCTGGTGGGTTTCGGGATGAACTACAGGATGTTCCCCGCCTCGAAGGCATGGCTGGAAGCCGTCCAGACCCTGGATTTCATCTGCGCGGTCGACCTGTTCACCACCGACACCACCAAGTACGCCGACATCGTCCTGCCGGCCTGCGGGTCGGTGGAGCGTAGCGAGGTGCGTGGCTATCCGCAGAAATACGTGATCTGCACCCAGCCCGCGATCGAGCCGCTGGGTGAGTCCCGCTCCGACACCGACATCATTTTTGGTCTGGCTCAGAAGCTGGGACTGGATTACCAGAAGTACGACGAGACCTCCTCGGAGGATCTTGGCGGCTTCCTGCCCAACGGCGCCCCGGACTTCGGCGCCGCCTTCGATGCAGCCATGGATTGGATCCTCGAGCCCAGCGGCATGAAGATGGCCGATCTCAAAGAGCATCCCGGCGGCATGCCGGTGCCGAACCCCCTGCCGGTGACCTACAATAAGTACGAGAATAGCGGCTTCCCCACTCCCAGCGGCAAGATGGAGTTCGTCTCCTCGATCCTCGAGAAGTACTCCGATCGTCCCGGCATCGATGGTCTCCCGGTCTACAACGAGCCGAAGCTCAGCCCGGTCTCGACGCCCGACGTCGCCGCCGACTACCCGCTGGTGCTGGGCACCGGGACGCGGCTGCCCATGTTCATCCACTCCCGCACCTTCCGGCTGCCCTGGACCCGCAGCCTGCGCCGGGACCCGGCCGTCGACCTCAATCCGGCCGACGCCGCCCGCTACGGCATCGCCCAGGGTGACCTCGTCGAGTTGTCCACGCCGCAAGGGTCGATCCAGGTGCGCGCCAACGTCACCGAGCTCGCCCGGTCCGGAGTCGCGCACATGTTCCACGACTACCCGGAGGCCGACGCGAACACCTTGCTCGCCGGTGACTACCTGGATCCGATCTCCGGCTTCCCCGGCTTCAAGGCATCGCTCTGCGCGGTCAAGAAGGTGGCGCCCAAGCCCTCGGGCGCGCAGGAGGTGACGCGGTGAGCCACGCCTTCTATCTCGATGTCGACCGCTGCACCGGCTGCTTCGCCTGCGCCGTGGCCTGCATGGATCAGAACGATCTGGAGGTCGGTCCCGAGCCCACTGCCTGGCGCCAGGTGTTCACGGTCGAGACGGGAGCGGGCGCCGAAGCCCGGCTGCGCTACATCTCTCTCGCCTGCATGCACTGCGAAGATGCCCCTTGTCTCATGGCCTGCCCCACGGGCGCCATCGCCAGAGAGGCGGGCACCCGGGTGGTGAAGGTCAGCGCCGAGCTGTGTATCGGCTGTCACAGCTGCTCCATCGCCTGCCCCTTCGGGGTGCCCCGCTTCGGTAAGGACGGGACCATGCAGAAGTGCGACCTGTGCAGTATCAGGCTCGAGAACGGTCTGGAACCGGCCTGCGTGCGCGTCTGCCCCACCAAGGCGCTCCGCCAGGGCGACCCCAATACTCTAAACCAGGACGTGGAGAGAAAGGCGGCCGAGCGGCTGGCCACCAGTTCTTGAGCCGCGGCCGGTGACGGCCGTCGCTTCTTGGGCGACGAGAACGGCGACGGGTACTGATCGACGCGCGCCGATCGATGGACGCGGGTGATGGAACGGTCGCCTAGTTCGCCGGCTCGAACATGGAGAGGTCTACGGCAGGGACCTGGCCTCTGTTGGCCGGGTTCAACACCTGCTTGACGCTCAGTACGAACTTGCCTCCCATGCGCTCGTCCAGGTCGAGCACCGATCCGGGTTCCTCGCCGACCACCAGACGGACCTTCGGCCGGTCCAGTGCAGTTCCCAGTGCGGGAGCCGCGCACACCACGCCGAGGTCGCCACTGCTGAGTTCCACCAGAGTCCCGGGGGGGTAAAGACCCATGATCTCCACGAACAACTTGACCAGGGTCGGACTGAAGAGAGTCCCCCGGTTTTCTAGGAGGTAGCCGAGGGCCTCGTGGGGAGTGAAATTGTAATCTCGGTACACGCGGGCGGTGGTCAGAGCATCGTAGGAGTCGACGAGCGAAACGATGCTCCCGAAGAGGCTCACTTCTTCTTTGAGACCCGTGACCAGGGGCGGATAGCCGCTCATGTCGTGTCTGAGATGGTGCTCGAATGCGACCACCACCGCCCGCATGGTGGAAGGGGTGAAGCGACCGCTGCCCAACAGAGCGTACGCTGCCAGAATGGGATGGCGGCGCATCTCCTCCCATTCTTCGAGATCGAGCGTTCCCGGCTTGTGAAGGACGTCCGGTATCAGTTCCAGCTTGCCGGCATCGTGGAGGAAAGCGGCGAGACAGAGCTCTCCCAGCTTGGACTTGCTCAGCCCAAGACGTTGACCCAGCAGCACGGAGAGCACCGCCACATTGGTCGAGTGCGAGATGAGATAGCGGTCGAAATCCTTGATGGTGGTCAGAGCAACCAACGAGCTGGGATCGCGAAGTATCTGATCGACGACCGCCTGGGTCACGTGACGGAGCCGCCGGACGTGGGTGGGCTCGCTGGAATCAGTCCCGTCGCGCATGTCATCACTCATCTGCATGGCGGCGGCGTAGGCCTCGATCGGAGCGACAGCTTGTGCCGCGGCGCCGCCCACGAAGATGTCTGCCTTCACCCGGTGGACACCCCGGGCACCGAACATCCCCGCCAGGTCATCTACCCCCGTAGGCCGCTCGCGGGCAAGCACAAGCGCTACCTGCAGCAGCTCCTCCTCTGTCACTCCCTGGACGAATGTCAGGGTGTTGGCGCCCCAGGCTTCAAACAGCTGGACGAGATAGGAGAAGCGCCCATAGGTGGAGACCGTCGTCCGCACCCGGGATTTGCCCACGAAGACGCAGTGACTGTGGGCGCCCACGGTGACCGATCCTTCTTCTCCACAGTGCTCGGCCAGCATCGAAGCCAGGGTGGCGCAGGCCTGCTGCATGACCACGTTGTCCGCGTCGTAGTATGCGGCAGTGCGGATGGTCGCAGCCAGAGTCATGACGAGCGTCTGGCCGGAACGGGGCGAAGGTACGGACTCCAGGCGCTCGTTCATGGCTGCCTCCCCCAACCGGAGTACTGCGCCTCCTGGAGGACTCGCGAAGCGGTCTTCTTGATCTGCGCCTCTCCTGATTTCGCCGCCTCCAATAGCGCCGCCCGGCCGGAAGGTCCAGGGATCGTTCCCAAGGCCTTCAGGGCGGCGATACGCATGGGGGTCGGCCGAGCGATGAAGCGTTTGCGCCTCCAAAGCCTGTCCAGGACCGGCACCGCCCGTTCCTTTGCCAGATCGGCGAGGGCGATCAAGAAGGCCTCGATCTCGTCCGGGGGCCGGCTGTCGAAGTCGCGTGCCTCGATCTGAGCCAGCACGATCGCCTCGTGTTGCCGCCTGCCGTGGCGACCCAGACTCCTTGCCGCCAGCGTGCGTACCGACGAGTCCTCGTCGGTCACGGCTTGGGTCAGCACTTGTAGCGCGGGCTCCCCTCCGAAGGTATCCAAGGTGCGCATGACCTCTCGCCTCACCCGCACATCCGGGTGACGCCGCAATCGCTCCAGAGGCCGTACCAGCTCCGGGTCACGCATGCCCGCTGCCAACTGGACGGCGTTCCGCACCACGTACCAGCGCGTGTCCTCGAGAAGTGGAGTCAGATGGGACCCCGATACCCCTCCCCCGGTGTCGAGTACCACGAGTAGAGTTTTTCGCACAGCCCTGTCCTCGGTAACAGCCAATGCCTCGAGAAGGGCCGGGATTATCCAGGGACGAGCGGTGGCCACAAAGCGATCGATTCGGGCGACCTGCTCGGGCGCCTCCTGGCCGGTTCCGGCCAGGAGGCTACTCACCCTCTCTGCCGTGACCGCCCGGCCGATCACCAGACCCGGGAAGCCAGCAGGACAGCGTCTTTGTGCCTCCAGTCGCTGCAGTTGCTCGAGGATCCGCTCGAGCCCTTCGAGGTTCCGGTTGTCGATATAGGAATCGACTACGGTGACCAGAGCGCGGGTCAACGGGTCGTTCTCATCGTAGGCCCCTGAGGATCTCCCGGCTATTTCGAGCAGCACCACGAGGAAGTCATCGACGAGGTTCGACGGGTCTTCAACGGCCTGCTCGCTCTGTTCGATCTCCTGCGCGCTGAGGCCAAGGCTCTGCACGTCGATCTCCGCCGGCTCGACCACCCTGAGATCGCCTGATCGCACGCCGGTCTCGAGCTTGTCGGGCAAGGCCACTTCATCCAGTCGGCGGAGCACCGTCTCCCTGAGTGCGTCGACCGTTCCCTCGCGCAGTACCTCCCCTCCAAGAAACGGGTCGGCCACATGGTAGTCGATATGGACGAAATCCTGCTCCCAGAATCTCGTCACCAGATCGTGCTCGGCGTCCGTCAGATCGTCCGCGTGGGCGAGGCAGAGGGTCAGCGCCTCGATCTCCCCCTCTTCCAGCCCTGGATGTAGCGACAGGGAGCGCACACCGTCCCGGAACATGAGGAAGGCGAGGTTGTCGCGGCTGGCCTCGTAGGAGTAGACCCGCTCGCCCTCATGGAGCAACTGCTCCTCTGCGACCTCGAGGAACAGGGTGCCGCGCTCGTCCACGTAAGAAATGAGCATCCCCGCGAGCGAGTCTAGAGTCTGCCGAACCGTGGGGTGTCCAGGCGGATAGAAGCGGATGTCGTGATAGGCACGGTGAAGCTGCGCACAAACCGCGCTCACCGCTCTGTGCCCCGGGGAGAAAGCCTGCTCTGTCAACATGGTTGACAGTTCGCCCAGTCGGGGGTGAATCCTCTCGCCCTGACCGCGTCGCGCGAGCGAGGGTGGCCGACCCGATCGCCGCCGGGGCAGCCAGTGCCCCTTGGCCGAGACCGCGCCGGCGCCCGCCTCGGCAGGTGGTCACGAGCTGCGGCGCCTTAGAACTCGTTTCAGGATGAAGTCTTGGCCGCCTCATTCCGCGCTGGGCGGAGCGATCCATCTGTCCTTCAGTCGCGCTCGTAGCGCTGCTATGGGCGCTCCCTCTAGTCCTCGCCTCACTGACGCCGATCGCACCCTGTCGGCAAAGCGTCATTCCGAAACGAGGTTTTGGCCCACGAGCGCCCGCAGATTGCGTCCCAACACAGTGGAGTATTCGTCCAGGTCGAGCCGCGAGAGCTTGGACAGTACCGAGCCGGGAAGGTCTTCCGCCGGGAGGTCCTTGAGAACGATCTCCGTCTCGTCGAGGTCGAATTCCTCCACCACCTCTTCCCGCCTCAGATAGTACTTGTTGGCGGGACAGACCAGCTGGCAGCGCATGCAGCCGACCAGGCAATTGTGGGCCGTGGGGTCCAGCCAATCCGGCCAATCGCCCTCGTGCTCGTTCAGATAGGTGAGGCAGCGCTCGGCCGCGATCACCACCCCCTCCTCGGGAAAGGGGATGCAGCCGGTGGGACAGGCATGGTAACAGGCATGGCAGGCTCCACAACTGCCCATGCGCCGGGGAGGGCTCCAGTGACCGGACGCCGGTTCGCGCCCCCCCACCAGGAAAGACGAGAGCCCGGCACGGGGTTCTCCGGGGGGGACAAGGTCGGCATCGGTGGCAAACGCGTCCAGTCTGACGAAGCTGCCAAGTGCGTGCACGTAGGCGATGTTGTTGCGCCCGTACTCGGCCAATCCGGTCCGGACGGCGAGCAACTTCACCGGCACCGGCACCCGGGCCACCGAGAAACCCTGCGGGAGCAAGGACCTCTTCCAGCAATCGCAGACACCGAGCCCGAGAGGCCGAGGAGATGTAGGTGGAGGGGATCACCGCCTCCAGCGGACCGTCCGCCAAATGGAACCGGACCTTCACAGGCGGCGAGGGGGTGGCGGCGACCACCAGCGAGCGCACCGCCGGCACTCGTGGAGGCGGTTCGAATCGGAGACTGTCGGCGTACTCCTTGTAGAGGCTTTCGGAAAGGAGCCCCCGCTCCAGCAGCATCGCGAAAGTCTCGTTCAGGTTCCAACTACCTCGACACCCACCACCCGGTGACCGAACCCGGCCTCACGGAACCCCTTTTCTGTCGCGTCGATCATGGTCACGGCAAGATTCACCAGTCTATGACTCCCAGCAGCAGCAGGATCCCAAGGAGAATGGGCTGGTGAACCAGGTAGATCAGCAGCGAGTTCTGGCCCATCCGCCTGAGCGCCTTCACCGAGCGTTTGTCCGCAAGGTCCACGGGCTTGTAGCGCCGGACTCCGCGCGGATAGAGCATATTGCCGAGAAAGACCCCTATCAACACCCGGCCGAACATGGGGACCAGAGGAGCGTAGTCCACCCCGCTACCTGGGGTCGGAGCCAACCACTCCAGCCACGGGAAGTCCGGTCTCCAGGCCCGCATCACCGGGCCCAGGCCGATGATGATCACGCCCAAAGCGAGATTGAGCCAGCGGAAACGGAGCAGTGGGTACGCAAGAATGATCGAGATACCGATGAGATGGAGGATGCCGAATCGTACGTACCGATCGGGGCCATAAGCCACGAAGGTCGCCACTCCTACCAGCAGACCCCAGGTGAAGATGGTCAGACCCCTGATGACGTACTTGCTCCATAGGCTGCCGGTCGGACGGAGCTCGCGCTCCCGCTGATAGCTGAGCGTCAGGGATACCCCCACCAGGATGGTGAACAATCCGGCGGTGGCGACCTGCCAGTAGCTCCAGAAGCCGGAGCGGACGGCGATATCGTATCCGCCCAAGCTCCGCAGATCCCACATCAGGTGGTAGACCACCATCATGCAGATGGCTATGCCTCGCCAGGCATCGACTTCCCACACGCGCCCGGAACGCAGCTTCCAAACCGGCCAGACGCTGGCACGCATACCCGCCAGATATGAACGCAGGTAGGAATGCGTCGCGGTATTTGGGCTGCTTCTAAGCATCGTTCACGGCCGAAGGCCCCCACATGCGACCAGGCGCTTCGCAGCCCTGGGGTCGGTCACCAGAAAAGTAACGGCTTGGGCGCGGAGGAGCGGGCACCGGCTTCTGTCGCGCGTCCGCTCATTATCGGGGAGGCCAAAGCCACATTCAAGGAGTTCCCGCGCGGTCACGCCGCTCTTCGACCAGTTCACGGGTTTGCTATGGTGGAGTTCTGGTAATCAAGCCATCGACTTCGCGCCCCGCCTGATGGAGGTGGACCATGGAAGAACCCGGAAGCCAATACCCGTCGACCCCCGCCGCTTCTCCGACTCCGGCCGAGACGGCGCCCCCCGCTGCAGGGCCCCCGGCTCCTGCTCCGACCCCACCGTATTCCCCGGAGCCCCCATATCCTCTCACCTTCAACGTGGACTACCCCGACCGACCGTTGAACCGGCTCACCACCGGGCTCCGCTTCATCTGGATCATTCCCATCGGCGTAATCGCGGCCCTTCTCAGTAGCGGAAACCTCAGCCTCGAGGGCACGGACTACTCCTGGTCGTGGACGACCGTGGGTATCCTCTTCCTTCCCCTCCTGCTCATGATCCTTTTTCGCAAGAAATACCCGCGCTGGTGGTTCGACTGGAACCTGAACCTCTCGCGCTTTCTCATGCGCGTGGCGGCGTACGCCACGCTGCTCCGTGACGAGTATCCCTCCACCGATGAGGAACAGGCCGTTCACCTGGATTTCGCCTATCCCGACGCCAGTCGGCTCAGTCGCGGGCTGCCGATAGTGAAGTGGTTCCTGGCCATCCCCCACTGGTTCGTCCTGGCGTTCTTGTGGATTGGAGCGGCCTTTTGCGTGGTTATCGCTTGGTTCGCAATTCTCTTCACCGGCAGGTATCCCCGCGGTTTGTTCGACTACGTGGTGGGCGTGAACCGCTGGACGCTTCGTGTCGAAGCTTACGCGGTGCTACTGATCACCGACCGGTATCCGCCCTTCTCGCTTTCCGAATCTACCGGAGGGGCGACTTCGCCCGTCGAGCTACCTCCGTCTCCCACCGGCTTCTGTTCTCAATGTGGGTCGGCGGTCACACCCGATTCGACCTACTGCGCGGTGTGCGGGAAGAAACTGTAGAGGTCTCATGAAAGAGCGGTCCCAGGGGGCGTCGCGGTCCTAGCGGCGCCCTTCCCGCTATTCCACTGCCCGGTCGACCCCTCTCACCTGGTCGGCCAGGTCGCAGGCCTCCTTGTACAGAAGGATGCCCTGCAGAACCGTGTCGCCGAGTTCGAGGTGCTCATCCGACCGCTCGTCGTAGGCGGGCCAGGGGACCGCGCCCTCGCCGTTGGGATCGCCCGTGGCCGCGAATCGGGTCCAGTAGCCCATGATCGCTTCCGACAGATCGAAGTCGATCTGCTCGATCTCCCCCAGTCCCGCAAACAGGTCGGCGTTCCCGAACACGTATGGGATCTCCACCCCGTGGAAGGCTCCCAAGGCGTTGCCGAGCGGGACCCTCGTGAACTGATATAGATACGCCGGAGCCGCCTGTGAGCTTGCCTCGCCGGTAGACCCGGCCGGTGCGGTGGTCCCAGCCCCGAGCGCGCTCATGGCTCGGGCCGCGAAACGAGCCGTGGAAGCGAAGCCGACCTCGGTAAGCATACGACTGAACATGGGGGTGATGTCCTCGGGGCTCTCGACGGGGTAGAGCGCGAGCGCCTCGTCCGCGTAGTCTCCAAAGATCTGCCGCATCTGCGCCTCATACTCGGCCGGAGAGACGGTGAGTCCAGCCGTGAACGCATTGCCTTCGTCGGCGTTGGAACCGATCAGCAACGGGACACCGTGCTGTTTGCCCGCCGTCCAGAGCCTTGTCGGTAGGTCCGGTAGTAGATAGCCATCGGCCACGGGCTTCCAGACAAGGCCCTGCTCCATGAGGCCGGAGTCCTCGCCGACCAACGCCGCCGCGGCCAGCAGTTCGTCCGGGGTCTTGGCCCGCATCTGCGCGGCCGCGTCACCTTCGACCGCGTCCGACCCTTCGATGCCGAGCCCCTCGGCGAAAGCCTCGCCCGCCGCCTCCGCGCCCTCGAGCCTCCCTGTGGTAGACACCCCGAATCCGTAGTCGAGGAGGATGCCGCTCTGAGCGATGGCCCGGTCGAAGAGCCCTTCAGCCAACGGACTCACCAGCAGGTCCAGGATGCTGATGGCACCGGCCGATTCGCCGAAGACGGTCACGTTGGCCGGGTCGCCGCCGAAGCCGGCGATGTTGTTCCTCACCCACTGCAGGGCCGCGATCTGGTCGAGCAGGCCGTAGTTGCCCGACACCCCTAGGGCCGATTCGGCCGAAAGAGCAGGGTGGGCCAGGAATCCGAGCGGCCCCAACCGGTAGTTGATGGTGACCACCACCACTCCCTTGGCAGCCAGGTTCTGCCCCCCGTAGACCTCCATCGATCCCGATCCAGTTTCAAAGCTGCCCCCGTGGATCCACACCATCACCGACAGCCGCTCGTCGGCCGACTTTGCCGGCGACCACACGTTCAGATACAGACAGTCTTCGTCGGTGGCGCCCACGTCCAGATAGAACATCTCTGTCTGAGCCGGTTGTGGGCACGCCGGCCCAAAGGAGGTACAAGCCCGGGGCTCCGTCCAGGACGCCACCGGCTGCGGCGGCTTCCAGCGGAGGTCGCCCACCGGAGGCGCCGCGTAAGGAATGCCCTTGAAGCTCGAGATCTGCGCTCCCTGCACGTCTTCTGACGCGCCGGTGATGGGGCCGCTCTCCAGTTGCACTCTCTCCAGGCCGGATCCACAGCCGGCCGAGAGAAGCCCGCCGGTGAGCAAGGAGAACACCAAGAAGCACAGCAGTGCATTCCGTCGAGACCTCATCACGCACCTCACAAGAACCGCCGCCGCGAAAACGCCCCTACCTGCCCTCGAGCTCGGTTATCTCCAGAGTATCGCTGATATCGATGCATCCACACACGCTCATGGCGGCCGGGCAGCCTTCGATGTAGCCGGAGAACACCTCACGCGCTTCCTCCGCTTTGCCCGCCGGCACCTTGAGCTTGTAGGCGACCCGGATCCGGGAGATGCGCAGCACACCATCGACGTCTTCGATGTCGCCCTCCACATTCGCCTCGTAGCGGTCGGTGTGCGTAGGGATCTTGCGGCTGGCCAGCGCCGTGGCCAGTGTCCCCATCATTCAGCCACCGACCGCCCCCACGATGTGATCCAGCGTGGCGGCATGCTCCACTTCAGGATCCACTCGGTAGAACTTCTTGATCCCTCCGTGCACCCCGTAGTAGATAGGCTCGCAGAAGCCCTCGATGACGGCCTTGCGGGTCGGACCGTTCTCCCTGGTGATGGTTATCCGTGATGTATGAACCACTCCGCCCATCGGCTCAGCCTCACTCCTCGTCCGACTGTGGATAACCGAGCTCCAACTCCTCGTCGGAAGCGGGTCGCACGTCCACGATTTCCACGTCAAAGTGCAGCCTCTTTCCGGCCAGGGGATGATTGGCGTCCACCACCACCCCGGTCTCGTTCACGGCCACCACCTTGAAGGGCGCGTCGCCGCTTGGGGTCTCCCCCAGGAACTGCATTCCCGGCTCCACCGGCACGCCCTCGGGGAACTGGTCTCTCGCGACTTCGAAGATGGCCTCCTCGTCGACCTCGCCATACGCATCGGCCGCCTCCACCACCACCTGGGACTTGTGCCCGGCCGCGGCGCCCTCGAGGGCGCCCTCGAGACCGGGGATGATGTTGTCGTAGCCATGCAGATACGCCAGAGGATCGCAGTTCTCGCTGGAGTCGAGGATGGTCCCTTCGTCATCGGTGAGCGTGTAGTTGAAACTCACGACGCTGCCGCGGGTGACTTGCATCGGATACGTCCCTTCGCTGAGGTTCAGGAAGGGGTAGGTTACTACATCACGAACCGGCCGGTGGGCGACTCCCTGCCGGTGGGCGAACCCCTGCCGGTGGGTTGTCCCCTGCCTGGTGCTTCTCCCACCAGGTGCGGTGGCGCTCGCGGGCGATCTCCTCCGGAAGTGCTCCTCTGATCATCGAGCTCAGGTAGCCGCGGCCATGACGGGTTAGGAAGACGTGGGCCAGGTGGCCCGCGAGCACGGCCACTCCGGCGATGGCCAGGAAGCCATGCAACCACAGTGCGCGCGACACCAGCCACGCCGGCAGTCCGGCCTTCGCCAGCAGCAGGCTCCCGGTGACGGCGAAGCCCAGGGCCATGGCCGCCACCAGCAGGGCGCTGGCCTTCTGGCCGGCATTGAGCCTGCCCTGGGCCGGCATGTCACCGCCCCGCAGCGTGCGGCCCTTCATCGCCGCCCAGAACCAACGGCGGTCGTTTGCATCCCACATGTCGATCTCGCGGACGTCATGCGCCAGACGTCTCCGGTCGGCGATCAGCATCAAAGCCAGCGGTATGAGGACCATGGCAAAACCCGTGACCCCGTGGCGCAAGGCGACACTCTCCCTCGCCCCGCCCAGCCAGCTCCGAGTGGCGGGTATCCACATGAGCAGCCCGCTGACGAAGGCTATGAGGAAGAACAGCGCGTAGAGCCAGTGCGCGAGACGTTCGGCCAGGACCCAACGGGGGATCCGTGGCGGCTCCGCCGATGGTGGCACCGGTAGTGGCGGCTCAGCCGATGGTGGCGTCGGCCGGGTAGCCACGCTGCTCCCAATAGCCCTTGTATCCTTCGGGACCCAGGGCGACCGCTTCCATCCGCACCACCCACTTGATGTTCTTGTAGGCGTAACTCCCGGGCAGGACCAAGCGCAGCGGCTGTCCCATGCCAGGCTCGAGAGGGGCCCCGTTCATCTCGTGGGCCAGGAGCGTGTCCGGACGTAGCGCTTCCTCGAGCGTCACCGACTCGGTGTACACGCCGTCGTTGGAGTCGAAGACGAGGTGGGTGGCCAACGGGTCGATGTCGGCGCGCTCCATCAACTCGCGCACGGTGACCCCCTTCCACTTAACCTCCGGCACACCCCAGCCCTCGACGCAGTAGAAGTCCCGGGTGCGTTCCACCTGAGGGAGATCGGTGAACTCGGCGAAGGTGAGGGTGAGCGGGTTTCGGACCAGGCCGTCCACGGTCAGACGCCAGGTGTTCGGGTCGAAATCCTCACCAGGGACGATCGTGTTGATGCGGAACTCTCCTCCGCCCACCGAGCCCTTGATGCTCGTGGGGATCCGGGGAAGGATCTCCTTGCCCACGAAGAGCGCCGCTATACCTGCCACGATCAGCCCGATGAAGGCCCGCCGGCCGATGTGCTTCTCAGTGCCGCTGCTCTCTCCACGGCCGGCCGCATCGGTCTCTGCCATGGGCTGGCCTTGCTCCCCGTTCATCCGTCGAAGTCCTCCTCTGGGTCCGCTGCAAGCGCGTCGTCCAGAATCGTTGTCTCCATCGGCGCCGCCGTTGAAACCAAGGCGGCACCGCAGCCGGTCAGCCCTGCGGCGTGGCCGCCCTGCGAGTGGCCGCCCTGCGACGTGGCCGCCCCCGCCGCCTAGCAACCCCGCAGCAGATCAGCCAGTGACCTCGCCCGCTGGGCGCGCGACCTGTTAGACTGCCGCCATGCTGCAGATGGATCGCAGGACTTTTCTCCTCTCCACCGGACGGTGGCTGGTGCTGGCCGGGATCGCCCCAGCGGTCTCGGGCTGCGGCCGCGCGCTGCGCTGGTCTGAGTCCCAGGGCTCCATCGACGTCGTATCTCCCGCGACGACAGACAGTGCGGAGCCGGGCACGACCACCTCCACCTCCGTCGAGACCGAGAGTTCGACAACCGTATCGGGCCAGACCACCACTTCTGCCGCCACCTCGGGCTCCGGCTCTACCACGTCGACCGCCGCCCCCGCCGCCCCCGACCTGGCGGTCATCCGCGGTGACTTCCCCGACAAGAACGTACGCGCGGCGATGGCCCAACTCGGTGGCATGGAGCGGTTCGTCAAGAGCGGCGCCCGGGTGGTGGTCAAGCCCAACGTCCTCACCGGTCGTCCCCCCGAGTATGCCACCACCACCAACCCTATCGTCCTCTCCACCATCATCCGCATGTGCTTAGAGGTAGGCGCGGCCGAGGTCACCGTGCTCGACTATCCCACCAGCAGCGCCCGGGCCGCCTTCAAGGAGTCGGGCCTGGCGCAGGCTACCGCCGAGGCGGGCGGCAAGCTCAAGTACCTGAACAACCGCGACTTCGACCGGGTGGACATTCCCGAGGGCGTCGCCATCACCTCCTGGCCGCTGGTCACTGAAGCACTGGAGGCCGACACGCTCATCAACGTCCCCATCGGCAAGACCCACGGCATGGCCGGGCTGACCCTGGCCATGAAGAACCTCATGGGCATCATGGGTGATTCCCGAGGGAAGATCCACCTCGACTATCCGCAGAAGATCACCGACGTCAACACCCGGGTCAAGCCGCACCTGGTGATCCTCGACGCATATCGCATCCTGACCCGGAACGGCCCTACGGGCGGGAACCTGGACGACGTCGCAATGCCCAAGACCGTCGTCGCCGGCACGAGCCAGGTGGCCGTCGATGCGTACGGCACTACCATCATGGGTTGGCAGCCCGGCGATCTGCCCAGTCTGGTCGAGGCGGCCTCCCGTGGTCTCGGCGAGATCGACCTGTCGAAGTACACCATCTTCGAGGGGACCGCCTGATGACCGGAGGTCTCTGGTGACCGGAGGCCTCTGGTGACCGGGGGCGCGTGATGGCCCTCGAGCCGACCTACCACGGTCCGACCGACGCCTCCCCGACCCGGGCGAAGGGCCGCCCTCGCGGCCTTCACCGCCATAGGCGCGTTTTCCAAATCCTGTTCCTTATCCTCTTCCTTGTCCTTCTGACCCTGACCTTCTGGCCCCTCGGCACCATCCTCCTCAGCGGTTTTCTACTCGCCGATCCGCTGCTGGCCATCAACTCTGTGGTGAATGGGGTGATCCGGTGGGAGTTCCTGCTGGCGATCCCAGTACTGGTGAGCCCTCTGTTCCTTGGCCGGGCCTTCTGCGGCTACGTCTGTCCTCTCGGATTCATGGTGGAGCTGTTCGGGCCGCGGCGCGAGCGCCACCCGGGGCCGCGAGCCCGCACGGTGTTGCGCAAGATGCCCCTGTTCGTGCTGGTGGTGGTGCTGTTCCTGATCCTCTTCGGGAGCGCGGTCTTCCTCGTGTTCGACCCGCTCTCCCTGTTCACCCGCTCGGCGACTACCCTCCTCTATCCCGCCGTCGATAGGGGCTTGAGGCTGGTCGGTGATGTCGCTTACGAGATCCCCCCACTGCAAGGCGCCGTCGATCGCGCTACTGAGATCCTCACCGGGCGGCTGGTCTTCGCCAACGGACTCGCCTACAAGCTGCAACTAGTCATGTTGGCGATGTTTGTAGGCATACTCGCCATCTCTTTCATAGAACGCCGTCTGTGGTGCCGCCACCTCTGCCCCTTGGGCGCCCTCCTGGGCTTGGTCGGCCGGGGCGCCATCTACGGCCGCGTAGTCAACGACCGCGTGTGCGCCACGTGCGAAGCTTGTGTCGCCGCCTGTCCCATGGACGCCGTCCGCGACGGCGGCTCCTCCACCGACTGCTCCCGCTGTCAGTTGGGTCTCGAGTGCGCCGACGCCTGCTCCAAAGGAGCCATCCGTTGGGGCCGCAGGCCCCGCAAGCAGCACGCATACGACCCCAGCCGGCGGGCCCTGCTCAAGGCCGGGGGTCTGGCCTTCGTAGGGAGTTTCTTCCTATTCACCGGACTGGGACGCATCCAGCGAAACCCGCATCTCATCAGGCCTCCCGGGGCCCGCACCGAGTTGGACTTCATGGCTACCTGTGCGCGCTGCGCCCAGTGCATGAAGGGGTGTCCCACCAACGTCATCCAGCCGGCGGTCTTCGACGCCGGCGTGGAAGGTTTCTTCACTCCACAGATGGACTTCCGTCGCGGTTACTGCGATTGGAGCTGCAACGAATGCGGCAAGGTCTGCCCCACCCAGGCCATCCACGAGCTCACGCTGGAGGAGAAGAGGCTCAAGGTGATCGGCCGCGCCTACATCGACCGCAACACCTGCATCCCCTGGGCGGAGGGACGCGACTGCCTGGTGTGCCAGGAGCTTTGCCCCACCCCGGAGAAGGCGATCATCTTCGACACCGGCGGAAGTGGTGCCGGGCAGGGCAGCGGTGCCGGCCAGGGTAGCGGCACCGGGCAGGGTAGCGGCACCGGGACCGGGCAGGGTAGCGGGACCGGCTCCGGCAGTGGCAGCGGGACCGGACGGCACGCGGGTGTCAAGCTCCCCTACGTGGTCCCCGAGCGCTGTATCGGGTGCGGCATCTGCGAGTACCAATGCCCCGTCGCCAACGAGGCTGCCATCCGGGTGCGCTCGACCGAGCAGACGGGTCTTCTTTCGCGATAACGCTTCGCCCGATTCGAAAGGGCTTGCGCTTTCGTCCTCGCGGTCATACTCTCGCGTTGGGACTCTGAGGCTATCCACCCTGGAGAGCCGACCCGCGAAAGAGCGACATGATGGAGGGTTCAAATGGTCGACCACCGCACAGCTGATCACCTTCACGACCGCCATGATGCGCCACCAGGGCCCACTTTGGGCGGGGCGACACGCCCCAAGGGCCCAACACGCCGCGCTAGATTCGGGATCACGGGAGCGGTCTTGCTGGCCGCGGTCCTGGTCCTACTCCTCGCCTCCCCCGCCTTAGCCTTCCCCGACGTCCCTGCCTCCCACCCCTACTACGACGCCATCACCGGTATGGCCGACCAGGCCATCATCGGGGGCTACACCAACGGCAACTTCGGTCCCGAGGACCTGGTCATCCGCCAGCAGTTCGCCAAGATGATCGTGCTCACTCTGGATCTGCCGGTGGCAGAGAGCGACTGGCCGAACCCGGCCGTGCCTTTTGTCGACCTGGACCCCGACGACCCGGCCAAGCTCTATCCCCACGAATACGTAGCTGTGTGCGCCCTTAACAACATCACCAAGGGCACCGACGCCACCCATTTCGCCCCCACCCGCAACATCTCCCGCCAGCAGGTGATCAGCATGGTGGTGCGGGCCGCCGATAACCTGGCCCCCGGCGCCCTCACGGCCGCACCCGCGGGCTGGACCGGGGGGGTGCTTCCCGCCGGAGACCCCACCCACGGGGCCAACATCCAGAAGGCCGAGTACAACGGCCTGCTCGAAGGCATCCGGGCTTCTCTTGCCACCCCCGGCCTGGCCGGCTGGAACACCGGGGCCAACGCCACCCGGGGCGAGGTGGCCCAGATACTGTGGAACCTGCTGAACCTGCTTACCCCGTCCGGGGTGTGGGTGTATGCCGACGGTAGCGGTGACTATCCAACCATCGAGGCCGCTGTGGCCGACATCGATCCCGGCACCACCATCCATCTGGGACCTGGCACCTTCAACCTGACCAAGATGATCCTCGTCGACTTCTCGTTCAATCTCGCGGGAAGCGGGATGGAGGGGCCGAACAGCAGCACGGTCACATACGCGGGCTGGGTGGTAGACGTCCACTCGGTCAGCTTCTCAGCTCAAGACATCCGGTTCGTGTGCACCGCGACAAGCAAGGCCGTGAACGTCATGGACGTCGGAGATGCGACCGTCGATCTGCTTCGCTGCCACTTCTCGGGAGGCAACAGATCCAGCAACCAGCGTGGGGCTGGGCTGTATCTCTACGGATCCGCCGAAGCGACTGTGACCGACTGCGTGTTCACCCTGAACGACCTCCACGGTGTCGAGTTGGTCGATCAGGCCTCTGCCACCGTCACCAACAGCATCATGTCGGACAACGGGGAGAACGGCATAGGGCTTTTTGACGACTCCTCGGCAGTCGTCGACCTGTGCGACTGCGTCGACAACGGTCTTCACGGGGTCTCCGCCTACGACTCTTCGGAGGTGACGGTGCAGAACTCCAACTGCTCCCACAACGGGGACGCCGGTGACTACGCCAGTGGCATCTACTTCGAGGAAGACACGGTGGGAACGGTCCGGAATTGCCTATGCAACTACAACCTCATCGACGGCATCTCGACTCACGATAACGCGCAGCTTACGCTCGCAGACAACACCTGCAATTACAACGGAGAGGACGGCATCACCTTCAGCGAGGATGTCACCGGCACCATTCGCGGCAACGAGTGCTCCCACAACGAGCGTGATGGTATCGATGTCCACGACGATACGCACGCTGTGGTCGAGGACAACCTCTGCCTGGGCAACGCCGAGGCGGGCATTTGGTTCAGCGACAGCGCCACAGGCACCGTCGATAACAACGAGTGCGCTGGCAACTACTTCGGCCTGTACGTCGGTTACCCTGCGAACCCCATGATCGGGGCTAACAACAACCTGCACGGCAACACCTACAACTACTACGACGAGGACTAGTTGAGAAAGGTCCGGACTTCATAGTCGCCGTGGCTGACTGGCCCTTTTCCCCGCCCATCACCCCGATGGAGGCGGAGGTAGCCGACGAGCTACCTCCGCCTCCGGGCTGGGCCTACGAGCCCAAGTGGGACGGTTTTCGCGTGGTCATTTGGAGCGGCGCCCACGGCGACGGCGGCGACATCCTCGGGGGTAGCGCCCCCGACCCGGGCGGCTTGGCCGGCGGAGGTGGTGCTGCCCACGACGATGGCGCCCAGGGGCGGAGCGGTGCCCGCAGCGGCGCCCACAGCCCCGGCGACGCGGGCGCCCCCCGCCTCGACAGCCGCAATGCCAAGCCGCTGCTCCGTTACTTCCCGGAACTGGAGCCCGGCCTCGCCTGCCTGCCCTCCGGAACGGTGGCCGACGGAGAGGTCGTCGTCATCGTAGAGGGCAGGCTGGATTTCGATGCCCTGCAGAACCGCATCCATCCCGCCGAGAGCCGCGTTCGGAGGCTGGCCCAAGAGACCCCGGCTCACCTGGCCCTCTTCGACCTGCTCGCTCTGCGAGGCGAGGACCTCCGCTCTCGGCCGTTCCGCGAACGTCGCGCCATGTTGGAGGAGTTGGCAGACCTCCTGGGAACCGGCACCGGCCCGACGGCCGATTCCGGAGCTAGGCGCGCCACCGGCACCGGCCCGACGGCCGTCCCGGGGGCCGGCGACGCCACCGGCGCGGACGGCGTGCCCGGCGTTGCCGTCCCCGGAGCGCGGGCCGCCCCCAATGATGGCGGCCCCTGGCTCCTCTCCCCCAGCACCACGGACGTGGAGGTTGCCCGCCGTTGGTTCCACGACTTCGAACCCGCCGGTTTCGACGGGATCGTCGCCAAGGCGCTCGAACGCCCCTACGCAGAAGGGCGCCGGGAGATGATCAAGGTCAAGCATCGCCGCACCGTGGACTGCGTGGTGGGCGGCTATCGTCTGCACAAGGACGGGAAGCGGGTCGGCTCCCTCTTGCTGGGCCTCTACAACCCCGAGGGTGAGCTGCACTTCATCGGCCACTGCTCGTCGTTCAGCGAGACGCAGGCCGCGGTCTTGCTTCAGGCGCTGCAGCCGCTCCAGCCCGGGCCCGGCGACCCTTCTGCCGCCGGCTTCGGCGAGCACGCCCGTCGTCCCGGTGCCGCCAGCCGTTGGAGCGGCGAGAAGGACCTCGACTTCGTCCCCGTCAAGCCACTTCTGGTGGTCGAGGTCAGCTACGACCAGCTCACCGGCGACCGTTTCCGCCACGCGACCCGTTTCGAGCGTTGGCGCCCGGACAAGGATCCCCGCGACTGCACCATGGACCAGCTCGAGCGCCCCAAGGGACCGGCGCTCGTCGAGGCGCTGCGCCTCGCACGAGAGGCCGGCCGCTAGGGCACCAGACCCCTGCGCGGGGTGCCTCGGATCGCGGCGGAGCACAGAGCCCCTCCGGACAAGCCCGCGAGCCGGGCTACGGAATCCGGCCGCCACCCCCCGTGTACCCTCGGCGCACTCCGATCCACCCTTGAGGCTATAGCACTTCACGCCGATAAACCATCGTGTTATGAGCATGCTTCACGTTGTCTTGGTGGTCATCGCCGTAGAGCTGGTCACGCTGCTCGGCCTGTTCCTAGTTCTGGTGACCATGCACGTCCGCAAATCCGGCGCCAAGACCCGGAAGTTCAGGCGGTTTTGGGTCCGCCTGCTACCGGAAGCACTGGAGGGAAGGCGCGAGCCTACGGTCCGCATCAAAGAGAGCATAGTGACCGATGCCTGCTTCACGTTGTTCCATGAATTCATGGACGAGCAACTCCGTCAGCTGGGTTCTGGCTCTCCACTGCGGCTACGGCACCTCAGTCGCAGGTTGGGCTTCACTCAGAGGCTCCAGAGACAGCTGGCCGAGTCGCGCGATCCGTTGGACCGGGCCGCGGCCGCTAAGACCCTGGGGCGTCTTCGGGAGAGATTGCCCCGGGAGGCGGTCGCCGAACTGCTGCGCTCAGAGGATCCCGCGGTCGTGCTCGCCGCCGGCTACGCCGCGGCTTCGTTTCGCGACCCCAGCTACTTCATACCGGTGTTCCGCGCGGTCTACCAGCGGACCCGCATCACCCTTCATGGCATCGCCGAGTTGCTCTCCCGTTTCGAGGAAGGCGTCTGCCCGGTGATCCACAAGACCCTCGAAAACCTGATAGCCCAGTACTCGCGCAAGACCCCGTCCCGTTCGTTCAATCCCAACAAGCAAGTGGACCGCAGCGACCAGGCTGCGCAGGTGGTGATGGTGGATCTCCTGGCGTTCTTTGCCTACCGCCCGGCGGCGGGCAGCCTTCTCCGACTTCTCCGGCTCTCGGAGCATGAAGAAGTCCTCATCCACATCGTCAAAGCACTCGCCAAGATGGGCGATACCGGCGCCATCCCCAGTCTGAGCGAACTGCTCACCCACCCCAACTGGGTCCTTCGCAGCCAGGCCGTACAGGCGTTGGCGACTTTGGGTGCCGTGGAGTCGGCTCCCCTGATCCTCGCTCGCCTCGAAGACGACGATCTTCGGGTGCGGGTCTATGCTCAGAAGGCGTTGCACTCTCTGGGAGAAGTCGAGCTCCACGAGAAGGTGTACGCATGAAAGAGGTCCTCTACTACATCAACCTGCTCTTCTTCGCGTACTTCGTCTTCATAAACGGGTTCTATCTCTATCTGATCGTGATCTCCGCGCATACGGTGAAACGCTACGCTCGGGTGAGCGCGATGACCGAATACGAGGGCATCTTCGGCACTACGTTCTACAAGCCGGTGACCGTGATAGTCCCCGCCCATAACGAGGAAGAGACCATCGTGCATACGGTGGCTTCCGCCCTTGCCGTGCGCTATCCCGAATTGGAAGTGGTGGCCGTCAACGACGGCTCCACCGACGGGACCATGGACGCGCTCATACGCGCATTCGACCTCGTCCCCGCTCCGGGCGTCGTCCGCTGTGACATTCCCTGCGCTCCGATCCGCGGTCTCTACGATTCGATGACCTATTCGGGCCTACGGGTAGTCGACAAAGACCAGGGGGGCAAAGCGGACGCCCTCAACGCGGGCATCAACGTGAGCTCGTTTCCGCTGGTCTGCAATATCGACGCGGACTCGATCATAGATGTCCAGTCGATGGTCCAGATCACCCGCCCGTTCCTGGAGGATCACCGGGTCGTCGCCGTGGGAGGGGTGGTCATGCCCGCCAACGACTGCGTGATCGAGAACGGCGAAGTGAAGCAGGTGAGACTCGCGCGCAGTGGCCTGGCCCGGTTCCAGATCGTCGAGTATCTCCGCGCCTTCCTCTTTGGGCGCATGGGCTGGTCACGCCTGAACGCCGTCATGATCATCTCCGGCGCATTCGCCATCTTCAGGCGGACGGCTCTGATAGAGGTGGGCGGCTATCGTACCGATACCGTCGGCGAGGACATGGAGCTCATCCTGCGGATGCATCGGGTGTTCTACGACAAGAAGAAGCAGTACCGCATCCTGTTCCTCCCGGATCCCATCTGCTGGACCCAGGTGCCGGAAGACATGAAGAGTCTGAGCAAACAGCGACGGCGTTGGCAGCGGGGGCTCGCCGAGAGCCTGATGAAGAACCGCCGACTCTGCTTGAACCGTCGCTACGGCGGGGTCGGACTTCTCGGCTTCCCGTTCTTCGTGTTCTGCGAGCTGCTCAGCCCTGCGATCGAGGTTGTCGGCTATTTCATCGTGGCCACGGCCATAGTCGCTCAGGCCATAGACTGGCAGCTGGCAGTCACCTTCCTGGCCTGCGCCATGCTGCTGGGCACCATCATGTCCATGTCCTCGCTGCTATTGGAGGCGGTGGCCTTCCGCAAGTACCCGAGTCTGCGAGACACCTTGATCCTATCCGGATACGCCTTCTTGGAGAGCTTCGGATACCGGCAGCTACACAGCTTCTGGCGTTGTCGCGGGCTGGCCGATTTCGTGACGAAGCGGGGATCCTGGGGACAGCCGGTCAGGCGGGCGTTCTAGACCGGTCCAGTCCGCGCCTCCGCATCGAACCTTCTCTCTCCGTATACTGACCCTGTCAGTGCACCGAGCGCATCGGATCGTCGGATCCTTTTTCGCTCAAGAATGTCCGAGGTCCCGCGCCGATGCCGGACACCTGCCTTTTTTGCAGAATGATCCAGGGCCAGGTAGCCACCCCAGTGGTCTACGAGAGCGAGGTGGCCTTCGCGTTGCTCGACCACCGGCCGCTTTTCCCCGGGCATTGTCTGGTGCTCCCGAGGCGCCACCTCGAGACCCTGGCCGTGGTGCCACCCGAACTTCTCGGCCCTTTCTTCGCGGAAGTCCAACTGGTCACCCGCGCCGTTGAGAAGGCCATGGAGGCACAGGGCACGTTCGTGGCCATGAACAACCGCATCAGCCAGAGCGTGCCCCACCTGCACGTCCACGTGGTCCCGCGCAACCGCGGCGACGGTCTCAAGGGCTTCTTCTGGCCCCGCACCCGCTACTCTGACGAGGAGGAGACTGAGAGAGTGAGAGCTCTCGTCGAGTCGAGCATCCGGGGAATCATCGGCTCCTAGGTCGGTGGTCGCGGTGAGTTTGGCCACAAACGAGCGGAGGTGAGCCTGATGAAAGCGGCACGAGCGGCGCTGATCACGCTTGTCGTCGTCTTTCTCGCTGCAGGCGCGAGTCTGTGTTGCGCCGGCCAAGGCGCCGAGCACGAGGAGTCCAGCATCACCAGCCGGCAGGCCGCCGAAGAGACCCAGACCGTGAAGCTCCCCGAGCCCCGCAAAGAAGGCCCGATGTCACTCGAAGCAGCCATACAGGCCCGGCGTTCGGTGCGGGAGTTCACCGACGAGCCGTTGTCGCTGGAGGAAGTCGGTCAGCTGCTGTGGGCGGCCCAGGGGATCACCTCGCCGCAAGGCGCCCGGGCCGCTCCTTCCGCCGGGGGTACCTACCCTCTGGAGATCTACCTGGCCGCCGGACTCGTTACCGGTCTCGATACCGGTGTCTACCACTACCGGCCCACGGGCCACGAGTTGGTGCCGGTCTTGTCCGGCGACGTGCGCGCCCGTCTGGCGGAGACGGCACTCGATCAAGGTTGGGTAGCTGAGGCCGCGGCCGATGTGGTCATCGCCGGGGTATACGCTCGCACCACTGAGAAGTATGGGGATCGGGGCATCAGGTATGTCCACCTGGAGGCCGGGCATGCAGCTGAGAACCTGTGCCTGCAGGCGACCGCCCTCGGCTTGGGGGCGGTGACCGTCGGGGCGTTCTCCGACGAGCAGGTGCGAGACGTCCTACAGATGTCCGAACAGGAAGAGCCGATCTACGTGATCCCTATCGGCCGCCCGGCGTCTCCGTGACCCTGACTTGCGCGAACTGGACCGTGTCGGTGGCCCGTTAGGTCAGGTCCCGCCGGCCGCGTCCGTCAGCCGTCAACTCCCGCCGGCCGCCCGTTTCTTGGCCGCCTCGATGCTCGCCTGCAGCGCGGCCATGAAGTCCACCACCTCGCCGGGCCGGCCTCCGGCCGGCGCCGGCCCCTCGGCCGGGGCTTCTACCGGCAACCCCGCCACCTTCTCCGCGATCGACGCCAGCAGCGCGTCCCGGTACTCGTCCCGGAACTCCTCCGGGCGCCATTCCGCCGACAGTTGCCCGACCAGGCTGACGGCCATCTCCAATTCCTGCGGGCGGATGCCCGGGTCGATGTCCATGATGGGGAAGGCGGCCTCGCGGATCTCGTCCGGCCAGTTCATGGTCTCCAGAACCAGCATCCCGGCATACGGGCGGAGCGTCACCAGATGCTCCTTGGCATGCAGGGCCAGCTTGCCAACGGCCACCTTGCCCGCGGCTTCCATGGCCCGGCGTAGGATCTGGTAGGGCTTGAGCCCCAGATCGTCCGGCTCCAGGTAGTAGGGCTTTTGGAAGTAGACCGGATCGACAGCCGCCAGATCGACGAACTGGACCAGGTCGATGGTACGCGACGAGCGGGCCCGCACCGCCAGCAGGTCGTCGTCGGTGAGGGAGACGTACCGTCCTTTTTCGTATTCGAACCCGCGGACGATGTGATCGTAGGGGACCTCTTCCCCGCACAGCGAGCACACGCGGGTGTAGAAGATGCGGCCGCCGTCCTTGTCGTGGAGTTGACGGAAGGCAACTGTCTTCTCCTGGACGGCCGGGTACAGCCGCACCGGGATGGTGATGAGCCCGAAGGAGATGGCGCCTTTCCAGATCATTTTCACGAAAGCTCCGCTCCTCCGCCGGAGGTCGCCCAACGCTCGGCTCGTTCTTTGATACCGATGAACATCTTCCGCATCATGATGAAGTCACCCAGGTCGAACAGCAGGCGGTAGAGGAAGACCGGCAGGCCGGTCCCGAAGCGCACGCGCACCCGGCCGACCATGCGCGTCTCCGCCTGGGCCACCTGGTCGAGAAGGATCGCCGCGCTGACCCGGAGGGGATCCTGGTCGACGACGAGCAGGAGCGAACGATCCGGCTCCATGGACTTCACCGTGAAGCCCTCTCCGGGCCCGGTGGGCACGATGTCTCCAACCTGGAGCCGCTGGAACTCGGGAAGGATGTACCAGGGACTGGGCGACCACGCGTTGTCGAAGCGATAGCTGTAGAAGCCGGCGCGCTTGTAGCCCATCTGAAGCAGCCAGGGCCAGACGGCCGTCGCCGGGGCGGCGATAGATATCGCCCGGGTGGCGTCGAGTTGCGGATCGGGGATCTCGTCGTCACCGACCATGGGCCTGCTCTTCTCCTCCTCGGTGGCGCCCCACACCAGGTGCCAAGGGCGGATCCAACGCAGGTAGGCGAACGTACAGGCCGCTGCGAGCAGTCCGGCCCCGAGGACGAGCTCGGCGCGCGGCGCCTTCTGCCGTTTGCCCTAGAAGCCGCGGTTCCCATCGGTGGTGATCTCCCTACCCTCCAGTGCTGAAGGCTACTGCACCCCGATTATATTTCCGCCGGTTACGAAACCGTATCCCCTCGCTAATCCGGGCACATCTGGCGTCCGGGATACTGGGGCAATCGGGAGACCGATCCAAGTGCAGGTGTCGAAAGGAGAACCGTTTCATGAAGCAGTTCCTGAAGAAAAGATGGGTAGTGCCGGTAGGCGCAATTGTCCTCACGCTCGCGATAGGATCGGCGGCTTTCGCTGCGACCGGGACCGGTAGCTCCGGCACGACCTCGTCCGGCAAGAGCGCCGCGACGGCGACTCAGAAGGGGCCCCACGGACAGGGCGCGCAAGGACAGCGCAGCGACGAGACGGCCCTCACCGGCGACACCCTCAACAAGGCCCAGGCAGCGGCGCTGGCCGAAGTCGGTAGCGACGCCACCGTCATGCGGGCGGAGACCGACGCCGACGGCAACGCCAAGTACGAGGTGCATGTGAAGAAGGCCGATGGCACCATGGTGACGGTGTACCTTGACGAGTCGTTCAACGTGGTGAAGACCGAGGAAGGGCGCGCGGGAGGCCGGCGCGGCGGTGGACATGCAGGCGGTCAGCGCAGCGACGAGACGCCCCTCACCGGCGACACCCTTGCCAAGGCCCAGGCGGCGGCGCTGGCCGAAGTCGGCAGCGACGCCACCGTCGTGCGGGCCGAGACCGACGCCGACGGCAACGCCAAGTACGAAGTGCATGTGAAGAAGGCCGACGGCACCATGGTGACGGTGTACCTTGACGAGTCCTTCAACGTGGTGAAGACCGAGGAAGGGCACAGGGGCATGGGTGGCCGGCATGGCGGCGACTGCGATGGCGAGCTCGATCAAGATCAAACCCAGGACCGCGACCGTAGCCGCGACGGCTCCGGTACCGCCTCTCCCTCGACCACCTCGACTTCGAGCAACATCAGTTAGCTAAAACAGACCGACCTCCAGTTCCCTCGTCCGCCCGGCCGGGCTCCTCGGAGCCCGGCCGGGTCCTTGACCCAACTGGGCCGGAGAGGCGTGGTAACCTCGCGAGCATGGCCACCGACAGCAACAACGACATCAAGACAGAGACCACCATCCTCCTCATCGAGGACGATCCGGCCATCGCCGAGAGTCTCGGCGAAGGCCTGGGGCGGGAAGGCTACAGGGTGCACTGGGAATCGACCGGCACTGCAGGCGTCGCCTATGCTCGTGACAAGAACCCGCATCTTGTGATACTCGATGTCCGGCTGCCCGACGGCTCCGGCTTCGATTTCTGTCGCGAGATGCGCCGCCTCGGTCTCCGCCAGCCCGTGCTCATCCTCACCGTCCAGGGTGACGAGGTCGACAAGGTCTTGGGCTTGGAGATGGGGGCCGACGACTATCTCACCAAGCCCTACAAGCTGCGCGAACTGATCGCGCGAGTCCGCGCGCTGCTGCGGCGAGCGTACGGGGAGCTTTCCACCGCGGAGGCCGATCTCCTCTTCGTATCGGACCTGGTGATCGACCGTGCCTGCGCCCGAGTCAGCCGCGGTGAGAAGAGCATCAATCTCACCCCCACGGAGTTCCGTCTCCTCGTGTTCCTGGCCCAGCATCCCGGGCAAGTGTTCAGTCGCGGGCAGTTGATGGAGCAGGTGTGGGGTCATTCCGCCGACTACTACGATGACAAGACGGTCAACGTGCACATCAGACGCCTGCGGGAGAAGATCGAGCTCGACCCCGGCAATCCCCGTCTGGTGCTGACCGTCACCGGTCTCGGCTACCGGCTCGCGACCTCCGGATGAACGCCGTGACGCGTTTCCGCGGCCGCATCGGGCGGATGTCTTTGAAGACCAAGTTGCCCATCAGCTTCGCAGGCGTGGCTTTGCTCACGATGCTCGTGCTGGGGGCGATACTGGTACCGCTACTTGGCAACTACTACTCACGGTCGGAGACCTCCTACCTTAAGGCCGGAGCCGAGCAGGCCGCACAAGACCTATCGGAGGTGGACTGGATCTCGGTGGCCGCCGAGGTGTCGGCGGCCGGAGGCGCGACCGCGGGCGCAGGAAACGCGACCGAGGTAGCCGCCGCCCGGCGGCAGGTACAGGCGGTGGCTCTCTCCACGCAGCTGAGGATACGGGTCTTCGGTCCCGAGGGGACGCTCCTGGTCGATTCGGGTCCTGTCAGCAGCATCGATGCCACCGGCATCGTAGGGAATCGCGACGAGGGAAGCGAGAGCGAAGACGAACTCGAGGAAGAAGATGAGCTCGAGGAAGAAGATGAGGGGACCGCCCATCGGGGAGAAGGAAAGGGCAGGCATGGCCTCCCTAGCCCGCTGGGGCAGGGGATCTTCGGCGGCGGGTGGTCGGGGGACGGCCCTCGGTCGGACCGCGCCATTGAGACGCAGTTGACCGGCAATGGGCAGACCGTGGCCATCGTGCGGCTTTCCGAGGGGCCGGCCTACAGCTCCACCGCTCTGCGGAGCGCGCTCATCGCCTGGCTGTTGGCTGGCGTTGCTGCAGTCTTACTGGCCGCCGTAGTCGGCTGGCTGACGAGCAGGCGTCTAACTCGACCCCTGCTGGCGATAACCGCGGCCAGCGACAGCATGGCCCACGGCGATCTGACCGTGAGGGCAGAAGTGGACCGCGCAGATGAGGTCGGCAGCCTGGCCGGCTCGTTCAACGCTATGGCCGACAAGATGCAGCACACGGTCTCGGCGTTGCGCAGATTCGTAGCCGATGCGGCCCACGAACTGGGCACACCGCTGACCGCGCTCGAGACCGACCTTGAATTGGCGCAGAACCAGGATGACGCGGCCGAACGGAGCCGGCTCATCGGCCGGGCCATGCGCCAAGCGGAACGCATCGACCGGCTCTCCACCGATCTGCTGCTCCTATCGCGGCTCGACACCGGCACCATGCCTAGTTCCGTGGAACCGATCGATCTGGTTTCTCTCGCCCGACAGGTGGCGGATTCCGCCGCCTCCCGAGCCGAGCAGGCGGGGATCGACTTCGCGCTCGACCTCCCCGCGGGCGAGTTGCGGGTCATGGGCTCTGAGGCAGGGCTGCAGACGGCCCTGGGAAACCTGGTCGACAACGCCCTCAAGTTCACGCCGCCCGGGGGATCAGTGATACTCGGCGCCCAGACCCAGGACCGGACCGCAGTGGTGTGGGTCAAAGACACGGGCATCGGTATCCCTGACGCCGATCTGGAAGACCTGTTCTCGCGCTTCCACCGGGGCAGGAACGTGTCGGCCTACCCGGGCAGCGGACTCGGCCTGGCCATAGTCAAAGCCACCATGAACATCCACGGTGGAGCAGTCACGGTTGAGAGTTCACCGCAGGGGTCGCGTTTCGAGTTGAGGCTGCCGCTCCTCTGACCGGGCAGCTCCACGCAACCGGCGCTCCAGACGCGCTGGATACGGCCCCACCACTCTGGATCCTCCCCCGGCCGGCTCGTCCGTCCGCCCCGGGCTGTATCCTCTTCTCGCACGGACGCTCTCGGGGCCGGGGCTCGTTTCACCCGAGCCCGCTGCGCGCGTGATCCGGCAGGCGCCGGTGTCGGCCAAGATACAGAGGGGAGGCAGCAGCTCAAGGTGGTTGAAATCCCCGTTGGGACTCCCATTGGGACGATCCTTGCCGAATTGAACGACCAGCAGCGCTTGGCGGTGCTGCACGGCGACGACCCGCTGCTGATCGTGGCCGGCGCCGGCACGGGCAAGACCGCCACCCTGGCTCATCGCGTCGCCTACAAGATCGCCACGGGCACCGACCCGGGGCGGATCCTCCTTCTCACCTTCACCAGGCGGGCGGCCGCCGAGATGCTTCGGCGGGTAGACGGCATCCTGCGTCGGCTGGAGGCCGAGACCCGCCGCGCCGGCGTCCCGGCCGGCGGGCGGGGCGACGCTCAGAGCCACATCCGGGGAGGCGAGCAGAGCGCACAGGCGGCCCTCGAGCCCTCGGCGCCCCTGGACAGTGCCCCTCCCCTGGGTCCACGGGGCCACGCCCGGCGGCCACGGGCAAGGTCTGGGGCGGCACCTTCCACGCCACGGCCACCCGCCTGCTCCGTCTCCACGGGCGGGCCATCGGCCTCGACCCTTCGTTCACCATCCTCGATCGCGCCGACGCCGAGGACCTCGTGGGAATCCTCCGTACCGAGCTGGGGCTCTCCAAGAACGACCGTCGCTTCCCGCTCAAGGGCACCTGCATGGACATTTACAGCCGCTGCGTCAACGCCCGCGAGCCCGTGGAGGAGGTGGTCGAGACGCACTTCCCCTGGTGCAAGGACGAGACGGAGGACCTGCGCCGTCTCTTCGCCGCTTACGTGGACCACAAGGGCGAGCAGAGCGTGCTCGACTATGACGACCTGCTGCTCTTCTGGCACGGCCTGCTGACCGATCCTCGCGCGGCCCGGGCCGTCCGCAGCCGGTTCGACTGCGTCCTGGTCGACGAGTATCAGGACACCAACAGGCTTCAGGCCGAGATCCTGCAGATGCTCTGCCCCGGCGGCAAGGACCTCACAGCCGTCGGGGACGACGCCCAGGCCATCTACTCGTTCCGGGCCGCCACGGTGCGCAACATCCTCGACTTCCCCCAGCAGTTCCCCGGGACCAGCATCGTCACCCTGGAACAGAACTACCGCAGTACTCAGGCCATACTGGACGCCACCAACGAGGTGATCGCTGGAGCCACGGAGCGCCATCCTAAGAACCTCTGGTCCCGAAGGACCGACGGCGCCAAGCCGCAACTGCTCTCCTGCGAAGACGAGGACGAACAGACCGAAGCGGTCATCCGCCAGGTGCTGGAGCACCGGGAGTCAAATCTGGCCCTTCGTCGCCAGGCGGTCCTCTTCCGCGCCTCGCATCACAGCCTGGCCCTCGAGCTGGAACTCACCCGGCGTAACATCCCCTTCCGCAAGTACGGAGGGCTGCGTTTCGTAGAGACGGCGCACGTCAAGGACCTCATGGCGTTTCTCCGCCTGGCGGAGAACCCGCGGGACCGTATGGCCGGGACCCGGGTGCTCATGCTGTTGCCCGGTGTCGGGCCCAAGAAGGCCCGGGCACTCCTCGACCGCCTGTCCGAAGGGGCCGCGGCGGGCGGCGCCTCACCGGGCGGCAATTCGGAGGGCGGCGCCTCGGCTGCCGACGCCGGGTCCGCCGCGTCCGGCGGGGCCGGGCCGGTCCAAGCCGGATTCGCCGCCTGGACCGCTCACCCCGCCCCATCCCCTGCTGCGGGCGGCGCCTGGAAGGGACTGGTGTCGCTCATGACCGGCATAGGTAGTCGCGAGCCTGGTGATCTCGCCTCCCAGATCAAACGGATCAGGCTTTTCTATGCGCCGCTTCTGGAACGTCTCTACGACAATCCCCGTGCCCGTCTGATGGACCTGGAGCAACTGGAGTGGCTGGCCGCCCGCTTTCCGGATCGGGCTCGCTTCCTCGCGGAGATCGCCCTGGACCCACCCACGTACACCGAGGATCTGGCCGGACCACCCGTGCTCGACGAAGACTTCCTCATCCTCAGCACCATGCATTCGGCCAAGGGACTGGAATGGGACGTGGTGTTCGTGATTCATGCCGCCGATGGCAACATCCCCTCCGACATGGCCACCGGCAAACTGGAGGAGATCGAAGAAGAGCGCCGGTTGTTCTACGTGGCTCTTACTCGGGCGAAGGACTGGCTCTACGTGTGCTACCCCTTGAGGTACTACACATACCCTCGAAGCTTCAGCGATGTACACGGGTACGCCCAGCTCACGCGCTTCCTTCCCGAGGGGACCCGCCGATTCTTCGAACAGCGGCCGGCTTCGGAGATAGCCGGACCCCGGCAGTCGACGGTCCCAGACGGAGACAGTGGACAGACCCTCGGTGGGCGCGTGACCACTGTCGACATCCGGCGTCGGCTCAAAGACTCGTTCTAGCGGAAGCTCGCGGCGGCGGGCCCGCGGGCGCACAAGGCGCCACGGCGGTCGGTGCAGTCAGGTTCGCCATTGAGACGGACTCCCGCAAGCCGTGAGATAATACGTTGCCTCCGATTTCGGAAGTGCTCACGAGGAGTGTGTTTGGATGCCTAGTTGGATCGGACCGTGGGAAATCGCGATCGTTCTCGTTCTGGCCCTGCTCATCTTCGGGCCTAAGAAACTGCCGGATCTCGGCTCGTCGCTGGGTCGCTCGATCACCGGCTTCAAGAAAGGCCTGAAAGAGACCAAAGACGACGTGCAGTCGGCTATCAAAGAGGACGTGACCGCCGACACGCCGGCTGGTGCCGAGGCGGCCGCCACGACAACTACCGCCGAGGCCGCCGCCACGACAACTGCCGCCGAGGCCACCGTCGCCGACACCGCGGCGAAGACCGAGACGACCGACAAGAGCTGAGTACGAGCTGACCCGGAGCTCCTCGAGGAGCTCCGCTTGCCGGGATTCCGGCCTGCGCTTAGGCACGCGTGCCGGAGGCGCGCGTGCTACTGGCCACCAACGAGCACGGACACGACATGCCCGGGCCCCCATCACAGCCGGCCCAGCAGTGGCACCGGCTGACAACAGATGAGATTTTACGCTTACTTGCCACCGACCTAGATGAGGGTCTAACCGCCTCTGAGGTCGAGGCGCGGACGCTCCAGTACGGACCCAACACCATCACCCCACAGAGGGGAATAGGCCCTTTGCGTCGGGTGCTGGCCCAGTTCAATCAGCCCCTCGTGATCATCCTGATCGTGGCGGGAGCCGTCACCGCCGCCCTGGGCGAATGGGTCGATGCCGGGGTCATCTTCGGGGTGGTGCTGATCAACGCCGCTATCGGCTACTTGCAGGAATCCAAGGCCGTGAAGGCAATCGAGGCCCTTTCGCGCACCTTGACCACCGAGGCCACAGTCGTCCGTGACGATCAGCGGGTCCGTCTTTCGGCCACCGGACTCGTGCCGGGCGACGTGGTGGTACTGCAATCCGGAGACAAGATACCGGCCGACATGCGGTTGACGTACTCCCGCGACCTGCGCGTGGACGAGTCGGCTCTGACCGGCGAGTCCGTCCCCGTGGAAAAAGGGATCGATCCGATGCCCGAGGACACGGTTCTGGCCGATCGCATCAACATGGCCTACGCCTCCACTCTGGCCACAGCCGGTCAAGGAGCCGGAGTGGTGGTGATGACCGGCGATTCTACCGAGGTGGGCAGGATCTCCGGTCTGATCTCCGAGGCCCATGAGCTGCAGACCCCCCTCACCCGCAAGATCGCCGAGTTCAGCCGGCTCCTCCTATACATCATCCTCGGCCTGGCTGCCCTGACCGTCATCATCGGGCTGCTGCGCGGAGAACCGCTGGTGGACATGTTCCTAGCGGCGGTCGCGCTGGCGGTCGGGGCGATCCCCGAGGGCCTGCCTGCCGCGGTGACCATCACGCTGGCCATCGGAGTGTCGAGGATGGCGCGACGCCGCGCGATCATCCGCAAGCTCCCTGCCGTGGAGACGCTGGGGAGCACGACTGTCATCTGCTCCGACAAGACCGGCACCTTGACCGAGAATCAGATGACCGTGCAGCGGGTCGCCGCCGGAGGCCACCTTTACAGCGTCACGGGCGGCGGCTATGCCCCTGAGGGCACGATCATGGACGCCGACGGGACCTTGGTAGCTAAGGCCCCGCAGAAGCCAAGCGCAGACCTCGATGTGGCTGCCGGTGTGGACCCGGGCGAGCGCTCCGCTGAGGGAAGGGGTGTAGTACCGGCGCTCGTCGAGACTCTCCGGGCCGGATCTCTCTGCAACGACAGCTCCATCTTCTTCGAGGATGGCCACTGGCACGTCAACGGCGACCCCACCGAGGGCGCGCTTATCGTCTCTGCCGCCAAGGCCGGTCTGCACTATGAGGGTCTGGAGCATGTGTTTCCTCGATTGGACACGGTGCCTTTCGAATCCGAGCACCAATACATGGCCACGCTGCATCGAATAGACATGAGCGGCCGGATCGCCTATGTCAAGGGGGCGGTGGAAAAGGTGCTGGCCCGGTCCTCTTCGGAGCCGGCCGGTGACGGCTCACTGCAGCCGCTGAATGCGGAGCGCGCGGAGCAGTTGGCCATGGACATGGCCTCCCAGGGACTGCGGGTGCTTGCCTTCGCGCGGAAGGAGCTCCCGCCCGACACCGACGAGATCACGCACGAGCACGTGGAGACCGGTTTGGTCTTCTTGGGCCTGCAGGGCATGATCGACCCGCCGCGGGCTGAGGCCATCAAAGCCATCGAAGCCTGTCATGCCGCCGGCGTGCAGGTGAAGATGATCACCGGTGATCACGCCCTCACAGCCTCCGCCATCGCCTATCAGCTTAACCTGCGCAAGCCGGGATGCACCGCGATCGTCGACATGCAGCCGCTTACGGGAACGCAACTATCCGCGATCAGTGAGGCCGATCTCGCTCAGGCGGTCGAAGAGACCACCGTGTTCGCTCGCGTCACCCCTGAGCAGAAGCTGCGCCTGGTGAACGCCTTGCAGAGCCGCGGTCACGTGGTAGCCATGACCGGCGACGGGGTCAACGACGCCCCCGCGTTGCGGCAGTCGGACATCGGAGTAGCCATGGGCATCACCGGCACCGAGGTGGCCAAAGAAGCGGCGGACATGGTCTTGACCGACGACAACTTCGCCTCCATTGAGGCTGCCGTCGAGGAAGGCCGCGGAGTGTTCGACAACCTCACCAAGTTCATAGCCTGGACCCTTCCCACCAACCTAGGCGAAGGCCTGGTCATCATGGCCGCCATCTTCGCGGGCGTGGCTCTGCCCATCTTGCCGGTGCAGATCCTTTGGATCAACATGACCACCGCGATCCTGCTGGGCCTCGTGCTGGCCTTCGAACCCAAGGAAGACGGCATCATGCTCCGGCCACCCCGGGTACCCAAGGCACCTATCCTCAACGGGGTGCTGATCCGCCGCATCGTCATCGTCGGGGTGCTGCTGCTGGCTGGATCCTTCGGTCTCTTCGAATACGCTCAACTGACCGGACACACCGTGGCCGAGGCCCGTACCGTCGCGGTCAACGTCTTCGTGTTCGGGGAGATCTTCTACCTGTTCAACTGCCGATCGCTGACGTTGCCGTCGTGGCGGTCCAGCCTGCGGACCAACCACTTCCTTCTCGGCGGCGTAGGCCTTATGGTGGCCCTGCAACTGCTCTTCACCTACCTCCCCGGAATGAACCGGCTCTTTGAGAGCGCCCCGATCTCGCTCGAGTCCTGGGGCTGGGTGATAGGCGTCGGGGTGGCGATCCACGTGATCGTGGAGCTCGAGAAATGGGTCCAGCGCCGGACAGCGCGGACCCGGCCGGCCTCTGAGGTTTGCTAGGGAGGCGGAACTCCCCTCCGGCGACGAGGACAACCCCCACCATGGGACCGCGTAGGTCTCGGAGCCGACCAGGAGGACCGGGGGCTATCAGCGCAACACGGGTTCCTTGTCGAGCACCCGTTTGATGGCCTCCTCGTAGCCCACCGGTTCGAACTCGAACAGCTCGCGGGCCAGCGGGCTTCTGACCACCACCTCGGTCTTGAGCCCCTCGATGAGCGGCCGGGCGACCGAGGAGGGAATGGGCGTGGTCAGCGCTACCCAGTAGGAGGAGAGGCTGGGGGTCAGCAGCGGCACCGGGACCAGTGCGCGTCGCAACCCCCGGAGACGAGCGTATGTGGTGATCATGTCGCCGTAGGTGACCACGTCGGCCCCCCCGATCTCGATGACCTTGCCGGCCGACCCGGGCCGGTCCAGGGCCTCTACCAGATAGCGAAGGACGTCGTCCTCGGCGATCGGCTGGATCCGCGTGCTGACCCACTTCGGGGTGATCATCGCCGGGAGGCGCTCGGTCAGATAGCGGACCATGCGGAAAGAGATGCTCCCGGCCCCCACGATCACCGCCGCCCGGAATTCGGTGACGGGCACGCCCCCGGCAGCCAACACCCGACCCACTTCCTGCCGGCTGGCCAGATGCTCGGAGAGCTCTGCCTCCTCGTCGCCGAGGCCACCCAGGTAGATGATGCGCCCCACGCCTTGCTCCCGAGCCACCAGGACGAAGTTGGAGGCGGCATGACGGTCACGTTGGGCGAAATCGGGACCGGACCCGCCCCCCATCGAGTGAACGAGGTAGTACGCGGTCTCGATGTCGGCCAGGGCCGGAGCGAGCGAGTCGATGTCAAGGACGTCGCCTTCAACCAGGTCGACCTGGTCCGCCCAGCCCGGCATCGCGGCAGACAACGCCTCGCCGGTTGACGCGGCTCTTTCGCCCCCCAACGGGGCCGGTGGCGCCGAGGCCCGGGCGAATCTCGTCCGGTCGCGCACGAGGCAGCGCACCGAGTGACCACGCTCCAACAACCGCGGAACTATAAGTCCCCCGATGTAACCGGTGGCTCCGGTCACGAGGATGCGCATCAGACGCGAGGAACTCCTGGGCTCAGTCGACCGCGATCATCACGTTGCTGGCCTTGACCACCGCGTAGGCCTCGGAACCGACCGCGAGCTTCAGTTCCTCCGCCGAATGCTTGGTGATGATCGAGACCAACTCGGCGCCACCCGGCAATTCCAGGACGATCTCGGAATTCACCGCGCCGTGGGTCACGCTCTTCACCTTGCCCTTGAGCATGTTCCTTGCACTGATCTTCATCGCAACCTCCCTTGGCTCAAACGACGCATTTCGCTGGGCAGCTCCGCCGCCGGGCCGTCCCAGTTTGATCTCAATAACATATACCCTTGCGCCGCCCCGGCCATGCACGGACCAGGATCCCCTGACACCCCATGACCGCTCTGCTAGAATAATCGCTCGCTGAGACGGCGGTCCTCGCCGCCCCATAGGGAGAAGTGGCCGAGAGGCTGAAGGCGCTCGCCTGCTAAGCGAGTGAAGGAGTGAATTCTCCTTTCGAGGGTTCGAATCCCTCCTTCTCCGCCAGTGTGCGCCTGTAGCTCAGTTGGATAGAGCGTTGGTCTACGAAACCAAAGGTCGCGCGTTCGAGTCGCGCCAGGCGCACCTAGAAAGCCCTGCATATGTGGGTGCTT
>CAVPLM010000021.1:0-22148 GCA_963706025.1 uncultured Actinomycetes bacterium | reverse complement strand
CGCGTAGATTTACGGTCCGCCGTGAGGGGATAGGACGTACGCGTACACACTAGGAGGCCCTGTCATGACTCTCACCAAGGTCTTCAGGAACGGCAACTCCCAGGTTGTGCGCATCCCGGCCGAGCTGGCCTACGAGCGGTCGGATCTGGAGGTCGAGATCGAGCGCATCGGTGACGAACTGCGCATTCGTCCCGCTCGCCGTCCTCTCGATCAGGCCCTAGCGAAGTTCGCTCGATTCTCGAACGACTTCATGGACGTCGGGCGGGGGACCAATATCGAGTCTGAGCGAGACGCTCTATGAAGCCGCGGTACATGCTCGATACCAACATGTGAATCTACCTTCTGAAGCACCAACCGGCGGAGGTGGCGGCGTGCTTCGTCCGTAGTTCCGTGGGCGAAGTCGTGATCTCCGCGATCACCTTGGCTGAGCTCGAGTACGGCGTCGTCTGCTCTGGTGATTGCGAGGGCCAGAATCGGAGGGCGCTCGACCTTTTGCTGGAAGACATCCCTCCTGAGCCCTTCGACTCCGCGGCGGCGCGGGCGTACGGCCCGATCCGGCGGGCTACCCGCCAGAAGAAGAGGGATGCACTGGACAAGCTGATCGCCGCCCATGCCGTCGCGCTTGACGTGACGCTCGTCACCAACAACGAGACCGATTTCGCCGGCTATCCGGGCTTGCGGGTGGAGAACTGGGTGGCCGGCAGCTCCTGATTCGTCTCCCCTGAGTACGGGTCAGGCCGGCTTGGCCCCGAAGGCCAGTCCCCTGGCGGCTGCCACCCAATCGCGCACCGAGTGGAACACCGGGACCCCCTGGGACTCGATCTCGGCAGACATCCGCAAGGTGAACGCGCCGCCGGTGGCCGCTCCCAGGATCGGTTTGCGTGCCGCCCGGTTCAGGCGGCCGAGCTTCTCCGGGATATCCTCGCCCAGCGGCGCATCCTGGAACACCATCCAGGGCATGACGATATCCACCCCCGGATCGTCCAAGAGTGCCTGTATTCCGATCTCGTAGTCCGTGCTGGTGCCGGAGCCGGTGACGTCCAGCGGATTCTGCACGAGGTAGAAGGAGGGGTAGACTTCGGTGAGGCGGTCGATGGTCGCGGGTGCGAGCGTCGCCAGTTCCAGGCCGGCCGTTCCGAGGATATCGAGAGCTTGGACGGTGGTCCCGATACCGTTCCCGATCATGGCCACCCGATTTCCTCCGGCTCGGGGCTGAAGAGCCAGGGCCTTGCTGACCGCCACCAGTTCCTCATAGCTGTCCACCGCTATCAGCCCGGCCTGGCGAAAAGCGCCTTCGACCACTTTGTACGAACCGGCGAAGAAGCCTGTGTGGGTGAGCGCCGCCCGAGCGGCCGACGGCGTCCTACCCGCTTTGAAGATCACCACCGGCTTGCGTTCGGTCACGCGTCGGGCGGCGTCCAGGAAACCGCGCCCATTTTCGAAACCCTCCAGGTAGAGGGCGATCACGCCGGTGTCGGGATCGTCTGCCAGGAAGGTCAGCAGGTCGGCTTCGTCGACGTCGACCCGGTTGCCATAACTAACGAATTTGCTCATGCCGAAGGAGACTGCGTCTTCCAGGAAGGCGATACCCACCGTGCCCGATTGACTGAGCATGGCCACCGGCCCGGCAGGGGGACGGGTCATACGCTTCTGGGGCTGGAAGAAGGTGTCCAGCCGCGTGGTCCCGTCGAACACCCCGATGCAGTCGGGGCCGACGACACGCACGCCCAGCGCGCGGGCCAAGCGGCGGATCTCGGCCTCCAGAGCGGCTCTATCCCCGCCCAGCTCCTTGCCGCCCCCGGATACGACAACCAGGTTGTGGATGTTCCGGTCGGCACACTCCCGGATGAGTTCGGGGACTGCCGCTAAGTCGATGGTACACACGACCAGCTCGACGGGTCTGGGGATGGCGCTCAGGGTGGGATAGGTGTCGAGGCCCAGGAGCGACGTTTTGGTAGGGTTCACAGGAAAGACCTCTCCCGGATACTCGTGCTTGGCCAGGCTGTCGAGGACCGCATGGCCGATCTTGCCCGGCGTCGCCGAGGCTCCCACCAGGGCGACCGAACGGGCGTTGAAGAAAGTGGCGAGGTGGGAGGTGTCCACGGGGCGGGCTGCCGCGCCGGTCGTCGGTGCGCCGACCGCGACAGCGCCCTCCGCGCCTGGGGTGGCGCCCATGGCGGCGCCTATGGCCCGTCGGGCGGGAGTCTTGGCATCAAGGGCGCCGACGGGCAGCTGGTCGCGCGTCACCACCTTGTGGTCCAGCACCCGATGCTCCGCTTCCCAGACCGCGACGGGATTGAGATCCACCGATTCAAGGCGTTCGCCGAGATCGAGGCCGAAGCGGGCGGCGTTGAGGAGAAGGTCCACGAGCAGGTCGGGCGAGACAGGCGCCTGCCCCCGATAGCCCTGCAGGATGCGCGCTCCCCGGGTCTCGGTCACCATCTGCCGGGCGTCGCCGCGGCTGATGGGCAGCACTCGGAAGCTGACATCATCCAGCAGTTCGGTGAATATGCCCCCCAGCCCGAACATGATGACCGGCCCGAACTGAGCGTCCTGCTTGAGGCCGATGATGATCTCGAACCCTCGGGGGACCATCTCCTCAACGCGCACCCCCTCGAGGCGCGCTTCGGGCGCCTTCTCCTGAGCGGCCGCCATCATGCGAGAGAAGGCGGCACGCACGGCTTCCTCGGAATCGAGGCCCAGCCGGACACCGCCGACGTCGGTCTTGTGAAGGATGTCCGGCGATGAGATCTTGAGGGCGACCGGATAGCCGATTTGCGCAGCGAGGGTCGCGGCCTCGTCCGCGTCGCGGGCGAGGCCGCCTCGCGGCTGGACGAAGCCGTACTCGGAGAGTGAGGGCACGCTCATGAGCTGAAGCGCGGCGAGAGGTTTCTCACGAATCACTCCCTGAGTTCGTACGGGGAAAGCAAGTATAACGTCCGTATTGCGAGAAACGTGATATCTATTGACCGGTCCACAATCTACAATGATGCCCGACTCTTTCGCCACCCGGAGGCCGACTCGTGACCGAAAAGCTGATCGAACAAACAACGGACCACGTCTACCGCATAGACGCTCAGGGCATGAACGTCTTCCTAATCGCGACGCCGGAGGGTCTGACCTTGATCGATACCGGCTTCCCCGGGACCATGGCCCTGATCGACCAGGCGGTCCGCTCCCTGGGCCGGAGCCCGGAGGAGATCGGCGACGTTCTGGTCACCCACTGTCATCCCGACCACGCGGGTGGACTGGCTGAGGTGAAGGAGGCGACTGGCGCGGTAGCCTGGATGCACCCGGCGGACGCAGAAATGGTGCGGATGGGAACAGCCTTCCGGCCGTATGAGCCGGCCCCGGGGCCGGAGAATCTCCTGTTCATAACCGAGGTCATCGAGAAGTCGCCCACCTCAAGTCCGCCGGCTGCCGTGGACAAAGAGGTCCTCTCGGGCGAGACCATTCCGGTGGCCGGTGGCATCAGGGCTATAGGAACGCCGGGGCACACCAAGGGACACCTGACCTTCCTCTGGCCGGAGGACGGGGGCGTGCTTTTCGTCGGCGACGCGGCCGATCACAAGCGGGGTCTGGAACTCTCCCCCATCTACGAGGACATGGCTCAGGGTCTGGAAGACCTGCGCATGCTGGGGGAGCAAGAATTCGAGACGGCCTGCTTTGCCCATGGAATGCCGATCATCGGCGGCGCAGCCCGGGAGTTCCGGCTGAAGTGGGGGAAGGACTCGAATCTCGGCAAGAAAGGATGATGTGGGGATGGAATCTCAGCTCGAAGCCAACAAGCAGGCGGTCCTGGAGTTCTACGACCTGATCATCAACAACAAAGACTACGCTGCCGCTCGTCCCTACATCGGAGGCTACTACCGCCAGCACAATCCCCTAGTGGCCGAGGGCCCCGAGGGGCTGGCCGCTTTCATCGATTGGCTCAAGGCCGAGTACCCAGAGGCCCACAGCGAGGTCAAGCGGGTCTTCGCCGACGGAGACTATGTCATCCTGCACGTCCACTCCATGCGCCCTCCGCTTCCGCGCGGCCGCGCGATCATCGAGATCTTCCGGCTCGAGGAGGGCAAGATCGTCGAGCACTGGGATGCCATCCAGGAGATCCCCGCGACCTCGGTCAATCCGAACGGCATGTTCTAGACGGGGCCTGCATCGGCGACCGAGCGGACGGGCGTTACTTGGCCAACCTCTCGATGTTCTGGAAGGTAGGGCTTTCGAAGACCTTCTTCATGCAGGCGCCGCTCTCCTGCATCTTGGCTTTGCCAACCGCGTAGCAGACGCAGAAGGCCACTTCCATGATCTCCTCGTCGGTGGCGCCGGCGGCCTTGGCGTTGCAGGCTTGGGGCAAGACCCCCTCCCAGTGGCAGGCCATCATGTAGCAGGCCACGAGGATCAGGTACCGGGTCTTGGGGTCGAGGATGCCCCGATCCAGCAGCTGGGTGAGCTGATTCTGGGCGAACGTGAACAGCATCTCGGGCTTGTTCTCGATCCAGAAGTCCAGAGTCGGGTCATCCGGCGGTTTCCCGTAGCCCGGCCTCTGCTTCGCCCAGGATGCTAGGACCTCCTCGCCGGTCTTCGCTGCCTTCATTGCCTCGACTACTTCCACTTCTTCCGGTCTGGGCATCTATTCCTCCTTCTCGTTTTGGGTCGCTTCTTCGTCGGTCTCCTGACGCCCTTGTTCCGCGGCCGAAGGATCCTCCAGGGCCTCTTCGGGCGCTTCCACGGCCTCTTCCAGATCCGGCCGACCGTCCAGCCGTGCCGCCACCAGCTCCGCCAGATCCATGGCCCGGACGGTGTCACCGCGGCCGACGCTGCCGAGGCCGTCCTCCATCATGGTCAGACAGTAGGGGCAGTTGACTCCGATGATCTCGGGCTCCTTCTCGAGAAGCTGGCCCACCCGCACCTCGTTGACGCGCTGGTCGGCCTGCTCCTCCATCCACATGCGGCCCCCGCCCGCCCCGCAACAGAAGCTCTTGCTCTTGTTGCGCCGCGCCTCGAGCACCGTTACGCCCGGCAAGGCCCGCAGTACCTGCCTCGGGGCCTCGTATTCCTCCTGATAGCGTCCCAGGTAGCAGGAATCGTGATACACGACCCGTGACGGCTTCCGGTCGTTGGTCGGCGTCAGCCTGCCCTGAGCCAACAGCTCGGCCAGCAGCTCCGTGTGATGGATCACCTCGTAGTGGCCCCCGAAGGCCGGATACTCGTTCTTGAGGGTGTTGAGACAGTGGGGGCACAGCGTCACGATCTTGGTGACACCGAGCGAATTCAGGGTCTCGACGTTCTCCCGAGCCAGTGTCTGGAACAAGTACTCGTTTCCTATCCGGCGCATGGGGTCGCCGCAGCACTTCTCCTTGGTGCCTAGTATCGAGAAGCTGACTCCCGCCCTCTCCATGATCTTTGCCATCGCCTGACTGACTTTGACGTAGCGATCGTCGAAAGCGCCGGCGCAGCCGACCCAGAACAGGTATTCGCCTGGGCCACCCTCGTCGGCGAGAGCTATGCCGCTGTCTTTGGCCCAGTCTCCGCGGGTGTGTGCGCCCACGCCCCAGGGGTTGAAGTTCTTCTCCACGTTGCGGCAGGCAAGCTGAGCCTCCTGCGGAAACTCGCCCAGGTCAAGGACCAGGTTCCTGCGCATGTCGATGATCTTGTTGACGTGCTCGTTCTGTACGGGACACTGCTCCTGGCACGAGTAGCAGGTCGTACACGCCCAGATCTCATCTTCCGAGATCACGTCGCCGATCATGCTCTGGGCGGGAGTCTCCTCGGCGTTTGCTTTGGCGCCTCGGGTCAGGGCCTCGCCTCTTTCGAGTAGGTGGTCTTTGAGCTTGGTCATCAGCAACTTGGGCGACAGCTCTTTGCCGCTCTGATAAGCCGGGCAATGGTCTTGGCAGCGGCCGCATTCGGCGCACGCATACAGGTCCAGGAGCTGCTTTCTGGTGAAGCCCTCCACGCGACTCACGCCGAACTCCTCGACCTCCTCGTTCTCAAGATCCAAGGGATAGATCTGGCCCCCCCGAGGCCTCAGGTCGGCGAGGAACTCGTTCACCGGGCACATGATGAGGTGCAGGTGCTTGGACATAGGGATGTAGACGAGGAACGCAAGGAGCAGGACGATGTGCAGCCACCAGAAGATGTCCATGCCCAGCTGCATCGCGCTCTCGCTCCACCCACTCGCGGTCACCATCCAGGCTACCGCTCTGGTCATGAAGGCGAGCGAATGGCTTTGGGTCGGCTCCATCGCGTAGGAAAGGCTGCTGTAGAGGAGGGCCGAGAGGACGATGACGAAGATCAGGGACAGGATGACCCCCGCCTCCAGATTCGGATCCAGCCGCTTCGGGCGCACGACATACCGGATGTAGGCGGCGACGATCACCGCCACCAGCACCAGCACGGTGAATACGTCCACCAGCAGGTAGAAGTAGGGATTGTCGCCCAGAAGAGGCAGGGAGAACCCTTCCTGCAGACCTTCGCCGATAATCTGCAGCGCGCCTAGTCCGATGACGATGAAGCCCCAGAAGATGAAGAAGTGGATGGGCCCCACTCTCTCTTTGAAGAGCTTCTTCTGCCCCAGCACCATGACCACGAAGTTCCAGGTCCGCTTCCCAGGATGATCCAGCCTTGACTCGGGTCGGCCGAGCAAGAGGTATCGGATCCGCACCGCCAAGAAGTAGGCGAAGAGCGCAAGTGCGACGACGAGCACCGCTACGAAGACTGCGGAGGTGTAGGTCAACCCCGTTCTCCTTCAGCCTTACCCGCGCCGATCGCACCCTGCCGGCAAAGCGTCATTCTAAGCGACCTCTAGGACGCCGCTTTGCGCCGGTGGATCTCCTCGGTCAACGCGGGAATCACGCTGAACAGATCTCCGACCACGCCGAAGTCGGCAAAGGAGAAGATGGGCGCGTCCGGATCTTTGTTGATAGCCACGATGTAACGGGAGGTTTGCATCCCGGCCCGGTGCTGGATAGACCCAGAGATGCCACAGGCGATATAGAGCTCGGGCGAGACCGTCTTGCCGGTCTGTCCCACCTGGTATTGGTGGTGCTTCCAGCCGGCGTCCACCACCGCTCGGCTGGCACCGACGGCGGCGCCGAGCTCCTCGGCCAGAGCTTGAATGACGCTGAAGCCGTCGGCGCTCCCGAGGCCTCGGCCGCCGGAGACAATGATCGAAGCTTCCTCGAGGCTCACCATACCGACGTTCTCGACGACCACATCGACCACTTTGGTCAGAAGGCCGTTGGGAGCGAAGTCCACCGAGAGTGGTATGACCTCCGCGTCCCCCGCCGCTTCCTCGCGGGCAAACGCACTCGGGCGCACTGTGGCGATCGCCGGGCCGGCCGTCGCCTCCTTCTCCACGATCACGCTTCCCCCAAAGCACGGGTGCGTCGCTATGAAGCGCCCGTCTCGGGCCTCCAGACCGGTGACGTCCACCAGGAGGCCTACGCCCAGGCGGGCGGCACAACCCGCTGCTAGGTCCCGTCCGTCGGACGAGTTGGCAAAAAGGACCAGAGCCGGGTCTGTCGCCTGGATCGCGGCCAAGACCGCGTCGGCGAAGGGACCCGGTCGGAACACCGCGGTCTCAGGGCTCTCGACCACGTAGACGCGGCCGGCGCCGTAGCGGGCAGCCTGGGCTGCCAACGGCCCGGCCTCGGTGGCTACGACGACCACGCTCACCGGCCCGCCGACTGCGCCGACAAGCTCGCGGGCCCGAGTGATGCTCTCCAGGGTCACATTGGCAAGCTTCCCCTGCCCGGGTTCCGCTACAACAAGGATGCCACTTTTGTTACTCACGGCTCTTTCTCCCCTCCTAGACGAGCTTCTCGCTCGTCAAGAAATCGGCTAACCGCTGGGCGCCCGCACCGTCGTCCTCGATCTTGACCCCAGCCTTCCGGGGTTCGGGAACGGTGGCCGACAGCACGCGCGTCTGGGCGCCAGATAGGCCTATCTGGGACGTGTCGAGACTGAGGGCTGTCGGGTCTTTGACATCTAGGGGCTTCTTCTTGGCGCCCATGATGCCTTTCATCGATGGATAGCGGGGCTCGTTGATGCCCTTGACGACGGAGAGAACGGCAGGCGCAGGGCATTCGTAGGCGATGTAACCCTGTTCGGTCTCCCGGTGGACCATGAGCGTGGAGTCGCGCACCTCGACCTTTGACAAAGACGAGAGGAGGGGCAGACCCAGTCGCTCGGCCACGGCGGCCGGCACGCAGCCGGTCTCCCCATCCGTGGACCGGCTTCCGAAGACCACGAGGTCGAACTCGAGGCTCTTCAGCGCTTCCGCCAAGACATAGGCCGTACCTTGGGCGTCGGAGCCGGCGAGCGTGTCACCGCTGACCAGAAGCGCACGGTCGGCCCCCATGGCAAGCGCCTTGCGGATGGCCTCAGTCGCCGTCTCGGGCCCCATGCAGAGCAACGTGACCTCGCCCCCGTGGGACTCCGCCAGACGTAACGCTTCCTCGACCGCGTATTCGTCGTACGGGTTGAGAATGCTGTTCACGCTACGGTCCAAACGCCAAGTGCCGGGGTCGAGTCTCTTCTCGGCCTCCGTATCGACCACCTGCTTAACGCACACCACGATATTCACGAGCCTTCCCTTCTTTCGCAAGGCGACACTCGATCGCGCCTGTATCCTGACCGCGCCGTCACTGATCCTGCCCCGCTCTCCGGCCGGCCGCTACATGATAGCCGAGTCAGGACCGACGGAAGAACTTCGACAGAACTTTTCATCACTGCCACCTAGTATTACGAGGCCGTATACATAGGATCGGATCTATCGCATGCGGGAAGGACGACCGAGCCAGATGGGCGAGCCAGACGGGCGAGCCTTCTATCTAGCGGAGGGGTCTGACCGACCTCTCAGACCCATCCCGGCCGAGACTCGATCACCGGCCCGCGACTACGGCCCGTCACTCAGTGGCCGCGTCACCCCTCTCGACCTTGTCGTACCGGCCGCCCGTGACGGTGGTGAAATGGAAGATGGGCCTGTCGACGCGTGTCAGCACCAGCGGGCAGTGCTTCATCCCCGCCGGGACGAAGATCATGGCGGTGCGGTCGATGACGTGCTTGTCGTCTTCCAGCCAGATCTCGACTTCGCCTCCGAGGTCGTACGGGTCCGTCGGATCGCTGCCGAAGAAGCCGATGATCTCATCGGTGTCGTGGACGTGAGGTTTGTCTTCGATGGTCTTCGCGGTGGGCCTGAGGAACCAGGAGGTGTTCATGTGGAACGCCCCCTCGACGACCTCATCGTCCAGCCACAGGATGCGGAAGGCGTACTTGGAGTACTCGTCGGCGATCCGACGCTTGGCCTCCGGCATCTTGAGCTCGGTCACGATGTATTTGGAAGTATCAAGCTGAGCCATAGCGGGATCAGGCTACCACGACCGCATGTCGATGGGAATCATCCGGGTCGAGACAGGCCGATCGCTGCCGCCCGCGACCCCATGCGGCCTTACGTCTCGCGCGGGCGCCGCCGAGCGCCGCCGCGCTCTGAGACACCCGCGCGGATGTGCACCATGAGGGCCCGCGCAGCCGCGGGCAGGGGACGGTCCCGGGGGTAGATGAGAACGAGATCCCGGGCCATCGTTTCTTGGAAGGGGATGGCGACCAGTCCCTCGAGGGTCTCCGGCCCGAGGAGCATCTTGGGCATCGGCGCTACACCCAGGCCCCTTCTGACCAGGGCCTTGGTCAGCTCCGGGTAAGTGGCTCGGTAGGAGAATCTGGGTTCGAAGCCCGCCCGACGAAAAGCATCGGCGGCTATGTTGCTGGCGTTCATGGTGCTCGGGGGGAGCAGGATGGACTCCCTGGCGAGCGCGCTCAAAGATGCAGACGGGTGATTCGCAAGCCGGTGGCCCCGAGGGACCACCAGCAGGATCTCTTCCGTCAGCAGATGGTGGGTCGCGGTCCGAGCCGACCCCCACGGCGTCATCACGGCGCAGTCGAGTTCCCCACTGATGACCGCGTCCTCACAGGCGGAATCGTTCTTCTCGACGAGATCGACACTAACATTCGGATAGGCGGCGGAGAACGAGGCCAGGGCCGGCGTCAGCAGGTGGGCGAAGACACTGCCGGTGGCGCCGAATCGCAGCGTGGTCGGCCCGGCCCCGGCCTGCTCGCGGATGAGACTCACCGCATCGTTGGCACGGGTGATGATGGCCTGGGCAAGTGGCAGCAGCAGCTCTCCACTCGGAGTGCACTCCACATGTCGTCCGTAGCGCTCGAAGAGTCTGGCCCCAAGCTCATTCTCCAGGCGGGCGATCTGACGGCTGAGAGTGGGCTGAGTGGAATGCATGGCCCGCGCGGCCCGGCTGAAGCTCCGTGCCTCCGCCACGGCCACGAAGGATTTGAAGAGATCCAATTCCATCTATACGGAATTGTAATACTTCGGGGCAACCATGAGAAGTAGCGTGGAAGTGATGGACAGGGCACGGTCTGTCTATTAGGGGCCGTAATGACCCTGGTAATATGCCTTATCATTCTGAGGGCGACGTCGTCTTCGATGCCCGCGTGCGCCGGGCTTGGACGCCAGGCCAGAGCATATTCCGAATGGGGGGTCGTTGAGTATGTTGGAAGTGGAAGAGACAACAGCAGTCTCCCGAGCCACTGTGGACCTCGTGGTGAACGGAGAATCCCACACCATACCCGTGCAACCCCAGTGGACGCTCCAGTACGTGCTCGCGGAGAGACTGGGGCTGACGGGGACCAAAGAATTCTGCGGGGAAGGGGCCTGCGGCGCCTGCACCGTGATCATGGACGGCAGGCCGGTCCTTTCCTGCATGATGCTGGCCATCGAGTGCGCGGGCAAGAGCATAGAGACCATCGAAGGCATCACCAAAGCCGACCATCCGCTCATCGAAGCCTACGTGAAGCACAGCTGCATGCAGTGCGGTTTCTGCACTCCCGGCTTCGTCGTGACCGCCAAAGCCCTGCTGGACCGGAATCCAGACCCGACGGTAGAGGAGATCAAGGAGGCCATGGTGGGCAATCTGTGCCGGTGCGGGACCTATCCTCAGCACATCAAGGCCATCCTGGAAGCCGCCGCGGTCCTGCGGGGAGGTGATGGCCATGACTGATAGCGAGAAGCAACGGATGCTGGAATCCTTCGATAACAAACGGGCTGACAAGTACCCCCTGAAGGAGTATGAGAGCATCGGCAAACGCGGGGTGCGGCGCACCGATGGTTACGAGAAGGCCACCGGAGCCGCCAAATACACGCTCGACGTGAAGTTGCCGGGCATGCTCTACGGAAGGTTCCTCACCTCTCCCTATCCCCATGCGCAGATCGTCAGCATGGATACCTCCGAGGCGGAGAAGCTGCCGGGGGTGAGAGCGGTACTCAGGTACGACGACCCGGAGCTGCCCGAAGGCGCGAGTCTGGGCGGGCACGAGCTGAACAGCGTGCCGCCGATCCCCCGCGTCGCCCATTTTCAAGGTGAAGAGGTAGGCGCTTTCGTGTGCGCCGACAGCGAGGAGATCGCCGAGCAGGCTCTGGGATCGATACGGGTGGAGTGGGAGCAACGCCCCTTCATCCTTGACGTGGAGAAAGCCCTGGAGCCGGGTGCTCCTCTCAGCAATCCGGAAGACAACCCCGATGGCAATCTGGACAGCAGGGGCGTGTACATCGAGGGGCACGGAGACGTCCAGAAGGGCTTCGCCGCCGCGGACAAGATCATCGAGTTCAAGTTCACCCAGGGACTGAATACCTGGGTGGGCCCCGAGCGCCCCTGCGGGGTGTGGAGATGGAACGGCGAGTACGCCGAGGTCTGGGTCAAGCAGCAGCGGCCTCACATCTGCAAGCGGGCCATATCCACCTGGTTTGGCGGGCTGCCCATGAACAAGATCGACATCCATTGCCTCTACCAGGGCGCCAGCTTCGGCGGCTGGAGCCAGATGGGCTGGAACCTCGGTGGCACCTACTGCGCGGCCGTCGTGGCTAAGCGCACCGGGAGGCCGGTCAAATGGCTCTTCAACAGGAGAGAGGACTTCTACGGCGGCGAAATGGATGCCGGAGTGTTCTATCTCAAAGTGGGAGCCAAGCTGGATGGGACCATCACTGCGGTGGAGGAGAGAGGAGTGGTGGTCAACCAGGCCATGCCGGTGTTCGGCATCGCCAAGCACTTCCTCGAGAACACCAGGGTCCCCCACGTGTATGGCAGAACGGAAGCGGTCTGGGTGAACAAAGGCCCCAATGTACCCACCCGCTGCGAGCAGAACCTCAACTGCTACAGCCTCAACCTGGTCACGAATCAGGTGGCGGACGCCCTAGGGCTGGACCCGACCGAAGTCGCCCTCAAGAACGACGGCGCCGAAGGGCACGACAGCGATTGGTTGAACGAGCGCAAGGCCGAGCTGGGCTTTGCGGTGAGAGACAGCCTGAGGGAGTGCATCGAAAAGGGGAAAGCCGCCATCGACTGGGACAACAAACGCCACGCCCCGGGTGCGAAGAGGCTGCCCAACGGGAGGATGCATGGTCTCGGCTTCACCTGGACCCATGAATGGGACGACTCGGCCGGCACCAGCGAAGTGGCGATCTACGTCGAGCGCAACGACGGTACGGCCACCATCCTGGGCTGCCGGGCCGACGGCGGGCAGAACGCCGAGACCGCCTATTGCCAGATCGCGGCGGACGAGCTGGGCTTCCGGGTGGAAGACGTCCGCTTCAAGCACCAGGACGATGCCGGCTTCTTCACCATGACCCCGGATACCTCCACCAACCTGACCGTCAACGGATGGGCCGTGCGGCACGCCGCCCGGATGCTGAAGGAGAAACTGCTGGAGACGGCTGTGAGCCCCCGGGGAGTTACGCAACTGAGCAGCTTCCCGCCGGCCTTCCCCGAGAAGCGGGCGGAAGAGCTGGACATCAAGGACGGCGTGATCTTCGAGAAGGCCGACCCGTCAAACAGGATGACGGTGGCGGACTTCGTCGGACCTTCCGGGGCGCAGGGACCGCTCATGTCGCCCGTCGGTGAACCCATCCTGGCCGGGAAAGAAGGCTTGGCCTATCCCATGCGGCTGACACCGCCGATGTTCGAGCACGCTTGGCAGGTCCAGCGCGGGACCTACCTGGGAGCGCGCGTCCGCTTCTGTCGTCAGGCCCACTTCATGGAAGTGGAGGTCGACCCGGAGACCGGCGAGGTGGAGATAACACGAGTGGTCACGGTCAACGACGTCGGCAAGGTGATCAACTGGGACGGATGCGAAGGGCAGGCTTATGGAGGGGCCTACATGGGTGTTGGTCGAGGCCGGACCGAGGAGGTCGTGTATGACGCCAGGACCGGCATCATGCTCAATGGGAACCTCCTGAACTACAAGATCCCCACTTTGATGGATATCGGCGAGATCGACACCATCCTCGTGGAAACGGGGATGGGCTACGGTCCCTATGGCACCGTCGGTATCGGAGAGGACGTGGCTACCGTGCTGCCGGCGCTGATAGGGCCGGCGGTCCACAATGCCATCGGCGCGTGGCTGGAAGGCTTTCCGGCGACACCCGACAGGGTGCTCAAAGCGTTGGGCAAGGCTTAGCCAAGGAGTGCGCAGATGAAGACATTCAGGCACGTAAGCGCCCAATCGATAGAAGAGGCGACCTCCATCCTTCGGGAGTCCGGCGGAAAGGCGCGCATCATCGCCGGCGGCACCGATCTCTTGGGCGAGATGAGGGACGGCATCCTGGCCGAGTACCCGGAGGTACTGGTCAATATCAAGAACATCCCGGGCCTGGACTACGTCCGGGAAGACGACGGCAGGCTGCTCATCGGGGCTCTGACCAGGTTGGAAGACCTGGCCACCGACGAGACCGTCAAGAACGACTACCCCGCGCTGGCCGAAGCCGCTCGCAAGACGGCTTCCCCTCATATCAGGGAAATGGGGACCGTCGCCGGCAATATCTGCCAGAACAACCGCTGCTGGTACTACTGGGTCCCGAACAATCTCTTCCACTGTCTGCGGAAAGGCGGCAGGGCCTGCTATGCGCTGACCGGAGACGCGAGATACCACTCGATCTTCGGAGCTGCCCGGGTGGAGGCCACGGCCTGTTCCAGAGCCTGCCCGAACGGCATCGACATAGCCTCCTACTTGAGCAAGATAAGGGAGGGCGACCTGGCCTCGGCGGGCGCGACACTGCTCGAGACGAATCCCGTCCCGGCCGTGACGGGAAGAGTCTGCCCCCACTGGTGCGAGACCGACTGTGCCCGCGGTGAGTTCGACGAAGCGGTCTCGATCAGGGACGTCGAGCGGTTTCTCGGGGATCACATCCTGGAGAACTTGGACGAGTTCTTCGAAGCTCCTCTGCAGGAGACCTCGAAGCGGGTGGCGGTCATTGGTTCCGGTCCGGCCGGGCTTTCCGCCGCCTACTATCTCCGGCAGGCTGGGCACGAGGTGACCGTTTTCGAGCGCATGCCGGAGGCCGGCGGCCTGCTAGCCTACGGGATACCGCCCTACCGTCTTCCCAGGGACATACTTCGGAAACAGATCGAAGCCTTCGAGAAGACGGGCATAGAGTTCACCGTGGGGACCGCGATCGACAAGGACAGATTCCGGGAGCTCGCGGAGAGCTTCGACGCGGTGTTCGTGGCCGCCGGCGCCTGGCAGGAGACCGAGGCTGGGATCTCGGGAGAGCAGTGTCTGATGTCCGGCACGGACTTCCTGAGGAGCCGCGTATCTGGAGCCTCAAGACGTGGCCGGAAAGACGATCGGGGTCATCGGCGGAGGGAATACCGCCATCGACGTTGCCCGCTCCCTGCTGAGATTGGGGGCCCGTCCGGTGGTCTTCTACCGGCGGACCAAGGATGAGATGCCCGCCCTGGACGAGGAAGTGGAGAAGGCGGAGCAGGAAGGGGTGCGCTTCGAGTTCCTGACGCAGCCGGTGGGAGCCAGTGAGGAGACCGGCGGGGTGGAGCTGACCTGCTGCCGGATGGAACTCGGGGAGTTGGACCAGAGCGGCCGACCCCGTCCGGTGAGGATAGACGGCTCGGAATACGCGGTCCGGTGCGACGTGGTCATGAAAGCCATCGTCGAGAAGCCGGACTATTCGTTCCTGCCGGCGGGATTCGTCGACGAGCGGAGCAAGCTCAAGCTCGACGAAGCAGGCTTCTCCCTGGGCAAAGGCGTCTTCGCCGGAGGGGACTTCGTCACCGGACCCGCGACGGTTGCGGAAGCGGTGAGTGCCGGCCGGGACGCGGCTCGAGCCATCGACCGCTATCTGCTGGGCGAGACGGGGGAAGCAGAAGCTGGTGCGCCGGTCTGCGCCTTCGGCGAGACGTTCAGCGGTTCTTGCCTGGAACAGAGCAGCAGGGTCGAAGTGCCGGAGCTCTCGCTGACGGAGAGAGTGAGGGGTCTGGAGGTCGAGGAGACCGGCACACTGGACCGGAGCGCGGTGGAGACAGAGGCTAACCGCTGCTTCAACTGCGGTTGCGTGGCCGTGAACCCCTCCGACCTGGCTCCGGTGTTGATAGCCCTGGCCGCTAAGATCAGGACTTCCGAGAGGGTCATCGCGGCCGAGGAGTTCTTCTCCGTAGGCGTCGATACGAGCACGGTGCTTCGTGACGGCGAGATGGTGCTGGAAGTCGAGATCCCCAGGCTCAGCGCGACCACTCGGTCCACATTCATCAAGTTCGCATTGAGGAAATCGATCGACTTCTCGATCGTCGACTGCGCCGCGGCGCTGGACATAGCCGACGGCGTGGTCAGATCGGCCCGGATCTGTCTGAACTCGGTCTACGGCGTTCCTTTCAGGGTGACCGGGGCGGAACAGTACATCGCCGGCAGATCGATCGATGAGTCGACCGCCGAGCAGGCAGCCGACGCGGGAATGGAGGGAGCGTTTCCGCTTCTCAACAATCGGTACAAGATCCAGATAGCCCGGACGCTGGTCAAGAGAGCGATATTGGCCTGCCGCCCGGGTGCCTGAACGCACTGACGAGAGGTAATGAGCGTCAAGGTAAGAGTCTTCTATCCGGAGCTGCAACGCCTTGTCGCCGGCCCGGATGAGATCCGGGTCGATGGGGAGACGGTGGGCGAGTGCCTCGCCGATCTCGTGCGGCAGTATCCGGGCGCCCGGCAGCTGATATTCGATACCCGCGGTGGGTTGTTGAAACCGGTGTACGTGTTCGTCAACGCGGAGAGCATGTACAAGGCGGACCTGGCCAGAGCGGTCAGCGGCAAGGATGAGCTGATCCTGGCAGTGCTGGCGACCGGCGGGTGACCCGCGGTCATGGGGAGCAGCACGAGTCCGGCCGTCACCGAGATGTCGAGGTCGCTGCTGCGGGGCCTGGAGGCCATCGTCGGGCGGGACAACGTTCTTCACCGGTCGGTGGACCTCCAGACCTATGAATACGACGCCTACGTAGAACGCTCTGTCCCCCGGGCTGTGGTGTACGTCCATTCCACCGCCGAGGTGTCCGCCGTGGTGAAGCTCCTGGCCCGGGAGCGGATCCCCTTCGTGCCTCGAGGCTACGGCACCAACGTGAGCGGAGGGACGCTTGCTCTGGACGGCGGAGTGGTCCTGGAGATGGGCCGCATGAACAAGATGCTGGACATGGACCTTCCCAACCGGCGCGTGGTCGTCCAACCTGGGATCTTCAACCTCGACGTCTCCACGATCCTCTCTCCCTACGGCTACTACTACGCCCCCGACCCCGCCAGTCAGAAGGCTTCCTCCCTGGGTGGCAACATCGCCGAGAACGCGAGCGGGCCCCACTGCTTCAAGTACGGAGTGACATCGAACTATGTGCTGGGGTTGGAGGTGGTTCTTCCGGACGGCGAGGTCGTGTGGCTGGGGGGCAAGAGTCTCGATCTTCCCGGGCTCGATCTGACCGGGGTCTTCGTGGGCAGCGAAGGGACCCTAGGCATCGCCACGGCCGCGATACTGCGCATACTCAAGAAACCGGAGACCGTCAAGACGATGCTGGGCGTCTTCGCGTCGGTGGAAGAGGCCGGCAACGTGGTGTCGGCTATCGTGGCCGCCGGGCTGACCCCGGCCACGCTGGAGATGATGGACCACCTCACCGTCAACGCGGTCGAAGATGCCATGGCCTGCGGCTTCCCCAGGGAAGCGGGGGCCGTGCTCATCATCGAGCTCGACGGACTGAGCAACGGCATGGAAGAGACGGCCGAGCAGATCGTCGCCATATGCCGGGCGAGCGGCGCCCTGGATGTTCGCGTGGCCGAGGACGAAGCGGAGCGCGAGGCTCTATGGAGGGGCCGCCGGGGCGCCTTCGGGGCAGTCACGCGCTTGGCCCCCAGCTATCTCTCCATGGACGGCACCGTGCCCCGGACCAAGCTGCCCGAGGCCCTCAGGCGGGTGGCGGCGATCGGCCGGCGCTACGACTTCGAGATCTCCTGCGTGCTTCACGCAGGAGACGGCAACCTGCACCCGCTCGCGCTGTTCGACGACCGCGACGAAGCGCGGAAGAAGAATGCGGAGGCCGCCAGCATGGATATACTGCGCATGTGTGTCGAACTTGGAGGTACGGTGAGCGGCGAGCACGGTATCGGCATCGAGAAGCTGGAGGCCATGCATCTTGTCTTTGACCACAACGATCTGCGGGCCCAGGCTTTCGTGAAGGATGTCTTCGATCCCGAGGGCCTCTGCAACCCGGGGAAAGTGCTGCCCGGTCCGGTCGAAGAGACCGCGGCAGCCGTGGCTGGGTCGGCCGGGCCACCGGTGGGTGCCGGAAGCGTAGGGGCTGCGGCCGGTGCCTAGCTGGCCGCTCCAAGACTTCCCCGTCGCCGAGGAACAGACGGACGCCATCGCCCTGCGACTGGAGGGGATGATCGGTCCTGATCGGGTCACACGGGGGCCCGGCATCGCGATCCAGGGCATGCAGGCTCCCCTTGAAGTCCGGCCCGCAGACAGGGGGCAGCTCAGCACGGTCCTTGCCCTGGCCCACGAGGAGGGACTTGCCGCCTGTGTGATCGGCGGCGGCACCAAACTCGGTTGGGGCAACCGTCCCGGTCGCCTGGACCTAGTGGTGAGCACTCGTGACCTGCGCGGCTTCTCCCATATCGACGCTGACAATCTCAGCCTCTCCGTCCGCGCCGGTACGTCAGTGGCGGAAGCCTGTGCGCAGGCGCGGGCCATAAACCGCGTGCTCCCGCTCGACCCGAGCCGGCCCGCGAGGGCCACCGTGGGAGGTGTGGTTGTCACGGGCGATCAGGGGGCACGGGGCGCCGGCTACGGCGGGCTGAGAGACGTGGTGCTGGGCCTCAGCGCGGTCCTTGCCGACGGAAGCCCGGTGAAATTCGGGGGGCGGACCATGAAGAACGTCTCCGGCTACGATATGACCAAGTTGTTCATCAGTTCGTTCGGGGTGCTGGGGGTGATCACCGACGTCACCTTCCGGCTGCTCCCCCGGTACGACACCCAGGCTCTGATGGTCCTACCGATCGTCTCGCTCGATCAGTGCAGAGAGATAACCGCCCAGATCCTTGATTCCTATCTCCAGCCGCTCGCGCTGGAAGTGGTCTCGGCCGGCTTTCTTGCCCAGGCTCGTCCTTCCGACGCTGCCGGCTCGGCGGGCGGGATCGGCTCGATGATCCCTCGAGATGCGCCGGTGATGCTGGCCGGATTTGCCGGCCAAAGGGCCGCGGTGACCCGGTCCGTCGACGAGGTGAAAGATCGTCACTCTATCCAACCGCTTGCGGTCCTCGAGGGTGCCGAGGCCGAGTCCCTCTATGAAGCTCTAGCCGACGTCGGCGCCGACGCCGTCCCCGCTCTCGAGGCGCCGGTCCGGGCGCGGATCACCGCTCCCCTCAGCCAGGTCTGGGATCTTGTCCGACGCGCGCAGGCGGACGCCGGCGCGCACGATCTGGCGCTGGAATACCGTATCGGCGCTTTCCGAGGGACTTTGGACCTGCTGGTGGATTGGGGACGGGGCCCGCGCCCGGGCGCGGAGTCCCAGGTGGGCGGGAGTCCCGGGCGGGCGGGAGTCCCAGTGGGCGCGGAGTCCCAGGTGGGCGAGGAGTCCGACCCGGAGGCAGGGTCCGATTCGGACGCGGTGGCGGCTCGTTTGACCGCCTTGCTGACCGACCTTCGCCGGCAAGCGGAGGCGGCAGACGGCGCGCTCACCGTCAGGGATGGCCTGACACGGTTGACGCAGGGCTTCGACGCCTGGGGAGCACCCGGCTCCTCGATCCAGATCATGAAGCGGATAAAGGAACGCTTCGATCCCCGCGGCGTCCTCAATCCCGGCCGTTTCGTAGGTGGTATCTGATGAGCGTGGAACCCTCGGTCGATCCTGTGGTCGCTCCCACAGCCGAGCCTCACACCACTCCCAACGGCGATCGTCGCGACAAGATCGGAGCCGGCCCTCGCGGCGGGCCGCCCGAGGATTTCCAGGCCCTGTACGACCATGTGGCCACCTGCAGTAGGTGCGGTTTCTGCCAACCCACCTGCCCCATATTCCGCGCCACAGGCCGGGAGGCGCACGTCGCCCGAGGCAAGGTGGCCCTTTTCCGCAATGTCATCGAGGAGCGAACGGCGATAGGGCCGGACATGAAGGATGCCTTCTCGAATTGCCTGCTCTGCCGTGCGTGCACCGAGAGCTGCTTCTCGGCACTCGAGACCGATCAGGTGGTGATGTCCTTCCGCCATGCGTACGCGGAGCGTTTCGGACGGAGCTTTCTGCAGCGCAGGGTGTTCCGCAGTCTGCTGCCTCGGCCCCGGCTCATGAGGGGCTTGGTCCGGAGCATATGGGCCCTGCGCAAGACCGGCCTGGCGGATGCCGCCCGGAGGACCGGCTTGGTGGGGCTACTCAATCCGAAGCTGGAGCGGGCCCTCGATCTCCGGGCCGGCACGCCGGGTCCCCTGCTTCACGCCCGCTTGGCAAAGCGCCCGGCTCCTCTTCCCGATGGTGGGCCCCGTGTCGGCTATTGGATGTCGTGCGGATACAACTACGTGCTGCCCGAGGTGGGAGAGGCGACCGTGCGGGTCCTCGAGCGCATGGGCTTGACCGTGGAAGTGCTCGACAATTGCTGTTGTGGACTTGCCGCGCACGGTTATGGGGACCGCGAAGGGGCGCAGCGACTCGCCCGGGAGAACCTGCGCCGGCTCGGCGACCTTGACCGCTTCGTCGCCATCGTGTCGGAATGTGGTAGCTGCTCCGGACATCTCAAGGAATACGCCGAGGTTCTCGCCGATGACCCTGTTTGGTTGCAGAAGGCGGTGCTTCTGAAGGACAAGACGAGGAGCTTCAGCGAGTTCGTCATAGAACGGGGAGGCTTGGAGTATCTAGTCGACAGCGGCCCCGGCGAGGTGGCCACGCCGGCCGCCGCGGGTGCGGCTGTCGCCACAGCCGCCGCGGCCCCCGACACCGCCACGCCGGCCGGCGCGCCCGCAGCTACCGCGACCATCGTCACCTACCACGATCCCTGCCATCTGGGGCGCCGCTACCAGAATGTGGTGAATCAGCCGAGGCAGATCCTGGAGTCTCTCCCCGGCGTCGTCTTTCGTGAGGCCGCGGAATCAGACTCTTGCTGCGGAGCCGCTGGTACGTACGGGGTGCTCCATCCAGAGACCTCGGCGGCCATCATCGAGCGCAAGATGGGTTTCATACGCGATACCGGCGCCACCATCCTGGCCACCGAGTGCCCTTCGTGCATGATGCAGCTCGCGTATGGAGCGCAACGGGCCGGTCTGGATGCTGAAGTGCTCAACGTCAGCCAGTTATGCGACCGCGCGGGGCGATCCGGCGAGAGGTAGCTCGACCGCTCTCCTCGCCGGCACCTGTCGTCCCTGGTCCGCGGCTCATCTATACGTCAATGTAATACTTGGCGCCAGCTATGAGAAATTCTCGCAAAGCGCCTTGCCTGCGCCGACCCAGGCTACTATGTAGGCTGCCAGTCTCATGAACAGAAGGAGCACGCATGGACTTCAGATTGGCCGACGAGCAGGAGATGACGCGCGACATGGTCCGGGACTTCGCGCAGAGCGAGATCAAGCCTGTCGCGATGGAGCTCGACCGCAAGACCGACCCGAAGGACTGCATCCCCTGGGATCTGATCAAGAAGGCTTCGAAACTGGGTCTGAGAACAGCGGCCATCCCGGAGGAATGGGGGGGCGAGGGAGCGGATTACCTCACCCTGGCCATCATACTGGAGGAACTCGGGGCCGCCGACCAGGGCTTCGCCAGCATCATCAGGGGGTGCTACACAGAGGCGCCTAGGCTCGTCTTTGAGCTGAACGAGGAGCAACGGGACGAGTTCTTGCCCAAGTTCCTCGAGGACGACACGTTCCTCCTGGGTCTGGCTCGGACGGAGCCAGACGCGGGCACCGACTCCCACTACCTGTACGACGAGCCCGGAGCCTCGATACGCACCTACGCCGAGAGAAGAGGCGATGAGTACGTCATCAACGGGAGTAAGCACTACATCTCCAGCGGCGGTGTGGCCAAGCTCTACTTCCTCTATGCCAGGACCGACAAACACGCGCCGATATCCGAGAGCCTGAGCGTGTTCCTGATGCCTCACGATACCCCCGGGTTCTCGATCGGCAGATTCCACAACAAGCTGGGAAGAAGACTCCTACCGAATGCCGAGTTGTTCTTGGAAGACGCCCGCATCCCCGCTCGCTACCTGATCGGCGAAGAGGGCGAGGCCTGGGGTTCAGAGGGCGAGGGTGGCGGAGGTCCGCAGAAGGACTGGAAGAACTCCGGGCCCGGGGCCCCCCCGCCCTTCGGACTTCTGGGCGCTGCGGCGAACCTGGGGAGGTGAGGGGCTGCTACGAGGAGGCCCTGAACTACGCCAGGACCCGGATCCAGGGTGGCAAGCCGATCATCGAGCACCAGCACGTCGCCATCAAGCTGGCCCAGATGAAGGCCCACATCGAGGCGGCCAGAGCGCTTCTCTGGAAATGTGCCTGGTCTTGGCAGACCAAGTATGAGTACGATTCCAGAATGGGCATGTTGGTGAAAGCTTACGTCGATGAGTTGGGCCTGACCGTGGCCACCAACTCGGTCAGCATCTTCGGTGGGATGGGTACCTCGGATGACGATGTGCCCGTCCAGAAATACATGAGAGACATATTTACGTTCGTCCATGGGTTCGCTACCACGGAAGTAGCCTGGCTGATAGGCGCTCCAACAGCAAATCCGGAATAGCGCTGGCTGGTGGCGCTGCGCTCCCGGGGACGCCCACTTGGATATCCACGTCGT
>CAVPLM010000020.1:0-124639 GCA_963706025.1 uncultured Actinomycetes bacterium | reverse complement strand
GGCCCTCCGGTGCATCGCTGTGGCGATGATCTCGTCCACCAGGGAGACCACCGAGTCGTATTCGGCCAGCTCTCTGTCACTGGGGCCGGCAGGCTCCAGGTCGACCCGCTCGGCTCCCAGTCGACCCCGGGCCGCGTACGCGAATTCCCAGGCCTCGCTGATGGCAGCCAGGGTGGTAGCTACCGGTCTGACCTCCAGACCGCTGATGAGGCGGACATCGTCCACAGTCATCACATCGGCCGGATCGACCATGGCGAGGATCAATGCATGGCCTTCGTCAAAGTCGATGGGTAGCACCTGACGGGTACGGCAGAACTTCTCAGTGAGCAGTATCGCTGCGCTTGGATTCGGCAGCAGTTCCCCAAAGGCCGACAGCCCGCGCTTACTCTGCCACGCAAGAGCGTCGTTCAGTTGAGGAGGCGTGATGAGGTCGAGCTGAGCGAGGGCCTCTCCCAGCCTGGCCCCGGTCTCACTCTGATAGCGGAGACTCAAAGCCAGCTGCGCCTCGGTGATGATCCCTTGCTCGACAAGGATGTCACCCAGACGCAGAGTCCGAGCGAACTGCTTGCCGCTCGGTGTGTGAAGCCCATCCCCCTTTTCCGCTCTCGCCGGCGCCAACGTATCGCCTCCATCCCGACTTTCCCGACTTGCCCGGAGCAGCGACTCCAGAGGAGCCCCTCGTCATATAATCGGCAGAGGAGACGATTGCTCAAGAAGGTCCCCGGCGCTCATCACACGCTAGGAGGTTCTTCGCAGGTTGGTCAGGTACTCTATGAACTCTTCTGCCGTCTTCATGTACTTGCGACGGTTGCACCAGTCGCAGGCACAACAGAGATTCTCCGGCCAATCAGTCCCACCCCGGCTGAGCGGGGTCCTGTGGTCGAGCTCATATTGGGCGTTCAGCTCCTTCCCACAATAGAAGCAGCAGCCCTCCTGCTGGTCGTAAAGCCGCTTCACGTCCTCACTGGTGTGCGACCCCCCCGCTCCATGTCGTGGAGCACGGCGTTTCCGCATCTCCGCTCCGAACTCGACGTACCCGGCCTCGGCCGGAGCCACGAGACGTTCATGCTGCGGATGAGCGGCAAAGCGACGGCGCAGGCGCTCCAGTATCTTGCCGCGGTTCTTTCCGTAGTAGCGACGATAGCCGCGCGGAAAGATATCGGGATTCGCTTGCCGATACGAAGGCTTGTCCACGGCCGTTTTGTCGAGATCGGTCTGTCCGGGCTGACACATCCGCTCCCACGCGCAGTGCGGGCACTCAGAAGTGAGGCGAAGAGTTTCGGAACCCAACTCCGCTGTGGGCAGTACCCTCCCACACTCGGGGCAGGTCCTGGTGTCAACTGACCTATCCACTCGTTGAATCATACCTCGCCCGTGGGGCACCCCAGCGCCAAACCCGCACGGGCTAGAAGTCCGGAGGCACGGCGTCTACTGGCTACTCCAGCGGGCTCCACAGTGGGGATATCTGAAGCACCATCATGCTCAAGACGGTCTTGGTAGTGCTCGCCCGCAAAGGGGCGTATTAGGTTCGTTACCTAGCGGTAGCCGTAGTGGGGATAGCCCGCGCCTGCCGTAGTAGCCTCTCCTGGCTTTCGTCCCACTCGCCACCACGCCGATCACCCGAGCGCCCGAGCGGCGCAGTTGGCTACTCAACTCTTCCGCTTCCTCCCGGGTGGTCCAGTTGATCCGGGTCGCGATCACGACCGCGTCCACTTTGGGTGCAAGCACGAGGGCGTCGGCCACCGACAAGATCGGCGGAGTGTCGATCACCACGTAGTCGACTCCAACGTTCAGGTTGAGTTCTTCGAGCAGATCGTCCATGCGCTTGGAGCTCAGGAGCTCGGCCGGATTGGGAGGAAGCGGGCCGGAGGCAAGACAGCAGAGGCTTCTCTCCAACGGAATGCCATCGCCGTCACCTACCTTCTCTCGGACTTGGGCGGGAACCAGGGTCTCGAGACTGACGAGCTGCAGCGCGTTCCCAAGCGTGGTTCCGCCGGCCAGCACAGTGGAGAGCCCGACTCTGTTCTTCACACCCAGGTATTCGGGGGCCATCGGCCGCCTGAGATCGGCTTCGATAATGACGACTCGGTTGCCCGCCAGGACCAGGCTGAGAGCCAGGTTGACCGTGGTGACCGTCTTGCCCTCGCGCGGCAGGCCACTGGTGATGAGGATGGTCTTGATGTTCTTCTCCAGGTCGAAGTACTGCAGGCTCGAGCGCAGGGTGCGGAACGGTTCGAGCATCGACAGGGTGGGAAACGAAACCCACCGGTCCCGGCGACCGCTTTGCGCCGGCGCCACTTTTCCAGCGGCCGCCGACAATCGGAACGGTGGCCAGTACCGGAAGGCCAAAGGAACTCTCCAGAGCCTTGACGTCCTTGATGCGCCTGTCGAAGTAGTTGAGCAGGAACGCGAGTCCGAGCCCGAGCACGAGGCCCACGGCAAGGGCCAGGAGGCCGTTACGGATCGGCTGGGGTGAGAAGGGGCGAGAGGGCGGAACGGCCATTTGGACGAGAGTGAACCCGCCGTTCTGCATGGACTCGAGGATCCGCAGACTCTCGTACTTGTCCTTGAGCATCAGACCGTACTCGGAGCTGGCATCGGTGGGGCTCAGGCTGTCGAGTTGGTCCTTGACCAGATCCCGGGCTCCCGCGACGACGGCCCTATCTGCGTTCTGGCGGATGATGACGAACTGTTCGGCGAAGGCGTTGGCCACCTCTGCCGCTTCGTTTGGATCGTCGCTGACGGCATCGATCTGGACGATGTTGGTGGTGCTGGACGGCGTGACGCTGATCATGCCCAGCAACTGCCCGGCGGACAACGAGGAGTTCAGCTGCTTCTTGACGGCCTCGGCCACTTGCGGGAGCTTCACCAGCTCGGCTCCGGTCTCGACGTCGCGAGGCTGGTCGGTGTTGGCGAAGACCTGAGCCCCGAACAGCGCCCTATCCAGGGTGTTCGTCTTGTAGACGAGCTTGGAGGACGCTCGGTACATCGGGGTGGCGGTATAGGACATCGCCATCGCCGCCCCTACGACGACGATCACCGCCAGGATTATGACCCAGGCCCGCTCGCGGATCACCCGGAGATAATCCGTCAACTCCGGGGCCGGGGCTTGCTGAGTCTGCTCTTCAAATTCGGGCATGTCTATTCACCAGGTTGTTCGCGCGTTCGCGCCGCATCGTGGTCAGGTTAGCACGAGTAAACGGTAACGCTGAGGGTACCGGCGCCTTCGGAACCCACCGGTCAAGGCTCCTGCGACCTGCTCGCACGGTGTTGATCGCCTCCGTCACCTGGCCGGCCAGCGGATTCCGCTCCTTGGCGGCCTCCAGGAACTCGAGCGCCCGTTGGCGAAGCTCGGCCGGCGACAGAGCCCGATACTCCTCCGCGATCTGCCGGGTCTCCGCGGTCTTGGCCAGCGACCCCGCGGCTGCGCCGGGCTCGCGGCAGCGCTAGCCCGGAGCCGGACAGCGCGGACCAGTCCTCGCAGCCCGGGGACCAAGGGGGCGAGCGTGGCATAGTCAAGAGCCGGATCCCGGCCGGCCGCGTATTCGGAGGCCAAGAGCAGGTTCAACGTTGCCAATCCGGCCCGGTAGCGGAGCGCCCAATCGGCCGGGTCGTTGGCAATGGCGTTCTCGTAGCTGCGGATGCTCAGGGCAAGGTTGTCGAGGACGGCGCCCGTCCGGTCGGGGGCGCCGGAGGCGGCGGCTCTCGAAGCGGCGCTCGAGTAGATGGCGGCCTGGGTGAGGAACGGGGCCGGATCTGCCGGCTGCAGCCACCGGGCGGCTTCCGCCCGGGCTGCGGCGCGCACGCCGTCGGTGTCGGCGATTCCCAGGGCCGAGTTCTGGATCTGAAGGGAGAGGTAGGGAAGACCCGCGCTCAGGATCACGATCAGCGAGAGAGCGAGGAGCAGGAGTCGGAACACGGGCGAAAGGACCCCGGGGGGCTGGAGACGCTCTGCATTGCTGCGCCTGCGTGCCTCCTTGCGACGGCGACGGCCCTGTTTGGAGAGGTATTTCTCCGACCTCCTGATCGGCAGCAGCGTCTCGACCTGCCCTTCGCCCACCGCCTGCTCCTGGGCGGAGTCGGGCGCTGCGCCTCGCGCGCGAGTCGGGTTCCCGGCCGGCACCCTCGGGTTGACTCTCGACAACACCGGCCCCGTGGTCCGTATGCGCCCGCAACCTGAGCCACCGATTCCACCGGGGCCACAAGACGCCGGCCCGGGCATCGACGGCGGCCACACCAGCTGCAAGGAACAGCAGCATGGGGATGCTCACTCCCGCCATCTGCCATTGCCAGTCAACGCTGGCATGGATGATCCAGTAGGCGATGCCCACGAACAAGGCCGTCTCCCAGCCGTAAGCCGCGGGGTCGTTTCCCCACCGGGGGTTACATAAGCGCGGGTTCGCCCCGGAAGCCTCGGCGGTCTTTCGGCGTCTGAGCCACGTCTCCCGCGCCCCTCGCCATCCCGCCGTGCATCGTGGCCACAGCAGCCCTCCCATAGCCAACAGTGCTCCGCCGAATGCGAAGACTCCGCCCACGATCCCGGTCTCGCCCAGCACCTGCAGCTCGAGGGAATGGACCTGCTGCGATTTGGCCAGCGCCCGCTCCCGCAGGCGGTCGTACTGGAACACCCAGTTGTCGGCTCCCACCCCCAGAGCAGGAGACGACCGGAACGCCTGCCAGCCTACTCTCCAGATGTCGATCCGCCCGCTCGAGGAGATCACGGCAAAGCGGGAGTCCGCCGCGGAGTCTGGAGTCGAGGGCGCCTCCGGGTCCTGATCGCTGGTGAACTGCTCCCAGTTCCGAGAGACCCATGCGAAGGGGCCGCCCACGTCGCTGGTGAGCGTTACAGAACCGTATACGGCCGACGCCACCACCCCCACCAGGATCACGGTGCCGAAGACGGCCTTCATCCTCCTGCTGACCCTCACCCAGCGTTCGAGTAAGGCCACGATCATTCCTATGAAGGCGGCGGTGATCGATGCCACCAGAGAGGCTGCGCGCCGCGACTGCCCCGCCCACCGCCTCCGGGCCTTCCAGCCAGTAGCGATTCAAGTGGGGGAACGCATAGACCATGAGTAGGGCGGGGACCAGCAGATAGAACAGCGTTCGCAAACGGATCGGTGTGACGATGAAAGCGAGCACCAAGGTGATGGCCATGCTCCACATGGCCCCGCGCGATTGAGTCATGATGGTCAGACCGAGTAGACCGGTCGCCAGGCCGAGCGCTATGCCCCGGACCGGAGCCCTCTCTTCCTTGCCGGCCGCCAGCCACATGAGCGGCCAAAAGGCGACAAGGAAGAGCGTCGCGGCGTTGTTGGGATAGCTCAGTGGGTAGTAGAGACGGTTGTCGTTGAACAAGCCGGCGATGTTGCCGGTCGACCACAGTCGCCACACGCATGCCGCGAGCAGAACGAAGGCGGCCCCCATCACCAGGTAGCGGAACACCCTTCTCGCCCGGGGATCGGTGAGGTATAGGAGTGCGAGGGCAAAGACCAGCAGGAAGCCGAAAGTGCGCGCGGCCTCCAGCCACACCCGGGTGACGGAGTCTGCCCAGAGCGCCGAGAACGCGACCCAGACGGCAAACAAGCCGAATAGAGTCAGCACTGCCAGCGAAAGCTGGCGGGGGCGCCGAGGGTAGGCGATGAAGACGGCTACCACCAAGCCGAACAGGCCAAGGACAAGGCCGGCCGGCAGCCATTGGCGGGGTAGGTATCCCCCCGAAGAGAAGGCGAGCCACAGCCAGAGCGCGAAGAGAACGGCGAGCGGTGCTGCCCAATATGTCGCGGTGCGGAGGCGGCTCCCGTCCTCAGGAACGGTGCTGTCCGCGGGACTCAAGCCCTACCACCGACCCGCGGGTAGGATCAGGATTTCTGCGGCCGCGAGAGACGACGCAGGGCGATGCCGCCACCCACCAGGGCAACCGCGACGATCCCGGCGATCATGAGCTGGAACCCGGTGAACGGGAACTCATCCCGGGTCAGCATGTCGGTCACCAGGTCGTCTAATGGATCAGTGACAGACGAGTCACCGTACATATGGATGGTGGCGTCGTCCAGGTAGGCCTGCAGCTCCTCGTCCGTATAAGGGGTCTTCGGCCCGTCGAGTTTGCCGGGTTGACCCGTGTCTGGTAGATGCCCGCGTAATCGTCGTAGATATCCTGCGGCGTAGCAGGATTCTGCGCTGAGGCCAGAGCCACCGACGTCATCAATAGGAGGATTACCGCTGCGCCCAGGATCAGTACTATCAATCGTTTGGTCATCTGTCCCTCCTCGAGTTCTACATCCTGTCCATTACGCCCATGTGTTCTTCCATAAGTGGAAAACAATCTACCAGAGTTTACAAGAGTCTAAACCAGAGCCACGGGTTTCTCAAGAGCGAGTTTCTCAAGAGGCGCGTATTCCGGGACGCATTGCATGAGCGCGCCGACGATGGCGCGGCCGTCTCCGTGGTCATGAGCGAGCCCGATGAGATGGTGCAGACCATGCTCGAAGTGCTCACCGTGGCCGTTGACTGAGAGGCCCGGTTTGGCGCAGACCCGCTTGATCAGCGGGTGGCTGGTGGTCACCGCTTCCTCGTAGGGGTAGACAAGCTGCTCGTCCAGCTTCTCGCCGGGACGCAGCCCGGAGAACTCCACCCCGATAGACCGGGCCTGGTCTTTCCAGTAGAAGTCGATCATCCGTTGGGCCACTTCGATGATCGGCACCGGATCACCCATCTCCAGGACGAACGTATTGAGACTCAGCTCCTGGTCGTACCCGTTCTCATCCAGCATGACGGCCGCCTGGAGGACGAGCTGGACCGCCTCCTCGATGAGCATGAAATAGCGGGTCATCTCCGGGTGGGTGATGACCAACGGTCCCCCGCTCTCGATCTGGCTCTTGAAGATGGGGATCACGCTCCCCTGGCTGCCCAGAACGTTGCCGAACCGGACCGAGGCGAAGAGCGTGTCGGGGTGCCGGTCGGCGAGCATGCGCACGATCAACTCGCCCGCCCTCTTGGTAGCTCCCATGACGTTGCACGGCTCCACGGCCTTGTCGGTGGAGATGTTCACGAACCGTTCCACCCCGAAGCGGGCAGCGGCTTCGGCTACCAGTAGGGTGCCTTGGATGTTGTTGAGCACGGCTTCGTCGGGACTCAGCTCCATCAGAGGCACATGCTTGTAGGCCGCGGCATGGAAGACCAAGCGGGGACGATGAAGGGCGAAGAGCTTCTCCACTTTTCGCTTCTGGAGGATACTCGTCGGGCAGAGCACGTAGCGCGTGTACCCCAGGCTCTGCAGACGTTCGTGGAGGTCGTAGAGCGACGACTCGTCGTGATCGACCAGCACCAGCCGGCCGGGGTCGAAACGGGCGAGCTGCCGGCACAGCTCCGAGCCGATAGATCCTCCGGCCCCGGTCACCAAGACCGTATGACCATGGATGTAGTCCGAGATGGCGCCTAGGTCGGTCTCGATCTTGGGTCGCCCTAGGAGGTCCTTGATATCGAGGTCGCGGGCGTCGCCCAGGCTGACGGTCCCCGAGACCAGGTCGGCCAGGCTGGGCAGGATCTTGATCGGCACGCCGGCGGGCTTGCAGGTGCGATAGATCCGTGCGACCTCTTCAGCGGAGGCCGAAGGGATGGCCACGATGATCTGGGTCACTTCGAGCTTCGTCGGCCAAAGCGGGAACGTCGGCGATGGTGCCCAGCACCGGGAAGCCCTGGATCGTCATGTTCCGGAGACCGGCATTGTCGTCGACCAGCCCCGCCACCTTGATGTTGAGGGCGGGAGTGCGTTGGATCTCGCGGATGAGCATGTCGGCAGCTTGGCCGGCCCCGACAAGGAGGACCTGCTCTGTCGCCTCGCCGTTCCTGTGCATGCTCTCGTGGAGCACGCGGCGCGAGAAACGCCAGCCGATCATGAAGATGACGGTGACCAATCCCCCGCCCACCACCACGGACCGAGGCACCAGATAGCTGGAGTCGCCTGTGGAGAGGGGCCAGACCAGCACCACGATGAACAGGATGGCGACCGAGATGATCCCCGCCTGCCCTACCCTCACGGCCTGAGCCAGGCTCATATAGCGCCCGACGATCGTATACACGCCCGTCAGCCAGTTCACGGCCAGATGCACGACTACCGCGATGGCCGCGAAGATGGCGAAATCCGCGGTCCAGGATTCCCAGTCGACCACGGTCCCCGCGTAGCGGAAGTTGAGCACCGCGTAGTACGTCACCAGGATCACGGCCACGTCCACTGCCATGACCTGGAGGTGCCGGGCACGCAGGCGAGCGAATGGACTAGTCCCCATCAGTTATCCTCATAGTGGACAGACGACCTCCCGAATACAGGGCTAGATCGGTATGTTTGCGGTGCTGCATTGCGTACCCGCATATCGACTGGAACAAAACCCGTTCCGCGGCCTTTCTACGCCCATTCAATCACGTTTTCCGTCTTAGAGCAATTCGCACGCGCCGAGTAGCCTCCGTTTCGCCGGAGAGTCCAGCGTCTCGTTTAGCCTCAGCCGCCCCACTTTTTCGTCCCGGCGCTGCATGTCACCTATCGGCAGCATCCTTCAAACGCTGAATCGCGGCGGTGGCCGGACGGGTCGCGGGTTCTGGATCGAGGCGGCGGTGGAACCGGCCACGTTGACAGGGTGGCGAGGTCCACGTACCTTGGACATCAGAGCCGGCCGGGATTCCCCTTGAGATCGGCTCTGCGACGTGACCGGAGTACGGAAAGGTATGGAGAGGAGGCGACGTGGCTGATGTCGAGAAGACCTGCGCGAACTGCGGCCACACGCAGGTGACAGGTGACTTCTGCGAGACTTGTGGCACTCGAATGCCGATGGCGCCGGCAGCAGAGCCGGTAGCTCAGACGGTCGTGCCCGCAGCGGCCGGTGCCGCCACCGGAGCCGCAGCCGCCGGAACGGCCGGGGCTGGGGCCGCCGGAGCCGCCGGGGTCGCCGCGGCTGGGGCCGCTGCTCAGGCCGGCCCCGTGACTGCGTCCGCGCCGGCCGCCCCTCCGCCAACCCCCACTCCCCCGCCCTACACGGCTCAGGCTCAGTACGGCACCCCCCCGCTCAGTACTCCGCCGCCGAGGCGCGGCTTCTTTGAACGCCTCTTCGACTTCTCGTTCCAGGAGTTCATCACGCCGACCATCATCAAGGCGCTCTTCATCATCGCCATGGTCGTCATCGGGGTGAGCGTGCTGGGGATGATCGTGGCCGGGTTCACCGGCTATGGAGCCGTGGGGATCTTCTGGCTGATCGGGGCGTTGATCTGGGGCTTCATCGCTCTGTTGTTCGCCCGGGTGGGGCTGGAACTGGTCATCATCTTCTTCCGGATCAGGGACAACACCGAGGAGATCGCAAATAGGAAGAAGTGATCGCGAACAAGAAGCAGCGATTGCGGACCCGGCCCGATGACCGGCGAAGTGGGTCCCAAATAGGAAGCGCGAGGCCGCCCTTCGGGGCGGCCTCTTCTACTGGCGAGCAGCCGCGAGGTCCGCGAGCGGCCGGCAGTGCCCCTGGCGCGCACCGAGCCGTGCTCAATCCCTCGTCAGGAAGATCCCCTGCGAGCGCTGGACGACTTTGACGCCCTGGACATTCTCCGTCTCCAGGACCTTGCGCAGTCCCTGCACCAAGGTGACCGGCTTGCGGTCGGTGCCGACAACAGCCACGCTTCTTTCACCACTGTCTAAGAACTCAGTGATGATCTCTCTGTAGAAACCTGACCGTTGCCGAGTGGGGACGGCCTGGGGGATCAATTCAAATCCCTTGCCTTTGGCCATGACTGAGCTCACTTTCTCACATATACAGACGATGTATAAATGACAATACCACGAGATTGTTGATTAGTAAACTACTTATAGTCCGCCGTGTTCGTGTCATTGAAACCACACCGGAGCAGTGATTGCAGGGCAGATGTATCGAATGGATTATGGAACTCGTTAGTAGTGGGGGGAGAAACGATTCAAGAATCGTAAAGATGAGATGGACCATCGGAGAGACGAAAACCCGCGAGGGAGCGTCGTGTGGCTCGCAAATATGGCTCGATGTAGCCTGGAGGAACCCGGGCCCCCGACGGATGTCGGAGAGCTGGTGTGAGCCTACAGGTGGGATCTCGTCACAGGTGGGATCTCGTCCTTGTTCCCACACCCTCGTAGGTGAATCCCAGGCCTGTCAGTGCTGCGCCGTCCAGGGCGTTGCGTCCGTCGATGACGATCGGGCGGGCCATGGCGCCTTTGGCCAGCGTCCAGTCCAGGCCGAGGAACTCGTCCCATTCCGTCACCAGGACGCAGGCGTCGGCATCCTCCAGGGCTGCCAGGGGAGAGTCGGCGTAGATCATGGTGGGAAGCAGGGCGCGCATGTTCTCCTCGGCGACCGGATCGTACCCGACCACCCGAGCGCCCTCGGCGAGGAGCCGTCCGGCCAGGACGATCGAGGAAGCCTGGCGGATGTCATCGGTGTTGGGCTTGAAGGCGAGGCCGAGCAGGGCGATGCGCTTCCCCCGCAATTCGTCACCCAGGTAGCGCTTGAGCTTGCCGATCACGCGGCGTTTCTGGAGCTCGTTGACCTCGATCACCGCGTTCAGCAGCTGGAAATGGTAGCCGGAGTTGCCCGCGATCTGCTTGAGCGCGGACACGTCCTTGGGGAAGCAACTGCCTCCGTAGCCGATGCCGGCCTGCAGGAAGTGCGGTCCGATGCGATGGTCCATGCCCATGCCCTGGGCGACGACGGTCACGTCGGCGCCGGTGGCCTCGCAGACGTTGGCGATCTCGTTGATGAAGCTGATCTTGGTGGCGAGGAAAGCGTTGGACGCGTACTTGATCATCTCGGCAGAAGCCACGTCGGTAGCGAGCACGGGGCAGTCTATCCCTTGGTACAGGCGCGCCACCCGCTCCGCGACACCGGGGTCGTCTGCACCCACGACTATCCGGTCGGCCTGCATGAAGTCCGCTATGGCCGTGCCCTCGCGGAGGAACTCGGGGTTGGAGGCATAGCCGATGTGACGGTAGCCGCGCTGGGCCAGCTCGGCCTGGACCAGCGCCCCGGTCCCCACGGGGACGGTCGACTTGGTGACGAGGACGTGCTCGCCTTCGTCGGGCGGGAGATTGTCGACGGCCTGCCAGATGCGGGATAGATCGGCGTCGCCCGAATAGGTGGGGGGAGTATCCACGCAGATGAAGATGAACTCGCTCGCCTTGTAGGCATAGGCGGGATCGGCAGTGAACTCTATGCGCTCGCGGTTGGAGGCCATCAGCTCCGCCAGGCCCGGCTCGTAGATGGGGACGCCGCCTTGCTGGAGCAGGCGGATCTTGTCGGCGTCGACGTCCATGGCGACCACGTGGTGGCCCAGTTCCGCCATGCAGGCCGCCGTCACCAACCCCACGTATCCCGCCCCGACCACCGTCAACCTGCTCACGTAGCAGACCTCCTTGTTGTGTGGGCCGCGCGGACGAAGACCGCGCGGCCGCAGGCCAGGCGCGCTGCGCGCGCTAGGGCCGCGCGCGGCTGCCGGCTCGCCCCGGCGCGCTCCGGCGCGCTCGGCGGCCCGGCTTGCTCCGGCGCGCTGCGGCTTGCTCCGGCGCGCTCACAGTCTAGCTTACTCCCAAGTAGCTCAGGATCGCCCGGGCGAGCCCTTTGACGATCTTGTCCTGATACGCGGCGGTAGCCAGCAGCTTGTCCTCGGCGGCGTTCGTCATGAAGCCGATCTCGGGAATGATCGCCGGCACGTCCGACCAGTTGAAGCCGGTCATGTCGCTGCGGGCATCGATGCCCCGGTCCTTGGCGCCCGTGGCGGCGATGAGCTCTCGTTGGGCCAGCTGCGCCGCCTTCTTGGACGCGGCGGCGATATCGTCCGTCCAGCCTTCGATGGAGGCCGGATAGAGCACGTGGATACCGTGGACGGAGGAGTTGTCGGAACCATCGGCGTGTACGCGGACGAACAGATCGGCTCCGGCCTCGTTGGCGATCTGCGCCCGCTCGATGTTCGAGATGCGGACATCCTGAGTGGTGCGGGTCATGACGACCTTGATGCCGGCGGCCTTCAGCGCATCGCGCAGCTTGAGCCCGACCGCCAGGACCAGTTCGCTCTCGGGAATGCCCGTGACCACCCCGGCCGTGCCGCTGCTGACCTTGGCCTTCTTCTCGCTGGACCCGGGGCCGACAGGCTCGAGGCCCGAATCGCCCTTGGCCTGGTGACCCGGGTCGATCACCACGACCTTCTTGGCGCTCCCCGCGGCCGACGCGGGTGGGGAGGTCGACGTGGTAGTTGTGGCCTTCACCGTGGTGGTCGAACGGGCCGTGCTGGTCGTGCGTGCGGTGGTGCGTGGTCGCGCGTGCGGTGGTGGTGGTCGTTGGCGAGGAGGTGGTCTCCCCTGGGGTGGTCGTTGGGCCTGCGGTGGTCGAAGCCCCGGTGGTCGAGACCCCGCCGCTCGTCGTGGCTCCACCGCTACCGCCGGAAGTGTCGGTCGGGGAAGGGCCGCCGGCGGAGGCGGTCGAGGAGTCGACGACGACGCCATCGGAGCTCTCACCCTGCAGGCTGCCCACAGCCCACACGACGCCCACTACCAACGCGCTCAGCACCACGGCTGTGCCCAGGCCGGCCAGAAACAGGCGCAGCCTTCTCCTGCGCGCCCGCGCCGCCTCGAAACGGTGGATGAGTTCCCGGGTCTCCTGGTCGCGGTCGGGTGGCCGGTTCATAAGGCGGATGTGGTCGCGGGATCACGCCGCCGGCGCTGGTCGATCGAGGGGCCATGCTCCGGCTCTCGGCCGGTCGGAGATCCGCGCCCCGGCCCCTTGCCGGCCGGCGCCCCGCGCGCCGGGGCCAGCGCCCGGTGGACCAGCGCCATGGCTTCCTGGGCCGAGGTGGCATACCAGATCCCGTCGCTCCACTCGTCGTTCTGGAGCCGCCAGCCGCCGAGGATCACCACGGGTCGCCCGATCTTGGCTGCCAGTCCGATCTCAGACAGGGTCCCGTAGCCTCCCCCGATAGCGATCACGGCATCGCCGGAGCTGACCACGATCAGATTGCGCGCGTGTCCCAGGCCTGTGGTAAGTGAGTGGTCGAGATAGGGATTGGCGGATGCGCGGTCGTGCCCGGGAAGGATGCCGATGGTGGCGCCGCCGGCTTCTTTCGCTCCCCGAGCCGCGGCCTCCATGATCCCGGCCAGACCGCCGCACACCAGCGTCGCACCCTCTCGGGCGACCAGTCGGCCTACCTCTTCAGCCAGCGCATACTCTTCCGGTCCGCAGCGTCCCCCGCCGATGACCGAGATGTAGTTTGGCTTCATACCGTTAGGATAGCACCGCCTCAGAGCACCTCAGGCGGCGCCTCAGAGCATCGCTTTCAGCAGCCGCAGCGCGAGCTCCTTGTCCAGCGGCTCGTTCCAGTTGCCGCACTTGGGCGACTGGATGCACGATGGGCAGCCGCTCTCGCACGGACAATCACGCACCAACTTCCAGGAGTCTTGCACCCACTCTGGGAAACGCTCGAAGCCCTGCCGGGATATGCCCACCCCGCCCGCATGGCCGTCGTAGATGAAGATGGTGGGCTGCTCCGTCTGACTGTGCACCGGCGTGGACAGCCCGCCGATATCCCAGCGGTCGCACATGGCGAAGAGCGGGCAGGAGGGCGATGAGGGCATGCTCGACGGCGTGGATGGCGCCGGGAAGGCGCAGGAGGTCGCTCTCCGCGGACAGCAACTCGGCCGGGATGGTGAACCACATGGCCTCGGTGACGAACTCCTGAGCGGGCAGGTCGAGCTCTTCGGTACCCAGGACCTCGTCGCTGCCCAGACGCTTCTTCTGAAAGGCGATCACCCTGCTCGTGACGATTATCTCTCCCAGGTGCAAGGAGAGGGGGCCGTGCGCTATCCGCAGGCTCTCGCTCAAGATGCGGGTGTCGGTCTCTCGTCGGGGCAACGTGTGGTAGGTATCCCAGAATGGACGCACCAGGGCGATGTGCTTATCGATGTCGAGCTCGGTGACGAGGTAGTTGTCGCCCATGTGCAGGTACACCGCTCCGGGGTGCAGGGCCGAGAAGGCCGTCTCCGCTCCCTCGGTGCCGACGATGTCACCGGTCTCTTCTTCCACGATGGTGTACTGCTCGCCGGTGGTGGACCGCAGGCCGATCTTGGCCGCCGGGAAACCCGAATCGCAGAAGAACCAGGCGCCGTTCCTGTGCCTGAGCAGACCTTCGGCCACCGCCCGCTCCATGCCCTCCGTGAGCCCCGGGCCGAAGAACTGCTGATCGTCGGTCATCAGCGGGCCTTCGTACGCGGCCGCGGCCAGATGGCGGCGTGTGGATGAAGGGGTTGGCGAAGTCGATGGTCGCCGCCTCCACCTCGCGCCCCAGAAGCTCGTCGGGATGCTTGACGAAGAACTGCTCCAACGCGTCGTTGCCGGCGACGAAGATCCCCAGGCTCTCGCCCTTGCCCCTGCCGGCCCGGCCCCACTGCTGCCAGAGACTGGCCATGGTGCCCGGGATAGCCCACGGTGATGGCGGCGTCGAGAGCCCCGATGTCGATGCCCAGCTCGAGAGCGCTGGTGCTGACCACGGCCAGGAGTTGGCCGCCGAACAGCATGGTCTCGATACTGCGCCGCTGCTCGGGCGTGTAGCCGGCACGATAGGGAGAGAGGCGGTCGGCCAGGCCGGGGTCGCTCTCCTTGAGACGGTCGACCGTCTGCTGGTAGATGAGCTCGGCGTTACGGCGGGACTTGGTGAAGCAGATGGAGCGCACCCCGCTGCGGATGAGCTCGCTCAGAAGCTCGGCCGCCTCGCTGTTGGAGCTGCGCCGGAGATTCAGGTCTTCCTGCACCAAAGGCGGCTCCCAGAAGACTATCTTGCGGGGCCCGAGGGGCGCACCGTCGCCACTGATGTGCGCCACTTCCAGACCGGTGAGGTGCTCGGCGTGCTCGCGGGCGTTCCGGATGGTGGCCGAGGCCAGGATGAACTGCGGTTCGGCCCCGTAGAAGGACGCCACCCTTCTCAGCCGGCGGAGCACGTTGGCCACGTTGCTGCCGAACACCCCGCGATAGGTGTGGGCCTCGTCGATGACCACGTACCTGAGGTTGAAGAGGAAATCGTCCCAGCGTTCGTGCCGGGGAAGCAGGCTGAGGTGGATCATGTCGGGGTTGGTGAGGAGCACGCGGGCCTTCTGCCGGGCCGCGTAGCGGGCGGCGGTGGGAGTGTCGCCGTCGTAGGTGGCCACTTCGACCTGCTTGCCGGCCAGCAGACGGATGCGGCGCAGCTGGTCCTGGGCCAGGGCCTTGGTGGGATAGAGATAGATCGCCCGGGCGCTGTGGCTCCGCAGCAGGCCGTCGAGCACGGGCAGGTTGAAGCACAGGCTCTTGCCCGAGGCGGTCCCGGTGGTGACCATGAAGTGCTGGCCCTGCTGAGAGGCGTCCCAGCATTCGGCCTGGTGGGTCCACAGCCGGGTGATGCCCTGAGCCGCCAGAGCGTCGGCAAGTTGGAGGTGGAGCCCGGCCGGCAGCGGCGCCGGCTTCCCTGGACGCCCGGGCAGGACCGTCTGGGCTTCGACCTGGGGAAACCGGTCGGGAGAGAGGAGGTCGAACAACTCCGGTCTCATTCGAGCCTGTCTGGAGAAGATCCCGCCCAACCGCTCAGCCTGCTTTCGGTCGTTCGCCGGCCACCTGTCTGCTCCCAGCCTCCGCCGGGTATGCCGGGCCGGCCTGATCGTCTGGGGGCGGAGAGAGCGTAACCGCGATCGTTCAAGTAGGCCATGCGACCAAAGTCGGAGGTGGGCGTGCGAATCTGCGCGCCGAGGTTGCGGACCCGACGGAGCGCCGGTTCGTCGACCGACGGCTAGTCAGCGGGCGGTCCACTCTCAAGGGTGATCTCCACTATCTGGGGCGGGGCGAAGAAGCGGATGGGCGGAAAGATGGTCCCTATGCCGTTGGACACGATCACCGTCGTGCTCTCGGTCACCACCAGACCGGTGCGGTATTTCTGTCCGTAATCCGAGGGCAAGTACGGCGCCCACAGGCCGAAGAAGGTGATCTGGCCGCCGTGCGTGTGGCCCGATAGCATCAGGTCGACGGCCCCCGGAGGCAACTCCTCCGCGAAGTCCGGGTTGTGGGAGAGCAGGAGGACGAAGTCGTCCGCGCCGGTTCCCTCCAGGGTCGGACCGAGTCGGGGACGTCCCATCTGGTAGTCGCTCACTCCGCCCAGCCGTATCCGGGCGCCCGCTTTCTCGATCCATACCGCCTGGTTATCGAGGAGCGTGATGCTCGCGTCACGGATGGCCTCGATGGTCGGGCGTCGGGTCCTCGCCCCTCGTTGTCGTGCTCGCCGTAGTCGTGATTGCCCAGCACTGCGATAGCGGCCGAGGGGCGCCTCCAGGCGGGCAAGCTCGGCGAAGCAGGAAGCCGCATAGTCCGTTTCCGCGTAGACGTAATCGCCGCCCAGCAAGACCAGATCGGGCTCGAGCGCGTTCACTCGTTCCACCAAGCGAGCGCACCCGGTCCTGCGAGAAGAACCAGGTGCGGTGGATGTCGGTGAGCAGGACGATGCGGGTCCCGTCGAACTCCGCCGGCAGGTCGGGGCTGGCGACCGTGTAGGTCTTGACCACGATGCGGCGCGAATCGGCAAGACCGTAGCCGAGCACCGAGCCCACCACCACGACGACGGCGATCGCAAGGACCCACCATCTCTTCCAGCGCCATCTCCCTGCCATCAGGGGCCGACCGGACGCGCCGCGCTGCGCAGGTGCCGCCGCGATCCTAGCGCGGCACGCGGACGAGGTCGCGCTCTACCAGCAGCTCCGCGATCTGCACCGCGTTCAGCGCCGCCCCCTTGCGCAGGTTGTCGGCCACCACCCACATGTTGAGGCCGTTCTCGACGGTGGGGTCGCGCCGGATGCGGCCCACGTAGGTGTCGTCCTGCCCCGAGGCCACGATGGGCATGGGGTAGACCTTGCTCTCCGGGTCGTCGATCACCTGGACGCCCGGGGCCGCGGCCAGCAGCTCGCGGGCCCTCTCCACGCTCAGCGGCCGGGCGAACTGAGGTTGACCGCCTCGGAGTGGCCGTTCTGCACCGGGACGCGCACGCAGGTGGCCGTCACCGCGATGCTGGGGTCGCCCATGATCTTCTTGGTCTCGTCCACCATCTTCTGCTCTTCCTTGGTGGAGCCGCTCTCCAAGGAAGACATCGATCTGGGGAAGGCAGTTGAAGGCGATCTGGTGGGGATACACGTTGATCTCGGGGGCTTCGCCGGCCAGGATCTGCCCGGTCTGATGCACCAGTTCGTTGACGGCCTTGGCTCCGGTGCCCGACACCGCCTGATAGGTGGATACCACCACCCGGGTGATCGTGGCTTCGTCGTGCAGGGGCTTCATCACCACCACCATCTGGATGGTGGAGCAGTTGGGATTGGCGATGATGCCCTTGTGCCAGTCGACGTCGTCGGGATTGACCTCGGGGACCACCAGGGGTACCTCGGGATCCATACGCCAGGCCGAGGAGTTGTCCACCACCACGCAGCCGGCATCGCGGGCGACGGGAGCGTACTTGAGCGAAGTGCCGCCGCCGGCGGAGAACAGGGCCAGGTCGACGCCCTTGAAGCTGTCGGGGGTCAACTCCTGGACGATCACTTCCTCGCCGCAGTAGTCGAGACATGTGCCCGCCGATTTCTCGGTGGCCAGAGCGACCAGTTCCTTGACGGGGAAGCCACGCTCCGCCAGGATGCTCCGCATGGCTCGCCCCACGGCGCCCGTGGCGCCTGCTACCGCTACCCGATACTCCTTGCTCACGACTCCTCCTTGGCCCAACGTCCGGAGCGGAGATTCTAACATCCTGACGTTCTGAGAGGCGCCTGGCACCCCTGCCGCACGTCCATGTCGACCGCGAGAAAGACGGCCGGTGTGGTCCGCTAGACGAAATCAAGTTCCGATAGATGGGATCAAGGATGGTATCGACCATTTGGTGGCTCCAGCCGAGGGGCGTATGCTGCGATTAGATTGTGCTTTCAGTTCCTTTAAGGAGGGGGCAATGGAAGATCGAGACGCGCGCACTCCTGCCCAGCAGGAAAGCGACGCCGCGCTGACCGGCAAGACCGTCAGCCGTCGGGAGTTCCTCAAGATCGCCGGGGTAGCCGGCGCGGCCGTAGGAATGGGTGCGGGCCTCGGCGGCCTGCTCGCCGCCTGCGGCGGGGAAGAAGAGACCACCACGACCGCCGGCGCGACGACGACCGCCGGCGGGGCGACCACCACCACGGCCGCGGCCGAGACCACGACCACGGTGGCCGCCGGTGCGGAAACCGGCGACGAGGTCAAGTGCGGCTACGTGCTCCCCAGTGACCGGTAACATGGCCGCCTTTGGGGCCGCCGGCTCTTGGCAGATCGACTGGTTCAACAAGAACATCTGGAAAGACGGCATGGTCTTGGGTGACGGCAAGTTCCACAAGATCACCGTCCTTCTGGAGGACATGCAGTCCGACTCCAACCGGGCCGCGCAGGTGGCCGGTGACCTGATCACCAATGCCGGCATCAATCTGATCGGTGCCAGCGCCAGTGCCGCCAACGTAGTGCCGGTGCGGGACACGGCCGAAGCTCTGGGCTGTCCCTGTGTCACCTACGACTGCCCGGGAGATGCCTGGAATGGCGGGCAGCCGGAGGGCGGCTTCAAATGGAGTTGGCACACCTGGTTCATCTTCAAGGACATGGCGGCCAACTTCTTCGACATCTGGGCGAAGGTCCCCAACAACAAGATCGTCGGGGGCCTGTTCCCCAACAACGCGGACGGTATAGCATTCGCGACCGGTCTCCCGCCGGCCTTTGAAGCGAACGGCTACACGTACGTGGATCCGGGTCGTTTCCAGGAGGAGACGGAGGACTTCTCGGCGATCATCTCCACCTTCAAGAACGAGGGAGTGGAGATCATCTGCGGCGTGTGCAGCCCCCCGACTTTCTCCAACTTCTGGAAGCAGTCGGTGCAGCAGGGCTTCAAGCCCAAGGTCTCTACCCAACCCAAGGCCCTCCTGTTCCCCGACGGAGTTGAAGCGCTGGGCGATCTGGGTGCCGGCCAGACGGTCGAGACCTGGTTCCATCCCACCTTCCCGTTCACGAGCAAGGTGACGGGACTGACTGCCCAGCAGGTCGCCGACCAGTTCGAGGCCGACAACAATCGGCAGTGGACGCAGCCGGTGTGCTTCTTCGGGCAGTTCGAGGTGTGGACGGATATCCTGCAGCGGTGCACCAACCCCACCGACAAACTGGCCATCATCGAGGCCACCAAGGGGACCAATCTGATGACCATCGGCGGCCCGGTGAACTGGACCCAGAACCCCGAGCCGTATTCCGGCTGGTGGAACTTCTCCCGCAAGCCGATCACCGGCGGGCAGTGGGTGAAGGGCACAGGTAAGTACAAGTACGACCTGATGATCGTGGCCAACGCGACCGATCCGGATATCGCGACGATGGCCGAGCCTGTGGAGGTACCGTTCCCAGCATAGGCTTGTTTGGCGGAAGATCTTCGGGGGGCGGGGCGGGCGCGGAGCGCCCGCCCCGCCCCCTTCTGTCTCCGGCCGCGTGAGGCCTCAGGCAGTGTCGCCCAAGGCTTGCCTGACTGACTGGGCCACCGCCTGTGCGCTGTAAGGCCGTCTCACGGCCGCGGCGAAGCCGTGCTGCTCGTGGCCACGGACTTCGGAGTCGCTGCTGACGATCACCGGCCCGGTCAACCCCAGACTGCGCAGGGCGGCCTTCTGATCCAGAGCGCTGGTGCCGTCCGGAGCGATGAGATCGACGATGGCCAGACCGAAGGCTGCGCCCTCGCCCGCGGCAGTCTGTCATGTCGACCGCGGCTTCATCCACCGAGTCGCATCTCAAAGCCGTATGGCCGAACGAACCGAGGATCTCGACCAACTCGCGCCCCCGGGGCTCGTCGGCGTCGATGACGAGGATCGCCGCAGAGGGGGTGGCCGCCGAGGCGGCGTCCACCTGGCCGGCTGTCCGCTGCATCGGGGTGTCTACGGAGGGGTCATGTCCATGTGAAAGCAGTTGTCCCTCCAACTCCGCCAGACGTTTCCCGAGTGAGAGGTCTTCGGCCATGACGATGGTGGTGGAGGCGCTGCCTACCACATCCCGGAACGCTGAGACCACAAGGCGGACCTCGACTGGGCGGCCGTCTTTCGTGACCAGGGAGGTCTCATACGTGAGGGAGGCGGGGGACAGACCGGACTTCGCCACTCGGCCGGTTTCGGGGAAGGGAGAGGAGCTATGGAGTATCTCCGAAGCCTTCCAGCCGAACAGCTTCTCGGCAGCCTTGTTCCACATGGTGACGCGACCGGCGGCATCCAGGGTCCACGCCGCCACAGGCGCGTTGATGATGACGGTCTCGAGATCGGCCACGGCGTCGCCGCGTGACTGCTCGGCCCGGATACGCGTGATCGCATTGCCGGCGGTCGCGCCCAAGCCCTTCAGTCCGGCACGGAGGGTGGACGGGATATCCGGATAGATCGACGTACCCACAGCCATGACTGCCACCGGCCGGCTTCGATAGAGTATGGGGATCACGGCCAGTGCGCGGGGCGCGCCCTCGATGCCGGCCAGGGAAGGGGGCGATCCGGTAGGCATGCTGCTCGGACCGGCCGCGGCAGTCGGATCGGCCGCGGCAGTCGGACCGGCCGCGGTGCTCGAAGCAGCCGCGGTGCTCGAAGCGGGCGTCGTGCTTGACTCGGCCCCGTCGCTCGAGGCGGCCGCCGATCCCGGTACCAGCCAGGCGAGCGCCCCCAGGCACTCCGGGGTCAGGTTCCGTTGGACCACCAAAGTGGGCTGCGCCCCGGCCTGACCGAGCAAGAACACGCATCCACAATCGATGCCTTCCACCCGCAGAGCAGCCTCCAGGGTCTCGCGCAGGGCCTTCCGGGTATTCTGAGCCGTCGCCAGCGCCGAGACCAGGTCGGCGTCTATCCGGGCGAGGCTGTCCATGCGTTTCTGTTCGGTGATGTCCTCCACGACTTCGATGAAGCCGGTTGGCCTGTTATCGGGTCCCATGACCGGATGGGCACGGATCCGGGCGGCGAACCGGCTCCCGTCGTCGCGCACCCCTTCGGTCTCTGCTTCCTGAGCTTGCCCGGTAGCTAGAGCGAGTCTCCCGGGGCAGTGCGGGCAGGGCGCGTTCCGCCGCTCGAATTCGCTGTAGCACTTCTTGCCCAGCAGCGCGACCATGGACTTGCCGTAGAGGCGTTCGTTCGTCCGATTGACCATGACCAGGTCGAAGTCGGCCGAGATCAAGTTCATTCCCGGCTCGACCTCGGGAGAGATGGTCTCGAAGCTTTCCTCGTCCAGATCCACGTATCTATTCCTCTGCCTCGCCATCCAAACGGATGGCCATCACCAAACGATCGTCTCCGGGCAGAGAGGGATCGTGGTAGCCGGCCGCGGCAGAGCGGACCGTTCGGGCGATGTGTTCGGAATGGGCGAGGGTTTCGGGATGGGGCGCGTCTGCGCGAACCTCATGATGGAGTGACTTCAGTATCCGGATCACGCCCTCCGACCCGAAGAAGGCAGTGCCGCGCCGGGAATCGGTCACCCCATCGGTGTAGATGAGGAGGACATCGCCCTGAGTCAGTCTGTCGGTCTTCTCCTCAAAACGGAAATCGGCGAAGAGGCCCAGAGGAGCGTTGGGGGGAGCGTCGACCTCGGTCCCCGGGTTGTCGGACTCGTCCCCTGCGGTGAGCCGGAGGGGTGACGGGTGCCCGGCCAGGCACGTGGTCACGTGTCCCGACCGGCGATCCACCAGGCAGGCGACGGCGGTCACGAACTGCTCCGGCGGCAGCAGTCGCAGAAGCGACTCGTTCGTCATGCCCATGAACGAGGCCGGGTCGGAAGACAGGCTCGCGTGGGCTTCCAGGGCGTAGCGGGCTCGGGCTGCGCTCGCGGCTGCGCCCACTCCTTTGCCGGAGGCATCCCCGACCAGGATCAGGACCCCGGCGTCGCCCAGGTCGAGCACGTCGTAGAAGTCGCCCCCCAGGCGGGCCATCTCGGTAGCCGATTCGAAGCTTACCCCAACGCTCAAGCCTTCCACCGTGGGAGGGACGGGTGGTAAGAGGGCCGACTGGACGGCCTCGAGCAACGCGTGCTCTCGTTCCGAAGCTTCGTGGCGCAGGAGGATATCTCCCGCCAGCCTGCAGGCGGACTCGATCACTTCCACCGCTCCGGCGAACCGGTCCGGCCGGGAGTCGGCAAGGTGGAGGGAGCCTACCAGGGTGTCCCCCGCCCGCAGTGGGAAGACCGCCAGGGAGCTATACCCTTCCTCCATGCAGCGGCCGCGAAGGGGACCCACCTGCTCGGGGGAGAAGTCCTCTGAGAACGAGTCCATCCGTCCCCAATGGAAGGAGCCTCCCCCGGTGTAGAAGGGGAGGGAGGGATCGACGGCTCCGGTCGCCACCCGTCCGCAGATACAGTCGGACTCACCGACCATCGTCTCGTCGCGGACGAACGACGCCGAGGGACCGTCGAGGGCGCACAAGGCCACCCAGGGGTCGCCCTCGGTCTCCCCTCTAAGGCGCAGAATGGCGGCCTGGCATCCGGTCAGGGTCCGGGCCCAGCTGGTGAGCCGCTGCGCGGCGTCCTTGAACGAGCCGGCCTGGTTCAGGTCCTCGATGATGGAAGTGAGCTCGTGCAGTGGATCCATGCGGGGATTGTATCTATTCCGGGCGGAAGCGCCACACGGCGGACGCGAACAGCACCACGATCCAGATCCACACGATCCCCAGCGGAAAGAGCACGTCAGCGGTTCCCCAGTCCTTGAGGATGATGCCGTGCAGCGAGTCCATCACCCAGGCGGTGGGCAGGAAGTGGGCGACCCTGTTGAAAGACTCACTGGTTATCTCCAGGGGGAACCAGGCTCCCCCCAGTGCGGCCAGGAGCTGCGCGGATATGACCGTGGTGGCGATGACGGCCTGCTCCGAGCGGAAGACCGAGGAGATCAGGAGGCCCAGAGTGGAAGCGAACACCGAGAGGGAGATCATGGTCATGAACAGGGCGAGGGGGCTGTTGAAATAGTCGACCCCGAAGGCGAACTGACCCAGCAGGACGAGCAGCAATTGCTGGACGAAGGTGATGATCAACATGGCGATCATCTTGCCGCCGATCATCTCAGTGCCGCCCACTCCTGCGGCACTCAGCCGGCGCAGAAGGCCTCGGCGCCGCTCCCAGGCGACCCCGGTAGCTACCGTGAGGAGGCTGAAGAGGACCCAGTTGACCATCGAGCCGGGTGAGGATTGGTCGAAGCCGGTGGCATCGTCCACGGTGGAGCCGCCGCCGTCGGCCACGTCGACCGTGGCCGCCGGGGTTGCCAGGAAGGACTCGGCGGACGCGCGGGCCGACTCCAGTAGGTTGTCGTCAAGGCGCCGGCCGGTCTTGATCGAGACCTGCTCGGCCGCCGCCTCGGCGGCCAGCATGCCGACGTTGAGCTCCGAGACGGCCTTCTGCACCACCGTCCGGACCGATTGAGCACCGCTGGATGTCTCTACCCGGATGAAGGAAACGTAGGCCGGCAAGCCTGCGTCGATGGCGGCCCCGTAGCCGGCAGGTATGACGACGGCGGCCGCCACCTCCTGGTCGAGGACCTCGGTATCGACCTCGGCTTCGGTCGTGATCTCGAGCTCGAGGAGCGGCGAGGCCTGGAGCTTATCGATGAGCTGCTGGGCCGCCGGACTGCCGTCCACGTTGACCACCGCTACCGGGAGACGATCGGCCGCGTCTTCGAACCCACCGATGAGGATCCCCAGCACGACGGTGAATATCACGGGAAGGACCAGGGTGAAGAGCGCCGCCAGCCGGTCTCGCCGGGTCTGAAGAAGCTCTTTGGAGGCGATACGCCATGCTCGTCTCATGCGTACCGCCTCCGGAAGAAGAGCGAGGCGACGATGAAAAACACCAGGGTGAAGGCCAAGACCGCCAGAAGGGGGAGCGCGATGCTACCCCAGGAGCCTCCGTAGAGGACGTTCCCCCAGCCCTCCAGCAACCATCCCAGGGGGCTGACCCGGCGGGCGGTGGCGAACGGCCCCTCGATGGTGAACGATCCCACGAAGTTGCCGCTGATGAGGCCCAGGAAGACGAAGATGGCCGCGCTCACGGCGCCCGCCTGGGCTGGGGTCTTGGCGAACGAGACAGTCACGAGTCCCAGAGAGGCGGCGCAGAGCGCGCCGGTCAGGGTGAGAGCGATCACGGGCCCCAGCTCTCCCCAGTCCGCCCCCAGGAGAAAACGGCCGGCAACAGAAGAATGGTCGACTGGATCAGCACCACCAGGAACACGGCGATGTACTTGCCCCCAAGGATCACACTCCGCGATGTCGGAGTGGTGAAAAGCCGGGCGAGCGTGCCCTCCCGGTGCTCGTCGAGGATGCTGCGCGCGGGAGTGGCGGCACCGAAGAGCATGAAGAAGACCATCATGCCCAGAAGGACCTGACTGGCCACGTTCGGCCGTTTGGGGGCCTCGGCCCCCGGCGTGACCGGGGCGCGCTCCTCCAGTGTGATGGGAGCGGTAGCCCCAGCCTTGGCCCCGAACGCCTCGGCGGTGCTACCGGCGAGGCCGGAAAGCTCGGTGGGATCGGTCACGCCGAGAGAAGTTGCCAGCTGAACGGAGGAGAGGGCCGCGGCCCGCGCCCCGTCCAGCGACTGCACCACCGACTGGACCACCGACGTGACGATGGCCGGCCCGATATCGAGCGTTGGATCCTTGTACACCTCCACCTGGGCCGAGCCCGTACCCATGAGCGCCGTCGAGAGTCCCTGCGGGATGATGACGGCCACGCCGGCCTCGCCGCTATCGACGTCGGCGCGCGCTGCTTCGGGCGTATCGGCTCGCGTGACGGTCAAGAGGTCGGCGATTTCGGGGCCGCCAAGTGCGTCGACGATCAGGGCGCCGGCGGCGGGAGCCCCCGCCCCGGCGCCCCCGTCCTGGTCGACCACGACAGTCTTGACCGGAGGGATGGAGAAGCTGTCGCCGGCGCCGAAGGCAGCCCCTAGGGCGAAGGACAGCACAAGCGGCGCCACCAGCATCATCGCCAGACCGGCCACGTCGCGATAGACGTGGCGAACGTCCTTCCAGGCGATGCTGAGTGCCCGCATGCTCGACCTCTTGGCCTGTCTAGTCCCTCAGCGCGCGACCGGTGAGGTGCAGGAAGACCATCTCCAGGTTGGGTTCGGCCAGATTGATCTCGGTGATCCGGGCACCCGCCGTCCGGGCGCTGTCGAAGAGCCGCGGCATCAGCGTGTTCGCATCGTCCACCAGCAGCCACACGCGTCCGTCCTCGGGCTCCGAGACTGTCGATACGCCGGGGAACTCACGCCACTGGCCGGCGAGGGCCGCCCCGTGGCGATCGAGGGCCAGGTCGATCCGGGTCTGCTCTCCCACCATCCGCACCAGGTCGGCCTGCGTGCCCACGGCGACCATGACTCCCTGATCCATGATCCCGATGCGGTCCGAGAGCTCCTGGGCTTCTTCCATGTAGTGGGTGGTGTAGAGGACGGTCACGCCCGCGGCGTTGAGATCCTTGACTCCGTCGAGGATCGAGCGGCGGCTCTGCGGGTCGATGCCCACGGTCGGTTCGTCGAGGTAGAGAAAGCGCGGCTTGTGCAGCAAGGCGGCGCCGATGTTCACCCGGCGCTTCATGCCGCCCGAGTACTTCTCGACGCGGTCCTTCTGCCTGTCGACGAGGCCGATCAGCTCGAGGACCTCATCGACCCGCTCGTTCAGCTCCGCACCGCTCATCCCGTACATCCGGCCCCAGAACAGCAGGTTCTCTCGACCGCTCAGGTCTTCGTAGAGGGCGATGTCCTGAGGAACTACCCCGATGAGTCGTTTGACCTCATCCGCTTCGCGCGTGACCGAGAACCCACCCACCCGCGCCTCTCCGCTGTCGGGTCTGAGCAGGCAAGAAAGGATGGAGATGGTGGTGGTCTTGCCGGCGCCGTTGGGACCGAGAAGGCTGAAGATCTCGCCTTCGTCGATCTGGAAAGACACGTCGTCGACGGCGACCGGACCCTTGGGCGGATCGAACTGCTTGCGGAGCTTCTCGACGACGATCGCTTCCACATCGCCCCTTTCCTGTGGCGCCTCGGATGGGGCTAGCTGAAAACCTCTTCCCGGCTGACCATGCCCTTGTGCAGCTTGAAGGCCGCGTGCAGGGCCTTGACGGCGGTTTCCACGTGCTGCTTGCGGATGACGCAGCTGATCTTGATGGTGCTGGTGGAGATCATCTCGATGTTGATGCCGTTCTCGGCCAGGACCTCGAACATCTTGGCGGCCACACCGGGGTAGGTCTTCATGCCCGCACCGACCAGCGTCACCTTGGCCACTTCCTTGTCGGTATCGAGCGAGGTGAATCCCAACTCGCTTTGAAGGTCGCCGAGAACTCGGGCGATCTTCGGCAGGTCGCCTTCGGAAGCGGTGAACGAGATGTCGGTGATCCCGCCTTCAGAGACGTTCTGAATGATCACATCGAGGTTGATGTGGGCGTTGGCCAAGGCGGTGAAGACCTTGGCGGCGACGCCCACCTCGTCCGGGAGATCGTGGATGGTCACCTTGGCGTCGTCGAGCGCATAGGTGACACCGGAGATTATCGCCTGTTCCATGCTTGAATCATCCTGTCCTATCCAGGTACCGGGGGCAGTGGTGAAGCTCGAGCGAATGTGCAGCGGCACGTCGTAGCGGCGGGCCACTTCGACGCTGCGGGCCATCATCACCTTAGCGCCGCTCGCCGCCAGCTCGAGCAGCTCCTCATTGGAGATGGTGTCCAGCTTGCGTGCTTCGGGCACGATGCGGGGATCGGTAGTGAAGACCCCCTCCACGTCGGTGTAGATCTCACAGACCTCCGCCCCGAGAGCGGCAGCCAGGGCCACCGCGGTGGTGTCGGAGCCGCCGCGTCCCAACGTGGTCACGTCCTGGGCGGTGGATACGCCCTGGAAGCCGGCCACCAACACGATCTTGTTCTCATCCAGGGCCTTGCGGATGCGGTTGGGCTTGATGTCGAGGATCTTGGCCTTGGTGTGCACCGTGTCGGTGACGATGCCGGCTTGAGAGCCGGTGAGGGAGATGGCGTCGTGGCCCAGAACGTGGATGGCCATCGCCAGCAGCGCCGCAGATATCCGTTCCCCGGTGGAGAGGAGCATGTCCATCTCCCGGGCCGGGGGATCGTCGGAGATCTCCTTGGCCATCTCGATCAGTTCGTCAGTGGTGTCGCCGCGCGCGGAGACCACGGCGACAACGGGGTGGCCGGCTTTGCGGGCGTCGACGATGATGTTCGCCACCCGTTTGATGCAGGTGGCGTCGGCCACCGAGCTGCCCCCGAATTTCATGACCACGACGTTGGTGCGTTCGGCCTTCCGCTCCGGACTGCCGACGACGACATATTGCTCGTCAGCAGCGTCCGCTGCTGCCGCGCCCTGGTGCTTCGACCCCTCTTCGTTCGCCACCTGGATCAGTGCTCCGGTCTGAGTTTGTCGACCGCCGAATTCTAACGGATTTCCCAGATTCGCGCGTCTTGGTCGACGTCCGCACGGCTACGTCCCCGGTCGCGCCCGCCGATCGGTCAGCGCGCCCGCCGACCGGTCAGAGCTCGCGCCGCCCGATCAACGCCCGGCCCAAGGTGACTTCATCGGCATACTCGAGGTCGCCCCCCATCGGCAGACCGGCGGCAGGCCGGGTGATGCGGAGAGTTCCCGCAGCAGTCGAGGGACGGAGCTCCTCGGCGATGTACAGGGCCGTGGCTTCTCCGGCCATGTTCGGGTTCGTGGCCACGATGACCTCTCGTACCTCTCCCCCACGCACCCGCTCGAACAGCTCCTCCAGGTGAAGCTTCTCCGGCCCGACTCCGTCCAGCGGGGAGAGCGCCCCTCCGAGAACGTGGTAGAGCCCTCGGTACTCGTGTGTGCGCTCGATGCTGATGATGTCACCCGGCTCCTCCACCACACAGATGATGGTGGTGTCGCGGCGCGCGTCGAGACAGATGTCGCAGAGTTCGCGCTCGGTGAGATTGAAGCAACTGTTGCAGAAGCGGACGCTCTCCTTGACGTCGATGAGCGCCTGCGCCAGTGGCAACGCCTCTTCGGGGGAAGCTTCAGGAGATGGAAGGCAAGACGCTGAGCGGTCTTGGGGCCGACACCGGGGAGCTTGCTCAACTCGTCGATGAGCTTCTGGACGGTGGGGCTGAACATGTGTGTGTCGCTGGGAGCCGGAGACTGCAGACCGGGGGAGCCGACTGCTCCGGATCAGAAGGGCAGACCGGGGATATTGAGGCCCGAGGTGATGCCGCCCAGCTTCCTGTTGGCCAACTCCTGCGCCGAACGCAGGGCTTCGTTGGTGGCAGCCATGATCATGTCCTCGAGCATCTCCACGTCCTCGGGATCCACTGCCGTCGGATCGATCTTGATGCTCTTGAGCTCCACTGCCCCCGTGACCTGCACCGTCACCATGCCTCCACCGGCGGAGGCCTCGATCACCTCGTCGGCCAGCTCTTCCTGCATCTTGGCCATGTCGGCCTGCATCTTCTGGACCTGCTTCATCATCTTCTGGTAGTTCGGGTTCGGGTTCACCGGCCTCTCCTCGGCTCGTCTGGCGCGCAGGCCCCTCAGTCGATCTCTCGGGCGTCGAACTCCTGCTGAAGCACCCGGATGAGTTCGTCTTTGCTCAGGATTCTAGCATCTTCCTCTCTGTCGGCCGCCGGGGGGACCGGCTCTACGGCAATGCGGGTGGTGATGCGCAGATCCCTTCCGGTGATCTCGCGCAGGACCTCGGAAAGGACCCGCGGATTGTCGCCTCGAGACACCTGATCAGTCTGGAAGCTGTAGCCGGCGGGGAATCTGATGACCAGTTCGTCGTCCTCGAGGCTTTCGAGGCGTCCCTCGGTGAGCACAGCAGACAAGCCGGCCTGTCGCTTCTTCACAGCTTCGAGGACGAGAGGCCAGGCTCGGCGGAGGTGGTCGATGTCCGGCTTGAAGGTGGCGGGTCCCTCCGGCATCGTCCGGGACTCGGGCGCCGGCGACCCGGGCACTTCCTCGCTGGGCGGGGCTCCCCCAGGGGAGGGGGCGGGCTCGGCCGACGTCGCTTCCTCGACGAGCGAGGTAGGCTCTGCCCACGGCGCCTCTTCTACCGCCGGCGCTTCCTCGGTCGACGGCGCGGGCTCGGTCGACGGCGGCTCGGTCGACGGCGCGTCGGTCGACGGCGCGGCGGTCCCGGGGCGCGGGGCAGCGACCCTCGGTTCGGGAGCCTGCTCGATCCCAGGACTGCGGTCGATCGCCCGGCCGGATGCCGTCCCCAATCCGGCGGCGCCGGTCGGCCCCAGGGCGGTCATCTTGATCAGGGTCAGCTCGAGCTCGAGCCGCGGGTCGGATCCCTGGCGGACGGCCCGCAGGGCTTCGCCGATCAGATCGATGAAGAGCACCGCCTGGGCGGTGGGAACCCGCTTCGCTTGGCTGTGGAGCCTGGCCAGTTGCTCCTCGGGCAGGGCGATGCTGGCGGGAGTCTCGGCCGCGTGCATCGTCACATAGAGGTCTCGCAGGTGGCCCAGAAGATCCTTCATGAACTGGACGTAGTCGGTCCCGCTCTGGCTCAGCTGCTCGACGAAAAGCAGCGCTCCCTGGGTGTCGCCCTCGTGCACGAGGTCCACGAGCTCGAACAGCAGATCGTGGCGGACGATCCCCAGGATGTCGAGAGTCTCCTGCAGGCTGATGGCGCCGCCGGAATAGGTGGCCAGCTGATCGAGCGTACCGATGGCGTCGCGGAAGCTGCCTCCGGAAGCCCGGGCGATGACCGTCAGCGCCGTCTCGGACACCTCGATGCCTTCCTGCGCGGACACCGAGTTCAAGACGCTCACCACCTCCGTGATAGAAGGCCGGCGGAAATCGAAGCGCTGGCAGCGCGACAGGATGGTGGCCGGCACCTTGTGCGGCTCGGTGGTCGCCAGCACGAAGACGGCGTGCGCCGGAGGCTCCTCCAGGGTCTTGAGCAGGGCGTTGAACGCCTCGGGCGTGAGCATGTGGACCTCGTCCACGATGTAGACCTTCATGCGGCCTTCCACCGGAGCGAAGTGCACCTTGTCGCGGAGATCGCGGATATCGTCGATGCCGCGGTGGGAGGCGGCGTCCATCTCCACCACGTCCATCGCGCTTCCCCGGCGGATGGCCTCGCAGTGGGGGCAGGTCCCATCGGGTGCCGGAGTGGCCTTGCCCTGCCCGGCGTCGCAGTTGAGGGCCATGGCCAGGATCTTGGCGGTGGAGGTCTTGCCGGTCCCGCGCGGACCGCTGAACAGGTAAGCGTGACTGACCCGGTCCTGATTGATGGCGTTGACGAGAGTGCGGGCCACGTGGTCCTGCCCGATGATGTCCTCGAAGCGTGCCGGCCGGTACTTGCGATAGAGGGAGACTGACATGCGCCGGGCGACTCCTTGATAGCGCTCGCCGAGTGGCGCGATTATATCAGTCGTCCTCCTGGGCCCGGCGCAGGAGGACGAAGCACCGAGCGGTCCGGCGGAAGATCTCGATGGAGGTCTCGAGCTCCTGGGGCGACAAAGGACCGTGCACCCACCTTCGAAGACAGACCTCCGAGCGCCCGCCGGTAGCCGGCTCAAGCCAAGCTACCCCGCGGCACATGGAAGAGTCCGCTTAGGGCTGCTACCTCCCGGTCCTGACCCGGTTCACGGATTTCCATTGCGCAGGACCCGGCCGTCAACACCGCTTGCCGACGTCAGACCTCACAGACCCGCTCCTGGGGTGGGGATTCAGTCCCGCTGAAGCGGATTGCGGGTACAGGGCACCGCTAGCTCCCCACCTAGCACGGTCGCGGGGAGTATACCGCAGGGTGACCGGTGCACATCGGCATGACTTGGAAAGCTCGCCCCGACGCGGCAGCGGCCCGCGACGTTCCGGCGGGCGCCGGTCGCCTACGTGGAAGGGACCAGCGCCCTCGCCTCGTCCAGCAACGGGGCCAACTGGGCGATGAACTGCTCGAGCAGAGTGGCGGCCTCGTCTGGTTTGTCCGAGGGCGCCCCCAACGTTGCGATGATCGCGTGGGCGTCCTCGAGGGTCTGGGCCACCGACCCTTCGGCCAAGTTGCGACCTAAGTTGAGAGTGGGATAGACCTCCTTCATGGCCATATCGGCCAGCTCAAGGTCGCCCTGGTCGAGGGCCTGGCGCCCGGTGATCGCTTGGGTGCGGGCTCGGAGCCCGTAGATGACGGCCAGGCGAGGGTCGTCCTTGGCGGCCCCCTGTTCGGTGAGATAGACCGCGAGCCGATTCTGGACCTGGGCGGTCTCGGCCAATTGCCGGTCCCAGTCGGACAACGCCTCGGGCAAGGTCGTGGTCGTGGGGCCGACGCTGGTGGTGGGGCCGACGCTGGTGGTGGGGCCGACGCTGGTGCCTGAGGCCGTGGTCATCGTGTCACCGGATTCCCCCGAGGAGCACCCACCGGTGATCGCGGTGAGGGCCAAAACGACCAGAACGCCCATCGCGACCATCGTTGTGGTGGCTCTTGTGTATCGTGCTACCGACATGCGGCTCCTCACAGCTGGGTCCTTCTGGATATGGGCTAGAGGCGGAGTGGGAGGGATTCGAACCCTCGAGACGAGTTTCCCCCGCCTACACGATTTCCAGTCGTGCTCCTTAAGCCAGCTCGGACACCACTCCGCAAGGCGTGATGGCTTGCGACAGGGCGCGATTATAGCCCAGCGCAGACCGGGCGGCCGAGACTTCATTCCGAAACGAGCATCAAGGCCAGGTGGGCTGCCCGCCCACGATCAAGGTCCAGACGATCAGCGCAATCCCGGCCAGAAGCGTGCCGGGCACGACCAAGGCCCCGATGGGATCCCTCGTGATCTCAGAGGCCGGAAGGGTCCAGAAGCTGACCGCGCTCAGTATCACGCTGGCCGCGATGGCGGGGATGATCTGCCTCCCCTCTACTCCCAGGTATACGATCACGAGGCCGTAGGTGGCCAGTGATCCCGTCACGAAGAGCAGACGCTCGGCTCCCGATATCCGTTGCCCCACGCCCTGGCCCACGAGGAGGATCGCCAGGGTGGCCAGGAAGAAGCCAAGCCCCAACAAGAAGTAGCCCAGGCGCACGTCGAGAAAGGCGATCTTGGCGGCGAACTCGCCCTGTTCGAAGATGTCGGGCAGCGATCTCTGCGCCGCGTGACCCGCAAGGTGCACGCCATGCCCGATCATGCCGACCCCGAGACCTACCCAGAACATCCAGGCAAGAGGGCTCGATATGACCGAGTAGACGTTCAACGTCCCCCGGGAGGACTGCGTGACCACAAGGAAGAGACGGGTGAAGGCGAAGGCGCTCAGGGCGGGCAGCAGCAACCAGGAACGCCAGGTCGAAGGGAGTGAGCGCCCAGGAGCCCTCCGGGATGGGTGCCGAGGCCCGCAGGCCCTGGAACAACTCCCAGGCCAGCAGGGTGATCATCAGCCAGAAGACGCTCCGGGCCACCGGAGCCGTCGCCAGCACCCGGCTCGTATTGGCACTCACTCTGGTTCTCAGCCTCTCCCAGAATCTGGCGATGCAGGAGCGCCGCATCGCCGACATGACCGCAACGGGGCCATTCTAGCGCGCCGGGTGTGAGCGGGCCATCAGGGCCGGTCTCGGTCAGACGATGAAGGGCAACAGGGCCTTGCGTCGCCGGGGGTAATCGGGGAAGTTCTCTCGGTACCAACGATGGGTCTTGATCGCCCGCGGAGCCAGATTGGCGACCGTCCAGACGAAGAAGGCCAGGGCCCCGGGGTTCCAGCAGGCCAGCGCCCAACCACCCCACTCCACCATCTCCCCCAGATAGTTGGGGCAGGATACGAACCGGTATCCCCCTCCGTAAGGGATCTTGTAGCCGGTCTGCCCCTCGCGGCGCAGGCGGATCAACACGCGGTCGGAGTGCTGGTTGAGGACGTAGCCGGACCAGAAGAGCAACGCTCCGACGATGAAACGGGGATCGAGGAACCACGAAGTCTGCAGTTCGGGACCCAGCGCGTAGAGGTAACGGGCGTTCAGATAGCCGTTCCCGATGTTGAAGCAGGCGCCCATGACGATCACCGACGCCGTGATGCTGGGCCGGCTGCTGTGAAGGCGGAAGGGGTAGATGAGCGCACGGTGCAGGTAGTGCGCCACCCAGAACAGAAGCAGAACCAAACCCACCGGGTTCGACTTCCGGTCGCTGACGGCCCATATGACGACAAAGGTGAGCAGCGCGGGTGACTCCATGAGCACCCATCCCCAGCGGGCGCTCATGCGTGGACCCCAGCCGCCGCGCGTGAAGCGGCCGTAGGGGGCGGTGACGAAGAAGAGGGCGACGAACGTGACGGCCGCGAGGGCCATCCAGGCGATCACCAGCCAGTGATAGAAGGTCGATTCGTCCACTGCCGGACTTATACCACGCTCCGCTTCCCGCATCTAGCGGCGATGGGCGCGGGCAGTGTACGCTGGCACGATGCAAGAGATCGCGTCCATCGTCGCACCCACGTTCTTCGCCATAGCTCTCGGCTACGTCTTCGGCAGATTCAGTCGGTTGAGCTATGCGGTACTGATCGACCTGGCCCTGTACATAGCCATCCCCTGCTTGGTGATCACGTCGATGCTGTCCACCCCCATCGTCTTGAGCGTGGCCGCCAAATTGTGGGCATCGTCTCTGCTCATCATGGGAGGGACGTTCGTGCTGGCGCGCTTGGTGTTCGCTTTGGGCAAGACGAAGCATTCGGGCCTCTATCTACCCATCGTCTTCGCGAACGTTGTCAATATGGCCTTCCCCATCATCTATCTGGCCTTCGGGGCCGAGGGGTTGGCCAATGCCGCGCTCTTCTACATGCCCTACGGGATACTGGTCTACTCGGTGGGTGTCTACGTCGCCGCCGGGCAGTCGGATCTCAAGGAGGGGCTGAGGGTGATGCTGCGCACGCCGCTGGTATACGCGGCGGTGCTCGGCTTGGTGCTCAACCTGGCGGGCGTCGTTCTGCCCGATCTGGTGATGAACTCGCTCAGGTTCGTAGGCCAGGCGGGTGCACCCCTCATCCTGCTTGTCCTGGGTATGAGCATCGGCAAGATCCGCCTCGCTCATCTTCCACTGACCTTGGTAGCGAGTGCGCTAAGGATGGGGGGAGGGTTGGCCTTCGGTCTACTTGCCGTGTGGCTGATGGGCTTCACCGGGATCCCCCGAGCGGTGGTGATCTTCGAATCGGCCATGCCCTCGGCCGTTATGACCGCCGTGTTTGCTACCAAGTACAGAAACGAGGCCGAACTGGTCTCGTCGGTGGTGCTGGTGACGACGATGGCCGCCGTGGTCGTCATCCCTGTTCTGCTCTATTACCTCATGTGAAGGAGTATGGCCAGATGAGTACGCCAGACGGTGACAGGAGCATCGTCGCCGAAGGCATAACCCGCGACTTCGCGGATCTGAGAGCGGTCGACGTGTCGACCTGAACATCCGGTCCGGGCAGATCTTCGGCTTTCTCGGACCGAACGGCTCGGGGAAGACCACGACGGTCAAGATGCTCGCGACGATTCTCGCTCTAACGGCCGGGTCTGCCCGGGTGGGCGGCTTCGACGTGATCACCGAGCCCCAGAAGGTGCGCGCGCGGATAGGAGTGGCCCTCCAGGAGGTAGGCCTGGATCCGCTCATGACCGCGCGCGAGATGTTGGTTCTGCAGTCTCGCCTCTTCTCAGTGGATTCCGCCACCGCTCGGGCCAAGGCCGACCAGCTCCTGAAGACGGTGGGTCTGGACGACGTCGATCCCAAGAAGCGGGTGGGGCAGTTCTCGGGCGGCATGAAGCGCCGGCTCGATCTGGCTCTAGCCCTGGTGCACGACCCCGAGATCCTCTTTCTGGACGAGCCCACCACCGGCCTTGATCCGGTGAGCCGTCTCGGCATTTGGGAGGAGGTGCGCCGGCTCAACACGGAGCGGGGGATGACGATCTTCCTCACCACCCAATACCTGGAGGAGGCCGACAGACTCGCGGACGAGGTGGCCATCATCAACAAAGGCCGGATCGCGGCCCAGGGGGCTCCGCGCGCGCTCAAGAAGGAGATAGGAAGTGAGGTGGTGACCCTCAGTTTCGCTTCTTCCGAGCTGGCCGAACGAGCGGGCGCGGCCCTGGAAGCATTGGCTCCGAAGCGGCAACTGGTGGGGCGCGACCTGCTCTGCTACTTCACGGCCGCGGCCGACAAGCTTGCCGGGCTGGTCAGGGCGCTGGATGAGGCCCAGATACCGCTTGAAGCCCTGGTCCTCAACGAGCCGACTCTCGACGACGTGTTCTTGAGAGCGACCGGCCATCGTATGACAGGCTCAACGGAGGAGGCATCATGACCGACGTTCTCGTTCTCATCTGGCGCTCGCTGCGGGGCAGCCTGCGAACGCCGATAGCCCTCATCCCGAACATAGCCATCAGCGTGTTCTTCTTGTTTGTCTTCAACTCAGGCCTCTCGTCGGTGGCCCAACTGCCGGGCTTCAGGGGCTCCTATCTGGCCTTCATCATCCCCGTGTCTATCGTGTCGGCCTCAGTGGGGGGAGCGGGCATCGCCGGGCAGGCGTTGGTGACCGATATCGAATCGGGCTACTTCACGAAGCTACTCCTCACCCCGGCATCGAGACTGTCACTGGTGTGGGGGCCGATGGTCGCGGGTGCCGTGATCCTGGTCGGTCAGGTGGTGCTGATCCTGGCATTGGGGCTGGGTCTGGGCCTGAAGGCCGCCGCCGGCCCGGCCGGCCTCATACTGGTGCTGGTCTTCGCCTTTCTGTGGGGCATGGCCTTTGCCGGCTACGCCGTGTTCATAGCCCTCAAGACCAAGAGCGGAGCGGCCGCGCAAGCGGCCACCTTCGCCTTCTTCCCCTTGATCTTTCTCTCCACCACCTTCGTCCCCAAAGAATACATAGAGGCCGGCTGGCTGAAATGGGCGGCTACGGTGAACCCCACGACCTACATCTACGACGCCATGCGCTCGTTGCTCATCGATGGCTGGGTGCTGAAACCGCTGCTGATCGGCCTGGGGGTGATGCTGGCCTTCGCGACCCTCACCGGGGCTCTGGCCGTGCGTCAGGCCGCCCGGGCGACGCAACTGGGCTGAGGCCGCGGCTTGGCTCGGGCGACCAGGATCGAGCCTAAACTGGTAGCATGCTTGCGCGGGCGGAGTGCCCGACGTGGGGCCGCCTGCGTGGCCGGGACAAGGAGTCTGCCCTTGAAGAGCGAGCATCGAGACCCAACGGGGGAATATCGCACGAGCGAGGATAACGGCCCGTTCCTTCGCTCGGGTGCGCCTTTTCGCGTGGCGGCGGTGCTTTTCGATTTCGATGGTACCCTCACCAGACCGGAGGACCTCGACTTGGCGGCCATCAAGCGGGAGATCGGCTGCCCGCCCGAGACGGGCCTGCTGGAGTATCTGCGCGAGATAGACGACGTCGAAGAACGGCAGCGCTACGAGGCCGTCTTGGAGGGAGCGGAGAGAGAGGCGGCCGACCATGCCGAACCCAGTGACGGCGCCGAGGCTCTGATCGCTTTCCTACGTGGGCAGAAGGTCCCCATGGCGATCATCACCCGCAACGCGGGTGTGAGCGTGCAGCGGGCACTGGCCCGCTTTGCCGGGGTCGATCCGGCCGACTTCGCCCTGATCGTCTCGCGCGATCTCCCGTTCGATCCCAAGCCGTTCCCCGGCGGTGTCTTGCACGTGGCCGAAGAACTGGGTGTGGAGGCCGGTGAGCTGTTGATGATCGGCGATCATGCTTTCGACATCGAGGCGGGCAAACGGGCGGGGACTCTGACGATGTTCCTGCGCAACAATCCCCTGATGGACCCGCCTGCGGTCGGCGCGGACTTCGTTGTAGCCGATCTGGTCGAAGCCCAAACCGTCATCCGGTACGGCATCCCCCTCCCCGTGGGCAAGTTGCCGTCGGATCTGCTGGAGGTCAGCCTGGCGGGGATAGCCTCAGATGACCCGACCGTGCTCGTGGGGGCAGGGATCGGTGAAGATGCGGCTGCGATGGACAGCGGAGGATCGGAGGTACTGGTACTGGCCTCTGACCCCATCACGCTGGCTGTGGACTCGCTTGCCCGCTACGCGGTGCTGGCGAATGCCAACGACGTGGCCACCAGCGGGGCGACTCCCAGGTGGTTCCTCAGCACGCTGCTCTTCCCCTCCGGGTCGAGCGCCTCCGAGGTGCTGGCCTTGGCGCGTGATATCCAGGAGGTGTGCTCGACCTACGGCGTCTCCCTGTGCGGCGGGCACACGGAGATCACGGATGCAGTCTCCCGGCCCATGGTGATCGGGACGATGGCAGGGACGATCGTCGGGGGGCAACTCATCGACAAGCGCCGCATGCAAAAGGGTGACCGCATCCTGATGACCAAAGGGGTGGCGATAGAAGGCACCGGTCTCATCGCTCGGGAGTACGCCCATCGACTGGCCCGAGAGGGCATGACGCAGGCCGAGATAGCAGACTGCGCCGCTTTCCTTGAGCGGATGGGGATCCTCGAGGAGGCTCGGGTCGCCCGGTCTTTCACGGGAGTGACCGCCATGCATGACGTCACGGAAGGCGGGTTGGCCACGGCCGTCAGGGAACTGGGCGCAGCCGGCGGCCGCCGGCTGCGCGTCCATGTGGACCGCATCCCCGTGTACCCGCAGACCGCGCGCGTGTGCTCCATCCTGGGCATAGACCCGCTGGGTGTCATCGGCTCGGGCAGTCTGCTCATCACCTGCTCTGCCGCGGACGCCGGTCCTTTGGCCGCGGCCGTCGCCGATAGTCGGGATCGAGATCGCCGACATCGGGGAAGTCCTGGAGCCGGGGGAGGGCGTGCAGGCCTTCGACGGAGGCGTCTCCGTGGAATGGCCCCGTTTCGCGCGAGACGAGGTATCCCGCCTGAACCGTTAGGTGTTGCCAAATAGTACGGTAGTACCGTACAATCTCCGTCATGCTTTGTGAAGGGACATCTTCGCCCCACGATCGATTCCGTGCTGCCTATTGGCAGGCCCTGCGGGACCTGGACACTCTCAGGCTGGGCCAGTGGGAGCGTTCCCAGGTCACCCTGCCTCAACTGCGCGTGCTGTTCCAAGTTCGGCGCACACCGGGGATCACGACCGGCCAACTCGCCCGCAGCTTGGGGGTCACCATGTCGACCACGAGCGGGCTGGTCTCCAAACTCGCGGACCGCGGGCTGGTGGCTCGGGGTACCAGTCAAGGCGATCGTCGGCAGATACCGTTGGAGCTGACCGAGACCGGCCAGGAATTGGCGGGAGAGCTGGTGCAGCAGACCCGGCCCTTCCTCGAAGAGGTGGCAGGAGAGCTCGGCCAAGAATTGGACCAGGTCGTCGGAGCTCTCGAGAAGCTGGTCGCGGCGGCCGCCCGGGTGAGAGAGCGATGAGCAGGAAGAAGAACGGCCTGGGGGCGGTCGCCCACGGTGTCCGCTCCCTCAGCAACCGCAACTACCGGCTCTTCTGGTTCGGGCAGATGGTGTCCCTGGGCGGCACCTGGATGCAGGACGTCGCCCTTAGCTGGCTGGTTCTCAGTTTGACCGATTCTCCCATGGCTCTAGGCCTGACCATGACCATCCGCTTCCTTCCTATGCTCCTGTTCTCACTCTATGGTGGAGTGCTGGCCGACCGGCTGCCGAAGCGGCAGACGATCCTCGTGGGCCAGGTGATACAGCTCCTGGTGGCCCTCACGCTCGCCATACTCACCTCGACGGAGCTGGTGACCATGACGCTCATCTATGCGCTGGCCGCGGTACGCGGCCTGGTGGACGCCGTAGAAGGTCCCACTCGGCAGGCCTTCGTTCCCGAGATGGTGGGGACCGAGGATCTATCGAACGCTATAGCCCTCAACTCCACCCAGTTCAACGTCGCCCGCATCGTCGGGCCGGCCATCGGCGCCGTGGTCATCAGCACCCTGGGTATCGCTGCCTGCTTCTTCCTGAACGCGCTCAGCTTCCTGGCCGTGATCGCGGCGCTGTTGGCCATGCGCCCGGAGGAATTGCAGACGGTAACCCGAGTCCCGCGAGGCAAGTCCCTGCGCCAGTTGAAGGAGGGCTTCCGGTACGCTCGCTCCACTCCCGAGGTGGTCGTGATCCTCATCGTGATGGGCGCGATCGGGGCCTTCGGCTACAACTTCCAGGTCCTGCTACCGCTGGTCACCAAGTATGTTCTCAGCGCGGGAGCATCCACTTTGGCTCTGCTCACCACGTCCATGGGGGTAGGCTCGGTCCTGGCCGGCGTGGTCGTCGCCTATCGCGAAAAGCTGAGCCAGCGTCTGCTCCTGGGGGCGGCGAGTGGCTTCGTCGTGCTGCTGCTCTTCGTGGGACTCTCTGATCGGGTGGCGGTGACGGCCGTACTGATGTTCATGATCGGCTTTGCGGGGGTCCTCTTCATGACGACCGCCAACACCCGGCTGCAGCTCCTGGTGCCCGGACACATGAGGGGGAGAGTGATGGGCATGTACGCCCTCCTTTTCGTAGGGACCACCCCCATCGGGAGCCTGCTCATCGGTCGGTTGGCCGAAAGCGTGGGCGTACAGGCGACCGTCCTCTGCATGGCCGGTCTGTGTGGCGGCGGGGTGGCCGCCGGATTGCTGTACGCTCGTCGCTCTGTCCGCGCGACCGGAGGGGGAGGCCGGATGGTCCCTGTGCTCTCCGGCGACGCTCGGCAGCGGGTGGCGGATCCCGGTAACGGTCTGGATGAAGACAAGACACCGGCGTAAGCTGGTGGGGGACCTCTGACGCGATCCGGGGGGAAGATGCGGCGCGTACGCGGGGGCCGGACCCCGGCCCCGATGCTCCTACCAGTTGTTGTGGCGTTCATCGCGGCCGTAGCTCTCGCCGGCCTCGGGTGCGGAGACGACCTGGCCGGCTCGCCGGGCATCGGCGATCCCTACTTCCCTTCGGCTGGCAACGGGGGCTACGACGCGCTCCACTACGAGATCGCCCTGACCGTCGACCCTCGCTCGGACGGCTTGAGCGGGAGCGCGACCATGGACGCCCGGGCGCTCCAGGCCCTCGAGTCCTTCAACCTGGATCTGGTAGGGCTCGAGGTGGAAGGCGTCACGGTCGACGGCCGGCCGGCCGAGTTCGAGCGGGACGGGCAGGAACTGACTGTGATCTGCCCCGAGCGGCTGGAGGCCGGAGAGACGTTCTCTACCCAGGTCGACTACTCGGGCATACCGGACTCCCCGGACCACAGTGGTGCGTTCTCCGTGGGCTGGCACAGGGTGGATGACACCATCTACACGCTGGACGAGCCCCAAGGGGCCGCCACCTGGTTTCCCGTCAACGATCACCCTTCGGACAAGGCAAGCTACGTGTTCCGCATCACGGTGCCAAGACCCTATGTGGCGGCAGCCAGCGGGGTGCTGGTCAAGACAGAGGCAGGGGAAACGGACCAGACTTTCGTCTGGGAGATGCAGGAGCCGCTGGCCAGCTATCTGGCCACAGTCGCCATAGGGGAATACGAGCTGGAAGAAGACACTGCCCCCAATGGGGTGGCCATCCGCAACTACTTCGCGCCCCCGCTGGCGGAAGCCGCGGGCGACGCGTTCGCGCGCACGGGGGAGCTGCTGGCCTTCTACGCCGAGCTGTTCGGCCCCTATCCGTTCGAGGTCTACGGCGTGGTGGTGCCGGATGTCGACACGGGGGCGGCCATGGAGAATCAGACTCTCTCGCTCTTCGGCCGGGATGTCCTGACGAGCAGGCTGTCCGATCCTGTCGTCGGGGAGATCTACATCTCACACGAACTGGCTCACCAATGGTTCGGGAACAGCGTGACCATCGCCGCGTGGGAAGACATCTGGCTGAACGAAGGCTTCGCCACCTACGCGAGCTGGTTGTGGCTGGAGCACGACCGTGGGCGGGAGGTCCTGGACGGGATGGTGACGGAGAGCCAGAGCCTGCTAGGCGACTCAGACCACCGGCCCCCGGGAGATCCCGGAGTCGACGATCTGTTCGGCGTCAGCGTCTACCGGCGGGGGGCGCTCACCCTGCACGCCCTGCGGCTCACGGTCGGCGACGATGTCTTCTTCGATATCCTGCGCGAGTGGGAAGCGCGTTACCGACACGGGAACGCACGGACGGAGGACTTCATCGCTTTGGCCGAAGAGAAGGCTCCGAGCTCGATGAAGGCCGAGTTGGACGGACTGTTCGAGGTCTGGCTCTATGGAGACGGACTTCCGGAGTTGCCCGAGTAGATAGGTGACGCGGCCCGTCTCGCTCCGACCGCGACGGTGATGCTAGGATAGCCGCATGATCCCGCCCCCATAGACTATGCGCTTCGGCGCACGGAGGACCGACACATGCGCTTCATCGACGCCCATCTGCATACCGACATGGTCGAGGACAAGCAGCTGCAGAAGCTGGTCATGATGGGCATGGAGGCGGCCATCGTCCCCAGCCCCCACATGTACTTAGGCAGCAAGGACGCAGACAGCGTGCTTCTTATGTGGGAGCGCTTCCTGGGCATGGAGACCACCACCGCGAAAACCCTGGGCTTCGAGCTCTTCACCTCCCTCTCTGTGCCCTTCTTCGGCGTGAACCACGCCGATGCCGAGACCTGCCTGGCCCGGCTGCCCGACTTCCTCGAGGCCGAGAGGGCCGTAGCTCTGGGGGAGATAGGCCTGGACACCGGCACGGACTTCGAGAAAGACCTCTTCCGCGAGCATCTGCGGATCGCCAAAGCCCACGACCTGCCCGTCATCCTTCATACCCCCATCCGCCTGGCTCCCCAAGGAGAGACGGTGCTGCCCCAGGTGCTGGAAATCCTTACGGACGAGGGCTTCCCCCCGGCAAAATGCGTCTTCGACCACGCCGGGGAAGCCACCCTCGACTGGCGCATGAAGACCGGCGGCATGGTGGGGCTCTCGGTGTGCTGGGATAAGATGCCCCCGGAACCGGCGGCCCGCTACGTGATCGACAACCCCGACCTAAGAGACAAGATCATCATCAACTCGGAGCTGGGGGGCGAAGGCAACGACTACTTCATGGTCCCCCGGGTGATCCTGGCTATGAAGCTCTTTGGCTTGGACAAAGCCACCATCGACAAGGTCTGCTACCAGAACCCCCGGGACTTCTTCGGGCTGCCGGTGGACTGAGCGGCAGTCGCGATGTGGCGGCGCACCGACCGCCGGTAACCCCCGGCAGTAGGCGACCTATCCAGGCAGGATCGATCCGCACGAGTAGCAGAAGCGGGCATCCTGATTGTTGGTAGCCCCGCAGTCTGCGCACCGTCGTGATGCGACAGGTCGAGCGGCAGCCGGAGCGCGACCATCCATGGCGGGGGCTGCGCCCTCGTCTGGGATCACGAGCGTCTCAGCGACCGGCACTGAATCGATCGCTGCGGGGGTGACCGGTGCGGGGGTGGCCGGCTCCGGGGTGGTCGGGGTGATCGGCGCCGGGATGATCGGCGCGGGCGCGACCCAAGGAGACTCGTTGCCTGCCGCGGCTGCACTGTCGGCGCCGCTGTGGCCGAGGCCGGCGTTTCCCTGGGCATGATGGCCGGGGTCGGTGCCGGGCCCCGCAGGACAGGCGCCGATCTGAGGACGAGCACCAGCCCGTAGAGCGCGGCCACCGTGGGTATGAGCGCGATCACCGAGACCCAGCTGTGAAAAACGGCCGCGGCCGCCAGCTGGAACACGACCACGAGCACAAGTAGCCACAGCCGCGGTCCCTCGCGGAGCATCTTCCAGGAAGCGGAGAGCGACAAGAGACTGGCAAGGAAGGCGAACGAGTAAGCCGCGGCCGATCCGGTGGTGGCCGAGGCGAAGCTACTGCCGAAACCGCCCAAGCTGTCGGTGACCGCGCTGATGAGGCCGAGAGCTCCGAGTATCCCCAGCAGGAGGAAGGCCATCCCGGCGGCAGCGATGAGGTTCCCCAGAAAAGCGACGTAGAGGTAGAGCGGCCGGTCGGATGTTGTGGAAGATTCGTTCATCAGCCCTCGCTTGACTTGACTCGCGCGGCGTCATCGGTACCGTTCATCTTAGCACCGGTCCCTCACCGCGCAACGCATGTTCCGCAGTTTAGACAGTTTGCAAAAGTGCCGAGTGGAGTTAAGAATAGAGCCAACCAAAAGCGGGGGTGGGCTCGTGTTCGGTCGGCTCTCTTTCGAAGGTCAGGACGGTGTCGAGGAGCGTCAGCTCACTCAGGCCGTCACCAGCTTGGGGCGCGCGCCTGAGAACGACGTCTGCCTGGATCATGCCACTGTTTCCCGTTTTCACGCCCGTATCCTCTCAGATGCTCAAGGGAGCAGCATCATCGATCTGGGCAGCGGGAATGGTACGCGTGTGGACGGGGCGGAGCTCGAGGTCAAGGTCGAGCAGCGACTGGTCGACGGTTCTCTCATCCAGATAGGGCCTTTCTCCATCCGCTACCACCGGGAATCGGTGGCGCCGACCGTCGTTGCCGTCGCCCCGCCGGGTGTTCTGGCGGAGCCGGTCGGAAAGCCGGGTCAGACGTGCATAATGGCTCCCCCTACCCCGCCCCGGCTGGTCGTCACCACTCCCCAAGGGGTAGGCGAGTACTCCCTGACCGCCGGGTCGATGACCCTGGGGCGAGATCCGGGGAGCGACATAACGGTGGATTCCGACGCCGTCTCGCGGCACCATGCCCGCCTGGACAGGCGCGATTCGGGCTGGGACATAACCGACCTGGGCAGCACCAACGGTCTGCGCTTCCAGGGCAAGCCGGTCCAGAACATGCCTCTGACCGACGGTGACGTGGTCTACATCGGGCGATCGGTGGCCTTGGAATTCCGCGATCCGGATGCCGCGCGCGCCGCCGCCGCGCCCCGGGGGGCCGGCCGAGCAGCGCGCGGCCACGTTCGATCTGCCCTCCAAGGGGGCCCTCGTCCTCGGCCGGAGCGAGAACGCCGACGTCACCATCTTCCATCCCCAGGTATCGCGGGCGCACGCCCAGATCGTGCGGCGCGGTTCCGATCTCTTCCTCGAAGACCTGGGCAGCGGCGCGGGGACCTATCTCAACGGCCAGATGGTCAAGGAGCACCTGCTGGGCGAGGGGGACGTGGTGCGCATCGGCTCCAGCCGCATGGTGCTGGAGCAAGGACGGCTGCGGGTGGTCAATGAGGAGGGCAACCTTCGGATCGATGCTTTCCACCTCAGCCGGGTGGTGGGCAAAGGATTGCGCATCTTGCAGGACGTGTCGCTCTCGATCTACCCGCAGGAGTTCGTGGCCGTTGTGGGAGCCAGTGGGTCGGGCAAGTCCACCTTGTTGAACGCCCTCTGCGGCTTCCGTCCGGCGAACATGGGGACGGTGCTGCTCAACGGGACCGACCTCTATCGCAATTTCAGCGCGTACCGCAACGATCTGGGCTACGTGCCGCAGGACGACATCATCCACAGGGAGCTGCCGGTCCTGCGGGCCCTCGACTATGCCGCCCAGTTGCGGATGCCGGCCGACACCTCGGTCCACGAGCGCCGGCAACGGGTACAGGAGGTGCTCGAGGACCTCGACCTGCGCATGTGCGCGGACAGGGCGGTGCGTCAACTGAGCGGCGGCCAGCGCAAGCGGGTGTCCATGGGGGTGGAGCTGCTCACCAAGCCCAGCCTGTTCTTCCTGGACGAGGCCACGTCTGGTCTCGACCCAGGCACCGAGTCGCAGATGATGAAGCTACTCCGCCGGTTGGCCGACCAGGGTCGCACCGTCGCTCTCGTGACGCATGCCACGAAGAACGTCATGACCTGCGACAAGGTCGTCTTCATGGCTCGGGGAGGCCACCTCGCCTACTACGGTCCGCCGGAAGACGCGCTTCGCTACTTCGGTGTGGATGATTTCGACGAGATCTACACCCGGCTCGAGCAGGGCGAGTCCAGAGAGTGGGAAGGCCGCTTCCGTGCCTCGCCGGGGTATCGCGAGAACGTCGAGAAGCGTCTCGCGGAGATGGACCCGGTCGCTGCAGCGCAGGGTGTCCCCGTGGCGGCAGGTGGGACGGCTGCCGCCGCCCCGCCCGTCGCGCGGGCGCCCGGTCAGTCGTTGCCGGGCGCCGCCGGCCCGCCCCGCCGGGTCTCGAACTGGAAACAGTTCGTGGTCCTCTCCAAGCGCTACATCGACACCATCTGGCGCGACAAGAAGACTGCAGCCCTGCTCTTCGCCATCGCTCCTTTCCTGGGAGTGCTCGATTTCGTCATCTGGAAGCGGGACGTGTTCGACCTCCAGAGCGGCAGCGCGACCCAGGCGGTGACCATGCTGTTCATGACCGCCATCATCACGGTGTTGGTGGGGACGATCACCTCGGTGCGGGAGATAGTGAAGGAGGACGCCGTCTACCGCCGCGAGCGTATGGTGGGGCTGCGAGTCATGCCCTATGTCGGGTCGAAAGTGGCGATAGGCTTTCTGTTCGCGGTCTACAGCGCCCTCATGCTCTTCGTGTTCAAGCTGGCCGCAGTCGACTTCTCCCACCTGAGCGCGGCGGCGACCATGCAGCTATTCGTGCCCCTGGTACTGGGCACGTTCGCCGGGGTGATGTGGGGTCTCCTGGTGTCGGCGGTGGCGCCCAGCGAGGACCGGGCCATGCTTCTCGTGATCCTGGTGCTGGTGCCCCAGTTCGTGTTCTCGGGGGGGATGATCCCGGTGTCGGATCTCGGGGTGGCCGGGCAGGTGATGGGATGGCTCACTTCCACCCGCTGGGAACTAGGCGCGCTGGTGACTTCGGCCGAGATCGAGAGCGGTCCGGCTCAGGCCGCCGACCTCTCCGACGTCTATCTACCCGGCATCGAGAGTCTCTCGAGCCCGGGAGAGAAGCAGGCTTTGATCAACTCGCTTCAGGACCAGTACGGTGACATCTTCCACGTGAATCTGACGCTCTACTGGGGCATGTCTTTGGCTCTGGCCATGATCTTGCTCGCCATCATCATCGCGCTGCAGAAGCGCAAGGACACCTTGTGACGGAAGATCTCGTAGGCAGGACTCTGGGTAGATACCAGGCGGCCGCGTTGGTGGGGCGGGGCGGAATGGCCACCGTATATCGGGGGCTCGACCCGGTCCTCGATCGAGTGGTCGCCATCAAGGTCATGCACAGCCACCTGGCCGCCGACCCCACCTTCGTCAGCCGCTTTCGGCATGAGGCCCAGGCGGTGGCCGCCCTCAGGCATCCCAACATCGTCAAGGTGTTCGACTTCGGCAATGAGGGCGAGTCCTACTACATGGTCATGGAGTTCATCGATGGGCCCACCCTGGCCGCCCTCATGGCAGCCGGGGCGGCCGCGAGCAGCGCGAAAGCTCCGCTCCCCTCTGCCGAGCCCCGGAGTGGTCTCTCTACCGGCGAGATCCTGCGCTTGTTCCCGCCTCTGTGCTCGGCCATCGACTACGCTACCGCCCATGGCATGGTGCATCGCGACGTCAAACCGGCCAACATCCTGCTCACCTCGGACGGAGAGCCCATCCTCACCGACTACGGCATCGCCAAGATCATGGGCGTTACCTCCTACACCGTCTCCGGGGTGGTCATGGGCTCGGCCCACTACATGTCCCCCGAACAGGTGCAGGGGTTTGCGGTAGACCACCGCAGCGACATCTACTCTCTCGGGGTGGTCCTGTTCGAGGCCTTGGCCGGCCGTGTCCCTTACGACGCCGACACCACCGCGTCCATCCTTGCTCAACATCTCTCGGCTCCGGTCCCTCCCGCCTGCTCACTCAATCCCCGCTTGCCCGCGGAGATACAGGCAGTGCTGGAGCGGGCGCTGGCGAAAGAGCCGGAGCGGCGCTACCAGAGGGCCGGCGATCTTGCCATCGCGCTGCAGACCGCTCTTGCTCCTCCCCCGGTGACGGTCTACGAGGTTCCTGTTGGCGCCCCTTTGCTTGCCGCCACGCTGGTCGAGGGTCCTGTCGGCCGGCCCGTGGAAGGCGCACGGCCGGGCTTCGCGGAACCGCTGGGCTCCGCTCCCACCAAGGTAGAGCGGGTGGCGACCGCGACGGACGCCGGGGCGCAGCCGACGCTGGAGCCGCTCGGCCTCGGGACTCGCTCGGGGAAGAGCAGGTCACGGCGGTGGATGATCGTTGCTGCCGCAGTGGCGGTGGTGGCGATCGTGGCAGTGGTCGCGGTGCTGGCCACGCGCTCGGACGGGCAGACGACCGAGTCGACGGTCACCACGACCGACGGGACGGTAGTCTCGACGTCCGGTGGCTCGGTATCCACCACCGGTTCCGGAGGCGGCTCGACGACCACCACGCTTTCAGTGCAGGTGACCCAACTGATCAAGGACGGGGACGTCCTGGTCGAGAGCGGCAAGCTCGAGGAGGGCTTTGCCAAGTATGAGGAGGCTCTGCGGATGAGTCCCGACAGCGACCTGGGCCGTACTCGGCTGGGAATCGCCTACTACCTCCACGCAGACTACTCCACCGAGATGACCGAGCAGCAGCTCGAGTTGGCCGTGCAGAGAAACCCGGCGAACGCCGAGGCTTGGGCCTTCTTGGGCCTGGCCCAGCTGAGCGCGGCCTATAGTCGCAAGACCGGAGATTTCGCTTCCGCGGAGGAGGTCTGCCGCAAGGCCATAGAGCTGGATCCGGAGAGTGGCTTGGCCCACGCGTTCCTGGGCCGGGTGCTGGCAGCCTCCGACCGGCAGGAAGAAGCCCTGACCGAGATGCAGACCGCTCTCGACCTCAGCCCGCAGGATCCCTGGGTGTTGGAGTCGGCCGGCTGGATAAACGCCGTGCACGGAGATTGGGAGGCCGCCATCCCCTACTACGACCTCGCAGTCACATACAGACCGAACTGGGCCAGTTTCCTGAGTCTCCTGGGGGAGGCTCTATGGCAGACCGGACAGTACGACGAAGCCCTCTCATATTACGAGACCGAGCTCGAGTTGGGCCAGGGATACGAGGCCTCGGCGTACCAGGACATCGGGTTGACGCTGTGGCACAAGGGAGACTCTCCCGGAGCGATCGCCAATCTCAAAAAGGCGCTGGCTCTTGATGAGAACGACGACTACACGCATTGGGCCCTGGGTGCCATCTGGGACGAACAGGAAGACTACGAGGCCGCTTTGCCTCACCTGCAGCGCGCTGTGGCCCTCGTGCCGAACAACGCCGGCTACCAGGAGTGGCTGGGGGACTGCCTCTACTACCTGGGGCGCTACGAAGAAGCCAGAGTGGCCATCGACAAGGCTTTGGAGCTCGAGCCCGACCGCGAGGCAGCGCAGCGACTGTCAGGGTACCTGGAAGACGCGGGTTACTGACCGCTGGGGGTCTGTGCCTGCGCAGACCCCGGATGAGAGGTGTCGCGCCTGCCGGTGGCCGCGACGACCCGGCTGCCGACCGCCGGGTCGCCGGCCGGCCTGGCCGAGTCTGCCATCCGCTCGACGAAGGCCCGGTAGGTCTCCATCATCGCGTCGAAAGGCTTATCGAACTCGATGGTCGTGAAGTGCCCGGCCGGCCGGCGACAGACCAGGTCCAGGGGGAGCAGGCCGTCCCAGGAGTAGGCGAGTTGCGGGAAGGCCCCTCGACCCACCACCCGGATCGCCGTCACTCCGCGAGCTCCACAGGCGCCGGCGAAATCGAGGAAGCGTCGGCTCAGGCCCTCTCCGGGCCTGCCCACGGCGACGCTCAAGGACTGTAGAGAGCGGGTGGGAAGCAGGCTGAGATAATCGCGGGGCAGTTCCATCAGATCGTCCACCGGACGGACGATCACGACCCGGCCCTGACAGTCGTTGACAAGGGCGCCGAAAACTCCGGGGTTCGGACTGGGCCTGCCGGGTAGCCTCTCGTCCAGTATCACCACGAACGGATCGTCGTAGTCCGACAAGACCCGCAGGCCGGTGCTCGAGCCGCCCAAGCTCTCCAGGGCCTTGTATCGGTCGAAGCTGTCGCGCAACTGACGGAGCGGCCAGGCGCCACGGGGAAGCACCTCGGAGAGCCGGCGAAGCTGACCGGTAAGAAGCTCGCCGTACTCGAGCGGGGCGGTATCCCGCTGCGTGCTCCTTTCCACGAAGTGGATGCGGGAAGAGAGACAGCCGTTCTGATCCCAGAAGACCGAGTCGAGGCCGGCTAAGAGAGCGACGGCGGCGACGAGACCACTATCCCGCGAAGACAGAGCGCTCTGGTGACCGAGCTCGAACATCTCGCGGCCGATGGCCGAGAAGCTGACTTTGTGGCCGTGGGGATGGAAACGGACGCGGGGCCGGTCCGATGAATCGCCTGCCCGCGGGATCTGGCCCGCGATGCGGGCGATGGTGTCGTCTCCGGCAGCCGCGATCACGAGGTCGGATCTGCTGAGAAGCCGGCTCTGGAGGGCCGCGTCATCGTAGTCCCACACCAGGACGGCGACGGTGGAGACGAGCTCCTCGTCGGCCTCTTCCAGCGCCTGGAGGATGAGGGGACTGAATATGGGCTCGCGCCGCGAGTTGCGCACCAGCACCACCGGTGGCGCACCACCGCAGAGGGTGGTCGAGAGGGCGAGAAGGACGATGATGAGGGCGGTCCCGGGTACGTTTCCGGCTCCGTATCCGGTGACGAACCCAGGCGTTTCCGGGGCGCCGAAAAGCGGCAGGCCGGAGTACACGGGCAGTCGGCCCGACACGCCGGCGATCTTTGCTGCGCGGGAAGGGAAGAAACGCAGACGTCCGGGCAATCCGGGCAAGGGCTGCCAGTGGGCCGTCGCCGCTCTGGTGGGCTCGAGGGCCAGTGCTGTAGCCATCTGCTCCAGGTCCCATATCTCCGGGGCTGCCATCACGGAGGCGATCATGGCCGGCGAGTAGCCGGTGTAGGCAGGGATCGCCTCGATCCCTTGGCGGGCGGGACTCTTCGGATCGGCAAGCCCCTGGGCGATGCCGGCCAGGGCCGTTCTCAGACGGCCCCAGAACTCCGGTCCGCGCGGGGCCCGCCCGCGAGCGGCGGCCAGTCCATCGAGTAAGACCGTCCAGTCTTCCTCGGTGAGGCGTGGCCAACGGGCAGTGACGGCTCCCGGCGTGTCCGCGTCGCACTCGCGACCACACTCCCGTCCGCCCGCGAAACACGACTCGTCCCAGGACCTTCGCCCGTCGAGGACTGAGCGGCGTATCGCTTTGGGGAGCCAGAACCCCTCGATCACACCTGGGCTGCGCATCCCGCCTCCCCCAATAGGTCTACGCGCTGGATGGAGTCCTTCTCCAGGTAGGCCCCGGCGTCGCCGCAGGGGCAGATCGTGTCCTCACGGCCGCCGACCAGGGTGACCCGGTCCGCTGTGCGGAAGAAGCCCGGGAACAGGTCACCGCCTCCAAAAGGATCGAAAAAGGCCAGGAGCCCGGTCGCTCTGCTTCCCGATCGGAGCTCACCGTCATCGTCCAGAGTCACGGCGTGGACCCAAGGCGGGACGTGATAGTTACCGGCGGAGCATTGCATCGCCGCCCAATTGGCTTCGGCCATGCCGTACGTGTCCCGCAAAGGCAGGGCGCTGCCGTCGGCCGAAGGGAAGACGCGCTCCAGGTCCCGCCTGATCTCGTGGGGGGAGAAGGCATAGGCCTCTTTCATACCTCCACCGGTGCCGAGCAAACTGCCCGGAGCCAGGGGGATCGTGCGGCTCGCGCGCACCAGTGCCAGGGCAACTCCGTGTAGTTGGGTGAGACTGCCGAAGAGCAGCACCTTCTCGCCTTCACGGGCGGCGCGGTCGAGCCGGGTGAGGGCCACTCTGATGGCACGAGGATCGACATAGCGTGCCTGGATGGCGTTGATGGCCGGGTGCCAGACCCGTCTCTCCACCAAGCCGCGCCGACCGAGCCGGAACGCCCGTCCTGCGCGGATGCGGACTTGGTCGGGATGAGCGGGGAAAGGTATGGCGAAATGCACCCGATCGGGAGTCAGCCCCACTCGCTGGACACTGAACCGCGCCATTCGAGCCATAGCGATGCGGGTCCGTCTCGGCATCATGAAGATCGCCCGGTGGTCGGCCTTCATGCCGAGGTAGCGCTGAAAGGATAGGTAGAAGCTCTCCACGTTCAGGTCGGTGCTCCTCCGATCTCGAGCGATGATGGTGGCTCTGCCCGACGTGCCACTCGACGTGAGCAGCTCTAGGTCGAAGTCGGAGAAAGCGTGCTCGATCGCCTGCAGGAGGGCCTCGAGAGACCTGTAGCTCGAGCGGAGTCCACGAAGACGCTCACGGGGAAGATCGATCGAGAGCTGGTCTGCGAGCCATTCCCCAAAACCCCGGGGTTCGTCCTGGGGGAAGGGCGTTCCCAGCAGGTCGATGTACGATTTGAAGGTCTGGGACGTGGGCCGCAGCAGCCGAGGCAGATCGCCTGATTCGGCCCGGGGACCCACTCCCCGGGCGGCCACCGCGTTGCGATAGGCGGTGTTCCGCGCGTAATGCCAGGAATGCGTGGCCCGGATACCTTGCAGCACGGTCTGGTCGCGCTCGGGCTCGGTCAGGCTCCAGAAGTCGCTCAGCGTTTCGGTTGAGAGGGCGCCATGTTCCACGGTTCCTTGCACTCCTCGGATCGCGGTCGCAGCCTACTCCGTGCTCCGTGCGCGCCCACCGCGCCGGGGAACGGGCGGGAGTTCACGTTCCTCCAGGGCGAGGATGGCGCTCCGGTAGTCGGCGCGGAGCGGGACTCGGCGACCGGCCACGTAGTCGTACGAGACCACGAGGGTGTCGCCATCAGCCACCGTCTTCCCCAGTTCCCGGCTCCGCGCCTCGTACTCCATGAGGAAGCGGTCGTCTCCCAGGGCGGACACACGCGCTCCCACCGACAGAGTGTCCGGATAGGTCACCGGCGCCCGATAGCGGCAGCTGTTTGTAGCCAAGATGAAACCGTAGTCCCACACATCCAGCCGGGGGGGCGGTACCCCGATACGCTCCAGATAGGCGATCCGTACGGTCTCGAAATACTCGAAGTAGGCCGTACTGTTGACGTGGCCCAGAGCGTCCATGTCCGCCCAGCGCACTACCACATCGACGATCACCGGATAGGGGCTCAGCACTATCTCTCCTAGCGGGGGGAGGTAGGGGACCTTGCAGCCGCATTGTAACCCGGGGGAACCGTCGGCGCCCTATTGATTTCTAAATGATATCGTAATAATATTATTCTGTCGGGCTTCGCCCAGCACGGCTAGGCAGATCCTGGCGCGCTTTCGGAACAGCTACCGAGCCACCCCAGGCAAGGGGCGACTAACAGGAGGAGAGATGGACGTGCAACAGGTGTCACTGAACCACGAGAGGGAAGCAAAGGCGATAAGCGGCTGGGGGATGCTTGCGGCCGTGATCGTGATCTTTGTCGTGGGCATCGTCCTACTGGTGTTGGCGGCTGTGTATGGAGACAACGGAGGTCTCAGCACCGGACAGATCTGGGCCCTGGTGGCTCCCGGCATAGTGCTGCTCATACTGGGCTCATTTCTTGCCCCCGGGTTCTTCACGCTGGAGCCCAACGAGACCCGGGTCCTGGTGCTCTTTGGCGCCTATCGGGGAACCGTAAGGCAGGGAGGATTTCGCTGGGCCAATCCCTTCTACTCCAATGGTCCTTCAGCCAAGGCCGCCTCTGACGGACGGGGCGGCGAGGGACCCGGCGGCGCCTCCACCGGAGCCGGCAAGAAGGGTCAACCCTCCCGCGCCGTCAAGAAGTTCCCTCGCTACAAGGTCTCGGTACGGGCCCGGACACTCAACGGGCCGAAACTGAAGGTCAACGACCGGCGGGGCAATCCGGTCGAGATCGCCACGGTGGTCGTCTGGAGGGTTCACGACACCGCCCAGGCCGTGTTCGACGTGGACGATTTCGAGGTGTACGTGGAGACTCAGAGCGAGACCGCCCTTCGTCACCTGGCCAGCTCGTACGCCTACGACCACGGGGAAGAGCACGAGATCACCCTGCGCAGTAACGTCGACGAGGTGTCGCAGGCGCTCAAAGACGAGTTGGGGCAGAGACTGGCCCGGGCCGGTGTACTGGTCGAAGAGGCCCGTCTCACCCATTTGGCCTACTCGCCCGAGATAGCCCAAGCCATGCTTCGGCGGCAGCAGGCCGAGGCCGTGATCGACGCCCGCCAGAAGATCGTGCACGGGGCGGTGAGCATGGTCGACATGGCCCTCCGCGAGCTGGCGGAGAAAGGAGTGGTGGAGCTCGACTCCGAGCGCAAGGCGGCCATGGTCAGCAATCTTATGGTGGTGCTGTGCGGCGAATCCGAGGTGCATCCGGTGGTGAACACCGGGACCCTCTACCAATAGAAGCTCGTTTCAGAATGACGCTTTGCCGACAGAGGACGATGGATCGCTCCGCCCAGCGCGGAATGAGGCGGCCAAAACTTCGTTCTGAAACGAGTTCTAAGCCCAAGGCAAGATCCGGCATGACCAGGTTTCCCGTGGCCACGGAGCGGGAAGATGGTTGGGAACTCCCCTACTGGGGTGCCGTCTGATGGCTGAGCGCAAGCAGTTCCTACTCCGCATCGATCCCCGCTTGTGGGCCGATCTGGAGAGCTGGGCCGCCGATGAGCTGCGCAGCGTCAACGGGCAGATCGAGTACTTACTCCGCGAAGCGGTGCGCGCACGCAAAGGTACCCACGAGAAAGGATCCGCTGATGAGAGACCCACGGCTGGACAAGCTGGCCGATAACCTGCTTGACTACTCGCTCGAGCTGCAACCCGGCGAGAAGGTGGGTATCGACGGAGAGGCCGGTTCGCGCGACCTGATGATCGCTCTGGTGGAGGCGGCCTATCGGCGGGGCGCCGTGCCCTTCGTCGAGATCGGAGACCCGCAGCTGCGGCGGGCCTGGCTGCTGGGCGCCACTCGCGAGCAACTGGACCTCCGGGTCTCCTGGGAGATGCAGAAGTTCAAAGACCTCGACGCCAGTCTCTACATCCTCGCGGGAAGCAACGCTTCTGAGTTGGCGGATGTGCCCGGAGGCGTCCTGGAGGTGTCCCGACTGGCCAACGAACCCCTCATGGAGCTGGTACTGGCCAAGAAGTGGTGCCTGCTCCGCTTCCCCACTCCGGCTGCCGCTCAGGCGGCAGGCATGTCGACAGAAGCTTTCGAGGACTTCTGCCTGAACGTCTCGACCTTGGACTACGCGCGCATGGACAAGGCCATGGACCCGTTGGTCGACTTGATGTCGCGCACCGAGCGGGTGCGCATCACCGCACCGGGGACCGACATCTCCTTCTCCATCAAAGGGATCCCGGTGATCAAGGCTGCGGGTAAGAACAACATCCCCGACGGGGAGGTGTTCACCGCTCCGGTGCGGAACTCGGCGGACGGTGTCATCCTCTTCAACACCCCGTCCCTGGAGGACGGCACCACCTACGAACGGGTGCGCCTGACCTTCAAGGCCGGCCGGGTCGTGGACGCGGACTGCAACGAGCCGGAAAAGATCCTGCAGATGCTCGACACGGACGAGGGGGCTCGCTACGTGGGCGAGTTCGCCCTCGGGGTCAATCCCTGCGTCGACCGCCCCATGAAGGACACGCTCTACGACGAGAAGATCGGCGGCAGCCTGCATCTCGCTCTCGGGCGGGCCTACGACGCTGCCGACAACGGAAACCGTTCGAGTGTCCACTGGGACTTGGTGCTCATCCAGACTCCCCAGTGGGGCGGGGGCGAGGTCTACTTCGACGACGTGCTGGTGCGTCAGGACGGGCGCTTCGTGCCCCCGGAGCTGCAGGGGCTCAACCCCGAGAACCTGCTTTAGCAGCGTAAACCGCCGGACCTCTCCGGGACAAGCTACGGTTGCCGGCCGGCGGCAGTGTCGACATCCCCGGGCACCGCGAGGCAGGATGCCTCGGTGCCCCCCGCGTCGGCCATGCAGGTCTCGAGGTCGACATCTCTCTCTGAGGCCCTACCTGCCCGGCGGTAGAGCGGCGCGGCAGCGAAGTAGATGATCCCGCCGATCGTGTAGGCAAGGGCCTTGGAGGCAGTCTGGGCGATCGCTCCCAATCCCAACTGGCCGGCCACTGCGCCGATGTCTGCGAAGAACGAGTCGAACGACAGTACCGTGGCCCGCTGCGGCGAAGGGATGTGCTCGTTGATGTACGCCTGACGGATCGGGCCTGCGATGCCGCTTATGACGCCGAAGCCGCCGAGCATCACCACCAAGACGGTGAAGGCCAAGGTGTTGCCGCCCCCCGGCGCCAGGAGGCCCGTCACCCCCATGCCCACTGCGAGCGTCGCCATCCCCGCGGATGCCACCATAAGGATCGAGGCAGGGCGCTTCCCGAACCGAGAACGGGAAAGCCGCTTCACCAGCGCGTTTCCCACTACTCCGGAAAGCGCGAAGAGGGCGGTGACCACCCCCGCCACCCAGACCAGGTCTCCTTCACCGAGCAGTTCGAGCGCGTACGGTTGGGAGGCATAGAACAGATACCAGACCAGCAGACCGTTGACGAGCGAGACGAACAGCAATGGCCGGACGACGGGATGGCGCCAGCCGTGAGTGATCCCGGCTGCGAAGATCTTGCGGCTCTCCTCCCCGAAGCGAGCCAGCTCGAGCGGCCGGGGACGAAAACCGAAGTCGTGCATGAAGACCAGAGTGACGGCGAAAGCGGCGAAGAGTAGTCCGGTACGCACGTAGTAGGGAAGGGCCAGATTCCACTGCCCCAGGAGACCTCCGCCCAACGTCCCCACCAGCATGGACACGCCGATGAACATGCCCCCGCGGGCGAACACCCGGTCCTTCCTGCCCTTGTATCCCGCGGAGTCCAGGGCGTCCACCAGCCAGGCGTCCACCGCTCCGGTCTGGCAGGTGAAGCCGAAGCCAAGTAGGATCGAGGCGAGGATGAACCCGGCCATGCCCCATCCCAAGACGGCGGAGCCCACGTAGCCCAGGGTGGCTACTATGAGGGCGCCGATGCCGATGAGGAAGGAGGCCCGTCGTCCGATGGTGTCGGCGATGACCCCGGTCGGCACTTCGAAGACGATCTGAGCGGCGCTGAAGGTCGCGTTCACCACCATCACCCCGAATATGTCCAGGCCGGCGTCGAGCAGGAAAAGGGTGTTGACCCCCCATATGATCGACGTGGCCAGGGTGAAGAGAGCCCCGGTCGCGTAGTAGACACGCTCGACTCGAGTCACGGTCACAGGCGGCTCAGGCGGTTCCGGCGGTTCCGGTCCGTGGCTCGGGCTCTCTGGAAACCGGAGGCTGGGTGCTGCGCCCCAGGGGTCTTGGCCATTCGAGTGAGTGTCTTCGGGACCCATGTGTCGCTACATACCCCGTCCGCGAGTCGGTCAATGCTCGGACAACAGAGGGTGCGAGATCGGGAGCGGTGGCGCGGTCGGCCGAAATCGGTCGGGGGGCCTCGGTGTCAGGCGCCCTCTGCCCGCCGGGCCGCCTCTTGCCAGAACGGAAGCCGTTGTCCGATCCGCCAGCCCAGGCCCACGAAGAACCAGGCGAAGATACAGGTTGCGCACGTGACCCCGATGACCGACCAGCTGGGCATATCGAGGGCCAGGAACTCCCGAGAGAAGGGGATGGAGAAGGCCATGGCCAGTAGGGCGACCATGGCCAGCAGAAGCCACAGGCGCCATCCGCGGATAGGCCGCTCGATGACGGCGATGACCCGAAGGCCTATGACGCAAAAGACCACGGTCTCCATGGTGCGGGCCTCCTCCACTGACGCACCCACAGCCCGGATGAGCAGGTACGAGGCCAGGACGGTGATGGCTGCAAGCAGCCCGGTGGGGATCACGAAGCGCGCCACCCGGTAGACGAATCCGGGTACAAAGCGGCGGGGGTTGGGGGCTAGGGCGAGGAAGAACCCTGGTATGCCTATGACCAGGGCGTCGATAAGACTCAGGTGGCGGGGGAGAATGGGATACGACACGGCCAGGACGGCGATCGAGATGGCCAGGGCGGCTGCCCAGACGCTCTTGGTGGTGAACAGGTTGGCCACGCGTTCGATGTTGGCCGTCACCCGGCGGCCCTCTGCCATCACCCCGGGCAAGGTGGAGAAGCGCGAATCCACCAACACAAGCTGGGAGATCGCCCGGGCGGCTGCCGTACCGGTGCCCATGGCGATACCCATGTCGGCCTGCTTGAGAGCGAGCACATCGTTGGCGCCGTCACCGGTCATGGCCACGGTGTGTCCCCGTCGCTGGAGGGCCTCCACCATGGCGCATTTCTGATCGGGATTGACCCGGCCGAATACGGTGTTGGACTCCATCAACTCGGCCAGGGCCTCTCCCTCCGGCAGATGGCGGGAATCGATCGCCCGTTCGGACCCCGGCACCCCGGCCCTGGCGGCGACAGTAGCCACGGTAGCCGGGTTGTCGCCGGAGATGACCTTGATCTCCACCCCCTGTTCCTGGAAGTACCGGAGAGTCTGGGGCGCGTCGGAACGGATTCGCTCGGTGAGAATGACCAATCCTACCGGGGCCAGGCGATCGGGTAGATCATCGCCGCTCAGAGGCGCGTCGGTGTGGGCGAGCAAGAGCACGCGCAGACCGTCTTTGGCCAGGTCCCCGGCTCGTGCTCGAGCTTGGGCGGCGGCCGGTAGGCCGTCCGCCGCCACGATCTCCGGGGCGCCCAGCACCCAGGAGCCTCGGCCGCTCACGCGAGCGGCGCTCCACTTGCGTGCCGAGGAGAAAGGCACCGAGTCCTCGACGGTCCAGCCAAGAGGGGCGGGCAGGGACGCGGCAATGGCATCCAGGGTGGAGTTGTGGCTGGAGGCGGTGGCTGCCAGCATACCCAGGACCTCAAGGGCCAGGGCATCCCGCCCCGGGTCGTCGTCTGGAGAGTCGGGGGGCGCCGCGCCGCCGGCCGCCGCGCCGCCGACCGCCGCGCCGCCGGCCGCGGCGCCCGGTACGGCCCCCTCCTCGGCCGCCGCGCCCGAGGTCGCCGCTGCTGAGGGTGCCGACCGTCCGCCGGCATCAAGCCGCTCGAAACGATCGAACGCGGGAAGGGGCTCGGTTATGGTCCCCGTCTTGTCGATGCACAGTACATCCACCCGGGCAAGACCCTCCACCGCCGGCAACTCCCGGGTGAGTACATTCCGGCGCGCCAAAGTGATGGCCGATACAGCGAAGGCGATGCTTGTGAGCAGGACCAGTCCTTGAGGGATCATTGCCACGAGGGCGGCCACCGTATTGGTCACTCCGTGCTCCATGCTCACGCCCATGCGGAACTGAGCCCAGATCAGAAGAGCCCCGACGGGAATGATCCCTATCCCGATGACGCGCAGGATGTTGTTGATTCCGGTCATCAGGTCGGAGCGGAGGCGGACGTAACGCTTGCCCTCGCCCGTCAGCCGCTGGGCGTAGGCGTCCGCACCCACCGCGGTGGTGCGGAACAGCCCACTCCCCGCCACCACGAAACTACCCGAGAGCAGAGGGTCCCCCGGTTCCTTGAGCACGGGTACGGACTCCCCGGTGAGCAGGGACTCGTCCACCTCCAGACTGAGTGATTCCAGGGTGTCGCCATCCGCCACGATCTGATCGCCGGCCGTGACGCGGAGAACGTCGTCGAGCACCACCTCGCTCACGGGGATCTCCTGCTCGTCGCCGTCCCGTATCACTCGGGCGGCAGGTGCTGTCAACACGTGCAGCCTGTCCAGGGCGAGCTTGGCCCGCATCTCCTGGAAGATCCCGATAGAGGAGTTGATCACGATGATGGCGCCGAACAGGGCATCACGCCACGAGCCGAAGATGATCATGAAGACGAACAACACGCCCAGGATCAGGTTGAAGTACGTGAGCGTATTGGTGCGGATGATGTCCCACGTGGTTCGCCCGCCCGGGCGCGGCGTGACGTTCGTCCGGCCGGCGGCGACACGCTCGCGGACCTCGGCGGATGTCGAGGCCGCTCACCGGCGGGACGATGCTGACCTCTACTTCGTCACCCAGCGGCGGCGGGGCAGCGTTCACGAACCTCCCTCTCTCCCCACGATTGCGGGACCCAGGAGCAATCCGGCTCCTTGCGCACAAAGGTTATCAGACGGCTCGGGAAGTCTTGCATTCCTCGCGCCGATGGGTTCCCATTGAGAAGACGACAGAAAGGTGATCATGGAGCGACAAAGTGACCACGACCGTGAGAGCTGTGACCGAGCGAGTCTTTCGCGGGATCCCCTCATGATCCACGCCGACCTCCACCTGGCTCGTCGCCTGGAGGACCTCGTCTGCGCCGAGTTTCGGCGTCTGGCCGAGTCTGCTCCCGGGCTTTTGCCGGACGTCTCAGCCGAATGCATCGACGTGGGCAGCGGGGTGGCGTTGTGGCTGGGCGCGGGCTCGCCGGTCAATCTGGCGGTAGGCCTGGGCATGGCCGGGCCCGTGGAGGAGGCGGAGTTGGAGGCCGTGGAGGCCTTCTACCACGATCGAGGGGCTGAGGCGGTGATCAGCATGTGCCCGCTGGCCGACCCCTCGCTACTCCAGAGTCTGGGGCGGCGGGGCTGGCGGGCCTCAGAGTTCGAGCACGTGCTCGTGCTGGAGCTTGGCGGGCGAGCATCTGCGCGCCACCCTCTGCCGACAGGTGTGGATGTGCGGGTGTGCGCGCCGGAGGAGCGCGAGCTATGGGGACGGCTCGCCGCGCGCGGGTTCACCGGCGAAGAGCCGCCCGACCGCCGTCACGAGGAGTTCGGCGCGATCATGTCCGGGCGTCAGGACGCGGTCTTGGTCTTGGGTTGGGTGGACGGGGTTCCTGCCGGGACCGGAGTCCTGACGATCGACGGCGGAGTGGGCTGGCTGTCCGGGGATACCACGCTGCCTCAATACCGGAGGCGCGGCGTCCAACAGGCCATTCAGCGCCATCGGCTGCTTTTGGCCGAGGCAGCGGGCTGCGACCTGGCGGTCACCGAGGCTGCGCCCGGCGGGGTGTCCCAGCGCAATATGGAGCGGGTGGGGTTCCGTATCGCCTACACACACGTGGAATTCGTCAAAGACTGAGGGGCGGCATTCGGCCGTTGGTCGGCCCGACGGTCCGTAGGGGACTCAAGTTCGCCTCCAGCATCGGCGGCGATCCGACGCCCGGTCTGGCGAACTGACCGAGCTTGTGGTCTACTGAGACCGCGGACTCCGCAACAGACGGCTTCCAAGGAGAATGCTCATGTCACTCATACTGTGGATCGTGGTGGGGATAGTCTTGGGCGTGCTGGCGAAGTGGGTGACGAGACGGCGGATCGGCTGGTTCTGGACGCTCGCCGTGGGTATCGTCGGCGCTCTGTTGGGCGGTCTCCTGGGCCGGGCTCTCGGTTACGGCGGCGTGGTGAACGACTTCAGCATCTGGAGCTTCCTCATTGCCATAGGAGTCTCCATCGTGTTGCTCCTGGTCCTCAGTGCCACCCGGGTCGGGAGAAGACGATAGGGCTCGGTCGCCGGCAGCGCCGGACGGAAGGCGGCCACACCAGCCGGTCAGACCAGCAGTCGCAGCTTGGGCCCGGTGAACTCGAACCCCCTGCGTTTGTAGAAGCCCAGCGCCCGTTCGTCGGTCTCATCTTCCGGAGCGGTGACGTCCAGACGGAACCATCTCCTCTCCCGGGCCACGGCTACGGCAGCGTCGACCAACTGTCCGCCGATACCGCGACACCGGTAGTCCGGCCGGACGTACATCTCGTCGATCGTTCCGTACTCTCCCCCGGCATAAAGGGCGAAGCTCTCCGAGAGGGTCAGGACTCCGATAGCGGTGCCGCTCTCATCCTTGGCCAGGAAAGCCAGGAATCGCCCTGAATCGAGATTCCCCTGGATATCCGCGCGCAGCTTCGCGCGATCGATACGGGCGAATTCTTGTCCCTCGCTTCCCAATTCGGCCAGCAACTCCTCGATGAGCGCCAGCACGGTGTCGATCTCGTGCCCCTGGGCCATCGCGATCGTCATGGCTGCGAAGCGACCTCGGGCGGCGTATCGTCGCACTCAACGGGAGCCACTGTAGGGTCGGCGGTTCTGGTCGCGGTCAACGAGAACATGAGCGGGATCTGCGGAATATCCTCGGGCAGCCGGTAGGCTCCCAGATCGTCCTTGACCATCCACGGGAACCATCGCCAGAACAGATACGGGTATTCGCTGAGCGACGTGATGGACAGGCCTGCCGCGGTCAGCGAGCCTACGATCTCCTCGAAGGTGTGTTGCCAGGAGTAGGAGACGCTCTCGAGATCGGCGTCGGGGACGGCGTACGAGCCCTTCTCCTCCCAGCGGAGCGCCCTCTGGTCGAAATAGGGGAAGCGGAAGCGGAGCTCGGGTTCGGCGGTCTCGTCGAACATCCAGGCGAAGGGATGCGAATCGGCGATGAAGAACGTGCCGCCCGGTCGAAGCGTCTGCGCCACGGTACGGGCCCAGGGAGCGAGGTCCGGCAGCCAGGAGATGGTCCCGTGCGAGGTGAAGACCACGTCGAACTGCCCGCTTCCAAGGTGCGCGACCACAGCGGCAGTGTCGGTGACGTCGGCCTGCACGAAGCGCGCATCGATGGCCAGCTCCCGCGCCAGGCGCCGGGCGTGAGCGACCGCCTTTTCTGAGAAGTCGACCCCGGTCACCCGGGCGCCGCGGCGCGCCCACGACAGGGTGTCGAGCCCGAAGTGGCACTGCAGGTGGAGCAGTGACTTCCCGCGCACGTCGCCCACCCCTTCGAGCTCGACGGCGTCCAGCGTCTCCCGGCCGGCCTTGAAGCCCTCCACGTCGTAGAACTCGCTGGCGACGTGGAGCTCGGTCCAGGCGTCCCAGAGGTCGCGGTTGGCGCGAAGGGCGGCGATGGTCTCGTCGCCGGCCTGCTTCTCGGGGGTGGCCTCGGGGTGGGTGTCATCGCGGTGCATGGCGGTCATCCTAACACCAGGCTACAATAGCCGGCACCATGACCGCCATCGATGCCGTACGCCTGGAGGAGGAATGGCCATGACGCCGACCGCGATGTTCGCATCCCAGGAACGAGGCCTGCCCCTCTACAGGCGAGGCAAGGTGCGCGATGTCTACAAGCCCAGCGAAAAGCACCTGCTCATCGTCGCCTGCGATCGCATCTCCGCCTTCGACCACGTGCTCCCCACTCCGGTGCCGGACAAGGGCCGGATCCTCACCCAGATGTCCAACTTCTGGTTCCGGAAGACGGAGCACCTTATCGCCAACCATATCGTCGACGGCGACCCGGGCCCGCAATGGTACCCGGAACTGGATTGGTTCTACGAGGAACTGAGAGGGCGGACGGTCCTGGTGCGTAACGCCACACCCCTGACCATCGAGGCGATCGTGCGCGGATACCTCTCCGGTTCGGGCTGGAAGGAGTACCAGAACTTGGGAACGGTGTGTGGTATCCGCCTGCCGGACGGTCTCCAGGAGTCCGCCAGGCTGCCGGAGGCGATCTTCACCCCGTCTACCAAGGCCCAGTCCGGCCACGACGAGAACATATCGTTCGAACAAGCGGCCTCGCTCGTGGGCGGGGACATCGCCGAGAAAGTGCGCGAGACCAGCCTCGCCCTCTATCGCTTCGCGGCGGAACACGCTTTGGAGCGGGGTATCATCATCGCCGACACCAAGTTCGAGTTCGGGCTGGTGCATGATGGGAGCGCCGCGGACGGGGAACTCATCTTGATCGACGAGGTCTTGACTCCCGATTCTTCCCGGTTCTGGCCTGCCGAGTCGTATGAGCCCGGCCGGCCCCAGGCCAGCTTCGACAAGCAGTTCGTGCGCGACTACCTCGAAGCTATCCGGTGGAACAAGGAAGCTCCCGCTCCCGAGCTGCCCGACGACGTGGTCGAGAAGACGCGGGAGAAATACCAGGAGGCCTTGCGGCGCCTGACCACCTAGAGCGTTCCTCTCCTGGCAAGGGGCGCTTGTTGCGGAACGGCCTGCAGCAGGCTGCTGCTACAGCTGGGCTCCTACCCCCGGGCTCCTACCGCCGTCTCCGGGCGCTGCCGTTGTAGACCAGCCTGGGTTTGGGCTTCTTGGCCGTGCGCTCGGGATTGGGGACCAGTCTCTGCATGTAGGCGAAATCGTCCAGGTCCATGCAGGGCAGGGTCTCGCCGAGCATGACCTCGATCTCCCGCAGCTCGTTGGCCTGTTCCGCGGCCAGGAAGCTGATGGCGGTGCCCGATGCGCCCGCCCTGGCCGTGCGGCCGATGCGATGCACGTAGTCCTGGGCTACGGCCGGCAGGTCGTAGTTGATCACATGCGAGATGCGGTCGACGTCGATGCCCCGGGCCACGATATCGGTGGCCACCAGCACCCGATAGGTGCCATCCTTGAAGCCGTCGAGGGCCCGCTGCCGTTGGGATTGTGTGCGGTTGGAGTGGATGGCTGCGCCCTTGATGCGGCTTCGCTCCAGATGGCGGCATACCCGGTCGGCCCGGTGCTTAGTGCGGGTGAACACCAGCACGCGATCGAGCTGGTGCTTCTCCAGGAGCCTAACCAGCAGGTCGGTCTTCTGGACCTCGGCTACCGGGTAGATCGTCTGGGTGACGGTATCGACAGTCGTTGCGCTAGGGGCCACCTCGACCCGAGCGGGGTCGTGAAGCGTCGGCCCCGCTACTCGCATCACGTCCCGGTTGAGAGTGGCAGAGAACAGCATGTTCTGGCGCTTGGCCGGCAGCAGGTTCATGATGCGGCGCACATCGGGCCAGAAGCCCATGTCGAGCATACGATCGGCCTCGTCGAGGACCAGGATCTCCACCTGAGAGAGGTCGACATCTCCGCGCTGCTGCAGGTCGAGCAGGCGGCCGGGAGTGGCCACCAGAAGGTCGACGCCACGGCGCAGCTTCTTGAGCTGAGGCTCGTACCCGACGCCCCCATAGACTGCGGTGGTGCGCTGACCGGTGAACTTGGCGCATTCACGGGCCACCTCTTCGATCTGGCCCGCCAGCTCCCGGGTGGGAGTGACCACCAAGGTGCCGATGGACGGATGGCGGGCGGCGTCGCGACCGGGGCTGCCGGCGCGACCATCGTTACCTGCCGCTGCGCCGCCGGGCGACCGGCTGCCCATCAGCTGTAGGGCGGGGAGGATGAAGGCGGCCGTCTTGCCCGTGCCGGTCTGGGCGCAGCCGAGCAGGTCGCGGCCAGCGAGGGCAAGGGGGATGGCCTGCTCTTGGATGGGGGTGGGTTCGGTGTAGCCGAGGTTCTGTACAGCCTTCAGAAGACCTGGTTCCAGGCCTAGTTCAGCAAAACTCATGTAGTTCTTGGCTCCTTGCCGTGCGTCTCGATGGATGCACTGCGGTTGTAGACGCAGTTGATCCGATCGATTCCTTGGAAAAGAGCGCGGGGGACAACCGAGTCTGTAATAGTGTTGCGACAGTATAGCCTATTTCGCTGTGATGGGGCGCTTCCATCTCTTGCAGTCGCTGATCTTGGGCGGCCACTGAGTGGTTGGGGCCGCTCTGCGCTCAAAGCGCCGAGCGGCCCTGCTCCTGCCATCCGACGGGATCGGCCGGCGGGCGTCGGCCCTTGAACGGCCGCCCGATCCCCCGGTACCGCTACCCCTCCGGGATCACCGGCAGCACGAGGTGCGACGGATGGTCCTGGTCGTGGTAGATGGTATCCCGCCCCACTTTGAGGCCGTAGTAGTGGCCGCCGAAGTCGAAGGCGTTCGAGTCGTAGCAGGCCAGATCCACCCTGATACGGTGCTCCTTCGGAAAGCAGCATGAGGTGGCCCAGACTTCGATCTGGAACTCGTGGATCTCGTTCGGCTCGAGGGGTTTGGGCTCGTCGTGCCGGTAGTAGGGCCGATAGGGGAGACTCTTCGCCTCGTCCTTGGTGCAGGCGTGCGATGCCCTTAGCCAGCCCCGGGTCAGCATCCGGCCTCGCGGAGCCATGCCCGGTATCTGCTCGGCATCGGGCAGCTGGTCGGTCAGGCGCACGAAGAAGTCGGTGTCGGTCTGATCCGACGAGGCCCAGAGGTTGAGGACGATGCTGCCGATCACCTCCACGTCCTCGGTAAGGGGCTCGGTGGCGAAGGTGAGGATCTTTCGCACCGGGTTCGGCACCCCATCCTCCATGACCGCCGTCCCCAGACCGGAGAAGTGCGACCAGTCGGGGTCGGGATAGTCGTAGCTGGTCGAGCCGGGGGTCACTGTGGCTTTGGTCTCTCCGGCGGCCATGATGTCTTCGGGCGCCCACGCGGTTCGAGGCCTGCCGGCAGCATCGACTGCAGGGCCGGCCGGAGCCGGGGGTGGACCCCCTGCGGCCGCGGCCGTGGGCGCCGCCCAACTCAAGGCTCCGTCGTTCAACGATCCCACGGCGCCGCTCGGCCCCGGCGCCAGGTACAGGTTCCGGTACCGGGTCTGCGGGAGCGGCCACTCTTTCTCCGGCCGGTAGACCTCGCGGTTGCGCACGAACACCGTGACCGGGTCTTCCTCCATGAATCCGGTGTCGTTGCCCTTGAGCCAGTGGTCGTACCAGCGCAGGTGCAGCAACTGCATCTCCCGGGAGTTGAAGATGGCCATCTCGTCGCCCTCGAAGTCCCCGTGGCAGAGGAGCAGCTTCTTGGGGGTCGTCACCATCTCGTAGCCCCGGATGTTGCCCCGGAGGTGGATGCCCACTTTGTGCAGGATGCCGATGCTGTAGACCGGCACCTGGATCTTCGTGAAGTCGGGATTCCTGACCTTCCAGAAGTCGTCGCAGGTGGGATGGTGGATGACGTTCCAGGGAAGGTCCCAGCGACCCACGTCCGGAGACGGGCCGTACTTACCCAGCCGGTAGTTGGCCCGGATCTCCGCCGTCCACCAGTTGGCGGGGAAGCCCAGGGCCATGATGCCGCCGTGGAAGGCCACGTCGCGGTACATGTCGGCCCCGGCGTCGAAAGGGGCTATGCAGCAAAGGTGAGGTGGCTGCATTGCGGCGGTGAACCACTGCACCCACGCGAGCAGCGATTCCCCTATCATCCCCACCTTACCGGTACACCAGGGCCGACCCGCGATCCATTCCACCATGTCGTAGAGGTCGTTCTGTTCCTCCCGGCTGAAGAGCTGGAACTCGCCCTCCACCGACTTGCCGCTGCCCCTGATGTCCTGATGCACGTAGACGTAGCCCCGGGAGACGAACCACTCGATGTCGTTGGTCTCGCGGAAATGATAGACGGGCCACTGGGGCAGATACTCGAGGTCTTTCTGGTAGGCGCTGGTGGCGTAGAGCGCCGGAAACTCCCCCGGCGCCTCGGGGCGGAAGATGTCGCAGGCCACCCGCACTCCGTCGCGCATGGTGACCATGACGTCTCTCTCCACGACCGTCTTGTACTGGGGCTTGCTCAGCTTGTCGGCCGGGAAGCCTTTGGGGAGCAGGGTGGACATGATCTCGGGTTTGAGGATCTTGGTATACATCTGCTACCTCCTTGTGCTTCGGCAACGGATCCCAGGGGCACCCGGCCCCTAGGCCCGTGGTCTCCAGCTCACAACGTGAACCCCAATCTGGCCGGGTTCTCCTCGTAGATCTTGCTCTGTTCGCCCTCGGACAGGCCCAGCCCGTCGAGGAACGCCCCGCTTTCCTGAGTGGTCTCGTAGGGGTAGTCGGTCCCCAGCATGATCCTTTCGACCCCCAGAGTTGCGCGGGTGCACTCGAAAGCGGCCGCCAGGAAGTTGCCGCTGGTGGTGGCGTACATGTTTCCAAGCAAATATTCGCTGGGTCGCTTGTCGATGGCCGGCATGGAGCCGGACCCCTTGGGCACGTGGTACTGGAGGAACGAGCGGTCCACCCGCTTGAGCAAGAAGGGGAGGGCTTCGCCGTAGTGGCCGAGAATGATCGTCAATCTGGGACAGGCGTCGAATAACCCGCTCAGAATGAGTCGCATCATAACCGTGGAGGTCTCGATGCCGAAACCAAAACCGGGACCGGCCAGGGCCAGCCCGTACTCTGTCAACTGACGGATGATGGGGAACGTCGGGTGCAGGTAGACCGGCACACCCAATTCCTCGGCTTTGGCCAGGATGGGCCAATAGCGCTTGTCGTCCAAATAGGAGTCGCCGAAGTTGGAGTGGGTGTTCCAACCTTTGAAGTCCAGGTCCTTGACAGCCCGCTCCAATTCCTTGACCGCCTCGTCAGGCTCCCTGGGACCTAGGGTGGCGAATCCGAGATACCGGTCTGGGTGGCGGTCGATGGCCTCGGCCAGCCGGTCGTTCGCGTCCCTGGCCAGGGCAGTTGCCACTTTGGGCTCCAACTGCTCCAGCGCGGGCGCGGTGTGTGAGAGCACCGCCACGTCTATGCCTATTGCGTCCATCGCCTGGAGGCGCATGTCGTCGAGATCGAGGAGCCGGTCGACCAACGCGTCACCGAACGGCTGCCAGTAGTCGGCCGAGTGGTACACGTGGCGCTCTCCGGTCTCCTCGTCGTCTACGAAGCGGGGATAGCCCGGGTTCTTGTACAAGGCGTCCACATAGGCTTCTGTGGCGAAGTGGTTCTCGGTGTCGATCTTCTTCAAGGTGTGGCTCCCCCGTGTTCCCGTTGACTGCTTTGGCATCAACTGCCTTGACAAGGTTCATCTTGCGGACCCGCGGGCCGTTCACACCGGTCTTGGCCCGCGGGTCCAGAAAGGGGATGCGCGCTCCCGGCTTCAGCCTGCGCGGCTGATATCAGTAAGCGCTCACTGCGGCTACAATACCGGGCCTCCCCGTGTTGTCAAGCCGGCGCGGGTCGGGTGGTCACCGAGATGCTCTCCAGGAGGCGCTCCAGCATGCGCTGGGCCCGGTCGGCGGTGACGTATTCGCTGAGCCCCATGAGATAGGAGATGTCCTGGGCCCAGTAGACGCCCACGAGTTCCCAGGCCAACTGGTCCGTGTCGGTCTCCGGTCGCACTACGCCCTGGGCTTTCCCCTCCTCCAGTATGGCCGCGAGGGCATGGATGGACGAGCGTTCCCTCTCGGCCAGAGCGTCTCGGAGCCCGACCTCGGGCGGCGCAGCCACGAACTCGAACAGGGGATAGACGTAGCCCTCTATCTCTGAGGAGACCACGACGGAATGCAATCTCCCGATCGCCCGCAGGCGGTCGAGCGCGTTCTCTTGGTCGGCGGCGTTGATCACTTTGAACACGCGCTCGTACACCAGATCGAGCGCGGCCAGCAACATATCGGTCCGGCTGGAGAAATGCCGGTACAAGGTGGCCTCGGACACCCCCGCCGCCGCGGCGATCCGGGAAGTGGTGGTTCCCTGGACGCCGTACTTGGCCACGACGCCCATGGTCACTTCGACGATCTGCCTCTTGCGCTCGGCGGCTCTCAACCGGCCGGCCTTGCCCGGTCCTGGGTCGGGCAGTGGCACCAGGACTGGTCTTGCTCCCTTTCCCGCCTCCCAGTCAGCGTCCGTCGTAGCTCCTTCCATTCAGTATCGCGACTACCTACGGTCGCTGCTTGCATCCTAGCTCATAGGGGCTGCGCCGCGCTCGCCCCGTGAGGCGCTACGCGGGGATCACCGGCAGGATGACGTGGGACGGATGGTCCTTGTCGTGGTAGTAGGTGTCGGTGCCCACCTTGATGCCGTAGTAGTGGCCGCCGAAGTCCAGCGCCGGCGAGTCGCCGCAGGCCACGTCGATGCGGATGCGGTGCCCCTTCTTGAACACGTTGCAGGTCGGCCAGATCTCTATCTCGTACTTGTAGATCTTGCCCGGTTCGATGGGCTTGGGATCGTCGTGCATGTAGTAGGGTCGATAGGGCTTGGAGAGCTCCTCGCTCTTCGTGCAGGCGTGGGAGGCCTTCAGCCAACCCCGGGTGAGGATCCTGCCCGCGGGCGGCAGCCCCGGAATCTGCTCGGAGTCGGGGAACTGGTCCACGAGGCGGCAGAAAAAGTCGGTGTTCTTCTGGTCGGTCGAAGCGTACAGCACCAGCACGATGCTGCCCGAGACCTCCAGGTCCTCTTCCAGCGGGGCGCTGGTGAAGGTGGGTATGCGCCGCTGCCCGTAGACCACCCCGTTCTCCTCGATGACGGCGGTGCCGCCGCCCGAGAAGTGGGTCCAGTCCTGGTCGGGATAGGAATAGGTGAAGGAGCTTTCAGCCTCGTCGGCGGATCCCAGGAGAGCCGCCCGTCGTTCAGCGACTCCACGGCGCCGCTGGGGCCCGGGTGCAGATAGAGCTTGCGATACTCGGTGCGGGCCAGCGGCCACTCGCCTCTCCGGCCGGTACACGTCGGCGCCCCGCACGAAGATGGTCACCGGCGGCTCTTCCATGAAGCCGGTGTCATTGCCCTTGAGCCAATGGTCGTACCAGCGCAGCATGAGGAGCTGCATCTCCGGCGAGTTGAAGATGGCCATCTCGTCGCCGTCGAGGACGCCGTGGACGAGCATCATCTTCTTTGGCGTCTTCAACTCCTCGTAGCCGCGGACCACCCCGCGCAGGTGGAGCCCCACCTTGTGCAGGGCGCCCACCACGAATACCGGGCACTGGATCTTGGAGAAGTCGGGGTTGCGGAGCTTCCAGAAGTCGTCGTAGGTGGGATGGTTGATCACGTTCCAGACCATGTCCCACTTGCCCATCTCGGGGTTGGGAGGCACGAAGCCCGGGTCGCGGGCCGCCCATCCCAGCCGGTAGTGGCCCCGGATCTCCCACATGTGCCAGGCGGTGGGGAACCCCACGGCCATCATGCCCCCGTGCCAGGCCACATCCCGGTACAGGTCGGCGCCCGCGTCCCAGGGGAGGATGCAGGTGAGGTGGGGCGGCTGCTGGACGGCCGCGAACCACTGCGACCAGGCGAGCAGCGACTCGCCCAACATGCCCACCTTGCCGGTACACCAGGACTGGGCGGCGATCCACTCCACCAGGTCGTAGAGGTCGTTCTGCATCTCCCGGCCGAAGAGGTCGAACTGCCCGATGGGGGAGTGGCCGGTGCCGCGGGAGTCCGAATGGACGAAGATGTAGCCGCGGGACACGAAGTACTCGATGTCGTTGGTCTCCCGCATGTGGAAGATGGGGAGCAGGGGCAGATCGTCCAGATCCTTCTGATAGGAATCCGCCGCCAGGAGGGCGGGGAAGGGGCCGGCCGCGTCGGGCCGGTAGATGTTCACCGCCACCTGCACGCCGTCGCGCATGGTGACCATGATGTCTCTCTCGACGACCATCTTGTACTCAGGCTTGCTCAGCTCGTCGGCCGGGAAGTCCTTGGGGAGCATGGTGGACATGATCTCCGGCTTGAGCGTCTTCGAATACACGGGCGACCTCCTGAGTTCGGTCTACGTTTGCCGACAACAGGCGGGGCCGGCGGTCCGCGCTGTCGCGGCGACCGCCGGCCCCCTCACTTCCGTTCCAGTCGCCGCCCGGGCGGCCCGGGCGGCGGGCTCACTGCTTGACCGGAGGATCTACGAATAGACCATCGGCGTAGCCTTGGCCTGCACCGTGGTTCCCGGGGCGGTGGCATTGCTGACCACCACGGCCTCCACGGGATTCTTGGTGCCCTTTATCCACTGCTGGGCGCCGATGAAGGGCTTGTAGACATTGGGATGGGGATGGAACGCCGTTGGGGTCGACCGGCTCGGTGTAGTCGATGTAGCCCTGCTGGAACGTCCCTTTGGTGGTCTTGATGGCCTCGACCACCGATTCTTTGTCCTCGGGGTTCGCGGCCCGCTTGTACACGTCGATGGCCCATTCCACCTTGCCGTAGCAGCCGATGGCCGCCGTCCACTGCTCGCCCGTCTTGGCCTCGTAGTCGGCGGCCAGGCTTTCGGAATCGAGGTCGGAGAGTGTGTCTTTAATCTTCCAGCTCGGGATGCCAGGCGGCCTCGCCGATCAGGCCCAGACCCTGGTTGGGATAGCTGAGGACCGCCTGGGGGAAGATGAGGGCCTTGCCGGAGCTGATGAACTTGGGCTGGAAGCCCTGTTGCAGGCTCTGGGTGAGGAAGTTGGAGAACCAGGGCGGGTCGTTGGTGCCGCAGATGATCTCGCAGCCCTCGTTCTTGAACATGGAGATCTGCTGGGTGAAGTCTTCGGCCGGGACCGAGTAGGGCTCGGGCACCACCAGGGTGTAGCCCTTCTCGGCGAACACCTTGGGCGCGGCCGAGGGGTCCATCCAGCCCTGGTAGTCGGCGTCGTTCTGGAAGAGCATCCCCACCTTCTTGTTGGTCTGGACGCCGCTGGTCTCGAAGGCGTCGGTGAAGGAGGCGATGGTCTGTTCCGAGCCCAGCATGTTGCCCCAGGCCCACTTGAACTCAACCGGCTCGCCTTGGCGGATGATAGAGGGCCTGCCACGGGGCTGAAACTCATCAGCACCGGGCATCCGAGGGCCTCGCCCTGGTCGGCGACCGGGTTGCAGGTGTCCGGGGTGCCCGAGGCGAGCAGCATGTCGACGTTGTCTATCTGCACCAGGTCGGCCGCCACAGTCGCGGCCCGGTTCGAGTCGGATTGGCTGTCTTTGACGATGATCTCGACCATGCGCTTCTTGCCGTCGCCGGTGAGGATCCCGTCTTTGAGGGCCGCCTCGGTGTGGGCCAGCCACCACTCGTCGGCGATGGCGAAGACGGCGAAGTTCCCGGTCTGCGGCGACACCAATCCGAGCTTGATGGCCCGGCCCTCCTCGGGGCCGGCGCTCACGGTGGTGGTGCTCTCTGCTGCGGTGGTGGTGGGCCCGGCTGTGGTGGTGGTCTCGGGCGCGGCCGTGGTGGTGGTCTCTTCTTCCTCGCCGCAGGCCGCCAGCACGCCGCCCAGGCCGGCGCCCATGCCCACGGCCGCCCCGGCAACGCCGGCGATCTTCAGGAAGTCGCGGCGACTGTAGGTCTTATCCTCTTTCTCGAGCATCATATCCCCCTTCTTCTTTGCTTGGTCCGTTCTCCTCTACCCTGTCTACTCGTCTGCCCCCTCCTCTCTTGAGGTCTAGCAGCATTCTACAGCGTTACACGGTCCGATCCCATCGTTCTATCCGCACCGTGCAGGAGTTCGGCGTCTGTCCTCCCAATACAGGTGGGCATCGGCCTATTCGTACCATTCCGGCGCCTTCCTCCAGCTTTCGAACTCGGGCATGCTGTGTGAGAAGAACAGCTCGGCATCGTGCTCGGCAGCCAGGTCCTTCAAGCGCTGGAGCGAGCGAGTGCCTGCCACCGGGTCGAGATGGAAGCCGCCGACCACCATCATCTCCAGATTCTTGGGGGTCATGGCCGCATCGCCGGTGAAGAGCATCGGTCGCCGCCCGGCGAGCTCGACCAGCATGCTGTAGTGGCCGGCGGAATGGCCCAAGGTCTCGTAGAGCCACACGCCGGGGGCGAACTCCACGTCGCCTCTCAGAAGCTGGAACTCGGGCAAGAACTCGGTGTCCACCTCTGGAGGGAGTTCCTGCCAGTCTCTCACCAGCCAGGGGGCGAAGTACCTGACCGCTCCATAGCTGCCCCGTTCGAACAGCTCGGGATGCTGAGCCTGCTCGTACTCCATCTGGTGACAGACCACCGTGGCTCGCGGGAAGAGGTTCGCCTCTCCGCAATGGTCGATGTGCAGGTGAGACAGGACAAGGTGGGTCACGTCTTCAGGCTTGTAGCCCACCTTGGCGAGCTGGGCCGGGAGCGTCTGTTCGGCCGATTGGATAGGATGGTCCTGGGGCACGAACTGCTGCATGTGCTCCAGGCCGAATCCGGCGTCGTACAGGAACAGGCCGTCGTTGTGCTCGACAAGGGCCGTGTAGACCGGGAAGCGTATGTCGCCGGCCGGCCCCCGGTTCCAATAGATCTTGTGGCCATCGATGGCCAGCGACCCTCCGTCCAGAAGGGCGACTCTGGTCGGGTTCACCTCTGAACCTCCTTCTGCCTGCTATCCCACGGGGCCGGGTACTCACGGGTCTGGAGGACGGTAGTCTTCAAGCCCGTGCTCTCGTCGAAGTCGATGCTCATCGTTGCCGGCTTGCTCGTTCCCGGAAGCGAGGAAGCGACTGCAGCGATGGTCACGACGGGCGACATCTAGGATCCGGTTCGACTCCTTGATTGGCCTCCGCTCTCCCACAAGATAGCCGTACCGTGCGTCGACAATCCCGGACCAGAGGCTTTCCCATCGGTGTTGATCGGTTTCTTCCCCTAATATTAGTCTACCGCGTCCACTGATGGAGATTGGCTCGGCAGACGGAACGAGAATGGCGGGTCGGGAGTCCGGTGTAAGATGGCCGCGACTGACGCCTTCGCATCGGCGACCAGGATGCGCGGAGGCAAGCTCTGATACCGTGTCGTTCATCAGCGAAGCGATCCGAGCAGGGAAAGACGTTCGGCCAGGAGGGAGGGATCATGAGGCAGAAGCTTGAGTACGGCGTTGGGAGGTGGCGGCGCCGACGGATGCCGCGGGCGGTGACCGTCATGGCACTGGCTGCTGCGGTCGTATTTGTGGTAGCCCTCTCGGGGGTGATCGGCTGTGGCTCCGACGAGGAGACGTCCACAACTGTCACTGTAGCCACCAGCATAACGGTCGCCAGCACTACGTCGACCTCGGGGAGCACCTCTGGCTCGGCCACCTCCACGATTCCCTCCCCGCCTGATCGCCCGGACACTACTACCTCTTCCAGTACCACCACCACAGAAGCCCTTTCCAGTGCCGAAACCCTTCTGCCGAGCGGCAATATCCGGGCCATGGGCTTCATCGACGAGGCGTGGGAGTCGGGGGGCGTCCGCTACATAAGCATCGACTACGCCGAGATGCTCACCGGAGACGAGGCCGTAGCGGCGGCCATCGAGGCCGGCGAAATAGCGCCGGGCGAAGACCTGCCCAACGACTACTACATCCGCAACATCAATACCCAGTTGCGGGAGTTCACGGTGGCGTCCTCGGCTCCGATCACCACTGTCACTTTCGGAGGGAGCGGTCCGGACGAGCCTCAGCCTGTTACGTGGGCCGAGTTCATGAGCTTCTGGGGCGACTCGCCGCCGGCCGGCGCTGAACATCTGCACTTGGTGCCCTGGTGGATAGAACGGGACGGTGGCAAGGTAGTGAGCATCGCTGAGCAGTACCTGCCGTAGCTTGAACGAGTAAGTCATCGAAAGGAGTCTCCCACGTGAAGACCATCGATCTCGAGAACCACTTCATCACCGACATTTGGGTGGAAGCACTGCGCAACAACAAGGGCTATCCCACCCTGGACGAGAAGAAGGGCCTTGGCTTTGCCCCTGATGCATGGATGCCCATGGCGGTCGAGCCCAAGTTGCGCGACCTGGGCGAGGGGCGCATCAGGCTCATGGACGCCGCCGGAGTCGACTACGCCGTTCTGTCGGTCACTTCGCCGGGAGCGGAGCAGTTCGAAGTCGAGGTGGGCAAGAAAGTGGCCCGGGAGTCGAACGACATCCTCGCCGAGGTGACGAAGAAGTACCCGGACCGGTTCGGCGGCTTCGCTTCCCTAGCCCCCAAAGACCCCGAATGGTCGGCCCAGGAACTGGAGCGCTGCGTCAAGGAACTGGGGTTCTCGGGCTGGAACACGCATTCCAACTACGGCGACTCCTGCATCGACGAGCAGAAGTACTGGCCTCTCTTGGCCAAGGCTCAGGAATTGGACGTCCCCATCTATCTCCATCCGGCCGTACCGATGATCCCCGAGTTGCGCTCGTTCGGGATGGTGCTCGGCGGTCCCACCTTCGGCTTCGGCGTCGAGGTGATGTACGCGTTCATGCGCATGATCGTCCGCGGAGTGTTCGACGAGTTCCCCGATCTCAAGATCATCATGGGTCACTACGGTGAGGCGATGCCCTTCCTCGTGGACCGAGTCGACCGGGCCTACATGCAGAAGCACTCCATTCCCAATCCCGAGATCGGTCCCGGGAGCAAGGAGTGGGCCAGCCACTACGTGAAGAAGAATCTCTGGGTCACCACGAGCGGCAACTATCTGCCGGCGGCCTTTGTCTGTACGCGGGATGGCTTGGGGATGGACAGGATCCTCGTGGGCACCGACTTCCCGTACGAGGATATGAGCGACTGCATGGACTTCCTCAGGAGCTTGCCCTTGGCCGACGACGAGAAGAGCGCGTTGTACGAGGCGAACGCCCGGGCTCTGGGGTTCTAGGTCCACGGTTCGTATGGGCGGGCCCGCGGGACGCGGGCCCGCCCCCCCATCGGCCCGGTCCGTGCGGTCGCTTAGGAGTTCAGCTGCGGCGGCTCGTCAGATAGGCGTCCAGAACATCCAGGCCCTCGGCGAAGTCCTCCCTGCCCAGTCCCAGGCGGAAGTGCTCGTCGCCGTAGTCGTAAACGATCGAGGGCAGCAGTAGTACCCCGGTGTCCCGGAGCACGCGCGCGCAGAAGGCCTCGGTCCCCTCGACCGCGGTCGTCGGCGCTCCCGCGCTCTGAGTTAGCAGGCGGGGGAGGCAGACGGTGCCGCCGCGCGGGGGCACCCACCGGAACCTAGTGCCGTGACGGACGAAGAACTCGCCCGCGGCCTCGACGTTGCGGCGCACGCGCTCGCGATGGGCGCCGAGGATGCTCTCCTGCTGCCGGAGAGCCATCAGCGCCAGCAGCTCGCTGGGCGCGCTGCTGCAGATGGTGGTGTAGTCCTTGAGCAGACTCATCCTCTCGAGGAGCAGAGGGTCGTGGGTGGCTACCCAGCCGATGCGCAACCCAGCCAGCCCGAACGCCTTGGACATCCCCGATAGGGAGACGGCCTTCTCGTACACGTCGGCGGCGGCAGGCAGACGCATCTCCGCCGTCGGTTCCAGCAATCGATACATCTCGTCGGACAGCACCCATGCCCCGACCGACTCGGCAGCAGCCACCATGCCGGCGAAGTCCTCCATCGACGGAAGTGCTCCCGTGGGGTTGTGAGGGAAGTTCCAGACCACCAACTTGGTGTCGGGGCGCAGCCACCCTTTGAGCCGGTCCGGGTCGAACCACCATCCGTCGGCCTCCGAAGGTTCCCAGAACGTCACCTCGCAGCCTATCGAGACCGCAAGCTCGTACAGGGACTGATACCCGGGAAAGGTGCAGATGACGTGGTCCCCCGGTTCGAGGAGGGCGTTCATGACCAGAAAGACCGCCTCTTCCGGGGCAGTGACCAGGATCTCTTCAGGGTTCGCCCCTTGATAGAGCCCGGCTATTTCCCCACGCAGCTCCGGCAGACCCTGTGACTCGGTATAACCCAGGCGCAGCGCCTCCCAGCGCTTTTTCAGGTCGGTATCGGCGCCGGCAACAAGATCGGCCATCGCCAAGCCTTGACAGTCCGAGGTCGACAGGAGACAGCGGGCGCTGAACTCATGCCGGGCGAAATAGCGCTCGAGAGCGAACGGTTTGGGGCGCATGGGCAGGTCCTGACGTCGGTCGATCGGCGATTGACGGGAGCAAGGCTCGAGTCCATAGTACTCCCGTGATCTCGCAAGATACTCAGACCAACAGATCTTCCCATTCCCTTGCGCTTCTCTATCCGACCCAGCTCTTTGCTGGGGTGATGCTCATCTCGCTGGGTCCGTTGCTGGATCCGATCCTCCGTGACCTGAACATCCCCCTCGCGAAGGGGGGGATACTCTCGCTCGGTTTCTTCCTGGGCCGGGTGCTGGGAGTGCTGTTGCTCAGCTTCGTGTTGGCGCGGGTGCCGCTCAAGTGGACCCTGGTCGGTGCCGCCTGGGTCCAGGCTGGGGCGCTTGCTGTGGCGGGTCTCTTGGCCTCCAGCCTCTGGCCCCTCTTCGGTGCCCTTCTCGTCGCCGGGCTGACCGCTGTGATCCCCAATGCGATTGCCGGCGTGTGGGTAGGGGCGCACCTGCGCGAGGGTGCGCATAGGGCGATGCTCCTGGTGCTGGCCTTCTTCGCACTGGGGGTGGTCGTCGCACCGCTGGCCATAGGAGCGGCCCTCAGTCTCGGCGCCACCTGGAGATGGGTGTTCGTAGGCGAAGCGGTCTTCTCGGCGCTCATGGCGGTCGCTCTGATGGCCTCACGGTTGCCGGATGTCAAGGGCAGGGAGAATCTCCGCGCCCGCCACTTGAAAGAGATGGCCGGCTTCGCCCCGCGGCTCCTCGCGCTCATGTTGACCATCGTGTTCCTCTACGTGGGATCCGAAGCCATTCTCGGCGTGTGGCTGCCTAAGTTCGAGATAGATACTCATGGAGCCAGTCAGTCGGCGGCGGCGATCAGCGTGACCCTGCTTTGGGCGGGCATCACCATCGGCCGGTACCTGACCGTGCCCCTGACTCGCTGGGTGCAGCCCTTCCGCCTGCTGATGGTGTTCGCTGCCGTTGAGACCCTGTTCATCCTGGCCACCGTGCTTTCGCCCACCCTCCTGCTGTCTCTTGCCAGTGTGTTCGTTGCCGGTCTGGGTGCCTCGGTGATCTTTCCCCTCATCGGGGGATACACGAACCGCTTCCCCCGCTGGTACGCTGGGGTGGCCTACTCAGGGATCATGCTGACCGGCACTCTGGGAAGCGCGGTGTTCTCCTATCTGACGGGGCCGGTGGCCGAAGCTCTCGGTCTGCGGGTGGCCATCGGCCTCACGGCGATACTTCCTGCCGTTGTGATGGGGCTCGCGCTCGTACTGGGCCGGATCTCGGGGGAGAGTGCTTCGTCGCGCGGATTAGGCTGGTCCCCTGGCTGCCGGCTGCACTGTGCCGCAGCGGCCCGGCTTGACGCGCTCCATCCAGTGGATCAGGCGTGCTCCAGCTCATCGCGCCGCGGTCCAACGAGCGAGGCCGCTACTCCCACCGCACAAAGCACCGTGAAGATGGCGAAGCAGATCCGCACGCTGGTGAGCAGACTCGAATAGTCCCCGGGCTCGATGACGTGCCGGCCGACCACGAGAGCCAACACCAGGGTGGCTATGCCAAGGCTGATGTTCTGCCCGGCCAGGCGCATCGTCCCCAACGTCGCCGAGGCGACGCCAAAGTAGCGCTTTTCCACGCTCCCCATGATCGTGTGTGCTATGGGGGAGGAGAAGAACGCGAAGCCCAGACCTAGTATGCACAGCATGGTGACGATGTACCAGTAAGGGGTCTCCTCACCGAGGAAGACGAAAGCCAGCAGTCCCAAAGCGCACACAGCCATGCCAGCGGAGGCCACCCAGCGCGCCTGTACGCGGTCCGAGAGCCTGCCGGCCACTGGGGAGAAGGCCGTCTGCACGAAGGTACCGGCCACCAGGATGAAGCCGGCGGTCTGGGGATCGAGTCCCCTGGTGTACTGCAGGTAGAGGCTCATGAGGAACGTCATCGCGAAGGTGGCGGCGTAGTTGATGGCCGCAGCCGCGTTCGAATAGGCGAAGACCCGGTTGCGACGCAGCAGGCTGACATTCAGCACCGGATCGGCCGCTCGAGTCTCCCACCATAGGAAGACTGCCAGTCCGATCGCGCCCACCACGATGAGCAGTAGCCCGAGCAAGTCGGGGAGCCACGTGAATCCCAGGAGGAAGGCCGGTAGAGCCAGAGCGTAGATGACTGAGCCGAGGATGTCGAAGGGGGCCTGCTTGGGTTCCCGCCATTCCACTGCGCGCAGTGTCCACACGGGTAGGAGCCAGTTGATCAGAGCGAGGCCTCCCACTACGTAGAAGAGGGCGCGCCAGCCGAGGTTGTGGATGATGACGCCCCCGATCACCGGGCCCAGGGTGAGGCCCAGGTAGACGCCGGCCACATTGAGTCCCAGAGCTCGTCCCCGGGCCTGGGGTGGATAAGCCAGGGTGACCATGGCGGTGCCGGTGGCGAACACCAGCGCCGCCCCCAGGCCCTGGACGACCCGCAGCGCGATGAGCACCGTCTCCGACGGAGCCAGGGCCGAAGCGAACGCTACCAGGGCGAACACCAGCATGCCCCACACGAAGATCCGCTTGCGGCCGTAGAGGTCGGCGATCCGACCCACAGGCATGAGCACCGCGCCGGCCGCGAGAATATAGGCGAGAGAGATCCAGCTCAGGGTCACCGCCGAGGCCTGGAATTCCAACCCGATGAGCGGCAGGGCGATGTTGATGGCCGATCCCATGAAGGCCGCCAGGAACCCGGCCATCGTCGTTACGATGAGCACCATGGTCTGGTCGCCACGGGCCAGGCGGGGATCAGCTCTGCTCAGTGGCTTCATGGCTTATCAGGGTATCAACGAAAGCGAGCCGGCAGCCCGACCGTCACGCGGCCCCAACGCCCGCGCCCTCAGCCTCCATCACCCGTTCTCCGCCCGGGACCAGCGCTTGTGCCAGGACTTATGCCCGTTCATACTGGGCCGGTGACTCCCGAACCGAACTCATACACTCCCGCTACTCCCGCATCGCTCTACGCCACCACGTTCATAGTGGGCGTGGTCATGATCTCCCTGGGTCCCATTCTCGATCCCACGGTCAAGGATCTTGGCATACCCCTGTCACAAGCGGGGCTCACCTCGGTGGGCTACGCCCTCGGTATGCTGGCCGGGGTTCTGGCCCTGAACCTGGCGCTGGCGCGCGTCCCGGTGCAGTGGACGCTTATCGGGGCTGCATGGCTGCAGACCCTGGGGCTCGCGGCCGCAGGTCTTCTGGCCACTGGGTTGTGGTCGCTGTTCGGAGCCTACGTGGTGGTGGGCGCCGGCTGCGTCTTTCTGAACAGCCTGCCCGGGATGTGGGTCACCTCGCACAACAAAGTGGCGACCGCGCGCGCCATGGTCGTCCTCCTGCTGTTCTTCGCGGCGGGGATGATGGTGACGCCTCTGGCGATCGGGGCCGCGCTGGGGCTGGGAGCCTCTTGGAGGTGGGTGCTCATCGCCGAAGCCGTCCTCTCCCTGGGCTTGGCCGTGCTGCTCACCCTCATGCCGGTTTCGGACATCAAGGGCCGGGAAAACCTGCGCATGCGCAAGCTCCGGGAGGTGATCGGGTTCAATTCCCGTCTGTTCTGGGCCGTCCTGGGTGCGTCGGTCCTCTACATAGGCTCCGAGTTCATCCTCAACGTGTGGCTGGCGAAGTTCGAGATCGACGTCTTTGCCGTCAGCAAGACGGTGGCCAGCCTGGCGGTCACGTTGTTCTGGGCCGGCCTCATAATCGGCAGGATCATCATCGTGCCCCTGACTCGACGCTACCTCGCCTCGAGGCTGCTCATGGCCGGCAGTGCGGTCATGGCCGTATTCGCCCTAGGAGTGGCGCTCTCCACCACTCCGGCGATGTCGATGGTCATGTCGTTCCTCTCGGGGCTGGGAGCATCGGCGGCTTTTCCCCTGATCCTGAGCTTCTCCGCTCGGTTTCCGAAATGGCACGCAGGGGTGGTGTTCTCGGGGGTCATCATGGCCGGAGCTCTGGGACGGATCATCTTTCCCTATCTGATCGGGCCGATCGCCGAGTCGCTTGGCTTCCGGGTGGCTATCGGGCTGGCCTTCGTGCTCGCGGCCGCCCTCTCTCTCCTGTCGCTGTACCTTCACCGGGTTTCGGGAGAGACCGAGAACTCCGGCTAGAGTGACGGTTCAGCCGGCCCCGCGCCTACCGGTTCCTGGTCAACCGTTCTCTCCGGTGTAGTGGGCGCATTTCTTCTCGAAAGCGGTGATCCTGCGGGCGACGACGCTGCCTATGCCTTTCAGCACCCGGTAGCCCACGTGATTGTTCACCTCGAAGATCTGCCTGAGCTTGTTACCGTTGATCACGATCAGCGTCGACTTCTCCGTAGTCACCGTCGACGCCGTATAGAGATACGGGCCTGTGACGGTCGACCACCCCACGATATCTCCTGGGCCGACCTCATCGACCGGCACCTCTTTGCCCTTTGGACCTCTGGCCAAGATGGCGACCCGGCCTTTCTTGACCAGGTACAGGTTGGAGGCCACCGACCCCGCCTCGGTGAGGTGGGCTCCTGGGCCCAGCTCCTCGGTCTTCGCGATCTTGGCTATCGACTCCAACTCACGCTCGTTCAGCTCTTCGAAGATCTTGAACTCGCGCAGCTGTTCTACCTCCGTCAACACACTGGTCCCTTTCTATTGCGGTTTCAGCGTCGCTGTTGATTCTACCCGCCGGGCCGCCTCGGCATCAGGTCTGCTCGAGGCCGTTACGTGCTCTTTGCCACCGATACGGAACGGCATTGGTAAGCTAGAGGGGTGGATACCAGCCCCCCATCCGCTCGTGTTCGGCCTCGTCGCGGGCGCCGCGTGGCGCTGTTCGTGGCCGGCTCGCTCTTTCTGGCCCTGGGAATGGTGGGCGTCGTGATCCCGGTACTTCCCACCACGCCTTTCTTGCTGCTGGCGGCGATCTGCTACGGGCGAAGCTCCGAGCGAAGCTATCGGTGGCTGACCACCAACCGCCTGTTCGGGCGATACCTCTCCGACTATCTGCAAGGTCGGGGGATCTCCTGGAAGGTCAAGACCCCTGCTCTCGTCCTGCTCTGGGGAGTGATCACGTTGAGCGCCGTGCTGTTCGTGTCGCAGTGGTGGGCGCGAGCCCTTCTGTTTCTGGTAGCCGTGGGGGTGACCGTGCACATCGTCACTCTGAAGGGTCGAAACGATCAGCGTATCCCCGAGTCGTAAGCCACGTTCACCGTCGTGAATCGGCCCGCGACGACCGTGAAGGCCTGCGGTGTGGCGACCGGCAGGGGATCACCGTTCTCCGGCACCAGGATGTATTCCCCCGGCGCCAGAAGGATGACGAACAGTCCGTCCTTTCCAGAGACGGTCTCGGCGACCGCCTCCCCGTCGGGGACGCTCCTGACCACCAGCTTGGAGGCGTAGGGAGCGGTGTTGTCGACCCCGGGCTGTTCGACGGGATTCACCGGACCGATGCGCACTTCGCCTCTGACCCCGCTATCGGTCACGGTGTCCTCGCAAGCGACAGCCACCAACGCGAACACCAGCGACCAGGCCACGGCGACCGCCAATAACCATAGAGACCGCGATCTCACGGGATATCGCTTGTGAGCGGTCCGGTCTCAGCCGGTGAGGCGCCCAGCGTGAAGCGCCAGCGGCAGTCCGAGCCGGTCGGCCGCGCTCCGGGAGGTGCGTAGTCGCAGCGCACCTGGATCCGGGAGTCGATCTCGGCGGCTATGCCCAGGAATTCCCGGCGGTGCATGTCCGAGCAGAGATACTCCTCGAGACCCCGCCGCCGCCGCGCTTCTTGAGTCGCGCAGCAAGGCACCGTCAGAACCACCTCATCTGGCGACTCCTCTATCTGATACCCGATCAAAGCGGCCCAGGGATAGAGGCGCAGGACTTTGACGAACCCCTCGAGACCCTGTTCGGTGATCGCGAAACGGGTGATGAGATCGCGGGCGGCCAGACCGGATACCCGTGCCCACACTTGCTCGTTCAACCGCTCGGCGACGGGCTGACTACTCTCTTCTGCCACGCACAGGAACCAGAAGCTGTCCATCACCCGGTAATGCCAGAGGAGGAAGGCGAGATAGCTCCGGAGATCGGAGGCGTCCATGCTATCGAAACGGGAGAGATCCATATCAATCAGCGGGCCGGTACCACCCGATCAGTCCTCCCAGTCTTCGCCCACTTCGAGCTTGATGGCCGCGAGCGAGTAGTTGACGTCCCGGATGAAGTACACGATCGAGGCGATGAGACTGCCCATGCTGAGAATGAAGAGCACTGCGACCAGCCAGGGGATGTCCACGCTGAACAGCGCGGTGACAAAAAGGGCGATGATCAAGATGGCGGCGAAGAGGACGCAGAACGTAGCCAGGGCGATGGCCCGGCGTATGAGCCCCGCTCGATGTTTCAAGATGCGCAGTTGTGCCCGTATGGGCTCCTTGGCCTCATCGCGGGTCTCCCTCACCTGACGAGCCAGCATTCGGGAGCGGTCGACCACTCGGGCCAGCCGGTTGGTCATGGTCAGCAGGAGCAGACCTACGCCCGATATCATTACGACCGGCCCGATGGCCGTCTGCAATACGGGGACTAGTTCGGCTGTCTCGGTCGCCAGCACGGAAGGACCCTCCCATGTGCGGGTTCGCGCAGGCGCGGGCATTGTAGCAGACCGGAGGAGAGGTAGAATCTCCCGGGATGAGAATCATCGCGAACAGCCTCGCCGTTGAATACGAGTTCACCGGTCCTGCGGATGCGCCCGTGGTGACCTTCAGCCATGCGCTGGCGGCCGATCTGACCATGTGGGCGCCTCAAGCGGCGGCCCTGGAGGGTCGTTATCGCGTGCTCCGCTACGACACCCGCGGTCACGGCGGGAGCGAGGTACCCGACGGGCCCTACAGGTTCATGGAGATGGTGGAGGACGTCAGCGCCCTCATGGACGGTGTCGGCGTGCAGCGCACCCATTTCGTGGGTCTTTCCATGGGCGGCATGGTCGGGCAGTGGCTCGCCCTCACCCATCCAGAACGACTACTCAGCCTGGTGCTGTGCGACACGTCGGCTCGCATTACATCCGAGGCGGGGGACATCTTGGACGAGCGTATTGCCGTCGCGGCCCGGGAGGGGATGGCAGCGCATGTAGACCCCACCATCGACCGCTGGTTCACTCCGGCTTTTGTGAGGGATCGCCCAGACATCGTGGACTCAGTGCGGGCCATTATCCGGGACACCGACCCTCGGGGCTACATCGGCTGCGCGCACGCTGCGAAGACTCACGACGCATTGGAGAGGCTGCCGGAGATCGCGATCCCCACGCTGATCATCGTGGGAGAACAGGATCCAGGTGTCGGCGCGGCAGAAGCTATACACGAGCGGATATCCGGGTCGGAACTGGTGACGCTTGAGTCGGCCGCTCACCTCTCCAACCTTGAGCAATCGGAGGCCTTCAACCAGGCGCTCCTGGCCTTCATCTCCCGGGTTGCCTGATCGCGGACCTGCCCTCGCTCAACCGGCCAGATCGATCGCTTTCTCGAGTAGCTTGGCGGCCTCGGCTTCGCAGATAGCGCGCACGTCGGCGGCGGTCAGAGTGTCATTGGCGGAGAGGCTCAAGGCAGGGTGCAGGGCGTTCCAGTACGCGGATCGTCCGTGGGTCTCGGGGTCCCAGGCACCGTCCAACTCAGCCTGCCAGGCTTCCCGGGCGGCGGTGAGGTGATCGAGGATGCTGCCGAGCAGATCGTCGAGTCGGGTGTCGGCCGCATTGGTGATCGGCATGTTCTCGTGCGCCACCGCTGCCGCCAAGAGGGCTGCGCTGAACTCTGCGTAGCCGGCCGGACCGGAGGTCGCGGATAGGGCCTCCCGCGCCTGGGCGGCGGCGGCAACGGTGGCGCGCCCGTTCTCGCCCGGCTTGATGAGGCCGGCTTCCCTTTGGAAGCTCGATATCACCAGGCCGATCACTGCCAGGCCCACGATCACGGCCGGGATGAAGATCCATGCCCGATTCTTGCGCGTCATGCTGATAGGATAGCTGCTGTAATGGACGAGTGGGAACTGGATACCCCCGAGGAAAAGCGAGGGTCGACCTCCGAGCCGGGGTCGCCGGGCAGCTCCCCCGGCGGCGACTCCCCGGCGGCGACCCCCCCGGCGGCACCAGTGCAGCCGGTCACCTCCGCGCAGCCGGTCACCTCCGGGGAACCGCCGGTGCGTTCTCAGAGCGACCTCTCCACGCGCGAAGGTAACCGGCTCCGAGGAGCACGTTCCCTCGCGCCGCGGGTGGCTGTTGCCCTTGTCATCCTGCTCGCGGGCGTGATGATCGGTTTCTTCGTCGCCCGCTCGCAGACTTCAGGCGACGAGGCGCTCCTCGCGGAGACCCGGGACCAGCTGGGCCAACTGCAGAAGGCCCTGTCCCTCGTGGAGGACCGGAATTGGGCCTACTATCGAGCGAATCAGGCTCTGCGGGAGGAACTCGAGGCGGCGCTGGCGAACGGCCAGAGCTCGACTTCGACGACTGCTCCCGGTCCCGTTCGGCCGGGCGGTGTGTACCGGGATGGGGTATATCTGGTAGGTGAGGACATCGCCCCCGGCACGTACGACGGGGTGGTCGACGGCGAACTAGGCTACTGGGCCCGTCTGAAAGAGACAGACGGCTCGACCAGCGCCATCATCGCCAACGGCATCACCCGTGGGCCCTTCGTGCTGACGATCTACATCGGCGACAAGGCTGTCGAACTGCGGGGCGTCACGATCACCGCCCGATAGGCCCCGAGCCCGGTGGCGTCAGCGTGGGCTCGCAACGCCCTATCGTGCGAAACCGACGTGTAGAGAGTAGAACTTGGCCCCGAGGCCGGCAAGCATCTCTTTGACCTCAGGGCTGGGATCACCGAGCACGACCATCTCTTCGAGCGGCGAGAGCTCGAGCAGGGCGTCGAGTTTCGACCCCAAGCCCTGGAAGTGGAGCAGGAACGCTTCCGCATTGCCGTAGGACTCGATCAGGTAGCAACTGGAGCCGTCCTCGTCGATGAACCACTCATAAGCAAGCGTGGTGGGCTCATTGGCCTCGGCGCCTGCCGTCAATCCCTCTGCCATCTTCTTGAATTCGTCCAGCTTCCCGGGCTTGATGCCTTGGCGCACGATCATGCGAAACGGTCCGTCGGCCATGGAGTGCTCCTACTTGAGAGGGTTGCGCGTGGCACAGATGTTAGCAGGCCGGCCGGAACGTGCTCGCGCGCCCGCGCGGCAGCAGGGGTAGACTTGGCTACAGCCGGGCATAATAGGCACGCACACCAGCCGAAGCGCACAGGGAGGGCAAGCGTGGCGGACAAGATAGACATCGCGATCGTGGGTGGCGGACCGGCCGGGCTCACGGCAGCCATCTACGGCGCGAGGGGCCGTGCTCGTACCGTGGTCTTCGAGACCGGGCTGACGGGTGGTCAGATCGTATCCGCCTCCTGGGTGGAGAACTATCCCGGTTTTCCGGACGGCGTCTCCGGATACGACCTGGCCGAGCTCATGCTCAAACAGGCCCAGACCGCGGGCGCCGAGTTTCGTACCATCTCCCCGGTGGAGGCGATCCGTCCCGACGGATCCGATTTCGTGCTCACGGTCAATGGTGAGGAGGTCGAGGCCCGCGCGGTCATATTGGCTACTGGAGCCATCCCCAAGAAACTGGGCGTGCCGGGGGAGGCGGAGTTCACCGGTCGTGGCGTGTCGTGGTGTGCGACCTGCGACGGGCCCCTCTACCGTGACAAAGTGGTGGCCGTGATCGGCGGAGGAGACTCGGCCACTCAAGAGGCGCTCTACCTGAGCAAGCTCGCCACCGAGGTGCACCTGATCCATCGACGGGAGGAGTTCCGAGCCACTCCCTGCCTCCAGGAACAGTGCTTCTTCAACCCCAAGATCATCATGCACCTCTCGTGCGTGATCGACGAGATAATGGGCGAAGGGGGCAAGCTCACCGGCCTGCGGCTGCGTTCCAAAGAAGACGATAGTGTGGAGATCCTGCCGGTGGACGGGGTGTTCGAGTACGTGGGTATCGACGCGCAGAGTGCTTTGGTCGCCGATCTGTGTGAACTGGACGCGCTCGGCTTCGTCAAGGTCGACCGGAACGGCCTGACCTCAACCACGGGTCTCTACGCGGCAGGCGACGTGTCCGACTACGAGTTGAAGCAGGTCGTGACCGCCTGCGCCCGGGGAGCGTTCGCCGTCTACCATGCCATGCACTACCTGAACACCAGAGTGGGCTAGCGCCTGGTCGCAGGCGGGTACGGGAAGCATCACGCGGGTCGATAGACGGATATGGTGACCGACACGGTGAGCGTCACCTTATCGGGTAGTAGGGCGGCCTTCTGGACGAGCTCTTCGGCCGGGATGTGATAGGCACTCGGTCCCATGCCGGCCAGTGCGGCGATCTCCTCAGGATCGAGCACCAGCAGCTCTTCGTGGTGGATCGACTCCGTCTGCGCGAAGTCGTCGGCCAGTCTGGCGTCCAGGCGCTCCTGCTTCCGCGTGTCCACTGTGAGCAGGCCGAGGGCCGGGACAAGCTCACAAAGGTGGCGATCGGTGGGAGTGACCACGACCAGTCGGCCCCGTGGTTCGAGGAGCCGCCTGAACTCGGGCGGGTTGCGCGGCGCGAAGACGTCGAGGATGAGGACTGCACAGTGGTCGCGGACCGGAAGTCGCTGCCAGGTGTCACAGGCGACCGCGCCCATACGCTCGTGGGCGCGGGCCGCCGTTCGCAGGGCGAACTTGGATATATCGAGGGCCAGGCCGACGCGGCCAGGCAGCCGGTCGAGCACTCCAGCCAGGTAGTAGCCGGTCCCGGCGCCCACGTCGATGATGCAGCCCTGGGCCGGGTCCGTCTGCTTGGGCACTTCGAGGAGGGCGCGCGCCGCGGTCTCGACGGTAGCGTGCCGGAGCCCCGCGAAGTGACCCGCTCTGAGGAAGGTGTCGCGGGCGCGCACCATGGAGGCGGTGTCTCCGGTCCCTGGGCGGTGGCCACCGGGAAGAAGGTTCACGTAGCCCTGGCGGGCGATATCGAACGAGTGGCCACCGGCGCAGCGTAGAGCAGGACCGGCCAAGGAAAGGCCACCTCCGCAGTGAGGACAGATGAGCAGTTCGGCCACATCGGGGCGCATGGTCAAGTCCCAGGGGTCACGTGCACGCGGTCACACGCGGGAGGTCACGCCCGCACCCGCAACCGTCTCGGCATCACTTCTATGCGGAGCGGGAGCGAGCCGAGCGCCTCTCCATCGACATCGAGCAGGAAGCGGCGCTCGGCCGCTTCCTGCTCCAGCCGCAGCTCCAACCCTTCACAGGGGAAATGATGCACGGTGGGTTCTTCCAGATGGCGTCCGGTGTAGACCCCACGGACCCGGTCGGCCAAGTAGGGCTTGCTGCGCGCCGTGACGGTCACCACTTCCAGGCGCCCATCGTCCGGAAGGGCCATGGGGGCGACGTCCATGCCGCCGCCGAACCAGCGGCCGTTGCAGACCGCGACCAAGTAAGCGGGGATGATCTCCTCCCGCGTCTCTCCCTGCCATGTGATCCGTGCCCTGAGCGGCTGTTCCTTACTGACGATCACCGCTCCCAGGGCGGCCAAATAGTAGCCGACGCGCCCTCCGATGAAAGACGGCATTCGGTCGATGTAGCGGTCGACCAGACCGCCCAAGCCTGCCGACAACACGTTCACGAAGTACTGCTCCACGGGCCTGCCATCCATCCCCCGGAAGGACGCTCGACCAACGTCCACCATGCGCTCTCGTCCCGAGGCCAGCGCCTCCAGACAGCGCTCGACCCCGGCCTCGATCCCCAGGCTGCGACGGAAATCACCGCCTGTGCCCACGTTTATGAGGCCGACCGCCGGGCCCACCGCCGGGCCCACCGCCGGGCCGACCGCCGGGCCGACCGCCAGACCACTGGTCGCAACGGTTGCGACGCCGGCTACGGGTGACTGATCCGCCATTGTCAACACGCCGTTCGCCACCTCGCTGAAGGTGCCGTCGCCTCCAACGGCCACGATGAGCGGATAGCCCTCGCGGGCGCCCTCCAGAGCCAGCTCGCGGGCGTGCCCCCGCCGGGACGTGTACCGGATGACCACGTCGCCAAGCACTTGCTCCACTCCGGCCAGGATCTGGGGTAGGCCGCGCGCCGTGCTGCGCGCGCCACAAGCGGGATTGACGATCAGAAGCGGCGGTAGCATGCTCCCAGGCTATCAGGTCGCGCGGCCGGGCCGTAAGAGGCGGGGACTTGCCTGGAGTCTGCCCCGACTCAAAGGGTTCTGGCAGAATGGTCCGGTGCGTGTAAGGAGGTGAGCACCGATGCCGAACCGGGATGATCCCAGAAGCTCCCCCGAGAGGAGTGCGGTCGCCGGCCCGCCGTTGCTCGGCGCCCTGCCTCTGGGTTACGTCTCGCGCCCGCTGACGGCGGGCGACATCATCGCCGTCTGGGAGCTGGAAGCGGTGGGAGAGGCCTATGATGACGGCGTCGTCGAAGTCGATCTCTCCGACCTGGAAGCCGAATGGCGGCAGCCCGATTTCGACCCGGCCATCATGTCGATCGGGGTCTTTCTGGGTGATCAGTTGGTGGGCTACGCTCAGGTCTTTCGGGGCCGGGCTGAAGCACTCGTCCATCCCGAGCATCGGGAGCGAGGGATCGGCAGCGCCTTGATGTGCTGGACATGGGAGGTCGCGCGCGGCGAGGGTCGGGTACGCGTGGGTCAGACGATATCGGAGAACGAGAAGGCTGCAGAGGCTTTGTTCCGGGCCAACGGCTATGAGTACGGCCATACCTCCTGGATCCTTCGCATCGACCTATCCGATCCACCACCCCCGACCGTGCTGCCCGCGGGCTACCGCTTCCGGCCCTATCGCCCCGGGGAGGACGACCGTGAGATCTTCACGCTCATCGACGCGGCCTTCGAGGAGTGGCGCGGGCTATCGAGTGAATCCATGGGATTCGATAACTGGGTCGCCGCCATCCTCTACAAGGTGCCGCCCGAACTGGTGGTTCTTGTCGACGACGGTACCTGCATAGTGGGAGCGGCGATCGGATATGACTACGGGGCGGATGTCGAGGGCTGGATCGATGAGATCGCGGTGGAAAGGGCGCACCGTGGACAGGGCCTCGGCAGGGCGCTTCTGGAGGAGAGCTTCCGGCGTTACTGGGCCCTTGGCCGACGGCAGTGCGGAGTCTCGACCGACTCTCGGACGGGCGCTCTGGGTCTGTACGAACACGTGGGCATGTCGGTCCGGAGGACCTACACTCGCTGGATGAAGCAGGGCCTGTAAGAGACGCGGGGCGGGCGGCTCTGCCGGCGTCGTCACTGGACGGAAGCAGCTCCGAACAGACCATCGAGGCGCAGTCCCCATGGCAGCTGCTCCTGCCATTGGCTCAGGAGCATTGCCAGGGTGACCCTCTCGATCGGCTGGGCGGCGACCAAGTCCACCGAGCCTATCTTCTCGCCCTCCAGAGTGAACTCGATGGTCCCGTAGACGTCTCCCACTTCCACCGGGAGCGCTACGTCCCGGTCCACCGTCGCGGTACTGGTGACGACGTCACCCTCGAACAGACTGGCGACAAGGGTCTGCCCGGCGACCAGCCGGACCTTCCGGCCCAGGCTGTGGGGGGCGTCGAGTTCGGTCACCAGCCGGCCCTGGTCGGCGAGGACCGTCCGAGAGTAGCGGGCATAACCGTATTCGAGCAGCGCCTTGCTCTCGCTCCAGCGCGTGTCGTCATCCTTCGCGCCCAGAAGCACGCTGACAAGAGAGACTCCGTCCTTCGTGCCCGAGGCGACCAGGCAGTAGTCAGCATAGGGGGTGGACCCCGTCTTCACTCCCGTCACCCACGCGTGCCAACCGAGCAGCGCGTTGTGGTTCTTCAGCTTTCGCGGAGCCTCCTGGCCCGGCCGCGGCAGATCGTACGCGTGGGTGGCCACGATGCGGCGGAACACCGGGTCCTGCATCGCGTACTGAGTCAGCGCGGCCAGATCCTTCGCGGACGAGAAGTGCTTCTCGGCATGCAACCCGCTGGGATTGACGAAGCGGGTGTTGGAGAGGTCCAGGGACTTGGCCTTCGCGTTCATCATATCGACGAATCCTTTGATGCTTCCGGCGGTCGCCTGCGCCAGCGCGACCGCGGCGTCGTTGGCGCTGGGAACCAACAAGCAGTACATGAGTTGCTCTGCGGTGAGCACTTCGCCTCTTTGGAGTCCCAGCGACGACCCCGCGGTCGACGCGGCCTCTCCGGATATGGTGACCTTGGTGTCCAGCGGTAGCGACTCCAGCACCACGACCGCTGTCATGATCTTGGTGGTAGAGGCCATCGGTAGGCGGGCGTTGGCGTTGTGCGAGTAGACTATGCGCCCGGAGTCCATATCGACCACGATCGCCGCGGTCGCGGTAATAGCCGGAGGGCTGGGCTCCTCCCGGACCGCGGCCGTGATCCTCTCTCTGGCCACCTGGGTCGAGGCCGACGCCGGCGCCACCGGACCGAGAAGCACGACCAAAGCGAGCAGCACCGCCGCGAGCAGGGACCCGGTCGTGCCGATCGCACCCTGTCGGCAAAGCGTCATTCTGAAACGAGCCCTAGGCGCCCACGAAGGAGCCGTCGCTCGGCCTCTGGTCGGCGGGGACTTCATGGCAGCGCTTTCTCCCGTTCTCCTTACCCTGCTAATGGTACCGGCAGAGACTGAGGCGTCGCTACTCCAGCAGGCTCGCCCTGTGTATGACCACCGGTTCCTTGGGGACGTCCGAGTGGGGCCCAGATGTTCCGGTCTGCACCTGGGCTATGGCGTCCACTACATCCATACCCTCTACCACCTCTCCGAACACTGCGTATCCCCACCCCTGCGGAGTCTTGGCCTTGTGGTCGAGGAAGTCGTTGTCCTTGAGATTGATGAAGAACTGGCTGCCGGCGCTGTGCGGGTCGGAGGTCCGAGCCATGGCTATGGTCCCCCGGCCGTTCTTGAGCCCGTTATCGGCTTCATTCGTGATGGGAGGTTTCGTGGGCTTCTGCAGCATGTCCGCCGTGAACCCACCCCCCTGGATCATGAAGCCCGGGATCACCCGGTGGAACACGGTCCCATCGAAGTGGCCGGAGGCCACATAGGCGAGGAAGTTCTCGCTGGTGACGGGAGCCCTCTCCTGGTCGAGCTCAAGAGTGATATCTCCGTGTGAGGTGCCGAGGAGTACTCGGGGGTTCACCTGTTCTTGCATCGGTCTCGCCTTTCCCCGCTGTGCCGGAGGTCGAGTAGGTCTGCCAGTTGCGTGTGCAATCTTCTCACGTTCGGCACTCGCCCGGGGTAGGATGCATGAAGCGGCGCCAGGACTTCATTCTGAAACGAGTTCTAAGGAGTGGAACATGCTGGAGATCCCGGACCTCGACCCTGGTTCACTCTCCGACCACGCGGCCGGCAATCGCGAGAGCTGGAACGCCGACAGCGACACCTACCAGGCCGATCACGGTCCGCAGCTCGCGGCTTCCGGTGGTCTGGCCTGGGGAGTTTGGCAGATCCCCGAAAGCCAGCTGCAGGTACTGGGAGAGCTGCCAGGTCGCGACATCCTGGAGCTGGGGTGTGGCGCCGCCCAGTGGTCGATCGCGTTGGCCAGGGCGGGTGCCAAGCCCGTGGGGTTGGACTTGTCCGAGAATCAACTGGCCCATGCCCGCCGTCTCATGGTGGAGGCAGGAGTGGACTTCCCTCTGGTGCACGCGAGCGCTGAGGCCGTGCCCCTTCCCGACGAAAGCTTCGACATCGTTTTCTGCGACTACGGGGCCATGACTTTCGCCGACCCTTACGCGACCGTGCCCGAGGCGGCCCGTCTGCTACGGCCGGGCGGGTTGCTCGCCTTCTCCGGGGCGACTCCGATCATCCAGATGTGCTACCCGGAGGACAGCGATCATGCCGGAGATCGGCTGCTCATGAACTACTTCGGGATGTGGGCCTTGCCTTTCGAGGGCTATGTGGACTTCATGCTCCCTTACGGGGCGTGGATCCGGCTCTTTCGGGCTCACGGTTTCGTGGTCGAAGACCTCATCGAGTTGCGGCCCACCCCGGATGCCGTCAGCAGTTTCCGTGACGACTCCGATCGGGAGTGGTACAGGCGCTGGCCGGGAGAGCAGATCTGGAAGTTGCGCAAGGAAGGGTAGCGACCGCGCCCTGCCGGCCGCCGCGGGGCCGCAAAGCGTCGACCAGCGGTGCCCCGCCCGGCAGCTTGCAGCTGCTGGTCCACCCGGTGTCGAGTCGGTGACCTTCGCCTATCTGGGCAGACCGCGCAACCAGCTATAGCCCGCGACAAGCCCGGTCAGAGCTAGTCCGGCCAGGATCAAGATGATCCCACGCTTCGATCTGGCGCCCTCTTGGCCGGTGCCATCTTCCCCGATCCTGTCAGCCATCCGTCTCACGCTTGTCGCCTCCCGTGGTCTTCGGTGTAGCGTTCAACTGGGCGGCCAGTTCGTCCAGGAAGAGCCCCACATCGGTCACGATCCCGATTGTTTGAAAGCTTCCCCGATCCGAAAGCTTGGTGGCCACCGCCGGGTTGATGTCCACGCACACGGTGTGGACCGACGCGGGCAGCAGATTGCCGGTAGCGATGGAGTGGAGCATGCTGCAGAGCATCAGACAGAACCCGGCGTCGCGCACATGCTCGCGCATGCGCTGCTGCGCCTCCATGGCATCGGTGATGACATCCGGCAGAGGGCCGTCATCGCGGATGGACCCAGCCAGGACGTAGGGCACGCCCTGTTTGACGATCTCGTAGAAAAGGCCGGAGGTGAGCACACCCTGTTCCACGGCCTGCCGGATGCCGCCGCAACGGCGGATGCTGTTGATGGCGCGCAGATGATGTTCGTGGCCGCCTTCGACCGATTCGCCCTCGGCCAGGTTGATGCCGAGTGAGGTGTTGAAGAACGCCGACTCGATGTCGTGCACAGCGATGGCGTTGCCCCCGAAGACCACGTCGATCCAACCTTCGGCCACCAGTCGGGCGAAGGCCGGGGCGGCCCCAGTGTGCACCACAGCCGGTCCCAGCACGGCGATCGTCTTCTTGCCCTCGGCTCGGATATCCCGCATCAGCCGGGCTACTCTGGCCACCACCAGGCGCTTCGGTTTCTCCGACGATATTGCCGAGCCCATGAACTCGAAGGCCCGGGAGGCGCGATCGCGCCCCAGGGGCACTGCCCGGATGCCGCGGGTCCCGACCACGATCGAGTCCCCGGCTCGAACCTGGATCAAGGGCACCGTTCGAGCCGCACCCGCGACCGCATCGACCACGATGCCGCAGTCCATCTCCGGCCATTGCACCGGGATCCAGCGCCCGTCCAGACGTACGAAGGTCTCGAGGTTGGTGGTGGAGTAGAAGTCCTCCGGAAAGACGCCCTCCGAGGGAGCCGGTTCCAGACGCACATCTTCCTGCTCGATGATCTCCACCCCGTGTTGCTGCAGATCGCGCAAGATGGCGTCCAGGTGCTCCTGGGTCGGTGCGGTGACCCTAAGGACAGCGAGGGAATGGTCGTCCTTCTCGCGCCCCATGCGGAACCGGAGGATGCGGTACTCGCCGCCTCGCTCCAGGATGTCGTCGAGGACCCGGGGCAAGAGAAGCGAGTCGATGATGTGCCCTTCGAGCCTGATGTCTTCGTAGGCGCTCATTTTGCTCATTATGGCGGGGATGGCTGCTCATGCCAATCTCAAGTGGGGGTTCAAGTGGGGGTGATCTGAGGCCGATATCGCTTGTGAGCGAAGCATCGGTCATTGGCTGTTCCTCATTGGAGTCCTCTTGTCGCTACGCCGGAAGACCTACCTGCTCATGGGATGCACCCTGATCATCGCGGTGGCGGTGATCTTCGCCGTCTCTCAGACCGTCTTCATGCGCGGCTTTGCCAGCGTGGAGACGGCGGAGATGCAGGATCAGGTGAAGCGCGCGCGGGCGGCAGTGGCGCAGAACCTGGGGGAGCTGAGCGCCGCAGTTTACAGTTACTCCTCCTGGGACGACACGGTCGCCTTTGTGAAGGACAAGAACGAGACCTATGTCCAGGTTAATCTGGCGGACTCGCTGTTCACCGGTTTCAAGGCCAATCTGGCGGCTTTCGTCCGGAACGATGGGACCATCGTCTGGGGTCGAGGCTTCGATCTAGAAGGCTCACGAGCGACTCCACTGCCGGCGGGCTTCACCGCGCTTCTGACGGCGGAAAGCCCTCTCGTCCGTCACAGCGGGGTGGATAGCAGACTCTCGGGTATCTTGATGCTGCCCGAAGGCCCGATGCTCATCGACTCCCAACCGATACTTACCAGCCAGAGCGAAGGCCCAATCCGCGGAGCCTTCATCATGGGCAGGTGGCTGGACGCCGCGCGAGTAGCCGAGCTCTCGAGCCAGACAAGGCTGTCGCTGGCATTTCTCCCTCTGTCTGCTGAGGATCTTCCTGCCGAATTCCAGCGGGCAGCTTCTTCGGACGCCCCGGTGGCCGAAGCAATCGTGACCCCACTCGGCACCGGTATGGTGGCAGGTTACTCACTGCTAGACGACGTGTTTGGGGAGCCCACGCTGGCGCTGAAGGTGGAGACGCCAAGGATCGTCTACGAGCAGGGCACCAAGAGCGTGCGCTACTTCATGCTGGCTCTGATCGGGGTGGCGGCACTGTTCGGTGTGGCTGCCAATAGACTCCTGGAAAGGTCGCTGTTTCGAAGGCTCGCGCAACTGACCGCGCAAGTCAAGCACGTCAAGCCGGGCGAGGGCGAGTTCGCTCCTCTCGCAGTCGAAGGAAAGGACGAACTGGCGGTTCTGGCTCGTACGATCAACTCGAGCTTCTCCCAGCTCGAAAACATCCGCACCCAGCAGGAGAAACAAGCCCGGAGCCTGTCCGAGACCCTGGACGAACTGCAAGGCAGGCACCGCGATCTGGAGAAGGCCCACCGCCATCTTCAGCACCTCCAAGAAGCGAGCGCCTCACTCGGGGGCAGCTTGGAGATAGCGGATGCGCTGGCTCAGCTGGAGCACGTCGCCCTGGACATATTCGAGGCGGACGAGATGTGGTTGCTCCGGCTGCATACTGATGAAGGTCAGCTACAGGGGCTGCGGGCGTTCTTCCGCCAGAAGCCCGGCTACGCCACTTTGCCCAAACTGTTCGGTTGCGACCAGGCGGACGGAGTGCTCGATCAGGAGGCGAACGGGCTTCTAAGGGCCGTCTTCAGTGGCTCTCCCGCCATATTCATCGAGTCCGTCTCTGAACTGGCGCCGAGCGAGCAAGAACGTCTCTTCGGCCGATCTTCGCCCGATCTGGGTGGTTTCCACTCGCTTGCGCTGGTTCCGCTGTACTCTGATGACGCTCCGGTCGGTCTCATCATCTCGGCATCTGTGAGAACCAGCAAGTTCTCCAGCGACAGAAGGTCGACCATCTTGCTCTTCGCCAGCCAGGTCGCTCAGGCTCTCAAGAACACGCGCCTGTACGAAGAGATCAAGGCCCTGGGCGAGATCGACTCCCTCAGTGGGCTCTACAACCGGCGCAGGTCTCTCGAGCAACTCGAGATCGAGGTCGGGCGGGCAAGACGCTATCAGGGGACCTTCTCGATCCTCATCACCGACATCGACAACTTCAAGCTCTTCAACGACACCTACGGGCACCCCGTTGGCGACGAGATCATCAAACGGGTAGCCGGTCTCCTCCAGCACCGGAGCCGCGTCTCCGACTTCGTCGGCCGCTTCGGTGGCGACGAGTTCGTCCTGATCCTGCCGGAGACCTATCGGGCCGGTGCGCGTACCTTGGCCGACCACCTGCGGGTCGCCTTGAACTCCCTGCCCTACGTCGCTCCCGATGGCGCCTCGATCCCCTTGCGCATGAGCTTCGGCGCCGCTTCCTTCCCAGAGGATGGGCAGGACGCGGCGTCACTCATCGCCATAGCCGACGCCAACCTCTACGAGTCCAAGCGTTGGGGGGGCGACACCGTCACCGTGCGAAGCGAGCCGGTCGGCGGCGAGGCCGTGGACTCCCGAGCCTTCAGCACGCTGGACGCACTGGTCAGCGCCGTGGACAACAAGGACCACTACACGCGGCGGCACTCCGCCCAGGTGGCAGAGCTGAGCGGTGCTGTCGCGCGCTCTCTCGGCTTCGCCAAGGAGCGGCAGGAGATGCTGCGGGTGGCAGCTCTCCTGCACGACGTGGGGAAGATCGGCGTGCCCGACCGCATTCTGCGCAAGCCCGGGGCGCTCACCCGCGAAGAAGTCGAATTCATGAACCAGCACTCGCTTACCGGCAGCATGATGATCGCCCAGCACCTACCCGATCTGACCGAGGTGCGCGAAGCGGTCGTCTCGCATCACGAACGATGGGACGGCTCGGGGTATCCTGCGCAGCTGCGCGGCGTGGGTATCCCCCTGCTTGGAAGGATTCTCGGGGTAGCCGACGCCTACTCGGCCATGACCACCGATCGCCCGTATCGCGCGGCTCTCGGAGGCCGGGAGGCCATCTCAGAGCTCATCAAGGGGAGCGGCGCGCAGTTCGACCCGGACGTCGTGAGGGTGTTCGTCAGCTGTCTCTCGGGCGGAGCGGGCGCATCGCCTCTACCCAGTGCCGCCGGCCGCATTCCATCAAACTGACACCCGACCCGTCGCCGTCCTCCTGCCGTGCCTGTAGCAGCGATGGTGATGCGACCAGTCGCGGTGCGGCGACCACTGTGGGGTGGGTCCCCTTGCTCTACCGGGGTCGGGGTCGCGCTAGTCGGCGGCGGCCAGTTCGGCGCCCCACGAGCGGGCTCGTTCCAGCTCCCCGTCGCGAAGCGGTCCGTACCGGCCCTTGACGATGAAACCGGCCGGTTTGGCGGCCGAACGGTATCCCGCTCGCTCCAGCCTTTCGGCGATGGCCGACGTGGCATGTCCGAACGGACCACGCACGCGCGTCTCGAAAGCCGCGAACCGGCCCTCTCCGGTCGGCAGCGCTTCCAGCCACGTCCGCATCGCCGGGTGAGATAGATCCGGCGGCGCCGGTGCCTTGCCGGGGTTGACCCTGATGCCTTCCAGGGTCTTCTCGGTGGCAAGCCCGAAGGCGATGACGGGCGCTCCGGCCACAAGCAGATCGGCCTCGGCCAGCGCGTCGGAGGTAGCCTCGGCGGTGGAGAGCGCCTGCGCCTCGGGTCCCAGACCTTCCGCGATGGCGCGGGCTATCGCCGCGGTGTTGCCCCAGTGCGATTCGTAGACGACGACGGCCTTCACTGGTCTCTCCTTAGAATGCAAGCTTGAGGGGCGCCCGGCGGCCACGCCGCGGCAGCCGGGCGCCCCTCAAGCCGGCGAGCCCTGCCGGGAGCGCCGATCAGTAGGTCTCGGCCCAGAGCTCGAAGTATGCCTGGGCGTGCTTGCAGGCGGGGCAGACCTCGGGAGCCGATATGCCTTCGTGGACGTAGCCGCAGTTGCGGCAATGCCACTTGACCACGGTGTCCCGCGAGAAGACACGATCGTTCTTGACGTTGGCGAGTAGCTTGCGGTAGCGAAGCTCGTGCTGTTCCTCGACCTCGGCAAGCTCTCGGAACGAGGTGGCTACGTCGGCGAAGCCCTCCTCCTCGGCCACCGTGGCGAAGCCCGGATACAGCTCGCCCCACTCCTCCTTCTCGCCGTTGGCGGCAGCGAGAAGGTTCTCGGCGGTCGTAGCGGTCTTGCCGGCCGGATAGGTAGCCGTGATCTCCGTCGGCCCGCCCTCTAGATAGTCGAAGAACACCTGGGCGTGCTCCTTCTCATTGTCGGCCGTCTCGAGGAAGATCGCGGCGATCTGCTCGAATCCTTCCTTCCTGGCTTTGCTGGCAAAGAAGGTGTAGCGGTTGCGGGCCTGGCTTTCGCCCGCGAATGCTTTCAGCAGGTTCTGTTCGGTCCTGGTCCCCTTGATGCTCATGTTCGCGAGATCTCCTTTCGGTGAGCGATGGTGGCTGGATTATTCCCACAGAAGGGGGTGCCCAATCGGCCCGACGCGGAGAGCTTCGGTCTGCGGGAAAAACGCGAGGGGCGCCCCGAGCTTGCTCGGGGCGCCCCTCGCGTTCTAGGCTGCGCCTGTCGGCTGCTACTTGAATTCGAGCGACGCCACGTCCTTGACCCAGGCCTTGCTCGATTGCCCGGGTATCGCCAGATTGAGCTTGCTGCCATCGATGGCGAGCATCGCGTCGGCGGAGGCTTTGATGTCGGCCACCTTGATGGTGAACTTGTAGCCGTCGCTTGCGACGGCGACCATGTCGACGGCCCCGGCCTGCACCCCTAGTTTCTCAAAGAGCACGCTGAATCGCACCCCTGTGTACTCCGTGGGCCCGTTCTTGGGGTGTTCGAGCGTCAGGGTCACCGGCCCCATGTTCTGGAGTCGACCGGCGGTCAGTCCCATGGGGTGGTCCACCATGCCGCTCACCTTGATCGACCCGCTGGCCCCCTCGGCCGGGTTGCCGATCTTGCCGAGCAGTTGATTCAGCAGGTAGGACGCCTCGCCACGAGTGGCCTTGAGGGCGGGGTCCCAATTGTAGATATCCTCGATGCCGGCCAGCAGGCCGTTGTACTCAGCCTTCTTGATGTTCTGGCCGTGGGTCGGATCGGAGTAGTCGAAGATGCCCTGCCAGCCGGCGGGTGCTTCCCTCAGCGTCGCTCCTGCCGCGCGTACCACCACGCTGATCACCTGCTGGCGGGTGACATTGTCGAGGAAGCCGAAGGTGTTGTCCGGATACCCCAGAATGATGCCGTTCTCGGCGGCGACGGCCACGTAACTGCCGGGATACAGAGGATTGGCCGGGTCGATGGCCGGCGCATCTTTGAAGGTGCAGACGTCGGCGGTGGTCACGGGATAACCTGCAGTGAGATCGGCCATCTTGGCGAACTGCTGGCGCAACAGTAGGTTGTCGGGCTTGAAGGTATGGTCCGGATACCCGCTGACGATGCCCCACCAAGCCAGGTTATCGATGTCGGCCGCGTAGGGTCCATCGACGTCCGTGAACTGTGACGCGGCCGAGGCCGGCACCGCCAGCGCCAACAACAGCGCCATTGCGATCAGCAGCCCCAACAACCAGACGCTTCTTCATCTTGTTCCTTTCGCTCCACGTTTGCCTTTGGTCCGGACGGTTCCGCTATTCCACCTCGATGCGAGCCACCTGGCTCACCCACCTGCCGCTCCAGGTCACCTGATCGTCGTTGGGACTGACGAAGGCGATACGCAAAGCACCATCCTCGGACGGCAGCGGCCCTCCGTCCATGGCGTAAGCCAGGATCATGGTGATCTCTCCTTCGATCTCGGTGATGGTCGCACCGGTGGCCGGGTCGTACATCTCGAATGCGCCGTAGACTTCGATCGGAATAGGTAGCTCGCGTCGAATTCCAGCTCCATCCGTCGGAGGCGACCACGGTCACCGTGGTCCCTCCCCCGACCATGCCCATGAGGGTCTGGATCGGACACCCCCTTCCAGATGAGGGGCCCGGTGACGTTGCCCAGTCTGTTCTTCCAGCCCCCGTAGCCCTCCACGGCGGGAAGGGCCTTGATGTCGTCCATGGTGAACTCCTGGGCACCCGTCGATCCGGTGACGGTGAGCACAGTCCCGGCACGGTAGAGGAGTTGGGCAAGAATCTCGGCAACTTCACCGCGAGTAGCGTTCTTGGTGGTGTCCCAGCCGGCCAGTCCGGGAGTAGGGATGGTGGTCGAGGCCCAGATGCCGTCTAAGAGACCGTTGTACTCGGCCTTCCTGATGTTGGCCCCGTGATCAGGGTCGGAATAGTTCAGCACCCCGTCATTCCAGCCCGCGGGCACGGCAGTGAGGGTGCCGGGGGTCAGGTTGTCGGCCGCCCGCACCACCATGGTGATGACCTGCTGCCGGGTGATCTTGCGCAAAGGCGAGAAATGGGTGGCGTCCGTTCCTCTGGTGATGTTGTTGAGCGCGCAGACTGCGACATACTCGTGAGGATAGAGCTTGGTGAGATCGTCGGAGTCCAGGTCGACAAAAGGCACGGCAGGGTTCGGCCAGTCGCTCTCTGTCACAGGCAGATCCAGGGTGAGCACTATCATCTTGGCAAACTGCTGGCGGATGACCGGGTCGTCGGGACCGAAGTTGCCGTTGGTGTAGCCCCCGATGATTTCCCTGTCGGCCAGAGTGAGGATGCTCGCTTCATACGGGTGCCCGTCGGTGTCTGGGAACCAAGCGGCAAGGGCGGGTACCGCGACGGCGAAGACAACCAGAGCAGCGAGCAACAGTGTCACAAGCAGTGTCCTTGTTTTCATCGGCATTCCTTTCACTCTCATCTCACCGTGATCCGGGTCACCATCCGCACCCACATGGCGCTGTCGGTGACCTGGTCCTTCTCAGGGCTCACAAACGCGATCCGGAGCGGGCCCTCTTCACCGGTGATAGCGCCTCCGCCCTTGGCGTAGGCGACAATGACGGTGATGCTGCCGCTGATACTGGATATCTCCGCGCCGGTGGCAGGGTCGTACGTGGTCACTGCACCACCCAGCTCGCCGGCAGAGAGCGGCTGCTCGTAGCCATCGGAGGCGAGCACCAGGACCGAGCTCCCTCCACCCACGAGGTCCATGAGATTGGCCAGAGCCACGCCCTTCCAGGAAACGGGAGCGGTGATGTTGCCCAATTGGTTCTTCCAGCCGCCGTAGCCTGAGGTCGCCCACATGGCCTTGAGTTCGGCCATGCTGAGTTCCACCGTCCCCGAGGGCCCGGTCACCCTCAGGACGACTGGGCCCTTGGCCGTGGTGGTAGTGGGCTTGACGGTGGTCGTTGTGCTCCTGGCCGTGGTGCCCGTGGTGCTGGTGGGCTGGGCAGTGGTAGTGGCGCCATGCACCGTGGTGGTAGTCGCGCCGACCGTCGTCGTGGCAGATTCCTCGGCCGTCGTAGTCACGGAAGGGATAGTGGTGCTGCCGGCCTGCTCTTGCTGGATCCTGTCATGCAGGGAGAGCGTGCTTGCGGTTGTGGACTCGGCGATCGTGCTGCTCGTCTGGCCGCTGTCGCTCGGACGCGGCGCTTGAGCGGGAGGTGGAAGCGGATTCGTCGGTTCCCCCGCATGCGCTCAGTGTCACGATCAGCGAGACGACCATGAGCAGAGCCAAGACAGGCCCGAATCTCACGTGGTTCTTCGACAAAGACCCCCATGCGCTCTCCCTCTCCTTGCGACCGGCTATCCTGCCCACGAGTTCGGCAGCCTATTCCCGGTTATGTGGCATTTGAGGCCATACAATGGTATAAGTAACCGTCTCACACCTTACTGCACGCGTCAAGGAGCTGGAGCATGTGGAAGTCGGATGCGGACCGTCGGTGGCTAGGCGTTTTGGCACTCGTGCTTGTCATGGCTATGGTCTTCGCCGTTGCCTGCGGGGGAGCGGACGAGAGTACGACGTCTACTTCCGGCGGCTCCGGCTCATCGGTGAGTTCGACTGGCGGCAACGGGGGTGAGGCTGCACTGGAGGTCGTCGGCCCGGACGGCACGGCTTCGTACACGCTCGATGACATCAAGGCCATGCAGGCCACGGAGGGCTATGGGGGCATGAAGAGCTCGACCGGGCGTATCTATCCGCCCGGTCTCATGACGGGCGTCCTGCTGGAGGATCTCTTCGCGTCCGTGGGTGGCTTCCCCGAGGACATGGCCGTGAGTATCGTCGCCAAGGATGGCTACGAGATGACGGTCTCGTACACTCAGCTGAGCTCGGGCGATTTCCTCACCTACGACATGGTCACCGGGGCCGAGAACGATCCGGAGGGGCCGCTCACGGTGATCATCGCCTACGAGAGAGACGGGCAACCGTTGGACCCCGAGGGTGAGGGAACGCTGCGGCTTGCCATCGTCAGCCCGAAGAAGGACCAGGTGACCGACGGCCACTGGTGGGTCAAGTGGGTGACGAAGCTCCAGGTGAAACCTATCGAAGAGGAGTGGACCCTGACGCTCTCTGGAGCGGTGACCGAGGAGATGGACCGGCCGACCTTCGAGACGGGGGCCGCCGAGGGTTGCCACGGCACGGACTGGTCGGACGCTGAAGGGAATACCTGGACGGGTATCCCCCTCTACCTCCTTGTAGGGCGTTGTGACGACGACAACGTGCACGAAGGACCGGCATACAACCGGGAACTGGCCCAGGCCGGCTACGATGTCGAGCTTCTCACTGCCGATGGGAGTTCGGTGACGCGTCAACAGCGCGGCCATGTATTACAACAAGGATCTGATCGTTGCCTACAAGATGAACGGGGAGGCTCTTCCCGAGGAGTACTGGCCCCTTCGTCTCGTGGGAGAGGGGATCGCTGATACGGACATGATAGGCGGAGTGGTCGAGATCAAGGCGCTGGTCCCGACCCAGTAGAGGTATCGGGGCACCTGGTGATGGCCTCGCACGGGTCGTACGGTTACCGCAGTCGGCTCGTTCTCGCGGCCCTTCTGCTTGCGACGATCGTGATCGCGCCGGGCTGCTCGGACGATCCGTCCGGCGGGGCGGACAAGGCCAGCATCCGCGTACTCTTCGCCGGTAGCCTCATCATCCCGTTCGCACAACTGGAGCAGGAGTTCGAGGCCGCCTATCCCGACATCGATGTCGAGATGGAAGGGCACGGTAGCATCCAGGCCATCCGGCTGGTGAGTGATCTCCACGAGCAGGCCGACGTGGTGGTCACGGCCGATTACAAGCTGATCCCGATGCTGCTCTACGAGGTGAATGATCCCGATTCCGGCAAGCCCTACGCCGATTGGTACACGGTCTTCGCCACCAACGAGATGACCCTTGCCTACACGCCCGAAAGCGCCTACGCGGCGGAGATGAGCCCCGACAACTGGACCGATATCATCACGAGGCCGGACGTGCGGATCGGCTGCGCCGATCCGCGCCTGGACGCCAACGGGTACCGGGCGCTGATGATGGTGCAGTTGGCCGAGGACTTCTACGACCAGCCGAAGTCTGTTCGCCCAGATCTTCGGCGGCAAGTTCCGGGTGCCCATCCGGGTGAGCGAGAGCGAGGGAGTGACGGTCATCAAGGTCCCCGAAGTGCTTGAGACCAAGAGCGGCTCAAGCCTGGTCATGCGGCCCTACAGCGTGCAGTTGCTGCCCCTCCTCGAGTCGGGCGACATCGATTATTGCTTCGAGTACACGAGCGTGGTCAAGCAGCACGGGATGGAGTACGTGTCCCTTCCCGCGGCGGTCAATCTGGCCGACGAGTCACTGAACGACGAGTACTCCAAGGTGATGGTCAAGCTCGACTTCCAGCGCTTCGCCAGCGTGAAGCCGGAGTTCCCGGGAGAGTCGATACGCTACGGGGCCACCATTCCCAGCAATGCCCGCGAGCCGGAGGCTGCTGCCACCTTCCTTGCCTACCTGCTCGGTCCCGAAGGGCAACGCATCATGGCGGAGAATTACCAACCCATGATCGTTCCGGCCCTAGCCGACAACTTCGACGCCCTGCCGGAGGCGATCAAGGCGCTCTGCACCTCCGGCGACTGACGAGGTCCTCTGGATGAACCGGGTCCGTGCCCTCAGTCGACTCGACTGGGTCTTCTCGTTCGCGGGGCTTCTCGTCGTCCTCTTTCTTGTGCTCCCCTTGCTGGCCACTTTCCTCGGCACTTCCCCGGGAGAGGTGGTCTCGGGTCTGAGCGACAGGAGCGTGCTCACCTCCCTCTGGATCACCTTCGTAGCGGCGTTCATCGCGACGCTCATCGCCCTCGTGCTGGGGGTGCCGCTGGCCTACCTCCTCGCCCGCCGGGAATTCCCGGGTAAGAGCCTGCTTCAGGGCCTGATCGATCTGCCCATCATCATCCCGCACACGGCGGCGGGGATCGCGCTGCTCATGGTTTTCGGCCGCCGGGGTCTTCTCGGGGAACCGCTGGAATCGGTGGGCGTGTATTTCACCGAGAACATGGCCGGTATCGTCATCGCCATGCTCTTCGTGAGCGTCCCCATCCTGATCGACACGGCCCGGGAGTCGATCGCCCTGGTGGACGAGCGCCTGGAGCGGGTGGCCCGCACTCTGGGGGCGAGCCCCCTGACGGCCTTCCGTCGGGTGACTCTGCCGCTTGCCTGGCGCGGGATCGTCGGAGGGTCGGTGCTGATGTGGGCGCGGGGCATCAGCGAGTTCGGCGCGGTGGTGATCCTCGCCTACAACCCCAAGGTCATCTCGGTGCTGGTCTACGAGCGCTTCGCCGGCTTTGGCCTGTCGGCTGCGCTCCCGATAACGGCGCTGCTGCTGGTCTTGGCTCTTGTGATCTTCGTGGTCACCCGGATCTTCCTATTGCCTCGGCGGAAGAAGAACGGGGGGAGATGATCCGGCTCGAGGGACTCCACGTGGCCGCGGGTGACTTCTCGCTCCGTATCGAAGAACTGTCGGTGGAGAAAGGCGAGTTCCTGGTCTTTCTCGGTCCCACCGGATCGGGCAAGACCGTGCTCCTTGAGACCCTGGCCGGGCTACGACAGCCAAGAGACGGGCGCATCTGGTTCGGCGATCGTGATGTGACCGAAGAGCCGCCGGAGCGGCGTCGCGTCGGTTTCGTCTACCAGGACTACGCCCTGTTCCCGCATCTGCCCGTGGCAAAGAACATCGCCTTCGGACTGAGCATGAGGGGGCCCCGCACCCGCGCCGGCCGGAACGGGGTGGACCAGGAAAGAGTTGTCGCGCTGGCCTCGCTCCTCGGCATCGAGCAGCTCCTCGAGCGGTACCCGGACACGCTTTCGGGAGGGGAGCAGCAGAGGGTCGCTCTGGCCCGAGCTCTAGCCATCGAACCCGACGTCCTTCTGCTGGATGAGCCTCTGTCCGCCCTCGATCGGAAGACGCGTCGAGAACTGAGGATCGAGCTGAGGCGCCTGCATCGAGAATTGGGCACGACCGTCCTGCACGTGACCCACGACCTGGATGAAGCGCTCGCTCTGGGTGACCGTATCGCGGTCCTCATCGATGGGGACCTAAGGCAGGTCGGCATTCCCTCCGACGTGATCCAGCGGCCCATCGATGCGGAGACTGCTCGACTGCTCGGGATGACCAACGTGTTCCCGATCCTTTCTGTCACCCGTGAGGACGGGGGCACGCGGATCCGACTACGGGAAAGCTCCGTCGGCGGTCCCAAGGGCGACGGTTCTGGAGGCCATATCGAGATCGGGATCGACACGGAGTACGATGAGTCTATCGGCCACGACTCGGTGGCGGTAGTTCGAGCCGAGGAGATCGTCCTCCTCGATCCAGATGAGCCTCTTGCCGCACGTGTCCCGCAGGGCCTCACGAGAACCATGAATCGGCTGGAAGGGACGGTGCGGGACGTCCAAATCCGGAGTGTTCACGCTGCAGTGGAGGTGGACGTGCCCCCTCTTTTCGTCGTGCACGTGCTGCGCCCCGACGTTCAGCGGATGGGGCTCACCGTGGGCTCACGAGTGGGGCTGTGGATCCCTCCCCAGGCCGTTCACGTCTGCCCCGAGTCTCTCGGGGGCTCATAACGCTGCTTCGAAGATGTCGGCCAGCTCTTCGGGGGTCAGTGTGATGGGGTTGCCCTTCATGCTGCTGGACCGCGCGGCCTTCTCGACCAGTTCGTCGGCGGCGTTGCGCCCTATGCCGTAGCCGGAGAGTGGCGGGATCTTGAGGTCGGCGACCAGATCGCTCAGCCACTGCACGCCCTCCTCGGCCGCGGCGCCGGCGCGCCCGGTGACGATCGCCGCGACCCTTTGGTAGCGGTCCAGCGCCTCACTCTGCGGCGCGCGCTCGCGGAGCGCGCGCAGGTTGGCCGCCGCAACATGGGGCAGTAGGGCCGCGCAGACGGCGCCATGAGGCACCGGGAACATACCCCCCAGAGGCCCGGCGAGCCCGTGGACCGCGCCCAGCCCCGCGTTCGCGAGGGCCAGCCCCCCGAAAAGGCCGGCGACCGCCATGTCTTCGCGCGCCCCGGCATCGCGCCCGTTCAAGAAAGCCCGCCGCAGCGACCGCGCCACCCGCTCGATCCCCTCCACGCACAGCGCGTCGGTCATGGGGTTGGCGCGGGTACTCACGAACGGCTCGATCAACTGCGCCAGGGCATCCATTCCGGTGGTCGCGGTGAGGGTCGGGGGGAGGTCGTACGTCAGCTCCGGGTCGACGAGGGCCACCCTCGGCAGCATGAGGGGGCTGCGCAGGCTGACTTTGACGCGATGCTCCGGTGCCGCGAGCACGGCGTTGCGCGTGACCTCCGTACCCGTGCCGGCGGTGGTCGGTATGGCGATGAATGGCGCTGGAGGCCTGGTCAGTTCCTGTCCCCGTCCGACGACCTCCAGGTAATCCAGGAGCTCACCTGGGTTCGCGAGCATTGCCGCGATGGCTTTCCCGGCATCTATGGCAGCACCGCCGCCGAAGCCGATGACCTGGTCACAGCGGTCGGCCCTCGCCAGCTCCACGCCGCTACGGATCGTGTCGATCTCCGGCTCGCCGGCAACCGGGTAGACCACCGCATCCACCCCTTGTTCCTCCAGCAGGCGAAGCAAGGGTTCGGCACGGGCCGGCGCGCTACCCGTCACCACCAGAGCGCGTTCGCCGAAGCTCCGGGCGAGCGGGGCGGCCTCTCTCAGCGTGCCCGCACCGAAGACGATCCTGGCGGCGGTCGCGAACTCGAAGCGCACCTCACCAATCCTTATCCTCGGGAAACACGTTCGTGTACTTCTCGCCGGTACGTGGCTCGGCCATCATCGGCTCCACCACGTCTCTCCAGGTCTGATAGTGCTCGGTATCTTTGTGGGCTGCAGGCGCGTCGGCCGTGCGGTACACCTCCACCAGGAGGAAGCGAGTGGGATCGTCCTGGCGCTGCAGGACATCGAATCGCGCCACTCCCGGCTCTCGGATGCTCTGGCGGGCGTTCTCGCCGGTCGCCAGTTTGAACTGCTCCACGTAGTCCGGCTTGACCCAGACATGCACGTTGACCACGAGCATGGCTCCTCCTTCGTTCGTTTCCCTCACCAGGAGGACTGCCTCTAGAATAGGGCATGCTGATAGGCATCGCGCGCACGCCGCGTGTGAGGAAAGGAGCGACCATGCAGCCTGACCCTTCGCAGATACTCGAGCGGCTTTCGATAGCGGTCCCACTGATAGGTTTCTATGATGCGCCCGACCCGGCCCCCTTCGAGCCGCTGGTGGTCCCTGGGGCTCGTCAATGCGTCTTCGCCTCCTTCAAGTCCTGGCGTCAGGGCAAGACCCTTCACATCACCCGGGAGAAGCACGGCTGCGGGGCCGGTCATCTCTTGGGGGTCGACGTGCGCCCGCGCCAGGAGATGGTGGAGTTCCTCTGCGATGAGGAAGGTCTCCGGTCATCGCACGAGCTCATGGATCTCTGGTTGGATTCCGCTACGCACTACGAGCCCGTCCACGATCACGTGCTGGTCGGTCCCCTGCGCCCCGATCAGTACCAGTATCTGCGCACGGTGACCTTCTACGTGAACCCGGACCAGCTCTCCGTGCTCAGCGTGGGGGCGACCTACTACAGCCGTCCCGACGACCTGCCGCCGGTGCTCAGCCGGTTCGGATCCGGTTGCATGCAGCTGACCACGCTCTTCGATGACCTCGAGGCGCCCCAGGCCCTGGTCGGGGCCGTCGATCACGCCATGCGGACCTACCTCGAGCCGTGGATGCTCGCCTTCACGGTGACCCGGCCCATGTTCGAACTGCTGTGCCGCTGGGCGGACGACCCGAGAAGCTCACTGCACGCCAAGTTTCTCGACGATCTGATACGCGCTCGCGGAGGGTCACTTGCGCAGGCAGCCGCGACAAAGGGGACGAGGTAGGCCGCGGCCGGTCTCAGTCGCGCCCGATCCGCCCTCGGTCTTGGCTCAGTCTCGCTTGGTCACGTTCAGCAGCCGCGCATGCGCGCCGACGGGGAAATTGGACAACTTGCCGGGATCGCCGCCGTCGTAACCGAAGATCTTGCCCGCGGTCCTCATCTTGTCGAAGTCGACGACCACCACCCCGAGGGTGGGCACGATCTTCTCCCTCCACACGAACAGGTAGAGATCTTTCGCCAGCTTGTAGTAGTGGCAACGGTCGGTGTCTCCGAGTCCTTTCTCTGAGCCGAGAAGGCAGTGCCACGTATAGAAGCGCTCGTTGAGGTAGACGTGTTCGTAGCGCTCTGTAGGGCTGTAGGTGTACTCCACTCGCCTCCCCACGAGGTCGTCGGTGGTGCCGTGACGGGGCGTCTCCGCCGTGAACGGCGCGTTCACGGCGCCACTCAGGAAGAGCGCATGCACGCTCGTCAGCTCCCTACCCCCCGCGATCCGCTCCATCAGCGTGAGCTTGGTCTCCGACGGTTCCGGCAACCGGCCGATCAAAGCGGTCAAGATGGCTAGGTCCAGGTCGACCAGCAGGGTGACGCTCGTCGCTCGTTCCTGGTGCTTGACGTAGTCGACGAAGTAGATCCCGTCCCGTATCTTCACGGCGAGGTAGGTCTCGTCGTCGCGTCGTCCTTTGCCCGTACCTTGTGTGATCTCCCAGGTAAGGTTGTTACCGGTCTCGAACCGGTGCTCGATGGCCTGGCCGTTCTCCAAAGCGAAGGTGAGCGTCTTGCCGGCCAAATCTTCCGTCGCGGGAGGTGAGTTGTTGTCGGGGGCGAAGGCATGAGCCAACTCCCCAACGGTGATCCACGGCGATGCGTCCGGCATACGATCCCCCTTAGTGTCCGCGCGGCTCGCGCTCGCCCAGGGCGTCCCTGACGGCGGAGCTCCATTCTGAAACGAGTTCTTAGGCAGGGACAGCATACACTCAAGAGCCGCCGCTCTTCAGCGCGAAAGGGATAGGTCGAGCAGGCTGCGTCAGCGCCTGGAGATCTCTCTGACCTTCTTGGCCGCCTCCAGCAGCACCTCGTTTATCTCTTTCATCTTTGCAGGGTCACAGGCGCTCCCGCGCACCGCCCGCATGACGTCGGCGAGAGTTTCCTTCATCTCTCTCATCGCGTCTCGACCTTCACTGTGCGCACCGCAATGGGCCTCCCATCGCTCGCGGTGGCCCCGGGCCTGTTCCTTGTGGGTCTCCAGGTAGGCGAGACCCTCCTCGGTCACGGAGTAGACCCGCTTGCCCCCTTCGGTCGTCGAGCTGACGAAGTCCTGGTCCTCGAGTGCCTGCAGAGTGGGATAGACCGCCCCTGGACTGGGGCTATAGAAGCCTCCCGAGCGCTCTTCCATCTCTCGGATGATCTCGTAGCCGTGCCGCGGCTTGTCTCGCAGGAGTTCAAGGATGGCGAATCTGATACCGCCTCTTTCGAAGAAGTGGGACCCCGGCCCGTGCATGTGACGCATGAATCTCTCTGGTCCGTATCCGGGATGCATGGTTGTCTCCTCCTTGACGTCGAAACGGTGTGTAGATGAAAGCGTGGCGACGATGCTCGTCATCCGCCGCGCGGCGTTGGTACTGTCGATGATATATCACGATATATCTTATGCTCGGGGGCTGAGGCTGTCAAGTGTCAGGGAGCCCCCGTCAGGACGCCACACGCCTGAATGGAACGCAACCACGGGGTCCTTGGGGCGACCGAATACAGTTTATTAAGATAAGACTTGACTTTATTAATATCTCATCCTACAATAGCTCAGGATATTCAATCAAAGGGGGTGCATGCATGAGCCAATGGCAGGATCTGACCGATCTGACAGGAGATCGCCCTTTCGTGATCACGCAGGTACGGCTCGGGGAGAGCGGCATCGCCATCAGTGGCGAATTCGAGTTGCCGCCCTTGGCCGGCCTTCGGTACGAGGATCAGGTGTTCGTGAGCGAGTTCGTGCGTAGCCACGGATCGATCAAGCACATGGAGAAGGCTTTCGGCGTCAGTTACCCCACCGTCAAGAACCGGTTGAACCGCATCACGCAGCAGCTTCGACTGGTCGAGGTGGAGCAGATAACCGAGCACGACGAGGTCTTCGACCTCCTCGAGCGGGGGGAGATCTCGGTCCAGGAAGCCGCGGAAAGGCTGGAGCGATGAGAGTACCTCCCTATGCCGTCGCGGTGCGTATCGTCGAGCGGGAGCGCACCAAGTTCCGGATCTGGTTCCCCGTCTTCTTGCTGTGGCCCCTCCTGCTCGTCTTTCTGCTGCTGACGCTGATAGCCACCCTCATCGTCGACGCGGCCCGGCTCATCGCGGGCGGGCGACGGACCTATACCCGTCTGGTCGTCGAGTGCGTGGGGGTCGTCGGGGAGACGCGGGGGACGGAAGTGTTCATAGAGGACAAGGAACGGACAGTCGCTGTGACGGTCCGCTGATAGGAAAGGAGAGCACGATGGGTCAAGAGCGTGAACGCATACTGGATCTGCTGGTCTCGGGGAAGATAACCGCGGAGGAAGCCGGGCGCCTGCTGGATGCCCTGGAGTCGCGCTCCTCGCAGCCGGCCACCGCGGCGACGTCTCCGGAAGTCAGATCGACGGAGACTCCCAAGTACATCTACGTGAAGGTCCTGAGCGCCAAGGGTGACAACGTGAACGTCAAGGTACCGCTCGGCCTGGTGCGGGCCGGGCTCAAGCTGACCTCGTTCATTCCGCAGCCGGCCATGGAACAGATCAACAAGTCCATGGGCGACCACGGGATGTCCGTGGATCTCCTGAACTTCAAGGCCGAGGACCTGGAAGAGCTGATCGAGGCTCTGCGCGAGATGGAGGTCAACGTGGACGCGGTCAACGGGGACAACGTCCGAGTGTACTGCGCGTAGGACGCTGCGCGAACCGGCGGGGAGGTTTCAGTCGGCCTCCGGTCTTTGGTCGGCCTTGGCGATCCGGCAGAGGATCCCCCGCAAAGTCACCGAGCCCAGTTCGCGCCCATAGGGTGGGCCGTTGCTGGTGAGGACGTTCAGATTGGACTCGGCCCAGCCGTGCATGCCGCCCTCTCTCTCCGGGAAGTACCAACCGTGCTCGGCGATGACGACCCGGGGGTCGATCTCGTCCGATAGGGCCGCGCGTTGCTTGATCCGACCCCTCGCGGTGCTGATCTCCACCCAGTCGCCCGGCTCGATCCCGTACCGGGCCGCGGTGTCGCTGTGGATGGTCACGAGGGGCTCCGGATGGGTTTGCCGGAGCGACGCGATCTGCCGACCTCCGGAATGGACGTATCCCGCGATCTTGGAGTTGGTGAGCACCAGAGGGAACTCCTCGGCCAGCTCGGGGGAGCTGAGGGGGGACTCCGGTGGCTCTCGATAGACGGGAAGGGGATCGAAGCCCCATTCCTCCAGTTGCCGCGAGTACAACTCGACCTTGCCCGACGGAGTGTCGAAGCCGTTATCCAGATGGGCGCCGTACGCTTTCGCGCCGCTGAGGACGCCGACCTCGCGGAACTCGGCAAACGTCAGACCCGAGGGCTTCAGCAGGTAGTCGAGCACCTCCTCCTCTGTCTCCCAGAAGTGCTCCTCCAGTCCCAGTCTCTTACCCAGCTCGCTCAGGATGCTCAGGTCCGACCGGCACTCGCCCACCTGTGCCACCTTCTGGACGATGCTGGTCACCGGCGCATTCTCGGCGTTGTTGATGCTGTCGATCTCCAGGAACATCGACACCGGCAGCACGATATCGGCGAGCTCGGAGGTCGGAGTCATGAAGTAGTCGCTGACCGCCAGGAAATCGAGGCTTTCCAAAGCCTTTCTGACTTCCTGGACGTTGCTATACGTGTGGAGGAAGCTGCCCCCCTGGATGAAGGCGGCCCGCACCGGGTACGGCTCGGAGGTCAGCATGGCCTTGATCAGCTTCTGCGGGAGGGCGGAGAAGTAGTTGGGGAGCACCCCCTCTTCCGCTCCTATCCGCCGATAACGCTTCTCCAGTGGGACGAGATCGCGCAGGTGGAGCTCGGCCGAGCCACCGAACTCCACCGCGGGAGGAGTGAAGTCGACCTCACCGCCTGGTATGCCGAGGTTGCCGGTGACAGCTCGCAAGATGGCGGCAGCTCGGTTGAACTGGTAGTTGTTGATGTTGTTGTCTTGCCCGTTGCCGGAGTAGATGACGGCCGGTCCGCCGGTGGCGAGGCTCCGCGCCAGTTCTCGGATCGACTCCGCCGGCACCCAGGTGATGTCGGCGACCTGCTCGGGCCGGTAATCCTGCACGTGCCGCTTCAGCTCGTCGAACCCCACCGTCCATTCGGCAACAAAGTCCTTGTCGTAGAGATCCTCGTTCACGATCACGTTCAGCATCGCCAGAGCAAGCGCCAAGTCCGAGGACGGGCGAGGCCTGATCCAGAGGTCGGCCCGCTCGGCCAGGGCGGTCTTGGCCGGATCTATAACGATCAACCTGGATCCCTGTTCTTTGGCCGCGATGATCAGGGAGCCCTCGGGGTAGGAGGTGGCGGTCAGGTTGGCACCCCACAAGACGATCGTGCGGGGTGGATGGTCGATGTCCGGGTGAGAAAGGAAGCCGTAGGTGGCCAACTGGCCCCGCAGCCGCGGATGGAAGCAGATATAGGACATGGAGGCGATGTTGGGAGTGCCGAAGGCGTTGGCGAGACGAGAGAGGTAGCTGTCCCCGTATCCTTTGGCGCACCCCTGCATGAAGGCTACGGAATCGGCGGAATACCTCTCCTTGGTCTCGTTCAGTCCCCGGGCGACGGTGTCGAGGGCCTCGTCCCAGCCGATCCGCTCCCACCGGCCCGCGCCCCGGGCCCCAGCCCGCTTCAGCGGGTGCGTGAGGCGATAGGGGCTCTCCAAGTACTCGAGTGCAGCCTGCCCGTTGATGCAGAGCATGCCACGGTTGACCGGATGATCGGGATCGCCCTCGATCCTGACAGGCCGGCCGTCCTCCAGATGCACGAGCATGCCGCAGCCGGCACCGCACCAGAGCTGGCAGGTGGTCTTGACGGTCGTCTGACCGGCTGCGCTCTCATCCACGGTCTGCCCATCCTGGTGTTCTGTCACCGCGACTCCCTCAAGAGATTATCGAGATCGCTGAGCGCGCGGCTGGCCCTGGGAGCGACGACGCCGGAGTCGACGCTCGCCGCGTCCAGCGCTTCCACGACCGGTCCGACGATCTCGGCAAGGACCTGGTTCTCGGACGCCAGTTGCCGCAGGACTCGCCGGGACATCTCCCGACGGCCTGTGGACAGGGGCCCTTCGAGCAGAGACCCAAGCACCGGTTCTACCGATCTCGGGCCCAGATTGATCAGGCCGTCTCCGGCCAGCCAGCGGATATCCGACTGTGGATCGTCCAGCGACCGCACGAAATCGTCCACCGAGGGGGGATCGACCATCGCCGCCAGGGTCTTGGCGGCTTCCCAGCGAACGCGCTTCTGCGGGCTGTCGAGCAGGGCTCGCACAGGAGCGACGGCCGGGTCGCCGACGAGGACGAGTGTCTCCCGCGCCCGTTTCCTTGCCGCCCCGTCGTTGCTCCCCAGCGCTTCGAGAAGCTCGTCAAGAAACCGCTCCATGAGTGTGCCTCCTTTGCTTCCAGCCATCGCCATCGAGGCTAACACGGCTCGGCGCCCTGCAAAAGCGGACAGGCCGGTACGCTCAGCCCCCCGTGAGGACGGCTCGCCTCTGGGCGCCCTCTAGGCGCAGGGGACGACTTCGAACACGTGGTAGCCCCAGGCCGGGATGTCCAGGTAGAGTCCGGGCTCCACCAGTCCGCCGCCATCGCGCCTGTAGGTGATGTCGCTCAGCAGGTCGCGCAGGATCCAGCGTTCACCTGCCAGATCGCTGAAAGGCAGAGAGACGTAGCACTGACTCTGATGGTCGGCGAAGTTGACGACGACTATCAACCTATCGCCCCTATCTCCTCGCCATCCCTGAGCTACAAAGGAGTCGTGGGTCCAGTTCCCGTCCCACGCCGGCCAACAATCGAGCAGGTTCCACATGCCCTCGCGCACTGCGGGGCTGCGGAGGCATCCAAGGAGCGAGCGGTAGAAGCCGCGCAACTCCTCGTCCACGGGCTCGACCGGACGCCGGCAGAGGTGCACCGGCAGACGGATCTTGGCCCCTTCCAGTTGCCCCTGATGGAAGAACCGCAGCCCCGGGCAGAGAAAGGTGATGACCGCGGCCGCGCGGTGCTTCTCGGGAGCGAAGGTAGAGGCTGCTCTGGGTTCGTCGTGGTTCTCGAGGAAACGGGCGGAGTGCTCCTGGAAGTCCATGTGGGCGTGGAGGTGATCGCGGATCTTCGCGACGTCGCCCTCTACCAGCCGGTCGTAGAGGCGCTTGTCGTAGGTGAAGTCGAAGCCCTGCCGCTGGAGCTCCCACTCCAGGTCCCAGTAGACCTCGGCCATGAACAGAAACCCGGGATGATCCTCTTTGATCTTCGCGATCGCGGCCGGCCAGAAGGGCTCCGCGGTTATCCCCCAGGTGCGCTCGAACACCTCGGGCAAGACGAGCATGGCCATGTCGCAGCGCACCCCGTCGCATCGGTCCGCCACTCGGCTGAGCTCGGCCAGCATGGCCGCCTGGAGCGCCGGGTTCCCGTAGTCGAGCTGCAGGGTATCCGGCCAGCCGTCGAAGTAGGGGTCACGTCCATAGGCCAGCACCGCTCCACTCTCTCCGGGCCCGGCTCCGGCGCCGGCGCCCGCGGGTGCCGCGCTGGGGGCGGCTGGGGCGCTCACCCGGCAGTAGTTCTGAGGCGCGCGGGCGAGGTCGTCCTCGCTGCCGCGGACGTAGTACCCGGGATTCCCCGTCGCCCAGGGGTGGTCGGGCGCGGTGTGATTCGGGACGAAGTCGAGGATCAGCTTGAGGCCGCGTTGGTTCAGGCGAGTACGGAGGCGGCCGAGAGCCTCGTCGCCTCCGAGCGCCGCCGAGACTTCGTAGCCGGTGATGGCGAAGCACGATCCGCATATGTCGTCCTCGCTCAAGTCGGGCAAGACCCGGACGAACTCGTCGCGCCACTCCGGGTTGCTGCGCGATACGGCCCGTCCCGCGGCGCCCGTCTGCCAGACACCCAGGAAGTAGACCAGGTCGACACCCGCCTCGACCAGACCGTCGAGGTTGGTGTCCGGCACATCGTCCAGAGTGGCCGTACGGCCGAGATCCTCGGAAAGCGCCGATAGCCACGTCCGGGTGTTGACCTGGTAGAGAAGCGGGTTGTGACTTGGCTTGGGCACCTGCCGGGGCGCCTGCTGGGGCATCGGCGCCTGCTCGGACCCCCGCCGGGGCACCTGCTCGGCGCCGGACGCGCTCATTCTTTCTCCTCGACCAATCCGTAGGCCAGCTTCTTACGGATCTCACCGCTGAGAACGGCTTCTTTGGTGAACGTGGTGGACATGCGCAGGAAGCGGGCCGCGACCCCGGTCCAGCCGGTCTGGTGGCTGGCGCCTAGACCGGCGCCGTTGTCGCCGTGGAAGTACTCGTAGAAGAGGATGTAGTCCCGCCAGTGAGGGTCGGTCTGGAACTTCTCGGCTCCGCCGAAGACGGGACGGCGACCGTCGGCGTCGCGCAGGAAGATCGCCGAAGAGCGGCGCATGATCTCCATGGCCGCGTCGAACAGCGTGGCCTGGACTCCCGAGCCGGTAGGGCATTCGATCGTGAACTCGTCGCCGTAGTAGCTGTACAGGTTGAGAAGGGCCCGGACCAGGAGCGCGCTGGTCGGGAACCAGATGGGTCCGCGCCAGTTGGAGTTGCCCCCGAACATGCCGGAGTCGGACTCCGCAGGGAGGTATTCCACCCGGAATTCTTGACCGTCTGCCCTGAAGATGTACGGATGCTCGAGATGGTAGCGGGACAGCGACCTCACCCCATACGGGCTCAGGAACTCGTTCTCGTCCAGAAGCCGGGCGAGGATCAGCCGGAGCTTCTCCTCGTTCAGGAGCGCGAGTAGGTGGCGGCCGTTCCGAACACCCGGCGACGCGATGTTGGCGGTGAGCTCGGGATGGTTCTGCGTGAACCAGACGGCCCGTTCTCTGAACTTGGGAAGCTTCTCCAGACCTTCGTGGGGAAAGACGCTGCTCGCGCATAGCGAGAGCAGCCCGACCAAGGAGCGCACTTTCAACCGGGTGGCGGAGCCGTCGGGCAGACGAAGCAGATCGTAGAAGAAGCCGTCCTCCGGGTCCCACATCTCGTCTTCGTGCTCGCCCATCCGATCCATGGCCCCTGCGATCCAGAGGAAGTGCTCGTAGAACTTGCAGGCCAGCAGTTCGTAGGCTGGGTTGGCGATGGCCAGCTTCACTGCCATGGACAGCATGTTCTGGCAGAAGAAGGCCATCCAGGCCGTGCCGTCGGCCTGCTCGAGATAACCCCCTGTCGGTAGGGGGGAGCTCCGGTCGAACACGCCGATGTTGTCCAGGCCAAGGAAGCCGCCCTCGAAGACGTTGCTGCCGGTCCGGTCTTTGCGGTTGACCCACCACGTGAAGGTCATGAGCAACTTGACGAACATCCGCTCGAGGAACTCCAGGTCCCCTTCCCCGTTGATCTCTTTCTCCAGGTTGAAGAGGAACTCGGCCGCCCAGGCATGGACCGGCGGGTTCACGTCGCCGAAGTCCCATTCGTAGGCTGGGAGTTGGCCGTTGGGGTGCATGTAGTTCTCGCTCAGCATGAGCTCGAGCTGCTGCTTGGCGAAATCGAGGTCTACGACCGAGAGGGCGATGGTATGGAAGGCCAGGTCCCAGGCGGCGAACCACGGGTATTCCCACTTGTCCGGCATGGAGATGATGTCCTGGTTCACCATATGGAACCAGTTGGAGTTGCGACTAGGAGGCTTCGGACCTCCTCCTCTCCCGGTCCCGCGGTCGCGCAGCCACCGGTCGACGTCGTAGGTGTAGCACTGTTTGGTCCAGAGCATCCCGGCCATCGCCTGGCGCATTACCAGCGCTCCGTCCTCGCCGAGTTCGGGCGGAGTGAGGGAGGCGTAGAACTCGTCGGCCTCGGCCTGGCGGGCGGAGAAGATGCTGTCGAAGTCCGGATCGAAGGGAGCACCGACCCGCGGAATCCTCGGCGGCCGCCCCCAGTTTCAGGCGGAGAACGGCGCTCTCACCGGGTGGGACGGTGACCACGTAATGGGCGGCGGCCTTGGTGCCCTCACCCTCCGGGTTCACCGCGTTCACGGCCTCGGCCACCAGGTAGTCGTTGATGCCGTCCTTGACATACTGCGTCGAGTTTGGGGTCCCGAAGACGCGCTGGTTGTTGGTCTCGTTGTTCACCACGAGGAACTTGGGGTCACCGTCGCACGCAAGGTAGTAGGCCCCCAGTTCAGGGTGCTGAGCCTCGAGGGTCCGGGAGGCCGCCGCCGCGGACTTGCGGCCGCCCTTGCCTGAGTCACCGATTGCGGACGGGACCACTCTAATCAGAGGCCTTGGCTCGTCCTCGGGTAGGTGCCACCAGGTGTTACGGAACCAGAGGGTGGGCAGCAGATGTAGCGTGGCCGGCTCCGGCCCGCGGTTCCAGGCCGTCACCTTGATCAAGAGGTCCTCGGGGGACGCTTTGGCATACTCCACGAAGACGTCGAAGTAGCGGTCCTCGTCGAAGACCCCGGTGTTGATGAGCTCGTACTCTTGCTCGTGGCGGCCGCGGGACGCATTGGTGCGCACCAGATCGTCGTAGGGATAGGGCGACTGGGGGTATTTGTAGAGATACTTCATATAGGAGTGGGTGGGGGTGGAGTCCAGGTAGTAGTAGTACTCCTTGACGTCCTCGCCGTGGTTACCCTCGCTGTTGGTGAGTCCAAAGAGGCGTTCTTTGATGATGGGATCGACCCCGTTCCAGAGGGCCAGAGCAAAACAGAGCCTCTGCTTCTCGTCAGAGATGCCCGCTATCCCGTCCTCACCCCAGAGGTAGGCGCGGGACCGGGCCTGATCGTGCGTGAAGTAGCCCCAGGCGTCGCCCGTCTGGCTGTAGTCTTCGCGTACGGTTCCCCACTGGCGCTCGGAGAGATACGGGCCCCATTTCCGCCAGGGTGCTCCCGTCTCTTTGGTCTCACGCAGACGCGTGTTCTCAGTCGCTTCCGCCATGGCTGGTGCTCTCCTCAATGAGTGTTGTCCGCTTGCACTCTTCCCCGGACCATGCACCGCGAAACCATGCGTCGGCTCTCCGCCAAAAAGGGCGATAGGCCGGCCCGATGGGCCGACCTATCGTGGTCTCAACTATGTGGCCGAGGCTCGCCGCCCCCAGCTCGCGCTCCAGGCTCGCGCCTAAACCATGGCTTTGCGCTTCAGCTCCTGGAACTCCTCCTCGGAGATGGCGCCGCTGTCTTTCAGCGCCTGGGCTTTGGCGATCTCCTCGGCCGCGGAGTACCCAGCCGCCCGCTTCTGCCGCGCCTCTGCCTGCTCGATCATCTGCTTGTCCTGCTCGGTCATCTTGGGTCGGGCGATCATGTAGACCAGAAGGCCGATCAGCGGGATGAAGATCAAGAAAATGACCCAGCCCGCTTTGGCCCCACCGCCGATGTCGTTCCGACGAAAGATGTCGGCGAAGACCGTGATGAAGATCCAGATGTAGATCATCCAGAAGAAGAACACAGCCATGGTCCAGAGAACGCTGCCGGTTCCCCACTGACTAACCGGCGAGCCGCACCCCGTAAGGGTGAGCAACAGGATGCCGATCAGCAGAACTGGGAAGAACCACCTCTTCAAGACTTGCTTCATAACCCCACCCTTTCTCTTGGACTTTGACTGCCTACAATCCTAGCAGCTTCGCCTTCGGCTGCGAAATCTTCAGGTGAGAGGATGCCCTGCCGCTCGTATTGCTTCTCCTGCCGGTGGCCCCAACGCCGCGGCCGCACCCACCCGGACGCGACCATACTTGCACCCTTGTGGTGCTGTGCGGAAGCACCTCCCTGGTCTACCTTGGGATAGAATTGTCAGACGGGCATCGCTCGGGGAAGAGCGCGCATGTCTATCGACCTACCCGCTATTCGCCGAGCGATGCTCCGGCTCTCTACGAGATCCCGGATCCGCGGCGCCATGGACCAAACGTGGCGCGGCCTGATGGAAGGGATGACAGTGGAGGTTTTGCTTGACGAGCTCCAGCCGGTGGCGGGGCTTCGCGTGGATGTGCCCGACCAGGCCGCGCAGGCCGGCCTCCTGGCCGCGCTGTTCGGCATCAACGCCACCGTGCTATCGGTCACGGCCCTAGAGGCGGCATAGAGGCAAAAGGGGGATTCTCATGAAGGCATTGGCGGCATTTCCTTCCAGTCGCGAGGTGCGACTCATCGACCACCCCGAGCCGGTACTTGCGGGGCCGACCGAAGTGAAGCTGCGGATGCTCGAAGCCGGGATCTGCGGTACCGACCGTGAGATCACCTCGTTCGAGTACGGCACCCCGCCGGCCGATTCTCCCTACCTCGTCATCGGACACGAAGCGCTCGGCGAAGTAATCGAAGTCGGGAGCGGTGTCACCGGCTTGGCGCCCGGCGACCTGGCGGTACCGATGGTGCGCCGCCCCTGCCCGGACGACTGGTGTGGCCCTTGTCGCCACGGGCGACAGGACTTCTGTATCACCGGCGATTTCACCGAGCGGGGCATCAAAGGGGCGCACGGCTACATGACCGAGTTCGTGGTCGACGACGAGCGCTACATGGTGACGGTGCCCAAGGAGTTGCGCGACGTCGCGGTCTTGCTGGAACCACTGACTGTGGCCGAGAAAGCCGGCGAGCAACTGCGGGTCCTGGTGGAGAGACTGCCCGGCGCCCTCAAGAACGATCCGAGTAACCTCAACGCAGTTGTCCTCGGGGCGGGCCCCATCGGACTGTTGGGGGCGATGAAACTGATGGATGCCGGTGTCAATACCTGGGTCTACTCGATGGATCAGGCGGACAGCCCGAACGTGCAGATCGTGTCCGCCATCGGTGCTGGGTTCATCTCCGCGGCGGAACACCGGCCCCCAGCGCTGGCGGGGTTGATTGGCAACATTAGCCTGATGTACGAGGCCACCGGCATAGCGAAGGTCGCCTTCGATGCCCTAAGCGTGCTCGGGGTCAACGGTGTCTTCCTTGCCACCGGTGTGCCGGCGATAGGGGAACCGATCGAAATCAGCGCCCAGCAGATCATGCGAAACCTGGTGCTGAACAACCAGGTCATGTGCGGCACGGTCAACGCGGGTCGCGCCTCCTTCGAAGACGGACTGCAGGACCTGGCCTCGTTCATGCAGCGCTTCCCGGAAGCCGTTCGCTCCATGATCACGGCCCGCCTACCTCTCGATGAAGCCCGCGAGGCGGTTCTTGCGCGGGGCGGCATCAAGACGGTCGTCACGGTGGCGTGAATACCGCGATGGCCCGAGAATCTTGACAGGAGGAGATGATGGATTCGCCCTGGATAGACGTTTCGGTGACACTGCGAACCGGAATGGTGAGCTGGCCCGGCGACCCGCCGATCCGTTTCAGCCACGCACTGAGCATCGAGCGGGGCGACCCCTGCACGGTGTCGCTTCTGGAGATGGGCGCACATACGGGCACGCACATGGATGCGCCGGCGCACTTCGTGCGCGGCGGCATCGGCATCGACGACATGCCGGTGGACACAGCCATCGGTTCGGCGCGGGTGATCCCCATCAGCGACCGCGAGTCCATCAAGGTCGAAGAACTGGCGGGGCACCACATCCAGCCAGGCGAGCGGATCCTCTTCAAGACCTACAACTCTGAGTGCTGCTGGGATACCGACAGCTTCATGGAGGACTTCGTCTACCTGTCGGCACCTGCCGCCCGGTATCTCGTCGAGCGGCGGGTCCGGCTGGTCGGGATCGACTACCTTTCCGTCGGTGGTTTCCAGGCGGACGGAGAGGAGACGCACCAGGCTTTGCTCAATGCCGGCATCTGGATCATCGAGGGGCTGGACCTGAAGCACGTGCTACCGGGTCGAGTAGAGCTGGTCTGTCTGCCTCTCAAGATCGCCGGGGGCGACGGCGCACCGGCCCGAGCGCTCGTGCGCCAAATCGAAGAATAGAACGTAAAAGGCCGGCGAATGGGATCGCCTGGAACACCGAGTCAATCAAAGGAGGAGTGATCATGAAGGTCATCATCGTGGGTGGAGTGGCCGGTGGCGCGTCATGTGCTGCGCGTCTGCGCCGGCTGGACGAAAAGGCCGAGATCCTCATGGTGGAGCGCGGCCCGTATGAAAAGTGATCATGAAGGTCATCATCGTGGGTGGAGTGGCCGGTGGCGCGTCATGTGCTGCGCGTCTGCGCCGGCTGGACGAAAAGGCCGAGATCCTCATGGTGGAGCGCCGCCGTATGTAGCCCAGGCTCATGGCTTCCATCTGCTTGGCGAAGTCGTCCTCGCTGGAAAGGAAAACGATGGGAATGCTGACGAACTCCTCCATTTGACGGATCACTTTCACCAGCTCGGCGCCATTGACGTCCGGCATATACAAATCCAGCAGGATCAGGTCGGGGTGGTACTCGATCATTTGTTGGATCACCCTGGTCGCCCTGGTGGTCGCTTGGGCGTCCATCCCCGCCATATTGAGCACCATTTTGTAGTAATTGGCGATCGGCGGCTGGTCTTCCACCACCAGTACCACGATACGGAGCGGCCAATTCCGCCGATGTCAGCTGATCCAATTGATCGATCAGGCTGACAGTGTCCACTGGCTTGGAGAAAAATGCCACGCCCCCGGCACGGATCGCTTTCAGCCGGGTGGTTTGGTCATCCTGGTTTGAAATGAACATCAACGGGATGGAAGTCTGGCGAAATACTTTGATCCCATCGAACAAATCGACATCGCTCATTTCCTTTTCCAGCGCCGGAATATCCACCAGGATGGCGGTGGAGATATGTTTGGCAATGGCGTTCTCCAGCCCCTTCAGGTCTTTGATGATCTGTACGAAATAACCAAAGTGGCCGATTTGCTGTGAGATGAACGCGCCGAACCGCTGATCGGTTGTGACCAGGTAAACCAGTCGATCCTTGGTCTGGTTTTTCGGGTGGATGGATAATGTAGGCTGGTCCATCATTTCTCCTCTGCCATCAGACCTGGTGGCTGCTCCACATAGACCTAAGGTCCGGTTATCACCGTGTTGGCCCTCACCGGGCGTTTGGCCTCTGAGATAATTCATCACATGGTCAAGTTCAGCCTGAATTTCTGCGATCTGAGCCAAGGGCATTCGGCGCGATCTGGCCTGAGGCGATGGCTCTTTCCAGGGCCTTGCAGTGTTGGGCCAGCTGAGTGGCGCCAAAAAGCTCACAGCTTCCTTTCAAGGCGTGCAGATCGAGCACACCTGATCCCCAGGGCCGCAGGGTGACATTCCGGCTCACCTTCACCATCCGAGTTGGGAACGCTTTCAAAAAAGAGATCGAAGACGTTCTCGATCTGGGCGTCGATGGCATCGACGCCAATCGAGGCGATCAAGTCTGCAAGCACTTTCTCGTCGATGGGCAGGCTCCCTTTATGGTCGATGGTAATCCTGGCTTGGGTCATGGCGCCTCGTTTTACTGCCGTTCTACGATCTCGTCTTGATGTTTTGCATAAACCGGTTCATGCGGTCGACCCGAATAAATCCCTTGCGGGTCCAACTCGTCGCGCAGAATTCGCAGTTCTTCGTCTGTCGGCGGCTCGGTTGAGCGCAAAGCGGGGAGACTTTTAGCGGCCAGCCCGTATTGGCTACCGCCTCCTCGGCCGTCTTGCCGGGGTGCAGCGCGGTGAGCATCAGTTCGCCGTTCTCGTCTGGCTCCAGGATGCCGATATCGGTTACTACGGCCTGCGGACCGCCGCCGCGCAGGCGCATGGCTTCGCGCTCCGCGCGCCCGCCCAGGAAACCGGCGGAGGTGCGGAAATCGCACTTTTCGGGGAAACGCCGCTTCTGGTGGGGCGTCATGATGTAGCAGCGATTGGCCCAGGCGGCGATCTCTTTGGAGCCGCCGGAACCCGGCAGGCGCACCTTGGGGTGTTCGTATTCGCCGATAACCGTGGCATTGATGTTGCCATAACGGTCGATTTGCGCCCCGCCCATGAAACCGACGTCTACGTTACCACGCTGCAAGTAAGAGAGAAGATATCGTACATGCTGCACACGGCCGTCGCGCCGCTGACCAGGGTTGGGTCGCCGATTGACAGCGGCAGACGCGCCGGTTGTGCTCCGATCACGCCGGCTTCATAAATCATCAGCAAATTCGGGGCATGTGTGCGGCGCGCCAGGTTGCATGCCAGGTTGGGCTGGCCTACGCCCGACGAATACCACGTCGCCGTCGCGGAGCAGCCGGGCGGCGTTTACAATCATCAATTCTGCAGAAGAATAATCTCATAGCATAACCTCTTTTGCAGATCGGGCAGTCATTATATTGTACTCCATGACGGTCTGCATTCAGCATCATCATCATTGCGCTCCAACCTCAACCCCTGAATTTAGGTGCTTTCCTTACGCTTATATTATGATCGATTTTAGCGGTGGAAAACGGTTTGCCTTGGAGTGATTTGGTTAGCAATGGTTTGTAAACCTGGACAAGGCTGGTCGGGATCGGCGACCTGGCTGTGGTATTTATCACATGGTACTTAAAAAAAAAATAGACCCATCTTTTCGATTGGAAAAAAAACAGATGCCAGGACACAGGATTGCCGATCACGGATTGGGTAAGAAATCGAATATCATTCTGGTAACCGTTTGTGGGTATTCTAAAGCTACCAGGTGGGTTGCTTTTGGGACAGTGTTACTTCAGCAGATGGCAGGCACCGCCTCCCAGTCGGCTGGTGGTCTCACGGAATGTGTCTGTTTCGGCGCCGCGGATCACCAAAGCCTTCTTTGAGCGCGGCAGGCCACGCCACAACTCCAGATCCGCACGCACGCCGGTAACGTAGATCCGCGCTTCCCACTCTGCCGGGTAACACAATTCGACGCTGCCATTGGCGCTTGGGCAAGCCAACGACCCGGTATATGCGTGCAAAGCCGTATCAGACATACCGGAATACCGTCTTTTGGCGATAATTTTCGAACATCGCCTCCTGGCTTTCGAAGCTGTTGCGCCGCCGCCGGGCGCCCTTGACCAACGGATGCAGACGGTAACCCAGGCCCAGCCGGTAGATCACATCCCAGGCGAGGATCATTTGGTGGGAAAGACTGGATCGATCAGCACCAGGGTGTGAAAGCGATCCGGCTGGCGCAGCGCCAGGCGTAATGTCGTTATTGCACCAAAAGAATGACCCACGCCGATGATCCCAGTTAGCCCATGTTGATCGAGAAAGCATTCCAGATCATCGGCCAGCGGACGCCAGGTGCTGATTTCTTTGGAGCATTTTATGGCCACAACGGCCTCATGTGCATAGCCAGTATATGAAAACAGGCTGCCAGCCCTTCAAGCAAAGGGCGGTATGCCGAAGGCGGATACCCGTTAGCATGGGCGAAGTGCATCACCGGGCCATGGCCGCCGGAGTCCTGGTACGGGAGATCGTTTGGGAGCTCACGGCGATGCGAGCACTTGGTACACGCCCCCTATTCCTAATATTGGCCGTAATCGACCGGCTGGCTGGGGCGACTGGCAATTTTTAGCCGCTCGTGAACCTGTGCGCCGAGCTTTTCCCAATACTCGGCGCGATCCTTCACACCATATACCCATTCATCCAGCCACTGCTTTACCGCCTGGGGGTCAGCGCTGATCTTGTCCCAGTCCAGGTACAGGGCGTTGTCGCGGTCGTAATAGCCCTGGGTGTACGACGGGTGGCTGCAGTAGGGCACATGGCATACTGCATCGACGATGAAGCCGGGTATCATGGTCCGGTTAGGATCGGAACGGATGACACTTTCATCCACGATTTCCTCGGCGGTCAGGATCACCCTTCGGCAGCGAAAGCGGCTTCTTTTTGCTCACCGATGATGCCCCAAATTTGGGCATTGCCGTGTGCGTCGGCGCGCTGCACGTGTACAATGGCTACGTCCGGTTTGAGCGCCGGCACAACGACGATCTCTCCGCCTGAATACGGATCGGTGACCGTACGGTAGAGTGGATTGGCCTTTTCCAGGTCGTCAGCCGCAGTGGGATTCATGGGCAAGAATGGCAGGCCCGACGCTCCGGCTTGTAACCGTGTAATCATGGCGAAGTGGGAATATTCTTCCCATTCCAGGCGC
>CAVPLM010000019.1:0-91075 GCA_963706025.1 uncultured Actinomycetes bacterium | reverse complement strand
CTCACCGGAATGAGCTGTCAGGAGCTCGCCGATGACTACGAGGCCAAAACCGGCACACAGTGGACGCAGGGGATAATGCAGGTGGGCATGATGGAGCTGTTCATCAACGCAGTGGAACGGACGAAGAATCTCGATGACAAAGCGGAATTCTTGGCCGCCATCGGCAGCACAAAGATGATGACCAGCCAGGGTCCGATTGATTTCACAGCGGCCGTGGGCAGCGAGGCTCGCCCCGTGCCGAACGGGGTCAGCGCGGCGATGGGGGGTGGCCAGTGGCGCAAGAGCACGGACCCCAAATGGAGCTACCAGCTGGCATACCTGGCGAGTAGCTATGTACCAGGAATGACGGAAGAGGCTGCGTCCAAACTTAAGCCGATGCAGTACTAGCAGGATTGATCCACTCGCGGTCGAGAGTCGATATCGGCTCTCGACCGCGAGTGGAAGCACATGCCATTTCGCGTCTTCATCACGTATGGCGCCAAGCTTCGTTGCGCTATACGTAATGGTGCCTGGTTCTTGCGTACGAACCGGCATACAACTAGCCTGGCGGCTCAGGGAATGGCGACGCCCGGTTGCCGGAGTTCTTCACCAAGGAGTCGGTACGCGAAAGGAGACATCAGGTTATGGAGAGGTTCACATTTCCTCCAGAGGTCATCGAAGAGGTCCTGTCTCCGGGTTATGGGCCGATAGAGACAGGCTACGCCCCTGCCCCTGATGGCGGCATGTTTGTCAACACCCTCACCCGTTTCTCCCACTGCAAGGGAAAGATGGTCGATCGGTGGTTCGCAAGCTACATGACGAACATCGACAGAAACAAAACCTGGAGCCCCGATCACACCACGTTCGAATCGGATTTCAAGAACAAGCCCGGCACCGTAGCGGGGGCGACTTGGCGCATCAGTGAGTATTGGGGGGTAAGCTCGTCCCCATAGTCATCAGCTTTTACGACCCCGCAGAGATCATGGACACTTCTCGGTTCACGGACACGAACATCAACTGTGCCCTCTGCGCCGATCTGGGCGATGACAAAGGAGCGTCCTTCGGCGCGTTCCTTCACATGGTCCGTGACACCTATTTCGGATGCGAGATGAGAAACCGGTTCTGGTTGCGGAAAGCCACCATAGAAGAGGCTGTAGGTCTGCTCGAACACAACTGTCACGAGATGGGCAATTTAGCCGAGTTTCTGCCCGGGCTCTACGCCCGTGACACCAAGGATATCTAGAAACACCTGCGCGTCCTTCCTATCCTTAGACGCAATCACGCCGATCCAGCAATTGAGTGCTTCGGAGAGTCAAGCTGTTGCCGGCCCAAAACGGGCGGAAGGAGAAGATCAAGTGTCTCACGCTGACCTTGTCGAAATAGCAATTCCGCGGACCCTGCTCGGTGTAGGTGCCATAGGCGGCCGGGGACGTGGTGAAAACCCTGTCGCCAAACCGGATTCTCATCGTCACCGACCGGGGAGTGGCCGGCGCTGGAATCATCGACACCGTGCAGGCGAGCCTGGCCTCGGCCCAGCTTGAGGCCGATGTATTTGATGGGTGTGGGGTGGAAGCACCGGCGAGCGGCATCGAGGAGCTGGCTAAGAGGGTGAAGAGTGGACATTACGGCCTGCTCGTCGGCGTAGGCGGGGGCAGCGTCATGGACACTACCAAGGCCGCCAGCATCCTCGCCGCCAACGAGGGGGCAAGCCTTCAGGATCTGCTGGAGGGAAAAGTGTTCGAGAAGAGCCTGCCCAAGATCCTCATCCCCACCACCGCCGGCACTGGATCGGAGTGGAGCACGGCCGCTGTCATCACCACCGACACGACCGATGATAGGACCAACGTCTACATCATCCCCCTGAATCTCCCAGAGGCGGTGATCGTCGACCCGGCTCTCACCAGAGACCTTCCGGCCACGGCCACCGCCCATACCGGTATGGACGCCCTTGCTCACGCCATAGAAGGCTATACCTGTTGCCGGGCCAATCTCGTCACCGATCTCTTTGCTTCCGAGGCCATTCGGCTTATCTCGAAAAGCATCGGGCCAGCATATGCCAAAGGATGCGCCCGGATGGAGGACCGGTATCAGATGTCGATCGGCGCCTCGTTCGCCATGTTTGCCGGGTCAGTGGCGGGAGTGGGACTAGCCCACCTCATGAACATAGCCTTGGGCAAGCGGGCTGGCATCTCTCATGGAGCTGCGGTGGGTCTCATGCTCCCCTACGCGATGGAGTACAACCTGATCTCGGCTCCGGAGAACATGCAGAAGTCGCCCGACTTCTTGGAGAGAACACAAATGGGCTTTCCATCCGGGATGCGGCACTTAAGTCGGTTTCGGCAGTGCGTGCGCTGCTCTCCGACTTGGACATGCCGCAACGGCTGAGCGAAGTGGGGCTCACGGCCGCGGATATCCCTGGTCTGGTCGACGAGCTCATGACCTATCAGTCCTTCCCCCTCGGTTTGATGAACCCGCGCGATGTCGGAGCGAAAGACGCTACCGAGGTCTACATGAAGGCGCTCTGATATTCCGGCTCAGCCATCCCTCGAGTTGCCCGCAACCTGGCCTTCAGCGGCTACCCTAGGAGCTGCGTTCCAGTGAGTCAGGTACGGGGGGCATGGAGAGTCAAACCTCGTGATGGTTTTCGCGACCCGGGTCCTCGGGAAGCATGGGTCATTCGCCGTTATGGTAGCCAGAAGGCCGCATCCTCGAGGAGCCTGAAGCGCCCGCTGCCTTCGCACTGGCGCTCTTGGATCGGCACCAGGTGCGGCGGGCGCGAACACGCATCCACGGGTGTTGACGATCAGTTCCCGAAAGTGGTTCTTGATCGATATCTCGAGAGAGGCGAGCTTGATGGGGATTGCCGCCGTGGGCTGGAGAAAGCGCCGGTTTTCGACATGATGACCAGCGTTGCTCACATACTGCCTATGAGATCATCCATGCACATGATCTACATGGTATCTGCGAGAACAGCTGGAGGTGCAAAGTGCGAGCAGTCGTCCTGAGAGATGGTGCGCAGATCATCGTAGAGGACGTTCCTGAGCCCTCACTGCGGGAATCGTCGGATGTCCTGGTCCGCGTGACCCTGACCGCGATCTGCGGCACCGATGTACACATGAAACACGGACGCATACCCGGCATTGAACCCGGTACCATACTTGGACACGAGTTCGTCGGGGTCGTTCAGGAGGCAGGGGCCGGCGTCCGGCGTTTCCGCGTTGGCGACCGTGTCGTCTCGCCCCCGGCCGTCACCTGCGGCACCTGCCAGGCCTGCCGGTCGGGCATTCTACAGAATTGCCCGGAGTTGTCCACGTATGGCGGAGGTCTGTTCTTGTCTCCCATGGGTCTTGACGGCGTGCAGACGGAGCTGGTCCGCGTTCCCTATGCAGATTTCGCACTAACGCACATCCCGGCCGGCGTCCCAGACGAGCAGGCCGTCTTGGTCGGCGACATGTTCAACACCGGCTACCACGCGGCTTACGAGGCCAAGATAAAGGTGGGGGATACGGTCGCCATCTCAGGTTGCGGCCCCGTGGGTCTCTGCGCCGTCCTCTCTGCCTGGCAATTCGGGCCCAGCCGGGTCTTCGCCATCGACCTCTTCGAGAATCGCCTGGCTCTGGCCGAGCGCTACGGCGCGACTCCGATAGACATCCGGCAATGTGACCCCGCCGAGCAGATACTGGCGGCGACAGGTCAGGAAGGTGTGGATGTGGTCCTTGAAGCCAGCGGCGACACGAGCGCCTTCTCGAACGCCACGCGCATGATCAACAAATACGGCACCGTGTCCTGCGTAGGGCTCTTCAGCGAACCGGTGGAGTTTCCCGTGCACGAACTGATCTTCAGGGGGATCAAAGTGGTGATGGGACTGGGCAACATGGTGCACATCCCCAAGCTCATGAAGCTCGTCGAGCACGGACGAGTCGATCTGGGGCCCATCGGAACGCATAGGTTCTCGCTTGAGGACGCGGTCGAAGCCTACGACCTGTTCGAGAACCACAAGGATCGCTGTCTGAAGGTGTTTCTGGGGCCGTAGACCGGCGCCGCTCACCGGGCCACCCAGCATGAATATATCGGCATACTGCGCGCAAGCCGGCGCGCGAATGGGTCGAGAACAAATGAGGACGGAGGCGCATCATCAATGGGAAAGGTGACGAGACTTACTAACTCCACTACTGGCGGCCCCGTCTTTGTGGACGTGAAAGACGGCAAGATCGTCCGCATGACGCCGATTATCTTCGACGAAGACGACGCCGATAGTTGGGCCATCGACGCACGGGGCCGTACCTTCAAACCTCCTCGTCGGACCACCTTGGCCCCCCACGCGGTGGCCCAGAAGTCCATGGTTTACTCGCCCAAGCGGATCCTAACCCCCCTAAAACGAGTGGACTTCGACCCGAAGGGCAAGCGCAACATCCATAATCGCGGCGTTTCCGGGTACGAGCCCATAAGCTGGGATGCAGCGGCAGATATGGTTGCTGAGGAGATGGTTCGGGCGAAACGTGAGGCGGGACCGGGCAGCATTATGACGACTAGTGGCTCTCACCATCTGTGGGGAAATGTCGGATACCGCTTCTCGGCCTACATGCGGTTCTCAAATCTGGCTGGCATGACATGGGTTGCACAGAATGCTGATAGCTGGGAGGGCTGGCTCTGGGTGGGAGCGCATATGTGGGGCAACACTCACCGTCTGGGCATCCCTGAACAGACCGATCTCTTGGAAGATGCGCTCAAGAATACCGACATGATCGTCTTCTGGTCATCGGACCCAGAGACCACTGGTGGCGGCATTTACTCCGCTTTCGAGAGCACGCCACGCCGGTTCTGGCTCAAGGAGCTAGGTGTGAAGATGGTCTTCATCGACCCCTATTTCAATCACACCGCCGGACTTTTCTCGGACAAATGGCTCGCCCCTCGGCTTGGTACAGACGTACCGCTGGGGCTAGCGATCGCCTTCACCTGGATTACCGAAGGCACCTACGATAAGGAGTACATAGCCGGCCGTACCATCGGCTTCGAGCAGTGGAAGCGCTATATATTGGGCGAGAGCGACGGTGTGGCGAAGACCCCCCAGTGGGCTGAAGGTGAGTGTGGCATTCCAGCACGCGAGATTCGAGCCCTAGCCCGGGAGTGGGGCGCCAAAAAGACCATGCTGGCTGCTGGCGGTCTCGGAGGTTGGGGAGGTGCCTGCCGCTCTGCCACAGGCGGCGAGTGGGCTCGCACAATGATCGCACTTGCGGCGATGCAGGGCTACGGCAAAGCGGGTACAAATATCTGGAGCACCACCCAGGGTGCTCCCCATGATGAGTCATTCTTCTTCCCGGGTTATGCCGAGGGCGGCATATCTGGCGATGTCGCGAAGACAGGGACCGCTTTCCAACAATACTCGCGGCTATTCCCCAAGGGGGCTCTTTCGGGGGGGACTGCTAACGTCCACGACACAGCAGAGGGGCAAATAATGCCTCGTCTGCTGATCCCCGAAGTCATGCGGCACGAGCGTCTCAAGTGGCACGGTAAGGGGGCCTGCGCCGCTTCTATCGAGATGCAATTCGAGCAGTTTGAGTATCCCGCTCCCGGCTACCCTCACGTTGAGATGTACTACCGCTACGGCGGCTCGTTCATCGGCACGATGACCGAGACCAACCGGTTCGTCAACGCATACCGGGAAGGCAAGGTCCCGTTCGTGGCCAACCAGTCCATCTGGTTCGAAGGGGAGGCCCGTTTCGCCGACGTCATCCTGCCAGCCTGCACGAACTTCGAACGCTGGGATATCAGCGAGTTCGCCAACTGCTCAGGCTACATCCCTGACACCTTCACTCAGTGCAACCATAGGGTGATCACCTTGCAGCACAAGTGCATCGAGCCACTCGGGGAAAGCAAGTCGGACTACGACATATTCTGTGAATTGGCGAAACGGCTGGGCATCTATGAACTCTTCAGCATGGGCAAAGATGAGTATGGGTGGGTCAAGGACTCATTCCATGCCACCGATCTGCCCAAATACATTACCTGGGAAGAGTTCGAGAGAAAGGGATACTTCGTCGTGCCTTTCCCGAAGGATCACAAGTCGGCCCCAGCTATGCGTTGGTTTGCTGAGGATCGGAAGCGTGACACTTCTGATTGGGGTCCAGCGCCTTGTGATCAGGTCGGCCTGAAGGGCCTACAGACCCAGTCGGGCAAGATCGAGTTCGTGTCCAATAGCCTCAAGCGATTCGCAGCCAATGGCTTTAGCGACCCCGAGCGCCCGATCATGGGGCCGCAGTACATCCCCAGCTGGGAAGGCCACCACACCAGAGAGCTCTACGACAAGTACCCACTGCAGATGGTCTCGCCCCACCCGCGCTTTTCCTTCCATACCATGGGCGATTCCAAGGAGAGCTGGCTGAACGAGGTCAAAGACCACCGGGTGCTGGTGGACGGTCACCGCTACTGGGTCATGCGAGTCAACACCAAGGACGCCGAGGCTCGTGGGATCAAGGACGGCGACCTTGTCTGTGCCTATAACGACCGGGGCTCTGTCATCCTCGTGGCGCAAGTTACCGAGCGGGTACCGGCAGGCACGGTGCACTCCTACGAGTCCTGTGCCGACTATCTGCCCCTGGGGGAGCCCGGTGAGTCAGCGGACAGGGCTGGCTGCGTCAATCTTCTGACCTCCAAACGCTTTCTGACGCCCACATCGTTCGCCATGGCCAGCAACTCCTGCCTCATCGAGGTCGAGAAATGGGGGGTCCAGCCAGAATGAAGAAGTGGAACACTGTGATCGACGGTCGTGTTGATTGAGATCTAGGCAATAACCATAAGAGAAGGAGGTAAGTTTAATGAGATCTGAGTTTACGCCCGGGGAGAAGCCGACCGTCTTTTCTCTCGCTGAACTTCACGAAAAAGGGGAGCTGTGGGGCAAGCGACTCTTCGCTCCCCGGCCGCCCGAGATGTACAACACTACGTGGGAAATAGTCTGGTATCAGCCGGGTGCTTACAGCACACCTCATTATCACACCAGAAGTGAGAGTGTATATTACTTTGATTTCATTGGTGGCCAAGGCAAGTGCAATATCTATCTTGGATGGCCGTTGTCAGAGGCTGAAGTAAAGCCTATCACTGGACGGACTTTGCTTTACATTCCTGCGTATGCACCCCACTCGTATTCAAATGTAGGCGAAACCGAGATGATATTGCTCCACTCATTCTCACCCCCTTGGTCACGCGACAGCGGCATCAGCACCGATATGACTGATTGTCTTACCGGTCGAACTTTCACTGACGTAGATGAGTACGCTGATTTCATAGGTGGGGTCGACAAGAAATATAGTACGTTCGATCAGTTCGTGGAATATGTTAAATCACTAGGGAAGTACTAGATAGACATCACTGCTCAAGCGCAAACGCAAGTCGTCTTGGGGATACCTCAACCCGCAGAACGAGGCGGAAGGGGGTGGACGCGCCCATCCGAGGCTTGACGAAGAGTTTCATGAGTGACGAGCAGTTCAAGGTTTCGTGAGCATTCGAGGAGAGCGGAGCACCATCGTCAGCCGCTTTCTGGCGCGAGAAATGAAAGGGGTCGCACGATGACCCGAGTCACCCGACTGACCAATGGTACGAATGGCGGTCCCGTGTTCGTCGATGTCCATGATGGCAAGATCATCCGCATTACCCCCATGGATCTGGATGACAACGATGCTGCATCTTGGACTATTCAGGCTAGGGGGCGGTCGTTCACTCCACCGAGAAGGACGACTCTGGCCCCCTACTCGGTGGCCATGAAGTCGTTGATCTACTCACCGAAGCGGATTCTAACCCCCCTCAAGAGGGTGGACTTCGACCCCCACGGGAAGCGCAACTGTGAGAAGCGCGGCGAGTCCGGCTACGAGCCAATAAGCTGGAACGAAGCGCTCACCACAGTGGCTGAGGAGATAGCGCGGGTGAAGCGTGAGGTGGGCCCCGGAGGTATCTTGACTACTTGTTCTTCACACCACCTGTGGGGCAATGTCGGTTACCGACACAGCGCCTATCTTCGATTCTTGAACCTGGTAGGGATGTGTCACTCCGCTCACAACCCAGACAGTTGGGAGGGGTGGCACTGGGGTGCATCGCACATGTGGGGTTTCACTCACCGTCTCGGTATCCCAGAGCAGTATGACTTGCTGGAAGACGCTCTCAAGAACACAGAATTGGTGGTGTTCTGGTCCTCCGACCCGGAGACTACTCACGGGATCTATGGCGCCTTCGACAGCACGCCTCGCCGCTTCTGGCTGAAGGAGTTGGGCGTGGAGATGGTCTTCATCGACCCGTATTTCAACCACACGGCGGGGCTTCTGGGAGGAAAGTGGCTCGCGCCTCGGATGGGCACGGACGCTGCCCTGGCCCTTGCCATCGCTTTCACCTGGATTACGGAGGATACCTACGATAAGGAATACATCGCTGGTCGAACCGTAGGGTTTAACGAGTGGAAAGAGTACGTTCTTGGCGGAAGCGACGGTCAGCCGAAGACCCCGGAGTGGGCAGAGACTGAGACGAGTATCCCCGCTCGCGATATCCGAGCTGTGGCGCGCCGCTGGGCTTCGAAGAAGACGATGCTGGCTGCGGGGGGGGCAGGTGGCCAGGGAGGCGCTTGTCGCTCAGCCCACGGCAACGAATATGCCCGCAGCATGATCGCGCTGGCGGCGATGCAAGGAATGGGCAAACCGGGCAGCAATATCTGGTCGACGACCATGGGTGTGCCTCTTGACACCTCCTTCATGTTCCCGGGCTACGCCGAAGGCGGTATATCTGGGGACGTGGACAAGTCAGCTGCCGGATACCGGTGGGTCTATCGCATGTTCAGCGAAGGTCGCGGCGTTACCAGAAACACCCATGATTCCACTGAGGGGCAGGCGGTTCCTCGCCTCAATATCCCCGAGGCCATCATGCACGAGCGTCTTCGTTGGCGGGGCAAGGGTTTCTGCGGTTCTTCCATTGAGTCCCAGCTACAGGAGTATGAGTACCCTGCCCCAGGATATGCAAGTATCGCAATGTACTACCGCTACGGTGGCTCCTTTTTCGGGACCATGACGGACACCAATCGCTACGTCAACGCTTATCGCAACGACAGGCTTCAGTTCGTAGTCAACCAATCTATCTGGATGGAAGGCGAAGCCGAGTTCGCGGATATCATCCTGCCTGCTTGCACCAACTTCGAGCGCTGGGACATAAGCGAGTCTGCCAACTGTTCGGGTTATGTCGCGGATAGCTACACGAACTGCAACCATCGTGTCATCACCCTACAGCAGAAGTGCATTGAGCCGCTGGGCGAGTCCAAATCGGACTACGACATCTTCTGCGAGCTTTCCAAGCACTTGGGTCTTTATGAAGCATTCAGTGATGGAGGGAAGAGCGAATTAGATTGGGTGAGAGCGGTCTTCCGTGCCTCTGACCTGCCCAAGGTAATAAGCTGGGAAGAATTCCAGAAGAAGGGCTACTACGTGGTCCCTCCGCCCGAAAATCGCAAGCCAACCCCTGCGTTGCGCTGGTTCGCAGAGGGAAGGGTACGGGACACGCCCGACTGGGGCCCAGCGCCAGGGGACACAGTCGGGCTCAAGGGCCTGCAAACCATGTCAGGAAAGATAGAGTTTGTATCCTCAAGCCTAACTCGATTTGGCGACGTGGACCAGGAAAGACCGGCCATGGGACCGCAGTACATCGAGTCCTGGGAGGGTCACCACACCGAGGAATTGTACAGCCGATATCCACTGCAGATGGTTTCGCCGCACCCGCGGTTTTCCTATCACACCATGGCTGATGGTAAAGACGCTTGGATGCGCGAGGTCCAGAACAATCGCTCCTTGGCGGCGGATGGTCACTACTACTGGATCATGCGGATAAGCCGCAGTGATGCCGAGGACCGCGGCATCAGTGACGGCGACCTGGTGCGGGCCTTCAATGATCGGGGTTCGGTTATCTTGGCCGCGCAGGTCACCGAACGGCTGCGTTCTGGCACGGTACACTCCTATGAGTCGTGTGCAGAATACGAGCCGATCGGCAGGCCAGGAGAGTCACCCGACCGTGGAGGGTGCGTGAACATCCTGACCCCTTGCCGGTTCATAACTCCCACATCGATGGGTATGGCAAACAACTCCTGTCTCATCGAGGTCGAGAAGTGGGAGGCAGAAGCGACTTTGGACATCACCGAGGGCAGGGATCTGAAAGCTGAGGATTGAAACACGGCGATCTATAGGTACAGGCGGTCCTGCAGAAGGGCTCGCGCCCGGCTGGGACACTCCAGCTTCGGCTACGAACTGTATCTCTCCACTCCCAGCTTTCCGCTTTATGGCATCGATGCCGCCTTTGCGGCCACCGACCAGCGCCACTGGCTGCTCAGGTGCGACCGTTGCGCCACCTACCGCTGCCTCGAAGATGAGTTCACCCAGACCCACGGCCGCTCGGACGATCCCCGGCGTGAGATCGTCTTTGTGAAGGGCCCGCCCGGTGCCGAGACGCTCGTGTGTACCTCCTGCGGGGGCCCCCTGGACCCGGCCCACGGTCTCTGGGTGCCCAAGTATCCGGAGCGCTCGAGACACGGATACCACCTGAGCAAGTTCACCTCCGTGGTCGTTTCGGCGGCTGAGCGCGAGGCGGGGTGCCAGACGAAACCGGCCGCACTTCTGCGCAAGTGGCAGGAGACCGCCTACCCGCAGGAGTTCTTCAACTCGGAGCTCGGTCTCCCCTATCTCTCGGCCGATGGGGGTTTATGCGAAGCGGATCTCCTCGCGCTGGTCGGCGACTATCCTCAAAGCGCCAGCGGGAAAGGCTGCGTCATGGGCGTGGACCAAGGCAACGGCCTCTACATCGTCATCAAGGAACGTCGTCCGGATGGCGACATCGTCTTCACCCTGCGGGTCAAACACCAGGAGATGACCGACGCCACCTTCACTCACTTGGACCAGCTGATGAAGGACTACGACGTGCGGGTGTGCGTGATCGACGCCCTCCCCCACACCCACGCCGCCCGAGCCTTCGCCGGCCGTTTCCGCGGCCGAGTCTATCTGGCCTACTACGGCGATACTCAGAAGGGGCTGGTGGACTGGGGATACGACAAAGAAAACACCCCGACCGCGACCATCAACCGCACCGATGCCTTTGACGCCATGCGGGATGTCCACCAAAAGGGCGATCGCCGTATACCGCGCCTGGACGATGGGGTCCGCGAGTTCATACGGCAGATGACCAACATCGTAAGAAAAGTGGAGGAAGACCCGGTGAGCGGGCAGAAGAAGGCCCGCTGGGTGCGACGCTGTCGGGACGACCACTACGCCCATGCCGACTGCTACGCCGAGGTCGCTCTCAGACGGCTGCACAGGGGCGTGCGTGCGAGCATCATCAGCGCCTGGGGCATCGAAAGCTCCGGCTGGGACTGAGGAGGATGGGCTTGACCGAGTGCTCCTACGACCATTGACTAGCCACCCACCTGGAAGGCCGACTACCAGCACGCGTACGAGCCCGTGTGGTACGGCTGGCCCGAAGGCGCCACCCGGCATTTCCGAGGAGGAAGGGATCAGTCAGACGTCTGTCAGACACCCCGTCCGGACGTCTCTCCCCTTCACCCCACCATGAAGCTGCTTGAACTGATGGAGCGAGCTGTTGAGAATCCCTCGAGCTCAGGCGACGTCGTGCTGGACCTCTTCAGCGGTTCTGGCTCCACCCTGATCGCAGCGAAGCGGACGGGCCGAGTCTGCTACGGCCTGGAACTAGACGAGCATTTCGCCTCACTGGCGATAGCCCGGAGTGAGGCTTTCACCTACACCGGGGCGCAGCCACTGAATGCTCCGTTCAGTCAATCCTGCCTGCAAGCGGCCACAAGGCGGCGGAAAGGCAAGCGGAGCTCAACCGGTGCCGAGTTCCCCAAGCATCGGATTATCAGTCCGAAGGTGAGCGAGCAGAGCTTGAGGGCTGAACGCCGTTCCCTCGCTTACCATGCGCTTTGTCTGACAAACAGAAGATTCAGATTTGCAGGGCAGATCAACTTACTAATGATGAGCAGGTCTGTATGCGCGTTTTCCATTGGGGGCTGTCGCGCAAGCGCGTGTCCGGGGGTTTACGGACCCCTCAGGCCGCGGAAATCTGCTGCGCCATCTGCGGGCGCTGCGCGCTGTAGTATCTTCGTGAGGATGGTCGGCTCGGGGGCCTTCGACTTCTTCTGTATGGTTTGCTCGAAAGCCCGGCCCCGAAGTCTTTTGCGAAAAGGAGGAAGCGCCATGACCGCAGCGTTCAGAAAGGACCTCGCGAAAGAATATCCTGCCTTCACGGTTTACCCCTTCTACCACGGCACCCATCAAATGCCCTGGGCCTCGTGCGTCGACGTGAAGCTGGATAAGGTGGACCGTATCATCTGGCTGGCCGGGCAGACCGGGAGGAACCCGGAGACAGACAGAGAGCCCCAGAACTGGCAGGAAGAGCGAGACCGCGTCGGCAACGTCGTGGGCGGGATTAAGGAGCAGACCACCGCCTGCTGGATGAGAATCAAGGAGATACTGGAAGGAGTTGGCGCCAGGCTCGAGGATATCTACTGGATCAACTTCTTTATTGTCGATAGGGATGATAAGTGGGACATGCTTGAGAGCACCGACGAGTTCTTCACCAGGTATGCCCCCGACCTAAAGGAAAATCCTCGCGCCGGGGTTTTGCTGAAAGGCATCGAGCTTGACCTGCCCGATATGCGGATAGAGATTGAGGTTGCCGCTGCTATCGCCAAGAAGTAACGGCCCAATTGAACATGCCTGTCAGTGTCCGATTCGTCACGGGCAGTCTCTATTGCACTTGAGATCACCAATGCGGACAGCTCTCGGGGAACGCGCTAAACGGCAGGCAAATCATCACGGCATGTCAACCCGCTATCAAGGCAGGGAACGGGCCCCGTCGCAGGCCTAAGTCCCGGGTGCAAGCGCTGAAGCCGCTTCCTGAATCAGCTTCCATGCTCGGAGCACATGCCGCCTTGCGGTGTGCTCCTGGGCGACGCACATTCTCAGGGTCATACGATCGTCCAGCCGGGTATGGCTGATGTACATCTTCCCTGAGGAGTTCACCCGGTCCATGATGGCTTGATTCGTCTCGTCTCCGCCTTTGTGCCGGAAGCATACGAGATTGAGGGGGGCCGGAGCCGCCGTTTCGAAGCGTGGGTCGGCCCTCACCCAGGATGCGAATTCCTGGGCCAGAGCTACATGCTCGCGGACGGCCGTGCGCAACCCTTCGGCGCCGTAGTGTCTAATCATCATCCAGAGTTTCAGGGAGCGGAAACGGTGCCCCAGAGGTATCTGCCAATCCCTGTAGTCGATCACTTCTCCGGAAGCGGTGGCCGCGTTGCGCAGGTATTCCGGGAGGATCCCAAGAGCCCCGATGAGCCTCCGCCGTTCGGCAACGAAGAAACAACTGCAGTCCAAGCCGCCGAACATCCACTTGTGAGGATCGAAGACATAGCTGTCGACCAACTCAAGACCCTCATGAATGAAGCGAAACTCGGGGCATAAAGCGGCCGTACCGCTCATGGCGGCATCGACGTGGAGCCAGAGTCCATGCCGGCGGCAGATCTCTCCAATCGCGGGAAGGGGGTCGAGGGCATTCGAAGAGGTCGTCCCAACCGTAGCCACAACTATGAAAGGCCGCAGGCCGGCTGCCCGGTCGGCAAGGACAGCCTCCTCGAGCGCTTCAGGTCGCATGGCATAGCTCTCGTCCACCTCGATCTGTCGCAGCCGGTCGCTTCCGATACCGGCGATGCGGATGCCCTTCTCAACCGAGGAGTGAGCCTGGCTGGAGGAGTAGGCGACCAGCGTGCCATCGCAGCCGCGCTGGTTGCTTACATACTCGGTAGCCTTCTCCCGGGCCGCCACCACGGCGCACAGAGTGCTTGCAGAGGCCGAATCCTGAATGACGCCGCCGCCGGGACCACTGGAGCGGAACGAGCCTGGCAGGGCAAGGAGATCAGCCAGCCAGTCCAGCACGTGGGTCTCGAGTTCCGTACAGGCCGGGCTAGTAGCCCACAGCATACCCTGCACGTTGAGCCCAGCCGAGAGAAGCTCACCTATAATGGCCGGGCCCGAGGTGTTGCCCGGAAAGTAGGCGAAGAAGTTGGGCGACTGCCAGTGGGTGATCCCAGCAAGGATGATCTCGTCCAGGTCGCGTAGCACGGCATCCATGGATTCCCCCTGCAAGGGCGGCTCACCCGGCAGCTTCGAACGAATCGCGCCCGGTTCCACCATCGAGACCACCGGCAGTTCCTCGACCCGTACGAAGTACTCAGCCAGCCAGTCAACGGCGGCGTGACCCTGTCGCCGGAACTCCTCTGGGGTCATATGGGGACTCATCCTACTCACGCTCCAATCCTCAAGATCACGGCCAAGAACAGCAGATTCTCATTGCCACCGGTTCACGAAGTATGGTAGGCAATAGTAGCCCGACCCCCAGGAGGTCGCTGGCGGTCATGGATTACCCTCTATCATTCAGGTCATCCACTCGCTTTTCGACCATCGAGTCGGGCCAAGAACTCCTCGACGTCGGCGGGGGTGTTAACCCGCACGTAGTTACTCCCCAGGTTCTCGAAGTCTGTACCCGCAATCGTGCGTATCCCTTTCGCCAGCAACTGTCCCCGTAAGTCGATATCCTCATCATCTAGCCCCAACAGAAAAAGTGGGCAAGTATCGTGAGTTTCGGCCACGCTATAGCCTCTTTCGCGAAGTCCAGACGTCAGCCTTGCCTTATGAGCTCTGATCCTCTCCCTGTTCGCCTCAACAAACTGGTGATCATGTAGAGCCTCGCCAGCAAGAAAAGCAGCAAGACTAGAGATCTGGAAGGGAGGATCGACGCGGTCATAGTACCGTCCCAACTCGCTAGACATTACCCCGTAACCGACACGAAAGTCAGCTATGCCCATACCCTTGCTGAAGGTTCGCGTCACGACTACATTGCTGTACCTGTTCAAAAGGCTGACTGCTGAACAGTCTTCTGGAACATAGTCACCGAAGGCCTCATCTACGACCAGAACGGTGCCTCGTCTGGCACATTCAGACGCTATCGCCTCCACCTCGTCCAGCCCAATGTACTGTCCTGTGGGGTTATTTGGATTGTCGACATAGACAACCGCGAATCCAGTGCCGATCGTGTTCAAGAACCCTGCTACGCGAAACTTGAATCCTTCAGAGGCTTGGAGCGGGACCCCCTGGAACCGGCCGCCAAGTATCACCACGTCTTCCATGTAGTCCTTGAACTGAGGCGCGTAACCCAGTGCGCTGACACCAGGTTCGATGAACAACTGGTTCAGCCGAGACAGGACTATCCCCGCGCCATTCGCCAACTTGATGTTCTCCGGGCTCAGTTGCGCATACCTAGACCAGAATTGACAGATCTGTCGCTTCAGGGTCCGATAGCTAGTGTCCGGGTACGTTGACAAGGTGCGCCAGCTGTAGTTGTTGGCAGCTTCTACTACGTTCGGTGAAGTCCCCAGAGCGTTAGAGCCCACAGCGCAATCCAGCATATCGTTCGTTGCATCGTCCTGATCGACTTCGTGCCGTTTTCTAGAGAAACTCCATATGGTGGGTCTCACTCGCAGCGACGGTTGGAGTACCTCGGACCGCATTTCTGTTCGCTTTCTTTCCATGTCTCAGGTTGCACACTTTCCTATGGGTGCTGGCTTTCAGTCCAATGCACTCTTCGGACTTCCGTCGGGGCTGTCTGCTGCCGCTCCGTCAGCAGTCTCCGCCTCTCACGTAGCGATCCTCTCAATTGAGATGGCATCGGACGGACAAGTTGCCACGCACATGCCGCAAGCTTGACATTTCGTTTCATCAATCCACGGATACCCGTCGTCCCTCGTCACCGGCACCGGACAGAAGGAGTCGGAGCAAATCCCGCAGTTGTTGCACTTGGCCGTATCCACGCGCGCAGAGATTTGGCCCACTTTCCAGTCTGTGGTGTCATCCACCGGCTGAATGTACTGAAGACCCAGGCCAACTATGTCTTGAACGCTTTCATAACCATGCTCATCCAAGAAGCGGCTCAAGAATGCAAGCGAGTTCCGCAAGAGGGCCCTACCTTTCCAGAAGAATCCGGACGAGAGCCCCACCGTCTTGGCACCGAGCATCAGCATCTCGACCACGTGCTCCGGGTTCACCAGCCCACCGATAGCCATGATGTCCACCTCGGGCACAAACTTGGCGATGGTGGCCGTGGTTTTCCGGCAGTGATAACGGTTGGTCGGCCCACAGGTTCCGGCGAAGGGATTTATGTCAAGACCAACCTTCTCCCAGGGAGATCGGCCACCCCGGTATATGTCCGGCGGGGCGACTGTCAAGCCTGCGGTCACGTTTGCCACCCAGGCTGCACCAGCCTCCACGGACAGCTTCGCAAGGGCCACGCATCGGGGAAAACCAACCTCTGCCGACGGCTTGAGCCCTATGGGGATGTTCACCGCCTGCACGCATTCTCGAATCACAATCGGGAGAACTTCGGCAATCTCACCCAGGCCCGGAACGAGACCAAGATCTCGAAGCGTTCTCATCTCGAGAGTGTCAACCTCATCGATGAGACTGCGCTCTGCGCCTTGCTCCTTCCCCGCCATGGAGAGGGGGCAGAAGTTCAGCTCCAGCGCGTCTGCCCCGGCTTCTTCGAGTAGTTGACACAGCCGTGCCCAGTCCTCCAAATCAGCTCCCGGAACGTTGGGCTGCGCTATCAAAGGGACATCCTCGGGCAACTCGGGCTTCACAAGTGATATGATCTCAAGTGCTTTCTCGAGGAAGAATTGCGTGGACGTGATGTCGCCCGTTGCATGAATGCTCTCCCTTTTGGCAAATCCTGGGCACTGAATCTTCAAGAACTTCTGCGCCGGCTGGCTTTCCTTGGGATCAGATGCCTGAAGCCGCGTGCCACCTAGATACAGGTAGCCAGCGCCGGCCTCCACGTGACGCAGCAGCCAATCAGCATGCACTCTTGGTTGTCTGGCGTACGCAATCGCTGGATCCAGCGGAGCAATACCGATTGGGTTCCGCATTGAAAGCCCGCCGAACCACGTCTTTAGGTCCGCCATCGTGATCGACTCTCCTTGTTATTGATCATGGATATGGCCGCCCCGTCCCGGCCAGCCTCAACTGAGGCAACGCCCCCTTGCAGTATATGGCGCTATCTTGCTCGAGCGCGTTCGTGATGACCGTGGCCGAGCCGTTCAAGCCGTACGCGATACTGTAGTACGCTTGGAGATCTTGTGCTGTTCGGCTGTCCAGCGGCAGGAGCCGTGACAAAACCTCAGGGTACACAAGTTGACCGGCACTTCGGACTGATCGGGCTTGCGGGGACGATCCTGCAAATCGGAGTTCAGACATCAGGCCGGTTTTTGGAGCCCTGCTGGGGTAGATGCGGGCTCGCGGTCGCGAGCCCGCATCTACCCGCCGTATGTCTCATACCTATGAGTAGACCAACTCCTGGACCTTATCCTGTACCGGCACCATCGACCCTGACACGTTGCTGATGATAGTGGCCTCGTAGGGGAACGGGCCACTTGTGGCCTTGCGCCACTGATTGCCGAACATTGGGGTCTTGTAGCAGTTGGCACTAACCAAGCCCACACCTGGTCTGATCTCCGTCTCGATGGCCCCGGTGAAGTCGATTGGCCCGGCGATGGTATCCATCCTCGTGGACTTCACTGCCTCGACGATCGCGTTCTTATCGTCTACGCTCTTTGCGCGTTTGAGGACGTCCCACATCCATTCGAAGATGAGGAAGTGCGTCAGGGACTGGTTCCACTGCTTGCCATTGAACTCGGTAAACTTGTCCGCGAACTGCTGGCAGCTCTCGCCGTTCAGAAATGCCGAGGTGAAAGGTGCCTTTGGGTGCCAGCTGAGCTCGCCACACAGGTTGTTGGCTTTGTCTCCGAGAGCGGCCGCGTCCTCAGGAAACGCGAGCGATACGATCGGAGCCGCCACTTTGGGGTTGAACCCCTGCTGAAGAGACTGCGTCCAGAAGTTGGTGAAATCCGGCGGGGAGAACTCGCCAAAGAGAATTTCGCAGCCATATTGCTTGAAGGCCGAGATATCAGCCGAGTAGTCCTCGAGGCCGGGAGTGTACAAGTCGGCGAACAATGGATCCCAGCCGGCTGCGGGGAGAGCTTCCTCGAACGCTGCGAGCCACGGGATCCCGAGGGCGTCGTTGGGTAGTATCACCGCGATCTTCTTGTTGGTCTGCAGCTGGCCAAAAACGTCCATGAAGGTGGCGATGATGTCTTCGGTGCCCCAGAAGGCGTTGTAGGTCCACTTGTAGACTGTGCTCAAATCGCCGCCCCGCGGGAACAAGTAGTTCTGCCACGGATCATCCGTGGTGAGACACGGAACCCCGTAGGCCTCCGACTGATCGGCGACCGGCGTGGCGTTAGTGCCCGTCGACCCAGCCCCAATCATATCGACCTTGGCATTATTAATAAGGTCGCCGGCGACCTGAGCTGCCCGGTTCGAGTCAGACTGGCTGTCCTCGACAATAATCGACACCGGGTGTTTCTGTCCGTCTCCGCACACGACCCCGTCGGCAAAGCCCTCCTTCGCTCGCGCGAGACAGTACTCATCTGCTACCCCGAACACTGCAAGTGGACCAGTGGTTGTGGCGACATAGCCGATCTTGATCTCCCGGCCCGTCTCCGCGCCTGCGCTGACGGTTGTAGTGCTGGCGGCAGCAGTGGTGGTGGTTTCAGCTGCCATCGTGGTGCTAGTCGCCGCGGCTGTAGTGGTAGTCGTCTCCTCTTCGCCGCAGGCGGCCACGAGACCGCCCAGGCCTGCGCCCATTCCGATCGTTGCCCCGGCGATGCCGGCTATTCTCAGGAACTCTCGGCGGGTTACGTCTCCTCTTTCCATGCGCATTCCTCTCTTTCGCGTTAGACAGAAGCCATGAAACACGAGGCATTTGCCCAGGGACGTGGGCGCACACCCTTGTTGGAGAATAGGAGCGCCCGTATCAATAGTCAAGATAGCGTGTGCCCAGACAGCGGCCACCCTCATCGAGCAAATTGAGCGAGCATGTGTGGGGACCGATACGGTCGACAACAGCAGCTCCCCGGTGGCGCAATGGGGAGAGCAGGTAGTACTTGTGCACGGACATCCGGCGCGTAGTTGGTGTTGATGGCTCCCAACAACAATCTCGTGTGCGTCTGATACGCTAGTCTTTAATTCATCATCGTCAGACGCGCGTTCCCAGTTCTTGGCTTCGGTGCTAGATCACAGGCCCAAGCGTTAGGCCAGATTAAGCAAGTCTCTGCGAGGCCCTCGGGCCTCCTCTAGATCGGGCAAGAGAGGGGGTGATTGTCGGAAGCGCCGGTGGTTCCTCTGTACTTGTGCAGGGCGAAGTAACGCCACTCTCGTACAGCAGCTAGGGTTCGTATCGATGAGGCGTCCAAGACCAATCCAATGACGGAGGCGTGACCTATGTATTCGCTTAGGCTCTATCACGACACCTATGGTCCGGGTGCTAAGCCGATTGCAGATTTGGAGGCGCAGCACTCCAACGTCTACATCTTCGATGGCTCGGCGGTAGTCAACGGAGCTCTGCTCGAAAAGGATTCGGCTGTGTACGCAAGGGATGTACTGCGTATCGAGGCCGGACCGGCAGGTGCCACGGTATGGCGCTGGGAGCTGGTGCGAACAAGCGCGCCCAACAATCTGGCTATCGGCGAGAACATCAGTTCTCGTTTGCGGATGTCCCGCCGTGTCAGGATGTTCGAACTTGTACCGACCTCCAAGTATTTGTTCCGCCTCGACTCGATCATTCGCCACGAGGGAAGCACCGGTCTGCACTCGCACCCAGGCTCCGGCATCCGTTGCATGAGAGAGGGGCAACTCTTGATTGAGTCTGAAAAAGGGGAGTGTTCTGACAACCGTGCCCCGGGAGACGCGTGGTACGAAGAGGGATCCTACCCCCTCGTTTCTACTTCGGAGCCGGGGAACACAGCCACTTTCCTCCGCGGCATGATACTGCCGCCCGAATACAACACATATGGGGAAACGGCCAACTGGATCGAGGGTGCCCCCAAGTGCACCTTTAACTACAGGAACTACGTTCAGAACATCATCACGTTGATCTAGTCTGTCCAATCCCGGAAACGAGCGACTGAGTGTTCCAGCAGCCGCAGAAAGGCAAACAGGCGCAACTAGGGCCACGCGCTGACCGTGCCGAAGGTGCATGCTCCCAGACGAGCCTACCGTCGTAATACAACCCTGCTCGCAACGAAGAGTGCGGCCAAGCAGCTCCCTGGCTCTCCAGCTACACCATTATTGACATCGCTGGCCAACACCAGGCTCACCGGTCGGGATGCCTGGGCGATGGCCAGCACGAGAGAGTCTCGCCTGACTCCTTGTGCGCTCGTGTTGATCTAGCGGTAACGGAGGTTGCGGACAGATGTCAGAAACGGAGAAGGAGAAGCACGGGCAGAGGACGGTAGTCCGTGGGCTCGCCTTCTGCTCAATCGCTGCTGACTCAAACAGCGTGCAGGTGGAGTGCGACGAGGGCAAGATCGTCCGCATCCGGCCACTCCACTATGACTGGAAGTACCCGGACATCGAACCCTGGAAGATGACTGCCCGGGGCAAGACCTTTTCTCCCTCGATGAAGTCTCTGATCCCTCCCTTCACTCTCGGCTACAAGAACCGGGTCTACTCCCCGAACAGGGTCCTTTACCCTCTCAAGAGAGCGGACTGGGACCCCAAAGGGGAGCGAAACCCGCAGAACCGCGGAATCAGCGGGTACGAGCGCATCTCCTGGGATGAAGCCCTGGACATCGTGGTGGGGGAGATCAAGCGAATCAAGAAGCAGTACGGCATGGAGGCCATCCTCTCCCAGTCAGACGGACACGGGGAGACGAAGTGCGTCCATTCCGCTCACGGCTGCAATCGGCGGCTGCTCAAGCTGCTGGGTGGCTATACGCTGCAGACTCGCAACACCGACAGCTGGGAAGGCTGGTACTGGGGCGCCAAGCACGTATGGGGGGGCGAGAACCTTGGGACAGATGATGCCGGTCACCAATGTTATGTGGGATGTCTCCAAGAACACCGACGGGATCCTGTTCTGGGGCTGCGACCCGGAGACCACTCCTTGGGGTTTTAACGGGCAACTGGCCAGTCGTCTGTGCTACTGGTTCACGGACATCGGTATCAAATCCATCTACATCGCCCCGGATCTGAACTACGGCGCGGCGGTACATGCCGACAAATGGGTCCCGGTGTTGCCCAACACCGATGCCGCCCTCTATCTGGCGATCGCATATGTCTGGCTGACCGAAGGCACCTACGACGAGGAATACGTGAAGAGCCACACCGTCGGGTTTGACAAGTTCCGGGACTATGTCCTGGGGAAGGAAGACGGTGTTCCCAAGACCCCCAATGGGCGGCTCCCATCACCGGTGTGCCCTCCTATACAATCAAGGCTCTGGCCCGGTATTGGGGCAAGAGGACTGTCTCGATAGCTATTGGTAACGGCGGCCCCGGGATCAGAGGCCCCTATGCCACTGAGCCGGCCAGACTGCAGGTCCTGCTCCTTGCGATGCAGGGCGTGGGCAAGCCCGGCGTGCATCAGTTTAAGATGATCGAGTGGGGCCTCTACAACAAGAAGTCCAGAAATCCCCTCCCCGGGCCCAAGTATTACCCGGCCCTGCTTGGGGCTAACCGCGGGTGGAAGTACACCGATACTCCCCCGCAATTCATCCCCAAGGACCTGATCCACGAGGCGATACTCAACCCGCCGATCAACTGGTACGGCACCACGCTTTCGCGCGACAACGTGGAACAGCAGTTCATCAAGTACACCTACCCCCGCGAGGGCGGGACCGAGATTCACATGATCTGGACCGACACCCCGTCATGGGTCACGTGCTGGAACGATACCAACTCCTACGTCCGGGCGCTGCAGAACCCCAAGATCGAGTTCGTGCTGGCCCAGCACCCGTGGATGGAGAACGACTGCATGCTGGCCGACCTGGTGCTCCCCTCCTTGACGGTAATGGAAACCGACGACATCGGCACGGAGGCGATGAGCGGCCAGTTCCATTGTCTCTTCTATCAGCCCAAGGCCATCCAGCCTAGGGGCGAGTCAAAAAGCGACTACGAGATAGTCTGCGCCGATCGCCGAACGGTTCGGCATCCTGGAGGAATACACGGAGGGCAAGACTGTCAAGGAGTGGATCAAGGTCGGCTGGGAGAATTCCGGCGCCGCTGGAGAGATCACCTACGACAAGCTCAAGCAGGAGGGGTACTACGTCGTCCCGCAGGACGAGGACTGGCAGAAGAACAAAGCCGGGCTGCTCGGTTTCTACGAGGATCCGGAGAAGAGCCCCCTCACCACCCCCAGCGGGAAGATCGAGTTCTATTCCTCTCGCCTGGCTGAGCACTTCCCCGATGACGCGGAGCGACCCGCCGATGCCGAAGTGGATAGCGGAAGGGGAATCTCACCAGGAGAGCCGGGATGGCAAGCGAGGCAAGAAGTTCCCTCTGCTGGTCATCACCAACCACCCGCGGTGGAGGGTGCATTCGCAGCACGACGACATGACCTGGCTGCGCGAGATCCACACCTGCAAAGTGAAGGGTCCCGACGGTTACTACTACGAGCCGCTGTGGATCCATCCCTCCGATGCGGCCCCCAGGAACATCGTCGATGGCGACGTGGTACCAGATCTTCAACGAAAGAGGCTCCGTTCTGGCCGGGGCCTGGGTCACCGAGCGAATTAGACCGGGCGCGGTCTACATCGATCACGGCGCACGCTGGGACCCCATCGTCCCCGGAGTGCTGGACCGGGGCGGCGCGATCAACACCATCACCCCGCATAACCTCACCTCCAAGAACGCCGCCGGCATGGTTTGCAGCGGCTTCCTGGTCGAGGTGGAACTCGCCCATCTCGAAGAGTTGCGGAAAGCATATCCCGAAGCCTTCAGCCGGCCGTATCAGGCCGACGCCGGTCTCCGCCTGGAGCGTGTCCTGGAGGGAGGCGAGTGACATGGGCAAGGTAATGATAATCGACATTACCAAGTGCAACGGCTGTCACAACTGCCAGATCGCCTGTAAGGACGAGCACTGCGGGAACGACTGGTCTCCCGTCGCGAAACCCCAGCCGCTCACCGGCCAGTTCTGGACCAAGGTGGTTGACCAGGTGCGCGGCCAGGTTCCCAAGGTCAAGGTGGCGTACGAGCATACGATCTGTCAGCATTGCGACGATGCTCCGTGCATCAAGGCCTGTCCCAAAAAGGCCATCTACAAAAGGGATGACGGACTGGTCGTGATCGATCCACAGATCTGTGAGGGCAGTCATGACTGTGTGGAAGCCTGCCCCTACCAGGGCGTGATCTACTTTAATGAAAGACCTGAAGATCGCCCAGAAATGTACCTTCTGCGCCCATTTGCTGGACAAGGGGTGGACTGATACCCGTTGTTCCGAAGCTTGCCCCACCGGAGCCTTCACCTTCGGGGAGGAAGAGGAGTTCGCAGGGTTAATCGCCAGGGCCGATGCTGCATCCCGAACTGGGTGCCAAGCCACGCGTCTACTACATCGGCCTACCGAAAACATTCATCGCGGGCACTGTCTATGACCCCGAGGCCGACGAAATCATTGAGGATGCGCTGGTCACCCTCGAACTCGTTCTCGAGGATACCCGGGCAACCGTCCGAACCGATGAGTTCGGCGATTTCCTGGTGGATGGGCTGCCCAAGGGAACGTATCTCGTTTCTATGGAAAAGGCGGGTTACGTTAAGAAAGAACTGGGGCCGGCCACAGTCGAAAAAGGACATCAACCTTGGCGATATTGCCATGGACCGGGAGCCCACGTAGCGTCTAATGTTCCCTGCTGTCTGCAGTCAGTGTCTCCGGAGCAAGGGGGCAACTTTTGAGAGCGATAGTGAACATGATGTCGGACTATGCCGCCAATGCCGCCGGCTGGCGAGCACGCGAGATAAGAGTGGACCGATCGAGTGCGACCATCGAGAATGTTCTCAGAGCAACCGGCCTCAAGGGAAGTGATTGCACGCTTTTTGATTTGATCGCTGACGGCAACGAAATCAAACCTGAATTCGCATTGCTCGTCGGCGGCGAGTTGCTACGGGATGGTATTGATTGGAAGCGCACCGTTGTTGATAGCGAGCAAATATTTGTCTACAACTGGCCAATGGAAGACTCTTCGGAATGAAAGACTCCTGAACGGTTGGAGCACACCGCACCTTGTTGGGCGAAGGGAGAAGGCGATGAGCGAATGGGAGATGGTCGGGAAGCCAGCGCTGCTGCTGGTCCACATGCAGAACGCCATCTGCAAGGCGCCCAGTCCTCTGGAGGTGCTCGGGCACTGCCGGGCCATCCGGGAGGACGGGGTCGTCCCCAAGATGCAAGGCTTGCAGAAGGCATTCCGCGCAAAGGGCTTGCCGGTGATTTTCGTCTGCGCCCATACTCCGGTGGACGCCAAGTTGCCCGTGTACGGTCCGTTTTGGATGGGAACGAAGGAGTCGAAGACCAACTATGTGGGCACGCGGGACGTGGAGGTCATCGATGAGCTTGCGCCGGTGGCTGGGGAGCCGGTGTTCTACAACTGGGTGTTCAACGTCTTCCGGGGTACCGATCTCGAACAGTATCTAGTCGAGCAGGGGGTAGAGACCGTGGTGCTGACGGGGGTAGCCACGGGCATGTCCGTGGCTACGGCCGCTTTCGCTCTGGCCGACCGTCTGTACAACCTCATCGTCCCTTCGGATACCACCACCGACGGCAATAGGGAACTGCACGAGGTGGTCATCAAGTCGATGATCCCGGCGATTGCGCTCGTCACGACCGCCGACGACGTCATAGCCCATCTCTAGCCCCGGGAGAATCGGCCGAAGAACGGCGCCGACGAGCCGGATTCGCCAGCTCGCCCGGAAGAAGTATCATTTGATTCATAGAATGAACGATACGACGCCGGCAATACGGCATGGTGCATTGTCGAGCCCATCGCTGACTACCCGAGCAGGAGAAGGGACGCCCAGGAGGATGCGGATGGGAGATTGGTGAGGCAGGGACGACGATCCAAACAGCCGTGAACAGGTCATGACCCGGCCTGGGTCGCATCACGGCGGAAAGGAGAAATGAGCCAATGCAAACCAGTTTCCCCCGTCTGTTCGAGCCGGGCCGGATCGGCAACGTCACGCTCAAGAACCGGATCGTCAAGGCCCCGCAGCACACCGGGCTCGCCAATCCCGACGGCTCCATCACCGACCGCCTGCTCCGCTACTACAAGGAAGTGGCGCAGGGCGGCGCGGCCATGGTCATCGTCGAGTACGCCTGGGTGGACAACGACGCCAGCCAGGCCTCTCCCTGCCAGCTCGGCATCGCCCGGATGGACCACATCCCCGGGCTGTCCCTGCTCGCGGATACGATCAAGGCGAACGGGGCGGTGCCGGCCATCCAGATCTCGCACGCGGGCAGGCAGCGGTTCATCCTGGAGCAGCCCAAGGCCGCCTCCGACGTCCCCTGGCCGGAGATCACCGCGGCCGGCTGCCCCATCCCGGTGCCCATGACCATCGACGAGATCAAGGAGGTCGTGAAGGCCTTCGGCCAGGCGGCCAAGCGGGCGCAGACGGCCGGCTTCGACATGGTGGAGATCCACGCCTGCCACGGCTACCTCATCTCGAACTTCCTCTCACCCTACACCAACAAGCGCACCGACTGGTACGGCGGCCCGCTCGAGAACCGCATGCGCCTGCTGCTCGAGATCGTCAAGGAGATCAAAGCCCAGGTCGGCCCCGACTATCCCGTGTGCGTGCGGCTGAGCGGCACCGACTACGAGCCCGGAGGGCACACGATCGAAGAGACCATCGAGCTCTCCAAGCGGCTGGAAGCCCGGGGAGTAGCGGCCATCCACATGTCCGGCGGCATCCACCACACCACCATCCACGAAGTGAGCCCCATGGGGATGTCCCTGGCCCACAACGTGTGGGCGGCGGAAGCGGTGAAGAAGGTGGTCAAGCTCCCGTGATCGCCTCGGGCTCCATCAACCTGCCCGATCTGGCCGAGAGCATCCTGGCCGAAGGCAAGGGCGACTTCATCGGTCTGGGCCGGCCGCTCTGGGCCGACCCGCAGTGGCCGCTCAAGGCGAAAGAAGGCAGGCCGGAGGACATCCGGCCCTGCATCCGCTGCAACGACGGCTGCCTCGCCCGCGGCGACCACATGGCGAACACGGTCTCCTGCAGCGTCAACGTCGCCCTGTGCCGGGAAGAGGAGTTCAAGATCACCCCGGCCGTGCGCCCGATGAGGGTGGCCGTGGTCGGGGGCGGACCCGCCGGCATGGAAGCGGCCCGGGTCTGCGCGCTGAAGGGCCATGCCGTGACTCTCTACGAGAAGCGGGAGCTGGGCGGCGCGCTTCTCGAGGCCTCCATCCCCGAGTTCAAAGCTCCCGACCTGAAGCCCCTTGTCGCCTACCTGAGGACGCAGGTGGAGAAGCTGGGGATCACCGTGGTGCCGAAGGAAGCCACGCTCGCCGACCTGACCGGCGGTCCGGGCGTGACGCCTCGGGCGGTGGCAGCCCCTACGACGCGGTCATCGTGGCCACCGGGGCGACCGCTCTCGGGCTGGAGGACATCCCCGGCATCGGCGATCCAAAAGTGGTCTCGGCCGCAGCGGTGCTACACGGCGAAGCCACGGTCGGCGACACGGTGGCGGTCATCGGCGGCGGCATCGTGGGCACCGAGGTGGGGCTCGTCCTGGCCGAACAGGGCAAAGAGGTCATCTTCGTCGAGATGCTCGACGAGTTCATGTGCAACATCACCTTCGACGAGCGCCAGGTGTACGAGGAGCGCTTCCAGCCGCTGAAGGTCACCATCAACACGGGGCAGCGGCTGGTCGCTGTGACCGACACCGGCATCACCGTGGCCGACCGATCCGGCAAGGAGACCGCCATCGCCGCCGACTCCGTGGTCCTGGCCGCGGGCTTCAGACCCAACCGCGAGCTGATCGAGGGCCTACGGAGCGACCCAGTCCTTGCGCGTCCTCGAAGCTGGCGATTGCGTGAGCCCCCGCAAGATCTACGACGCCATCCACGAGGGACACCTGGCGGCAAAACTAGTCGATTGAGCGACTGATCCCTCGGGCCGGCGACTACTCCTGGAAGCACTTGGGGGAGGTCAGGCCGCTTAGGCATGCGCAGCCGTCACCGGGCGCCTGCTTGGCTCTAAGACACGCAGTCTGCCGATGCTTCCCGCCCGGGTCAGCGAAAACCGGCAAGGGGTACGGGCCCTTGCTTTGCCAATGCGATCTCGCCCAGGTTGACGTCGTCGCTGGTGTCCAGCGATGCGTATGTCCGACGGGAGCGAAACCCTCCGCCTCGATGGTGAGCGAGAACGTTCCTTCCTCCAGATCCTTGAACCAGAAGTCGCCGAAGCCATCGGTCTCGGTCACGACCGCTTCTCGCCGGTCGGCGTCGACCAGAGTGCAGCGTGCGCCCCTCGACGATCTCCTTCTCGACCGGGTCGTAGACCAGGCCGCCGATGAATCGCTTGGGCATGTTCAGGTAGTAGACGCGCGGCTTGGTCTCGTCCGCCGGGCCCGAGCAGGGTGGCCTTGGCGATCTCGGCGGCGAACTCGGACTCGTCGCCGAACTTGATCGCGCCCGGTGGGGCAGATGTCCACGCAGCGGGGCACGGTCCAGCCCTCGTCGAGCAGGTGGGCGCAACCGGTGCACTTCTGCGCGATGTTGAGGTCGTCGTTGAAGAAGAGGGCGTCGTACGGGCAGGAGAGCAGGCACTCTCGGCAGCCGGTGCACTTCTGGGGGTCGATGATGACCAGGCCGTCTTCGCGCTTGTAGATGGCGCCCTCGACCGGGCAGGCCTCGAGGCAGGGGGCCTCGGTCGCAGTGCTGGCAGGGCACCGCCACGTAGTGGAGCTTCACCTTGGGCACGGTGCCGCGCACGTACTCGTTCAGCTTGCAGCCAGAACTGGCCGGTGTCGGGCTGCGGCTTGGCGTACGGCGACCAGTCGTTGCCCACGTGCTCGTCCTTGCAGGCGATCTGGCAGCAATAGCAACCGTTGCAGCGGGCTATGTCGACGATGAAGACCTTCTTGCCCACGACTACTCCTCTCCTCTGATCCAGCTCGTGTAAGCGCAGACCCGCGGCCGGCGCGTAGTCCCGCTTGAAGGCCTCAGGGATACTTCTCCCGCCACTCCTCCATCTCGGCCATGGTCACCTTCTGCACGTCGACCAGGAAGCCGCTCGTGGCCATGCCCCAGCAGTTCTGGGAGGTGCCGTTGGCCGGGGAGATGAGGTTGTTCGCCCCGCCGCGGTCGATGGAGTTGCCGGCCTCGGTGCGAGATCATGTCGGCCCGGGCCCCGTGATCCTGGTAGGTGACGCCCGGCATGATGCGCTCCCACACGAGGCGCCGCCCAGAACGGTGCCCCGCTCGTTGATGAGCTTGACGATGTCGCCGTCCTTGATGCCTCGGGCCGCGGCATCGTCGGGATGGATCCACACCGGCTCGTACATGTAGCCGTCGTAGCCCTTGACCTTGCAGGTGCGGATCTCCCGGGTCCAGGTGATGTCGTCGTTCTCGGCATGGGTCCTCCAGCGGGCGTGGTTGCTCACCAGGAGGAGCGGATACTTCTTCGCCCGCTCGCTGGAGAGGCGCTCGTCGTGGCTGGGGCCCTTCTCGATCCACTTGGGATAGGGCGGACGTTCCTCGTCGTCGGGGAAATGGTCGGCCAGGCGCTGGGAGAAGAACTCCAGCTTGCCGGTGGGGGTCTTCAAGGGATTGGCTTCTCGGGATCTTCGTAGAAGAGCCGCATGCCGGCCGGGTACTTCTCCCAGTCGTCCTCGGTGGGGATGTAGTAGTAGCCCTTCTCGTTCGAGCTCGTCCCAGCTGATGGCTTCGGCGCAACCCGAGACCTCGTAGCCCCACTTGATCTTCTCGTCGCACGGTCATGCCGTCGGTGTACTCCTCGTAGAGGCCCAGCTTCTTGGCCACCTCGCCGGCGGCCTCGTAGTCGCTCAGCGATTCGCCCAGCGGCTCGATGGCCTGCTCCTCGATGGCGATGCCCTTCAGGGGCGAGGCGCTGCGAGATCTGGGCGAAGTCCTCGCTCTTCGAGCTTGGTGTTGATGGGCAGGATGATGTCGGCGTAGATGGTGTCGTTCTCCAGCCAGGGGTGCTGCACCACGATGCATCTCCAGCTTGGGGCTGCGGAAGGCCTGGATGGACTCCATGCTGTTGTTCCAGCAGGTGCTGCGGCAGGGGTTGTCCATCCACATCATGTGGACCTCGCTGCCGCCCTCTTCCTTGGGGATGGGATAGGTGTACTTCTTGAACTGATCGTCGATGTGCGCGTAGAGCGAGGTGCTGCCCCACGACTCACCGGCGGCCGTCGAGGATGGCCTGGTGGAGTTGGGTCTTGGGGATGATCTGCGGGCGTGAGCTCGAGCAGCGGACGGCCGCTCCACACCTTGCTGCGGATGACGTCCAGCTTGAGCAGCTATCTCCGGCCGGGGCAGGTCGAGCTGGGTCAGCCCGTCGGCCATCTTGTTGTAGACGTGCACGCCGGGCTTGCCCATCCCCTGCATGCCCACGAGGCAGACACTCCAGGCGCGCCGGCTCGTGGCAGTAAGGGCCGCGGATGTAGGAGCCGCCGTAGTAGTGCAGCGTGGAGGTGACCTGCTCCGCCCACTGGCGGGCCAGCGCCTTGATGGTCCATTCGGAGACGCCGGTCTTCTCGGCCGCCCACTCCGGGGTCTTGGGCACGCCGTCTTCCTCGCCCATCACGTAGGCTCGGAACGGCTCGAAACCGACCACGTGGGTGTCGACGTACTCCTTGTCGTAGGTGCCCTCCTTGATCCAGGTGTAGGCGATGGCCAGATGCAGGGCGGCGTCGGTGTTGGGCAGGATGGGGATCCACTTGTCGGCGTGGACGCCGGCGTAGTAGTTGAGGTCGGGGGCGATGGAGATCTGCTTGATGCCGATGTCGTTCCAGAAGTAGCAGACGTTGCTGGGGAACTGGCCGCCGAAGCCCCAGGGCGTGGTCTCGAGGTCGCAGCCGATGGCGATCAGCATCTGGGTGTTCTGGGTGATGTCGTTGAGCACGTTGTCGGCGTCGGCTGCTGTGACCCTGGACGCCCTCGCCCCACACGTGCTCGGCGCCCCAGTACCAGCCCTCCCAGCTGTCGGCGTTGCGGACGGCCTGGGTGTAGCCGCCCACCTTCTCCATGAGGAGCATCTGGCAGGAGTGGGGACCGTGCACCATCTTGGTCTCGCCGTGGCCGTCGCCGTGGCAGAGAACGGCGTAGGGCCCGTAGGTCTCGCGGACGCGCTTGATCTCGGCGGCGATGAGGTCGGTCGCCTCGTCCCAGGAGATGCGCCTGTACTTGCTCTTGCCCCGGTTCTCCTCGTTGCGCCGCCGGCCGTTCGGAGGTCCCAGTCTTCCCTGATGAGGGGATAGAGGATCCGGTTGGGGGAGTAGACGCGCTTCTTGTAGGCGAGCATGTAGGGGGCCAGGTAGCTCTTGAGCTGGGGTTCGAGGACCTTGCCGTCCTTCTCGATCCGCCAGGGCTTGATCTCTTCCTTGGTGTACTTGTCCTCGAAATGAAGGGGCCGGATGCGCAGTATCTTGCCGTCCTTGACGTCGATGGCCGCCGGGTCGCCGTTCCGGGTGAAGGAGCACTGACCCAGGCCCTTCAGAACCGTCTTGCTATCCCTGGTCTTCCTCGATTCGGTCATCAATCATCCCCTTACTAGTACGGTTCTTCGCTGAGGACGGGGTAGGATTCGGCGGGTCGTAGGGACTAGTACCCCGGGCCCAGGACTTCGTCTGCAATGGCTTGCAGAGGATCTCGGTGATGTGCGGGTCGTGGAGATTGCTGGAGGTCGACGCGATGGCGACTACCGCGGTGTCGGCCCTCCGACGGGTGCTGGATACCGCGATGACCTCTTCTCCGCGGGTGACATGTCCGCTATCTGCCGCCATCAGCGTGATCTCGACGCACACTTTCATGCCCTGGCAGATGGTACGCTGGACCATCGCCATGGCCTCAGGCGCTCCGGAGCCGTAGAACTTGTCGGTGTGAAAGAGCATGGTGCCGAAATGGACTTTGTGGCCCGGCTGCTCCAGCGCGGCTACCAGAATCCGGAGGGAAAAGTTGCGACTCGGTAAAGCCGTACTGGTGGGGCACGATGATCAGCCTGATGCCGGTGCCGGCAAAGAGTGCCGCGGCCCGCTTGGCAGTGACGCCTCGCGTAGAGGCGAGGATGACTTTGCCGATGCCTCGTAGCCTGGCCTGCTCCGCTGCCAGCCGGAGGGTCCTGTCGGTATTGGCTGGCCCCGGCTTCTCGAAGTAGGTGATTGTTTGTTCCACCGTGATCTCCCCAGGCCCGTCAATGTGCTCGGATCGTCGCCCGGTTGCTCTCAGACGCGCCTGTGCTGCAGTATACGGAGGGAGGGGCCGAGTGTGTCAAGCTACACGGGACAGGCTGGTCTTCTGACTATCGTTAGAGCGAGACATCTCTAATGGACAAGATGGATACGACAGACCACGTACCCACGGCCTCTTCTTCCCAGGGTATCGCGGTTTGCCAAAGAGCCGCTCATAACGGGTCGTCACAGGCTGTTAGGACGGTCGGGAGAAATCCTTGACTTACAGGAGAATCGTCACCTGCTGTCACTCGCCGTTATGGGAGCAAACGGCCCCCTTCCCGCTCATACCCCGAAGGTAGCGCAAGCAGAGTTCAAAGGCTGACCGCTGTTCCCTCGCTTACCATGTGCTTACCCAGCGTCGCCCCCATCACCGGCGCCGAAGCCCATAGTGCCTGATAAGTGGGCCGGGCCCTTGTATCTCGACACACGCGGTGCGGCCGAGAGATTGGATCTGAGCCCCAAGACCTTGGAGAAGTGGCGGTGGGAAGGTGGCGGAACGGTTTTCATCAAGCTGGGAGGAGGTGTTCGCTACGAAGCGGCCGAACTGGAGCGTTGGCTGAAGACAAGGTCTCGCCGGTCCACATCGGACCCTGGCACAGAGCATAGGCGCGGTATTCCTTCGGCCATTTCGTTTGCCATCACAGCCCGATCGGCAACATCAAACTCTGCCAAGGCCGGCCAGGGATCTGCAAACATTCTGCAAACGAACCGCTCAAAACGGGGCTATCAAGCCGTCAGGACGGTCGGGCCAACCCACTTATTTGCAGGGGAAATTGTCACCGACCGGCACCCGACGTCACGGCAGAAAACGGCCTCGTCGCACTCATAACCCGAAGGTAATCGAATCTGACCGCTCGGTGGAGTCATGCCCGTACACCGGGTCCTTTCGGGCTTCCGCTGGCGGGCCGGTTTGGCGCTAAACCCGCTGAAGAGCAAGCAGGGCAGTGCGGATGACTTGGCCCGAGTCCTACGGTACGCTTTGGACAACCCGCTCGTCGCTCAGACGACAACGCAACTAAAGCGAAGATACGGGCGGCACAGAAATTCAGTTGGGAGACAGTCACCGATCAACATGTCGAGTTGTTTATGAGTGAAGGGCCGAAGAATGCCAGATGGCGTCGTCGCTGATCTCACGGCAAAGGCGCTGGCTGGGCATCGGAGCGTGCGTTCGCTGAAGCGCTGGCTGAGGCGGTGGCGTGGTATCGCAGCAATCAGGAGTGGTGGAAGAAGCTGAAGGAGCGCGAGGCCTTCTGAGCGACTGCACCCACTGATTGCTCCTCAGCCGCCTCGACACCCCCGGGGTGGAGGCTCCTCGAGCATCAAGTTCTCTGGGCGGGCGAACTCCATCAAGTCAAGCGTGGCCTCGACCTTCCCCCTAGGTCTCGGATGATCGATGAGCAAGCGCTTGACTTGCCGGCAGGGCCCGGCAGGGCAGCACGCGGCCGTAGCCGGGCAGCCGGTCTCGCGGAGACCAACCGTCCCCGTCGGCCGGCCCACCAGGGCGCTCCGGTCCAGTATCATCATCTTGACACGGGGATGCCCAGAGCCAGAGTACTTCGAAGGAGCGTTGATGCGTATCTTGCTGACCGGTGTGGCCGGATTTATCGGAAGTCGGGTGGCCGAACTGCTTCTGGACGAGGGCCACGAGGTCTGCGGGATCGACAATCTCTCCCCGGCCTACGATGTTCGTCTCAAGGACTATCGCCTGGCCCGGCTCGAGGGAAGGCCCCGGTACCTCTTCCGGCGGTCGGACATCGCCGATCGCGCTGATCTCAGCACCGTGTGGGGGGAGTGGGGGCCGTTCGACGCGGTCGTGAACCTCGCCGCCCGGGCCGGGGTACGCCAGAGCGTGGAAGACCCCTGGGTGTACGTCGACACCAACATAGTGGGCACCCTCAACTTGCTGGACCTCTGTCGCCGCGACGGAGTCGGCAAATTCGTCCTTGCCTCTACATCCAGCCTCTACGGGGCGGACAATCCCATTCCCTTCTCCGAAGATGCCCCCACCGATCGGCCCTTGTCGCCCTACGCCGCTTCCAAGAAAGGGGCGGAGGCGATGTGCTGGACCTACCACCATCTCTATGGTCTCGATGTAACCATCTTCAGATACTTCACGGTCTACGGGCCGGCCGGCAGACCGGACATGAGCCTCTTCCGGTTCGTCCAGTGGATCTACGAAGATCGCCCTCTCCGTCTCTACGGCGATGGTTCGCAATCCCGAGATTTCACCTACGTGGACGACATCGCCCGGGGGACCATCCTGGGACTCAGGCGCCTGGGGTGCGAGACCATCAATCTGGGCAGCGATCATCCCCACGATCTTCTCGAGGTGATCCGTCTCATCGAAGGGCAGACCGGGCACAAGGCGCGCATCGAACGCCATCCCATGCACGCGGCCGATGTGATGGCCACCTGGGCGAACATCGGAAAGGCCGGGCGTCTGCTGGGCTGGCGGCCCGACGTGAGTCTGGAGGAAGGCGTGACCAGACTTTGCACCTGGTACCGGGAGAACCGAGACTGGGCCAGGACGGTAGACACGGACGACTGACCCGTCTGTTTCCTTTAGGGAAGCTAAAGGGGCACGGCAGGCCGGTCGAAAAGGCTTATGGAGGCAATCGTAGTGGGGCAGCCCACCGGCTGAGGAGAATCGATTGGAACTGACTGAGCGCATCGCGGCGCACGAAGCCCGAGTGGGTGTTGTCGGACAGGGGTACGTCGGTCTGCCGCTATCGCTGCTCTTCAGCGAGGCGGGCTTCCCCGTCATCGCTTTCGATGTCGACCCGGCCAAGGTCGAGGCTCTTCGCGAGGGCCGCTCGTACATCGCCCACATCGGCTCCGAGCGCGTCGCCGCTGCGAGAGGACGGACCGCGGAGTTCCATGCCACCTCCGATATGTCGGTACTTGCTCACTGCGACGCGATCCTTGTCTGCCTCCCCACTCCCCTCGGCAAGCATCGCGAGCCGGATCTCAGCTACATCCTGGGCGCGGCCCGGGACATCGCCTGCTATCTGCGCCCTGGTCAGCTGATCATCCTCGAGTCGACGACCTATCCGGGGACCACCGACGAGGAGATCAAGCCGGTCCTCGAATCCACCGGCCTGAGCACCCCCGAGGACTTCTTGCTCGCCTTTTCGCCCGAGCGCGAGGATCCGGGAAACCGGGAGTTCCACACCGCGATCATTCCCAAGATCGTCGGCGGAGTCAATCCGGAGTCCACCCAGGTGGCCACGGCGTTGTACGCCGAGATCATGAACAAGGTCGTGCCCGTGTCGAGCGCACGGGTAGCCGAGGCCTCCAAGTTGCTGGAGAACATCTACCGTGCTGTCAACATCGCCCTCGTGAACGAGCTCAAGCTGACCTTCGACCACATGGGCATCGACGTGTGGGAGGTCATCGAAGCCGCCAAGACCAAACCGTTCGGCTTCCAGGCCTTCTACCCCGGCCCGGGTCTGGGCGGCCACTGCATCCCGCTCGATCCTTTCTACCTGAGCTGGAAGGCCGCCGAGCACGGGGTGTGGACCCGGTTCATCGAACTCGCGGGAGAGATCAACACCGGCATGCCGGCCTGGGTCATCTCCAAAGTGGGCGCCGCGCTCTCGGACGAGGGAAAGGGCCTCAAGGGAGCGAAGGTGCTGATCCTGGGGCTCTCGTACAAACCCGATATCGACGACGACCGAGAATCGCCTTCCTACGAGCTGATCCGGCTCTTGCGGGAGCGAGGCGCCGACGTCTCCTACTGCGATCCCGCACTTCCCGGCCGCCCGGCCCGGGCGCCGCGGCAACCCTGAGATGCGTTCCGTACCGCTGACCGCGGAAGAGTTCGCCCGCTACGACCTGGTCCTCCTATCCACGGCTCATCGTGAGTTCTACGATCCTGCTCTGTACACAGCAGTGAAGCTGGTGGTCGACACCCGCAACGTGGTCAAGGAGGAGTGGGGCCCGAGAGTGTTGAAGGCCTAGAGGGTCGAAAGCCCGGTATCAGAAGATGCGACTCGGAATCCTCACCCAGTACTACCCGCCCGAGATGGGCGCGCCGCAGGCGCGCCTGTCCAATCTGGCCGGTCACTTCATCGAGCGCGGCCACGAGGTCTACGTGCTCACCGCCATGCCCAACTATCCGCAGGGGCGCATCTACCCGGGCTACGGGGGTCTGGTCCGCCGGGAGAGATCCGGCGATGTGTCTGTGGTCCGGAGCTACGTCTATCCCGCCACGGGTCTGGGGAGCAGGCGGCTCCTCAACTACTTCTCCTTCGCCGCTCTCCTCCGCGCTTGTGGGAGCCTTCACGCTCCCCCGGCTGGACTACCTCATCACCGAGTCGCCGCCGCTCTTCCTGGGCATCTCCGGCTACCTCCTCAGCCGGCTCAAGCGGGCCCGCTGGATCTTCAACGTCTCCGATCTGTGGCTCGATAGCGCCGTCCAGATGGGAGCCATCGGGGAGGGATTCACGCTGCGCATGGCGCGCTCTCTGGAGACCTTCTGCTACCGCAAAGCCTGGTGCGTGACCGGGCAGAGCAAGGAGATCCTCGCCAAGATAGGCCGGGACTGCCCGCAGGCCACCCTGTATCACCTCTCGAACGGGGTGGCGTCCGACGTCTTTCGGCCCGATGCCGGATCGGACGAAGCCCGAGCCGGGCTGGCCGAGCTCGCCCCGGAGAGGCCACGGTCATCGCCCTCTACGCGGGCCTGCACGGCTACGCCCAGGGACTGGGGCACGTGCTGGAGGCCGCGGCCAGATTGCGGGACCTGCCGAGACCTCTCGATCGTCCTGATCGGGGACGGTCCGGAGAAGCCGGCCCTGGTCGACCAGGCCCGGGCCGCGGGATTGGACAACGTCCGCTTCCTGGACCCTGCGCCCCGGGAGCAGATACCGGCGCTTGCTCGCGTCCGCCGACATCGCCCTGGTCCCCCTCAAGGAGCGCCTGTTCGGAGCCGTTCCCTCCAAGCTCTACGAGGCGATGGGAGCGGGACTCCCCGTGGTCCTGATGACCGGCGGCGAGGCGGAGAACATACTCACCGAGGCCGGGGCCGGGGTCGTGGTACCTCCTGGAGACGTGGAAGCCCTGGCGGCGGCCATCCGCCGGCTGGCGAACGATCCGGAAGAGCGCCGGGCGATGGGGGCTCGAGGCAGGGCGGCCGCCGTCGCTCGTTTCGACCGGAAGGCCATCGCCGACGCCTTCATCGACCACCTGGAGAGTCAGGAGCCAAGGGGTGGCGGGCCATGTTGATCTGCAGCGCAGTGGGGGCCCGGCCCAACTTCATGAAGATCGCCCCGGTCTTTCTGGAGCTGCAAGAGGCGCGGGCTGCTCGCAGATCCTGGTCCACACGGGCCAGCACTACGACGCGGCGATGTCCGACGTGTTCTTCGAAGAGCTCGCGCATGCCTCAGCCCGACGTGTTCCTGGGGGTCGGTTCGGGCTCGCACGCCGAGCAGACGGCGCGGGTGATGACGGCCTTCGAACAGGTCTGCATGGACCGCGAACCGGGGCTGGTCATCGTCGGGCGGCGACGTCAACTCCACTCTCGCCTGCGCCCTGGCCGCGGCCAAGCTCGGCATCCCGGTCGCCCACATCGAGGCGGGGCTGAGATCGTTCGACCGCTCGATGCCGGAGGAGATCAACCGCGTCCTCACCGATCATCTGTCCGAGCTCCTCTTCACGTCCGAGCCCAGCGGGAACGAGAACCTCCTGAAGGAGGGCATTCCCGCCGGACCGGACCCACCTGGTCGGCAACTGCATGATAGACAGCCTTCGGCTTCACCTGGATTCGGCGCTGGCCCGCAGGCCCTGGGAGGCGCTCGGCCTGCTGCCCGGTCGCTACGGGCTGGTGACCCTCCACCGGCCGGCCGCTGTGGACGACCCTGCCTCGCTCGAGGAGTTCCGCGGGGCACTGCGGGAGATCGGCGAGGAGCTGCCCCTCCTCTTCCCCGTGCATCCGCGCACCCGCCAGAGGATCGAGGAGGGAGGTCGCGGGGAGCGCGGCCGCGAGGCCGGCGGCCGCGACTGGGCGCCGGTCCGGCTGGTGGAGCCGCTGGGGTATCTCGACTTCCTGGGACTGATGGCCAAGGCCCGGCTCGTGCTGACCGACTCCGGCGGCATACAGGAGGAGACCACCGCCCTCGGTGTCCCCTGCGTGACTATGCGCAACAACACCGACGTCCCATTACCGTCGAGATGGGGACCAACCGGATAGCGGGAACCGACGCGCGCGGCCATCGTGGCGGCCGCCCGCGAGGCCTTGTCCGACACAGGCCGAGGTCGCGCAGGTGCCACCGCTCTGGGACGGAGCGGCCGCGGCCGAGGGTCGCGGACGTTTTAGAGAAGTGGATGACCGGTCGATGCTAACGGTGGCGCGATGAGTGTCTACGACCGACCGACAGGGTAGAGGACGACTGTGAGAGACAACTTCCTTCCTTTCTCAAGACCGGATCTGGACGGATCCGAGCTGGACCTGATCGAGCGAGGTCCTTGAGTCCGGGCTGGATAACCACGGGCGCTATGACCCACCGGTTCGAGCGTGAATTCGCCGCCCGCGTCGGGGCCGCGCACGCTGTGGCGGTCAACTCCTGCACCGCGGCGCTGCACCTGGCGCTGGAGGCGATGGGCGTTGGCCCGGAGGACGAGGTCATCACCACTCCATACACCTTCGCCTCCACGGCCGAAGTCATCAGGTACTTCGGCGCCCGGCCACGGTTCGTCGACATCCAGAGCGACACTCTCAACATCGACCCGGAAGCGGTCGCCGCGCGCCATCGGTCCTCGCACGAGAGCTGTGCTCCCGGTGCACGTCGGCGGCCACCCGGCCGACATGGACGCTCTCGACGAGATCGTCGCCGCGAACGGGCTGGCGCTGGTGGAGGATGCCGCTCACTCCCTGCCGGCCGCCTACCGCGGCACGACGCATCGGTTCCCGCCGGCCCGGCCTGGGCGAGTCTCCCCACCTCACCTGCTTCAGCTTCTACGCCACCAAGACCATGACCACGGGCGAGGGCGGCATGATCTGCACCGACGACGAGGCGCTCGCCGATCGGTGCCGCCTGATGTCGTTGCACGGCATCACCAAGAACGCGTGGAACCGGTACGCGGCGGAGGGCTCCTGGTACTACGAGATAGTGGCCCCGGGTTTCAAGTACAACCTGACCGACATCGCGGCGGCCATGGGGCTTGCGCAGCTGCCAAGGCTCGATGCCATGAACCGACGGCGCGCGCGAGATCGCCTGCGCGCTACACGGAGGCGTTCGCCGAGATGCCCCAAGTGGAGACCCCGCTCGGTCCGGCCCTGGGTGGAGCATGCCTGGCATCTCTACGCGCTGAGGCTCGACCTCGAGAGACTCACGATCGACCGCGCCCGTTTCGTAGAGGAGTTGCGGGCCCGCAACATCGGGACCAGCGTGCACTTCATCCCCCTGCATCTCCACCCGTACTACCGGGACACCTACGGCTTCAAGCCGGATGACTTCCCCGTGGCCAACCGCGAGTACCAGACGGGAGTTGTCGCTGCCCATCTACAGCGCGATGACCGACGACGACGTGACCGATGTCATCGAGGCGGTGAACGATGTCGTACGCACCTTCCGCCACTGAGCTCCGAGTGCCAGGCCGGCGGTGCCTCCAAGCCGAGCAGGCGGGCATCCGTGGTCTTGACCTGGCGGGCGCGGGGATCGGTCTGCTGCTCTTGTCGCCCTCTCCTTCTGGCTCTTGCCGTGGCGATCAGACTCACCAGTCCCGGTCCGGCGCTGTTCCGCTCGACTCGGGTCGGCCGGAACGCCCGTCCCTTCACCCTTTACAAGTTCCGCTCGATGACCGAGGGGGCCCAGAGCGTCGGTCCGGCCATCACCTCGGCCGAAGACCCCAGGATCACGCCTCTCGGGAGGAAGCTACGGCGGACGAAGCTCGACGAGTTGCCGCAATTGCTCAACGTCCTCAGGGGCGAGATGAGCCTCGTGGGACCACGTCCCGAAGACCCGTCGTATGTGGCCCTGTATTCACGCGAGCAACTGGCGGTCCTTGACGCCAAGCCGGGGATAACCAGTCCTGCCTCCTTGTGCTATCGAAGCGAGGAGACCCAACTGACCGGCGACGACTGGGAGGACCACTACATCCGCGAGGTGATGCCGGCCAAGCTGGCCATCGACAGGGACTACCTCCGGGTAAGGACTCCGTGGTCGGACGTGCGGGTGGTCCTTGAGACGATAGCGAGCCTGATGGGCCGTGATGACCAGGGCTGATACCGATCATGGCGTTCGGGCCCATCCCGAAGACGGGAACGGCAAACCGCCGGTGCTGATCGCCGGCGCCTTCCTGTCGAAATCCTCGGGGATCCACTTTGTGTGCGAGGACATGGCCGCCGGTCTCAGCGCGCGGGGCTGGTCCGTTACTACCACCTCCGACGTGGAGAACCGGGGCCTGCGTGTGATGGACATGGTGGCCACCACCTGGATCAAGCGTCCCCGCTACAGGGTGGCGCACCTTGATGTGTTTGCGGGCTCCGCTTTCGTGTGGGCAGAGGGCGTCGGAGCAAGCCTCAGGGCCTTGCGCTGCCCCTTCGTGATCACCCTCCGCTCCGGAGCCCTCCCGGATTTCGCCAGGCGTTGGCCTTCTCGGGTCCGCCGGATGCTCGAAGCCGCCACAGTGGTGATTTCTCCGTCCTCCTTCCTGGCGGGCCAGTTTCTACATGTGCGTCCCGACATCCGGGTGATACCGAACGGGATCCACATGAGCCGGTACCCCGACCGCGGGATAACCGAGGCGAAACCCAGGCTGGTGTGGGTAAGAGCTTTCGAACGCCGCTATAACCCGGTCTTAGCCCTCGAGGTGGTCAGGCGGCTGGTCCCTGAGTTTCCGGATATCGAGCTCGTGATGGTCGGCCCCGACACGGCAGACTGGAGCGCGGAACAGACCCGCCAAGAGGCCCGCGGGCTGGGTGTCGATGGACGTGTGCGCATCCGGGGGGCCGTCCCCAACACAGACGTGCCGCTCGTGCTTCAGGAGGGCGACATCTTCCTGAACACCACGAACGTCGACAACGCTCCGAAGACGATCGTCGAAGCGATGGCCTGCGGTCTGTGCGTGGTAAGCACGGACGCCGGGGGGGTGCCCTACCTGGTCGAGAACGATCGGGACGCTTTGCTTGTTCCCCAAGCCGATCCGGAGGCCATGGCCGGGGCGATCCGCAGGATACTTGTCGAGCCGGACACGGCCGCACGGCTTTCGCGAAACGCGCGACTGAGCGCGGAGGCTCGCGACTGGGACAGGGTCCTACCAGAATGGGAGGCACTTCTCGCCGAGATTGTGACGGCGCGGTGAAAGAGGACCCCCGGTTGCCGCCCGCCCCCGGCCCAGGCGCCGGGTACCGACGGCGCGTGACCACCAGGTCCGCCGGGCCGGTGAAGGTAGCGCTGTTCGCTCCCTCGATGACCTGGGGTGGAGCGGAGAAGATGTTCAGAAGGCTTGCGATCGGCCTCGCCGATGCCGGGCTTGCGGTGGATCTGGTGCTGGCCAGCGCGAGCGGCCCCAATCTACAGGCATTGCCCACGACCGTCCGGGTGGTCGACCTCGAGTGCCGGCGCGTTCTTACCAGCACCGGGCCGCTTGCCCACTATATCGATAAGGCGAACCCGGATGTCGTTATCTCCACGCTCCACTACGCGAACCTTGTCGCCGTCTGGGCCCGCTCTCTGGCGGCCAGGTCGCCGCAACTGATCTTGAGGGAAGCCACCACCATGAGTATGGCCGCGGCCAACTCGGGGCAGGCGCGCGACCGCGTGATCTTCGCTCTCGCCCGAGCGTTCTATCCGCGCGCCGATGTCGTCGTAGCGAACTCCCGGGGAGCGGCGGACGATCTTGTCGGACACGTGGGGGTGCCGCGCTCCCTGGTCCGGGTGATCTACAACCCCGCCTGCAGCGATGAGATGGTCCCCCTTATGCAGGAGCCTGTTTCCCATCCCTGGTTTGGCGACGGGGGACCCCCCATCATCCTCTCCGTGGGCCGCTTGAGTGTCCCTAAGCACTATGATCTACTGGTGCGGGCCGTGTCCGCCGCCAGGCGACAGCGGCCCCTCCGCCTAGTCATCCTGGGAGACGGCGAAGAACGAGCGAGTCTGAAGGCCCTGGTGCAGGAGTTGGGAGCGGAGGCCTTCGTGTCGCTGCCCGGGTTTGCCGAGAACCCCTATGCCTACATGGCACGAGCCGACCTCTTTGTCCTCTCCTCCGCCTGGGAAGGTCTTCCGAACGCCCTGATCGAGGCGATGGCCTGCGGTCTGCCGGTGGTTTCGACCGACTGCCCGCACGGGCCGCGGGAGATCCTTGCTGCTTCTGCTTGCGGGTGCGGGCAGGTGGGGACGCTGACACCCCCCGATGACGTTGAGGGTCTGGCGCAGGCTATCCTGCAGGAACTGGCAGTCGACCGCGACCGTGATGTCCTGCGACGCCAGGCGAAACACTTCAGCACGGACAGGGCCGTGAGAGCCTACATCGATCTGATGCACCTGGGCAGGCGACCGTGACAGGGGTCAAGGGCAAACAGGGCCGTGCTCGCGACACGGCCGCCTGGCTCATGTGGGCTACGGGCTTCACCGCTCTCGCATCCAAGACCCTGGTACGCAACGGACGCTTCGCCCTCCTGCTCCACGGGGTCTCCTCGCACCGTCTGCCCGGGATCGATCGTCAGGCCCAACCGCACTTCACGGTGGACGAACTGGCGATCCTGCTCGAGTGGCTTAGGGATAGGTTCGCCTTCCTCACCCCCGAACAGTACCTTGTCGGCGACAGACCCGGCGTGCTCCTCACCTTCGATGACGGGTTCGCAAACAACTTCTACAACGCTCTGCCCGTACTGCGGTCGTTCGGGTGCCCGGCGCTGTTCTTCGTCAGCACCCAGCACGTTGCCGATCCTCGCGACTGGCTAGGGTTTGTGCGCCGGCAGGCGGAGCACGTCTGGGGAAGCCTGGATAGCGTCCCCGAAGCCGTAGCCCGCGACTGGTACGATGGGCTGAGCGCTGAAGAGCTACTGACGTGCGCTGCCGACCCCTTGGTCACCGTCGGTTCCCACGGTGTGACCCACAGCGTCCTCACTGAATGTGCCGACGCCGAATTGACACGAGAATTGCGGGAATCGAAGTCCTTCCTCCAGGATCTGACGGGTGGCGCGGTCGATTATTTCGCCTACCCCCGAGGCACATATGACGCGCGGGTGGCGGGTCAGACCGAGGCGGCCGGATACGCCGCCGCGTTCGTGATCGACTCGATCGGGCTGGGAATGCATCGTTTCGAGCTGCCTAGGGTCGGCATCTATCAGGCCGACCACAGCTACCTCGGCCTCAAGTTGAGCGGCCTGCACCGCCGGCCGCTGCCCGTAGCCCGTAGATAGTCACCGCCTGCAGGGCTGAAGGGAGAAAGGACCGCCCTTCGTCAACGTCCCGACGGTGGACGCTCTGAGCCGCTTCGAGCCCTCAGGAGCAGCCTGTTCCAAGCCTTCCACGAGAGGCCGGCCTTGGCCAGCATCACCGGCCTGTGAGCTTTCTTTCGAACGGCCACCCGGAAAGGTCGCCGGTTGATCGGAACTTCGAGCAACTCCTTCCAGCGAGAGGCCATTATGTCCTCGCGGAGGCGTACCGATTGGCGGTACTGCCAGGGAAGACGAAGCATGGCGTCCAAGATGGCACGATGTCCGTATGGGTACAGCGTGAAGCTGTAGGCGTCCGGGTAGCCCAACGTCAGGGGGCCGCCCCATGCGCCCCACACCATCTCCTGGTCAAAAAGCGTCATGGCATCGAGCGCGTTGAGCCCCTCTGGAAGGGCGGCAAGCCAATCACTCGCGCGGCGGAGAAACTCGGGTTGCTGACTGAAATCGAAACGCCTCAGCAAGCCCTCCGGCTCGAGCCGCACGCTTGGGTCGTCGCCGCGCCGCCAGCCCGTCCCCCGCGCTATCTCCGAGCCCATAGCCGACACGTAGACCTCGCCGCCTCCGAGCTGATTGTAGCTCCGTATCGCCTTTCGCCCGCGAGGCTCTCCGATGAGACACCCCGTACGGTACATGAAAGAGCTCGATATCGGCTGTCGATGGCTCGAGCCAGGGAAGAACCCGGTACTCGAGACCGAACCGCTTGGCGAGGGCAGGCGCCGTGGCCAGGTCCATAGTCCCGAGCCCATCCGGTTGCGCCACGGTAAAAAAACGCATTCGATCGAGTACCCCTCGTGAGCACGCGACAAGCGACCGAGAATCGCCCCCGGCGGTCAGGCCCACGTTGGGGTGCCCAACCGCCGCCACCGCGGCGAGAGTCTTCTCCAGCGTGGTCGCGACAACCTCGACCAGGGGCCCGGGGTCATCGTAGTCGAACGATGCCGGCGGCCAGGTTCGGGACTGTTCCCAACGAGCGAGGTCGAGTACGTGGTTCGGCAGCAGAAGATCCGCCCGAGCATGGGACGTCGTTCCGAGTGCGAACCACCTCCAGCCCTCGAACACGGCAATCTCGTCGACGAGGGGCGAGTCGGGCACCGTCCCCTCCGGGGAGCAGAGGAGGAACGGAGAGGATGCCGCACACTGAAGCTCGGCATCGAACAGCACCGGTAACCCGCCTACGGCATCCGGATACAGGACCGGCTTCGGATGGAGGATGATCGCTGCAAACCGGCCCCCAAGCAGGTAGAGCCAGTCCTCGAAGTCGCGATCGACCTCGCCGGCGTCGCGTTGCAGCGGAGTTCGGAGCGAGCTCGCGACCAGTGTCCCCGACTGGAGGTCGATCGCGTGTCCGAGCAGCCAACCGATCTCAGCCCCAGCCGAGTCCAGAAGCTCCTGGACCGGGAGGCGCGGCTCGTGCACCAGAGTCCACCCGTCCAGCTGTCGGCGATGCCATCCAGGCGGCTCGAGTGGCAACGAGCGGCCCACCACAAAATGACCGAGCAGCTGGGAAGGATCGAGGCGCCGTGAAAGCTCAGACGGCCGCTGCATGCTCGCTGCGGTCGAGCCTGCTTGCGCCCTCACGGACGGTCACCGACTCTCTGGATCCTGAGCACGTGCTTGACCTCCAATTTCGGGACGATAACGCTTCTATACGGCGCAGTTGGGCTACTCCCTGCATTCTCACAAGAAATCCATCGACAAATCAGGCTGCCTTTAGATATGCTCGTTTCCTGTCGATCCTGGAAGTATCTGACGGTTCCGCGTCCAAGAGAAGGCCGTGCGTCTGATCTTTCGGCCCGGAGCGTATATCTCACCGAGGTTCACCGTGTGCAAGAGCGACTGGCGAATTGACCTGGAGCAGCGCCTCGTGGCCCGAGAAGCTGGCCGAGTGTGCTCGCCCATAACGCGCAGGCTGGTGCCACTCGGTCGTGGGGGCATTGACACGGCTGTTAGCAGATAGCGTCCTCTCTTGCGATCCTTCAAGAACAGACTGCTGAAACGGCGCCCGTCGGCAGGCGGGGAGGCCGCAGCCGAGACTGAGACCAAAACAGAGCGGCCGATCACCGCGAGAAGATCGGTTGGATACCTAGCGGGTGGCGGCATCGTCTCCACACTCCTCAGCGCGTTCAGCGGACTCATCATAGGACGTCTGGTCGACCCCGCCACCCTCGGCCTCTTCAACGGCATCGGCCTGATCCTGCCTTACGCAGCCCTTCTTGGACTGGGAGTCTCCTCCGGTCTGAGCAGGGAGCTCCCCTACTTTGTGGGCAAGGGCGACCGTCACCGGGCTGAGGAGTTGGCGGCCGTCACTCAAGCGTGGACCCTCATGGTCGGAGGGGTCGTCTTCACGGCGTTGCTCGGTGTCGCCGGTTGGCACTTGGCTCAAGGCAACCTTTTGGAGGCCGCCGGCTGGTTCAGCAACGCCATCATAGCCTTCCTGCTCTTCTATACCGACTACCTGCAGGTTACCTACCGCACTGCCCGCGACTTCGCGAAGCTTGCCAAGGCGCGGGTGGCGCAACAGATAGCCCTAGTGGCACTTCTCGTGTTGGTGGTGCCCCTGGACTTCTATGGACTCTGCCTTCGCGCCATCCTCGCCAGTGCACTGACTGTGTTCCTTCTTTCCGTGGACGGCCCGTCAAAGTGGGTCCCAATTGGGAAACGGACAACTTGAAGCACCTTCTGCGGATCGGTCTACCGATGTTCCTAGTCTTTCAGATCTTCGCCTACTGGGCGGTGATCGACCAGACGCTGGTTCTCAGGCTGGGTGGCACTCGAATGATGGGTCTGTATTCCATGGTGGTTCTGGCGATGAGCGCTGTTCAGACCATTCCAGGGGCCGTCAGTCAGGTGCTCTACCCTCGCATGAACGAGCAGTATGGAGGAGGTCGAAGCCTACGCGAAGTGGCTCATGGAATAGCGAAGCCCATCGCTGCTACGGCGCTCGCCGTCATCCCGGTGATCTTGATAGCTTGGTGGTTGGTCGAACCACTCGCTCAGTTGCTGGTCCCGCAATACGTGGATGCAGTGCCCGCCATACAGTGGGCACTTCCGATATGCTTCATACGCTGCTTTGAATCGGCCTATGCGCTCTTCAGTGTCGGGCGTCGGCAGCGCCTGCGCCTTATCGGCGTCCTAAGTGGCATAGCGGTGTACGGAGGTAGCCTCTTCTTGCTGATCGAGGACGGAGTCTATCTCGCCGCATTCCCGCAGGCCATGCTCATCGGCCGCACAGTATGTCTCTTCATTTCCTTCGCCCTGATCCATCGCATATTGGCAAGAGAGCCGGTCTCTCCCGGGTCGGGTGCTTGACGATTCTCGCGCCAGCACCGCGCTTGCCTTTCTGGACGCCGTCGGAGAATCCGATACCTTAGCCGCTCAGACAGGGCAAGTGCCGGCGATTGTCGAGCGCCTGGGTGCCGAGCGGGCTCTCCATGAGTAGGTGAATCATGATCTGCTATCCTGACTCAGGTACTCCTCCAGCCAGTCTTCACCACGGAAGCGACGGTACTGCTCGAGGCGTAGCTTGTCGGCGAGCCGATCCGGCGGAAGCTCTACGTCGTCGTATGTGATGACGTCGTCCTTCCGGACGCTTCTTCTAAGCTTGCAGCCCTCCACGAGACCCTCGGGCAGGTAGCGCTTCTCGCTCATCTCATCGGTGTTGACTGCTTCTCCATAGGTCATGTACATGCCGTAATCGTCAAGAATCTCGCCCGCCGCAAGATCACGCTTCGCCAAAGCACATACCTCGACCACAGGTCCAGCAAGAGGCGGGGCGACCGAGTCACGGAACAACGCTACCCGTGCTATTGCGTTGGGCACCTCGAAGTGGACGAGGTGGTAGGGTATGAAGAAGGGGTAGAGCGGGCCCTCGCCCATCTTGTAGAGATTCAGGTATGTCTGCTGTTTCGCATCCGGATGCTCTGCCAGGCAGTACACTTTCGTGAGCGGTGTGCCCACCACGTAATCCACTATGCCGCCAAGTTCGCGCAATTCCTCCACATCGTAGAGTTCGCCGATCTTCATGATGTCGCCGGAGTACTCAAGGCCTCTGGACATCCCTCGTGATTTGACCCTGAACCCGGTGGCGTTCGCCACGATGGTCTGCTCAAAACTGATCTTCGACCCATCGGCGAAGCTGGTCACCATTGCCGGGTTCTGGCCCCAACGCTCGGCAAAGCCCTTCTGCGTGGTGGGGTTTCTGTAGGGGTCCTGAAGTCCCTTCACGTTCCCGAGAACCCGCGGGGTCAGACCCAAACCCTTGACCCAGCGATACAGATTCATCTGCACCCCAGGCTCGTCACCGTCGCAGGCGGAGAGAATGACTCCGTGCTTCTCCGCGTAGATCTGCAGGATCGGCCCGATCGTGGCGTCCAACTCGGCGTTCATGAGCACGACGTCTTTGCCGTGCTCGAAAGCTTCAAGAACAACCCGCGCGCCGAACTCGACCGACCCGGTCACTTCTGCCAGCACATCGATCTGCTCCGATCTCGCCAACAGAAGAGCATCCTCTGAAAAGGCCGGTCTGCCGGAGCGGATCGCGTCTTCCAGCTGTCCCTGCGTCGTCACCTCCACGGGATCCTCGATGCCCGTGTAGCGAAGCACGTGGACCGCCCTCTCCACGTGGCGATTCTGCACGGCCACCACCCGCATGCCGGGGACGCTGTTCGTAATCTGGTTCGTGAGCCCTTGGACCATGAAACCGGCGCCCACTATGCCCACCCGTATCGGATTGCCCGCTGCCTCGCGGGCCCTGAGCGCCGTGTCAACCAGAATCATGCTTGATCCCCCTGGAGACTCATGCGGCTCTTGAGCCCTGCCTCTATCTGGCTCAGCGGCAGCCACGCCCGATCTTTGGCTGAGATCTCCGTGACGGGGAGAGGCCACTCAAGTCCCAGACGCGGATCGTCGAACGATAGACCCCCTTCGGCGTCGGGCGTGTAGTATTCGCCCACTTGATAGGTGACCTCGGTCTCGTCCCGGAGTACCTGATAACCATGAGCGAAACGTTCGGGCACGTAGAGTGCCCGAAGGTTCTCCTCGTTCAGTTCGACCGTGATGTGCTCGAGATACGTGGGGCTCTCTGGTCGCAGGTCCACGATGATGTCCGAGACCGCCCCTCGCGTGCAACGCACCAGCTTGGTCTCAGCCGCCGGGGGGTACTGGAAATGCATGCCTCGCACAGTACCGGCCCGGTGGTTATACGCGATGTTCGCCTGGGCGATGACCGGCTTCAGCCCATGCTCCATGAACTCGTTCTGGCAAAAGGACCTTGCAAAGAACCCCCGATCGTCCTCCAATCTCCTTATGTCGATGATAAAGGCGCCCTGCAGCTTCGTCTCCGTGAAGATCATGCTTCGCCATCCACCTTTGCCGTCCAGCGCAGACCGTCATCCAGCCGACCTTCGGCCATCAATCGCTTGATGTGCGCGATGCGCACGTAGCGATCACGGAAATCATCGGCGGTCAGACCGATCCGCTGATAGGCTTCGTAGAGTTCTTCGACCCCACGACGTACCGTCCATCGGGGCACGGCGTGGGGAAATGTCCGGGCAAGTTTACTGCAGTCCACACGGTAGTCGCGAATATCGGCCGCTGCCCCTTCACCGAAGGCGACTCGACTTCCCGGCACGACGTCGCGCACGATCTCCGCGACGTCGCGGATCTGATAGTTCTCTTCCGTGCGCCCGATGTTGAAAGACTGGTTGTGAACAACCTCGCGGGGCGCATCGAGACAGGCTAGGAATGCGCGCGAGATGTCTTCGATATGAACCAGAGGACGCCACGGGGTCCCGTCGCTGCTGAGAAGCACTTCACCCTGAAGAAAGGCGAAGCCGGTGAGATTGTTGACCACCAGATCCGCCCGCAGCCGCGGCGACACCCCGTAGGCCGTGGCGTTGCGCAAGAAGGTCGGGCTGAAGTCATCGTCGGTCATTAGGGATACGTCTTGCTCCACCAGGATCTTGGACTCGCCGTAGGGGGTAACCGGATTGAAGCCGGCATTCTCATCAACGTAGTCCTCACCGGCGGAGCCGTAGAGACTGCAAGACGAAGAGAACAGGAAGCGGGATACCCGAGCCTGCTTCGCCAGAGCGGCGAGCCGCACGGAAGCCAGGTGATTGATGTCGTAGGTGCAGGTCGGGCTGAGATCGCCCACAGGATCGTTCGAGATCCCGGCCAGATGGACGACGGCGTCGAACCCCTGCAGATCGTCGATCTGCACCTCGCGCAGGTCAAGGTCCAGCGCCGGGACAGGGGGCGCCGGCACTCCAAAGCCGCACTCGCGAAACAGCCGGTTGTCGAGACCCACCACCTCGTGGCCGGCCGCCTGCAGAACGGGCACCATGACGCTGCCGATGTATCCATCGTGCCCCGTTACTAGTACCTTCACCTCGCTACCTCCGGATGCAGCAGATCTAGCCCAACACCAGCTTGCGGCAGTGGAACGCCTCGGCGTAGCCGCTCGAAGAACGGGCCTCCATCCCGCGGAGCCTAAGCAGACTCCAGAACAACTCGGCGTCGAACCAATCCTTGCCGATCTGCGAGGGGAACGCTCCCAGTAGATGGTCGATCTTCTGACTGCAGAAGGCTCGCTCGAGGGGCATGAAGACATTTGGGCGACCCATGTCGCCGTCCCATTTCGGGAATCTCGTACTCCAATATGAGGTGGCTGCGGAACGAATTCCACGTCAACTCTCCCACGAGCCGGTGGTCCTGGTGGAAATCTCCGCGCCAATGGGTGAAGATCACCTCCGGCTCGAGTTCGGAACGGAGGCGGTCGACGTACGCCTTCACCTCCTCGCCTACATAGGGAAAGTAGCTCTCCCGGAAATCGGCAACCCGCACATCGGCGAGTCCCGAACCCGCCAGAAACAGATCTGCGCTGCCCCGGGCCTCTTGCGCTCGCTCGCCGGGAGCGCTCAAAACGACCCAATGGACCTCGAGTTCGGGATTCTCCTCCAACAAACGAATGACGGTCCCGCCACAGCCGATTTCTATGTCATCGGCGTGGGCGCCCAGGCACAGCACGCTGCGCAGACCGATCAAGCGCACTTCCAGACCTCCCAGGGGGCACGTCCCCCCGCCCACAACTCTTCAAGCTCCTGTTTATCGCGGAACGTGTCCATAGCCTTGAAGAATCCAGGATACCTGAAGGCCAAGAGCTCCCCGTCAGCGATCAACCGTTCGAATGTGGGTCCGACCAGGTCCTCGCCCATATGGAGATAGCCAAAGACCTCCTGCTTACAGAGGAAATAGCCCCCGTTTATCCACAGATCGGTCTCGCTCATGGGTCTGATCGCCTCAACAAACCCCGAGTCGTTTGAGGAGACTGTATGCAAGGTGAGCTCCGGGCGCACAGCGAGAAGAGTCATCACTCTGTCCTGGCGCTGCGTCTGCTCGATATAACTGTTGAGATCGAGGTCGGTCAACCCGTCACTGTAGTTGGCGAGGAAGTACTCATCTCCCTCGACATAGGGTTCTACCGCTTTCAGGCGCTCGCCGATGCTCGCCTGCAGACCTGTATCCACAAAGGTGATGGTCCAGTCATCGATGTCGCTGTTCATCAGCCGCACCTGCCGCCCACCGTCGCTCAGGACGAAATCGTTGGAGATCGCCTCGTCATAGTGGAGAAAGTAGTCCTTGATGGCGTCTGCCCGGTGACCCAGGCAGAGGACGAAATCCTTGTGCCCGAAGTGCGCATAGTACTTCATGACGTGCCACAAGATCGGCCGGTAGCCGATCGCCAACATCGGTTTGGGTACGTCTCCTCCGGGTCCATTGAGCCGGGTGCCACGCCCCCCGCAGAAAAGAACGACTTTCAAAGCACCTGCACCTCCGGTATGGGGACGACCAAGCGGCCACCCCACGACCCTACGTACTCCAGCTGAGCAGTGATCTCTTCCTTCAAGTTCCAGGGCAGGATCAAGACATAATCCGGCCGGGTCTCCGCAAGTCGGTCTGGCGCAAAGATAGGGATGTGTGTGCCCGGAAGGTACATGCCCCACTTATGAGGGTTGCGATCGACAGTGTAGTCGAGCAAGTCCGTCCGGATTCCGCAGTAGTTGAGCAGCGTATTGCCCTTGCCGGGCGCCCCGTAGCCAACGACGGACTTCCCGCTCTCCTTGGCGTCGATGAGGAATTTGAGCAGTTCGCGCTTCGTCTTCTCCACCCGGGGGGCGAAAGAGCTGTACCCAGCAAGATGTCCAAGTCCTCGCTCCAGTTCAAGTTCGCGTAGTCTGTTCACCCGCGATGTCACCGGCCGGGACTGGTCTTCCGCGCGCCGCGCGTGGAGCCGCAGAGAGCCTCCGTGCGTGGTCAGTTCCTCGACATCGTAGACCTGCAGACCGTATGACCCAAGAATCCGTTCGGCGGTGAGGAAGGAGAAGTACGAAAAGTGCTCGTGGTAGATGGTGTCGAATTGGTCTCTCGTCCATAAGGCGGAGGATGTGGGGGAACTCGAGGGTGAGCACACCGCCCGGTCGCAAAAGGATACTTAGACCCTCCACGAAGTCCCGGAGGTTGGGAACTTGGGCCAGAACGTTGTTGCCGATGATCAGGTCGGCTGCCCGCCCTTCCCGCACTAGAGCTCGAGCCATCTCCGAGGTGAAGAACTCAACCAGTGTGTGGACCCCCTTCGCCTCCGCCTCCCGGGCCACGTTGGCCGCAGGTTCGATGCCGAGGGGAACGATGCCGTGGGGGAGAAAGTACTGGAGAAGGTAGCCGTCGTTACTTGCGACCTCGACGACCTGGGAGTCTGGTGTCAGCGCCAACTGCTCTACCATCTCGTCCACATAGCGTTTGGAGTGCTCCAACCAGCTGGTCGAATACGACGAGAAGTAGGCGTACTCGGAGAAGATGTCTTCTGGGCTGACGTGCTCCTCGAGTTGGACCAAGAAACAAGAAGCGCAGACGTAGACATGCAACGGATAGAAAGGCTCCATCTGGTGCAGACGATCGGCGGACAAGAAGCTCTCGCACAGAGGAGACATTCCCAGGTCGACGAAGGTCACCTCGAGTGGTTGTCCACAGAATCTACATCTAGGCATTTCTGTCATTGCTTTCCCTTTTGGCTCTTCGTCCAACCATCTTTCAATGCCCAGTGCCCGTATCGACACGAACCAGTGCGCACTTGATTCCCCAAGCTCGGAACTCGGGCGGTGCTGCGCGGTGCACAACGACCTATACGCCGCATGATCGTTCGGGCGCCCCGAGGGTACGGACCTAAGGTTGGTTGGGCGAGTCGGACATTACATGCGTCAGATCACGTGCGCCGCCCGCTTTTCGAAATAAACTCTTGACCCGCGAGCCTGCTGGCCATACGAACCGATTGACCTTTCTGGGAGCGTAGCGCACCGCGAGGAAGAAGAGAGTGTCGCGGCAATCGGCTGCGCGTGAAAGCGCCTCCTTCGCGGTGGCTCTCGCCTGGTCGTCGAGCCCCGCCTGCAGGGCCTCCCGGCACATTTCCCGCGCGCGCTCCATGTACCAACCCCGGAAGCCATCGTGCATGCTGGAGTCGAGCAGTGGCCAGACCTCTCTGCTCCACATCTCTGGGGAGGGCACCTTCACGAACCGCGACTCGTTGTTGGATACTGATTTGGTTCTCATCCCGTTGTAGACCACGAGAGGTTCAGGCGAAAACCCCCAACAGACTCGAGACGCCGCCAGTCGTGCCCAGTACTCTCGGTCTTGCGATCGGAGCAGGTCCTCTCTCATATGGCCGACTCTGCTGACTACGGACCGCCGGATCGAGATCCCGCTGGTGCGTACCACCATGGTCCCCTGCAGCACCGCCTTGAAGAAGTCGTCGATGATGAGAACTTCGTCATTCCTGGGCCGCTTGACGTTCAAATGGTATCCCCCTGGGAGGAGGTCCCAAGAGTTCGAGGCAAGGGCGTCGAGGTGCGGCAAGCTCTGAAAGGCGGCCGCCACCGTCGCAAGGTACTCTGGGCTCCACAGGTCGTCGGCGTCCAGGAAGGCGATGACATCGCCGCGAGCCTCGCTCATACCCCGGTTCCTGGCTGCTCCGGGTCCGCGATTCTCTTGGGAGAGAACGCGAAGCTCCGCTCGGGCTGGCATGTGTTGATGGGCACGATCGCGAATGATCTCCACGGTCTTGTCTACGGATCCATCGTCGACGGCCAGCAGTTCGAAGCCGGTGAACGTCTGGTTGCAGACTGAACGGATAGTGCGCGAGATGGTGTCCGCGACATTGAAACAGGGCATGACTATGCTAACGAGCAATCTGACCCCCACCTGCTGAACCCTTGAACCGATGGAAAGGACGGGCAAATACTATCCTCAATATCGGTGCTGCGATCGAGAACATGAGAGGATGCCGGTACGAGTCAACTGGTGACTGTCGCTCAGGTGCGGCCGACGTTAACGACCCGGGCACTCATCACTCTCAAGGCCTCGCGCACGAGCCAGCGCCACCACCAGATGAGCCAACTCATGCAATGCATGTAGCAGCGGATCTTGTTGCACCCGGTCAGAGAGCTGTCCTTGACTGCTCTGAATCGCTCCCAGACCAGTTTCCACAGCGGGGCGGCAACTCGCCCGCGGTTGGCGGGGTCGAGCCACTCCGCCAGAGCCTCGGGTGACCTGTTCGCGCGTGTCGACCTGAGCGCATGGATCCTTCGGAAGAAAAGGCGCTCCGGAACCTCGTAGATCATCCCCATTAGGACGATTCTCTGCAGAAGGATGATGTCGGACGAGTTGAAGCTGCCGAGAAGTCCCGCCTTGCGCAGGGCTTCACGCCGGACTAGACCGAACACCGGTTCGCAACGCTCTTGGTTTCTGAACCGCCGGTGAAAAGCCCTATGGCGCCTAACCGGGTCACTATCAAGCAGAGCCAGATTATCCTCGTAAGGACCCACCACCTTTCCCTCCGAGTCTATTTCCATGGTCTTGCAGTAACAGAGAACGACGGAAGGGCGGGAGTCAAGCACGGCCACGCATCGCTCGAGATGCTCCGGCGCGCACAGGTCATCGTGAGCGGCCCACCTGAAGTACTCCCCCGAGCCTAGCTCAAAGGTCAGATTGAAATTGGGGATAGCGCCGAGGTTTTCTGGGTTGCGATAGTAGCGGATACGATCATCCAGCGCGGCATATGAGCGACATATTCTCTTCAGTCGCATCGGTAGACGCGTTGTCGCATATGACCAGTTCGAACTGTGTGTAGGTCTGCGCGAGCAGCGACTGGATGCACTGCTCAAGGTATTGCTCTCCGTTAAAGACCGGAAGACCGATGCTGACGCGATAAGCCGGCTCCGCCACCTTCGCCTCTCCAATTGCCCTCGCGTTTGCAGAGCCTAGCACCCGATGGAGACTAGAGTCCCCAGAGCCAAATGTAATCGACCACGATTGTCTCACGCTCGAGGGAGAAGGTGGAATGCCTCCTCAAGGAGACAGAGAGCGGGCATCCGTCGTGACCGAAGGGGCAGTCACTCACTTTCAGCCCGCAGCCGACCACTTGCACCGTAACTGAACACGGCTATACTCGACGGTAGGATGACATGGGAGGTCTGGCGCGAGGCAAGCTGCGCCACCCTACTCCCCTGCCAGGCGCTTATGTGATCGATCTGGAGAAGCTCGAGGATGAGCGCGGGTTCTTTGCGCGGTCTTGGTGTCAGAGGGAAGTGGACTAAGGGTTGAGGCACGTGGACCGTCCAGGCTTTGACATCTCCCTTGACAGCTCGGCGATCGGCCGGGAGATCTATGCTCTGATCGAGGAACTTCATCCGATCTGCCGGAGCATCACCGGGAACGGGTTTCGCCAGACCATGGATATTCTCGGGCGCTATATCCCCCTCCAGATCCGTGAGGTGCCCTCCGGGACTCGGGTGTTCGACTGGACCGTGCCTCGCGAGTGGAATATACGGGACGCATACGTCAAGGATGCTCAAGGCCGCAAGGTGATCGATTTCCAGAGGTCGAATCTGCACGTCGTCAGCTACAGCGTGCCGGTAGACCGGGTCATGTCATTGGAGGAGCTGAGACCCCATCTCTTCACTCTTCCCGATCGGCCCGAGTGGACTCCCTATAGGACTTCATACTACGAGGAGAATTGGGGGTTCTGCTTGAGTCATCGCGATCTTCTCGGTCTCCGAGAAGGTGACTATGAGGTTCTGATAGATTCCAGTCTTGATGACGGCTTCTTGACCTACGGGGAGCTCTATCTGCGAGGGGCCGAGGATGCAGAGATACTGATCTCCTGTCACGCCTGCCATCCGTCCCTCTGCAACGACAATCTTTCGGGAGTCTCCCTGGCGACTTTGTTGGCAAGACAGATGAGCTTGGCTGGACGCCGCTATTCGTACCGGTTCCTCTTCATCCCGGGGACGATCGGCGCGATCACCTGGCTGGCCCTGAACGAGAGCGGAGTCCCCCGTATTCGGCATGGACTGGTACTTACCGGCCTGGGCGATCGCGGTGTGATCACCTACAAAAGGAGCCGCAGAGGCGATGCGGAGATCGACCGCGCGGCCGCTCATGTGCTCAGTCACAGTGGGCAGCCTCACGAGATCCTCGACTTCGATCCCTACGGCTATGACGAACGACAGTACTGTTCGCCCGGGTTCGACCTTCCGGTCGGCCGCTTCTCGCGAACACCCTACGGGTCCTACCCCGAGTACCATACGTCCGCCGATGATTTGGATTTTGTGACGGTGGAGAGCCTCGGAGACAGCTACAGGAGGATCGTCGAGATACTCGCTGTCTTGGACGGCAACCGGACCTTCAGGAATCTCAACCCCAAATGTGAGCCGCAACTTGGCAAACGGGGACTCTACACCTCCATAGGAACAGCTGAACGGGCGCTGCTTTGGGTCTTGAGCCTGTCTGATGGGAACCATGACCTGCTGGACATAGCCGACAGGTCGGGCGTGCCCTTTGCGGTTGTTCAAGAAGCGGCCGGGCGTCTGGTAGACGCCCGCCTTCTGACTGCGGCTGATCCGTTGTGAGGTGGTCTTGACTGATGGGTATGCAAACTCGCACGGAGAGTAGTCCGGTCCTGGTCACTGGGGCAAGTGGCTTCATCGGCTCCCGTCTGCTTAGCCGTCTGGCGCTTGCCGGTGAGGTTCATGCCGTTTCGCGGAGAACGCTGGCGGCCAACGAGGGAGAGGTGCGGTGGTGGCAGGCCGATCTCTCAGAGTTGGACCAGGCACGCAGGGTCATCGCAGCGGTGAGACCAAGGCTGGTATTCCATCTCGCCAGCGAGGTGACCGGCTCAAGAGAACTCTCCTGGGTGCAAGCCACCATCCAGAGCAACCTCATGGCTGCGGTCAACGTCATGACAGCCGCTGCAGAGACCGGCGTCGGCAGAGTGGTTCTCGCAGGTTCTATGGAGGAGCCCGAGCTCGAGGGGAACAGCCTGGTTCCTTGCTCGCCCTACGCCGCCGCCAAGTGCGCCGCTTCCAGCTACGCACGCATGTTCTACGCGCTGTACCAACTCGATGTTGTAGTACTCCGGTTGTTCATGGTCTACGGGCCCGGCCAGATGGACCTGCGGAAGCTGGTTCCCTATGTACTTGTGAGTTGTTTCAGGGGCGAACGCCCGAAGCTGAGCAGCGGGCAGCGCCTGATAGATTGGGTGTACGTCGAGGATGTGGTCGAAGCCTTCGTCCGCGCGGGAGGTCGACAGGGCCTGGGTGGAAAGACCGTCGACGTCGGCCGGGGTGAGGCCACTTCGGTGCGCTCGGTGGCCGAAAGCCTGGCCGCACTTGCGAATCCGAGCGTCGGTCTTGAGCTCGGCGCCCTCACCGATCGTCCACTTGAGTGTCAACCGGTCGCCGATGTGGCCCGCACCGAAGAGTTGCTTGGGTGGAAGGCGGCTGTTCCCTTGGACGAGGGGTTGGTCCTCACCGCACGCTGGTACCGGGGACAGTGGGAACAGGGTCGATTCCGCCCCGAACCTCGCGAGTGACCACCACCTGTCTGCACATCCGAGAGCAAGGCACGGTGGGGGTACGTAAGATCTTGGGCGTGAACAGCGACCCTAGTGAGGTCGGTTCCTGGCCGGTGGCAACCGTGGGGCCCGCTCGCGTGAACGATCCGATGGTTCAGGGGAGTGGCCTTGACACCGTGTCCGGCCAGATCCTTTCTAGTATGATGCCGTATTGCTCGGCCAGCGCGTCCCGTTTTGCACCGACTATTTCGGCCACCATCCGCTTCACATCACCTGCGTTCTGCTCGAGTTCGGAGAATTGCCCGAAGAGTCTGCTGGTGCTCAGGCGATCGATGTCCTGACAGTACTCCGACAATCCCATCTGACTCATGAGCGAAGTGCATTTGTGGTGGAAAGAGATTGCGATGACCGGCTTGTTGAGGAGCAGCGCCAAGAGGACGTTGTGAAAGCGAGTTGCCACCACAAGATCCGTTGCCACGAGTTGCCTCAGCAGTCCCTCCACGGACTCGATAGGCTCATCGATGACCCGGCCCGCTTCCTGCGTCACCGGCCGTTCGTCCAGCAATGATCTGAACTCTTGCACTGCGGGTCTGTCGACGACGTCCCCGATCAGTAGCCGGGCGTCGTATCCTCGGAGAAGCAGCCACTCGACAAAATCCACTAGAGTCCGCAGGTACGCTGTATAGACAACCCTGGTCGGTTTCTCGAAGCCGTATTCCCCGGCGTATTTCATCAGCCCGATGCCGACGACCGGTCTGGGTTTCCAGCTGTCGTTGCGTTCTGGTGCCAGATCCTCCGACAAGCTGAAGGCCAGATCCGGATAGAGGGGGTCATGGCCGGCCCGGAACCCGATTCCCTCAAGATACTGCTGCGTAGACTCGTCCCGGTAGGAGCGGAAGTCCGCCAGGGAAAGCGCTGACTTGACGAGGAATCTGCCGGCGTGGCTGTCGAGAGGACCGGCTCCGACGCTTACAAAGAGGACCTTGCAGCGACACAATCTCGCGGCGACTGACCAGCGGAACATGTCATATGGACCCCAGGAGAGGAAAGTATCGACGTCATTCAACAAGCCGGTCCCTGGAACGACCAGCGCGTCCGTACCTCGCAGTGTCTTGAGGCTCCCTATCCACTGGCGAAGCTCGCGGGGCACTCCGACCACGAGCCTCCGCGCCGATCTGATCAGTCTGTTATGGGGAGTCCGGCGCTCGGCTGAGAAGGTCCTGCTGGGTACTGCGGTGATGCTGTACGTCCTAGCGACCGTGTCCGGACCGGTGCAGATGCACATGAATTCCGCGTCCGGCGCCAGACGGCGCAGGCAGCAGAGCGTTGCCTGAAGGGTGCTTTCGTTGCCCCAGTTGCCTCGCCCGAAGTGCCCGAAGAAAGCTATCTTCGCCTTTCTCGCGTTGCCGGCCGTGCGAGTCTCGGCGGACGATGCGATCGGCAGGGGTTTCCCGGGAGCGGGCTGGTCCTCGGTCTCCGACATGTGCGATGTGTTCATCAGTTACAGCAGCCCGCTTTGCCCAGTTTGAAAAGCAATGGTCTGGAGACTAGCCCCGCGACCATCATTCTACGACGCTTGCTTGCAGCTCACCAAACCAAGGCCACCCGACATTCAACCGCTCGAGAACATGCGCTGCCAAGCTGGCAGAAACGGCAGGGGTCTGTCCCGGCCCGGGCAGTTTCGCTGCACATCCTTCGGCCGCGTTCGGTCCTCGCTCAGACGGCCATCGAGTTGGCGTCTAGGCTACGGCCCAACGTGTCCGCGGTCCAGCGGTTTCTCCCACAGTGTAATCAACGCTCAAGGAAACCCGTCGGCCCGCCGATAGAACTCCTGCTTTAACAGTAGCAGTTAGCCAGAAACGAAAAGGCAAACCCATCGTGAGGTGGGGGCGCAAAGCCACGGGACTCCACCAGAGTCAGCCGGGTTGCCGAAGTCTCCAGGCCTGACCCTGGAGGCCTAGCGCCTTCTCGGGTCAGGCCTTGCTTATGGAGGCAACAGATGAAGTGTCAAGCTGCCCTCGTCCAATCGACTGGTAAGCAACGCATCGGACTCATCCGCTCACTAGCACTCCTATTCGTCGCTTTCCTCGTGTTGCTGGTTCTTGTGAACTCTCAGGCCAACGCCGCGGGCCAGAGCTTCAGCGTTCTCGACTACGGGGCTAAAGGCGACGGCGTGACCAACGATTCCGCGGCGATCCAGCAAGCGATAGACGCAGCCGCTCCGGTTGCGGGCACCGTGGTCTTCCCTGCGGGGACGTTCCGTGTTAATTCCTCCGTGCACCCAAGGAGCAATGTCACCATCCAGGGCACGCCGGGACAGTCGATCCTTTACATGGCCGCGCAGTCCGGGCAGACCTTCATTATGGACAGCAAGGACCTGTCCAACGTGACCATCACCGGCCTCACCTTTCGCAGCGACGGCTATGCGGGCAACGTAGGGGGCATCTTCTTGTCGGGAGCCCAAAACTGCCGGGCGAGCAACCTACGCCTTGAAGGACTCTACCGCGGAATGAAACTGGGTTCGGGCAACATGGGTAGCGGCTGGGTCATTTCCGACATCGTGGCCCGCAGTTGCCTTGCTCCCCTCTACATCTCCTACGTTAGGGACTCGGCCTTCACCCGACTCGACCTTGAGGCAGTGCGGATGGTCGGAAGCAACCAGCAGCACTCGATCTACGTTGAAGGCGAGGTGAGACGCTGCACGTTCACCGACTGCACTCTATCGGGCGGTTCGGGATATACCCTGCAACTCTATTTGTCTGGGGGCAGTTCCAGCGACCTCACCTTCGACGGACTGAGTCTGGACTCCACTGCGGGCCGCTACCCCCTGGTTATCGGGAGCGGCTTCTCCAATGTGACCTTCACCGACACAACCATGAAGACGGCCGGCGGGCAGGTAGTCCAGTTCTACGGAGGCAGCAACATCCTTTTCGACCGTTTTTCGGCCTCGGGCGGCTCATCGTTGGTGGCAGGCGGTTGTGACGGGGCGATCATGAGAAACGGGACCTACGCGGGCCCGGCATTGGGGAACGCCAGCGGGGTCAGCCTCGAGAACGTAAGTCTCGGGGGGACGACAACTGTCACGACCATCGCGCCGACGACTACGACGACGATCAGGCCGCCGAGCACCACCACGACGGTCGCACCCACCACGACCACGACCACCATGACCGCTCCCAGGATCAATATCACCGCCCCGACCGGCATCGGCGGTTACGCCTCTACCCAAAGCGTCACGGCCAGGTGGACCACGAGCAGGAATGTCGCCGGCGGTGAGTTCGGGGCGTGGGTGCGTTCGCCCCAGGGCGGCTGGTATGCCACCAAACTGGTGGCGGCTAACGGCAGCAGCTTCTCCACCGCTCTCAGCGTGACCGGCGTACCCGCCGGCCTGGGCTATGAGGTCATCGTGGCCTACCGGCCGATGGCCGGCACCGGCGCCTTCACGAGCTGGGCCACCAGCCCGGGCAGTTTCTCAGTGCATGCGACCGCTCCGACCACGACCACGACGGTGCGGCCGACCGCGACCACCACGACCCTGCCGAGTACGACAACCACGCTGCCGCCCACCACCACGACTCTGCGGGCCACGACGACGACGGTGAGGTCGACGACCTCGACGACAGCCCCGCCCACCCCCTCATCCTCGGCAACACTCAACGTGAGGGACTATGGGGCCAAGGCTGACGGGGTGACTAACGACAGTGCCGCCATCCAGAAGTGTATGGACGCGGCGGCGGCGGCGGGCAAGACCGCCTACCTGCCCGCGGGCACCTATGCGGTATCGAGCTCCATCTACCCGCCGAGCAACCTGGTGGTGCAGGGGGACGGGCCCACCCAGACCGTTCTTGCCATGCCGGCCCGGTCCAGCTTGACCTGGATATTCAACATCGAAGGCAGGTCCAACATCACCATCCGCGACCTGGGCTTTAGGTCGGCTGCCTACACTGACAATGCGGGGGCCGTGTGGGCCGGCTCCAACCAGGGCCTCACCCTGGAGAACATCCGCCTGACCAACCTGTTCTGGGGGATCAAGACGGGGAACGCCTCGGCCATCGGCACCAACTACCGCTTCTCGGGCATCGTCTCGGTGAACTGCCTCCGGCCCATGTACTTAAGCGACATCAATGGGGGGGTGTTCACCGACTGGGACATAGACGCGGTGGGTCGGCAGGAAACACAGTCGAACCAGACCCATGGCATCTACATAGAACGGAACGCCACTAACCTCAGCTTCACGAACACTCTATTCAGACGGGGCTCCGGCTATGGGATTCACATCTACGGTGGCACCGGCTCGCACGATATCACCTTCAACAACCTGACCGTGGATGCCAGGGAAGGCAGTCGGGCCATCTACCTCAGCCACGACTACGACCGCATCACCATCAACGGCCTCGTCATACCGGGGCAGAGTGATTCGACCCAGGCCCTCATCCAGATCCTCTCCACCAACACCCGTATCACCGGCCTGGAGGCGGCTGGCGGCCAGCGGCTCTTTAAAGGGGCCTCAAGCGGCAGCTCCATCTCCGGCGTCTACTACGGGACTCAAATCGGCTCCGGGACCGGGATAGACGCGAGCGGGGTGACACTGCGGGCTCCCACCACCGCGACCCTGCAGCCGACCACGATCGGAACGACCGCTCCCACGATCACTATCACCGCCCCGATTGGCACCGGCGGCTACGCCTCGACTCAAAGCGTCACGGCCAGCTGGACCACGAACACCGCTCTCGCTGGTGGTGAGTTCGGGGTGTGGGTCCGTTCCAGCTCGGACGACTGGTTTGCCACCAAACTGGTGGCAGCTACCGGCAGCCGCTTCTCCACCGATCTCAGCGTGACCGGCGTACCGTCCGGTCGGGACTACCAAGTCATCGTAGCCTACCGGCCGGTGGCCGGCACCGGCGACTTCATGAGCTGGGCCACCAGCCCGGGCAGCTTCTCGGTGAGCGCAGACTGAGAGTCAACCGAGGTCGCATGTCAACCTGGGGGATATCACTTAGGCTGGGCCAATGGCAGACCGCGAACTGACCGAGGTCCTCGGCACTCTTACCCTCCTGGAATAGCGAGCCGAAGAGCCAGGAATATGCTGGGCGGACAGGCCGGCGCCGTGAGACGCCGGCCTGCTTGTATGCTGCGAGAATGCCACGGCATTTGTCTAGCCGGTCCGCCCGGTATAGAATCCACACCCCTCTACAGAACGGAGTAACACGTGTCGCTCCCCGTTCGTTGGCGCTCGGCGGGCCATGCTCGCCCGTGGCTGCTGGCGGCAGCAGCGGTCGTTGTTGCTGTTTGCGTCGCCATTGGCGTGTCCGTCTCCGTCTCGACCGGCAGCCATACCTTCAACGTCCTGGACTATGGGGCCCGGGCTGACGGGGTTACCGACGATGCCGGGGCTATCCAGGCGGCGATCGACGCGGCTTCTGACGACCACGGCAACGTGATGATCCCGGCGGGCGTGTTCCTGGTCGGGTCAACCCTGGAGCTTGAGAGCGGTATCACCATCGAGGGAATACGGGGGCAAACCGTCCTCGCCATGCCGGCGCAGTCCTCGCAGACCTTCATCATGCAGGGAACCAATCTCCAAAAAGTCACCCTCTCCGGGCTCAGTTTTCGCTCGGATGACCACGGCAGTGACGTCAGCGGCGTCTATATGGTCGGAGCGCGCGACTGCAAAGCGAGCTTCTTGCGCTTCGACAATCTGTCCTATGGCATGAAGCTGGGCTCAGGGCAGGTCGGCGACCATTGGACGGTCAGCGATGTCGTGGCCCGCAACTGCCAAACGGTCCTCTACATTTCCCATGTGCACGACTCGACATTCGCGCGTCTTGACCTCCAGGCAGTCAGACTTCCAGACAACCAGCATCATACTGTCTACCTTGAGCGGGAATGCCGCGGACTCAGCTTTTCCGACTGCAGCCTCTCCGGTGGGTCCGGCTACACGCTGCATCTCTGGGTCGAGGGTGGTTCCTCGAGCGACCTTACGTTCACCAATGTGAGTCTCGACGCCAGGACCGGCGGATCGCCTCTGGTCATTGGGAGCGGGTGGTCCGATATCGTGTTTGAGGATGGCGCGTTTCTAGCCGATTCGCGAGGCGTGGTCATCCAGTTCTATGGCGGAGCCAGCATCACGTTCGACCGCTTCAGAGCCTCGGGAGGCGACGCGCTCGTGGGCTGGGGATACGTGCAACCCGTTGACGTGGTGTTCCGCAACGGCGTATATGAGGGCGAGGAGCTGGGTACAGGAGTCGCATTCGATAACGTAGTGTTGGCAACCCCGGGCGGCACTTCGTCGACAACGACCTCGCAGTCCGTCGGATATCTGCCTGGGAAGCTTCGGGCTCTCCCCTCTGGTTTCGGCGCAGGCGGTTTGGCGGCAGCCAAGCTTGGAGAATAGAGATGTTGAGATGTTGGTTACACGGATCTTGCCGTTTCATGGCTGCGCAGATCGTGAATAGAAGGCTCACTGCGGAGGCTTCATGAATCGATGCACTGCCTGCATAATGCCTGCCTCGGTTCCAGGAATATCTTTCGATGAAAATGGCGTGTGTTCTTTGTGCCGGAGCTATGTTCCAGAGACACTGTCAGGTGAGACGGCGCTCAAGGAACTGCTGGCTCAGCGGAGGCCGGGGCCGACCGGCTACGACAGTATCGTCCCACTGAGTGGAGGCCGCGACAGCAGCTATGTGCTGTATCTGGCGAAGAAGGTGTACGGACTCAGGCCGCTGGCCGTGAACTTCGACAATGAATTTCGCAATCCGCAGGCAGTGAGAAACATCGAGAACACGTGCCGCGCGCTGGGTGTGGACCTGTCGGTGGTGCGATCGAAACAGGACGTGGCTACCAAGATCGTGCGGGCCAATACCCGTGCAGCGGTGCCGCTCGGTCTGGCGAATATGATGCTGTCCCTCTGCCGCCAATGCTCGTACGGCTACGTTTCCGCGGCCTATAGAGCGGCCGAGAAACACGACGTGCCGCTGATTCTTTGGGGAACATCCTCGGCGGAATCCACTGAGCGCATCGAGGAGAGGGCATTGCCGGGAATGCTCCGATCCAAGTGGAACAGGCTACGTGACATCAACTTCTACAGAACTGAGTACTTCAGCCTCAAGCAGCGGCTGGAGTTCCCGGTGAAGGGCAATGCGCCTTTCGCGCGCGATCGTCCGAAGCTGGACGATCCTGCCATCCAAGAAATCAAGGTATTCGACTACATCGCGTGGGAGCGGCGGAAGATCAAAGAGACCATCACGCGGGAGCTGGGCTGGGTCAAGCCCGCTGATCACATCTCCACATGGAGGACAGACTGCGTCCTGCATGAAGTCGTGAACTTCTTCTTCTTGAAGACTGTGGGTTGTACGAAGGACTGCTGGGGCTACTGCAACATGATCAATGCGGGTCAGATGACCCGCCAAGAGGCGCTGCAGCAGGAAGAGGAGGCACTCAGCAGGATTCGTTGGGAACGGGTTGAGGGAGTTCTTCATGAACGAATCGGGCTTACTAAGAGCGAAATCGCCCGGGTCAAGATGATGCAGGCAGCCTCACCCTTCCCGGTACAATGAATTCAGGAACACACGCACGGCGCCGCGGCTCTGTGGACCCGAAAGGAAGTGACTCGCTCATGAGAATCGCACTCTGGATAACAGGAGTCTTGGCGGCTGCGATTCTGTCGCTGACGGTCGCCAGCCCGGCAACGGCCCAGTCGTTTCGCGACGTCCCCACCGATCACCCCTACTACACCGCCATCCAGGACATTGCGGACCTGGGCATCATCGGGGGATACGGCAACGGCGACTTTGGGCCGTCCAATCCGGTCATACGTCAGCAACTCGCCAAAATGATCGTCCTGGCCATGGGATTCACCGTTACCGAACTAGATTCACACGCGTTCATGGACGTCCCGCATAGCGCTCCAAGCCTCTACCCTTACCACTACGTAGCGGCGGCGGCGAACAACGGTCTGATGCGAGGTCGCGCCGATGGTTCATTCGGTCCTCTCGACCAGACCACCCGAATGCAGTTGATCACGATAGTCGCCCGCGCGACGGGGTCGTTGCTTCAGGGGCCGCCCGATGATTGGCAAGGAGTGCTGGACAGCTCTGACCCCACGCACGGCAAGAACATCAGGTGGGCTGAGTACAGCGGCCTTCTGGCCGGCATCAGCAATCTGGCGAGTTGGGACACCAGGAAGGCGACCACACGGGGCGAGGTAGCGCAGGTCCTGCACAACCTTCTTGTGAAGACGGCCTACCTGCCTCCTCTCAGCGTTTCCAACTACGGAGCCAAGGGAGATGGGATAAGCGACGACACTCAGGCGATCCAGAGGGCCGTCGACGCCCGCCCCACCGGAGGTACAGTCACTCTCCCAGCGGGGACCTACTCCGTCACCTCTACTGTGGATCTGAGATCCAATCTTACCCTCCAGGGGACCCCGGGACAGACAATCCTCACCATGCCCGCGCGATCCTCGGAGAGCGCGTTCATCCTCCAGGGCGAACGTCTGTCCGATGTGAACATCGCCGGAATCACCTTCAAAGCGTCAAGCTATGCGAGTAACGTCAGTGGCCTCTTGATGGTGGGAGCGCAGAATTGCTCCGCTCATGATCTGCGCTTTGAGGGACTTCACTACGGTCTGAAGCTCGGCTCTGGCGCCGGGGCCGTTGGCTGGGTCGTCACGGACATCGTGGCCCGTGATTGCCTGCAGCCTCTCTTCATGGCGAAAATCCAGGACTCGACTTTTGTCAATCTGGATCTTGAGGCGGTGAAGTACAACAATCAGCAGCACGCCCTCTACATTGAGCGCGATTGCTTCCGGCTGACCTTCACCAACCTCTTGCTCACAGGGGGAGGGGGCTACTGTCTGCACCTCTACGCCTCCAGTGGAGAATCGCACGACATCGCGTTCACCAATACGGTGGCCGACGCCACCAACGGTCGGTACGGCGTAGTCATAGGTGGACGGTTCACGACTGTCACCTTCAACACCTTGACAATCAAGCAAACTGACGCTTCAGGCCCGTGCATAAACTTCCATGATCCGAGAAACGTCGTCATCGATGACATTGCAGCCGAGGGCGGTTCTTCTCTCATAGGGTGCGCAACGGCTCCAGCTAGCTACCCAGCCAACTGCGCGATCAATAACGGTACCTATGATGGACCGCAGATCGGCACTGTTCCGGGTGTTACGGTAGTGAACGTGACTCTGCTATGAGTGGAGCCCACGTGTACTGCCATCTCCGCCGTCCACGAGATGGGCACGGCAATCAATAGCGCGTTGCCTTCCTCGCGCCAAAGCTGACTAGCTTTCCTCCATGATGGAGACGCGCGTCTCCAGCTCTCGACGAGACGCCTCAGGGGCCAACCGGGCACCCCGGACCGCTGAGGTCACTGAAAGGATGGCCAGTCCTATCCAGAGACCTTTGCTGGTTATCAGATTCGCAACAAGCGAGGTCGTCAAGAGCACAAGAAAGAAGGTCAGATGGAACCCCATGCGGAAATCCCGGTGCTTCAACACCGGGATGATCGCCGTCACCCATGCAGTCGCCAACAAGACCAAGCCGATGATGCCGGTTTCGACTGCCGTTTCAAGCCAGATGTTGTGAGGCGCGCGTTCTTCCCCTAGGCTGCTCTCGGTGGCCGCCCTGAAAGTGTAGAGGCCCGTGCCGGCTATCGGACGGTCAGCGAAGGCCGCCAAGCCTGCGGACCAGATCTCCGTGCGTCCTGCTAGCGTGCCGACAGAGTCCTCGTCGGCCGAGAAAGTGATCCGCTGGAGATTAGTCTCGAGGTTGTTGCTCACCGGCACAGCGAAGAACAAGCCTGCAAACACGGCGACGATGAGTGCTGACCAGACCACACGATACAAGGTTCTGGCATAGCGCAGCGCGAAGAACACGCTTGCGAGCCCCAGGCACGTGGCGATGAATCCGCTCCTCGAGGCTGTGAGAATCACGGCGAAGACCCCCAGCGGAACATAGGCAATGTTGAGCCACTTGAGAAAACCCCGCTTGTAAGACGTTGCGACAAGCAACGCCAAAGGTATCCCTGCAGCAATGATATCCGCTGCCTCGTTCGGGTTGAAACCGGCGGGCGCGTACCGATATCCCACCATGGGTTGACCTGAGAAGTAGGCCTGAGCCAGGACGAGGCACACAACGACACAGCCCAGGACGAAAGCCTCGATTATCTGGAGCCTCTCTCGCTCGCTGCGGGAGAGTTCGGTGGCAAGCCATGCCATGGCCAACAACTGCACCATCGTCATAGCCCTCGTGAGCGTCGACATTGGCTCCAGGCTCCAGAAGTAGGTGATCAGCTGCCAGAAGATAAGGGCACCGAACGCGAGGATGAATGCTGGGGGCTTGGCCACCCTGCCCTCGAGAAACAGGGCCATAACGGCAACCAGGAGAGCGACGATCCCGAGCAGACTGCTTAGGGTCTTGCTTCCACCAATAGCCAGTGCACTTTGCCAGGGTATGGTGAAGACGAAGACCAGAAACAGGTAGAAACTCAGCCTGCGCATGCATCTCTCCCCTGCAGACCAGGCGGCCTAGGCCTCGGCGTAGTAGCCCCCGTAGCGACGGTAGTATGCCTTTGCCCTCGCTACGCCGGCTACGATGACACCCAACGGCTTCACTCCGATCCTCTCCAGACTCTGCCGCGTCATTTGCGCCTCATCGACACGGGTGACTCGCATGCGAGCGACCAGGATCACACCGTCCACCTTCTTGGCGATCTCCAGCGCGTCGGAGACAAGAAGGATGGGGGGCGCATCGATAATGACGTAGTCGCAGACCGTGGTGAGCTGCTTCAGCGCGTCAGATGTTCGATCCATTGCCAGCAGTTCGGCGGGGTTTGGAGGAAGAGGGCCCGCAGCCACAAAGAGAAGATCTCTCTTCGAAGCGGGTTCGCTATTCGCCTTCGCAGCGCCGATGCGGCCATCATGCTGCGGAAGGAACCTGTCCGTCCCCACGATCTGAACGACCTCGGCAATCGGACGCGAGCCGGCCAACAAATCGGTGAAACCCTTGCTACCGTCCAACCCCAGATACTTGTCGAGCATCGGCCTCCGGAGATCGGCCTCGAGCAATATCACCCGGGAACCAGACATGGCCAGACTCAGGGCAAGGTTCACCGAAGTCACCGACTTCCCCTCCCGCGGCAGGGCACTTGTCACCAGGATGGTCTTCAGGTCCTTGCCGACCTCGAAGAACTTGAGATTCGAACGCAGAGTGCGAAAGGCTTCGAGGGTAAGAAACCCGCGATCTCGGAACCCCACCGCGGCTCGCGAGCGCCTTCCACGACTAGCACCCCACCTGCTGCCGACCAACGGGATCCTCGCGATGACGGGGACGCCGAATTCCGTCTCGAATGCATCCTCGTCTTTCATCCGTTTGTCGAAGACCTGTAGAATGGAGGCGACGATCACACCAAGGATGAGCCCCAAGACGAGCCCGATCGCTGCGTTGCGGTAGGTATGTATGTTGTACGCCTCTGTTGGAGCCTTCGCCGCTTCAACCAACTCATATCCACCGGTCTGCATGGACTCGAGGACGGCTAGTTCTTCGACCTTCTGGCTGAGAGTCTGGCCCCTGGCAGAGGCGGCGTCAGCCGCAGTCATGGCCTCAAGCTTGGCCTCCACCTGCTCCCTGGCATTCGCCAAGACAGCCCGATCGGCCTGCTGACGGTAGAGAATGAATTGACGGGCGAAGGAATTCGCGATATCCGCAGGTTCGACCGGATTAGGGCTCCTTGCAACGATGTCGATGATGTTCGCGTTGGAGTTGACCTTGACACCTAACATGCCCTGCAAGGACTCGATCGACCGAGAGCTCCCAAGTTCCTTCTTGACCTCTTCCGCCACCTGGTCTAGCTCAACGAGATCTGCGCCAGTGACGAGAGCCCGCTCCTGATCGCTGATCTGGAATATCGAAGCGTCGAACAGCGCTCGGTCGAGCGTAGTGTTCTGCCATAGCACCTTCGCCGTCGCCTCGTACTGGGGAGTAGTCAACAGCGAAAGAGCAAGGGCGCCCGCAAGGCCGAGCAGTCCAAACCCGATGATCACCCACTTACGGTCCCTGAAGATGCGCAGGGCGCGCGCGATCTCGACGCTCTGCAAGGTCCTGTCTATGGGAGGATCGACCATCCCGCTATCTGGCTCCTTCTGTCCCGCTGGATCATTCGCTAGATGATACCTTTATTCGTCCGTGTGGCCATTCTTCTTGAGACGCGGGTATTCCGCCCCCAGGATCCCATCTGAGGCGAAGATCCCTTCCAGGCCCATGGCAAGCTTCCTTTGCCAATTCCCTCTCTGCCCCGCCGTACCGGGCAGATTCTGAGGGCGTGCCTCCAAAAGAAGGTCCTCCAGATTCACGAGTACGAGCTCATTCTTGCCGGCGGCAAGCCAGACCAGGACCGCATGAAGGAGACCCGCGTCTCCAGGGTCGGTCGGAGACGCGAAGGCAGTCAGTCTTCGCACCATGCGGCGGCGCGCCGCCAGCTCCCGGCGCGCGCTCTTTTGGTCGAGCTGTCCTGTCTCCACACGAGCCGCAATGTCGTCTCCCCGCAAGAACCCAGCCAGTGGGAACATGTCGTGGGTGTTGAGGGCGGCCACGGCTCGCCGGGGTGCCGGTCCGACAGGCGAAACCCTCCGGGGTCGCAGCGAGGTCTGAAGCACCCACGTACGGAGCAGCCCGTGTTTCCTCATAGCCGACCGAACCCCAGGCGGAACGGTACCCAGATCTTCGCCCACGACAGTCGTCCGGTGCCGCTGTGACTCCAGGCACAAGACCGCGTACAACTCATCTGCGGGGTACTCAACATACACTCCATGAGCCGGTTGTGCTCCTACGGGCACCCAGAACACCCGATGGAGCGCCATGACGTGGTCGATCCGCAGCCAGCAGGAGTGGTGCATGTGATGTTGGAGGCAATGGGCAAAGTACGAGTGGCCCTGCTCGCGGACCCGCCCAGGATGGAGTGGGGATACGGTCCAATCCTGGCCAGAAACAAAGAAGTCATCCGGCGGGGCCCCAGTGGACATCCCTGCGGCAAAGAGCTCTGGCCACCTCCAGGTGTCGAACCCGCCGGGATGCACTCCCACAGGCAGATCGAGAAAAAGCCCGCGGCGGTGCTGGGCGAGGATCGTAGTGTCGCTGGATCCCGCACAGGGGCCACTATCCGCCATGAGTGCGCTCCGCGCATCCGTGCCGGCGTCCTCGGATAGTCGGGTCAATTGTTGCTCCATCTGCCACTGGCAATAGAGATGGTAGTGCGCTGCGGAGCACCGCTCAACGGATGCTTTCGTCCGCCCGGGGGTCCACGGCACCGGCCAGTTTCTCCAATCCCTGCCGACGGCCTCCGTCCGAGCCCTGAAGCTTGCATACTCTTCTGCATGAGGGTGGGCACACATATAGGCCGCGAAAGCCTTCTCTCGTCCCGAATCCCCGCTCTCGAAGAAGCAGCGAGCCAACTCCTCCAGTACCGACCGCTTAAGAGCCATAACCTCCCGATAATCGACCATCGCCTCCGCGCGAAGTCGGCGTAACCGGGCCTGCACACCGCCAGAGCCCCATAGGTCCCGCGCCGGCATGCAGCGCTCCCACTCGGGGATATGGTCGACAGCCAGGTAGAGCTCGTTCCAGAACAGACGGCTGACCGGACGGTAGGGCGCGGGCTCGAAAGGGCGATCGAGATAGCTTGCAAGTAGGGGGAGAGTAGCTACAAGAGCTCCACCCTGGTCCGCCACCCATCCAAGAAGCGCCTCAAGTTCAGCGAGATCCCCGGCACCCCAATCTCGCGCACTGCGCAGGGCATAAAGGGGAGCGAAAACACCCCAAGCTCTCCCGGCACGTCCGGCCATGAGGTCCGATAGGGCCCATGCCGATGACCCCGAACCGCGCTGCGCCCTGTCATCGGTCCCTCCGACCCTCAACGACCCATGGTCCTCTCCATCTGGACTGATCGGGAATCGGGATGACCAGCACCGTCGCGGAGCCGAAATCACCGTGGACTCGGCTTCCAACCCGCCCGTCTCGACCCGTAGCCTGTGACGACCCAGCGGTAATCTGCGCATCGGTACGTCGAGGCTTGGCAGGAAGTATGACTCGAATCGAGAGCGACCAATCGTCTCCTGTGCTGCAGCTTCCAGAGGACCCGGCGTCGCCACTCGGCACGCCTCCGCTTCTCCCTCCAGAACCAGCGTGACGGACAACCCCCTGTGGAGTGACTCGACAGACTCCCGCGTGTGCCCACCTGCGAGCACGCGCAACAGCACAGGGGGCAGCTTCCCCTCCCAGGCCACGATCACCGGCTCCAGGACCCGGCTCCAAAGCTGCCGCTTGCGCTCCCGAATCGCAGTGGTGATCCGGGATGGAGTCACACCACGAAGCGGGTCGCCGGCGTCCCCGTCTCCGAGCTCCGCCCCAAGCGCTCGCAGCACCTGCACGATGCTCTCCACGGGCGACTCGCGCCACCGGCCCCGGGAGTCCCGGTAGGACGTTTGGACGCCATACAGCCGGGTCAGCTCTGCCAAGAGCGGATCAGAGGATTGGAGATGTCGTATATGGGATACCATCGTGGTGTGATTAGATTACCCGACTGTGTGCTCCCAGGCTCGGCGCACCGCCAAGGTCCACGGTGTAGCCGAGTTCCCTGCCACCGCGCCCGACAGGCCGCTGCGTACCCGTCGGCGACAGCCGGGTCGATCGCCCGGCGGCCGCGTCCAGGAGGTTCGAAGTGACCGCTCAGCCCCGCTACGCGCTGCCCACCGTACCTGACGCCTTGAAAGGGCTGGTTGATCTGGCACTCGATATGCGTTGGTCGTGGAGCCATTCTTCTGACGAACTGTGGGAACGTCTGGCGCCCGAATCGTGGGAGACGACCCACAACCCCTGGCATATCTTGCAGACGATCGCCCAGACCAGATTGGAGGAGTTCGCAGCCGATCCCGAATTCCTCGAGCTGCTCGAACGACACCTGCAGTCGCGGCGAGAGACCCTCGAGGCCTCCACCTGGTTCGAGCAGAGCTACGGGACGGCGGCGCTCTCAGCTGAGGCCCCCAGCAAGCCGGCGGCATCCCCGGCCGGCGGCTCCAGCGAATATGCTGCTTCCTCAGCCAAGAGCTCGCCTGAAGCGGCGTCGATGGCAAGCCCCAGTCCCGTAGAGGCCGAGAGGGCCGAGTCGGCCTCTTCGGGCGCCACTCCCCACATCCCCCTTGGCGCCAGCGCTCCCGCGGACCCACGCGAGTCGGGCCCCGGCCCAGCCCGGATCCCCGACGCCCACCGCGTGGGCGCCCACCGCGCGGGCGCCGCCTCGGGTCCGCCCCTACGCCTCGTCGGCTATTTCAGCATGGAGTTCGGCCTGAGCGAGGCCCTGCCCATATACAGCGGCGGCCTGGGCATCCTGGCCGGTGACTTCCTCAAGGCGGCCAGCGACCTGGGCGTCCCCGTGGTAGGTGTGGGGCTGCTCTGGCAGCAGGGCTACTTCCGGCAGGCACTGAGCGCGGACGGCGACCAGATCGAGGTCTTCCCCTACAACGATCCCGGGCAGCTTCCCATCATGCCACTGCGCGCTGACGACGGCGAGTGGGTGAGCGTCGACCTCCAGTTTCCCCGACGCCCGGTGCACCTGCGCGTGTGGAAGGTGCTTGCCGGCCGGGTCGAGCTGTACCTGCTCGACGCCAACGATCTGATGAACAGCCCGACCGACCGGGGGATCACCAGCGAGCTCTACGGTGGCGGACCTGAGGTGCGCCTCCAGCAGGAGATGCTTCTCGGCATAGGCGGCTGGCGGCTGCTGCGCGAACTGGGGCTGGACCCCGAAATGTGCCATCTCAACGAAGGACACGCGGCGCTTGCCGTCCTCGAGCGGGCGCGCTGCTACATGCAGGACCACGGAGTCGGCTTCCAGGAGGCCCTCACCGCCACGAGAGCCGGGAACCTTTTTACCACCCACACCCCGGTGGAAGCCGGCTTCGATCGTTTTCCACCCTCACTCGTTTCCGAGTATCTGGGAGAGTATGCGAACGAACTTGGTATTACGATCGATGAGCTGCTGGCATTGGGTCGATGCCCGGCCCCGGCGATCTGCGGCCCGGTGTACCGCCCCGGTGTCCAAGGTGGCGCTGCCTCAGTTGAGTGCTCGCCGAACGCCCACATCTCAGACAGCGGCTCCTCGCCCAGCGGCGCCTCAGCGGAGGGCGCGCCGGAGGACCAGAGCGCCGAGCCCTTCAACATGGCCTATCTGGCCATCCGAGGCAGTGGGGCCGTCAATGGGGTCAGCCGCCTCCACGGCGAGGTGAGTCGCGGTCTGTTCCAACCGCTCTTCCCCCGGTGGCCGCGCCGGGAGGTTCCGGTGGGCCATGTCACGAACGGCATCCACGTTCCTTCCTGGGACTCGAAGGAAGCCGATACCCTGTGGACCAGGATCTGCGAGAAGGGTCGCTGGCTCTCCGGACTGGAGGGCCTGGGTGACCTGATCAGGCAGGCCACCGATGAGGAATTGTGGCAGTTCCGCGATGCCAACCGCCGCAAGCTCATCTCCATCGCGCGCGAGCACGTCGAACGTCAGGGCCCCGTCGCAGGCAGTCTCGAGACCCTGGGCTCCGACATCACCTGCTTGTGCGACCCGGCCGTCCTCACCCTGGGCTTCGCCCGGCGCTTCACCAGTTACAAGCGTGTTAATCTCCTCCTGCACGACCCCGACCGGTTGGAGCGCATGCTTTGTGCCCCTGAGAGCAGGGTGCAGTTGGTGCTGTCCGGCAAGGCCCATCCGGCCGATACGGCGGGTAAGGCGATGATCAGGCAGTGGACCGAGTTCATCCGCCGCTGTGACGTGCGCCCACACGTCATCTTCTTGGTCGACTATGACATGGGCATCGCCGAGCACTTGGTCCATGGGGTCGACCTGTGGATCAACACGCCCCGTCGTCCCTGGGAGGCGAGCGGCACGAGCGGCATGAAGATCCTGGCCAACGGCGGTCTGAACCTGTCGGAGCTGGACGGCTGGTGGGCAGAGGCCTACGCCCCCGATGTGGGTTGGGCGTTGGGAGACGGCCTGGAGCACGACTCCGATCCGGCCTGGGACGCGATCGAGGCCGAGCGTCTCTACGATCTTCTCGAGAACGAGATCATCCCCGAGTTCTACGATCGCGACGCGCAGGGGATCCCCCGGCGCTGGATCGCCCGGGTGCGGGAAAGCATGGCCCGCCTGGCACCGCAGTATTCGAGCAACCGCATGATGAAGGACTACCTTGAGCGCTACTACCTGCCCAGGGCGGCTGCCTACCGGGAGCGAACCGCTTCCCGGGCGCCAGCGACCGGCACGGCTGCCGCAGATGTCGAGAGCTGGCGCGCGCTCCTCGAAAGACGCTGGGGCGAGATCGCGTTCTTGGGCTACTCGGTGGAGACCGTGTCCGGGCCCAAGGGCGAAACGCACTCTTTCACCGTGGAGGTCGATCTCGGAAGCATCCCACCGAGCGCGGTATCGGTCGAACTGTATGCCGAGCCCGTAGAGGGGGAGGTGCCCGAGCGCCATGTGTTCACGGCCGACAAGGTCGTGTCAGGGGATGAGGACCGCCCTGACGGATCCTACACGATTCGGACCACTCTGCCGGCCAGGCGACCCGCCAGTGACTACACACCGCGGGTGGTCCCGTGGCACCCGGGAGCGCTCGTTCCCCTGGAGGCGAACCACATCCTCTGGTACCGCTGAAGCCGCCGCCCCGCTGCGCGCGGCCGTAGCGCGGCCTCCTACCCGCTCGGCAACCGCACGACGAACTGGGCGCCGGTCGATCCCGGTCTGACGTCCACGTCGCCGGAGGCCGCCCGGGCCAGGCGCCTGGCCAGCGGTAGCCCTAACCCGGTGCCTCGATCCCCGTCGGTCTTCTTCTCGGAAGCGCTGCCCCGCACCCCGGGCTCGAAGATGCGCTCCTTCTCCTCCTCCGATACTCCCGGACCATCATCCTCCACGAGGAAGTACACCTCTTTGCCGTTACGGGAGGCTCTCAGAAGCACCTCGGCTCTGGCGAAGCGGCAGGCGTTCTCCACTACCGGACGGAGGATCTGCACGGCGATATCGCGCTCCACTCCCACCCGCAGATTGCGAGGCGGGGGCTGCACCCTCACCTCCACCTCGTGCTCGTCGGCCAATACACCGATGGAGCTCACCACGTCCGCCAGCACCTGCCAGACATCGGCCCGCCCGCGGGCGAGGCTGCCTTCTTCCTGGGCCGCGGCGAGCAAGGCCTCGACCGTGCGCGCCATCTGATCGGCGCTATAGAGGACAGAGCCGAGCGCCTCCTGGTAGTACTCGGGATCGCGCTCCCGGCGGAGGGCCAACTCTGCCTCGGTCTTTATCTTGGCCACGGGAGTCCGCAACTGATGCGACACCTCGGCCGAGAATCGCTGCTCCCGGCGAAGACTGGCCGCCAGGCGGTCCAGCATGCCGTCCAGAGTGTGGGCCAGTTGCGTGACCTCGTCGTGAGGCTCCCCCATGTCGAACCGGCGGTCGAGGTCCTCCGTGCTCCAGGCTTCGGCCTCGGCGGTCATCCTCATCACGGGCCGGAAGGCCGCGTTGAGCGACCAGCGTCCGGCGAACCCCACGATGATCAATAGGACCGCGGTAAAGGCGATCGTACCCACCAGAGTCGTCCTCTGGGTGCGGGTGTAGGAAGCCGTGGACAGCCCCGCCACGATGGTGCCGATGCGCTCGCCCCGGTTCATTAGGGGGATGCCGTACAGCCGCACGTCGTAGCCTGGCACGTTGGCGAACTGGCGCGGCTGACCATCCAGCGCCTTGGCGGCTGCCTCGATCACAGGATCGACCGTAGGCGCGGAGTAGGTGATGTCGCCCACAAAGACCCATATTTGCGAACCCAGCTGCTTGATGTCACCGCTGGGCCTAGCCAAGCTCACAAGGCCGCTGGGCGAGATGCTGATCGTGCGGCTCTCGTCCAGGGCCATCTGTGCGAGCCGCTCGTCGGCGTCGGAGCTCAGACTGGCGTCCAAGACCAGATTGAACACCATAGTCGTGGTCACCAGGGCGACGGCCACGGTACCCAGGACCGCGAGAAGAAGACGGTCCCGCACTCCCATGCGGGAGAACAAGCGCCTCACGCGAGGCCTCGCCGGCCGCCGGTCCGCGCCGAGGTGCCGCGCCCCGGCCTCATTGCAGGGAGTAGCCGACGCCGCGCACGGTCACGATCTGCGGTGCCCCGGGTAGCGAGCACACCTTGCGCCGCAGGCGCGCGATGTACGCGTCGAGCGTATTGTCGTAGACGATGGCCCCATGGGGCCAGGCGGTCTCTATCAAAGCCTTTCTCCGTATCGCTTCCCCCGGGGCAGCCGCCAACTTCGCCAGCAGGCGGAACTCGGTGGGTGTGAGCGGCACCGTCTCGTCCCCGCACGACACCGCGTGCTTCGCCGGGTCGAGAATCAGACCACCTGTCTCGACGACGCGTTCCGCGCCGCTCCGGCGGGTGAGGGCCTCCAAGCGGGCGAGCAGCTCGGCGAAGGCAAACGGCTTGGTGAGATAGTCGTCTCCCCCCACCCTGAAGCCCGACAGACGGTCGGAGAGAGCGTCGCGCGCCGTCAAGAAGAGGACCGGGGCCGACACGCCCTGGGCCCTGATAGCCTGGCAGACGTCACGTCCGTCGGTGTCCGGCAAGCCGATGTCGATCACGAAGAGGTCGGGGGTCACTTCGATCACCTTGCGGAGCAGCTCCCCGCCGGTGGCGAAGCCCTGCACCTCGTACCCCTCCTCGCGCAGACCGCGGACCAGCAAGGAACGCATCTGGGTGTCGTCCTCGAGAACGAAGATGCGTAACTCCATCATGGTGCGCGTAGTATCGCCCGCCGCGCGGCTGCGCACAAGCCGCGTCCCACCACCCAACCAGGTACTGCGGGAACAGAGAGTGCCCGCCCTTCAAAGGCGGCGTCACGGCTACCGCAGCGACGGGCGCGGGTCATGGAAGCGAGTGAGATGAGGCTAAAGAAGCGGGGATCTAACGAGAGTCACACGGCGGGCGCGGCGTTCGGCCTCGCCGAACGCCGCAAACGCCGTCTCCGCCGTGTGGGCGTGGTGGTGTCTCGCCCCGGTCGGGTCCAACAACCACCGGACAGGGTTGGGGCCACAGCTCAGGAGGGGGGTTGAGCAATGCTGTGTGACTCCATGGCAGTATATTCGCATTAGTTTCCTGAATGAATCCTGAACGTGTGATTGAGACTTGTTGGCCGGGTTTGTCGTATCCGCCGGCGTGGTAAAGTCCCCCGGTGAGGCAACCTCGAAGAGACGGGAGACGTCAGACCTGGTCGATGCGGCGGAGACGGTCGTTCGCGGCTCAGCCGCGCGACTACAAAGGACCCTCACATGCGTCTCCTGGAATGTGATCTCGGAAGGAACGGATATGCGTAGATATCAGAGAGTACTCGTGATCGCCCTGGCAGCGGTCATCGTGGCGGCCGGTCTTTCGGCGGGGCTCGTCAAAGCCTATGCCCAGGGAGAATCCGCCTTGGCCCCCGTTACTCCGGCTGAGTTACTCACGCGGATGGTGGATAGCGGTTCGACGCCTACAGCTGTGAGCGGGGATATCAGCATCACGAACAACCTCCTCGGGACGTTCCCCGTCGAGTTCTCGCTGGGAGGCGGCGGTCCGGCGGCTCTGTTGCAGAGCGGAAGCGGCCGTATGTGGGTAGAGGACGGCAAGGCCCGCCTAGAAGCCCAGGGAATGTTCAACGATACCGTTCTCTACTTCGACGGCGAGAAAGCCACCCTCTACGATTCGACAGCGAACACGCTGACCGTCTACTCGCTGCCCGACCTGGCCGCGATGGAGGCGGCAGGGGAGGAGGCCGGGGCTGATCACGCGTCTTTCGATCCTCAGACGGCCATCCCTCAGATGATCGAGAGATTGGCCCCGGTGGCCACCCTTGCAGTGGCCGGCCAGGAACAGATCGCGGGCCGCAACTGCTACGTGCTCACCCTCACGCCCACGGCTGAAAACACTCTCTTCGGTCGCGTGAGCGTGGCCATCGACGGCCAGACCTATCTGCCTCTCCAGGTGGCCATCTTCGCCAAGGCAAGCACCGAGCCGGTCTTCCTCGCTGGTTTCACGAGCATCTCGTACGACCCGATCGACGATAGCATCTTCGATGTGCCCTCCCCTGCGGGGGCCAAAGTGGAAGAGAAACAGCTGCAACTGCCCTTCGACTGGATGAGCAAGGACGCGAGTGCCGATGAGGCAGCCGAGAAAGCCCACGCGGCCCTCGAGCCCCTGACCATCGAGGAAGCCTCTGCCAAGGCCGGCTACGATGTCCTGACGGCGCAGACCACCGATCCTGCTTACGCTTTCCAGGGTGCCTACGTGTTCGACGTGCCCGAGGGGATGCTCGGCGCCCTTGGTGGTTCCGCCGGCGCCGTCGATAGCGCCGCGAGCGGGGCCGCTGTCGATGCCGCCGAGGTTCTCAAGAGCCCGGTCGTGGTCCAGGTCTACGGAGACGGTTTCGGCACGGTGGTCATGGTGCAGGCCAAGACCGCCTCGCTCGGGCAGGAGACGCTCCAGTCGATGATGGCCCAGCTCCCGTTCATCCAGAAGACGACGGTGAACGATGCGGTCGCGTTCCAGTTCGCCACCCCGCTTCTAACCCTGATGGGATGGCAGCAGGAGATCGAACCGAGCATCGGGCAGAGCGGCGGGCAAGGTGCCGCGCAGCAAGATGCCGTGACCGTGATCGTCGCCGGAAGCGTATCGTCCGCCGACCTCAGCACCTTCGCCGCTAGTGTCCGCTGACACCGAAGGTACGACGGCGCCGGAGGCCGTGGCGCCCGAGGCAGTGGCGCCGAGTCCAACGCCGGCGCCCGAAGCGGCGTCGCCAGCCGAAGCTGGGCTCGCCGCGGTCGGAGACGCAGCCCCGAGCGCGTCGCCGTCTCAGGTCTCCGTCGCGGCTCCGGCCGCGATCGGGATGGTGCATGACAGATGTAGCGACGAGACGGTCGTGCTGTCCACGCATGGCTTGAGCAAGCACTTCGGCAAACTGAAGGCCGTCGATCAACTCGACCTTTCTGTCTGTCGAGGTGACATCTTTGGCTTCCTCGGACCGAATGGGGCCGGCAAGACCACCCTCATCCGACTGATATTCGGCCTTATCTATCCCACTAACGGCTACGCACAGGTGATCGACCACCGGGTCCCGGAGCAGCGCGAGCAGGCTCTCCGGCATATGGGCGGCTTCGTGGACGACCCGATGTTCTACGGCAACATGACGGCGCGGCGGAATCTGCGCATGTTGGGCCGTATGAACGGTCCGGTGAGCGAGGAACGCATCACAGAGGTGCTCGAGATGGTCGGTCTCTCGGATCGGGGCGGTTCCAAGGTGGGCAGCTACTCTCACGGGATGCGCCAGCGTCTGGGTATCGCTCTGGCCCTGATCCACGGTCCCGAGCTGATCATCCTGGACGAGCCTACCAGCGGTCTCGACCCCCAGGGCATGAAGGACGTGCGCGAGCTGGTCAGGGAGTTGGGACGTCAGGGGACGACCATCTTCCTCTCCTCGCACCTGCTGCACGAGGTGGAACTGGTGTGCAATAGGGCCGCCATCGTGCGTAAGGGTCGCTTGGTGGCACAAGGGCCGGTCTCGCAGCTGCATCCCACGAGCAATGCCGTCAAAGTGCTCACCGGCGATCAGGGCAAAGCTCTGGAGGTCCTCCGGGGCATCACGGGACCAAACGGCGTCAAAGAAGATGAGGAGTACCTCGTGGTCGAGGCCGACGAAGAAATGGTGCCCGAGATGGTCCGCAGACTGGTGGCCGACCAGATCGACATCCTGGCCGTGGTCCCGGCGATCGAGCAGGGGCTCGAGGACATGTTCCTCGAACTCACCGCTCGCGAAGACGAACAGGAGCGCCAGTGAGCCACGTCAGCCGGGAGTTCTTCAAGATCCTGACTCTGCGCCGCACCTACTTCGGCTGGGCCGGCCTGTTCCTCATCCCGTTCATAATCACGGCGGCTCTCCGCCTATCGGGCGGCGGCCCGCCCTCCCCCGAGGAGGGGGGACCGCAGTTCTTCGACCTCATCACCAGCAACGGACTGCTGGTGGCTGTGGCATCGCTCTTCGCTTTGGTGACCTTCCTCCTGCCTCTGCTGGCCTCCATGGCCGGAAGCCAGACCATCGCCGGCGAGGCCGAGTCCGGCACGCTCCGCACCGTCCTCATGCAGCCGATACGCAGGGGGACCCTACTCATGGCCAAGTGGTTCGTCGCCAATCTGTACATCGCCATCGGGCTGGTGATCCTGGCGATCGGCTCGCTCATCGCCGGAGGAGCCATCTACGGTCTGAAGCCCCTGACCCTGTTAACCGGGCAGAGCGTGGGCGTGGGGGAGAGCATCTGGCTCATCTTCCTGGCCTATGTGTTCGTCCTCGTGGGCATGGCCACGGTGGTCTCGCTGGCGGTCGCCTTCTCCACCCTCACCAATTCCAGCCTCACGGCGGTGGGGGCGGCGCTGGTGCTGGTGATCATCATGCTTGTCCTTGGAAGCCTGAGTGTCTTCGATTTCCTGCAGCCCTATCTGTTCACCACTCACTTCGGCGCTTGGGTCAACTTCTTCCGGGATCCGATCGACTGGGATCCGATAGTCGACGCGCTTATCAACTTCGCGGTCTGGATCGTGGGGATGACGGGTATCGCCTACGTCGTCTTCCGCCGCAAAGACATACTTTCCTAGCCCTGGCCAAGGCCGCCGCCCGCTTCAGTTCCTCCCCCGTTATGCCGACAAAACGGGTGAGGAACCAGCGTGCGATTCGCATTCACACCTAGCTTGCTGCTCCTTGCTGCCGTCGTCCCGCTCGCTATCGGGCTGGCTTGGCACGCTTGGCGCAATCGCTCCCTCCCGGGCGCGCTTCCGTTCGCCATCATCACGGGATTGGCAGCCTTCTGGGCGCTGGGCGACGCTCTGGAGCTGGCTGCGGTCGGCCTCGACGCGAAGCTGTTCTGGGCCGACCTCCAATACGTCGCAATCGTCTTCATCCCCACCCTTTCGCTGGTGATGGCCCTCGACTACACCGGGCGGCGCTCCTGGCTCAAGCGGCGCAATCTGGTCCTTCTAAGCATCGTTCCCGCCGTCTCGCTCGTTCTGCTGTGGACCAACGGCTTCCACCATCTCATGCGCGCCGATGTCTGGCTGGATACAGGCGGCTCTTATGCGATAGTGGGCCGCACGTTCGGCACCTGGTTCTGGGTGCTGACCACCTACAGCTACGCCGCGGCTCTTTGCGCCGCCGTCCTCCTCATCTTCGCGGTGACAACAGCCCCGCGGTCGCAGCGCGGCCAGCCACTGGTGCTATTCCTGGGTCTGCTGGTGACTCTGGCGTGGAACATGGCCTACATCCTCCTTCCCGGCACGCTCCCCGGGCACGACTTCACTCCTGTGGTCTTCGGGCTGGCGGGGGTCATCGCGGCTTGGGGACTGTTCCGATTCCGTCTCTTCACGCTGGTCCCCGTGGCCCGGCGGGTTCTGGTGGACAACATGAAGGACGGTCTGCTGGTCCTCGACGAGACCGACCGGGTGGTGGACCTCAACGAGGCTGCCCGCGAGCTCATCGACCGGCCGACGGCGGACATATTGGCGCAGCCGCTCGCCGAGACCTGGGAGGCCTGGCCGCAACTGGCCGCGCCCTATGCCGCGGGTACTGAGCGCATTCAGATAACCACCGGAGGCGACGGCTATCAGCGAGAGTTCGAGGTGAACATCACCCCCCTCAGCAAGAGGGACCGCGCGCTGGGGCGGCTCCTGGTCGTGCACGACGTGACCGATCGGGCCCGCCTGGAGAGAAGCCTGCGCGATCAGGCGCTCACCGACAGTCTCACCGGGCTTCCCAACCGCATACTGTTCATGGCCAGGCTCGAGAACGCCATCCAACGGGCGCGCAGACAGCCCGACGCACTCTTCGCGGTGATCGTGCTCGACCTCGATCGCTTCAAGTTCATCAACGACAGTATCGGGCACCTGGCCGGCGATGTGCTGCTGGAGGGCGTGGCCACGAAGCTGAAGACCTGCGTCCGAGAGGCGGACTCAGTGGCCCGCATGGGGGGCGACGAGTTCATGATCCTGCTGCACGAAATCACGAGCGTCCGCGACGTCCTACCGATCCTGGAAAGGATCCAGGAGGAACTGCGCGCGCCGGTGCTGTTCCGCAAACAGGAGATGTCGACGACGGCGAGCATCGGGGTGGTCATCTGGAACGAGTCCTACCAGGACCCGGATGATCTGCTGCGGGCTGCCGACACAGCCATGTATCAGGCCAAAGAGGCGGGCAGGGACTGCTACCGCATCTTCGACGAGCAGATGCACAAATCGGTGCTCCGGACGATGAGAGACGAGAACGACCTCCGTGCGGCGATCGAACGCAGGGACTTCTCGCTGATGTACCAGCCCATCATCGATCTGAGCACGGGAGTGGTCTCTTCCCTTGAGGCTCTGGTGCGCTGGCGCCATCCGCAACGTGGGCTGGTCTTCCCGGACGAGTTCATGGCGGTGGCCGAGAACAGCGGCCTGGTGGTCCCGCTGGGGGCCCTGGTGCTCGACGAGGTGTGCAGCCAAGTCAGCCGCTGGCGTATTCCCGGCAACCCTCTTGCCGGGTTGCCGGTGAGCTTCAACCTCTCCGCTCGCCAGCTGACCGAGAGCGACTTCATGAACACCCTTCTCGAGTGCCTCGACCAGTGGCGAGTGACGCCCGAGAACCTCATCATCGAGCTCACCGAGACCGCCCTCATCCGAGACCCCCGGAAGTCCCGGCAGGTGATGCGGGAGCTTGGCAGCCTCGGCATCACCATGTGCCTCGACGACTTCGGTACCGGCTCGTCTTCACTGCAGCACTTGACCGCATTCCCGGTCCAGGAGATCAAGGTCGATCACACGTTCATCGCGAGGATCGTGAGCAGCCAGACAGACTTCGAGATAGTGCGCTCCATCACCGCGTTGGCTCACACCCTGGGCCTCAAGGTCACCGGCGAAGGGGTGGAATACAGCGAGCAGCTGCGGCTTCTGGAGTCCCTAGGCTGCGACAAGGGGCAAGGTTACTACCTGGGGAGACCCATGGCCGCGGAAGAGCTGGCCGACTACCTGGAAGGCCAGGGTCAGGGAGCCTCTTTGGCCGAAATGACGGAAGCGCGGAAGCGTCCCCCCGTGCGCTCGCTCCCGAAGGGCGAGCCGGCCGGTGTGGGTGACAACGGTCCGCCGGCCTGGTATCATCCGGCGCCGTTGTATGACAAACAGCCTTAGTCTCTACAGTCTTAGACTTTGGCAGAGGGCGAGCTGGAGAGTATTGACCAGGCCCAAAGCGCGTCGCGAGACTCCCATCTCCTAAAGAATCCCCTTAGCTATCCGGTCGCGTAGGCGCGTTCCCTGGCGCCCGCGCGCTCTCGGACGACGCACGCCGCGGCCCGGCATCGACTCCATCCGCTCTCATGCAGCTGCAAACGGACATAGGCAGAGGTATGAAGAGAAAAGAGACGCTGGAAACGACCAAGACACCACAAAAGACCACTAGACTGAGAACGATCGCGATCACCGGTTCCGCCCTGATTCTCATGCTCCTGACGCTGTTCGGAGCCCCTTTCGTCCAGACCGCGCAGGCCCACCCCTCCACCTTCCCCGACGTCGCTCAGACCGACCCGGCGCACGAGGCCATCGAGGCCCTCGCCGCCCAGGGAGTCATCAGCGGCTTCGCCGACGGCGGATTCCGCCCCGACGCCCTTGTGACCCGGGCCCAGGCAGCCAAGATGCTGGTCTCGTGGCGCACGCCGGCCGTGTCCGGCCCCGGATCCTCCTTCTCCGACGTAGACGCCATCTACGCCCCATACGTGGATGCCGCCTTCGCTGCGGGGTGGGTGACCGGGTACCCGGACGGCACGTTCCGGCCACGCGCGTCGCTTTCGAGACAGCAGACGGCCATCGTTGTCGTCCGCAGTCTGGGCATGCAAGCAGCCGCGACCGATCTCACCGACCAACAGATCGAGGAAGCCTTGGCCCCGTTCTCGGATCGGGGCCTCGTGTCCCACGCGGCCCGCTCCTCTGTGGCCTTGGCCCTTATGCGCGGGCTGTTCTCAGGCGATGGAGACCGTCTTGACCCGGCCCTCCCTGTCACTCGAGCGCAGCTGAGCCTCATGCTCTATCGGGCTACCGTTTTGGAGGAAGGCTCGATGGAGGCCGGCCAGGTAGCGGGCTTCACACCGGAGCAGCAGGCTCTGGCGGCCTTCATGGACACATATCTGTTCCAGCCTCACCATAGCCCGGTGACCGGGGCGATGGTGCTCCAGAACGCCGCCTGGTACGGGATCCCTCCCCTGGCGCAGTTGGTGATAATGGCCGCCGAGACCTCGCTGGGTGATCCCGAGCTCGGAGGGGCGCTGGCCCGAAGCAACAACTTCGGTTGCCTCCGTTACCACGGGGGCGATACCGCTTGGGGTCAGCTCTCGGACGGACGGATCTGGGTGGCCGGAAAGGACTGGTACTCCTTCCCGACCCCGGCGATAGGCATGGCGGCGTGGGGTCGCTACCTCAAGTCGGCGATGAACGGCCTCTATCTGCCCCTCCTCTGCGCGGAAAGACCGCTCTGGGAGGAGTTCGCCGCGGTCTACTACGGCCGGGGAGTCTCCGGATTTGCCAGCTACGTGAACCGGCTGCGCTCGATCGAGAGCCGCTTTCGGGAGATGGCCTCGGAGCGCGGGGTAAGCCTCTAGGCCGGCTCTCCGCCGGGGCGCACCCCGGTTTGGGACAGGAGCGCGCTCGGCTCTCCGCCGGGGCGCGGCGCGGCGACATAGCTTTCGATCACGGTGTTGAGTCGTCTGAGAAGACGGAGCTCAAGGAGGTTCTCGACGACTGTGCGCAGATCTTCCACGGAGAGCTTCGTGAGCCAGGCTAAGACGCCGGATAGTCAGAGGCTCGTCCTGGGCGACTATGACCTCAAATACCTGAACATGCATGGGTCCCAACAGACCCGAGCCGGCCGCGGCCACTGTTGGCGGCAGGGGCATGCCGGCCGACGGATGGAGCTCGCCGGACCATATCTTCGCATCTGGCAGATGCCCGGGTTTCATCGTGCCTTCCCGTTGGCCGATCGAAGCGGCGACGCTTGCTCACCGTACTAGAGATAGAAGACCGGAAGCTAAAACTGCGGGGCAGAACGGATACGAGAACGTTAAACCGATGAGCGACCACACGCGACGCGGGCCGGATGAATCGGAGAGTCCCCCGCGGGAACGGATTATTAGGTAAGGAATTCCGCGTCGCCGGTGATGAAGTAGCGGACACGCTCGCCCAGATTGACGGCATGATCGCCGATGCGCTCCAGATAGCGGCCGACCATGGCCAGACGGAGGGCAGGCCCGATGTTCTCATCGCCGTCGAGGTCGATAAGCTTTCCGATCAGCTCCGCGTGAAGCTCGTCCAATCTATTGTCCCGAAGGGCCAGGTCGGCCGCGAGGCTCTCGTCCTTCGTGGCCCAAGCATCTATGGCATTACCCAGCAGGGAGGCTGATGCTCGACCAAGCTCGGCGACCAAGCCGCGGACGGGTTTCAAAGACGGCTCGCGGAAGTCATCCAACTGAACCAGCTTCGCGATATTGTAGGCCAGGTCGCCGGCCCGCTCGAGATCTCCGACTATTCGCAGGATGGCGACGACAAGACGCAGGTCGCCGGCGACAGGCGCCTGCTGGGCCAGAATGACCAGACAGCGTTTCTCTATGTCCAGAACCATCTCGTCGACCTGCTCATCGCCGTCGCGGACCTTCTGCGCGAGATCTCTGTCGGCCTCCATGAGAGCGGTGGTCACCATCTGGACGCTTTGCTCTACCAAGGCGCCCATGCGTACGATGTCCTGGTCGAGGCTTTCCAGTTCTTTCAGGTAAGCATCACGCATCGGTCACACTTTGCCTTTCCGAATGTTCTATCCGAAGCGGCCGGAGACGTAGTCTTCGGTCCGCCTGTCCCGAGGCTTGGTGAAGATCTGACTGGTCGCGTCCATCTCCACTAGTATCCCCCAACGCGAAGCAGTTTCCTCATCCACTTCTGTGTAGAGGAAGGCCGTCTCATCTGAGACCCTGGCCGCCTGCTGCATGTTGTGGGTCACGATCACGATGGAATAGTCCTGCTTGAGTTCCTGCATCAGGTCTTCGATGCGAACGGTCGATATGGGATCCAGGGCCGATGCCGGCTCGTCCATAAGGATGACGTCGGGCTCGATGGCTATCGCCCGGGCTATGCAGAGCCGCTGCTGCTGGCCACCCGACAGGTCGAGGGCGCTCTTCTTAAGTTGCGTTCTGACCTCGTCCCACAGAGCCGCACGGCGTAGAGACCGCTCGACCAGTTCGTCCATGTCTCCCTTGTAGCCGTTGATCCTCGCGCCAAATGCGATGTTGTCGTAGATCGTCTTGGGGAAGGGGTTGGGGCGCTGGAAGACCATGCCGATGTGGCGCCGCACCACCACGGGATCCACCTCTGGCGCATAGATGTTCTCGCCGTGATAGAGGATCTCCCCGGACACTTTCGCACCGGGTATGAGCTCGTTCATGCGGTTGAAGCAGCGGATGAGTGTGCTCTTGCCGCAACCGGAGGGCCCGATGATGGCGGTTATCCGGCGCGGCCGGATATCCATCTGGATGCCCTTCAAAGCGATGGACTTGCCGTAGTAGACATCCAGATCTCGTACAGAGAAGACCGGCGGTTCTGACGGGTCCGCGGGCCGGTGACCATCCGAAGATGATCTGACCTCCGGCACTGGCGGAGCTACCTGCAGCTCTTGCGGCAAGACCTCCTCCGCTGTTATGTCTTCGGACATCGCGGGCTCCCGCACCAGGGTGGGCGTGGCGACGTTAGTATCGACGGTCATCAAGAAATTCTACTCCTTGCGGCAATTATCCGGGCAAGCACGGTGAATACGAGCACTATGACGAGCAGCTCAAGCGCGCCGGCCCAGGCCCTCCCCTGACCCGCTTCGAAGGGTTGCCGGGCCCCGCTCCAGATCGCGAGCGTGAGGGACTGCATGTTCACCCCCCACAGCTTCGCGGTCAGGTACAGGGAGCCAAGGGCCGTTAGGATGAGCGGCGCCGTCTCCCCCGCCGCGCGGGCCACAGCCAGACAGGAACCAGTTGCTATGCCCGGCGCAGCCGAAGGCAAGATCACCCGGGTGACCGTCTGCCACTTCGCCGCTCCCAAAGCGTAGCTCGCATCCTTGAGATCTTGAGGGACCAGCTTCAGCATCTCCTCGGTGGACCGCACCACGATGGGCATCATGATGAGGGCCAGACCCAAGGCGCCCACCAGACCGCCAAAACCGTACTCGAGGACCAGTGCCGTGTAGATGAATAGACCGACGAAGATCGACGGTACGCCGGTCATCACATCCGAGAAGAAACGGATCAGCTTTGCCAGCCAGTTCTTCTTGCCATACTCCACCAGGTAGACCGCCGCCAAGATGCCCAGTGGGATCGCGATCAGCGAGGCAATTCCTACCATGATGGCGGTGCCGACCAGGCCGTTGAGGAAGCCGCCCCCCTCCCTGACCAGACTCAGCGGCTCCGGGGAGGTCAGGAACTCCCAACTCATAGTGGCCAAGCCCTTCTGGGTTATCTGCACAAGGATCATGACCACCGGGATCAAGGTCAGAACCACCGCGAGAATGATCAAGCCCGTGTTCCTTCGATTCCGCAGGGTCCTCCTGCGCGCCGGACGGCAGTCGCGAAGAGATACTCCCGGCCCTATCCGGTCACCCGACCAGCGGTCGCTGAGGCTCCCGGCCGCGACAGTCGCATGTGAGCTGCCGCCGATTGGTAGGTTGGCGCTCATGTCTGGGTGAAGCGGTAGACGAGCCCGCGGGCGAGCATGTTGATGACGATCGTCATGGCGAAAAGCACCACTCCGATGCCCACCAGGGCCTGTATATCTTTGGCGTTCGCCTCCGCAAAGGAATTGGCGATCACGGCAGCCATGGTATGCCCCGGCTTGACGACGGAGAAATCTATCTTGGCGACAGAGCCGACCAGCAGGGCGACGGCGATGGTCTCACCGAGGGCCCGGCCAAGCCCCAACATGGTGGCGCCGATGATGCCTCCCCAGCTCCGGGGAAGCATGGACTGCCTGATCATCTCCCACCTGGTTGCCCCAAGGGCATAGGCGGCATAGCGGTCCGCAAGCGGGACGGTGCTCAGGACCTCGCGGCTCAGAGCGCTGATAATAGGAGTGATCATGATCCCCAGAATGACCCCGGCCCCGAAGTAGGACAGACCCGAGGCGGGACCGGCAAAGATAGGAATGAAGCCCAAATACTTAGCTAGGAAGTTTGCCACCGGCTGCAGGAATAGCGGCAGCAGTACGAAGACACCCCAGAGCCCGAAGATGACGCTGGGCACAGCCGCCAGCAGATCCACGGCATACACGATGGGGCCCTTCAGTCTTCTCGGGCAGTACTCGGTGAGAAAGAGAGCGATACCCAGACTGAGCGGCACCGCAATGACGAGAGCGACGACAGAGGTCACCACCGTGCCGTAGATGAACGCCAGGATGCCGTAACTGTCGGCGCTCGGATTCCACTCGCTGCTGGTGACAAAGGAGATACCTTCCGCCCGGAAGATCGGGAGAGCTGTCCTAGTGGTCGAGAAGACCATGTAGGCCAGCGCCAGGAGTACGAGCACACCGCATCCGGCGGCCGCGAGCGCGAACAGGGAGTCGGCCCTACGGCCGACTCCCTTGCGCTGCCGGAGACGCGCGGACAGGGTCCCGGCGGGGGGATCAGAAAGTACCGATCGCATTGACCTTGTCGAGGGCCATGGCTTTCAGGTCTTCGGGCAGAGGCGCGTAGCCCAGTGCCTCAGCGGTCGCCGTACCCTCATTCAGGGAGTACGTGAGCCAGGCCTTAAGGATAGCGACTTTCGCGGCGTCTTTCATCTTATCGTACGCGAGGATCCAGGTAGCACCGACTATAGGATAGGCGTCGGGGTTGTCGCTGTTGGCGACCGAGAAGCGCAGATCCTCGGGGAACTGGGCCTCCTGCGGCCGCCGCAGACGTGGACTCCAGGCTCGGGACGATGAAGTTGCCGGACTTGTTCTTGAGGTCGGCCATGGGCAGTTTTGACTGGATGGCGTAGGAAAGCTCCACGTAGCCTATGCTTCCGGCCGTCTGCTGGATGACCGCAGCCACGCCGTCATTCCCCTGACCACCGACGCCTACCGGCCACTGCACTTCCTTGCCTTTGCCAACCGCGCTGCTCCACTCCGCGTTGACGCTGTCAAGGTAGCTGGTGAAGATGCTCGTGGTACCGGACGAATCGGAGCGATGGACCGTGGAGATCGCTTGATCGGGGAGGGTCACGCCCGAGTTGAGAGCGGCGATCTTGGCGTCGTTCCACTTGGTGATGGTGCCGAGGAAGATCGCAGCCAGAGTGTCGCTGTCCAGCTTCAACTCCTGGACGCCTTCGAGATTGTAGGCCAAGACCACCGCACCGAAGACGGTGGGGATGTGCAGGACCTTGGCGCCGCTGGCCGCTTCCGCCGCGGCGATCTCCTCGTCCTTCATGGGAGCGTCGGAGGCCCCGAAGTCGACGGTGAGCTTGGTGAACTGCTCGATGCCACCTCCGGAACCGATGCCTTGATAGTCGATCTTGACATCCGGGCTCCCGGTCTGGAATTCACCGATCCACTCGACATAGAGCGGCTTGGGGAAGGTGGCACCCGCGCCATTCAGATTTCCGCTGAGCGGCGCGGCTGTGGTCGTGGTCTCTCCCGCGGCTGTGGTTGCGGTCTCGGGCGCCATCGTGGTCGTTGTCTCTTCCTCTTCGCCGCAGCCGGCAGCCACGAAACTCAGCGCAGCCACGGCAACAAGCGCAATCGCCAGGACGGCGATCCAGCGTGCGCGCTTACTCCTTAGAATCATCCCTGTCTTCCTCCTCTTTCGCTTGTTCCGTGTTGCTCCGTGCAACTGGTGGATCTTCTCGTTTTCGCTTCGGCGGAGATCGCGAATCTCGTCCACAGGCTAACAGCGAGCATGGCCCCGCATGTTAACTGAGGGTTACCGCGACGTTAATTGTCGGTGCGTTGGGGGTACACGGGCAGTGAGACGCGCTAGCATTAGACGCACGCAAAAAGCGACCTTGGAGCTGGTATGCCGGAGTCTGACAAGAAACAAATCCTCCTCGTGGAGGACGATGCCACCATATCCGATCTTGTCGCTTACAACCTGCGTCGTGCGGGCTACGAGGTCCTGCAGGAATACAACGGCCGCGCCGGTCTGCAGACCGCGCTTTCACACGACGTCGACCTGGTCCTCATGGATCTCATGCTCCCGGCGCTGGACGGCATGGCGGCGAGCAAGGAGATCATTCGCCGCAAACCGAGTCTCCCCATTATCATGCTCACCGCCCGCAGCGAGCGCGAGACGATGCTGGAGGGTTTCGATTCCGGGGCGGACGACTATGTCACCAAGCCTTTCGATATCGACGTGCTGCTTGCCCGGATCCAGGCGCGCCTGCGGCGGACCCCCGCGGGTATCACGGTCGGCGGAGTGGGAACGGATGGCGGTACTATAGGCACGGGTGATCTCGTGCTCGACAGGGACACGCACGCTATCCGCACCAGCCACGGCGAGGTCGCCCTCAACCCAAAGGAGCATGACCTTCTGGAACTGCTACTCTCCCGACCAGGGCACCTCTTTCCCCGAGAGGAGATCGTCGAACGGGTGTGGCACCACAAGTATCTGCCCGCTTCCCGAAGCCTCGACGTCCACGTGCGCAGGCTGCGGGCCAAGCTCGAGCAAATACAAGCCGAGGTATCGTTGCAGACGGTGCGCGGCGTGGGCTACCGGCTAGCCCCCCGCTGACGGGCGGCGACTGATGCGCATCCGCTGGAGGCTCCCCCTTGTCCTCGCCCTCACCACCCTCGTGTTCGCCGGCATCGTGGCTCTTGCCTCAGCCCTGATTCTCCGCGACGTCTTTCTCGACCGCCTCCAGGACGATATGGCCCGTCAAGCCTACCAGTACGCCGCGGTGCTGGAGACAGCGGCAGGGTGGGACAGCAACACCGGGATGGCGGTGGGAAGCGACACCGCCACCTTACAGGACCTCACCCGCGAAGCCGGCGTTGACGGTGAAGTGCGCTTCACGCTGATCGCACGCGACGGAACCGTGCTCGCGGATTCGGAAGCCGATCCCGCCAATCTGGACAACCATGCAGATCGGCCGGAAGTGGCTCAAGCTCTGGCCGGGAACGAAGGTCGGGAGCGCCGCCAGTCCGCCACTCTGAAACAGGAGGAGGTCTACGTGGCTGTTCCGCTCCCTACGAGCGAAGCGGCCTGGTCTGAGGGCGTGTTGCGGGCCGCCGTGCCTGCCGCGCGCATAGACGCGATGCTGCAGGCGTCGTGGTTGATCCCCTTGATCG
>CAVPLM010000018.1:0-28179 GCA_963706025.1 uncultured Actinomycetes bacterium | reverse complement strand
TCCTGACCAACCCGCCAAGACCGGCACCCAGCCCAAGGTTGCCCCGGTCAGGCCGGCGATCTTGAGGAACTCCCGGCGGCTTACTGATTCCCGTGCCATGACGCCCCCTTTGGTGCTGTGCTTCCAGACCCAACTGCTCTGAAGAGCCATTCGGTGAACGGTCGTTTACCAAGCTAGCAGAACCAAGCTAGCAGAACCACTGAAGTTGGTCAATGTAACGCGAGTTTTGCTTCGTGCCGCTAGGAATCGCTCTCGCGATCGCGGGAGGGAGAGGCCGCCACGTCCGCGAGCATACGCCGGAAGATCCTGGTGGACGCGCCGCTGGTGATCAGCTGGTCGACTCCCATCAGCCGGGCGACATCCTCTGCCCAGGCGAACATGAGAAGGCTCCAGGCGACATCGCGGGAATCGACCTCCGGGCGGATGCTTCCCTCCCGCTTCCCCGCGTCGACGAGATCGACGAAGGCATCGAGGACCCTGAGCTGCCTCGTACCCATCTCCCTGCTGAGACTCCCCTGCCCGCCGGCGGCGATGAACTCGAACAAGGGATGGATGAACGTTTCGAACTCAGATGAAGCCCAAGAGGCATGGCGGTCACCCATGTCGAGGAGGCGCCTGTAGACGTCGGGTCCAGATGACTGGGCCACCCAGCCCGGGGGTCTCTCTTCCATGAGGTCCATGGCAGCCAGAAGAACCGCTTCCCGGCTGGGAAAATGCTTATAGAGGGCCCCCCGCGAGAGCCCCACGGCCGCGGCGATGCGAGAGACGGTCGTGCCGTGGACGCCATACTTGGCCACCAACTGCAGGGTGGCTTCGGCGATCTCTCTCTGTCTCTCGGCCTTTGTTCGCCGAGTGTACTTGAGGGGTTTCTCCAAAGAGCCTCCAGCGGCCACAGGGCTTCATCCACAGTGGGTCATCTTCTCACAGTGTCGCTTCCGGAGCCTCAACCCGTGAGAAGGAACGCCACTAAACTTCGCCTGGAGGACCGGATGAAGACGGGGTTCGAAGAGCACGGACCGAGACTTATCACGGGCTTATCACGGGCAATTTCGTGGGCAAACCGTGGGCAAGACGTGGGCGGAGAGGGTTCCAAAGCTTGCTTCCCTAAAGTAAAGCTCCGCTTTCTACGGGGCTTTCTGATGGTAGCGGGGGCCCGGACTGAAACAAGTGCACCCCTCCCGGTCCCTTTCCCGACGTCGTTCTCTTTGGTGGTCTCGTAGGGCTGGGTCGGCAGTTTCGAAGATGGCAGGACCCAGACTTGTATGGTCTGCCGACATTCCCTTCCGACCAGTGACCACCTGGAGCGCCCAGAACCGCTGCGCCGGACCCGGGACCCAGACTTGGAGCTAAGTCGAGCTATCCGATAAGCTGAACACATGAGCGATTCAGACCATCAAGCGGTACTCCTCCCCCCGCACGTGACCATCGGCGACGAGATCACCTTCGGTCCCGGCAAAATCGAGCTGCTCCGCAAGCTAGGTGAAGGCCATTCGATCAGTAGCGCCGCCCGAGCTCTGGGCATGACCTACAAGCGGGCGTGGGCCCTCGTCGACACCCTCAACCGGGGATTCCCAAGCCGGTCGTGGAAACCTCCAGCGGCGGAAAAGGTGGCGGCGGAGCACGTCTCACGCCACTGGGCGAGGAACTGGTCGCTCGCTATCTGGCCCTGGAAGCCAAAGTGAACGCCGCCGCCCAAGCCGAACTCGCCGCTCTCGCCGAACTGGCCGACTGACCTTATCCGCCCCGGGCCGTCGCGGTCTCCTTGACGTTCCTGCGCGCACGCGTTATAACATATTTGTCCTAACGAAGGCTTGGCCAAGCCTGGGATCACGGCAAACGTCATATGAACTAGAGGTGACTCGTGTTGAGAGTTACCGCATCGGGCGGGACCGCTTGGTCTCGTGCGTCCTCGCTCCTGGGGCTCCTGTTCGCACTGGCCGGTTGCTCCGCCTCCGAGGAGTCTGCCGTCTCACCGCCTCCACCGCGGCTTCCGAGTCTACCGCCTCCACCGCGGCGCCCGCGTCCAGCTCCGAGACGCTGCTCATGTACGCCGGCTCCGCCAGCAAGCCGCCCACCGAGGAAGCCATCAGGTCTTCGAGGAGAAGACCGGCATCAAGGTCGAAGTGACGTTCGGCGGCTCGGGCAAGGTGCTCTCGCAGATGAAGCTCGCCAAGCAGGGCGATCTCTACTTCCCCGGCTCGTCCGACTACATGGAGAAGGCCAAGAAGGACGGCGACGTCATCGCGGACACGGAGGCGATCATCGCCTATCTGGTCCCGGCCATCAACGTCCAGGCGGGCAACCCCAAAACATCCAGACCCTGAAGGATCTGACCCAGCCCGGCGTCAAGGTGGCCATCGCCAACCCGGAGACGGTGTGTGTGGGCCTCTACGCGGTGGAGATCATCGAGCAGAACTTCTCGGCCGACGGAGAAGGCCGCCTTCCAGGACGAACCTCCTCAACTACACCGAGAGCTGCGAGAAGACCGCCACGGCCATCTCTCTCAAGCAGGTGGACGCGGTGCTCGGCTGGAGCGTCTTCCAGGACTGGGACCCGGACAACATCCAGACCGATCCCCCTCGCCGCCTCGCAGATCCCGCGCGTCGGCTACATCCCCATCGCCGTAGCGAGCTACACCAAGAACCAGGCGGCGGCGCAGCAGTTCATCGACTTCCTGATGAGCGAGGAGGGCCAGGCCATCTTCGCCAAGTACGGCTACTTCACCACTCCCGAGCAGGCCTTCGCCTACATGGGCGAAGAGAAGCCGGTGGGCGGCGAGTACACGCTGCCGGCGGACTGGGTGACCGAGTAGGGCGGCTGGCATGCGCTTCCGACGCTAACCATCCTGATGCGCCCTCGCGGTGCTCGCCATCTATGGGCTGCTGATCGCGTCGCTCTTCTTCTTCTTCGACGGATCGGCCGTGCTTGACGGCGCTGTCCTCCAAGCGCGTGCTGTTCTCCATCCAGTTGAGCCTCGTCGCCGCCACGGTGGCGACGGGGCTCGCTCTGCTGATCGCCGTGCCCGCGGCCTATGCCCTCTCGCGCTACCGCTTCCGGGGACGCGAGGCCGTGGACGCCATCCTCGAGTTCCCCATCATCGTCTCCCCGGCGGCTCTGGGCGCCATCATCCTCATCTTCTTCAGCAATCCGGTGGGCGAGTGGATGCAGGAGCACACGGTCCAGTTCGTGTTCGCCTTCGCCGGCATCGTGCTCGCCCAGTTCATCACCGTCCTGGGGGTGGCGGCCCGCTTCATGAAGTCGGCCTTCGACCAGGTGCCGCCGCGCTACGAGACGGTGGCCCGCACTCTGGGGCCTCTCCCTCCCGGGCCTTCTTCACCGTCAGCCTGCCGCTGGCGCGTCGCGGACTGCTCGCGGCGGGAGTGCTCACCTGGGCCAAGGCCATGGGCGAGTTCGGCGCCACCATCATGGTCGCCGGCACCATGGCCATGCGCACCGAGACGCTGCCCGTGGCCATCTACATGCGCCTCTCCAGCGCCGACATCGAGGGCACGGTGGCGCTGATCCTGGTGCTCCTGGCCATCGGGCTGAGCGCTCTTTACGCCGGCCAAGTTCCTCTTTCGAGAACGCCGTGCTCGAACTTGACGGGGTCTGCGCGCAGGCGGGCACGTTCCAGCTCAAGGACATCTCGCTGAGCGTGGCCGAGGGCGAGAGCCACGTGCTTCTCGGTCCCTCCGGCGCCGGGCAAGTCCACCCTGCTCGAGGTCATCATCGGCCTGCGGCCGCCTGACGCAGCGGGCGAGTCGAGTTCGCCGGCCGCGAACCTGGCCGGCGTGCCCGCCGAGAAGCGCGGCATGGGCTATCTGCCTCAGCGGCTCGCTCTGTTTCCCCACTCTGACGGTGCGCGAGAACATCGTCTACGGGCCGCGGTCCCTGCACCTGCGAGCCAGCGAGTACGAGCCCGTCGTGGACGCCCTGGTCGAAGCCACCGGCATCGGGAGCTCTCCTCGACCGCCGCCCCGACACCCTCTCCGGTGGAGAGCGCCAGCGCGTGGCCTGGTGCGTGCCCTGGCCGCCCGGCCCCCGCTGCTGCTGCTGGACGAGCCCTTCTCGGCGCTGAACGAGTCCCTGCGCCACGAGCTGTGGCGGTCTGCTCAAGGCCCTGCAGGCCGAGTACGGCTTCGCCATCCTCATGATCACCCACGACCTTTCCGAGGGTTCTTCATGGGGGATCGCATCACCGTGCTGATCGACGGAGAGATCCGGCAGAGCGGGCGACCGGGACAGCGTGTGGCGGCACCCAGCCAGCGTGGCGGTCGCGCAGTACCTGGGTATCCGCAACGTCTTCCGCGGGCACGGTGGCTCGGGGTGGAGGCCCAGGCGGTCTTGGTGGACTGTCCTTCGCTCGGGGGACAGCTGCATCGTGACCCTGCTGCCCGGCAGTGTGCAGCCCGAGGTCGGGGCGCGCTGTCTCGGTCGGCATACGCGCCGAATTCGTGGTGCTTCGCAACGAGGATCATCCCCCCAAGGAGGGCGAGTTCGTGCTCGAGGGCCGAGTTCACGTCGGTCTCCATCGACCGGCACGGACGTGACCCTCCTCTTTCAACCGGACGGCAAGGATCTCTCGCTTGAGATCGGCGTCAACCGCCGACTCCTGACGAAGGTTCGGCGTGAAGGTCGGTCAGCCGGTCACCGTGGGTCTCCCGCGGCGGGATCTGCTGCTGTTCACGTCATGAGCGAGCTAGCTACCCGGGCTCTTTCCCGAAGAGAAGGAGAACGCGATGAAAGGAAGACGGCCTCCACTTGAGGTGTGGCTTGACGATATCAAGAGTGACTCGACGAGCCCACAGATCGGTGTGTTCTTCACCCACAACGGGGTCGTCAGAGCGACCTCCCGTGACGGCTCGGCGGTAGCCGGGATGGAGGTTTCCTGCGACAGCAGGCGCCTGGAGCGAGTTGATCAGCGCAGGTCGAGACCATGCCCGGGGTGGTCGGCGCCCGGGCCTGGGTCAATGAGGGCGCCTTGCGGTGGGAGACGACATCGTCTGGGCGCTGGTTGCGGGTGATATCCGTAGGAACGTCTTTAGGGCCTGGGAGACCCTCTCCCGCTGCATCAAGCACGAAGTCAACGACCCAGCACGAAATACTTGAGAGCCCGCTAGTTGAGATCCTCACCGTGACAAGACAAGCGGGCCCAGCCCGAGACCGCAGCGGCGTATCGCCCGAAACCCGTGGCTGACGCCGGGGGTCAAGGGCATAGGGCTTGCCAGCTTCCTGTCAGACCTGGGACATGAGGTCGTCACCTCGCTGCTGCCCCGGTTCGTCGTCTCCACGCTGGGCGGCTCCGCGGCCGCACTGGGCATCATCGAGGGAATCGCCGACGCTCTCGCGGGTGTGTTCCGGCTGGTTGGCGGTGCGCTCGCCGACGACCCGGACCGGCGCCGGACGGTAGCCATGGCGGGCTACACCAGCACCGCCGTCTTGACGGCTGCCATTGGCTTTGCTCAAACAGTCTGGCAGGTCGCCTTTCTGCGAGCGGCGCCTGGTCTGCACGGGGACTCCGCGTTCCTTCACGGAACGCGCTTCTCGCCGACGCGGTGTCCAGCGACTGCTATGGACGGGCATATGGGTTCGAGAGGATGGCCGACAACCTCGGGGCCATTGGGGGGCCGCTCCTCGCTCTGGGATTGGTCGCGCTCTTCTCAGTGCGGACCGCCATGCTCCTGTCCGTGATCCCTGGGATTCTCGCGGCGGTGGCCATCGCCTATGCCATCCGTCACATCCCCCGCCTCACGGCGAAAGAGCGCCAGAAGATCCGCTTCGCGTGCGCCCTGTGATGCAGGGCCGCCTGGGAAGGCTCATGTGGTCGGTGTCCGCCTTTGAGATGGGAAATGTCGCGGCCACGCTTCTCATCCTTCGTGCAACGCAGCTTCTCGAGCCCTCTCACGGTCTCGCCCGCGCCACCGAGATCGGCATCCTGCTCTACCTCAGCTACAACGTCTCGGCCACGATCATCAGCCTGCCCGCCGGTCACGTGATCGACCGACTGGGCGCCACGCTCATGTTCGGGACAGGGGCGGCCGCCTTTCTTGCCTCTTACGTCCTGTTCGCCCTTTCCGGACCCAGCATTCTCATCCTGCTTCTGGCCTTCATCTGTGCCGGTCTGGGTATCGGCTGTGCCGAGACCGCCCAGAGCGCTGCGGTCGCGCACGCCGCTCCTTTCAATCTCCGGGGCTCGGCCTTCGGCCTGCTGGCCGGGATGCAGAGCTTCGGCAACCTCGCCGCCAGTGCCGTCGCCGGCATGATCTGGACGGCGGCCTCCCCGAGGCGGCGTTCATGTACTTGGGGGCGTGGATGCTCCTGGCTTTGGTGGCGCTGTTTCTGGCGCGGAGAATGACCGGATCAATCGAATCGGAAACGACGGCGATGTGAGCCCGACAGTCACCCTGAAGCGACGAACGGCCCACCTCAGAGTCTCATTTTCGGCGAATCCCCACTCCCCATAACATCAGGCTTTGCAGGGTGTTCCGGCGGATCGGTGGAGAAGAGCGCAACGACGCGGACTTCTTCCGCATCAATGTCCATCAATCCCGCCCCATGACGTGGGACGGCCCAGCCTCTCACTGCCCCCGAGGGTCTTCGTGCCGCTTCGTCGCCGGCGGCGCGTTGACGCTCAGCAGGAGCAGTGCATGCGGGATGATGAGTCCTCAGGCGGTCGCAGGGTTCAAATCGGAGTCTTGAAGATAAGACCCCGATTTGCAGGCAAAAAGGTAGCGGGGGCAGGATTTGAACCTGCGACCTTCGGGTTATGAGTGGTGACATAGACGATTTAGCACGTAGTCTTCAGCGCTACTTGCTGCCTTCCGGGCTGCAAAAAGGGCATTTCTTCAAAGGATCCCGAACGCGGGTGTGGACGCGTTATGACCCGTGCGTTGGAGACGATGTTGGCAGGGTTCGGCGCACGTGCTCAGTCCTGCAGGCCTAGTGACCCGGGACGCTCTCGCCCAGTGCCTCCAGCAGTTCAGCCACCAGCGCAGCGCAGGAGGCGGCGATGACCTCAGCCGGCTCAGCAGGCGCCGCCGCATCCGCAGCCATCAGACTGGCGGGACTGCCGGCCCGACCGAAGAGCTCCGGCAGCGCGGCAATGGCCATCTCAGTGACGCTTCTCGAGACTTCTGTCCGCCGCAGTCGGTTGAGGCCGTCCGCGAGTTCCTGGATCTCCACCGCCCGAAGAACGCGAAGCACGTCGAGCGCGTCCTTGTTCTTGCGACGATCGCGACGGTTGGCGGCTTCCTCTTCTCGTTCCTGCAACTTGAACAACTTAGCGACCAGAAGAGAGGCGGGACCGGCGACCATAATCTCGAACGAACGCCTGTCTTCCGGCTCGAAAGACTCGATGATGTGCGGAGTGCAGTCGACCAGACACCCCTCGAGCCCGGGCACCTTAAGGATCGAGCCCTTCTTCTGCCCGGGGAGCCGCGCCGCCCGTCGGCCGGCACCACCCAGAGCCGCCGGCACGAGCAGATCGACTTTGACCACGGTGGTCACCCCCGCTATCTCCCGCAGGGAACACCATATGCCGACGAGCGGCCCGTCCTTGGTCTCTTCCTGGTAGAAGCCGGCTGCCCGCATGGCCGCGGCCAACTCGGGATTGCGGGCCAGTTTGGAGGGGTCCAGAGCCACGTCGGCATCGGTCGTGTACTCAGCGACCGCGAGTCCAGCGTCACCGGTGTGCACGTAGATGGCCTGGGCACCCACGAGCACCACGGCTTCCCGCTGAGACCCAAGTGCTTCCAGCGCGTCCAGCAGCACGCGTCGGGCGACTATGTACTCAGGGCCGTGTTCGCCAGGCATCTTCGTTCTTCCTCATCCACTCGAGGAGTGCTTCAGCCTCGCTGGGGTTGCGCCCCGGGCCGGTGAGAAGGTCGACCACAGCCTGGCTCGGGGCCACGTAGGTGAGTCCACCATCCTCCACCGTCCGCTCGAACACAAAATCGCCCCTGGGCTCGACCAGCAGGACATTGGCCCCGGTGTCGGTGGGCACGAGATCGAGGGCAGCCGCGGCTGCAACGGCGTCCCTGACAAAGGCCACGCCCAGCCGGGCCGGCGCCACGGGGGACCACCGCGCCGCCGCGAAAGAGCCGGTGAGAGCATAGTCCGACTGAGACGGCAGCCCCCGCAGTCGTAGGACGAAGTCGTCCAGCCCCCGCGGATCCAAGTAGGTGTAGACCCGATTCGACTCCGTGAGAGAGTAGTCCTTGGTCCAGGCCCTGAGCAGTTCGTCCCACAGCACCTCTTGTATCCCGCCCTCCGAGCTGCGCCGCACCAGATCCTCGCGCTCCAGCAGGTCAAGCAGGCGGGACACGTTGCCGGGATCGGTACGGGCGATCTTGGCGATCTGGCGAACACCTACGGGAGGGCGGGTATCTACCAGGGCCCGCACCACCTGGGCCGCCTTTGCCCCACGCAGTGAGCGGGTCGGACGAGACGCGGGATTGGGATCCTTGTTCGCACCCTGCGCGCTTACATAGATGCCGGGCTCGTCGATACTGACCCACGTGTTGCCGGTCAGGTCAAGGTAGTTGAGACCGCTCGTACGCAACTTCTCCCTGACACGCTCGCCCAGGTATTGTGCAGCCACGAGATAGGCGACGGTCGGCCCGGATGCCGCGGGTTCCGCGGACCACGCACGCATCTCTTCGACCACGCGCGGCACGTTCGCAGGGTCCAGACGTCGCTTGATGTCCACCAGGATGGTGACCGTCCGGCCATCCGGGGCTTCCAGGTCCAGCACCGCATCCGGTCCACGTCCCGACCTGCGTTCCTCGAGACGCAACTGCCAGGTTGCGGGAATCTTTTCCTGAAGCCGGCGTCGCACGTCAGAGGCTGTCGGAGTGTTGTCCGTGTTAGCCCTGTTGTTCATAATGCACAACAGTATATCTTGAGACAACACTGGTGGCAAGCGACAGCTTGATCACGGTGTTGTCTCTTACCCCGCCGTTGTGCGTGCCGCGCAACACGGTCATTCCTGACAACACAGCGCGCCACTCAACAGGATGCAGTCGCCGCCTGGCTCACCTCGTACCCCATGGCCCCGATAACAGCGCAGGCGTCGCTCGTGCATGCGGGCGAGCACAGGTACGGCCAGGTCGGCGTAGTCGTACACGATCACCTCTGTCTTGCCTTCGTCCAGACGGTGCAGTCGCCCGGCATATTGGGCGAGGGTACCCCGCCGCCAGGAGATGGGGAGAGCCAGGAAGAGCGTGTCCAGTCGGGCGTCATCGAAGCCTTCGCCCAGATAACGTCCCGTGGCAACCAGCACGCGTTCTTCTGACGCCTCAATGGCAGTCAGCCGTTGGACGATCTCCCGGCGCTTCTTGGCGCCCAGACCTCCGTGGAGGAGGATCACATTGGCAACCTCTGGTCTCAGAAGATCCGCGAGAGTCTCCAGATGCTCCCGGCGCTCCGTGAGCACCACGGGGGAGCGTCCCGCCCGCACGGCCCGGATCACGTCCTCGACAATCAGAGCGTTACGCTGGTGGTCGGCAGCCAGCAGGGAGTACAGCTCCTGGATGCTCGGACCGGCAGTCGATGCTGCTTCCGGCGCCCCCGACAGCGGGAGGACAAACCGAGTCGGCCGCACGATCGCGCGGTTTGATGGGCCCGGCCGTCAGCTGCACCAGGTCCAGGTCCTCGGAGTACCTACCGGAAGGATCGAAGAACAGCTTGTGGAGCGCCGTCCCGCCCCGGAAGGCAAGCATCTCGCGCAGTGCCGGTCGGGCGAACATCTCTGAGAGAGAGCGGGATAGCACCAGGTCGTACTCTACCTGCTCATCGAGAGCCCATGGCGCCTGCGTGCGCCAGGCCGTGATGTTCGCCCGGGTATCACAGATCGAGCTCTATCTCTATATTGGGAATCACGCGCCAGGGGACTACAGAGACCGCGCCGCCCTGCGGCATATCACCGGCGAGTAGTACCGGACGATAGCGTCTCGCCGCGAGCGCGCGCAGGAGCACATCGGCAAGACGAGACTGACCCGCCTGATCCAGAAGGAAGCCAAGCCGCTGTACCTCGGGGCTCTTCCGCAGTTCAGCCAAGGCGTGAAGCGACCCCGGGTCGATGCGCTCCGCCAGTTCGGAGAGCACCATCGCCACGTTGCTCCAGCCCCCGCAGGCCGCCGAGAACTTCACCACATCGAACGCAGTCGTCTCAGGGGTAGAAACGCGCATGGCGCCCGTTTCGGTCTGCATGCCTGTGGCGGGCGAGGCTTCCGCGGTGCGGGTCGCGTGGAATTCGATACGAGCTCGCCCGGCCTTCGGCGGACGGGTGGGGCGGTCGGTCACTACCTGGAAGACCATGGACTGCTGATGCGAAGCGCCATGAAGACCGGCAGCCGAGAGAAGACCGACGTAGTAGGGCTGTCCCAGGAATCTCATCAGATCATCGATGAACCACGACGGAGGCGGAGCACCGGCGGCTCGGTACTCCGTGGGTACGATCACGAAGAAGCCGCGGCGCGGCGCCACGAGTCGCCCCCGATCCTTCTGGCGCCGAAGAGCGTTATCGAGTGCGATCTCTGAAACATCCAACGCATCTCGAGCCTCCGAGCTCGAGAAGGTGTAGCGGCCCGCTGCCTGGGTGTCATCAACGAAGGCAGACAGACTGGGGAAGCTCATATTGTATGATAGCGCCATTATGTTTGCTTAATATAGCGACTTTCGCTCAGTTTTGCAGGAGGAATGGCCGCTAAGTAGGAGTGAGTTCTTCCGTGATTTCAGAAACCGCCCATATTCACGCCGGCGTGAATATGACGAATCAGCGCAAATCTACGTACGCGGTACGGCTAGACCCGGTCTTCAGCGCGGTTGTCGATGATCATCCAGCCCCGGTCGTACCGGCCACGGCGGATCCGGCCCGGGTCCAGAGCGCTGTAGCTGGACGATCTGAGTTCACGAAGCGGCGCGAGCACCGCCGGGCCGGCGCCGGTCGCTTCGAGGGTCCATCCCAGGCGTTTGGCTACAGCAACCGAGCCGTACCGGAGAGCGTACGCGACCAGCTTCGCCAGGTCGATGCCCTCCCGAAACTGCTCGAAAACTCTCATGCCTTCTCCGACTCCCCCGAATAGTCGCGGCAGGGCGAACAGATCCAGCACCGTTCGCTCTGGGTCGGTGATGGGCACCCGAAAACGTTCGTCTAGCCAGATCATCTCCAGTCCTAGATCGAAGTGTGAGGGGACCACCACCACGTACCGGAGGTCAAGTCCGGCCGCATGCCAGACTTGCGGGCCATCCAGAGGCTGCGCCCCTCGCATGCTCGGGGTCACGACCTTTCGAGTGGTGATCGCGCTGGTCGATAAAGGGATCTGATCCGTCAGGCCATGGTGGGCAAGAGCAGACAGATGGGCGATAGCCGACGGTTTCACCAATGAAGTCGCGATCGTGAAGGGCGGCACGTCCACTCCTCCGGGGAGCTTCCCCGTTCCGGCATACAGGCCCCGGCGCAGGCGGATGATCCAACCGGCGTCGGCGAGCGACTTGAGCAAGCGAGGAACAGTCTCCGGGCGGACACCCGCAGGACGCAGCTCGACAGCATCGTCTGTGGTGAAGACGTACCGACCGGCGTCAGCTAGACTCCCAGCCAGAGCGATGCCCGCCGAGAGACCGTATTCACCTGTCGGGCGTTCGTCCATTTCTGCAATTTGACTGCGTTAATGCACTAATAGCGAACTATCGCAGTAGTTTTGCAGATACCTGGATGGTCCCCCGCCGTGCGCTGGAACCGCATCACCCGCAATCCGGCCGACGCCGCCGACCCACCCAGAACCCGCGCGGCGATGACCCACGAGATGAAGACCTGGAGCGCCAAGGAACTGCAAGCCTTCCTCGTCTCAACCAGAGAGATCCCGCCTCTATCCCCTCTGGCTGCTTCTGGCCAGCACCGGCATGAGGCGGGGAGAGGCGCTGGGGCTGAGGTGGGAGGACGTGGACATGGAGAACGCCCGGCTCTCCATCCGGCAGAACATGGTGCCGGTCGGCTACGTGGTCCACATCGGCAAACCGAAGAACGGACGCGGACGGAACGTCTCGGTCGACCCGGCCACGCTCGCCGTGCTCAAGGCTCACCGCAAGCAGCAGCTGGAGGAGCAGCTGCTTTGGAAGACGGCCGGATACGTGGATAGCGGCTACGTCTTCCGACAAGAGAACGGGCGACCCTATCATCCCGACTTCGTGACCCAGTCGTTCCAGAAAGCCGTCGAGGCCTCCGGGCAGCCCCGGATCCGCCTGCACGATCTACGCCACACCCACGCCACCCTGGCCCTGCAGGCCGGCATCCACCCCAAGGTGGTCTCCGAGCGCCTGGGCCACGCCAACATCAGCATCACCCTGGATGTCTACTCCCACGCCATCCCCGCCATGGAGGAAGAGGCGGCCGCCAAGATCGCCGCGCTGTTCATGCCGGGGTGAATGACGTCCCCGACTATGCCACCGCTGGCATAGTCAGCGCCAAGACATGCTTGGCGCGGTGCGCGACAAACAAGAGGCCGATGGCCTCTTCCAAGAAGGCGTCGAAGGTGGCCCGCAGAGCGATCGCTCCTGGTTGGCATGAGCCCGGCGTAGCGCGCGGCCGTCTCCCAGCCCCTTGCCTCCTGGCAGGCAGCCGGCGTACCCGAGGGCCCGGGCCGGCGATAGTAGCCATGCACCAGTCGGTGGCTGAGCGGCGCCATGATAGCCAGCCGGCGCATGGCCCGATCGATCGCTTTGTTCTGGCGCATGATGCGCTCCTGGCTTGCTGCCATCTCGTCACCTGTGCGCGGGCCAGCTGCGGCCGGCGATGCGGGGCCATAGTTGCGGACGATCGTGCCATCGTGGAAGGCGGCATATTCTTCCAGGGCGGATTGGAGGTCCTCGACGTGTCTGAAGCGCAAATCCTTCTCGTCAAGCGTGGGAATGGTTGGGATCTCAAGCATTGACACTTCCGCCTTTGGCGTGAGCATTCAACCTCCTTGCGGGTGCGGGTTACGATCGTCGGGCATCAGGGTACCAGACGGTCTCGTCCCTCATGCCGTCGGTCCCTGGCTCGCAGCCGAACTCACCCAAAAGGCACCAGAACCCAGCCGCGTGGGCCGGGTTCTTGATAGCCATTCTTGGCTTTCTGAAGCGGGGGGAGTATTCCAACCCCCCGGCTTCCTTCCACGCTCTGCTGAAAGATGAGCCGGTGCACGTGAACGAGTCACCGAGTTCCCGATGGCTGTTCGTACCGGGGTCTTGAGTGTTCTTTTCCTGCTCACTGGGTAACCAGAGCTAACAGCCTACACAGCGGGGGGAGCAATGAGAATCAAGACGCTGCTCGCATTGTCATTTCTTGCCGTGCTCGTGACCCTGGCCATGGCAGCGATCGTTCTCGGTTGTGGTGACGGCGGGTCCGCACCCGCCAGTGCTACGACCGGTCCCCAGCCCCCAGGAGAAGTGGAGGCCACCGAGTTCCAGGGCGTGAAACTGACCCCCATCAACAAGCAGGGCAACAACGCCCTGAAAGGTACTCAGATCATCGACGGAGATTCCTACGTGCTGACGGTGGACGGTCTGGTGGGAGAGCCGCTTTCCCTGTCGTACACGGACCTCGAGTCATATGAACAAGAATCCTGGTTGATGGATCTCAACTGTGTCGAAGGGTGGAGTTCACGGCCAAATGGACCGGCCCGTCGCTCAGCGCGATCCTCGCGGATGCCCAAGTCAAGCCCGAGGCGATCATAGCCATCTTCTACAGCGCGGATGTGCCTACTGGATACACGTCATTGGATCTGGACTACATCCTCGAGAACAACATCCTGCTCGCGCTGAAGATAAACGACCTCACCCTGCCGCCCGAGAGAGGCTTCCCTCTGCAGGTGGTGGCCAAGAGCAAGTTCGGCTACAAATGGGCCAAGTGGGTCACTCGGATAGAGCTGTCATCGGATGCCGACTTCCGCGGATACTGGGAGCGCGCCGGGTACAACAACAACGCCGACGACGACGGACCGGCGTTCGAGTAGCCTCCCCGTGTCCGGCACCTACAGCATCAGTCCCATCGCCCTCGGTCTAATGGTGATATACGCCGCGAGCTTTGTCCTCTACAGGACGAAGCGCATCAAGGTCACCACCCATCGCAAGGTCTGGAACGTCCTCCTGCTTGGATCGTTCTTGGTGGTGGCCGGGTTCGGGCTCACGATGGCCATCAGGCGAGAGTACGCGTTGCTCTTCAGCGTCCCCTTCAACCTCATCTTCTGGCACGTGGAGGCAGGGGTGGTCATGGCGGTGGTCTCGATCTTCCACCTCAGCTGGCACCTGACTTACTACCGGGATCTATTCAAGCGCGCCCGCCAGAAGGAGAGGGTCGAACGGGAGGCCGAGTGCGTCCAGGAGGCCGAACGCGTGGACTAGCCCGGGGAAACGGATCCCTCAGTACTGAGACGCCCCAGCCGCGATCAGGTGCACGCTGTTCATGACCCCCTCCCTCATGTGTGGTCGGCCACCCGCTGAAACCCGGCGGTGACCGGTCGCCCGGGAATCTGCCTCTCCGGTTTTCGACGTTTCCCCAGGAATGGCAGAGTAGCTGGGAGCCGGGCAACGGTGAATACAGCCAAACGTGGAACTCCGCAGAGTCCGAATCCTCAGCCTGCCGGCAAGGAACCGCGCATGCTATTGAGGCCCAGGGATCCCACACGCCTCAGAAGAAGCCAGAAGTCATCGCGGTACGGAAGAACGTGGCGGAGTGCGCCCACGGCTCCTTTCCCAGCGGAGGAAACGCGGTTTGGTCGAGGCCAAAAGGGGGCATACCCTCGGCGTGTGCCAGGGAGAGGCTTCGTGCCTCAAAGAGTGAGGGGGGATCATGAAGAGGTTCTCGTTAGCCGGTCTTGTCTTCGTCCTTGTCCTAGTCGCAGCCGCCATGGTCCTCGCCGCCTGCGGTGACGAGGCCGCCACTGACACGACCACGGTGCCTCAGAGCACAACGACGGCCATGCCCGCCACCACAACGATGCCAGGGGGCACGACGACGACTGAGGTCGGCACAACTGCTACGACCATGAGCGAACAGACGACTACGAGCACCACCACTGAGGACATCGACATTCCCGAAGCGAAGCCTGGCTCATTTACCGACCTCACTCCACAGCAGGCCCAGAGCCTCATCGAGACGACGCCGGACCTGGTGATCATAGATGTCTCCCCTCACTATGATGAGGGCCACCTACCCGGCGCGGTCAGCTACTACCTGGGTGACGGCTCCCTCGAAGCGGCCATCCCCACCCTCGACAAGGAGGTCCCGTACCTCGTCTACTGCCACGTGGACAGTGTTGCCATAGCAGGCGCCCAGGCGCTCGTGGATGCGGGTTTTCCGACCGTATACCGTCTGCAGGGCAACTACTCTGGTTGGGTAGAGGCCGGGTATCCGGTGGAGAAGTAGAAAGGAATGTCCGCGGTGCGATCAAGGGGCAACGCTGCGGCGAAGGGTGATCTGCCTCAGCGGCTCTCCGGGTCGACCGTCTACCATGAGGAGCAACGCTTCCGTCAGTGGTGGCTGTGGGTGCTGGTCGCCGGGCTCACCGCACTCGGCTGGTGGAGCTTCGCCCAGCAGATCCTGCTCGGCCGGCCGTTCGGAGGCAATCCTGCCCCCGACTGGGGAGTATGGCTGCTATGGTTGGTGATCGGAGTGGGCCTGCCGCTGTTCTTCGCCCGGCTCGAGCTGGTGCTCGAAGTCACGTCCCGCGAGTTGCTCATCCGGTACCGTCCCCTGTCCAAGCGTGTCCTCCGGCTGGACGAGATCGAAAGACTGGAGGTTCGCAGCTACAGCCCCATCGGAGAGTACGGCGGCTGGGGGATCAAGGGATGGTCGCGGAAGAAGGTCGCCTACAACGTCAGTGGCCACAGGGGTGTCGATCTCACGCTGCGCGACGGCCGGCGCGTCATGCTCGGCTCGCAGCGCGCTGAGGAGTTGGCCGAGACCATCGAGAGACAGCGGAGCCAAGGCCGGCGGGAGGAATGAGCGGCCGCCACGTCTTCACCGGTGTTTCAGCTGTCCCGCCATCGCGCAGCTCGCTTGGCGTCTTCTCGTCCCTGTCGTCACGTCTCGTGTCAACGACTTTGTCACCGAAATCGCCGAAAGGACGCCAAGAACCGGCCACCGGCATCGGGCTTCAGAGCAAGCAAGCCCTGTGAAACAGGCGGAGGGGGGGATTCGAACCCCCGGTACCCTCCGCTTCCCTCAGGGAGCTGTGACGCTCTCCACGAAGGCCACAAGATCGGCAGCAAGGCGTTCAGGCTCCTCCGCGATGAGCGTGTGTCCGGCGCCGTGGTAGATCAGCCGCCTCGAGTTCTTGACGGCTGCCAGGAGGATCTCCTGATCGTCTCGCGTGAAAGCATCCTGATCGCCCCAGATGATCAATGTGGGAGCCTTGATCTTGTGAAGCTCGGCAGTGAAGTCGTCTTTCAGGAAGCCCTCGATTGCTGCTTTCCATACAAATGCCGGTAGCTTCAGGCTCTCTTGCACCATGGTCTCGAAGAACGCCTGCGGTATCGTCTTGGTCGCGGTGCTCTTGACGAACTGGCGCACGAACGCCGGGTCGATCGGATCGCTGAGCTTCGATATCCTCGAGTTCCAGGCTTTCACCACGCCCGGTTTGTTTCGCAGTGTCACGGGCGAGCCCACGAGCACAAGACCCAGTACGCGCTCGGGGTGATCCATCGCAAAGCGCTGGGCTACGAGGCCACCCGAGGAGGCGCCGGCGATGAAGGCGGCCTCCAGGTGGATGACATCCATGAATGCCGCTAGATCCGCCGCAAGATCGGAGACAAGGTACCCTGCCGCGGGCCGACTGGCGTCGCCGTGGCCCCTTTGCGTGATCGCGATGGCCCGGACGGATGTGGGGAGGTGAGGCAACACGAGATCGAAGGAGCGTAATGAGTCCGTGAAGCCGTGCAGCAGCAGCAAAGGCACACCGTACGGGTCTCCCTGCTCCGAGTAGGGCAGCCTCACCTGGTTGGGAAGCTCAATGGACTTGACGACGGGTATCATGTTTCGGCCCTCAAGTCAGGATGCCAGCGCTCCATGTGATGCGCATGCGTCTCCAGGTAGGCTCCGGGCTTGAAGAACTCGTCATAGAACGCGGTGTCCAAGTGATGAGCCTGAAGGTACATGCTCACGAACATGGAGGGGACCGTGCCGGGGAACTTCCCGAAGGTGTCATAAATGTACTGGGCCTGCAGAGCCACGCATTCCCTGAAGCGCTCGTCGTGGACCTGGGCAGCCCCACGCACCTTGCCGCTGGCTTTCCAGGGTCCCGGCGTGGCTGGGTTGAACGGCCCGCCCGAGCCGAACTTGCGTTCACAGACCGCCTCGACTGCCGCCCGCATGTCGGCATAGTGGGGAGGGCAGAATCCCTCCATCACTCCCTCCAGACCGGTGGGATTCGGATAGGGCCAGCGCTCGTCGGTGTCATAGCGGAAGCCCAATCCGGGAGCCCGGGGATCTCCGCTTGCTCCCAGCACGGTGAATGGATCGACGCCGTTGAACATCCATCCCCCTAGCCCCAGGGCCTGGAGCATCAGGGCGCCCGCGTAGCAGCTCGTTCCCAGCTCCACGTTCACCTCGGCGAAGACCGATAACTCCGCGACGGTGATGGGCCATACGCTGCCCGTGTCCACGATATCCCCGAAGCCCTCGATCCCGGGGATGGCTCGCCTGTTGATGTCGTCGTAGAGGACGATGCCGTTCTGCAGGAGGTAGCAGAGCCCAAGGAGGAGGTGCTGAGACACGTCGCCCACCGGGATGACGACGAGGGTCGAGGGCTTGTTGAAGACCCAGGTGTTGTGGGCCTCGGTGAAGGGAGGCTCGGAGGGCACGCCGAGACGGCCGTCCTTGATCCTGCGCCTGCGCAGTCTAACGTTGTCCACGAACTCGTCCAGGCTCAGTGAGCCATCACCGGCTCGTTCGGCGAACGCCGGCGCGTCCCGCATCTCCACCAAGTACACTCCCTCGTCGTCGGTGAAGAAGGTCTTGCTGGTCTCGAAGCCGGCCGAAGACGGGAATGTCCTTCCACCGGCCGCTCCGGCGTAGTTAGCGAGGTGAGGAGCATACCGCTGTCCGCGGAATATCATGTGATGCCAACTGGTGTTGCCGCTACAGGCTCCCACAACGAGCAGTTTCTCAAGGTCAGTCAGGGGCAGAGGTTCTGCCCGCGACGAGTAGGCGAACACGCCATCCGGTATCTCCGCACCCTGAAAGAAGCGTCGAGAGCGCCGGCCGAGCAGAGCGTCGACGAGAGCGAAATCCATCATGTCTTGGGCGCCTGGGGGTCGGTCGATGGCAGGCATTTCTCCTCCTCACGAGTCGATGCCCTGTGAATACCACTGACCAGGTTCATACCCCGATGTCTGCGCATGCAACCGGGCGGGGAAGTGTCCTCCCCGTTTGTTGCTGTCGAGTTTGCCACCGAGTTGCCACCGAACTCGCCTGAGACATGCGAAAACCTGGCCACTGAGACGGGGCCTCATCTCAAGGAATCCCCGAAACCCCCGTACGGATAGCCGCTTCTCATTGTTTCCAGGCTGTTGGTCCAGGAACCGGACTTGGGCGATCCGCATCTGGCTTCTCCCCACGAGTGGTCGCTCCGACCCTTCCCTGGTCCAGGTATTCGGCGATGCTCATCCTCTTTGCCTTTCGGCTCGACCGCACGTGGAGCGCGACACCTATGACGGTTTCCGCGCAGAAGGTTATCCCTACGACCAGAAGGACTAACACCCACATTTCCCCTGCTCCATCACGTCGTTCGCATGCCTCCCGCCTACTTCGACCCATGAATCCTGGTCGGTCCGCATCACTGCGGCTCGGCGTAGGTGGGGACTTGCGCGAGGCTCCCATCCGGCGGCCGGCGAGCTACGTGGGGGAGACTGACTCGCTCCCCGTATGGCTCCAGTATAGGCCGACTCGACTCTGGGTCAATCGAAGCGATGTCGATAGACGAAGCCGTAGGGGAGAGCGTCTTGTGATCTAGTGCGTTCGCATCCGTCTCGCACCCATACTTGCCGTTGACTTTGCCACCGAGTTGCCACCGAACTCGCCCAAAAGACGCGAAAACCCGGCTTTTCGGACCGGGTCCCGACCCGCCATTCTTGGCTTTCCTAGGCGGAGAGGGGATTCGAACTCCCGGTACCGCTTGCGCAGTTCCCGTGCTACCTCTTGGGTTGTCCATTTGCGAGGAAGTCACCGATATGGCTGGCGACGATGGCGGCGTCCTCGCCCACCCCGAAGAGGAGCGAGGACTTCCGAGTACGCAGGAAATGGACGCCCATGAAGAACAGCCCGGGGACGACACTGCTCACGCCATCTCGCTGTAAGGGGAAGCCGAGTTCATCGAACGCGTCGGGCCACGGAAGCCAGGACCGGTAGTCGGGGCGGAAGCCACCGGCGAAGATGACAGCGCCGAAGTCAGAGAGATCCAGCCGTTCGGGTGCATGGGCACGGAAGGCTTTCGGCTCGTCCATGGGAGGCATAGCCAATCCCTGCTCCGCGGCAAACCGCTCGCACACACTCATCAGCTCGTGGCGGCGCTCATCCCCCCAGGCGACGCTTTCCTCGAGATCCGGCGCGAAGTGGGCGAAGCCGTTCTCCGCCCCCAGGAAATGCCCGGTGAGGGTGACCCCCATAGCTTGGAGCGTGCGCAGGTGCAGGTCGTGGCCGCCGCCATGACCGGTAGCCATGGGGTTGGGGGTGAGACGCGCGGCCGGGCTGGGCAGTGACTCCAGCGTGTGCTCGAAGAAACCCACCTTGTCCAGCCACCAGACGATATCTCGATCGCCCAGACGACGCGGGACCCAGGCCGCCTTGCCGCAGGCTAGGACCACCTCGCGCCCTGCCTCACGCAACTCCTCGCTGATCTGGGCGCCGGACTGGCCACTGCCGACGACCAGCACCTTGCCGGGCGGCAGGATGCCTTCATTCTGATAGCTCGTGACATCCAGTTGCGGTAGATCGGGGGGCAGCGTGTCAGCCGCCGCAGGCCGGTGCGGCCGCTGGAAGGCGCCGTTAGCGAGCACGAGGGCGCGGCTGCTGAAGTCCCCGGCCGCCGTGTGTACAATGAAGCCTCCCTCGGGTATCGACTCGATTCCGGTGACCAGGACGCCTTCCCGAACCGGAGCCTCGAAGCCGGCGGCGTAGTCTTCCAAGGTGGAGACGATCTCATTGCGCAGCATGAAGCCGTCGGGATCGGCCCCGCGGTATGGGTGGCCGGGCAACTGCACGGTCCAGTTGGGGGTGACCAGGCAGAAGGTATCCCAACGGTGCCGCCACGTCTCTCCAACGCGGCCGCGCTCGAGCACAGCGTGTTCCACCCCAGCAGCGGTCAGCTCGTGACTTAATGCCAAGCCCGCCTGTCCGGCACCTACGACCATGACGTCGAGACGTTCCATCGCGCTACCTCCCCAGGACACGCCGTTTGTCGCTAAGTCCGCCGTCCAGGCGACAGCAATCATGGGGTCGAGCGGCGAAATGAGAGCCACGACCGACAAGTGGGGCCGCTCGGAGCCAATCTGTAATGCAGGAGTACCCGCAGAGCCTCGTTGCCATGCACAGACGACAGCAGGGAGGTCGGGTATTGAGACTCCAGCCGACCGGCGCACCGGCGTCCGTTTCGACTCATCACCTGGCGTCTGGGTTCGTTCTCTGCCGTCCAGTTTGCCCCCGACCAGGCCCGAAAGAGGCGAGAACCCGGCCCTCGGAACCGGGTCTCAACAAGCCGTTCGTGGCTTTCTTGAGCGGAAGGGGGATTTGAACCCCCGGGACCGTTTATGCGGCACGATGACAATAGGAATCGTCGACCGGACCGTCAGGCCAAGCGCATTTCCTATCGTCGGTCCATCAATGCCCGCTGGCGGGCATCCTTGAGCACCCGGCACTTGGAGCTGCAATACCTCTGCTTGTTGGTCCGGGGCTGAAACGGCATGCGGCAGAAGACGCACTCCCTGATCGGGTACAAGTACGCCGCCCGCCCCTGTACCATGAGCGCCAGCAGGTCGTCCCGCGCCTGTAGGAATGCCGCCCGCGCGGCCACGTAGTCCCCGACCGCCGCCCTCACCTCGTCCTGTGACGCCAGCCGCCATTTGCGACCGCCCTTCTTCTCGAAGGCGTCGGCCCTGCGCCGTAGCCGCTCGTTTTCCGCGCGCAGGTGGCGCATCTCGTCGTCCGTGCTTTCCACACGAGAGTGCAGCTCGGCCTCAAACTGCTCGCTCACGGCGGTCGGCATCATCTCCGCCCTCCTTTCGCTTCTCGGGACCATGGCCGCGCCTGCATCAGTCGCTCGTAGTCCTCTTGCGTCATCCCACTCTCCTCAACACGACGCCTTATCACCCGACCCTCGATCAGTTCGAGGATGATGAAGATCCGTCCGTGCCGCCGGCGTCCAGCCCGGGCCCGGATGTCACCGATGGTCTCCTCCAGGCCTGGGTCCCTTTTTTTATGTGTTGCAGGTGTTGCAGGTGGGCGACCGCTCACGGCTCCCCTCCGCCCTGGTAGACGCTCCAGCCCTGTATGGCAGCGCGTTCCTCAGCGACCGCCTTCGTCTCGAACTGCTGGGTGGCTCCATCAAAGACGAAGCTCTGCATGCCGGTGCGGCCCATCCTGGCTTTGGCCACGACGAAGGCGCCATCGTCACGAGGTGTCTCGTTGCCCGGCTCTCGCTCTCGATAGACGAAGATGATCTGGTCGGCGCTTGCTTCGATTGCTCCAGAGTCGCGTAGGTCGAAGATCCCGGGCGTGTAGGCTTTCACCCGCTCCTGGGGCCGGGATAGTTGCGAGAGACAGAGCACCGCGCACCCGTATTTCTTAGCAAGGCGCTTAAGGCCGTGGGAGTTACGCGTGGTGCCTTCCACCCGGGAATCCTTGCCGATGTCCATAAGTTGGAGGTAGTCGACGAGGACCAGATCCCGCGTGTAAGGTCAGGCCTAGACGCACCGGAAGATGTCATTTGCGCGGCACAAGATGGGGAGAATTCGCCCGATGGTCTCAGGCCCGTTTCGTGCCGCCCTGTTGCCGCCCGTACGTTGGCAGGTCGTTGGATTTGCCCCGAATCACGGCTAGTTCTGGGGACACTACATAGAAGTAAAGCCCTGCGCATTTGCAGGGCTTTAGTGATGGTAGCGGGGGCAGGATTTGAACCTGCGACCTTCGGGTTATGAGCCCGACGAGCTACCGGACTGCTCCACCCCGCGCCGCTTGAGTGACGGAGTATAGCACAGGGGCGGCGGGCGGGGCCGCCCACGACCCACGTGCGGAGCCTTGCCCGGTCCGCCCGCCTTGGGCGGCCTGCTCCTGGGCGTCCGCCTCACGCGCAAGGCAGCGCCGCCCGCGCCATCTGAGAGCGCTCGGCTGCCCGCCGCCGCGCCATATTCCGTCCTTGGTACGAGCCCGGCGCGCTCGGTCACATCCTAGTATGATGAGGCGTCAGAAGAAGGACGTGCCGGCATTGCGACGAATCGCGCAAGTAATTGCCGCTTGCTGCCGATAATTCGATGCAGACAAAAGAAGAAGGGTCGTGCGTGCACTGATGGCTACCAGCCACACTCGCAGTAGACGCTTGGGCTTGCCCGCCCATGTCCGCGCACGCGCCCGGACCGCGACCCCTTCCACCTTCGCCTTCGTCCTCGTCTTGTCCGCCCTTCTCGGCGCCACCATCTTTCTCGGGTTCGGAGCCTCCCCGGCAGCGGCGGTGCCCTCTAACACCCAGCCGGTCCAGCTCTTTGGAGCCGTCAGTTCCCAGGTCGACTCCCTGGCCATCCAGGCCGGCTTCGTCCAAGCCGAGATCGACGCTCTCGACACCGAACTGGAGCAGCGCACCGAATCGTACAACCAGCTGTCGGTGAAGCTCGACCAGTTGAACGTGAGCATGGCCGACCTGCGCCGGCAGCTAAGGGATGCCGAGGCCGATCACGCCGAGCGCCTGGAGAGGTTCGAGGAACGCATCTGCGCCCTCTACAAAGCGGGGGGTCGCGACCAGCTCCTGCAGATGCTCGTTCTCGCGGACGGGGTGGAAGACCTGTTCGCCCGCATACGCCTGGTCTCGACCTTGGCCGAGCAGGACCGGGACATGGTAGAGGACCTCCAGGAGAGCACCGACAAGCTTGACATTCTCCTCAAGGAGATCGACGAGCACAAGCTCGAGCAGCTGAGGGTCCGTCGCCAGATCGACGACGTGCGGGGGGATATCCAAGCCAAGCTGGACGAGCGGCAGAAGGCCCTGAACGGCATTGACAGCCAGATCGCCGCGCTCATCGAGCAGGAACGCCAGCGTCAGCTCGAGGAGCAGGAGAGGATACGGCTGGCCCTGCAGAACCTCATCAACGGCGGCCAGCGCTACGCCGGGCCCTTGCCCCTCACAGCTGACCTCACCCTCAATCAATTCATGGAGACGGCGGCCACCTATCTGGGCATCCCCTATGTCTGGGCGGGCGACCGGCCCTCCACCGGCTTCGACTGCTCCGGGTTCACCCGCTACGTCTATGCGCAGCACGGGGTGGATCTGCCCCACTATTCCGGCTACCAGGCGCAGATGGGCTACCCGGTTGATCCGGGCGATATCCAGCCCGGCGACCTACTCGCGTTCGGGTTGCCGGTCCACCATGTGGGTATCTATCTGGGTAACGACCTCTTCGTCCACGCCCCGCGTACCGGGGACGTGATCAAGATCTCCCATTTGAGCCAGAGGACGAATTTGTCCGCTATTCGCCGTTTCGTCATACAACCACGCATCGGAGTGCCCTGGGTCGGGTAGAATGGGCCCATGTGGCCCATGATCATCATGATCTGCGTGGGGTGTGCCCTCATCATCGCCGGGCTGGTGGTACTCGCCGTCCAAGCCAGACGCCTGCAAAAGGCGGCACAGGCGGTCGGAATCGGCTCCATGGACCAGGTGCGGGAAGTGACACGCCGAGTCCAGGAGCTAGGGCCTCGCATCGAGGAAACATCGCTGAGAGCCAAAGCCACGGCCGAAAGGCTCGAGAGCCTTTCGGCCGCAACCGAGAAGCTGACCTACCTCAAGAAGGAGTTCGACGAGGCGACCGGCATGGTCACTCGGCTCAAGTCCTAGACGGCCACCACTTCGGTGATCTCGGGGATCTGCTCCTTCAGCACCCGCTCGACCCCCATGCGCAGGGTCAGCTGTGACATGGGACAGCTACCGCAGGCCCCGACCAGCTTGACCTTGACGATGCCCGCGGCTTCGTCCACGTCGATCAACTCGACGTTCCCGCCGTCGTTCTGCAGGGCGGGGCGGATGAGATCCAGCGCTTCTTCCACGCGTTCTTTCACGTGACTCCTCCTAGATTCAGACTTTGACGATGGTGGCGATACCCTGGCCGCCGCCTATGCACATGGTGGCCAGGCCGTAGGTGCCGCCCTCCTGCTTGAGAGCATGGATGAGGGTGGTCAGGATGCGCGCGCCCGAGGCCCCGATGGGGTGCCCCAGGGCGATCGCGCCGCCGTAGACGTTCACCTTGCTCATGTCGAGGCCCAGCTCCTGCGCCACGGCGCCGGCTTGAGCTGCGAAGGCCTCGTTGGCCTCGATGACGTCCATCTGGTCGAGCGTCATGCCGGCTTTCGCCAGGATCTTTCCAGTCGCATAGTAGGGGCCCATCCCCATGTAGGCGGGGTCGAGCGCGGCGGTGGCGTAGGCCACCAGAGTCGCCAAGGGCTTGATGCCCTTCTTTTCGGCCCATTCACGCGAGCTGACCACGAGGGCGGCGGCGGCGTCGTTGATGCCGGAGGCGTTACCCGCCGTGACGGTGCCGTCCTTCTTGAAGGCGGGCTTGAGCTTGGCCAACCCTTCGAGGGTGGTCTCAGCGCGGACGTGCTCGTCGGTGTCGAAGACGAGGGGGTCGCCCTTGCGCTGGGGGATCTCGACCGGCACGATCTCGGTCTTGAACTTGCCATTGGCGATAGCCGCGGCCGCGTTCACCTGGCTCCGGTAACCGATCTCGTCCTGCATCTCGCGGGTGATCCCGTACTTCTCGGCCACGTTCTCGGCCGTGAGGCCCATGTGGTATTGACCGATGGCACATTGCAGGCCGTCCAGGACCATCTCGTCCTGCAGAACGCCGTCACCCATGCGGTAACCCTGGCGGGCCTGCGGGACCAGGTAGGGGGCGATGCTCATGTTCTCCATGCCGCCAGCCACCATGACCTCAGCGTCGCCGGTCTGTATGGCCTGAGCCGCGCAGTGCACGGTCTTCATACCCGAACCGCAGACGATGTTGAGGGTCCAGGCGGGGACGTCCTCGGGGACGCCGGCGGCCAGAGAGGCCTGACGGGCGGGATTCTGGCCCTGTCCGGCCTGCAGCACGTTGCCCATGATCACTTCTTCGACCTCAGTGACGTCGATGCCCGCCCTCTTGATGGCTTCGGCGATCGCGATCGCACCAAGCTTGGAGGCCGGGATCGCCGCCAAGGTGCCAAGGTAGCGCCCTACGGGCGTGCGGGCGGCGCTGAGGATCACAACTTCTCGAGACAAGGGAGCTCTCCTTTCCTGAAGACCGGCCGGCAGCGAGGGCGCCCCCCTGAGACCCACGCGGTCCTGACACAGCCCCGGTGATGACGTGCAGGCGAAAAGATACCATCCCGCACGATCTTGCGCCGCCGAGCTCGATCCGGTCCTCTACTCCTCCTCCGGGTGAGGACCCGCCCACGGACGAGGACCGGCCAGCGCACGCGAGATCGGGATGCCGTTGTCGGCCAACATCTGGACGATCTCAGCGCTCATGGGCCAGTACTCCTGCTCCCGTTCGCTCCCCGTCCCGCCTTCCCGGGAGACGTAGTGAACGGTCAGCCGCAGTTCGCCGTCGACATCGTCGGCCAGGATCTGGTAACCCTGAGCGAGCCAGTCGCCGAGCTTGACCTCGTATTCGCGAAGAATCTCCGGGTCCATGGGGCCCCCTTTCGCCTCTGACCGGGTGAAGTGGCACCGACGTTCTCCTCTTCTCCTAGCCATTTTGGCCCGTGGGCAAACCCACGCCGCCCGCCCTTGCCCCGCGATCCGCACTGAGAGGCCGGTCTGAGACGTCGGACATCCTCAACGCCCGCGCCTCACCCCTCCGCCGCTTCGCGCGGGCGCCAACCGGCGCTGAAGAGGAAGAACAGGGCCGAGGTCCTACCCAGGTGGGTGAAGGTCTGCGCCAGTTCGTCTGCGACCGGCTCCAGATCGGTGGCCGCTCCCAGTTTCCCGAGATAGGCGTGGAAGCTTTTGTGCTTCTTGGCCCGCTCCAGGAAGGTACCGGCGTTCTTGATGACGGCCTCGATCTTGCGCCGATTGCGGATGACCGCCGGGTCGGAGAGCAGCCGGCCCACGTCGGCCTCGTCCATCTGCTGGACCTTGGCCGGATCGAACCCGTGAAAGGCGACGCCGATCTCCTTCCAGCGGGACTCGACCACCTTGGGTCCCAATCCCGCCGAGAACACCGCGCGGGCCAGCAGGTTGAAATACTCGTGGTCCGACTGCGGATACTCGCCCGCACGCTGCATCCACGCCTGTTTCTCGAACATCGTTCCTCCCCACGATCGTGTTTCCGATGGGGACGATGCTAGGAGAAGGGGACGCGGCGGTCTCTACAACAGAGGTTGAATCTTGGCGCGTGAGTGGTAGACCCCGCGCCCACGCTCTCCGCGCGCGTACCCACCAGGCGCGACTGCTGCGATCACGCGCAGGGTCGACCCGGGTATGGCTTCACAACCCCAGTCGGCGCCGCACGGCTTCGCCTTCCAGTTCCCGGAGGGCGTCGGACGCCACCCAGCGACCGGCCCGGCTCCCGGATGCGGCGATGCGGCGCGCCGTCTCCACCGCCTGTCCGTGTAGGTAGGGGCTCCGCTTGCCGATGTGCCGAAGTGCCCAATTGACCGCCTTCTTGACGAAGTTGCGCTCGTCGGCGGCCTCCCGCTCGATCGCGGTGAGCAGCGGCAGGAAGCGGTCATCGGGCGCTTCCTTGTCATGCACCGCCAGGGTCGCCATCAGAACGAAACCGGCCCGCTTGACGAACTCCTCCTCCCGGCTGCTCCACTCGAGAGCCTTCTTCCAGGCGTAGGGCGTGTAGACGAACAGGTTGTTGCAGAGCTGATCGCAGACATCCCAGGAGTCGAGACCCAGCACCCAGGTGTCCATCTGCTCTTCGGTGACCATCTCGGGAAGATCCACCAGGCCGGCAAGTAGACGCGCCTCGTGGATCCTCGTATCCCACAGCTCGAGGGCAAAGACATGCCTGGCGGGATCACGTCGCCCCAGCTCCTTCACGATCCGCTTCCCCAGAGCCCGCACCTCCGGCACGGACACTCCGCAGGCGTCGTCCACCTTGATCCCGTACCGGGCCATGCCGGCCAGAGCTTGTTCGTCGCGCCGGGACCGGAGTTCCTGCACAACCTCTTCGACGGTGATCATGCTGTCACTACTTCAGCCCGCCCAGGGTCGTCGCCAGCCATTCCCTGGCCACCGCCCCGCGGTCGCTCAGATCGAGTTCGCGCAGCCGGTGATCGGGGGTGAGTTCCACGATCCGGTCGGCCAACTGGAGGGCCTCGGTAAGCTCGTGAGTGACATACACCGCAGTCGTCTGACGCTCCTTGATGATCCCCTGCAGGATGGCGATGAGCGACCCCTTCAGGGTCACGTCCATGTTGCTGAAGGGCTCGTCCATAAGGAGGATCCGGGGCTCGGCCGCAAGGGCCCGGGCTATGGACACCCGCTGAGCCATCCCCCCGCTGAGTTCCGCAGGATGGTAGTGCTCGAAGCCGTCCAACTCCACCCGCTCCAACCAGCGGGCGGCAGCGGAGCGGGCCTCTTTCTTATCCAACCCCTGGGCCCGCAGAGGGGCGGCCACATTGTCGAGGGCGGTGCGCCAGGGCAGCAGCCGCGGCTCCTGGAAGACGTAGCCCACAGAGCCTTCGGCCACACGCACCGTGCCTGCGTCGGGTAGCACGATGCCCGTGATCAGCTTGAGGATGGTGGTCTTGCCCACCCCGGACGGGCCCACTACCCCCACTATCTGGTCGGCGGCGATGTGGAGCGAGAGATCGTCCAAGACTTTGAGCGAATCGAAAGCCTTGCTCACGTGCTCGAACGTGATCATCAGACCAGCCGCCTCATCAGACCACCCGCCTCATTCGGCCACCTTCCTCCAGCGCATGACCCGTCTCTTGAGAGGGCGGAGCACGCC
>CAVPLM010000017.1:0-72057 GCA_963706025.1 uncultured Actinomycetes bacterium | reverse complement strand
GGGCACTCCATCCCTGCCGCCTCAATGACCGCCTCGGTCCAAAGTCCCAGCATGTTCGCAATTCCGGGCGGCATCATGTCCGCAGAATCAATTCCACTGATCCTGACGGTGCTAAAATGGCGCTACTACAGAACCACTTCCAGGCCGAGGACACCATGCCGGTCAGTCTGTCGATCAAGGACGTGCCCGAAGAGATACTCCAGCGCCTGCGCGCTCGGGCTCAGCGGAACCACCGGTCGCTGCAGAAGGAGCTTCTGGCGATAGTAGAGGCGGCCGCCTTCGGAGAAGCCGAGCTATCGGTGGACGACCTGGTACAGCACGTCCGTGAGTCAGGCCTGTCCACGCCTGACGAGGCCACCGGTTGGATCCGGGAACTCCGCGATGGGCGTTGACGACGCCGTCGTCTGCGACGCCTCGGTGCTCGCGGCGATGGTGTTCGGTGAGCCCGGATCTTCCGAAGCGCACGCGGTCACGCGCTCGCGACGGCTGCTTGCGCCCTCGCTGTTACGGTACGAGATGGCACAGGTGGCGGTCCGCAAGTGCGTCGTGGGGCGAGGCGACGCACCGCTTGTCGAGCAGGCGTTCGCAGCCGGTCTTCGCGTGCCGGTAAGGCTGGTGGAGCCCTCCTGGCTCGCCGTCGTCAGGTTGGCGCGAGACAAGGACTTGACGGCCTACGACGCCTCGTACCTGCAACTCGCGCTGGAACTGGGCGTCGCCCTCGCGACCCTCGATAGGGGCCTCGCGCGCACGGCGGCGGCCCTGGGGATCAAAGCCGCCCCGAAGCGCTAACCGGAGCCGCCGTGGCGCCACCCGACGCTCTACCCGGAGCCGGAGCCGGCAGCCCTTCCCCCACGCATGAGGCTCAGGTCGCGGGCCAGGTCCCTGATCTCGTCGCGCAGCTTGGCGGCGTATTCGAAGCGCAGCTCCTCGGCCGCGGCGAACATCTCTTCCTCCAGGGTGGCCATGAGCCGCTCGATCTCCTCGGCCGACATCGCTTCTCCCCGGTCGGTCTTGCGCCGCTCCTTGTAGGGTACGGTGCCACTGATGCCCAGAAGTTCGGCGATATCGGAAACGCCCTTCACGATGCTGCGCGGCTCGATCCCGTGCTCGGCGTTGAAAGCCAGCTGGGCAACTCGCCGGCGCTCGGTCTCGGAGATGGCCTTGTCCATGGCCGCCGTCCGCTTGTCGGCGTACATGATGACCGTGCCCTCCACGTTGCGCGCCGCCCGGCCGATGGTCTGGACGAGAGCGGTCTCGCCTCGCAGGAAGCCTTCCTTGTCGGCGTCCAGGATGGCGACGAGCGTCACCTCCGGCAGGTCGAGGCCTTCGCGGAGCAGGTTGATGCCCACCAGCACGTCCACTTCACCCAGGCGCAATTCCCGCACGGTGCGGATGCGCTCGAGGGTGTCCACCTCGGAGTGCAGATAGCGCACGCGGAAACCCATCTCCAACAGGTAGTCGGTCAGATCCTCGGCCATCTTCTTGGTGAGGGTGGTGACCAGGGTGCGCTGACCCCTGTCCACTCGGGCGCGTATCTCGTTCATCAGATCGTCGATCTGGTGGCGGGTGGGCCGCACCTCCACGCGGGGATCCACCAGCCCGGTCGGCCGCACCAGCTGCTCCACCACCTGGGTCGAGACCGACATCTCCCATTCCCCGGGCGTGGCCGAGACGAACACCACCTGTGGCGCCCGCTCCATGAACTCGTCGAAGCGGAGGGGGCGATTGTCGAGGGCGGAGGGCAGGCGGAAGCCGTGCTCCACCAGCATGGTCTTGCGGCTGCGGTCTCCCTCGTACATGCCGTGTAGCTGGGGCACCGTCAGGTGCGACTCGTCGATGAACACGAGGAAGTCCTTGGGAAAGAAGTCGAGCAGAGTGTAGGGCGGCTCGCCCGGCTGCCGCCCCGACAGGATGCGCGAGTAGTTCTCGATCCCGTTGCAGTAGCCCAATTCGCGCATCATCTCCATGTCGTACTGGGTGCGCTGGCGGAGACGGAAGGCCTCCAGTTGCTTGCCCTGCGTCTCCAGCTCGGCCACCCGCACCTCCAACTCGGCGGCGATCTCGCCCAGGGAGCGCTCCAGGGCGTCCTCCGAGGTGACGAAATGGGTGGCCGGATAGACGGCGACCGTCGGTAGCCGGGCCACGATCTCCTGGGTGAGCGGGTCGACCTTCACGATCTCCTCCACCTGGTCGCCCCACAGGCTGACCCGCACGGCGTAATCGTCGTAGGCAGGCCACACCTCGAAGCTGTCGCCCCGCACCCGGAACTTGCCCCGCACGAAGCCGATGTCGTTACGCTCGTAGTGGATCTTGACCAGCTTGGCGAAGACCTCGTCCCGGCTGACCTCGTCGCCCTCTTTCAGTAGCACCACCTGCCCGAGATACTCCTGCGGAGAGCCCAGACCGTAGATGCAGGAGACCGAGGCGACGATCACCACGTCGTCCCGCATGAGCAGGTTGGAGGTGGCAGCGTGGCGCAGACGGTCGATCTCCTGATTGATGGAAGAATCCTTCTCGATGTAGGTGTCGCTCGCCGGCAGATAGGCCTCCGGCTGGTAGTAGTCGTAGTAGGAGACGAAGTATTCCACCGCGTTCTCGGGGAAGAATTCGCGGAACTCGTTGCACAGTTGCGCCGCCAGGGTCTTGTTGGGAGCCATCACCAGGGCGGGCTTACCCACCTGGGCGATGATGTTGGCCATGGTGAAGGTCTTGCCCGACCCGGTGACACCCAGCAGGGTCTGATGGCGATCACCGCGAACGACCCCGGCCACCAGCCCCGCCACGGCCTCGGGCTGATCTCCCTTGAGCTCGTAGTCGGCGCGTATGTGGAAGACGCTCATGTGGCCGCGGCTCACGGCGGCCGCGCTCAGGCGGCTCCGCGAAGGTGGCCGCGCTCATGTAGCCCCGCTTCCGGCGGCGAAAGCATCGGGGTGTATGCGGGCGTAAAGATCACGATAGTACTCCACCCGCTCCACGAAGTCGCGGGTCTCGGTGATGGGGATGTCGGCGAGCTCCAGGGAATCTCCGGGGCTTCCATCCTTCAACCACCGGCCCACCGCTCCCTGGCCGGCATTGTAGGCGGCCAGCGCCAAGCGGATATCGCCCCCGAAGTACTTCACCAGGTACGCCAGGTAGAACGCCCCCAGTTCCAGGCTCTCGTCGGGATCGGTGAGGTCGGGATCATCACTGCCCTGCCAGCTCTCGAGACCGGTGATCCAGGTGGCGGTGCCGGGCATGAGCTGCATCAGACCGACGGCGCCCGCGTGGGAGACCGCGCCGGGGTCCCAACCGCTCTCGGTCCGCGCGACCGCCGCCACCAGATATGGGTCGAGATCGTTCTGCTCGGCCACCCGCGCGATGCTCTCCTCGTAATGGAGGGGATGGATCTTCGCGGACACCCCAGGCACCGCCGTGCGGGATGCCGCGATCCACACCGCGGCGATCACGATCACCAGGACGACCAGCAGCAGCGCCGCGAGGCGGAGCCTGCGGCGCCTGCGGCTCGTCCGCGGGCGACTTGGCGGCGGCTCTGTCATCGACATTCCCCGAGCAGCTCCTGCGCCTTCGCGTAGGCCTCCCCCACGAACTTGCGCAGCTGCTCTCTGTCGCCATCGTTGAAGAAGCTGAGATCGCTGCCCGCCATCCTCCGCTCGCTGGAGGCCTGCAGACCCTCCAACTCGGAGAACATGTCCATGTCGAAGTCATGGGTCGACCGCCGCCGGCGGGTCTCCCCGCTTGCCTCCACCGTCACCACGAGGTCGAACAGTCGCTCCAAGCCGGACTCGAACAGCAGCGGCACCTCACAGACGACTACGGACCCCACCGGTGCTCGCGCGATCATCTTCTCGATCTCTTCCTCCACCAAGGGATGGATCAGTTTCTCTAGCCAGCGCAGCTCTCGGCGCCGGCCCCGTACCGATTCGGCAAGCCGGCTCCTGTCTACCGCCCTCCGAGAGTCGAGCACCTCCGGTCCGAACCGGGCCTCGATCTCGGCAGCTACAAAGGGCCGTGCGTAGAGCTCGTGCACCAGGTCATCGGCCGAGACAGTGATGGCGCCCAGTTCGCGGAATAGCGCGAGCGCCGTGCTCTTGCCCGCGCCCATGCCGCCGGTGAGACCGAGGGCGACAACACCGACCGTCTCGCCCTCTGACGGCCTGGACCTCCGAGCAGGCTCCCGCCGGAGCGGAGACCGGCTCCGAGACTGCTTCTTGGTCATGTTCTCCTCCGCAAAAACGAGGAGCGCCCGGAGGCGCTCCCGTGTCACGCTTCGTGAATCGAACGTCAGCCCTCTTCGCCGGCCTCGTCGACAGTCTCGGGGTCCGCAACGACCGACGTCTCCGGCGCACCCTCGATCGCCTCGACCGCAGTCTCGACCGCCGCAGCCTCGGGTTCTTCTTCTGTGGCAGTCACGGCCTCGGGCGCGGCCTCGGCTGTAATCTCGACCTCAGCTGCAGCTTCATTCTCGACCGCCTCCAGGACTTCTGGAGCATCCGGCACGACCTCAGCGGCCGCTTCAGGTTCAGGCGCACCTTCGGCCTCCTGCTCCACGGCCTCCGACTCAGCGGCCTCTTCCCCGGCGCTCGCAGCCTCTGGCACGACGGCCTCGGGCTCCACAGCCTCTGGCACGACGGCCTCGGGCTCCGGCTCAGCGGCTGCGTCAGCTTCGGACGCAGCGGCTTCAGATTCCGCAGCCGCGACCGGCGCTTCTGCCTCTGGCACGACGGCCTCGGGCTCCACGGCCTCTGGCACGACGGCCTCGGGCTCCGGCTCAGTGGCTGCGTCAGCTTCGGACGCAGCGGCTTCAGATTCCGCGGCCGCGACCGGCGCGTCGACCTCGGCGGCAACGACAGCCACATCCACCGCTTCGCTGCCGTAGGCTTCCCCTTCTCCAGCCTCAGCGACTGCCATGCCTTCTTCGCCCTCTTCGCCTTCCTCGATCTCTTCGCCCTCTTCGGCCAAGGCATCCTCATGGATGCGGTATTCAGGCTCGAGGCGCTTCAGGCTGAGGGAGAGCCGCCGCCGTTCGGGATCGATCTCAATGATCTTGACGTTGACGTCCTGCCCGGGACGCACGATCTCAGACGGGTCTTCCACATGGTGCTGGGCCAGCTCGGAGATGTGGATCAGGCCCTCCACGCCTTCTTCGATCTCGACGAAGGCCCCAAACGACACCAGTTTGGTGACCTGGCCGTGTACGATCTCGTTGACCTGGCGGTTCTCGAACACCTGCTGCCACGGGTCTTTCTGGGTCTGCTTCAGACCGAGGGAGATGCGCTGCCGATCCCGGTCGATATCCAGCACCCGCACTTCGACCTTCTGGCCGATGGTGAGCACCTCGGAGGGATGGTTCACGTGACTCCAAGACAGCTCGGAGATGTGGATCAGACCGTCGATGCCTTCCAGGTCGACGAAGGCGCCGAAATCCACGATGTTGGAGATGGTACCCGTGACCAGGTCGCCCACATTCATGCGGTCGAGGATCTGCTCGCGCACGCCGCGGCGTTCTTCTTCCAATACGGCCCGGCGGCTGAGGACCACGTTGTTGCGGAACCGGTTCAGCTCGATGACCCGGCACTCGAGGCTCTGACCGAGGAACTCGTCCAGATCGGCTACCCGGCGAATATCGACCAACGAGGCAGGCAGGAAGCCTCGCACACCCAGGTCGAGGATGAGACCGCCCTTGACCACCTCGATGACGTTGCCGGAAACCGGAGTGCCTTCCTCAGCGGCCTTCTCGATTCGCTGCCAGGCCCGCTCGAACCGCGCCCGCTTCCGCGACAGGATCAACCGGCCGTCGGCGTCCTCCTTGGTGAGGACGAGGGCGTCGACGATATCGCCCACAGCCACTTCTTCAGAGGGGTCCACCGACTTTCTGATCGACAGCTCGTTGGCGGGGACCACGCCCTCGCTCTTGTAGCCGATGTCGACCAGGACTTCGTCCTTGTCGACGCGCACCACAGTCCCGGTGACGATGTCCCCCTCTTCGAAGCTCATCATCGTAGCCTCGTAGTTGGGGACCATCTTACCGTCGACCTCGATCATGAGGTCCTGACCACCCTGTAGTGTCTGTACGCTCTCGTCGGTGTATTCGTCTGGCATGTAGTTTCCGTTTCCCTTCGCAAAGCAACGCATGGGCAAGCCACGCCCTCACGTGGCTTATGAGCCGGTAGTATACCGGCGCGCCCGGGAAAAGCAACGGCCACCCGGTCTACTTGGCGGAAAGCCAGTCGGGGCCCACGCCCGCGTCGACCCCCAGGGCCGGTTCCATAGAAAAGGCGGCGATCATTTCTTCCACCACCGCCGCCTTCACCTCGGGGGCAAGAGCCTCGGGCACCTCGAAGACCAGTTCGTCATGAACCTGTAGGACCAGGCGGGCGCCGGGAGACTCCCTCTCAAGCCTTTCGTGGCAGCGGATCATCGCCACCTTGATGATATCGGCGGCGCTGCCCTGGATGACCGAGTTGACGGCCAGTCTTTCCCCCAGCGAACGCTCCTGGAAACTACCGGAGGCAAGCTCGGGAATGGGGCGGCGCCGACCGAAAACGGTGGCCACGTATCCCTGGCGCCGGGCCAGCTCGATGGTGCTCTCGATGAAGGCCTTGACGTGGGGCATGCGTTCGAAATAGCGCTCGATGTAGGCGGCGGCTTCCTCCCGCTCTATACCCAGATTCTGGCTGAGCCCGAAAGGCGAGATCCCATACATGATCCCGAAGTTGACGGCCTTGGCGTAGCGCCGGTGGGTGGAGCCGACCTCGTCCTCCGCCAGGCCGAAGACCTCCGCCGCCGTGCGCGTGTGGATGTCTTCGCCCCGCCGGAACGAATCCAGGAGAGCAGGCTCGCCCGAGAGATGGGCCATGATACGGAGTTCGATCTGGGAGTAATCCGCCACCACCAAGATGTTTCCCGGCTCGGCTGTGAAGCACTGGCGGATCTGCGCGCCCAGCGCCGTCCGTACCGGGATGTTCTGCAGGTTGGGATCGCTCGAGGAGAGCCGGCCGGTGGCCGTCACCGTCTGGTGAAAGGTGGTGTGCAGCCGCCCGGTGCCCGGATCCACGGCCTGGGGAAGAGCGAGGAGATAGGTGGACATGAGCTTGGAAAGCTCGCGATGGTTGAGAAGGTGGCCCACGATGGGGTGGCTGTCGCGGAGGGCTTCGAGCGTCTTCGCATCGGTGGAATAGCCGGTCTTGATCTTGCGCTGCCGGGCAAGCCCCAGGCGCTCGAACAGGATGTGGCCCAGTTGCTGGGGCGAGCCCAGGTTGAACTCTTCGCCGGCCAACTCGAAGATGCAGGCCTCCAGTTCCTCCAACTGATCCTGGATCTTGCCGGTGATCTCCCCCAAGCGGTAGCAGTCCAGGTGTATGCCGGCCGACTCCATGGCGATGAGCACCCCGGTCAGCGGCAACTCGATCTCCTGGAAGAGATCCCACATACCCTGGTCGCGAAGCATCTGCTCCTGCCAGGCGGCGACGGGGACGGTCAGCGCCGCGGCGGCCGGGCCCGGTGAGGTGGCCAGCTCGGCGCCGAGGCCTGGCGGCCGCCGGAGGGCCGGCTCGGCGCGAGGGCCGCGCCGGCCGCTGCGCCGGTCGCTGCCGCGGCTGCCTCCCCCACCCCGAGCTCACACGACGGTAGGCGGATCGCCGCCTCGCGCGCGCAGTCCTCCAGGCGGTACTCCCTGCGGCCCGGAGCCAGGAGGTACGCGGCGACGTAAGTGTCGTGGCCGGCCTTATCGATCAATCCGCGCAGCACCGGGGCCGACTTGAGATCGTGGCAGACGGCCGCACCCAGGCCGAAGAGGTCGCGGAGGGCCGAAGCGTGCGGCGCGGGATCTTGGACTTCGACCACTCGATACGACTCGTATGCGTCGGGGGCGGCTTCCGACCCCGGCTGTGCCAGCCAGAGACCCGCCGTTTGCCGGTCTGCCGCCAGCCCCACCGCTCGATCCCAATCTAGAAGGCTCTCCCAGGCAGCGGCGTCCTCCGGCGCCGACGTAGGCGAAGGCAGAGCCGCTCCGGACGGTCCAGACGGTCCCGCCTCCGAAGGTGGCGACGTGGCGAGCAGCGGCTCTAGTCGCTCGAGCAGCGAGGTGAACTCGAAACGCGTGAGCAACTCTTCCAGCACGTCGCGCTGGATCTGGTGGGGTTGCACCTCAGCCGTATGGAAGTCGATCGGAGCATCGCGGTCGAGCAGGGCAAGTCTCTTGGAGAGGAGGGCGGTCTCGCGATGCTCTCGCAGCAGCTCCTTGCGCTTGGCCCCGGCGACTTCGTCCGTGTGCGCGAGGACCTCCTCCAACGAGCCGAACTGGATCAGCAACTGGGCGGCCGTCTTCTCCCCGATCCCGGGAACGCCGGGTATGTTGTCGGAAGTGTCTCCCTTGAGACCGATCAGGTCGGGGATGAGCCGGGGGGGCACGCCGAACCGTTCCTCCACCGCTTGGGGATCGTAGACCTTGACCTCCGTCACGCCTCGGGTGTTGGCCATGATGCGCACGCAGGGACCGGCCAGCTGCAGCGCATCCCGGTCCCCCGTGACTATGACGGCGGGCCGGCCCTCAGCCTCAGCCTGGCGGGCAAGAGTGGCCAGGATGTCATCGGCCTCATAGCCCGGGCACGACCAGGTTGACAAACCCGAAGGCAGAACAGAGCTCAGAGAAGTAGGGCCACTGCTCCGAGAGTAGATCGGGCATGGGTTTTCGATGCGCCTTGTACTCTTCGAACTCCTCGGCTCGAAAGGTCTTCTCGCGCGAGTCCCAGGCCACGATGACGGCCGCGGGATGATACTCGCCCAGGATCTTGACCATCATCAGACAGAACCCGTAGAGGGCGTTCGTGGGAAAGCCACCCGATGTGGCGATGTCCTGAGGAAGAGCGAAGAAGGCCCGATAGGCGATGTTGCTGCCGTCCAAGAGAAAGATCGGTCCCCGCTGATCGCCGGAACAGACGGACTCCATGTGCCTATCCTCCTCCCGCGGGGACCCGCGCCGGCATCGGCAGGCGCCTCCCTACAGGATCTCGAGATACCGATCGACCTCCCAGGAGGTCACCAGAGCCCTGTAGGCGTCCCACTCGGCCCGTTTGTTCTTGATCAGATACTCGAAGATGTGATCGCCCAGAGTATCCCGCATGAGTTCGGAGTTCTCGAAGGCGATGATGGCCCCTTCGAGATCGCCCGGCAATGAAGGGATGCCCGCTTCATCCCGCTCTTCCGCGGACCATTCATAGATGTTGTCGGTGGCCTCGGGCGGTAGCTCCAGTCCATCCTCGATGCCCTTCAGGCCGGCGGCCAACATCACCGCGAAAGCCAGGTAGGGGTTCGCCGCCGGGTCGGGATTGCGCAGTTCCACCCGGGTCGCCTGCTCCTTGCCCGGCTTGTACATGGGGATCCTGACCAGCGCCGAACGATTGCGACGGGCCCAACAACAATAGATAGGAGCTTCGTAGCCGGCCACCAGACGCTTGTAGGAATTGACCCACTGGTTCGTCACCAGGCACATCTCCGGGGCGTAGTGGAGCAGCCCGGCCACATAGGCCTTGCCTACAGAGGTCATGTGGTAAGCATCGTCCGGGTCGAAGAAAGCGTTCCGTTGCCCCCTGAAGAGCGACTGGTGCACGTGCATCCCCGAACCCGCTTCGCCAAACATGGGCTTGGGCATGAAAGTGGCATGTATACCCTGGGCGTTGGCCACCTCTTTGACCAGCAGGCGATAGGTCATCACCGAGTCGGCCATGGTCAAGGCGTCCTTATAGCGGAGATCGATCTCGTGCTGGGACGGGCCGCACTCGTGATGGGCATACTCCACCTCGATGCCGATCGACTCCAACGCCGTGACTGTGTCGCGGCGCACATTGGTGGAGAGGTCGAGGGAGGTCAGATCGAAGTAGCCCCCCCGGTCCAAGACCTCGGTATGCGCGCTGTCCTTGAAGTAGAAGAACTCCAGCTCGGGACCCACGTACATCGTATAGCCCAGGTCGGCAGCTTTCGCCAGTACACGCTTCAGCGCGTAACGGGGGTCCCCATCGTAGGGCCGGCCGTCGGGCTGGATGATGTCGCAGAACATCCGGGCGGTGCCCCCGGTCTCCGGGATCGACGGCAGGATGGCGAAGGTGGAAGGATCGGGCATGGCCACCATATCTGATTCGTGGACCCGAGCGAAGCCCTCGATCGACGAGCCATCGAAGCCCATCCCTTCCTCGAGGGCGCCCTCAAGCTCTCGGCGGGTCATCGCAATGCTCTTGAGGAAACCCAGCACATCCGTGAACCACAGGCGGATGAACTTGACATCGCGCTCTTCCGCCATGAGGATGATGTCGCCTTTGGTCAGGGTAGTGCCCACTCCGCTCCTCCTTCTGGTCCGCTCCCAGCTAAGACTAGCACCGAGGACGCGACTACAACGAACGGTCGGCTGAGGGTCGGCAGCGCCGAGCCGGGGCTCGGTCGGGCCGTCTCGGCAGGCCGAGTCGGGGCGGCGCCAGGCAGCGCCGAGTCAGTCGAGCAAGGTCTCGCTCCCCGTCTGAGAAACGTCGTAGCCGCCCAGAGCCAAGATGGCCTCCTTGAAGTGCTGGGAGGTCAACACTTCCCGCAGCGACAGCAGAGCCGGCGTATCCCAGATCTCCGAAGGGATCACCAGATCGTAACGTTCCTCGCCCAGGGGTACGAAACCCAGGCCGTACGCGGCTGCCGCGGCACTGATGCCGACACCAGCGGTGGCCCGGCCTTCGGCTACGGCGCGGGCTACTCCCAGGTGGGTCGACTCCTCCTGGTCATACCCCGAGATGTCCTCGGAAGACATGCCCTCGTGTCTCAGACGGATGTCCAGCCACACCCTCGTACCCGAGCCCGGCTGGCGGTTGATGAAGCGGACCGCCGGCCCGGCCAGATCGGCGATCGACCGCAGCCCCTGGGCGTTCCCTGCCGGCACGATAAGCCCCTGCACCCGCTGCGCGAGGTTCAGAAGCACCACTCTGCGATTGGGAAGGACACGCCGCACGAAAGGCGTGTTGTACGCCCCTGTGGCTTCGTCGAACAAGTGCGTGCCGGCGATGTCGGCCTCGCCTCGGGCCAGGGCCATGAGCCCCCCCAGGCTGCCGATGAAGTCGATCGAAAGCATCACCGGAGGCGTCCGCTCGAGGAGCGCTCGTCCCAGCAGTTCGACGGAAAGATCGTGGCTGCCGGAGAATCGCACCTCTCGATCGTTCCGATCCGCGAGCGTCACGACCTTTTGGGGAGAAGCCGGCCGTCGCAGATCTTGCCAGCGGGATATGGCCGCGGCCAGCGCGGCTTCGGCGTGCCCCGGGCTATGACCCAGACTCAGGCTTTCGAGCAGGTAGTTCTCGGCCCGATTGACCAGATTGGCCCACTCCCACTCCGGAGGCGCGAACGCACTTGACTCGGCCCTGGTCGACACCACGCGGGTGCCGCCGCCCCGATGGCCCACCACCAGCCCCTCGCGTGAAAGCAGGGCATAGCCCCGGCTGACCGTGTTGGGTGTGCATCTCCAGCGTTGGGCCATGGCCCGGACGGAAGGTAGGCGGTCCCCGGGCTGGAGCTCCCCGGATACGATGAGCCTACGGATCGCTTCTGCGATCTCGAGATAGACGAAGCTCTCGCCGGTGGACATGAAGGCGCCGCCTTGGGGGCGGCATCGCCCCTATCCGGTCTTCTCGATCGTGTCCGACTTCACAGACTCGGACGGGGCTGGTTGGGCCTCAGCTTTGGGCGGCTCGGGGGCTTTCTGCTCCGCCGCTTCGTGCGCTTCGGAGACCGTCGCCTCACCTTCGTCCTGGCCGTCCTTCATGCCTCTCTTGAAGCCGCGGATGGACTTGCCAAGCGACGAGCCGAGTTCGGGCAGTTTCCTCGGGCCGAAGATGAGCAAGATCAACACCAGAATGATCGCTATCTCCCACGGTCCTATCCAGCTGGGCATCAGTCGATTCCTCCTTATCGCCCTCACACCCCGGCAAAACCCAGCAACACCCACAACTCACCCTCGAGTATTAAACCATACTCTCGACCCGCATTGCGCATGAGAGAAAGGGCCGAAGCGTCCGTTAACCCTCAGTTGACGGACGATCGCGTCTCTCGCTGGAACTCTTCGCGCCCGGCATATCTCCACCGGACCGCGAGGGGGCCGCGGAGCGGCCATCCGTCTCTTGGAGCAGATACCCTAGCCTACGGGACAGCTCGTCTCCCACTTCCATGATCCTACGGATCAGGGTGGGCAGGCGTTCGGCCGAGAATCGTTGCACGATCCCGGAGATGCTTACTGCCGCCACCACGGCACCGGTCGCGTCGCGTACCGGGGCTCCCAGAGCGCAGGCGTGAAGGGTTACATCCTCCCAGCTCACCGTGTAGCCCCGTTCCCGGATCTCGCGCCGGTCGCGCTCCAACTCCTCCCGGCTGACCAGGGAATACTGGGTCATGCGGCGGGTGTGACTGGTCACGACCTCCTCCCAACGCCATTCCGGCAGGTGGGCGAGGAGGACTCGCTGGCCGGCGCCGCAGTTGAAAGCCGAGCGCCTGCCCGCTTCCATGAACAGCACCCGCACGTGATGGGTGCCGTCGAAGCGGCGAAGACAAAGGGCCTCGTTGCCGTCGGCGACCTGCAGGAACGAGGACTCGTCGGTTTCCTCGGTAACGTTTGAAAGCAGAGGGTCGGCCTGCTTGACGAGATCCATGCTCTTGGACACCACGCTGCCCAAGCGGAAGATCTTGAGACCGAGATGATACCGCGAGGTCCGCTTGTCGAGCTCCACAATCTCAGCGGCTTCGAGGGTGCCCAGTAGGCGGTGGGTGGTGCTCTTGCTAAGGCCGATACCCACGCTTATCTCGGTCAAAGTAAGCTCGGGGCGGTCGACCGTGAATTGTTCCAGGATGGACACTGCACGGGCGACAGAACGTACGCTCGGATCAGCACTCATCCCTACCCCCTTCCCTTCGGGCCCCCGGGGTCGCTTCGCAGCCTACCGACGAGACGAACCGCGCTGGGTCTGGTCCTGACATGCGGAACCTTCAGCCACCGTGTCCGTTCCCTGCATCCGGCCGTTTGTGCTGCAGTGTGCGCGGCTCGACCGAGTGTTTTGCGGTTGGTCCGCAGGTGGGCTCGAAACAGCGCGCCGCAGTATACAGACTCGGTCTGACATCAACCACGATCGGGAGGCCGCCTTGCGGCGGCCTCCCGGGCACGCGATCAGTCTGTGGCAATGCGGTCTAGCCGGGCGTCTCGCCGCTCTCCGCAGCGACGGGGGTCGCTCGTCCCGGCTCATCCCTATATGCGAGCTTGCGCTGGAGCGGGAACAGAAGGAAACTGGTCTTCCGGTAGATGTAACCGTAGATGCCGCTTGGGCTCCACACGGTCACAACGATGGCCAGGAGACCCAGAATGATGAAGTACCACTCTCCATACTTGCTGGTCGTCTCTCGGAGGACGAAGTAGATGATGGTACCGATGACCGGCCCCTCGATCGTGCCTACCCCCCCGATGACCGCGATAAAGAGCATGTATGCCGTCCAGTTGATGCTGAAGGCCGCGGCGGGCTGGACCCTCAGGAGGTGGATGGCCACGATCGCTCCCACCACGGCGCACCCGGCCCCGGCGATCACGTAGGTGTAGAGCTTGGCGCGCCACAGGTTCACTCCGGAACTCTCCGCGGCCAGGTCGTTGTCACGCATGGCCTTCAAGGCCAGACCGGTGCGCGATCGGAGCAAGAAGTAGATGACCCCCATGGAAAGCATCGCCGAGGCCAGTCCCCACCAGTACGTTCCCGGCACCCGCACTTCCGTACCCAACTGAGTAGCCGCCTGGATGGTGATCCCCGACCCGCCGCCGGTCCTCTTGATGTTGGCTACGATCAACCGCAGGATCTCCGCTATGACCCAGGTGCCGATGGCGAGGTAGCCACCCTTGAGTCTGAACACCAGGGCCGCCGCCGGGAGGGCGATGATCGCGCCGCCGATGCCGGCGAAGACCACGCTGATGAAGGGGTTGATGTGCAGGACATCTGCAAAAAACCACAGGGCATAGGACCCCATGCCGATCAAACCCTGCTGCCCCACCGAGATGATGCCGGCATAGCCAAGCATGAGGTTCCAGAGTTGAGCCAGAGCTAGGAGGGTGAAGAAGTCGACCAGCCGGCGGGTCCACGGTATCCCTCCGAAAAGCGGAAAGACGGCCAACACGATAAGGACCAGCACCCCAAAAACGAGGATCATGTAGTTCGTCCGAGTAGCGACATGGACTGAGAACTGCCTGCCGCCGGTTTCGGCTGTAGTTGCCTTGGCGTTCATGTCGTCACCGTCTTCGCGAGGAGGCCTTGTGGTCTAAACGCCAGGATGGCCACAAAGACCACGTGCCCGACCAGGATGGACCAGGCCGAGCCGAAGGCCTGTGCGCCCAAGGTCTGAGATAACCCCAGAATCACACCACCCAAAAGGGTCCCCCATCCCGATCCCATGCCGCCGATGATGACGGCCTCAAACGCGTAGATCAGGCGTTGGGTACCGAGCAAAGGATCGAAGGTGGTGCGGATGCCCATCATCACCCCGCCGATCGCAACGATGCCGAGCGCCACGCCCATGGCGATCGCCCACACGTGCTTGGTGTTGATGCCCATGAGCCGGGCGGCATCGGTATCGTCCGATATGGCACGGAAGCCGCGCCCCATCTTGGTCCGGCTCAGGAACATCTGCAGACCGGTGATGACCACCAGGGACATGAGGAAGATGATCAGCGGCAACCAGCCGATGGCCAGCCGGTCGTTGACCTTGATGCTCAAGTTCTCGACCGTGCCGGCGTCGAGCCCCTGGGAGTTGGCCGTGAAAGCCAGCAACAAGGCGTTCTGGATCACGATCGAGAGACCGAAGGTCACGATCACCCCGGCTACGTCCCCCTTGCCTACGATAAGGTTAAGAAGGCCCCGCTGGAGCAAGTAGCCGACGACGAACATGACCACCATGGTGATCGGGATGGAGTAGAACGGGTTGAAGCGAAACGCGTTCACGAGCATCAGCGCTACGTACGCGGGCAGGACCGTCAGGTCACCGTGAGCCAGGTTGACCAGGCGCATCGTCCCAAAGACGAGGGCCAAGCCCGTGGCAAACAGAGCATAGAGGCCACCCAGGAGGATGCCTTGGACAGCTGCGTTGATCCAGTCCATATCTACACTCCGAAGTAGGCCGCGGTTATCTGGTCGGTGGTCAGATCCTTGGGTTCACCCTCAAGGGCGATCCGACCCTCAAGAAAGCAGGCCACGTGATTGGCCACTGTGAGCACGTGCTGGACGTCCTGCTCGACGACGAGGATGGTACAGCCAGAACTGAGGAGCTTCGGGAAGGCGTCGTAGATCCGTTTGATGACCACCGGAGCCAGACCCAACGAGACCTCGTCCATCAGGATGAGCCTGGGATTGCTCATGAGCGAGCGCCCGATCGCCAGAGCCTGCTGCTCGCCGCCGGAAAGACCGGAGGCCTGACGCTTCCTGAGGGGCTGTAGGAGGGGGAACATGTCATAGACGGCATCCGTGCTCCAGGGACCCTTGCGGCTACGCCAGGCACCGATCTGCAGGTTCTCGTGCACGCTCAGGCTGGGGAACACCCGGCGACCTTCCGGCACCATGGAGATACCCAGCTCCACCCGCTTGTGGGGGGGCATATGATCGATGGACTGCCCATCGAAGAGGATGCGTCCCATACGGGGGACGAGCACGCCGGAGATGGTCCTGAGCAGGGTGGACTTGCCTGCCCCGTTGGCGCCGATGCAGGCGAATATCTCACCTTCTTCCACCTTGAGGGAGAGGTCGTAGAGAGCCTGGAAGTCCTCGTAGAAGACGCTGGCGTTGTCGATCTCGAGCAGACTCATGCCGGCGTCCCTCCCATGTAGCAGGCCTGGACTTCCTGGCTGTTCATGACCTCGTGAGGGTCTCCCTCGCACAGCTTGCGGCCGAACTGGATGACGGTGATGCGATCGACCACAGCCAGGAGAGCGTGAACGATGTGCTCGATCCAGACAATGGTGACGCCCCTGGTCCTGAGCTTCTTGATCTCTTCGATCAGTTCTTCGACCTCGACCTGGGTGAGGCCGCCGGCGATCTCGTCCAGAAGCAGCAAACTGGGATCGGTGGCCAGAGCCCGGGCCAGCTCCAAGCGTTTGCGATCGAGCAGGCTAAGCGACCCGGCGAGAACGTTCACCTTCTTGTGCAGGCCGGTCCACTCCAGAATATCCACGCAATGGGCGTAAGAAGCCCGGGCCGCCATCTTGCGGCCGTGGGTGGCACCCACCAGGACATTCTCGAAGACGGTCATGCCCGTGAAGGGCCTCGGAATCTGGAAGGTGCGGCCCAAGCCGATGCGGCACCGTTCGTGCCGAGAGAGATCGGTGATGTCCCTGCCCTCGAAGATCACCTTGCCGGCGTCTTCGTTCACTGCGCCGGTGATCAGGTTGAACCAAGTGGTCTTGCCTGCCCCGTTGGGACCGACGATGCCGAGAGCCTCCCCTTGGTCCACGCTGATGCTCAGGTCGTCGATCACCAAGACCCCGCCGAAAGACTTCCGAAGGCCTTGGGTTTCAAGCGCTACCGTCAAGTGGAATCACCTCCATGCGAATCCCCCACTCCCCCTTGATCCTCTTAGATTAGACTGAGCGCCGGTCCGACCGGAGAAGACTCTGACGCACAACGTAACAGGATGTCACACTGCGCGGTCCGAGGTCAAGAAACACGCCCAGCGCGACTTCGGACCCGGCCAGCGAAGGGGCCGCGACACGCGATCGCCCGCGTGTCGCGGCCCCTTCTGCAAGCCGAGACCGAACCTCTGATCTGTGAGGCCTAGACCAGCGACTGCACCTTGTCTTGCACCGGGATCATCGGGCCGGCAGCGTTGCTGCAGATGGTCAGCTCGTACGGCCACGTGGTGCCCTTACGCCACTGTCCACCGACCAACGGGGTCTTGTAGACGTTCTCGACGATGTGGCACGGACCCACCTGGAAGGGCGGGGTGGCACCGATCACCGGCGCTGTGAAGTCGACGGGACCGCCGATAGTGTCCAGCTTGGTGGTCTTGATAGCAGCCAGGATGGCTTCCTTGTCGTCAACGCTGGTCGCCCGCTGGAGGGTGTCGACCGCCATCTCGAAGACGATGAAGTGCAGCAGCGGCTGGGTCCACTGCTGGCGTTGTACGCTTGGTGAACTCGTCGGCGAACTGCTGGCAGGTCTCACCAAGCAGCGAAGAGGTGAACGGGTGGGCCGGGGTCCACCAGACTTCAGTGGTCAGCCCAGTCCCTAGATCACCCAGCGCCTCGATGGACTGCGGGAAGAGCAGGGCCTTGGCATAAGTGCCGATCTTGGGATTCCAGCCCTGCTGGGCCCGTTGCTTCCAGAAGTTGGTGAAGTCCGGCGGGAGGAAAACACCCACGCCGATCTCGCAGCCCGCATTCTTGAACTCGGTGATCTGGGCGGTGAAGTCCTCCGTCAGGTTCTGGAACTGGCTGGGAATGACCGCCGTATAGCCGGCCGGCTCCCAGACCGGCGCCCATCCCGGCAGCCAGGCGTTGCCGTCGGCGTCGTTGGGGAACATGGCCCCCACGACCTTGTTGTTGGGCACCTGGCTCCACATGTCGAGGAAGTTGGCCTGCACGTCCTCGAGGCCCCAGAAGGTGTGGTAGGTCCACTTGAAGACGGCGGTGATGTCCCCGCCGCTGCCGGTGGCGATATACGATTGCCACGGGCAGTCGTTGGTGATGCAGGGCATCCCGTTGGCCTCGCACTGGTCCGCCACCGGGCGCGACCGTGTCCGGCGTGGACGCGGCGGTCACCATGTCGACCTTGTTGTTGTTGATCAGGTCGCCGGTGACCTGCGCGGCCCGGTTGGAGTCGGACTGGCTGTCCATGGTGATGATGGTGACCGGGTGCTTCATGCCGTCGCCACAGACGACGCCGTCACCGATGGCTTCCTGGGCCCGCTCCACGCAGTACTTGTCGGGAACGCCGAACGAAGCCAGCGGGCCGGTGAGCGGGGTGACGAAGCCGATCTTGACCTCCCGGCCCACTTCGGCCCCGGTGCTCACGGTGGTGGTTGCGCCCGCCGTGGTGGTGGTCGCGCCCGCCGTGGTGGTGGTCGCGCCCGCCGTGGTGGTGGTCTCTTCTTCTTCGCCGCACGCGGCCACCAGCCCACCGAGGCCGGCCCCGACGCCTACGGCTGCTCCCGCGATACCTGCGATCTTGAGAAACTCGCGCCGACTCACGCTTTTCTCAGTAAGACCGTTCTCCTCTTTGTCAGACATGTTCCCCTCCTATTTGCAGAGATTGCCACTAGACGAAGACGACAGCTCGAGTTAGAAATGGATCCCCGTGGTTTCGGATCACCCCCCTCAGCGCTGCTCGCTCCCCCATGTTCGCACACGACCGCCGTACTCCAGGGTCAACCGATGCGATGAGTCGCTCGGCCGAAAGTCACCGGCTGCCATTCGTGTGCGTGGCTGAATATACACCAAGCCTACGAAAAAAACCCCCAGGCCCCACCACTAAAGGGTGAAACTCAGCCCAAAGTCCGCGCTCAGCGCGTCTTTCGTCCTCTGGTATAGCTGAGCATACTGACGCGTGGGCCGGATCGAATCTAGGTCGTAGCACCGGTCGAACGTGAGCCCTTTGGGCGCGACGGGGAGGTCGGCCTCGAAAGCGGCGAAAAGCCTTTCGATGATCTGATTGGCTCGGTCGACCGAGAGACCGCACGCGCCTTCAGCCGCCTCCCCCACCATCCGGCCCTGCAGGCCCGCGTAGGCATTCGTATCCACGCCGTTGCAGGTGGATCCCCCCCATATCAATTCGCCTCCACTGGCCGTGTAGGCGACGGAATAGGCCGCCGTCTCGAGCAAGGCCATCTCGGTGCACGGTCCGGCCGAAGCGTACCCGAGCAGGAAGACCGGGTTTCCCACGTGACGCTCCAGTGCCCGCGTGGTCGCGCAGTTGGCCCACAGGTTCCGCTTCCGGGTACAGAGACCCTCGATGTCGGTGCTCCAGACCGAAGCGGTGGATCCCCCGGTAAAGGTCCAGGCGCCCAGCACCCCAGCCGTCTGAGAGATGGAGCTCTCCAGGGCGTTCCGGCAGAAGGCCCCGATCACCGAGACGATGTCGGTCCACGGGTGGACCCCATGGGCCTGACAATAGAGGGCCAGATCGATCTTGCTCCAACTGAGCTTCAGCTCCGGCATGAGCTGGATGGGGATCTGAGTCCGTGCCGGCGGGAGTCCCGCCGCCGAGTGGTTGCAGAAGATCGCCTCCGGGGAGATCCCGCCCGGCGGGAAGGGCCCCAGGTAAAGACCGGGCTTCCCCGCAGCCTCTGCCGCCCGGGCGATGAGCTCGCCTTCCGCAGCGGTCACGATGAGCTCGTTGGGCCGGCCGGCCATGTTCTCGATTCCCTGCCAACTCAGGAGAACGCCGCCGAGCAGGCCCTGGCAGGTGGGTTCCTGGGCGTAGGAGAGGTGGCAGGGCAGATAGCACTCCTCGGTGAAGGGCCCTCCCACCGGGCCGGTCACTATGACCGGGGGAAAAGTGGAGCCCGGCTTTCTTTCCCGTACAGTGACGCGCTCGGCCCCAGTGCCCAGCTCGATCTCGGAGAGGCGGCTTGACGCGATCTCCAGGATCTCCTCCCGAGTGACCTGTACGACACGCTGGCTGTCCTTGTTATATAGACCCACTTCGGCCAGCAACTCCACCGCTGCCGCGAACACCAGGTCGGCGGTCTCGTCGTCGGGAACTACCCGGTCGGGGTCGGGCATCCCCCGAGAACCGGTCACGTCGGCGTAGAGTTGGCGGAGTTTCTTGGCAAAGGCTAGGTCGAAATCGCGCTCTTTCATCACCGGTCCGGTGAGAGATCTCTCCAATATGTCCCGGGTCCCGATCACTGCCGATCACCGGATCCGCACAGGCCTTCGACCAGCGCGACGGCAGCTTGGGCATCCGCCGCCCAGCCGTCAGCACCGATCGAATTCGCCCAGGATTGCGAGGTAGGCGCCCCGCCGACGATGACTCGGAACCTCTCTCGCTTCCCTGTATCCCTGAGATAGGTGATGACTTCCTGCTGGGCCGGCATCGTGGTCACCATCAGAGACGAGAGAGCTATGACAGTCGCGCCCGTCTCCTCCGCTTTGTCGATGATGGCCATCGGAGCCACATCCACCCCGAGATCGACGATCGTGAAACCCGCAAGCTCCAGCAAGAGGGCAACGAGGTTCTTGCCCAATTCGTGTATGTCGCCCTGGACGGTGGCTATAACGACTGTGGCCTTGGCCGGCGCTTTGCTGGGGTCCAGGTGGGGCCTCACCACTTTGATGCATTCCTGAGCCAGCTCACCGGCCACGAGGAGCTCCGGCACCCCGTATTCGTAGGCGGCCAGCTTGTCCCCACAGGTGCGGATGCCAACCACGATGCCCTGTTCGATGATCTCGAGCGGGTCTTCACCCCGAGCCAGAGCCTCGCGAACGAGCTCGACCGTGTCCTCGTCCAACCGATCCAGGGCCTCCGCGATCTCTTCGAACGCCGTCATTCAGCCATCCCCTTGCCCAGATGCTCGTCCAGGAAGAGATACAAGACCTTGGGCTTGGTACCGTGCTCGTCCAGGCGGCCCTTCGCGCCGCCGGCCGCCAGCCGTGCCACCTCGCTCTCGGGGTCGTCGAGGTCGCCGAAGGTCCGGGCGCCTGCGGGGCAGGTGCTCACGCAGGACGGCTCTCCTCCCTGGTCGAGCCTGTGGACACAGAAGGTGCACTTCTCAATGACCCCCTTGCCGTGCTCCACCGGTCCCAAGCGCTGGAAGTAGCCTATCTCCTCGAACGGCGTAAAACCATGAGGCTCATGGTAAGGTCTAGGTTCGCCACGGTTCAGCACCCGGGCTTGGTAGGGACAGGCCAGGGCACAGTAGCCGCAGCCCACACAGCAATCGTTGTCGATGGTCACCACGCCGTCGGCCCGGTGGCTGGTGGCCCCGGTGGGGCAGGCCTTCTCACAGGCCGGCTCTTCGCAGTGCATGCAGTGGTCCGGAAGCGAACGCAGCTTGGAGTGAGGATACCGGCCGGTCTCGTAGATGTGCACCTTGCTCCAGTGCACGCCCGGAGGGGTGAAGTTCTCGCGCTTGCAGGCCACGTCGCACGACATACACCCAGAGCACTTGGAGAGATCGATGACCATGCCGTATCTCATGGCGCACCTCCTTGACCCTCGGGGTTCGCCCGGGCGGCACTCGCACCATCGGCGCCCAGCTTCACCACGCGCACCCGGGGACTGATGTCGGTCGCGCAGGAGATGGGATCGAACTCTCCCTCCCTATCGGAGAGGAGATCGTTGAAATCGGGTCCTTTCCAGGTGATGGGGTTGCGCAGGCGCCCCTTGAAGCCATGGTGGCCGGGGAAACCCGAGCGCCTCCGGGTGGATCAATTCCGTTACCTTGAGCATGCCTTGAGCTGTACCGCCCCAGAAAGCCTCCACCTTCACTTGATCCCCATCTTTAAGACCCTTCCTGCGGGCGGTCTCGCTGTTGATGAGGATGGCGAGATCGTAAGGGTCGAACTCGTCCACCGGCTCCCGCACCCAGGGATTGCCTATCTGGTCGCCTGAGCACATCCGGGTCTGCGGCGTGGTCCAGACCATGGCCCTGAGATCGTATTCCTCCGCGTAGGCTTCGTCGCAGCGTCCGACCCACCGCGGGATGGGCTCCCAGTGATCCCAGTAGGTAGCGGGGTCCCATCCGGGAGGAGCTTCGAGACCGGCGCCGGCCAGATTCCTCTTGAACTCCTGACCGTTCGCGTAGAACTGGTTCAGATACAGCGGATGACGGGTTTTTCCCCAGGGGAAATAGTAGAAGTTGTAGGCCTCGGCCTTGGGCAGGAGATCGGGGATCAGGGCGTGCTCGTCGAAGTAGTCCATCCCGTACTCGTCGCCGAAATGGCAGCGGGTGATCCGGTCGATCAGATCGGGAGTCAGGTACTTGGTGTTCAGGTCGAGCTTGTGCTCGTCGCACAGGTTGAGGGTCCGATTGAGCTCCGCGTTCAGTCCGCCTTCGCCAAAGAGGAATCCCGCCCGCTCGGCGATCTCTATGTACATGTCGTCAGCCTGGCGGGTGTTCCAGACCGGGTCGATGACCGGCTTGGTGACCTGCACGGTACGGGTACGCAGGATGGCCTCATCGGCCGCGTGCACGACGTGGTCGCCGTACTCGAGGAGCGCATGCCGCTCAAGGATGGTGCTCTCGGGCAGAAGTATATCCGCGAACTGGGTGGTCTCGTCGTAGACCAAAGCGACGACCGCCATGAACGGGATCTTCTTGAACGCCTCGATGGCGCGCATGGGCGTGCAGTTCGAGTGGATGGGATTGCTGCCGTAGACCATGAGCATGTCGAGGTTGTGGTCGACCCCGTATTTCTCTGGATCGAGCACCGTCTTCCAGACTAGATAGGGGCCGGTGTGCCGGTGGGGGTAGAATTCCCGCAGGTCCAGAGAAGGAGGCTGCTGCCAGGGAATCGGCTGGGCCTCCTGCTTGGGCGATACCACCCCGTCCGGTCCGGGGCTGAGCACGGGTCCTTGCTCCGAACCCAGGAAGCCGCCGGGCACGTCGGTGGCTCCCACCAGGCCGGCCACGATCTTGACGGCGAAGTGCTGATAGGCGCCATGGGTGGTGGAGTAGGCACCCCGCTCCGACTTGATGACGGCCGGGCGCAGGGGGAACTCAAAACCGTCCAGAGTGATGGTGGCTCCGACCTGGGCCGCGTCCACGAACTCCCGGGTGATGCGGCGGATGGTCTCGGCGGGGACCGTGGTGTGTTGCTCCTGCCATTCGGGCGTGTATTCCGCCATCCGTTCCTTGAGAAGAGCGAAGGCCGGCGTGCCTACACGCCCGTCGATCCCGTAAGAACCGGCGAGCGCGTAGTCCTTGATGGTCGGATCGTCGAAGGTCTTCGCACCATCGTCCACCGGATCCCACACGAGCGGTTTGGCGGTTTCCGGATCGGTGAGGTACAGCTTGTCCTCGCCGATGAGGTAGACCAGGTTGCTCCGTTCCTTGATGAAGCGTAGATCCAGATCGGTCACCGGCATCTCGTGGAGCATCACGTGGAGCATGCTGAGGGTGAAGGCCAGGTCGCCCCCGGGCCGGATGGGTACCCACTCCTGGGCCATGGCCGCCTCCGGGCTCATCCGCGGATCGACGACCACCAGCTTCATGCCCCGTTCCATGGCCCGGGACACGGCCCGCATGCCGTGGGCGCTGCCGGAGTTGGGGCCCAAGCTACCACCGATGGTGAGGAAGTAGTTCGCGTACTCCACGTCCTGCTTATCCAGGAAGGTCCCGTTGACGAAGGAGGCCCCGATGTGGACCGGGCACAGGTGGCCCCTGCCCTGTATGTCGTACGGGCTGCCGAAGGCGCGGCAGAAGGCCTCGTCCGAGACGATGTTGGCCCAGGCGGCGAACCCGAAGCAGTGGCCGAACCGGCGAGGGTCGCCGCGCTCGGCGATCTCCCGCATCTTTGCCGCCACCGTGTCGAGGGCCTCGTCCCAGCTTATCTCCACCCAGCCGGGGTCTTCGTCGAGCCCTTTGTTGGGATTGGTGCGCTTCATGGGCGCCTTTACCCGATAGGGGTTGTAGACGTTCATCATGGCCGCTTGGCCCCGGCCACAGAGCGTCTCGCCGTTCATCGGGTTCTCCGGATCGCCGGCCACGCTGAGAATGATCCCGTCTTTCACGTAGGCTTGGGCCGTGCACCAGGTCTTATTGCCGCACAGCTTGCACATGACCCTCTTCCACTGCCCGCCGGCGAGAGCAGGGTTGACCAGGGTCTGCGGTTTGCTCTCCGTCATGGCCGTCACTCCTTCCCGGCGACAGGCGTGGGCGCGTACCAGTTCACCTCGGCCCTCCAGCTATGGGGAGCAGCAGAGACGAAGAACGCTCGCCAATGAACGAGCAGCGCCGCCAGCAGACAGGTGAAGCAGACTATGATCGCCCACTCCCAGGCGAAGCTGGCCGCCGCCGCACGCCGGCCACAGCCACGAGCACCGCGCTCGCAAGAGGCGTCCAACCTCGGCCGCCCTGGGCGAGTGCCGGGTCCTGCGTCCGAGGCTCCCGTCCGGCGACACGACCGATCCTTCCCCAGATCCCGGTTTCCAGGACGACCACCCCCACGAGCACCAAGATCTGCGCGGCAACGGCGCCGGTCGAACCGGCGAGCAGAACGTCTCGCCACCCTAGGGCGACCACAAGGCCGGTGGACACCCCCAGGGCCAAGAGATCACCGAAGAGCAACAGCGGAGTCGACCAATGGCGCCAGCCGGGCTGAGACCCCAGCAGATAGACCAGGCCGGCAGCCAGCACGGCTGCCGCGCCGGCCGCCACGGTGACGATACCCAACCATAGGGCGCTGACCTCGGCGAGCACCAGGACCCAATAGACCAGCAACAGCAACGTGAACAATCCCACCAGTGCCGCCTGGCGGCTGAGCGGGGAATGCCCGACTCCGGCGAGGAAGCGATACGATCGGAGCGGCTTCTTGATGGCTAGGACAGGGACCATCGCCCCCACCACCGCGAAGATCAGGGCGACGGTGACGCAGGCGATCACGAACACCCGAGTCTCGCCGCCCGGGTCGAGAATCAGGGCTCCGAGAAGGCATCCCACCGCAGCGGGATGAAGGATGAGAAAGGTCTGCGCCGCCCAATTGGGCTTCCTCTCCATGGCGACTCCTTGTGACGTGGGTGGATGCAGCCGCCGCCCCTAGTCGTCTACCACGGCGATGGCGTCTATCTCCACCAGACAGCGAGGGTCGGTGGCCAGTCGCTGTACCTGGACGGTGGTGGAGGTGGGCTTGTACTTGCCCATGTACTCGTTCCAGACTTTGTTCAGATCGTCCTGCAGGTCGAGATTGGTCAAGAAGCGCTTGCAGTGCACGACGTTCTCTAGGGTGCCACCGGCGGCTTCTACCGACTTCTTGAGATTCTCCATGGTCATTCGGGCTTGGGTGGCCATATCCGGGGGTATGTTGTCGAACTCCGCGGGAATGTGGGGGTGGCTGTGATAGACGGGAGCGGCCGTCACCCCCGCGAAGAACAACAGGCTCCCTCCCGTGACTTTGATGGCCGGTGAATAGGGCATCATCACATCCGGCCGGTCTGGCCACTCTATGTGCTCGATCTTGACGCTCATCTGTTCGCTCCTTTCTTTTCAACTGCGCTGATCACCTAGTCCCGCTCTCCCCCTACCTTACAGGCGAATCTCGATCGAACCCTGCCATCACAACCGCGCTGCGATGGCGCGCGCGATGTCGGCCGCCTCCAACGCGTAGATCTCTCCGGTCTCCGCCGCCGCCACTGATGGATCCCCGATATAGCCGGCCGGCGAAAGCTCTCTCCATTTGCCGGCTTGGATGGCCTGATCGAACTCCTTCGGGGTGGGCAGCACCGGCGGGAGGTTCCCGACCTCGGTCTGAGGATCGAGCACATCCGGATACCAGCGCATGATCATGCTGGTCTCGAACTCCTCGGCATGAACGTGGAGGACCGACTTGGCAAGCCGCTCACGGGCCAGCCTGGTCGCCTCGGACTCGGGAGCCTTGAGGAGCGCGGATTCCGGGAGCGGCAACGGCTTGTGGAAAGCAGAGGCGTAGCCCTCCTCGATGAATTGCTGGACGAAACCGCCCATCGTGTAAACGGCGTCGACTCCCTGGGACCGTACCGCACGGATGGCCTCCATTATCGCGTCGTTGTGGGCGGGATCGCCATGATGGTTCAGGATGAATTGTCGTTGAAAACCCCAGCGGTTGTAGTTGTGGAATAGCTGGGTAAGCATGCTGACCATAGTCTCGCGATCGATGTGCAGTGACCCCGTGAACATGGCCGTCGTCGGATTCATGCCGAAGTAGTACGGAGGCGCGATGAGCGCCTCGACCCCGGCCTCGGCCAGCCGGGCCCTGATGTGGACAACTAGGAGATACGCCCCGTAGGTGTCTGTGGCCAGCGGCAGATGCGGTCCATGTTGCTCGATCACCGCGATGGGAACAAGCATGAGAGCCTTCCGGCGCGCCGCCTCCTCGACCGCAGGCCAGGTCATATCGGCAATGGTCTCACTGAAGATAGAGTAGCCTTCCATGCTCACCCTTTCGCTGGTCGCGAATCGGCGCGGCCCTGGGCACGTTCGTGGCCTTGAAGTGGCGCGGCCCCGGTCGCTGGACTTCCCTCATCCGAGATCCCATTCGGCGGCCCTTTCATAACCGGCAGAAGCTGGATCTGCCTTCGTCCACACAGATTCGTGACTCGGAGCTATCCGGTCACGACGATTCCGCCCTGGGGCAGCCGCCCTGGCCATGCAGTACTTCAACACCAGCAACGTCCGCCTGGGCCGCTGCTTCAATATCTTCGGCATCGGCAGGACTTCCGCCTGGACCGGGACCATCGGTGCCATCCGGGTTCGCCACTATCGCCTAGCTCGAACGAGCCACTCTCCAGTTCCCTTGACCCACTGGGAGCCGACCTGCGGAGTCTTGTAGACGTTCGGGCACCGGATGCGTTGTCCCATGGGATCGACGGGCTCGGTGAAATCGATAGGACCGGCCATGGTATCCATCTTGGTAGTCGCGCACCCCCTCGAGATCTGCTCCTTGTCGTCAACGTCGGCCGTGCGCTTCAAGCGCATCCGCGACTACCTCCATGAGCGCATAGTGCAGTATGGGTTGGGTCCATTGCGTGCCGGCGCGTGCTCTCGAAGTCGGCGGCCAGTTCGGCAGTGGTCTCGCCGGTCAGCGACGACTTGAAGGGATGGTATGGAGACCACCAGCACTCGCGTTGTCGTAGTTGGCGGCAATCTCACCCAGAGCTTCGACCGACTGCGGAAAGAGCAGGGCCTTGGCCATGGTGAGAAAGACCTTAGGCTGGAAGACCTTGCTGTATAGCCTGCTTCCAGAAGTTTGTGAAGTCCGGGGGAGGCATGACGCCGGTGATGATCTCGACCCCTCGTTCTTGAAGAGCGAGATCATCTGGCCGTGAAGTCCTCAGTTCCCAGCTGGATAGGCGCCGGGATCGATGATCGGTCCAGTCCTGCCGAGCTCCTCGAACTCTCTGTCAGCCATGCCGGATCTACCATCGCGTTCCCGTCTGCATCATTTGGCCACATACCGCCGACGACCTGGTTCGTGTCGGAATCTTCGCCCACATGTCGAGGAAGTTGGCGATGTATCTCATCGAGCCCCCAGAACATGATGATATGTCCACTTGAAACCTACCTCGGGGTCCCCGTTCTCGCCCGAAGAAGTAGGCCTGCCAGGGGGCGTCATTGGACACGCACGGCATTCCCGGCTGCTTCGCATTGGTCGGATGCCGGGTTGACGAGTATCGGGAGTCGAGTCGCAGATGACGATGTCCACCTTGTCATTGTTGATGAGGTCTCCAGTAACCTGTGAGGCCCGGTTCGAGTCGGACTGGTTGTCCTTGACGATGATCGTGATGGGATGCACCAGGCCGTCTCCGCACAGAAGCCCGTCCTTGAAGATCGCGTTCCACTTGTCCACGCACCAGCCATCCGGCACCCCGAACGACGCATAGATCCCCGTCCCCGGAGACGAGAAGCCCACCTTGATCTCTCGACCCAGCTCCGCTCCGGCGCTGGTCGTGGTCGTGGCGCCTGCCGTAGTCGTCGTGGCGCCCGCCACCGTCGTCGTGGCGCCCGCGGTGGTAGTAGTTTCTTCCTCCTCCGCCGCACCCAGCCACGGCTCCGCCAAGACCGGCACCCATGCCGATGGCAGCGCCGGCAATCCCGGCCAGTTTGAGGAACTCGCGGCGACTGACGCAGTTGCGCTCAAGCTCGTCGACGCGGTCTTCGCTAGGGGCGCTCAATTCTTCTGTTCCGCCATCCATTGATTCCTCCCTGGGCTGTGGTGATTGTAGTCACGCGCGCTGCCCCTCTTCTTCAGGGCCATTTTCCTGACGAGATCAGCCTTCCAAGCCCCCTTTCACTGGAACACGCCCAAATCCCCAGAGCACCGAGCCTCGGCCATGACCCGCGACCCGCGGGCTACCCGCGGGTCGCACCTCTCTCCTATCTCAAGGTCGGGTCGGCGTTCAGTACTCCAGCGGCAGGAGCTCGCGCATCGACCTCGATCGTCGGGTAGTTGGTGTTGTCGACTACGACGAACTCGTACTTGTACTTTGCTCGCTCACTCCTGACCCACTGGCCCCTCACCAGCGGGGATCGGTATACGTTCTTGACCGGATGCATGGTGCCTTCGCATACCGGCGAGGTGAAGTCGACCGGACCCGCTATCGTATCCAACTTCGTAGTGCCGATCGCTTCGATGATGGCTTCTTTGTCGTCGACATCCGCGCACCGCCCGAGCGCATCCGCGACCACCTCGAAGACGGCATAGTGCAGCAGATACTGGGCCCACTGAATGCCGGCACGTTTCTCGAACTCGTCGGCAAACTGCTGACAGGTCTCACCGGTGAGTGACGACTTGAACGGCATCCGCGGGGTCCACTGACACTCGACCGTGAAGTTGTTGCCGGCGTCTCCCAGCGCCTCGACGCCCGAAGGGAGGTCCAAGGCCTTGGCGATGCTGCCAACCTTAGGCTGGAAGCCCTGCTGCGTGGCCTGTTTCCAGAAGTTGGTGAAATCGGGGGGGATGGGTACCCCGGTGATGATCTCGCATCCCTCGTTCTTGAACTGCGATATCTGAGCGGTGAAGTCCTCGCTGCCGTTCTGATACCGACCCGGGTCGACTATCGTGTAGCCCAGCGGGCATGATGGCGGCCGGGAAACCCGTGTTGGGATCGGAGAACGCGTTCCCGTCCGAGTCGTTCGGCCACATCGCCCCGACGATCTTATTCGTTGCCCGACTTCTCCCAGGCGGCCAAGTAGACGGCGATGATGTCCTCGAGACCCCAGAAATGATGGTAGGTCCACTTGAAGGGCGTATCCACGCTCGCGCCGCGACCGAAGAAGTAGGCCTGCCACGGCGCATCGTTGCTGTAGCAGGGCATGCTCATCGGCCTCGCACTGATCCGCCACCGGGCTGACCGTCTCCGGAGTGGAGGCGACCATCATGATGTCGATCTTCTCGTTGAGGATGAGGTCGCCGGCCACCTGCGCTGCGCGGTTGGTATCGGACTGGCTGTCCTTGGAGGTAGAACTTGATCGGGTGCGTCTTGCCGTCTCCGCAATCCAGCCCGTCGACGACATACTCCTCCCAGCGCTCCAGGCAGTATCGGTCGGCCACCCCAAAGCTGGCCAGAGGGCCTGTGAGGGGCGCCACGAAGCCTATCTTGATCTCTCTGCCGGCCGCCGGCGCGCCCGCTGTAGTCGTGGTGGCTCCGGCGGTGGTCGTGGTCGCACCCGCGGTGGTAGTAGTGGCGCGCCGCAGTGGTAGTCGTAGTCTCTTCTTCGCCGCATGCGGCCACCAGGCCGCCAAGTCCTGCGCCCAGGCCGACGGCTGCGCCGGCGGCACCTGCTATCTTCAGGAACTCGCGGCGGCTTACTTGTCGGATGCTCACGTCTCTATCACGGTCATCCATGGTTCCCTCCTCCTAGGACTAGTCCCGTTCCTCGTCGCGTCTGCAATCGCTCATAGTCCTAACCGAACCAGCCTGCTCCAACCCCCTTTCTGTAACTTAGTGCGCACTTACATTCTAGTCACTTCGCCAAGTCCACGCACCACGCAACAGAGCGGCGGGGGCCCGCCTCCTAGAAGGCGGGCCCCCAGTCGGTCATCCTGTCTAACACAGCGCTCCCGAGGTCGATCGAGCGGCGGCTACGCCTTCCAGATGGCGATGTCGCCCACGTTCATGTCCTTCTGAGTGACATCGACAGGGCCGAACTTCTGCGTCAGGTACCCGGGCTTCTCGATCAGCAAGGTGTAGGTGCCGTTCTTCAGGCCGTTCAGCCAGAAGTCGCCGTAGCTGTCGCTCGTGGCCTGGTACTTGTCGCCTGTCTCGGTGTTGGTGGCCTTGACGGTAGCGCCTTCGGCGCACTCGTCGACCTCCTGATCGAACAGCGCCCCGGCGATGAACTTCTTGGGCAGACCGATGTAGTACACCCGCGGCTTGACTTCCAGTTCCGGCTTGAGCGGCTCCGCCTTGGCGATGAGCTCCTTGATCTTGGGATCGTCCTCCTCGCCGAACGTGAAGGCACCGGTGGGGCAGGCATCCGCGCAACGGGGCTCCGCCCAACCGTCATCCAGGAGGTGTGCGCAGAAGGTGCACTTCTGAGCGATGTTGAGCATGTCGTTGAAGTAGATCACGTTCTCGTACGGGCAGGCCGCGATGCACATCTGGTTGCCGCGGCATTTGTCGGGGTCGATGATGACCGCCCCATCGTCGCGCTTGTAGATAGCGTGCACGTTGCAGGCCTCGATGCAGGGAGCCTCGTCGCAGTGCTGGCAGATGCTGTGCTCGTAAGTCACCTTGACCTTGGGTACCTGGCCGCGGACGTTGTCGTAGACCTTGTTCCAGAACTGGCCGGTGTCCGGCTGCGGCTTGGCGATAGGCGACCAGTCGTTGGCCACGTGCTCGTCCTTGCAGGCCACCTGGCAGTTGTAGCAGCCGTTACAGATGTCATAGTTGATGACAAGGACCTTGCCCATCATTCACCTCCCATGATGCAGGCCTCTAAACCGGGACCCGCACAGGGGTGGAAGGGCTTTTCGAAGGCTTCCGGATACTTGCGCTTCAGCTCCTCCATGTCGGTCTTCTCGATTTCGGCCAGGAAGCCACTGACCGCATGGCCCACCGCGTTCTTCGAGGTGGTGTTCTTGGGAACGATGGTGTTGATGGCGCCTCCACGATCGATCACGCCTGGCTCGATCGGGTCCCACTTGGCGCCATGGTCGATGTAGACGACGCCCGGCATGAGGCGCTCGGTGACGTACGCGCCGCCGAGCACGGTGCCGCGCTCGTTGAAGATGGACACTATATCCCCGTGTTTGATGCCGCGTGACTCGGCCGTCGACGGATGCAGCCAGACCGTGTGGTACTGGTAGCCGTCCGGACCGGTCATCTTGCAGGTCTCGATCTCACGCAGCCAGGTGATGTCGTCGTGCTGCGAGTGCACGCCCCAACGCGGGTGGTTGGAACAGACGAGCAGCGGATACTTCTTGGAGCGCTCGGTGCCGATGGTCTCCTCGTGGCTGATGCCTTGGGCGATCCACTTCGGTACCGGCGGCCGTTCCAGGTCGTCCGGGAAGTGCTCGAGTAGGCCGGTGGACTCGAACTCGAGCTTGCCGGTCGGTGTTGAGAGCGGGTAGTTCTCCGGGTCCTTGTAGAAGAGTTCGAAGCCGGCCGGTTCGTTCTCCCAGCCATCGGCGGTTGGGATCACGAGGTAGCCTTTCTCGTTGAGCTCCTCCCAGGTAATGAGGTCGGCGCAACGGGAGGTCTCCCAACCGTACTTGATCAGCTCGGGGATGGACTTGCCCTTGGTGTACTCCTCGTACAGGCCTAGACGCTTGGCGATCATGCAGACGATCTCGTAGTCGCTGTAGGACTCACCCAGCGGCTCGATGCATTTGTGCTCGGGGAAGAGCAGGTTGTACTGGCCGCTGAAGATGTCGCCGGCGATATCGTCCTCTTCGAGCTTCGTGTTGACCGGCAGGATGATGTCGGCCAGCAGGGCGTCATTCTCGAGCCACGGGTGCTGGCAGAACATGAACTCGATGGAGGGATGGCGCATGGCTTGGATATACTCGTTGCCCATGTTCCAGCATGTGATCCAGGACGGCGAGTCGGTCCAGACCATGTGGACCTGGGAGCAGCCGTCGGCCGGGTATTTGTAGTGCACGAACTGATCTGTGCGGTCGGCCGTCTCGCACTCGACGCCGTACCAATCGCATTCGCCTTCAAGGATGGCCTTGGGGATATACGTCTTGGGGATGAAAGACGGATGGTTGGTCTCGTCCGGGTGACCGCCGGTGTACGCAGCACGCAGGTTGGGCACACGCAGTGGCTTGGGTTGAGCGTACTGATCCGGCTTGTCGAAGAGCCCCCACTCGATCATCTTGGCCTGATTGACACCCGGCTTGCCTAGGCCCTGCATGGCCAGACAAACGCACTGCAGACGAGCCGCTTCGGTCGCATAAGGTCCGCGGATGCCGGGGCCGCCGTTACCGATGACGACGGTAGTGCGCTTGGAGGCCCACTCTTTGGCCAGCGCCTTGATCACACGTGCAGGCACGCCGGTGATCGGCGCCGCCCACTCAGGCGTTTTGGGAACGCCGTCCTCTTCGCCCATGACGTAGGCCTCGTACTTGTCCACGCCGACGGCATGAGTAGCGAGGTATTCCTTGTCGTAGGTGCCGTCCTTGAACCACTGGTAGGTGATTGCCAGATACAGTGCCGCGTCGGTGTTCGGCAGGACCGGGATCCACCTGTCGGCATGGACGGCGGCGGCGTAGTTGAGGTCGGGGCACACGTAGATCTGCTTGATGCCGAGTTCCGTCCAGTAGTAGCTGAGACGGCTGGGGAGCTGGCCCTGCCAGCCCCATGGGGTCGTCTCCTGGTCGCAGCCCCAGAACAGGAGCAGTTCGGCGTTCTTGGACATGTCGTAGAGCAGGTTGCTCTGCTTCCCTTGACCGACGGGCTCGCAACCCCAGAAGTGCTTGCTCCCGAACCACCAGCCTTCCCAGCTGTCGGGCTGACGGTTCTGCTGGGTGAAGCCGCCCCACAGACGCAGCAGCTTCCGGCCGGCGCCGTGGCAGGCCTGCACCACTTTGTTCTCGCCGTGCTGGTCGCTCTCGTAGAGAACGGCGGTGGGCCCGTATTTTTCCTTGATGCGGCTCATCTCGCCGGTGATGATGTCGAGAGCCTCGTCCCAGGAGATGCGCTTGTATTTGCTGACGCCCCGGTTCTGCGGGTTGCGCTCTCCGTTCGGATCGAAGTCGACCCGCATCATGGGATAGCGGATGCGGGCAGGCGAATAGACGCGCTTCTTGTAGGCGATGGAGTACGGTGGGATGAGGGTCTTCATGCTGGGTTCGAAGGTCTTGCCGCGCACTTCGAACTTCCACGGGTTCATATCCTTCTCGGGATCGTACTTCCAGTCGTAGTGCATCGGGCGGATACGGATGATCTTGCCGTCCTTGACGTCCACCATCGATGCGTTGGAGCCGTTCTCGGGCACGCCGCAGAAGCTGATGTCCCGTATCAGCGTGCGTTCGCCCGACTTGCTGTTCTTGGCCCGGTCTTCCGCCATAGTGCCTCCTTAGTACTGCTTGCTCTCTTCTACTCCCCTATTCCGACTAGCGGAATCTCTATTCCGCCTTCGTCCGCTGGTACACTATGCCACTGTCCGAGGCCGGAGTCAACGAGCGGTGGATGTCACCCGGCTCAGGTAGCGGGTCATCTCCGCCGCGATGTTCTTCACCGCCTCTGTGTTCTTCCTTTTTTCTCGCTGCCCGAAACGCTCGGATGGCGCCACGACGGTGACAACCGCCCTCACGCCGCGATCTGCGCCGAAGACCGGCGCGGAGACCGCGCACACGCCGAGGTCCTGCTCCTCGATGTCGTACGAGACGCCGTCGCGGATGGCCGCGGCCAGTTGGTTCTCGATCTCTTCGGGATCGGTCACGGTGTTCGGAGTGAACCTCAGTTGGGCGGAACGCAAGATCTTCTGTCGCTCCGCTTCAGGCCTGAAAGCCACATGCATGCGAAAGGATGAATTGGCCACGCTGGAGAGGACACGGCCGATGGGGAGGTTGGGCTTGAACGGATGGGTGGTGGCAACCTGATCGACCACTACCGCTCCTCCGGCCCCCTCCACCGTGAGCTCCACCGTCTCCCCCGTAGCTTCGGCCAATTCCTCCAGGAACGGATGAACGGCACGTACGAAGCTGACGGACGACAGCGCCAGGTAGGCCCCCGGGATCGTGGCCCTGCCCAGATGGTAGAGGTCGGTCTCGGGATCGAAGACCACGAAGTCCTTCCACTCCAGGGTCCGCAACATGCGGTAGGCCGTGGTCTTGGAGATGCCGGTGCGCGCACAGATCTCGCTCAGACTCCACTGGGGATGCTCGATGTCGAAGAGCGCCAGGATCGTGAGACCGCGGGCAAGAGCCTGGACGAAGAGATCGCTCTCCTCCCCTGACTGATCATGAACGGGTGATCTCGGCCGGCCCCCGGACCTTGCCATCGACACTCTCCTCCGTTGGGTAGGCGATCAGATGCCCGGGGTCGTCTCCAGGACCCCGCCCTAGGCCTTCCAGAGCACGATATCGCCCAGGTTCTGGTCCTCTTGGGTGGCGTCTACGGGACCCAGCTTCTGGGTGAGATACCCCTCCTTCTCGATGAGCAGCGTGTAGGTGCCATCCGGGAGGTCCTTGAGCCAGAAGTCGCCGTAGTTATCGGTGGTCGCGGCTACCTTCTCCCCTGTCTCCCGGTTGGTGGCGGTGACGGTGGCTCCTTCCGTGCACTCATCGGCTTCGGAGTCATAGACGGCCCCGGCGATCCACTTCTTGGGCAGGTGTAGGTAGTAGACCCGGGGGCGGGTAGGGAGCTCCGGTTTCAGGAGCTCGGCTTTCGCGATCACTTCGGCGAGGTCGTCTTCGTCTCCGAAGGTGAATGCTCCCGTGGGACAGGCATCCGAGCAGCGGGTCTCCGTCCAGCCCTGGTCCAGAAGGTGAGCGCAGAAGGTGCATTTCTGGGCGATGTTGAGGTCGTCGTTGAAGTAGATGACGTTCTCGTAGGGGCAGGCCTCCAGACAGAGCTGGTTTCCCCGGCATTTCTCTGGGTCGATGATGACGATGCCGTCCGCTCGACGGTAGATGGCATGAGCGTTACAGGACTCGATGCACGGAGCCTCTTCGCAGTGCTGGCAGATGGAGTGATGGTAGGTCACCTGCACCTTGGGCACCGTGCCCCGCTCCAGGTTGATCACCTTGTTCCAGAACTGGCCCGTATCGGGCTGCGGTTTGGCGATAGGCGACCAGTCGTTGGCCACGTGCTCGTCTTTGCAGGCCACCTGGCAGTTGTGGCAGCCGTTGCAGATGGCCAGATCAATGACCATTACCTTGCCCATCATTCTCCTCCTAGGATGCAGGCCTCGAGCCCCGGTCCGGCACACGGATGGAACGGCTTTTCGAAGGCTTCCGGGTATTTGCGCTTCAGTTCTTCCAGGTCGGTCTTCTCTACTTCCGCCAGGAAGCCGGAGACCACCATCCCCACGGCGTTCTTGGAGGTGGTGTTCCTGGGCACGATGCTGTTGATGGCCCCGCCCCGGTCGATCTCCCCGGGGACGATGCAATCGTATTTGGCCCCATGGTCCATGCCCACTACCCCGGGCATGATGCGCTGGGTCACGTAGGCCCCCGCGAGGACCGTGCCCCGCTCATTGAACACGCTGACCACGTCGCCCTTCCTGATGCCCCGGGCTGCGGCGTCCACCGGGTTGATCCACAGGGGGTGGTACTGATAGCCGTCCGGTCCTCTGACCTTACAAGTCTCGATCTCCCTCAGCCAGGTGATGTCTTCGTGCTGGGAGTGCACTCCCCAGCGGGGGTGGTTGCTCATGACCAGGAGCGGATACTTCTTGCTGCGCTCTGTGCCGACGGTCTCCTCATGGCTCTCCCCCTTCGCGATCCACTTGGGCACCGGCCCCCGCTCTTGGTCGTCGGGGAAGTGCTCGGCTAGGCCGGTGGAGTAGAACTCGAGCTTGCCGGTCGGCGTGGAAAGCGGATACCTCTCCGGATCGTTGTAGAAGTCGATGAGGCCGGCGGGGATCTTCTCCCAATCGGGGTCGGGAGGGATCACGTAGTAGCCCTTCTCGTTCAGCTCTTCCCAACTGACGAGGTGAGCGGCCCGGGAAGTCTCGTAGCCGAGCTTGATCAGTTCGGGGATGGTCTTCCCGCCCGTGTACTCCTCCAACAGCCCCAACCGCTCGGCGATCTTGCACACGATCTCGTAATCACTTAGGGACTCGCCCAGAGGCTCGATGCATCGCGGCTCTGGAAACAGCAGATTCATCTGCCCGCTGAAGATGTCGCTACCGATGTCGTCTTCCTCCAACATGGTGTTGACCGGCAGGATGACGTCGGCGAAGAGAGCGTCGTTCTCCAGCCAGGGATGCTGGCACAGGATGAACTCGATGTCGGGATGGCGCATGGCCCGGATGAAGTTGTTGCCGTCGTTCCAGCAGGTGATCCAGGAGGGCGAGTCGGTCCAGATCATGTGGACCCGCGAGCAGCCCTCGGCCGGGTAGTTGTAGTGGACGAACTGGTTCTCCCGAGAGGTGAACTCGTGCTCGTTCCCCCACCAATCGCACGCGCCCTCCAGGATGGCCTTGGGCACCAGGGTCTTGGGCAGGAACGACGGATGATTCGTTTCCATGGGGGTGCTGCCGGTGTACGCCTCGACAAGGTGGGTCAACACCGACGGAGCCGGCGGCGACATCTGCTCGAAGTTGTCGAGCAGGCCCCACTCGATCATCTTGGACTGGTTACAGCCGGGCTTGCCCAGGCCTTGCATGGCCAGGCAGATGACCTGCAGCCGAGCGGGCTCGGTGGCATAGGGGCCGCGGATGCCGGGGCCCCCGTTGCCGATGCATATGGTGGTCCGCTTGGAGGCCCATTCATCGGCCAGAGCCTTGATGATGCGCGAGGGCACGCCGGTGATCGGGGAGGCCCATTCCGGGGTCTTGGGAATCCCATCCTCCTTGCCCATCACGTAATCCTCGAACTTGTCGACGCCATAAGCGTGGGTCTCCAGGTACTCCTTGTCGTAGGTGCCGTTTCTGAACCACTGATAGCAGATGGCCAGATAGAGGGCCGCGTCGGTGTTGGGCAGGATGGGGATCCACTTGTCGGCGTGCACCGCAGCCGCGTAGTTGACGTCGGGGGCGATGTAGATCTGCTTGATGCCGAGGTCCGTCCACCAGTAGCTGAGGCGGCTCGTGAGTTGACCCTGCCAGCCCCAGACCGTGGTCTCCTGGTCGCACCCCCAGAACAGCAGAAGCTCGGTGTTCTTGGAGATGTCGTAGAGCAGGTTCTTCTGCGGCATCTGCTGGCCCACCGGTTCGCAACCCCATACGTGCTTGGCCCCCCACCACCAGCCTTCCCAGCTGTCGGGCTGGCGGACCTGCAGGGTGTAACCGCCGAACAGGTTCAGCAGCTTGCGCATGCAGCCGTGGGGGCCGTGGACGCACTTGTTCTCGCCGTGCTGGTCGGACTGGTTGAGGATGGCGGTCGGGCCGTACGTCTCCTTGATCCGGATCATCTCGCTCGCGATGATGTCGAGGGCCTCGTCCCAGCTGATGCGCTCGTACTTGCTGACGCCCCGGTTCTGGGGATTGCGCTCCCCGTTGGAATCGAAGTCCACCCGTTTCATGGGGTAGCGGATGCGGGCGGGGGAGTAAACCCGCTTCTTGTAGCCCAGGCTGAGCGGAGGCGCGAGGCTCTTCTCACTAGGCTCGAAGGTCTTGCCCCGGGCATGCATCACCCACGGCTTGACCTCTTCTTTGGTGTACTGCTCGTAGTAGCGGGCCGGTCGGATGCGAAGCATCTTGCCGTCCTTGACATCCACCATGCAGGCGTTGGCGCCGTTGAAGACGCCGCACCAGCTGATGTCGCGGACGATCGTCCTCTCGCCTCCCTTGCCACGCTTCTCGCTTCCCGCCATGTATCCCCCTTCGGTCAAGCGTCGACGGTCTTCAGTGTAACGGCGCCGGCCGGGCGCGCCCAGAGCGTTGCGGCCCAGCAGGCGCAGGTATCACTCCACCCCCTCCATCAGCACTCCGGCCAGGCACGGGCCGGCGGTGGGGTGGCATTCGCGTTCGAAGGCCTCCGGATACTTCGCCCTCAGCGCCTCGAGGTCGGCCTTCTCCACCTCGACAAGGAAGCCGGAGACCACCATGCCCACGGTGTTCTTGGAGGTGCAGTTGCGGGGGACGATGGTGTTGATCACCCCCCCCCGGTCGATCTCCCCGGGGACGATGGGGTCGTACTTGGCCCCGTGGTCGATGCCCACGGCGCCGGGCATGATCCTCTCGGTCACGTAGGCGCCCGGCCAGCACGGTGCCCCGCTCGTTGTAGATGGAGACCACGTCGCCGTGCTTGACGCCCCGGGCTTCGGCGTCGAGCGGATGGATCCACAGGGGATGGTAATGGTACCCGTCCTTCCCCCGGATCTTGCAGGTCTCGATCTCCCGAAGCCAAGTGACGTCGTCGTGCTGGGAGTGCACCCCCCAGCGGGGGTGGTTACTCATGACCAGCAGGGGATACTTCTTCGACCTCTCGGTCCCCAGCGTCTCCTGGTGGGATTCCCCTTCCGGGATCCACTTGGGCACGGGGGGGCGCTCCGGGTCGTCGGGGAAGTGCTCGGCCAGGCCGGTGGAGTAGAACTCCAGCTTGCCGGTGGGGGTGGAGAGGGGATGTCCTTCCGGGTCCTGGTAGAACTCGATGAAGCCGGCGGGGATCTTCTCCCAGTCGGGATCGGGGGAGACCACGTAGTAGCCCTTCTCGTTCAACTCCTCCCAACTGATCTTGTCGGCCACGCCGGAATACTCCCAGCCGGACTTGATGATCTCGGGGATGCTCTCTCCCCCCGTGTACTCCTCCAGCAGTCCCAGGCGCTCGGCCAGCTTGCAGACCACCTCGTAGTCGCTGCACGACTCGCCCAGCGACTCCATGCAGCGGGGCTCGGGGAAGAGCATATCCATCTGCCCGCTGAAGATGTCGCTGCCGATGTCGTCCTCTTCCAGCTTGGTGTTCACCGGCAGGATGACGTCTGAGAAGAGGGCGTCGTTCTCCAGCCAGGGGTGCTGGCAGAAGACGAACTCGATGTCGGGGTGCCTGAGGGCTCGGATGAAGTTGTTGCCGTCGTTCCAGCAGGTGATCCAGGAGGGGGAGTCGGTCCAGATCATGTGGATCTTGGAGGCCCCGTCGGCGGGATACTTGTACTGGACGAACTGGTCTAGCCGGTCGCTCCGCATGCCGTAGCGGTTGCCGTACCAGGTGCCCTCGCCCTCCAGGATAAGCTTGGGTACCAGGGTCTTGGGGATGCAGGAGTCGCGTTTGTACTCGGGCGGTCCGTCGCCCCGGTAGGCGGCGTCCAGACTGATGGAGACCTCGGGCTTGGGCGCTGCCTGGTTCTCGGGATCGCGGGCGAGCGCCCACTCGATCATCTTGGCCTGGTTACAGCCCGGTCTGCCCAGCCCCTGCATGGCCAGACAGAGGCACTGTAGACGGGCCGGTTCGGTGGCATAGGGGCCGCGGATGGCCGGGCCCCCGTTGCTGATGACGATGGTGGTGGGCTTGGAAGCCCACTCGTCGGCCAGGGCCTTGATGATGCGGGCCGACACCCCGGTGATGGGAGCCGCCCACTCCGGGCTTTTGGGCACCCCGTCTTCCTCGCCCATCACGTAGGCCTCGAACTCCTCCACCCCGTAGGCGTGGGTCTCCAGATAGGCCTTGTCGTAGGTGCCTTTCGTGAACCAGCGATGGGCGATGGCTAAATACAAGGCGGCGTCGGTGTTGGGAAGGACGGGGATCCACTTGTCGGCGTGGACGGCGTTGCCGTAGTTCACGTCCGGGGCGATGTAGATCTGCTTGATCCCCAGCTCCGTCCACCAATAGTTGAAACGGCTGACCAACTGCCCGCCCCAGCCCCAGGGGGTGGCCTCCGGGTCGCAGCCCCAGAAGAGGAGGAGCTCCGCGTTTCTCGAGATGTCGAGGAGCAGGTTCTTCTGAGGGAGCTGCTGGCCGATGGGCTCGCAGCCCCACACGTGCTTGGCTCCCCAGTACCAGCCCTCCCAGCTGTCGGCGTTACGGACCTGGTGGGTGTAGCCTCCGAAGAGGTCGAGCAGCTTGCGCCCGCAGCCGTGCGGTCCGTGGACGGTCTTGTTCTCGCCGTGCTGGTCGTTCTGGTAGAGGATGGCGGTGGGGCCGTAGGTCTCCTTGATACGGAGCATCTCGCCGGTGATGATGTCGAGGGCTTCGTCCCAGGATATGCGTACGTATTTGCTCACACCGCGTTTCTGGATGTTGCGGCCCCCCGGGCCGACAGAGCCGGGGGCGCCAGCCGGGTCGAAATCCACCCGCTTCATGGGGTAGCGGATGCGGGCGGGCGAGAAGACCCGTTTCTTGTAAGCGATGCTGAAGGGCGGCGGCAGCGTCTTCTCCCCCGGATCGAAGGTCTTGCCCCGGGCTTCCATGACCCAGGGCTTGACCTCTTCCTTGGTGTACTTGTCGTAGAAGCGGGCCGGGCGGATGCGCAGCACCTTGCCGTCCTTGACATCGACCATGCAGGCGTTGCCGCCCCAACTGATCCCGATGAAACACATGTCGCGGACGACGGTCCTCTCGTCTCCGTTGCCCCGCTTTTCACCGTCAGGCATATGTCCCCCTTACGTCACGCGTCGACAGATCCTAGTGTAACGGCGCAGGCATCACTCCACAGCCTCCATGAGCACTCCGGCCAGGCACGGGCCGGCAGCCGGGTGGCACTCGCGCCCGAAGACTTCGGGGTATTTGGCCTTCAAAGCCTCCAGATCGGCCTTTTCCACTTCCGCGAGAAAACCGGATACGACCATTCCCACCGCGTTCTTGGAGGTCGTGTTGCGGGGGACGATGGTGTTGATAGCTCCGCCCCGGTCGATCTCACCGGGGACGATGGGGTCGTATTTCGCCCCGTGGTCGATCCCCACCACCCCAGGCATTATGCGTTCGGTCACGTAGGCGCCGGCGAGGACCATGCCCCGCTCGTTGAAGATGCCGACCACGTCGCCCTTCTTGATGCCTCGGGCTTCGGCGTCCTTGGGGTTCATCCACAGGGGATGATACTGGTAGCCGTCCGAGCCCCGAACCTTGCAGGTCTCGATCTCCCGAAACCAGGTGATGTCGTCGTGCTGGGAGTGGACCCCCCAGCGGGGATGGTTGCTCATGACCAGCAGGGGATACCTATTACTCCGCTCGGTCCCCAAGCTCTCTTCGTGAGTCTCGCCCTGCGCGATCCACTTCGGCACGGGCCCTCGCTCGTCGTCGTCGGGGAAATGCTCGGCCAGGCCGGTCGCATAGAACTCCAGCTTGCCGGTAGGCGTGGTGAGCGGTTTCCCCTCTGGATCCTCGTAGAACTGGATGAGCCCGGCTGGGATCTTCTCCCAGTCGGGATCGGGCGGGACCACGTAGTAGCCCTTCTCCTGCAATCGTTCCCAAGTCACAAGATGGCCGGCGCCGGAAGTCTCGTAGCCGAGCTTGATCAGTTCGGGGATGGTCTTACCCCCTGTGTACTCCTCCAGCAGCCCCAGCCGTTCGGCGATCTTGCACACAGCTTCGTAGTCGCTGCATGACTCGCCCAGGGGCTCCATACACCTAGGCTCCGGGAAGAGCAGGTTCATCTGCCCTCCGAACACGTCGCTGCCGATGTCGTCCTCCTCCAGCTTGGTGTTCACCGGTAGGATGACGTCGGCGAACAGGGCGTCGTTCTCCAGCCAGGGGTGCTGGCAGAAGATGAACTCGATCGACTCGTCGCGCAGGGCCCGGATGAAGTTGTTGCCGTCGTTCCAGCAGGTTATCCAGGAGGGGGAATCGGTCCAGATCATGTGGACCCGCGAGCAGCCGTCGGCCGGGTACTTGTAGTGCACGAACTGGTTCTCGCGGACGGCAAACTCGCTCTCGTTGCCCCACCAGTCGCACGACCCTTCCAGGATGGCCTTGGGCACCAGGGTCTTGGGGAGGAACGAGGGGTGATTGGTGTCGGCCGGAGTACCACCCGTGTAGGCGTCGAGCAGGCTGGTGAACACCGAGGGCGCCGGGGGCGACATCTGTTCCAGGTCATGGTGCAGACCCCACTCGATCATCTTGGCCTGGTTGCAGCCCGGTCTGCCCAGTCCCTGCATGGCCAGGCAGAGCACCTGCAGCCGGGCCGGCTCGGTCGCATAGGGGCCGCGGATGCCCGGGCCCCCGTTGCAGATAACGACCGTGGTGCGCTTGGAGGCCCACTCCTGCGCCAGCGCCTTGATGGTGCGCGAAGGAACCCCGGTGATCGGGGCCGCCCATTCGGGGGTCTTCGCGACCCCGTCTTCCTCGCCCATGACGTAGGCTTCGAACTTGTCCACCCCGTAGGCGTGGCTGTGGAGGTACTCCTTGTCGTAGGTCCCGTTCTTGAACCAGTGATGGGCGATGGCCAGATAGAGGGCGGCGTCGGTGTTGGGAAGGACGGGGATCCACTTGTCGGCGTGGACCGCGTTGGCGTAGTTGCAGTCCGGGGCGACATAAATCTGCTTGATGCCGAGCTCGGTCCACCAATAGGTCAAGCGGCTGGGCAGTTGCCCCTGCCATCCCCACGTGTTGGTCTCCTGGTCGCAACCCCAGAAGAGGAGGAGTTCGGCGTTCTCGGAGATGTCGAGAAGGAGATTCTTCTGAGGCATCTGCTGGCCGACCGGCTCGCAGCCCCACACGTGCTTCGCCCCCCACCACCAGCCCTCCCAGCTGTCGGGCTGGCGGACCTGAAGGGTGTAGCCGCCAAAGAGCCTGAGCAGCTTGCGCCCGCAGCCGTGGGGACCGTGCACCACCTTGTTCTCGCCGTGCTGGTCGGACTGGTAGAGGAGGGCGGTGGGACCGTACGTCTCCTTGATGCGGAGCATCTCGCTCGTGATGATCTCGAGGGCCTCGTCCCAGGAGATACGGACGTACTTGCTCGCTCCCCGGTTCTGAGGGTTGCGCCTCTCCGCTTGGCGCCTGGGATCGAAATCGACCCGCCTCATAGGGAAGCGTATGCGGGCCGGGGAGTAGACTCGCTTCTTGTAGGCGATACTGAGCGGAGGGATGAGGCTCTTTTCGCTGGGCTCGAAAGTCCTGCCCCGAGCGTGCATGACCCAGGGCTTGACCTCTTCTTTGCTGTACCGCTCGTAATAGCGGGCGGGACGGATGCGGAGTATCTTGCCACCCTTCACGTCCACCATCGATGCGTTAGCACCGGCACCCACCCCGCACCAACTGAGGTCGCGGACTATGGTCTTCTCGCCCCCTCCGGCCCGCTCCTTCCCGTCTGGCATGCATCCCCCTTCGCTTGGGCGTCGACGAATCCCAGTTTAGCGGCGTGTGGGGGCCACGCATAGACGGCTGCGAGGGTCGATCCCCCGACAGAGCGGCGCGCCCTCTGGCGTTTCGCCCAAGGCTTCGGGGCCCGCCTTGCGGCGGGCCCCGATGGTCGCAGCACGCGCGGCCGCGATGCGGCCGCGGCGGTCGGATACTCGCGGTCTAGGCCTTTTCGAGCTGTATCAGCCCTATGTTGAGGCTCTTGTCCAGGGTGACATCGGCCGAATAGGGTTGGTACCCCCCGGCGGTTACGACGACGGTGTACGTTTTGCCCGGCTCGAGCTTGTCGACAACGAACTCGCCGTAGTTGTTGACCACGCCCTCGCCCACCGAATGGCCCACTTCGGCCACCATCACGCGGGCGCCTTCTGCACACTCATCGGTGTCTGCGTAGGCCACGCTGCCGGAAACGAACACCTTCGTCCAGCGGTAGAGGTTCTTATAGTAGACCCGAGGCTTGGTGCCGAACTCGGGATGCATGACCTCCAGTCCTTCGGCGGCTACCATCGCGGCCATGTCTTCGTCCTCGGCCATGACCAGCTTGATGGCCTCGGTGGGGCACACCTGCGAGCAGCGGGTCTCGGTCCAGTCATCCTCGAGCAGATGCACGCAGCCCGTGCATTTCTGGGCCACTTGAGCTTCCTCGTTCCAGTAGATGGAGCCGTAGGGGCAGGTGTCTACGATCTCCGGGTGGCCTTTGGCCTTCTTGGGATCGATGAGAACGATGCCGTCTTTGCGCTTCTCGATCGTCTTCTTGGGCGAGTCCCTCAGGCAGTGGGGCTCGTCACAGTGCATGCAGGGACGCGGCAGGTAGCACACCTGGACGATGGGATACTGGCCCCGCTCTTTGCGCTCGATGTTCATCCAGCGGTGACCCGACCAGGGCTGAGCCAGGGAGTACGGCGGAAAGTCATTGCCTACGAACTCGTCCTTGTCGGCCAAGAAGCAGTCGTTGCAGTCGTGACAGCGGGCAAGGTCGATGACCATGTTCCACTTCTTCATTTAGTTTCTCCCTCCCATTTCTCCACCTGGATAAGGCAGGAGTTGTTGGCCATGGCCGTGGACGTCGGCGTTATGAAGCGCTTAGGCGCGAGAATGTTAACGCACCCTGCAGTGTCCGGCGAATACCCGGGTTCACCCAGCGGCAGGTAGTCGGCGCAGGACTCGTAGGAGTGCACCGTGCCCGCGGGTACCCGCTCGCCCACCTGGGCGGCGAGGATCACCGAGCCGCGATCGTTGAACGCCCGGATGAGGTTGCCCTCTTCGATGCCACGAGCCTCCGCGTCCTTGGTGTTCAGGCGCATGATCCAGTAGCGGTGGCCGTTCACCAGCACCCGGTGGTCCTTCACCTCGTTCAGCCAGCTCTCCTTGCTGTCGCCCATGGTGTGGAAGCTGAAGCGCGGGTGCGGGGAGACCATCTGCAGCGGGTACTTGACGACAAGCTCTTCGGTGCGATGGCCCTCCCAGGACGGGATGTACTGCGGGCCCATGATCGGCCGTTCGGGATCGACGACCCCGCCGGCTTCGAAGCGCTTCAGGCTGCTCGACACGAACTCGATCTTGCCGGTCGTAGTCTGCAGACCTTCCAGCGCGACGGTGTCCGCGGGATGCGGGCCCCAGTCCGGCGTGTCCTTCTTGCGCCCTTCGGCGAACCAGCGCATGGCCGGGGTGGATTTGTGGTCGGCCGGGAAGGGCACCACGTAGTAGCCCTTCTTCTCGAAATCCTTCCAGCTGATGTTCTTCGGCAGGTCGGTGGCGTCGAAGTAGTCCTTGACCCACTGGTATTCGTCCTTGCCGCCCATCGTGAAGATCTCGCCGATGCCCAGCCGCTCCGCGAACATGCGGTAGATTTCGTAGTCCGACTTGCTCTCCCCAAGGGGCTCGATGCACTTCTTCTGCAATACGATCATCCGGTGGTTGCACTGGCCGGCACCGGTATGAGGGATGTAGCCCGAGCAGTTGGCGAACTCGCTGATGTCCCAGCGCTCGAAGTTGGTGCAGGCCGGCAGGATGACGTCTGCGAACCGGGCTTCCCCTTCGAACCAGATGGACTGGTTGACCACGAAAGGCACTTTGCCTTCCCGATACGCCGTCACATAGCGGTTGGTCTCGGTCATCGTGCCGATGAAAGAGGTGCCGTACTTCCAGTACATCTCCACATGCGGATAGCCTGGTGCGGGATACTCGTACTTCTGAAACTGCGACTCGATGGACGAGCCGCAGAAGCCTTTGCCTCTCCACTCCACCTTTTCGTGCATCATGGCCTCGGGGATCCGGATCCGCGGCACCGTCTGGCCTTCGGTCGAGTGATGAGCGGTCCGAGTGGCCCCGCGGGTGTTCGCGAACATCCGATACACGAATTCGTACCCAGCGGCCGAGTTGTCGACGTCGCCGGAGATTCCGCCCTCCGCGTAGCCCGGGAAGAAGAACGACTCGTCGGCCGGAGCACCCTGCGAGGTGCCCCAGATGTTGCTGCCCGGCTTGCCGTAACCCTGCATCGCCGCTAGGGCGATCATGACCCGAGCCCACTCGTTGCCTGTGGCCGCACGGCAGGCGCCGCCCCAGCCGCCCAGGCCGCCGGCGGCCAGCATGGTCTTCTTGGAGCCCCACTCGCGAGCCAGAGCCCGGATCTCACGCGCGGGGATGCCGCTCTCGACTTCGGCCCACTCCGGCGTCTTGGGAACGCCGTCGCTCTTACCGAGCACGTAGTCCTTCCACTCGTCAAAGCCGACGGTGCGATCGGTCACATACTGCTTGTCGTAGAGATCCTCGGTGAGCCAGGTGAAGGCGATGCCCAGCCCGAAAGCCACGTCGGTCCCCAGACGAGGCGAGAACCATTTGTCGGCGTACAGTCCGGCGGTGTGGTTGAAGTAGGGATCGACGAACACCATCTTGATCCCGAGCTCCTTCATCCAGAAGCGGCGCGGGGTGCTCTCGAAGGCCGAGTAGATGCCGCCCCCGCTGGTCTCCGGGTCTGAGGACCAGAAGACGACCATGTCGGTGTGCTTGAGGGCGTCCTCGAGCAGATCGTACTGCTCGGGGATGCCCAAACGGTGGCTGTTGCCCCACATGTGCATGCCGCCCCAGTGCCAACCTTCCCAGCTGTCGGGGTTGTGCTCACCGTAGGTGAAGCCGACCAGGTTCATGAAGCGGAAATACGTGCTGTGGCGATAACCCACATTCCCCCACAGGTGGTGGGAACCCGGAGTAGAGAGGATCGCCGCCGGACCGACCTCCCTCTTCACCCGGACGACCTCATCGCAGACGATGTCAAGGGCCTCGTCCCACGAAATGGGCTCGTATCCAGACACGCCCCGGTTCTGCATGTTGCGGGCGCCCTTCGGGTCGAAATCGACCCGCTTGAGCGGGGTCAGGATCCTTTTGGGTGAGTAGACCATCGACTTCTGAGCCACGGCGTGTGGAGACAGCGTGGTCCGCCTCCGGGGCTTGAATTCGCGCCCCCGAGCCTCGATCGTCCAGCCCTGTGCATCGTGCTCATCCAGGTCGATGGGCGTCATGCGGATGATCTTGCCGTCTTTCACATCCACGAATACGGGACCGCCCGTCGTACAGTTTGTCAGCCGTTCCACTTTTCCCATGCGTGCCTTACCTCCGTTCACCTTGTTGCGGCCCTTGCCCCCTGTGGCACGACCGGCACTCGGACTCTGGTATCGGCTTCATTCTACACGCGAAACCCACGGGCACCCGCGGTCTCCACGGGCATCCCGCAGGCTTCTCAATGCAGTATCCCGTTCTGCGGAATAACATCCCAGCAAGTGAACCGCTGTCGGGGGAGCGGGAGCCGCACCAAGAAAGCCCCCCGCCGAATAACCGGCGGGGGGCTGCATACAACATTCCGTACCGGACCGACCCCCTCGCCTTACGACGAGCGAGGCCGGACCGAATGTCAATAACCGGAGATCGGGCCGTACCCAGTACCGCAGTACGTGTACGTCCTATCCGGAACGTCGTTCAGGTCGTCTTCGTCGATCTCGGCCACGCAGCGGACCATCGAGCCGTCACCCATGTACCAGCGGATCGGGAAGCAGAAGAAGCGGAAGCGCTTGCCGGACACCTTGTCCAAGTCTCCGCCCAGGTTCTCGACGCCGACGATGCCGTGACCCAGCATCTGCTTGTGGCAGGGTTCCCAGGTTCCCTCATTTCCAAGCGCTTCGAGATCACCGAATTTGGCATCATAAGCGGCTTGGCCATGCAGCTTGATGTAGGCCGCTTTCTCAAATTCGGCATACGCTTCTTCACCGAACTGCTCGGCATATTCTACCGTGATAGGCTTGCCCGAAGCTCCGGGCAGATTCATCTGCGGTGGGCCGTTTTTGCCCATAGCCGTATGAAGCGGATGATCCAGTGCCTGCGAATCCATGGCAACGCACTTGACCTGGTGCTTCACGAACCACTTGCCGGCCTCGACGCCGGTACCGCAGGCATAGTGGTAGTAGTCTTTGGAGTCGTCGAACAGGCGATGCATGCCGGTATTCAGGCAGACAACCATGCCCTTGAGCTCTTCCGGCTTGATGTTCGCCCTCTTGCAGGCATCCTCGAGATGCTCGGGCAGGATCAGGCCCCACTTGTGGATCTTGATCTCGAGGCAGACTGCGTCACCCGTGTACGCGTCAACAGGCATTTCATGGGTATAACGAGCTCTTTTGCCGTTGAATTCGCGTTCCATAACGTGACGAGGTGCGTCCGCATGAGTACCTGTGTGCTGAACACAATCGACTCTCTGCGTGAGGACGCCGCCCTTTGCCAAGGTGTGCATCGAATCGATGACCGGCTTAACGAAATACGGCCAGCGAGGAATCTCCGCACTGAATGGATGGGTCAGGTCTACGAATACTTTCTTTCCCATGGTGTTCCTTTTTCTCCTTCTTCTCGTTACAGTTTCGACATACGGGCGTCCAGTGCGCCCGGATTGTCCGTCGTCGCCGGCTCGCTCTTCGTGGCGCGCCGGCCGTTACGTGGCCTCGGCCTCCTTCATCTCACGGACGGCCTTGGTCAAGTAGGTGAGTAGATTGGCGCGCAGCGCCTTCTGCGCCTCCGGCGTCCATTCCTGGAACCCGACCCCGCCGGTCTTGAAGCCCAGCTCGCCCTTCTCCACCTTCTCCTTGAGGAGCGGGGAAGGCTCGTGGGAATCCTCCAGGTGTTTTAGCACATAGCTGTGTATGGACAGGGTAAGGTCCAGGCCGACCATGTCGGCGTTCTCGAGCGGAGCCAGCACGGGCAACCTGAGACCCGGGCCGTACTTGAGACTCTCGTCCACGGTGGCGGCGTCGGCGATGCCCCGCTCCACGATCGACACGGCCTCCCGCCACAGCGCGTGCTGCAGCCTGTTCGCGACAAAGCCGGGCACGTCCTTGCGGCAATGCACCGGGTGCTTGCCGATCGCACGATGAAGATCCATCGTGACATCGATCACCCAGGGTGGCGTCTCTTCCGTCTGCACTACCTCGACGAGCGGGATCAGGAAGGGCGGGTTCCACCAGTGGGTGCCCAGGATCCTCTGCCTTATGGCCGACTTGCTCGCGATCTCAGTCGGGCTCATCACCGAGGTGTTCGTGGCCAGGATCGCATCCGGCTTGCACATCTGGTCCAGCTTCTGGAAGGTGTCCTGTTTGAGGGCCATATCCTCGGCGACGCACTCCAGCACGAAGTCGGCATCGGCGGCCGCTTCTTCCATGACCTGCGTGGTCGTCACGCGGGCCATGGTCGCCTCGACTTCCTCGAGCTTTCCGAGACCACGTTCGGCCAAGAAAGTCAGGTCGGCGCGCATGCCTTCGACGGCCTTCTGCAGAGTCTCGGCCCTGCGGCTGTAGAGACCGACCGGGTAGCCGGCGCCGGCAAACACCATGGCGCAGCCGTGGCCCATGTTGCCGCCACCGATAATGGCGATCCTCTTGACATCTTCCAGCTTCATCATCCGGCCACCGCGCCGCCGTCGACGGACAGGATGAGACCGGTCACGAAATCAGAGGCTCGAGACGAGAGATAGACGACGGCACCCACGAAATCGTCCGGTATTGCGGCCCGGCCCCAGGGAATACGCTGCATGAAGAGCTCATACATCTTCGGGTCGTCGAGGATCTGCTGCGTAAGCGGCGTCCAGAAGATGGCGGGGGCGATGGAGTTCACGTTGATGTGATACTTCGCCCACTCAGTCGCCAGCTGTTTGGTGAGCAGCTGAACGGCACCCTTGGAAGTGCCGTATGCCGCATACCCGCCGGGATGGCCGAGGAAGCCCCGTACCGAGCCGATGGTGACGACCTTGCCCCCGCCCTGCTTGATCATGTAGCCGCTGGCGGCCTTCGCGCAAAGGAGGGTGCCGCGGACGTTGACGTCCATCACCTTCTGCCATTCGGCCATGTCGAACGTCTCGGCGGGTTGGCGGTTCCCGGCGATGCCCGCCGTGGTGACGAGGATGTCCACCTTCCCGAATTCCTTGGCGACACCGTCCATCACGCCCTGGACACCGGCCTCGTCGGTAACGTTGCACCCGTACGGGACTGCCTTGCGGCCCAAGGCGGTGATCTCCGAGACGATCGTGTCCATGAGGTCGACCTTCAGGTCGACGACGGCGACATCGGCGCCGTGCGCTGCCAGACCTCTCGCGCAGGCCTGGCCGAGCGCACCGCCCCCGCCGGTCACTACCGCCACTTTGCCGGTCAGATCGAAGATGTTACGGAGCTCGTCAACCGTCAGTCTTGCTGGTTCAGCCATTTCTCTCCTCCAGATTCATGTTCACACGCTGCTCGTGACATCCGTCACGGCTCCAGGTCCTGCCTCGGATCCAGCCTTAGGCCGGGTAGTTGATCACCACCAGCATGCTGGCGGGAAACTGCGTCTTGTTCTTGACGGACCGGCCTTCGTCGGCGACCGATGAAGATCGAGTCGAACGGCTTGAGGACTATGTCCTTGCCGTCCTTGTCGGTGATGGTGATCTCACCGGCAGTGCAGAAATAGACCTTCTCTGTCGGGGAAGCGTCGAAGTCGGCTCCGCCGCCCGGCAGGAAATGCGAATAGCCTACCGAGAACTTCGAGATACCCGTCTCATCCTTACCCTGTAGCCGCAGCGTGGTGCAACCGTGGTGTTTGGGGGCCACATACTCCACTGCTTCACTAACCGAGACCTTTTTCATCCTTCCCTCGCTCCTGCCTTCCGCGACCGTCGTCGCAATTTCGATCCGGCAACCCTCCCCGCGACCGGGACGGTATGACACCTTACTTCTTGGGCGGCAGTCCAAGTATCTCGCGGGCTTCGGCCACAGTGGCCACCGGCCGCTCGAATTCCTTAGCCAGACGCTGGACCCTCTCTATGAACTCGTAGTTGTGCTTCGCGAGCACGCCTTTGGTCAAGTAGACATTGTCCTCCATACCCACGCGCACGTGGCCGCCCATATGGAGGGCCATGGTGGTGATGGCGAGGGCGGTGGGACCGCAGCCGAAGGCCGACCAGGTAGACCCCGGCGGAAGGGACTCGACCAGATGCAGAAGGTTCTTGGGAGTCCCTTCCATACCCCCGTGCACCTGCAGACAGCACTGGAAGTGAATGGGAGCCTTCAGGAAGCCGTCCTTCAGCAGGCGCTTGGCGTTCCAGACCATGCCGGCGTCGAAAACCTCGACCTCCGGCTTGATGCCGTTCTCGATGTAGGCCGTGCCCAACTTCTCCAGAAAACCGGGGGGGTTCAGAAACACCCCCTTGTAGAAATTCATGGAGCCGGCGTCGAAAGTGCCCATGTCGGGCTTGAGCTCGAGGTGAGGAGCGATGCGCTCTTCATCGCTGAAGCCGAGGCCCCCGGACGAGGTCATGTTGATGATGATGTCGCACCTCTCCCGGACTAGGCCGACGGTCTGGCGGAACTTATCCATGTCCATGGTGGCCTTGCCCTCGTCCGTGCGCACGTGGATGTGAGCGATCGAGGCGCCGGCCTGGTAGGCCATGTAGACTTCTTCGGCTATTTCCTCGGGAGCCGTGGCCAGATAAGGTGTGTTGTCCTTGGTGGTCATGGCTCCGGTCGTCGCCACGGTGATGATGAGTTTCTCCATACGTCAACCTCCACGCTTCAGTTTCCTGCCTACCTGGACGCCCGATCGTGTGGACGCACCACAACGACCTCGACGGGCAGTAAGAGAAATACCCAAGATGATGGATCCTAACTCCACTCGGGTAAGGTACGAGTGTGATTTCTACTCTACATCATTTCGGATTCGAAGGATAAGGACAGCCGCGCCACTCCAGGGGTTGTGCATGGTTCCATCCCGCTTGATGGAATGCGATTCCGCTGCATAAGGAGGCCCGGCCGCGGAAGCTCGGCACGCACAGGACGTTCCCGGCTCCTCAGTCCGGGGCCTTCGGGGACGGCTTTTTGCCCACGCCCATGGGATCCGGTCGCCGTCGACTATAATATTCGCCGCTACCTGCTGTTCACGGATGCGCCGAAGTGGCGGAATTGGCAGACGCGCTGGACTCAAACTCCAGTGAGGCTCACACCTCGTGCGGGTTCGACCCCCGCCTTCGGCATCGGCTTTCCCTCCCCTGTTCGAGCGGTTTCGGGCTCACGACCGAGGAGGACAGGGAAGGAATCTCCACGGACCTCACGAAACAAGAGTCAAGGCGTGAGAGACGACGCTGTCGTTGCATAAAAAAAGGTATAGATATCCTGAGGGAGTGCTGCTACACTCATTGCTATGGAGAGAGCGCAGGAAGCGACAGAGAAGCGCTACGCGGAACTGGTAGGCGAGAAGCTGCGCCGGTTGCGCCAAGACCGAGGCCTCAGCCTGCAGGAGGTCTGCGAACGGTCGGGCGGCTCCTTCGTGGTGTCGACGCTCAGCGCCTATGAGCGCGGAAAGCGCAGCCTCAGCCTCGAGCGGCTCTACGAGCTGGCCTCCATCTACGGCCAGTCACCCATGTCTCTGCTCGACATAGAAGACGACGCCGAGTTCCAGCGCACCCTCACCCGCAACGGACCGCTTCGCATCCGCCTTGACCATCTGGACAGGTTGGCCCCTGAGGAGCGGCGGCCTCTGGAGACTTACTTGGGATTCCTCCGGGAACTGAGGAACGATCCCTCCCGCGACCTGCTGACCATCCGCAAGGACGACTTGGCCTATCTTTCAGGGCTGTACGGGGTGCGGCCGCAGGCGCTCAAAGACTACCTTACGACCGAGGGCATCCTTATCACCCAGTAGGGAGAGGCGCCCTCACCCGGCGCTTCAGTCGCATCTGTATCCTCACCCGGCTTTTCTCGTCGCCTCGATGGCCGCGTCCGTCTCCCGGAGGAAGGAGCCGATACGGACCAAAGAGGCGGCCAAGCCCTCGCCGGCGGCCACCATCTCGACCAAGGCGCTACCGATGATGACGCCATCGGCGTACGTTGCCACTGTGGCCGCCTGTTCTACGGTCGACACGCCGAATCCCACCGCCAGAGGCAGGTCGGTGTGCCGCCGGATCCGGGCCACGAACTCAGGGAGACCGGTTTGGAGCGCGGCCCTGGTCCCCGTCACTCCGGTGGTGGACACGCAGTAGATGAAACCCGAGGCCGCCGCGGCGATGCGGGCCAGCCGTGCGTCCGTGCTGGTGGGAGCCGCAAGCAGGATCAGGTCCACTCCCCTGGCCCCGGCGACGGCCTGCAACTCCCCGGCCTCTTCCACCGGGAGGTCGGGTATCACCACCCCAAGGACACCGCGATCGCGACAGCGGTCGAAGAACTCAGCGGCCCCCAGAGCCAGGATGGTGTTGAGATAGCTGAGAAGGACTACCTTCGCGCCCTCACCGGCAGCTTGGCCGGCCAGATCGAGCACCTGTGCCGGCCGCACCCCCTGCCGGAGCGCCACCTGCGAGGCCGCTTGGATCACAGGCCCATCGGCCAGTGGATCAGAGAAGGGTATCCCCAGTTCGATGATGCCGGCCCCGTTTTGGGCATAGGTACGGAGGATCTCGAGACACGAGTCCGGATCGGGATAGCCACCTACCGCGTACGGCATGAGCAGTGGGTGCCCGGCATCTCGGAAGACCTCGGTGAGAGCGCTCACGACCTCATCCCCAGAGCGTCGGCCACGCTGTAAACGTCTTTGTCTCCGCGGCCGGAGAGATTCACCACCACCACGTCGTCCGGCATGAACCCATGTGGCCTTCGCCGCCGCGCAGAAGGTAAGCGATGGCATGCGCGCTTTCCAGGGCGGGGATGATCCCCTCCAACTGCGACAGCACCTGGAACGCCTCCAGGGCCTCGTCATCCGTGGCACTCGTGTACTCCACGCGGCCCATGTCCTTGAGGAACGAGTGCTCCGGGCCCACCGAGGGATAATCGAGGCCCGCGGCGATAGAGTGCGCTTCCTGGATCTGGCCGTCTTCGTCCTGAAGGACGTAGGAGAACGAGCCGTGCAGGATCCCCCCCACTCCTCGAGCGAGAGAGGCTCCATGCTTGCCCGAGTCGAGTCCGAGGCCGGCCGCCTCCACACCCACCAGCCGTACGGCCGTCTCGTCTAGGAACTCGTGGAAGAGCCCGATGGCATTGCTGCCGGCGCCCACGCAGGCGACCAATCCGTCGGGGAGCCGCCCCTCCTTCGCCAGGATCTGCTCGCGGGTCTCCTGGCCGATCACAGCCTGGAAGTCACGTACCATGGCGGGATACGGAGCCGGGCCGACCACCGAACCGATGATGTAGTGAGTGGTCTCCACATTGGCCACCCAATCGCGGATGGCCTCGTTGGTGGCGTCTTTGAGCGTCCCGCTGCCGGACGTGACCGGCAGGACCTCCGCGCCGAGAAGCCTCATGCGAAATACGTTCAACTCCTGGCGGCGGATGTCTTCCTCCCCCATGTACACGTGGCACTCGAGCCCGAACAGAGCAGCGACGGTGGCGGTGGCCACCCCGTGTTGGCCGGCCCCGGTCTCCGCGATGATGCGTTTCTTGCCCATCCGCACGGCCAGGAGGATCTGGCCCAGGGTGTTGTTGATCTTGTGGGCGCCCGTGTGAGCAAGATCCTCGCGCTTGAGGTACACGCGGCAACCGGCTCTTTGCGACAATCGCCGGGCGAGGAAGAGCGGCGTCGGCCGGCCGGCGTAGTCGACCTGCAGCGCCTGCAGCTCCGCCTGGAAAACCGGATCGTCGCGATAGGTCTCATAGGCCTCCTCGAGTTCCTCGAGGGCCGAGACGAGGGTCTCGGGCACGTAGCGCCCGCCCTAGGGACCGAATCGCTGCGGCACAGTCACGTCCGTGGTCCATCCGCGCGAGTGGCGGCGCGCCGCGCCTCAGCCACCTGGGCAAAGAGCCGTTCCATGAGTCGGGCATCCTTGACTCCCGGCGACACCTCCACCCCACTCGACACGTCCACCCCCCAAGCGGAGGATTCCTCCAGGGCCGCCAGCACGTTGTCCGGATCGATGCCTCCGGCCACCAGGAGCGGAGACCCTACCGCTGATTCTCGAGCCAGTCCCCAGGGGAAGGGGGTGCCGGTACCTCCGAAGCGCCCCGCCGTCCCGGGTGTCGAGCAGGACCAGGTCGGCGCCGGCACGCGCGCGCTCGACCAAATCCCGGAGAGCGCCCCGGTCATTCTGGCGAGAGCCACCGGGACGGCCTGGATGATCAAGACGCCGAGCGACCCTTCTTCGGGCGCAGAACCTGTCGGGGGCTGGCTGGGGTTCGAGCCGCCCTCGGACCGCCCTGCGACCGGACACGGACCGGCGAGCCGCAAAGGAGGTTCCCACCCTGCCAGCGCTTCCCTGACCAACCCGGCCTCGGGCCCCGATCCCCCGTGCAATTGCACCGCGTCCAGCCCCACCTGCTCCACGATCCGCGCGACTTCCGCGGCCGGCACGTCTCCGAACACGCCGACGGCGAGAGGAGCTGCGGTCGCCGCTTGTACGCAGGGGCCGCCCAGCGCACAGGCCCGACGAAGATCCCGGCGCTGGACAGAGGGTCGCCGCGACACGGTCGACAAGCTCCCGAGCCGCGGCCGGCGTGAGCCGGCGCGGGCTGGGCGCGAACACGAAGCCCAGCGCCCAGGCTCCCAGGTCGCGGGCCAAGACGACATCCTCCGCCCGGGTGAGGCCGCAGATCTTCACCACCGGGCCCGGCGGGAGACCATCCGGTCGCATCGACCGGCGCGCGATCACATCCGGGCCGCCGATGACTCAGGCCCTCCGCCACGTATAGACCAGCATGGCCACGACCGAGATGAACATGAGCACGAACATGATGACGAACCAGGTATTGCTCCTGTAGGGCATGCCGAAGAAGTTGGTGCCGAACAGGCCGACGATGAACGACAGGGGCATGAACATGGTGGCCACCACGGCCAACTGCTTCATCACCCGGTTCAGCCGGTTGGACACGCTGGAGAGGTGCAGATCCAGGGCCGACGAAAGGATGTCGCGATAGGTGTCGAGGAGCTCGATGTCCCGCATGACGTCGTCGTGCACGTCGCGGAAGTAGACCTCGGCCTCAGGCTCCACATAGAGCACCCCGTGCGACCCCAGCCGCTGCATCACGTCCCGCAAAGGCGCCACCCGCCTGCGCAGGTCGACAAGATCGCGCTTGAGGCCGAACAGCTCCTGCATGGAAGCCTCGCCGGTGGCCAGTATCACCTGGTCCTCCAGAGCGTCTATCCGGTCGTCCAGTCGCTCCAGGGCCGGCTGCAGGCTCTCCACCAGCCACTCACAGATGTGATAGGCGATGAAACTGGCCCCCCTCTCCCGCGAGAACACCTGCCGTCTCATCCTGTCCGCGAGAGTCTCGTAGTCGGCATCGTCGACGCGCCCGACCGATATGAGCCACCGGGACCGAGGAACAGCCTCAGTTCCCGCAGCTCAAGCAGGGTCGACCCTTGCTGCGACCGGCTCAACGCCGGCGGAAGGGCTCTTGGCGCGGCCTATCGGCGTCTCGGCTGAGAAAAGGGAGATGTAGAGATGGTCGGCGAACTCCTCCACACGGGGACGTTCCGGTCCATCGCGCAGGCTCTTGACCGCGATCTCATCCAGGCCCATGTCGTCGAGCGCCTGGACCACGGGTGCCTGCAGATCGGCGTGGACCCAGGTGATCGGGCAGCCGGGTGCCGCCAGCCCGGCGAGCACAGCCGGCAGGTCTTCCGGTGCCAGATCCCGGCTGCCGTCGGGCGTGAGCACCCGTATTCTCATGTCCACGGCGGTCATGGCACGAGAAGGACCGGGAGTCTCCACCGAGCGCAGCAGATGCTCGGCCGTGCTACCCAGGATGAGATTGTGGAGCGCCGAGTGACCACGCATGCCCAGTATCACCAGGTCGGCAGGCTCCTCTGCCAGGAGGCCCGCGGCGGCCTTGGCCGCCCGCCCGGGCACCACCGTGTACGTAACCTCGAGGCCGCGCGGTTCCAGATAGGCTTTGGCCTCTTCCTGAGTGAACTGTCCTTGGGAGGCGTCGTCGTCCGCGGTCACGACCTTCAATCTCATACCGCTATGTGCGGCCACATCGGCCGCCAGCTTGAGGGCCCGGTTCGCCGGATGGCTGCCGTCGAAGAGGACCAGCGCTCTGTCCATGGGCCGGGAATCGCCCTCCGCCAAGAACACCGGCGTCGCCGAATGGCGGGCTACCTGCTCAGCAGTCGAACCCAGAAGATCGCGACCCCACTTGGCATGCTCGCCTCGCTTGCCCATCACGACCAGGTCGTGAGAGTCTCCGACATCGGCTATCACCTGGCTCGGGACCCCTTCCTCGGTGCGAGTCTCCACCGATAGCCCCGCCCTCTCGACCGCCTCGCGGAAATCGTTGAGGATGCGTTCGCTCTTGACCCTGAACTTCTCCATGACGTCGAGAGTGACGAGAGTCGGAGGCACTGCCTCGAAGGTGTAGGAATAGTCGAGATAGGGCGGCATCTCCAAGTATCGGATATCGAGAACGTACAGGCCGGTCAACCTGGCCTTGTAGAGCTTGCCGAGCCCCAAGGCATGATCCAGTGCGGCCCGAGCATGGGCGGACGAGTCGATGGGCACCAACAGCGATTTGATCATCAGGCCTCCTCTCTGTTCACAGTGACGATCGGTCTTCGGGCCACCACCGGAACGGGTCGCATCAGCTCCTCGACGGCGACCCCCACGTCGGGGCTTCGCAGGAGACTTTCCCCCACCAACACTCCGCTAACCCCGCAGGCCGCCAGCCGCACGATATCGGCATGCGTCCAGATCCCGCTCTCACTCACCAGAAGCCGCTCAGGCGGGACGAGGCCGGCCAAGTCGAGTGTCACCCCCAGAGAGACCGTGAACGTGCGCAGGTCGCGATTGTTGATCCCGATGATCACCATCTCGAGCGACAACGCGCGGATCATCTCCGGCCGGTCGTGCACCTCCAGCAGCACGTCGAGCCCCAGCTCGACGGCCAGTCCCGCGAAACGATGCAGCTCCTCGTCAGAAAGCAGGGCGGCAATAAGAAGTACGGCGTCGGCTCCCCAGGCCCGGGCCTCGTGGATCTGGTACGCGTCCACTATGAAGTCCTTGCGCAGCAGAGGAAGCTGAGTTGCGGCCGCGGCCGCCCGGAGATCATCCGGACCGCCCAGGAAGTGGTCCTCTTCGGTGAGCACCGAGACCGCCCGGGCGCCGGCCGCCTCGTAGGCCCTCACCAGGGGACCCACTTCCAGTCCCGGACGGATCGGACCCTTGCTGGGTGAGGCCCGCTTGACCTCGGCGATGAGCGACACGTCCGCGGCCCGCAGAGCATCGGCGAAGGAAGATCGGTGACGCGGCGCGGGCAGAGCCTCGAGCTCCGCTCAGCGGGACCTGCCGCTTCCGTGCTTCCAGGCGGGCGACGACGGAAGGCACGATCCGGTCCAGGTAGGTCGGCGTTCCAGTCGGCGCGCCGCAAGCGCGACGGCGGCGCGCCTGTGGACGCGCCGGCGGACCTTCCGGCCTCGGCGCCGCTCGCGATATGGCCGGATGGGCTCATCCTGATGCAGCCCCCGCTCGGTTGGTGAACAGCACCATCTCCTCCAAGACCCGGGAGGCCCGGCCGGAGTCGATGGACGCCCGGGCCAGCCCTATGCCCTCGTCTATGGAACCGGCCGACCCCGGCCACGTACAGAGCCGCCCCCGCGTTCAGCAGCACCACATCGCGAGGACCGCCGCGCTTACCGCCGAGGACGCTCCGGGTGATGGCCGCGTTCTCCTGCGGATCGCCCCCGGTCAAGGTCGCCGGTTCGTGACGGGCGATCCCGTGCTCCTCGGGGCACAAGGTGCGGGCCGGCGCCACGCTGTCCTTCGTTCACCTCCAGCACCGTGCTGGCTCCGGTCACCGACAACTCGTCGATCCCCTCCTCACCGTGGACGAGGAGCGCTCGCTCGCATCCCATGCGCGCGAGCGCCCCCGCCAGCACCTCCAGGTACTCCGGCGCGCTCACGCCCAGCAGCAATCTGCGGACTCCGGCGGGGTTGGTCAGCGGGCCGAGGAAGTTGAAGACCGTCCGCACCCCCAGAGCCTTCCTCACGCCTGCCACCCTGCCCGAAGCGGGATGGTGGAGCGAAGCCAGCATGAACCCGATGCCCACTTCTTCGATGCAGGCGGCGATCTCCGCCGGCTGGAGGTCCACCCGCACCCCCAGAGCCTCCAGCACGTCCGCCGAGCCGCAGCGCGAACTGGCCGCTCGGTTCCCGTGCTTGGCCACCTTCACCCCCGCCCCCGCCACCACGAAGGCCGCCGTGGTGGAGATGTTGAACGTACCGCGGCCGTCCCCTCCGGTGCCGACGACGTCGACCAGCGCATCCTCGCTCCGGGACGACTCACCCGCACGGCCCGCCGGCGCATGGCCTCCGCCAGGCCGGCGATCTCGTCGGCGGTCTCCCCCTTGGCGCGAAGGCCCATGAGGAAGGCGCCGACTTCAGCATCGCTGACCTCGCCGTCGACCAGCTCGTCGAGCGCCGCGGCGGCCTCTTCTCGCGGCGAGGTCTCGCCCCTCGGCCAGACGCTGCAGCACTTCGGTGAACGTCAGCGTCGGCGTCAACATCGGCGTCAGCAGTTCGGTCGCCATCGCCGTCACCGGCCCTTAGGCCGCGCCCGCGCGCCGGCAGTCCGGCCCCGGGCCGACGGCCCGCGGGCTCTCCGCGCCGTCGCTCCGGTCGTCCCAGCGAGCCTTGCGTCGGCTGAGGAAGCCGCGCAGCAGGTCCTTGCCCACCGCCGTCAGCAGGCTCTCGGGGTGGAACTGGACCCCCTCCACAGTGAACTCGCTGTGCCGCACCCCCATGATCACGCCGTCCTGGGTCCAAGCCGAGCACTCCAGCACCGGCGGCAGGTCCCGGTGGAGCACCAGCGAGTGGTAGCGAGTGGCCACGAACGGCTGGGGAAGCCCGGCGAAGATGGTCCGGCAGTCGTGGTGTATCAGCGAGGTCTTGCCGTGGACCGGCGCCTCTCCCCGGATCACCCTGCCGCCGTAGGCCTGTCCGATGGACTGGTGCCCCAGACAGACCCCGAGGATGGGGCATTCCCCTCCCAGGGCGCCGATGGCCTCCAGGCTGATGCCGGCTTCGTCGGGGGTGCAGGGACCGGGAGATATGACCAGATGGGTCGGCTGCTCCTCCCGGATGCCCGCCACCGTTATGGCGTCGTTGCGGAACACCCTGATCTCGGTGCCCGAGATCTCCCCCAGGTACTGCACCAGGTTGTAGGTGAACGAGTCGTAGTTGTCTATCACCAGAATCCGCAGGTCGCTCAGTCCCGGGGCAGGGAAACGGGCCGGATCTTGAGCAAGACTAAAGCTTTCCTTGAGCTTAATTCTTTCGGATGTCGTTGTCATCATCATGACCTACTCCCATTCCTCTTGAGCGGCCGCCAGTTCGATGGCCCGGAACATCGCCCGCGCCTTGTTCTCGGTCTCCTCGAATTCGCGCTCGGGGTCGGAGTCGGCGACGATGCCGGCTCCCGCCTGGACGTAGGCCCGGCCGTCGCGGACGAGGATCGTGCGGATGTAGATGCACGAGTCCAGATCGCCCGAGTAGCTCAGGTAGCCGATGGCCCCGGCGTACGGGCCGCGTCGGGTCGGCTCCAGCTCGTCGATGATCTCCATGGCCCGCACCTTTGGCGCCCCCGAGACCGTCCCCGCCGGGAACACCGCCCGCAGAGCGTCGGTGGCGCCCACTCCCTCCTCCAGTTCGCCCACCACCGACGACACCATGTGCATCACGTGGCTGTACCGCTCCACCTCCATGAACTCGTCCACCTTGACCGTGCCCGGGCGGCACACCCGGCCCAGGTCGTTGCGGCCCAGGTCGACCAGCATGAGGTGCTCGGCCCGCTCCTTCTCGTCGGCCAGCATCTCCTCGGCGAGGGCGGCGTCCTCGGCCGGGAGTGGCCCCCCGCGGCCGGGTGCCGGCGATGGGCCGGGTCTCGGCCCGGCGGCCGGTCACCGTCACCAGCGGTTCCGGGCTCGAACCCACCACCTCGAAATCGCGGAACGACATGTAGTACATGTATGGGCTGGGGTTGACGGCCCGCAGACCCCGATAGATGGAGAAGCCGCTGACGGCCACCGGCCGCTCGAAGCGCTGCGACAGCACCACCTGGAAGGCGTCGCCCGCGTAGATGTACTCGCGCATCCGCTCCACCGCGGCCAGGAAACGCTCCCGCTCGAAGTTCGAGTGCACCGGGCGCTTCGGGCCCGCCCTGAGCTCCCCCGCGGCGCGCCGAGGCTCCAGCCCGGACGGGGATCGGGGCCCGCAGCCGGGCCTTCACCTCACGCAGGCGCCCGACGGCGGCCTCGTAGGCCGCGTCCAGGTCGGGCTCGTCGTCGCAGAAGATGTTGGTGAGCAGAGTGATGGTGTGGCGCAGGTGGTCGAACACCACGACCACGTCGGTCAGCAGGAAGGCCATGTCGGGAAGGCCCAGGTCGTCGGGCGGGCGGATCGGGCAGTCGCTCGACGTGGCGCACGCAGTCGTAGCCGAAGTAGCCCACGGCGCCGCCCACGAACGGCGGCAACCCGTCGAGCGGCGGTACCCGGTATTGGCTCAGGTGCCGGGCCATGAAGGCGAACGGGTCTCCCCCGTGCGCGGCCAGATCGTGATGGCGTGTCGACCCCGCCCCGTCGGATGGTGACGGTTTCGCCCGACAGGCGGATGCTCTCCCAGGCCTTGATGCCCAGGAAGGAGTAGCGGCCGAGTCGCAGACCCTGCTCGGCGCTCTCCAGGAGGAAGCAGCCGGCCGCCTGCCGCAGCTTGAGAAAGGCCGAGACCGGGGTCTCGGTGTCGTCCAGGAACTGGTGCGAGACCGGGATGACGTTATAGCTGGCGCTGAGCCCCCGCGCCTCTTCGAGCGAGGGCGCGGTGGCGATACTGCCGGATGTCATGGCCGCCTACCTTTCTCGGCGGGCGAGAAACGGGGGCCGCTCTCCGGCGGGAGAGCTGAGCCATCGGCCGTCGAAGCAGGTGAAGTCGCCGGTGTGGCAGGCGGCGCCCGTCTGCTCGACCAGGGCGAGCAGGGTGTCGCCGTCGCAGTCGTAGCGGAGCTCGCGCACCTTCTGGAAATGGCCGGAGGTGGCCCCTTTGTTCCAGAATTCGTTGCGCGAGCGGCTGAAGAACCAGGTGGTGCCGGTCTCGAGAGTCCGGCGAAGCGACTCCGCGTTCATGTAGGCGAGCATGAGGACCTCGCCCGTGGTCCATTCCTGGACGATGCACGGCACGAGGCCTCGGGAGTCGTACTTGATGCCGGAGAGGTCGAGAGGAGCGCCGAGGCCGGTGGCACCGGTGTTCTCGGCATGAGCACCGCCGGCCTCGTCGGCGGCGCCGCATCGGTAGCGCCGGCTGCATCGGCGGCCGGCGCACCAATGGCGGCGCTCACGGCTTCTGGGTTGTCGTCTCGATCTTGCACTGTATCCCTTTCGTGGTCACTTGCCAGCCAGATGGCGCATCTCTGCGCCCGAACCCGGCCACGATGATCGCGGGATCATCCGGCCGCTGGAGGCGCCCCCCGCGTACCGCGAGGGGCTAGAACCACGAAGGCTGCCAGCCGCGGAAAGGACCAAGGTGCTGACGATGCCACCGCAAACCGGCCCCGGTGGGGAGCTGGGCGCTGGTGCGCCGCTCGGTTGCGCGTGTGGTCGTGTCGCTCATCTCATCGTTCTCCATCAGCACTTCGGTGGTGACCGGGTATGATACAGGGTCACGCGACCCTTGTGAAGAACGGAGCGGATGACCGATGGACAATGCGGCCGAGATGATCTTCACCGGCGACGAGCTATTGCGCGGCGACGCCGTCAACACCAACCAGGCCTACCTGGGAGAGCGGCTACTGGATCTGGGCATCCTCGCCACTCACGCCCTCTGTGTGGCCGACGAACTCCCCGCCATCGTCGCGGCCATCCGGGACAGCTTGGCGCGCGGCCCGGCGGTGCTCGTGCTCTCGGGCGGGCTGGGCCCCACCGAAGACGACCTCACCCGCGAAGCCGCCGCCGAAGCCCTCGGCCGTCCGCTCGAACACCACGAGGACCTGCTGGAGCTCATCCGCGAGCGCTTCGCCTCCCGGGGCTTCACCATGGGCGATAGCAACCGCAAGCAGGCCTCGCTTCCCCGAGGAGCCTCCGCCATCCCCATCTCGGGCACGGCGCCCGGCTTCCTCGTGCAGCACGGAGACACTCTCGTGGTCGCCCTGCCCGGGGTGCCCTGGGAGCTCAAGGAGATGTGGGAAGGCACCGTGGAGCCGCTGCTCCGCGCCCGCGCGGGCGCGGAGGGCGGCCACGCGGTCAGGCGGATACGCACCTTCGGCATCGGGGAGTCGATGGTGGCGGAGATGCTCGCGGAGTTCGATTGGCGCGGCTCGGAGGTGGACATCGGGACCCGAGCCCAGCTGGACGGCCTCACCGTGATCCTGCGGGGCCCGGCGACCCCCGAAGGGACCCGGAAGCTGGACGACCCTGCAGGAGCGCATCTGCGCGCTCCTGGGCGACAGGGTGTTCGGCGTGGACAGCGAGGGATTGCCGGAGATCACGGGTGAGCTTCTTCGCCGGTCCGGACTGACGGTAGCCGTCGCCGAGTCGTGCACGGGGGGTCTGGTCGCCAAGCGTTTCACCGACGTCCCGGGCAGCAGCGACTACTTCGTCGGCGGGGTCACCGCTTACGGCAACGACGTGAAGACCGAAGTCCTCGGCGTGCCCGCGCAGCTGCTGGCCGCCCATGGAGCCGTGAGTGAGGAGGTGGCGGCGGCCATGGCCGAGGGAGCGGCACGACTGCTGCGTGCGAGCTGCGCCCTCTCCACCACGGGTGTCGCCGGCCCCGACGGCGGGAGCGAGGAGAAGCCGGTCGGGCTGGTCTTCATCGGCAGTGTGGTGCACGGTGTCACCGAGGTGGAGCGGCTCCGCCTCTTCGGGCGCCGAGACCAGATCAGGGAGCGGGCGGCCTTGGCCGCTCTCGATCTGCTGCGACGGCGTTTGCTGCACGAGACTCCGGCCCCTTAGGCTGCCGGGAACGGCGGCAGACCCACCGCTTGGGCTAGGTCCGCTCGCGAGACGAAGGAAGGCACCATGTCAGTGATCGCCAGAGACAAGATCGGTGCGCTCACGAGGCGTGAAGAAGAGCGCTACGTCGCCGACCGTCCCCAGTCGCGCGACCTTTTCGAGCGCGCCAAGAAGTCGCTGTTCAGAGGCGTCCCCATGGGCTGGATGACGGAGTGGCCTGGTTCTTTCCCCATCTTCGTCAGCGAGGCGAAGAACGCCCGCCTGAAAGACCTGGACGGTCACACCTACGTCGACCTGGCTCTGGGCGATTCCGGGTCCCTGACCGGTCATTCTCCCGCAGCCACTGCCGAAGCGATTTGCAGACAGGTCTACAGAGGCATGACCACCATGCTGCCTTCCGAGGACGCCATCTGGGTCGGTGAAGAGCTTGCCCGCCGCTTCGGCCTGCCTTACTGGCAGATCTACACCACCGCCACCGATGCCGACAGATTCGCCATCAGATTCGCCCGCATGGCTACGGGAAGGAACCTGGTCCTCGTATTCGACGGCTGCTACCACGGTAGCGTCGATGAAGCGTTGGTGTCCGTCCAGCATGGGCCGAGGATGGCGCAGCACCGACAGGTCATCGGCGCCCTGCCGAACCCCGCCTCCCGCGTCATCCAGTTCAACGATGTCGATGCTTTGGAGAGGGCACTGGCCCCGGGCGACGTGGCCTGCGTGCTGGCCGAACCGGCGATGACCAACGCCGGCATCATCTGGCCCGAGCCCGGCTATCACGCGGCCCTGCGCGCGATCACGCGCAAGTACGGCACCCTTCTGATCATGGATGAGACCCACACGATCTGCGCCGGACCGGGTGGATGCACTCGCGGCTGGGGCCTCGAACCGGATTTCTTCACCATCGGCAAGTCGATCGCCGGAGGACTCCCCGCGGCGGCGATGGGTCTTACGCAAGAGATGTCTGACAGACTGACCACCCCGCCGCTGGGAATCCCGGGCAAGCACTTCGGAATAGGAACGGGCGGCACGGTCGCCGGAACGATACTCCAGATGGCGGCCATCAAGGCGACCCTCAGTGATGTCTTGACCGAAGCCGCCTTCGAGAAGATGATCACCGTGGCCACGAGGCTGGCCGACGGCGTGTCCGAGACCATCGAGAGGTATGAGTTGCCCTGGCACGTGAATCGCCTCGGCTGTCGAGCCGAATACAGGTTCGTGAAAGATCCGCCCAGGAACGGGGAAGAGGCGGAAAGGGCCTTCGATGACGAGCTGGACACCCTGGTCCATGTCTACATGGCGAACCGCGGGATCTTGCTCACGCCCTTCCACACCATGGTGCTGATATCACCTCAGACCACGGACGAGGACGTCGATCTCCACAACACCGTGTTCGAGGAACTGGTGAGGGAACTCGTCGGCTAGGGAGCCCGGACCGCGCAGCGCGGCCGATGCTCGGCACTGGTGGTCCCACCGTGGCAGTCACGGCTCTAGTAGTACACGTCCACCGGAAGCCCGAGGGGCAGCTCGTCGTACAGCTCGTCGGCCGTCCACACCGGCACGCGGACGCAGCCGTGACTGGCGGGCCACGGGGGGACGCTCTTGTAGCCGTGGATGGCGATGTGGGGCATGATGTACGACGGTGAGTACATCCACCCCACGGGGCAATGGGTCCAACCTTGGCTCTTGCTGCGCACTTTGCCATGACCGGTGGGAGTGCCCAGTTTGCCCGTGGACACGTGCAGCACCTTGGTCACCTTGCCGTCTTTGATCATCAGAAGGATCTGCCGGGATATGTCCACCTCTACCCGATCACCGCCCCCCGCCAGACGCGGCGTGGGGGTCTGGGCGCTGAAGAGATGCTGCCAGACCTCCGGCCCGACGTTGCCGTCCCGGCTGAGCCGTTCCGCCTTCTCGAAGGCCATCACGGCGTCCTTGGTACGGTAGTCGTAGACGCCGTCGACCGGTCCGCAAGGGAAGCAGAGAGCCGTGAGCCGGGACTCCAGGAACGACACCGAGAGGCCCCTCTGAGCCAACCGACTGGGCCGGGTAGTACGACAGGGCCTCCAACTCCACCGGGTAGGTGTTCTTGGCCACGACCGGCTGCAGGAAGGCCCGGTAGAGCACGGCCGCCATCTGAGCTCGGGTAAGGGTCAGTGAGGGATAGAACCAGCCGTCCGGAGCCCCTTCGATGATGCCCAGCCGATAGGCGTTGGCGACGGACTCGGAGTGCTCAGGCCCGATCAGAGCCCGGTCGCGAAAACCGGCCAGCCAGAGATCGGCCGTACCGGGGGGTAGAACGTGGTCTCCCTCGGCCGGCGGCTCACTCTCTTGGGTGTAGGACAGTGCCCGCATGACGAGAGTGGCCGCCTGCTGGCGGCTGACGGGTAGCTGGGGAGAGAACGTGATGGGGCCGGTCCCGGAGACGATACCCGTCTGATAGAGAGCGCCTACGGGCCCGGAGAACCAATCCTGGGTGGTGACGTCGATGAACGGGGTGTACGGGAAGTCCTGCAGATCGAGAGTGCGGGCCAGGAGCGCCGCCAGTTGGGCCCGGGTGACCGGGTCCGAAGGTCCGAACGAGCCGTCGTCGCGCCCGCTCACGATCCCTTCCGCGGCCAGTGCGTCCACAGCCTCGGCGAACCACTCGTCTCCCCTGACGTCCGAGAAGGATTGAGCCGAGGCGACAGCCGACAGCGCCAAGAGCAGGGCGAAGGCCAGCACGAAGCTCCCCACGATCACTCGGAGCACACGCATCCGCGGCCGGATCAGGCCATATCTCACGTTCGCCTCCCGTTCAGCCAGGGTCCCCCGTCAACGCCACCGGCAGCCGACGGGGCCATTATGTCACGACGCGTGAAGCATAGTTCCAGGTGACTTGGGGTATCTCCTTCCGCGATGCGGGCAACCCGGGAACTGTGAACCCGGTGACAACGGAAAGGTGACGACATGGATCAACCGAAAGTCTTCCTATACGCACTCAGCACCTGCGGTCACTGCAGGAACACAAAGAAGCTGCTCGACGACAACAACGTCGTGTATGACTATGTGTTCGTGGACCTTCTTTCCAAGGACGAGATGGGCAAGGTCCTGGACGAGGTGCGGAAGGTCAATCCGCAGACCTCGTTCCCCACTATCGCTCATCGGCGAACAAAGGTCATCGTCGGTTACCGCGAACTCGAGATCCTGGAGGCGCTGGGGCTGTGAGTACTGTTGAAGAGATGTATGAGCGCCTGAAGAAAGTCAACGAGCCCAAGGGCTACTTCTTCAGTGATAACCAGCAGATGGTCATGGAACTCATAGGGGGTCTCTTGACCAACAAGGAGCGGTACGGCTACATGTGCTGCCCCTGCCGTCTGGCCTCCGCAGACCGGGAGGCCGACCGAGACATCATCTGTCCCTGCGACTACCGCGAGCCCGATGTCGCGCAATTTGGCAGCTGCTACTGCAACCTGTACGTATCGAAAGAATGGAACGAAGGGACGATCCCCCACACGACGGTGCCCGAGCGGCGTCCACCGGAGAAATTCTTCTTCCAGTGGCCTAGCGGCGACGCCTGAGTCGGATCGGACTCGATCTCGAGGGGCGGAGGCGGCGGGCGGAAGCCCGCCGCCTCCGCCCCTTCTGCCGCCTCCCCAGCCTGTGGAAGCACGGCGCGACCGTGTGTTAGCCTAGGGCTCGCTCAACGTGAACCCGGCGCGCCGGCCGCGCGCGGCTCGAGGGAGGCAGGTTGGAAGACCTCGAAGATGCCAAGGTCCTTGTGGCCGAGCTCATGGACGATGACGCCATCGCCCTGCTCTCGGCGGGTTGCCAGGTGGACGTCAGTACAAGCTGAGCCAGTGACGAGCTGCTCGCCATCATCCCCGAGTACCACGGCATCATCGTGCGCAGCGAGACCCTCATCGACAAGGAGCTTCTCGACGCTGCGACCAACCTGCGCATCGTGGGCAGAGCCGGCTCGGGCTTGGACAACATCGACGTCCCCTATGCCACGCAGAAGGGCGTCATCGTCTGCAACACCCCGGAGAGCAACGTCATCTCCGCCGCCGAGCACACCATGGGCCTCCTGCTGGCCAGCAGCCGCAACATCCCCTGGGCCGACCGCTTCATCAAGAGCGGGAAGTGGGGGCGCAAGCAGTTCGAGGGCAGCGAGCTCTACGGCAAGACCCTGGGCATCATCGGTCTAGGGCGCATCGGGGGCCTGGTGTCTCAGCGAGCGCGGGGCTTCGCCATGCGGGTCATCGCCTACGACCCCTACATCCCCGATTCCCGCTTCACGAATCTGAACGTGGAGAAGAAGACGACCCTGGAGGAGCTACTCCAGGAGTCCGACTTCATCACCATCCACACGCCCCGCACCAAAGAGACCGTGAACATGGTCGAGCGACGAGCAGATCGCCCTGATGAAGCCCGGCGTGCGTCTGGTCAACTGCGCCCGCGGCGGGCTCTTCAACGAGGAGGCCCTCTACCGGGGGCTGAAGTCGGGCCACATCGCCTCTGTGGGCGTCGACACGTGGGTGCACGAGCCCCAGGAGAGCCACCCGCTCTACGAGTTCGAACCGTGGTGGGCACGCCCCACCTGGGAGCCTCCACCTTCGAGGCGTCCAAACGGGTGGGCGAAGAAGTGGTGGCCGAGGTCATCGCCGGTCTCAAGGGCGAGATCGTCAAGAACGCGGTCAACATCCCCACGCTCTCCGAGGAGATCGTTCACGAAGCTGCAGCTCGTTCATCCGTCTGGCCGAGCAGATGGGGATCCTCTACCGACAGATCCGCCGGGACAGCGTCAAGCGCGTGGAGATCGTCTTCGCGGGCAAGGAAATCGACGACCCCGCCGACGCGAAGATCCTGTCGCTGGTCGCCCTCAAGGGCATCCTCGAGGGCAGCATGTCCCGCGGCAACGTCAACTTCGTCAACGCCGGTCTCCTGGCCGAGCAGATCGGGCATCGAGGTCAGCGAGACCATCTCCCTGGAGAGCGGCGACTACCGCAACCTCATCCGGCATGATCGTCACCGAGGGCGACGGCAAGGAGTTCGTCATCGCCGGCACCGTGCTGGAGCACAGGCACCCGCGCATCGTGCAGATAGGCGATTTCCCCATCACCTTCGTGCCCGAGGGCAGGCTCCTTACGCTCCTCACCGAACGTCCCCGGCGTCATCGGGAGGGTGGGCACCACTCATGGGCGAGTTCGACGTGAACATCTCGCGCATGGTCACCTCCAGCGGCATGGACAACGGTCTCCAGGGATTCGATCATGATCCTAGGTCGACAACGACGTGCCCCAGGAAGCCATCGACCGCTGCCTGGAGATCGACGAGATCTACGAGATGAAGATCATCGACCTGTGACCCCGAACCCCGAAGCAACCGCTGGAACACGGCGGCCGTTAGTGGTTAGAATGGCCTCAGGTTCCTCGGCGTCACGCCGGTGTGGCGCCTGCGCTTGAGAGAGAAGACGAAAGGAGGGTCCACCAGGCATCAGACGGCGGTTCTCCGCATGCTGGACCGTTGGGCGTCAAGTCTGAACAAGAAGTGTGAGGTGCTCTCCGCAATGCCCACATCACGATCACGCCGCGTCTTCATCTGCAGCGCACTTGTGATCCTCCTCGTCCCCGTCGGCCTGTTCGCCGCCGCGTGTGGCGACGACACCGAGGAGACGACCACCACTACTGCTGCCCGGCAACCACAGCCACCACCGCTCGCTCCGGCCACCACGACGCCGCTGACCGAGGCCGCGACCACCACGACGGCCACGGCCGCCCGAGGAGTTCATCTTCGGCATGGTGCTCGTGGGCCCCTACAACGACAACGGCTGGAGCCAGGCCAACTACGAAGGCGGCCTCTACGTCGAGGAGAAGCTCCCCGGCGCCAAGATGGTCTACGTCGACAAGGCCAACTCCGCCGACCGGCCCGGCACCACTGTCGAGCAGCTGGCCGAAGAGCTGCTCGCCCAGGGCGCCAAGATGATCTTCTTCACCTCCGACGACATGAAGGACGGCGCCATCGCCTTCGCCAAGGCCCACCCGGACATCCCGGTGCGTCCACCCTCCGGCGACGGCGCCTGGAAGGACGGCAAGGACTTCCAGAACCTGCCCAACCTCAGCAACATCATGGGCAAGATGGAATACGGCAAGATGATCGCCGGCGTCGCCGCCGCCCTGACCACCCAGACCGGCAAGATCGGCTACCTCGGCCCGCTGATCAACGACGAGACCCGCCGCCTGGCCGCCTCCGTCTACCTGGGCGCCAGGTACGCCTGGACCGAGTATCTGAAGAAAGACCCGGCCGACCTGAAGTTCACGCGTCAACTGGATCGGCTTCTGGTTCAACATCCCGGGCGTCACCTCCGACCCGACCCAGGTGGCCGACAACTTCTTCAACCAGGGCTATGACGTGGTCATCTCCGGCATCGACACCACCGAGGCCCTGGTCGAGGCCAGCAAGATGGCCGACGCCGGCAAGGAGGTCTGGGCCATCCCGTACGACTTCGTGGGCTCGCTCGAGGAAGCTCCCGACGGTCGCCCTGGGCGTCCCCTACTTCAACTGGGGCCCGGAATACCTGAAGGCCGCCACCGCCGCCCGCGACGGCAAATGGACGCAGCTTCTGGAACTGGGTCGGCCCCGACTGGACCGACATCAACAACCCGGACACCTCCATCGTCGGCTTCAAGAAGGGCGAAGGCCTCTCGGCCGATGCCTCCGCCAAGGTGGACGAGTTCATCGCGGCTCTGGCCGGCGGTCTGAACCTCTGGACCGGCCCGCTGAACCTCCAGGACGGCACCGCCTACCTCGCCGACGGGCGAAGTCGCCACCGACCAGCAGATCTGGTACCTGCCGCAGTTGCTGGAGGGCATGGAAGGCCAGAGCGTATCCGAGTAGAGCACGCCGACGTTGACGAAGGATGTATCCAGGAAAGGGGAGACCGTCACGGTCTCCCCTTTCTGGTTCCACCTAGACGCAAACGACCCTGAGGATCCCTGAGCACGTGGAAGTCCGACTCACCGATATCCGCAAGCACTTCGGCCCCGTCAAAGCCAACGACGGCATCACTCTCACCGTGCCCGCCGGCACCATCCAGGGCATCCTGGGCGAGAACGGCGCCGGCAAGAGCACGCTCATGAAGATCCTGTCCGGCTTCCAGCCGGCGGACAGCGGCCACATCGTCCTCGACGGGAACAGGGTGGCGATGCGCTCCCCGGCAGACGCCATCCGGCACGGCGTGGGCATGCTCCACCAGGACCCGCTCGACTTCCCCCCCATGCGCGTCGTCGACAACCTGCTCATCGGCGCGCCCGGCCGGATCAGTCCCCCGCCGGGCAGAGGCCACCGCCGCCGTCGCAGGAGTTGGCCGCTTCGCTCGGTCTCTCCATCGACCTGAAGGCCGAGGTCGAGTCCCTGACGGTGGGCGAGCGCCAGCAGCTCGAACTGCTCCGCCTCCTCTGGCTGGGAGCCGCGGGTCCTCATCCTCGACGAGCCGACCACCGGCATCAGCGCGCGGCAGAGCGCCGAGCAGCTCTTCGACACCCTCCGCCGCCTGGCCGCGCAGGGCAAGACCGTCCTCTTCGTGTCCCACAAGCTCGACGAGGTCCAGGACCTGTGCACCCGGGTGGCCGTGCTCAGGCAGGGCCGCCTCGTCGGCGAGGCGCTGCCCCCGTTTGAAGTGCAACGACTTGTCACCATGATGTTCGAGCGCGAGATCTCTCCGGGAGAGCGGGTAGCCTGCACGCCCGGCAAGACGTTGCTGCGGCTGTCCGCGCTGGAAGCCGAGCACGGTCGCCTCCGCATCCACGGGGTCGATCTCGAGGTGCGCGCAGGCGAGACCATAGGGCTCGCGGGCATGGAAGGCAGCGGCCAGAGCCTGCTCTTGCGGGCGTGTGCCGGGCTGGTGCCGGTCACCGGCGGGCGTTTGTAGTTTGAGAACGTCGATCTTACCGGCAAGAACTACCGTCATTTCAAGAGAAAGGGCGTCGCCTACGTTCCGGCCAGCCGCTTGGAGGAGGGCCTCATCCCCGGGCTCAGCCTGACCGACCATTTCCTGCTCACCCAGCCGAAGCCCGGTCTGTTCATCGACCGCGAGAAGGGCCGCCGCCTGGCCCAGGAACGTATCGCCGAGTTCAACATAAGGGGACGCCGGCCAACAAGGTCGAGTCGCTCTCCGGAGGCAACCAGCAACGGGCCCTGCTTGCCCTGGTCAAAGCCGGGGCCAAGTTCATGCTGCTCGAGCACCCCACCCGGGGCCTGGACATCGAATCGGTCATCTACCTGTGGAGCAAGCTGAAGGACCGCTGCAACCAGGGTGGGGCCATCATCTTCACGTCGAGCGATCTCGAGGAGCTGCTCCGCTACAGCGACCGCATACTGGTGTTCTTCGCCGGGAACGTATCGGGGCCGCTCGACGCGGCTACCACGACGGTGCAGGAGCTGGGGCAGCTCATCGGAGGAGGCAGCCTCGAAGGCGGTGCGGTGGAAAGCGGCGCGGGTAGGGGGGGGCGGGGATGGCTGAGACGGCCCCGGACTCTCCCCAGGACGCCCGGGGCCGTGCCCATTTCACCCGCCAGACCTGGATCAATCTGGGCATACAGTTAGGCGCCCTGGTACTGGCTTTCCTGATCACCAGTCTCATCCT
>CAVPLM010000016.1:0-39543 GCA_963706025.1 uncultured Actinomycetes bacterium | reverse complement strand
GGGAGCCCGGGCCGCACAGCGCGGCCCCAGTGGCTCGGCACTGGTGGTCCACCGTGGCAGTTAGGCTCTAGTAGTACACGTCGACCGGGAGCCCGAGGGACCAGTTCAGCAGCCAGGCGCGCGCCGGGGGGGTTGGTCGCGCGCCTGGCACATGCTGAGGAGCGGCGCCGGCCGCAAGAACCACGTCTGGCTTGCTGATCCGATCGCCACTCAGGGCAATAGTGGCAAAATCGATCCCCAGGGCTGCGGCATGAGCGCGCGCTCGGGGAGAAGCAGAGACGTGGTGCGGCGATGCCGCCACCGAGGGGGGCTGAATCGGGCCTTCCTCCAGGGTCAGTCTGCGGACGGGCATGTGGCGTTCGATGGTTATGGTCTCCTGTGCCCTCCTCCTAGGTCGAGTGCAGCGCCCGGCCTGCCGCCGCCAGGGAAGCTTCACCCAGAGCCTCCGAGAGTGTGGGATGCGCGCGGATGACCGACGACAGCTCGTCCAGAGTGGTCTCGAGTTCCAGCGCCAGGACAGCTTCGGCTAACAACTCGCCCACGTGAGGGCCGACCATGTGCACCCCGAGAACCCGGCCAAACCCGGATTCGGCCACCACCTTCACCAGTCCGGTGTCCGCGCCCTGGGCCTGAGCCCGACCGGAAGCGGAGAAGGGGAACGTGCCGACGACCACTGGGAGGCCCGTCTCCCGGGCCTGCGTCTCGGTGAGTCCCACGCTCGCGACTTCCGGGTCGGTATAGGTGACGGAAGGGATGCGGTCATCGCGGACCGGCTCCGGAGAAAGCCCGGCCAGCTTCTCCACCGCCACGATCCCCTGCCTCGAGGCTACGTGGGCAAGAAGCGCCCGACCGGTGACGTCCCCGACGGCAAGAACCGACGGGGCGTTGGTCTTCTGATAGGGGTCGGTCGAGAATCCAGCCTTTGGGGTCGGTCGCGACCCCGGCAGCTTCCAGGGCTAGACCGTCGATGAGAGGCGCCCGGCCGGCCGCGACGAGAACGTAGTCGGCAGCGACGATGCTCGTAGACTGGCCTGAAAGCTCAACCTCGAGCTCACCGCCCTTCTCCCTGACCGCCGTGACGGAAGTGCCGGTGTGGACGGTGACCCCCTCGCCTTTTAAGGCTTTGGCCAGCACCTTGCCCATGTCGGCGTCTTCCCGGGGCAGCACCTCCGGCAGCATCTCGACCAGGGTGACCTTGGCACCCAGACGGGCGAAGATCAGGCTCCACTCGCAGCCCACGGCCCCAGCGCCCGCCACCAGCAGGCTGGCCGGGACCTTCGTGAGGGCAAGGGCTCCGTCCGAGTCGATCACCCGGGGATGATCGACGCCCGGAATGGGCAGGGCCGCCGGCTTCGAACCGGTCGCCACCATAATGTGGGCGGCCTCCACCGTCTCTTGGGCGCCAAGCACCACGCCTTTGCCGGCGCCGATATCGGCCTCGACCGGCTCGACAACCAGCGTGCGCGGCCCAACAAACGAAGCGCGCCCGGCCAGGACCTCCACCTTGCCCTGCCTGAGCAGGGTGCGCACCCCGCTGCGGAGCCCCGCGACCACGTCCTCGCGGCGCTTAAGAGCAGCCGCGTAGTCGATGCGCGGCTCCCCCTTGACGATCACCCCGTAGGTAGCCCGCCTGCCGAACTTCGTGAGCGACGGCGGCCGTATGCAGCATAGCCTTGGTGGGAATACACCCTCGGTTCAGGCAGATGCCGCCCAGATGGGTACTCTCTATTACGGTCACCTTCATCCCCAACTGGGCGGCGCGCAGGGCGGCCACATATCCGCCGGGGCCGGCGCCGATGATGGCCAAATCAGTCGTTACCAAAGCAGGCTCCTCTCGGGGTCGGGCCCGACTTCCGGATGCAGTTGAATGTGTTTGATCGCGTCAGCGCACCGCAAGAAGCTCGTAAGGCTTCTCTAGGTACCCCTTGATGGTGCGCAAGAAGGCTGCGGCCGGGGCTCCGTCGATGATCGCGGTGGTCGAAGGTCAGACTCAGGTACATCATCGAACGGATCGCGATCTGGCCGTCCACAACCACCGGTTTCTTGACGATGCGGCCGATCCCTAGGATTCCCGCCTCGGGAAGGTTGATGATGGGGGTGAAGGCATCGATCTCGTAGGTGCCCAGGTTGGTGACCGTGAAGGTGCCACCGGTCACATCGTCGGCAACCAGCGTACCGGCCCGGGCCCGTTCGATCTTGTCCCGCGACTCCTCGGCTATAGCCTGCACACCCTTGAGGTCGGCGTCGTGGATCACCGGGACCACCAGGCCGTCGGCAACCGCGACCGCCACCCCCACGTTGACCGCGTCCAGCACCTGGATCTCTTCCTCGGCCACTCGGGCGTTCATCAGGGGGTGCTCGCGCAATGCTTGGGCCGTGATCTTGACCACGATGTCGGTGTAGGAGGGACGTACCCCGCCCTGGCTCTCGGCCCGGGCCAGCAAGCAGTCGCGCATCCGCACCGTTTCGGTGACGTCCACTTCGGTGGTGTGCGTGACCCGGGGGATGGTCCGGGCGCTCTGGAACATCCTCTGGGCGACGATCCGACGCAGGCCGGCCATGGGCACCACGGAGGCGATCTCTGCCGGGGCGAGGGGCAGACCCGCTCGGGTGGCGGAGCCCACGTCGGCAGGGGCCGGCCCGGCAGCCGGCGCCCCCGCGGCCACGATATCGGCTCCGCGGATGCGGCCGTTAACCCCGGTGCCTGACACGCCGGCCAGGTCCACTCCGGACTCAGCGGCCAGCTTCTTGGCTAGGGGCGTGGCCCGGACCGTGCCGGCAGGGGCCTGCTCTTCTCCGTATGTGGCCACATCGTCTTCGGTCACCCGGCCCCCGGGACCGGTGCCGGTGACCAGAGCCAGATCGACGCCCCGCTCGCGGGCCGCCCGCTTGGCCGCGGGAGAGGCCTTCACGTATTCGCCGCTCCCGACCGACTGGGCGGCCACGGTCGCCACGGCTTCCGCGGGCTTGGTGGCATCGGCCCGTTCCTCGCCAGGCACGGCGGTCGCAGCTGCCTCCTTATCGGGCACTTCCTCCCCAGCCTCGCCGATCCAGCAGAGGGCACCCTCGACAGGGACGACTGTATCCGCGGGAGCCACGATCTTGAGCAGCACCCCGGCTTCGGGGGCTTCGACCACATTGTTCACCTTGTCGGTGAGCACCTCCACAATCGACTCGCCCTTGGCGACGGCCTCTCCCTCCTGCTTCAGCCACTCAGTCACCGTGACTTCTTCGGTGGTGAGTCCCATATAGGGCACATTCACTCTGGTCGCCATGATTGCCCCCTAAAGGAGTCCGCGGACGGCACTAACGATGTCGTTCTCGTCGGGGATGAACGCCTTCTCGAGCACCGGGCTGAAGGGAACGGGAGTGTCCCACCCGCACACGCGCGCCACCGGGGCATCAAGGTAGTCAAAGACGTTCTCCGTTATCCGCGAGGCGATCTCCGCCCCTATGCCGCACGTCTTGCGAGCTTCATGAACGATGACCGCCCTATGGGTCTTACGAACCGATTCGCAAATCCGGTCAAGATCCAGGGGTCTTATTGTGCGCGGGTCAATAACCTCAACGCTCACATCCTCCTCAGCCAACTTCTCGGCCGCCGCGAGCGCCTTGGGCACCATGGCCGATATGGCCACCACGGTGACATCCGTGCCCTCTCGGGGAACCGCGGCCACCCCGAAGGGGATGGTGTACTCCTCCCCCTCGTCCGGCACCGGTCCGGTGGTGCGGTAGAGCATCTTGTGCTCGATGAAAACCACCGGGTCCTCGCCCCGGATGGCGGTCTTTAAGAGACCCTTGGCATCATAGGGGGTGGCGGGCATCACCAGAAGGAGGCCGGGGGAATGCAGGATCCAGGCTTCCAGGCACTGGGAATGGTGGGCGGCTGCTCCGCGGCCGGCACCTTCCGCGGTCCGGATCACCAGGGGCAGCCGGGCTTTGCCCCCGAACATGTACCGGATCTGGCCCGCTTGGTTGGCGATCTGGTCCAGGCAGACCCCGAAGAAGTCCGTCTGCATGATTTCCGGGACTGGACGCATTCCGGTCATGGCTGCTCCTATGCCGCAGCCCACGATCGCCGATTCCGAAATGGGCGTGTCGCGAACTCGTTCTTCGCCGAACTGCTCGCGCAGGTCCCCACTTACGCCGTAGATCCCCCCGTAGGGTCCGCAGTCCTCACCGAACATGATGACGCTGGGGTCCCGAAGCATCTCTTCCCGCAAGGCCTCTCGGACCGCCTGGCTATAGGAAATGGTTCTCATCCTCTGTACTCCTTGCTGTGACCAAACGAAGTTTCGAGCGAGCTAGAGCCCGGTCTGGGCCAAGTGCGCATACTCGGCGCTATAGACGTCTTCCATACCCTCAGTCATGTCGGGGAACGGCGCCGCCTTCGCGAAGACCACAGCAGCTTCTATTTCTGCTGCGATTTCGGCGAGGATGTCATCCAGCTCCTTTTGCGTCGCTTTCTTGGATTTCACCAACTCAGCGCCGAAACGAGCGATGGCGTCCTTCTCTGGCGAATCCCAAAGCTGGATCTCTTCCGTTGATCGGTAGCGCATTCCGCGACCCGGGTCTCCTTCGAAGTGACCGCGCATTCGATACGTCTTGCACTCGATCAACGAGGGGCCCTCGCCGGCCCTTGCTCGCTCAACTGCTTCAGATACGGCCCGGTGCACCGCGACCACGTCGTTCCCGTCGACTATGACCCCCGGCATGCCATACCCAGGGGCCCTGTCAACGATGTCGGTGATGGCTTGGTGCCGTTTCTGGGACACCGAAATGCCATATCCGTTGTTCTCGCACACGAAGACCACCGGGAGCTTCCAGACGGCGGCAAGATTGAGAGACTCGTGCGCTGCTCCGATGTTGGAGGCCGCATCTCCGAAGAAGGCGACGCATACCTGGCCTGACTTGCGCAAGTACGCGGAGTATCCAGCGCCCACCGCAATGGGAAGGCCAGACCCCACGATGCCCATGGCGCCGAGAATACCGAGATCGAGGTCGGCGATGTGCATCGATCCGCCTTTTCCTTTGCAGTATCCGGCTTCACGACCAAAGAGTTCGGCCATCATCAAGTCCGTCTTGCCGCCTTTGGCGATCAGATGCCCGTGGCCCCTGTGGGTGCTGGTGATGTAGTCGTCGGGGTTGAGAGCGCTGCACGCCCCCACGGCTACCGCCTCCTCACCGTTGTAGAGGTGAGCGAGACCGGGCATCGTGCCTTCGGCGTACATCTCCACGATCTTCTCCTCGAATCGCCGAATCCTGACCATGGTTCGGTACATCTCGAGTAGACGCTTCTTGGTGAGCTCCACTGCCGCAACCTCCCTCATCAGATCTTCTTGGTCGACATCAATCACCCGCGGCTTGTGCTGCGAAACCGGGAGTCCCCAAGACCGCCAAGGCTCGAATCGAGGAGCCGCCCCTCGATGTGGTGCTCGGGCTGCCCTATACCGCACACTTCAACACATACCGTACACGGTATACAACTATAACCGTATCTTTCCCCTTGTCAAGAGATCGCTGTGCCCGGACTATTGGAGCGAGAGTGCTCCGCTAGGGGCGGCTGTCCTGACTGAAGTCGGCGCGCGCCCGGGCGTATACCGTACACGCAGTTTATAGCACGGAGCCGGTGGGCGGTCAATCGAATCGACCCGAGCATCTTCTCGCAGTCGATGTGGGAGGCTCGAACTCTTTAGATGGAATGAAATGCTCGCCTCTTATGGAAGAGGATTGGAGCATGAGCATATAAGCGAGGTAACCACAGGAGATACGGGAGCGGGCCGTGCGTCTGGTGTTGGAGCACGATACCTCTCCATCAGCCACACCGAACGCCTGGCCGAGGCTGGGGCCGGCGCCGTCACTCCCGTCGGCTCTCGTCGGGATTCGCGCGACAACGCTCTCACCGAAACCATCATCGGCCTTCTAAGGGTGACCGAAGTCATCAGAAAGCGAGGCCCCTGGAAGACTCCGGGCGAAGTGGAATACGCGACGCTGGAATGAGTCGGTTGGCTCAATCACCGTCGAGTATCACAACGATCAGTCACATGCCACCGGCGCAGCCGGAAGAGATGCTGCGGAAGAGTCTCGGCCGGAGAGGCGGGACTCAAACAAACGAGTCTCTACCGAACCCGGAGCGGTTCACCTTGGTGCGCGACTTGAGGGGGCGGGCTGGGCTGGCCCCAGAGGTCTTCGTGATAGGCGATGCCGACGAGGCGTCCAACATCTCGCATACGATGGTGAGCGCCTGGGAGGCGATCCTCCGGACCTGACCCGGTTCCATTGACACTCAGAATCGGCTCCCGACGGTCCAGAAGGGAGTGTCGACGCAGCTTGCGCGCCGGAGTTCAGGCAGGAAGCAGTCCGTATTTTATTCGGGCGAGCCAGCGCGGCGTCCGATCCTGTGCAAGTCCGCACTTTGGCTCGCTCGGGAGACACTGTGGTGCGACCTCTCTTCCTGGATGTTACGGGGTTTCGGCTGGTCGGCGATGGCCTCATGGTTATCTTTCGGACGGCTACCCTTGTGTCCATGGCCGATGATTCGCTCCGTTTGCCGCAGGTGCTGTTTGACCAGCCGACATGCGAGCCGGCAGTCTCTCGCCACTAGTGCGTCGATGATCTCACCATGCTCGCTCTGATACGCCGCGCGATCGCGAGCTTGCCGCGTCGCAGCGATGCGGTAGATCCAAGTAGAGTTTATGAGATCACCGACGATTCTCAGCAATGGAACGTTCTCGCAGGCCCGGTACGCAGCCAGGTGGAAGTCGTGATCCAGCTGCAGAAAGCGCGCCGTATCACCGACGGAATTGGCTTCCTCCATCCGCCTAGAGAGGTCTCTCAGGCCTTCAAGATCTTCATCTGTGATGCGAGGTGCGGCTTGCTTCGCGGCCAGCATCTCGACTACCTCTCTGATTTCGTACAGCTGCGCCATTTCCTTCGGGTCGACATCCACCACTGAAGCCCCCCGGCGGGAATCCAGAGCCACGAAGCCGTCGCGCTCAAGCGCGCGAAGGGCATCGCGAATGGGCATGCGGCTTATTCCATATGCTCGGGCCAGCATCGCCTGGTCTAGCTTCTTCCCTGGCTCGAACCTCCCTTGCAGGATTGCTTCCCTTATCTTCTCGCGTGCGGCTTCAGCAAGGGTCTTCTGATCTATCAGGTCGCCGGTAACAGGGTTCTCGTTCAAGGCCTCACTCCCAGGAATGGTCACTCGCGGTCTGTGGCGTTTGTTCCCTTGCTGAAGTCTACCGCAGTCAGTCGCTGAAGAAAAGCCACTTGCATTATGTATGGGGTATGCGGTATACATGCTCTATCACATTCGTGATTCGGGAGGACGGATGTACGGCTTCCACGGCAAGACTCTAAGAATCGACCTGACAACTGGTCGGACGTGGGTCGACGCGCATGATGAGACATTCTATCGACGCTACTGGGGCGGAGCTTGCCAAGGCATCTACTACCTCCTCAGAGAGTCGTCACCAGGCATCGACCCTCTCGGTCCCGATAACGTTCTGTGCATCTCCGCCGGCATCGCAGGAATCCCCGCATCCGGTTTCAATCGCTACAGCATTCAAGCGAAATCTCCGCTCACGGGCGCGCTGATCGACAGTCAGGCGGCCGGCTTCTTCGGTCCTGAACTCCGCCACGCAGGCTGGGACGGGATCGTGATCGAGGGCCGCGCAGGCCAACCCGTCTACGTCTACATACAGGACGGGAAGGTCGATATCCGCGATGCCCGCTCCCTATGGGGTCTTAGTACAGGGGACACCGAGACGCAGATAAGGCAAGAGGTCCAGGAACCCAAGGCCCGCATCTGTTGCATCGGGCCTGCCGGCGAAAACCTGGTCAGATTCGCCTGTGTGGTCACGGATAGACATCACGTGAATGGACGCAGCGGGGCGGGGGCCGTGTTCGGCTCGAAGAACCTGAAGGCCATCGCGGTGCGGGGTACTGTCGGGCTTCCCCTCGCGGACCAGGATGAGATACGGCGCCGCAACAAGCTCTTCGCGGAGCGCATCAGGACAAATCCTGACAACTCGAATCTGAAGGCGATCGGCACCGGCTATTACGTGAACGCGAACAACGTCAGGGGCATGCTGCCCATCAGGAACTTTCAGGCCGGTTGGTACGAAAACGCTGATCGGCTCTCTGGCGAGACCTTCAAAGAGACGATCATGACCGGTCACGGAACCTGCTGGCACTGTGCGGTCGGCTGCAAGCCCATCGTGCAGACGGGAGAACCCTACCATGTAGACCCGACGTACGGCGGGCCGGAATACGAGACTATCGGAGCGCTGGGTTCGAATCTCGATATCTGGAATGCTGAGGCCGTCGCCAAAGGGCACGAACTCTGCAACAAGTATGGTCTGGATAGCATCTCTGCGGGTGGCACCATAGCCTGGGCCATGGAGTGCAGCCAGCGGGGTCTCCTCTCCCCGGCCGACACCGGCGGGCTGGACCTTACCTTCGGCAGCGAGGCGGGGTTGCTCGAAACACTCGAGGCCATCGCGTTCCGTCGGGGGTTCGGCGACGTGCTTGCCGAAGGGGCGCATCGTGCGGCTGGGATCGTGGGCAATGACACGCAGCAATACGCCATTGTCAGCAAGAAGCAAGAAGCTCCACTACATGACCCGCGCGGCAAGGGAATGCTGTACCTCTCTTATTCCACCTCCGATATCGGGGCCGATCACATCAGGGTCGAGCATGACTGTGATTTCGACTTCGACGCGCCCGAGATCTTCCTGCAACAGGCTCTTCCGCTGGGTATCTACGAGCGTCTGGACTCCGTGGTTCTGGACGAGCAGAAAGTGCGGATGCATTACGTGCTCTCGCAGCACTTCAGTTTCCTTGATGCACTCTGTATGTGCGTGTTTGTAGCGGCCCCGGTCAGGAGTTTTACCTTCGCGGACATCACCAGCATTCTGAGCGCAGCGACCGGGAGAGAGGTCAGTCTCTATGAACTGATGAAGCTGGGGGAAAAGCGGACAGTCATGGCGCGATGCTTCAACGCCCGGGAGGGCATCAGCGCTGACGACGAGACCCTGCCCGACCGGTTCTTCGAGCCACTCCCAGCGGGCGTCCTCGCTGGTAAGCACCTTGATAGAGAGACCTTCCAGGCGATGAAGGGGCTCTACTACCGCCTGTGCGGTTGGGACCGGGACACAGGCGTCCCCACTCCCGAGAAGCTGTGGGAGCTGGAACTCGGATGGCTGGTTCCCGAGATCGAACGGGTCAACGATGCGGCGCGTGAGCTTCTCCTTCGATGATGAACCTCACGATTGAGCTCCACGGCGTACTGCGGTTGGCTTGGGGTGCAAGGGAGGTGTTGCTGAACGTTCCTGAGGGGTCCACTCTCGCCGGGGCAGTGGAGTTGCTGGTCCAGCAAGGAGGCCGGAATGTGGAGCGTGCGATTCGGCAGCCGAACGGAACCTACGGCGTCAGTTTCTTTGTCAACGGGCAACCACGAAAGAATGATTGGGTGCTGACGTCGGGGGATGTGATTACCGTTCTCATGCCTGCGGCTGGCGGATGACGTGCGGGATGTTCCCCGGAATGCGTACCGGAGGTTAGGGAGGTTGAAGGGGGCAAGACCAACCAGGTCGTCGGTAACAGGACTTCTGCGCACGGACTCACTGACCGTTTGCATTTGGTATTAGGTATGCGGTATACATATGATCTACCGGTCTTATGGTAGAAAGGAGGCCATACGAAGGAGACGCTGACTGGGGCAAGCAGAGGCTGGGTCAATCTGGTTCGTTAATAAGGGGGCAAGTTCAGTGGACCGCAACGTAGACGAGAACGGCAAAGGCACGGAGCAGAGTCCTGTTGTGGAAGGCGGGCCCTACAGCCGTCGCGAGTTTCTAAAAATCGCCGCCCTTGCAGGTGCGACGGTCGCGGTCGGAGGTGGGCTTGCAGGCGTGCTCGCCGCCTGCGGCGAAGAAGAAACGACCACCACTACCGCTGCAGCCGGTGGCGAGACCACCACTACCGCGGGGGCGACCACCACCACTGCCGCGGGGGCGACCACCACCGCTGCCGCGGGCGGTTTCGAAGTGACCTACGCGGAGGTAAGCACAACGCCTCCTGGGGAGGGGAATACTATTCGTATCCTAACCGCTGCCGATGTCTGGCCTCAGGCCATGCAGCCGAATCTTGCGGAATGGGCCTCACTGGCCGGGTGCAAGATCGAGATGGACATCGTGCCCTACGACGGTAATCACCAGAAAGCCTTGCTGAATGCGACGCAGAAGCAGACTGCGTACGACATCATAGCGATGGATTGGCTCTGGGCTGGGGAGTTCAATGCGGCTGGCGTGTACGCACCACTCAACGAGTACGTCGCCAAATACGATGTAGACATGAAGGACTTCCCGGATGCCTATATCAAGTCCTGTACCGTCAAGGATGAACTGCAGGCTCTACCGGTGCAACCGCATCCGGAGATCCTCTACTTCCGCAAAGATCTGCTCGAACAAGACAAGATACTCATCCCGACCACGACTGACGAACTACTGGCCGCTGCCAAGCACTTTCATAATCCCGACAAAAACTTCTACGGGGTACTGCTCAACGGGCAGCGTGGCCAGCCCCTCGGGCAGCAGATGATCCATGCCAACGCGGCTTTCGGCAATGACTGGCTCAAGCCAGATATGACCCCGAACATGGATACCCCAGAAGCCTTGGCGGCTGCCAACTACATTCTGGAATGCCAGAAGGTCACCGCCCCGGATCTTCTTAACATCGGGTGGGATGAGCGGCTCCGTATGTTTGCGCAGGGCCAAGCCCCGATGTGTTACGAGTGGGGTGCTCGTGCCGCATGGCTGCAAGACCCCACGAAGTCGGTGATCGTCGACAAATGGAGTTGCGCGGCCACGCCAGTGGCGCCTGGCCAGGAGCCGTTTAGCCCCATGGGCGGATGGGCGCTTGGGCTATCCAAGAACCTTGAGCCCGGAAAAATGGACCTGGCTTGGAGATTCCTCTCCTGGTTCACCTCCTTCCCCCAGCTCAAGATACTGGCCCTGCAGGGCAACAGCGGAATGCCTCGGTTCTCTATCATGAAGGACCCCGAGCTCCAGGAGGCCTTCCCCTCGATGCCGGTGGTGTTGGACCTCGCAATGAAGGGCCAGTTGCAGGATTGGATGCGACATGCCATTCCGGAGTGGAACCAGTCCTGTGACCTGTTCGGCACGGTCTACCACGAGATGCTGAGCGGCCTAATGGGCCCCGAGCAGGCGAATGAAAAGATGCAGCAGGGGCTCACCGATATCATGAAGAAGGCCGGATACATTTAGTCAGGCCGGCCGCGTCTGGCCCACCCCTATCGCCAGAGCCGGCGCTGTCCGGCCGGCTCTGGCGGGTCCAGAAAGGAAATAGGATTGCGATTCTCGAGATCCACTCGCAAGCCAGGCAGTGACCGTGTCGCCAGGCGCAACGCAGCCCTGCTCCTTGTTGCCCCGCCGACGCTGCTCTTGGGCGTGCTCTTCATGTTTCCCTTCGTGTACGCACTGATTCTGAGCTTCCAGAACTACAACATGGCTCGAACTCCGCGCTTCCAGGGCTGGGCCGGCTTCTCGAACTACGCGCACGCCTTCACCGATCCAGGGTTCATCAACAGCACATGGCGGACGATCATCTTCGTGGTCTTCGCCGTGGGGCTCCAGTTCTTGGTGGGGTTCGCGCTGGCGTTCGTCTTGAACCAGAGACTCCGCGGAATGCCCACCATACGCAAGTTCGCAGTCATCCCCGTCATGGTCATGCCCATCGTCACCGGGCTGATCTTCTTCTACATGTTCAACCAGCGCTACGGAGTCGTCAACTGGGCTCTGGGGACCTCCGTGCCTTGGTTGACGAACGGCCCTCTAGCCATGCTGGCGATCGTGATCGCCGATTTCTGGCAGTGGACGCCTTTCATCATGCTGGTAGTACTCGCCGGCCTGCACAGCCTGCCCGAGTATGTCTATGAGGCGGCTCAGATCGACGGACTGACTCGGTTCCAGACGTTCCGGAAGGTCACGTTACCCCTGCTCGCCCCCGTGCTCCTCATAGTGACACTGCTGCGGGTCATGGATGCGTTCAAAGTCTTCGACATCGTCTATCAGATGACTTCGGGGGGTCCCGCCGGGGCGACCGAGACCATGTCCTACTACATCTACCGGCACGCCTTCCAGTTCTTTGACATAGGGTATGCCGCCGCGATGGCGATTCTGATGCTGGTGCTCATTCTTCTGATCAGCCAGATCTTCGTTCGCTGGCTACAGAAACGCGAGGCGACCACATCATGAAAACAGTCATAGGAAGGTCTGCTCGATGAACAAGGACACCGGATTCGATCCTGAACCTACAGTGATCAATGGCCTCGGACGTATCGAGGGCGGTTCCAGCCGAGTGGCGGTCGCCAAGGCCCCCGCCGCAGGGGCACTGGCTGGAAGACTCGCGCTCTATGCAGTGGCCGTGCTATTCCTGTGCTTCTGCCTCTTTCCACTGGTGGTGATCTCTTCTGACCTCTCTGAAGACCCAGGTCGACATCTTTGCCAGCCCGCCGGTCTGGCTTTTCGAGCCGACCTTGGATAACTATAAAAAGCGTTCCTTGAACGCGGGTACAAGCCAGTTGCCGTTCTTGGTCAATAGTATCATCGTGGTCGTGGGGAGCACGATCGTATCGGTGGTGTTCGGCGCCACGGCCGGCTATGGTCTCGCGCGGTACAAGTTCCGTGGGAGTAGTAATCTATCCTTCTGGATACTGTCAACCAGGATGGCTCCGCCCATAGCCTTCATCGTCCCGATGTTCGTACTGATGTCGGGGCTTGGGCTGCTGGACACCCATATCGCGCTTATTGTCTCTACGTCGCTATGAACCTTGTCCTTCTCGGTTTGGCTTCTCAGGGGTTTCTTCCTCGAGATCCCGCGCGAACTCGAGGAATCTGCGCTCGTGGATGGTTACAGTCGCCTGCAGGTCTTTCTGCGAGTGGCTTTGCCCCTGGTGAAACCCGGCCTCGCCGCCGTCGCGGTATTCTCGGCCATATTCTCCTGGAATGAATTCCTTTTCGCGCTGATCCTTACCCGAACCCAGGCGAAGACCATCCCCGTGAGTATTACCGGATTCTCAACCTCTATGGGGATCGACTGGGGCACTTTTATGGCTGTTGCCTTCGTGGCTGTCCTCCCGATCCTCATATTCACGTTCATACTGCAGAAGTACCTGGTAAGAGGTCTCACCTTCGGTGCTGTCAAGTGAGGGAGGCGGAAGACAAACGATGAGCAACATCAGTATCAAGGGTCTCTATAAGACCTACGGCACGTCTGTCGAGGCGGTAAAGAGCCTCGATCTCGATATCGAGGACGGTGAACTCCTTTGCCTGATAGGGCCGTCTGGATGCGGCAAGACGACCACGCTGCGCATGGTGGCCGGCCTCGAGTCCGTTACCTCGGGCGAGATCTACATCGGCGACCAGTTGATCAATGAAGTACCCCCGAGAGACCGCAACATCGCCATGATTTTTGAGAACTATGCTCTCTATCCCCACATGACCGTCCGGCAGAACATGGCCACACCTCTCGTAGCCCGCGGCATGCCAAAGGCGATGATCGAAGAGAGGGTCATGCATGCAGCCAAGGTGCTTGCTATCGTCGACCTTCTCCCCAAACGAGTTCGTGGTTTGAGTGGAGGCCAGAAGCAGAGAGTGGGCATCGGGCGAGCCATCGTCCGCGAACCTGCCGTGTTTCTGATGGATGAACCTATCTCGCACCTGGACGCCCAACTGAGGATCGACTTGCGAGGCGAGCTCAGGCGTCTTCACATCACCACGAAAGCCACCACCATCTACGTTACACACGATCAGCTCGAGGCCCTGGCTATCGCCGACAGGATCGCCGTCATGAACCTGGGCGTGCTCCAGCAGGTCGGCAAGCCCTTCGAGCTATTCGATCATCCGGCGAACATGTTCGTGGCCGGCTTCATCGGCTCGCCCCCCATGAACATGTTGCGGTGCGAGCTATCCACAGAAAACGGTCAGGCTAGGCTTGTGGGTGAGGGGTTCTCGCTGCTGCTTGATGGCGAGATGACAACGAAGGTATGCGGAGCGTCGTGTCGCAATGTGGTGCTTGGTGTCCGGTCCATTGACCTGAACGTGTGCACCGGTCCTTACGGAGAGGCCGGCACGATCTCCGGTCGCGCGATAGCTTGGGAGCCTCTCGGAGACCGCGCCGAGGTGGAAGTGGAAATAGGTGGGCAACCGGTCCTTGCGGCAGCGGATCCGCGACGCCTCGGGGGACAGGATGAACAGGTGGCCCTCGAAGTAGATATGTCTCGAGTCCACGTCTTTGACGAAAGCAACGGAACTAATCTTCTGGCCTGAACAAAGCCAAGAACAGAGGATGTACGAACTATGGCGAGCGTAGAGCTCCAGAATGTTACGAAGTCCTACGGGCGGGTCAAGGCCCTCGACGGCGTGACGATCACTTGCCCGGACCAGTGTTTCCTGTTCATTCTCGGTCCCTCAGGAGCAGGGAAGACGTCGATACTGCGTTCTATCGCTGGCCTGGAAGAGATTGACGATGGCGAAATCCATATCGGCGCCAGCCCGGTTAGCCAGCTCGAACCGCGATTTCGCGACGTCGCATTGGCTTTTGAGAACTACGCGCTTTACCCGCACCTTTCGGTGTTCGACAACGTGGCCTTTCCACTTCGATCTCCAGGAAGGAAGAAGCAGTACAGCCGCGCCCAGACAAAAGAGCGAGTCGAACACATAGCGGGCATGCTGCAGATCGATGAACTCCTCGAGCGGCGACCAAACGAATTGAGTGGTGGACAGAAACAGAGAGTCGCGCTTGCCCGCAGCCTCGTGAGGCAGCCGCAGGTGTTCCTTCTGGACGAGCCCATTGCTCACCTGGATGCCAAGCTGCGCTATCTGATGCGCGCTGAGCTGAAGCGCATGCAGAAGGACTTCGGGACGACTGCGATCTACGCAACACCGGACCAAGCTGAAGCTCTCTCGATGGCTGATTTGATCGCGGTCCTGAATCACGGTGTGGTCCAGCAGATCGGAACACCGGAGGACGTCTACGATAGGCCCGCCAACCGGTTTGTGGCCGGCTTTCTGGGTGATCCTCCCATGAGCATTATGGAAGGCTCGCTGACGGCCGCAGACGGCAACACCTACTTTGCCCTTGACGGGGTACAACTGCCCCTCGAGGGTGGCCTACTGAGGCGAGCGAAGTCCGCTCCATCGCCCAACGTTCTCCTGGGAGTGCGTCCCGCAGATACCCGATTCGCCAGTAGCCCGCATCCAGACGCCCCGATCTCAGGCGAGGTCTACCTCGCGGAGATCGTTGGACGTGAGACGCACGTGACGGTGAAGATCGGAGAGCAGACCGTCAAGATCAGGGCGGACGCCGCTCTCAGGCCCGATATAGGCGAAATAGTCTACGTGGGCTTCGATCTTGGCCAAGCTCACCTATTTGATGCCGAAAGCGGCGTGGCCATTCCGTAGGCTACTGCGCAAATCCCCAGGTCATTCTAGGCGGCGACATCATGCTGGGTCTTGTCAAATACGCCAGCGGTCCGGGCAAACTGGAGCTACGAGAGATACCAGAGCCTCAGGTGATCCCAGGCTCCGTGAAGATCGCTGTCAAGGCAGCAGGAGTCTGTGGGACGGACATTCACATCATGCGTGACGAGTACCCGTACAGCCCGCCGGTGGTTCTTGGTCATGAAATGGCAGGAGAAATCGTCGAGGCGGGTGCGGGGGTGGACGAGTTTCGCGTCGGCGATCATGTCACCGCACTCCCGTTCGCCCACACGTGCGGGCGTTGTCCACACTGCCTCAATGGCGAACCTGCGCTGTGCGAAGAACGCCTGTCTTTCGGCAGCGGTCTGGATGGCGCGTTCGCCCCTTACTTGGTTCTGCCTGCCCACGTTGTCAGGCATCTGCCACCCGGAGTCAGTTTCGAGGTAGGGGCCCTCGCCGAACCCGTGGCCTGCTGCGTCAAGGCCATCCAAGAGAAGCAGTGTGCATCAAGGCGGCCGATCGCGTATTGATAACTGGCCCTGGCCCCATCGGCCTCATTTGTACACGGCTTGCAAAGCTCCAAGGCGCGCTGGTCATATTGGCCGGTCTCAGCAGCGACAGAAGACGGCTCGATCTCGGCCGCGAACTGGGTGCCGATCGGATCATCGAACTGGACGGCGACACCACGGAAGAGCATGGCGATCTGTTGGGCTGCGGCAAGGTCGACTTCGTGATCGAGTGTTCCGGTGCGTCACCAGCAGTCCAGATCGGCCTCGACCTTCTCGAAAGACGGGGCAGCTTCGTTCAACTCGGCCTTTTCGGAAGACCGGTGGGGTTCGACTGGGACCAGGCCGTACTCAAGGATATTCGGTTGATCGGATGCTGCAGATCGAACTCGAGTTCGTGGGATCGGGCCCTCAGGCTGATGGAACGAGGAACGCTTTCGCTCGAGACTCTCGTTTCTGCGGTGCTTCCCCTCCGCAGATGGGAAGAGGCGTTCGAGATGGCAGTTGGCAAAGAAGGCGCGAAGATCTTGCTTGTTCCGTGAACGTTATGGGTCTACTCCGCTAGACATCCTGCCGAGGATCGCAGGAGCTGTTCTTGGTTGCAACCAGAACGTCCTGAGAGTCGACCTCTCCACAGGTGAGGTCGGAGCGGACACACACGACCACCTTCTCTACCGGAGATACTGGGGCGGGCTCCCGTAGTGACACCGACATGCGAACGAAGTCGCGCCAGCGATACCCACGTAATAATCAACAAGGAGGTACCCGAATGGCAGTCAGATTTGCCTACATCTATTTAGCGAAGGGAGCCGACCCGGCAGTTCACCGCATGAGACAACCATCACCCGACGGAGTAGAGGTCGAAGTGGTCGCGGTCCCTGACTATAGCTCCGCCATGAGTGTTGCGAAGGATCTCGTTGCAGCGGGTTGCGTAATGCTCGAACTGTGTGCCGGCTTTGGCAATATCGGTCTGGGCATGGTCACGGAGGCAGTCAACGGAGAAGTCCCTGTTGGCGCGATCCGTTTCGATGGACTGCCTGTGATCGACAACAAGAGCGGAGACACGGTCTTCGGAAGCTGAGCCGAAGCACATCAAGAAAGGGAGGGCACATAGTATGAAGGATTCGGAGAAGGCAATGATCGAGAGAGTAGGCAAACTGGCCTATGACAACGAGAAGCAGTACTCGGGATGCGCTCAAGCGGTCCTTGGGGCGTTCAGGGAAGTCATGGGCGATGACGTGGTCAATGAGGGGGTTTTCAAGTCCGCAACTGGTCTCTGCGGAGGTTGCGCGAACACCGGGAACGTTTGCGGAGCCGTATCGGGTGGTGTGATGGTTCTTAGTTCTATATTCCGGCCGAGACCTTGACTCGTGGGCCGACAAAGAGAAGATGTTCCGCTCGTTCGAGCTCGGACAGCGTCTGACGAATCATTTCAAGGAGACCTTCTGGAGTATCGACTGTCGCGGTGTTCAGGAGAAACTGATGGGCCGCTCGTTCAACACGAACTTCCAAGATGGGCTTGACGCGTTCGTGGCGGCCGGCGGCCACACCGAGCACTGCCCCGTGGTCACGAGAACGGCTGCCGAGAAGGTGATGCAGATTCTCATCGATGAGGGATATGTGACCGCGTGACACACAGGAGAAGTCGGATGGACTGGAAAAGGGGCCTCTAGAAAGGACGCACGCATGACCGAAACGCGGACCGTGCTGGTTGTCGATCTCGCGTCCCGCAGCTCTCGCGTCGATCGCATCGACACGGCAGGGATGCTCGGTCTCGGGGGAAAGGCGCTCGGCATGCGGCTCTTGGAGAAGTACCTCGACCCCGACGTGGGGCCACTCCAACCCGGCAATATCGTCGCACTGACCCCCAGCCCCATCGCTGCCTTCGGCATGTCTGGCTCGGATCGTTTCGGGGCGTTCACCAAGAGCCCTCTCACCGGCATCTGGCTGGAGAGCTACTGCGGCGGGACATTCGCCCGCACGCTCCGGGAGACGGAATGGGATGCGGTTGTCATATCCGGTGCCGCGGGCAGCCCGGTGAGAGTCCACATCACGAAAGACGGCGCCACCGTCCTCCCCGCGGATGACCTCTGGGGCCGCGACACATTCGATGTCGAGGCCCGGCTGTGGGCACAACTCGACAAACGGTCTGCGGTGCTCTCCATCGGCGTGGCAGGGGAGAACCTCGTGAAGGTTGCCAGCGTGATGCACGAACAAGCTCACACCCTGGGCCGAGGAGGGATGGGAGCGGTCCTGGGAAGCAAGAAGCTGAAGGCGATAACGGTGACGTCTTCCGGGCCGCTCAAGCTTGCCGCCTCAGACGATTTCGTAGCGACGCGGCGTGGGGTCTCCAGACTGGCGACAGAGGCGCCGGTGGCTGGCAACTATCGCCGCTTCGGCACGCCGATGATGGTAGCCATAGTGAACGAGGCCGGTGCTTTCCCCGGCAGTTTCTTCAGCAAGGGGACCGTTGAGCACAGGCGCGAACTGGAGGCTGAGACCTGGCCGGACTGGGCGAGGATCGAAACCGACACCTGTCCACCGTGCCCAATGCGCTGTCGCAAGCGCCTTGTCCTCACCGAAGGGCCCGAAACGGGCCGGGAGTTGCACGGGCCAGAGTACGAGACGCTCTACGTCTTTGGCGGATCATGTATGGTGCGCCATGCCCGTGATGTGGCTAAGCTCAACGAACGCTGCAATCACCTAGGCCTTGACACGATGAGCACCGGGAATCTGGTCGCTCTGGCCATGAAGGGCAAGGATTTGGGCCTGCTAGATGATGGTCCGGCCTGGGGTGACGCCGCGGTGATAGGCGTACTTCTCGACGCTATCGCCCATCGCTCCACACCTCTCGGTGATGTTCTTGCAGAAGGGATGGATCATGCCGCCCGGTATTTCGGGATGAGCGAGTGGTCGGTCACGACCAAAGGTTTGGACCCAGCCGGCTATGACCCGCGCAGACTCAAGGGCATGGCTTTGAGCTACGCGGTGAGTGTACGCGGCGCCTGCCACCTTCGCGCCACCTTCTACAAACCGGAACTGGGCGGAGTCCTGGACGGGATGGACGACGAGGCGTATGTCCGAACCTACATCGACTTCGAGGACCGTATGATTCTGCTCGACTCGTTGACCATGTGCCGGTTCTATCGCGATTTCATGAGCTGGGACACTATCGCTTCCGTCGTCGGCCAGCTCCACGGTAGCCCGGTCAGCAAGCAAGAGCTACAGAGTCTCTGCACAGATGTTGCCACCCGAATACGACGGCTCAACTTCGCTTTCGGTCTCAGTCCCGCGGATGACACGGTTGCCGACCGCTTTTTTAGGGACCCTATTGACGGGGCCCCAGCTTTGGATCGGGAGGAACTTGAAGCGCGCGTACGTCGTTATTGGCTCATGCGCGGTTGGGCTGAGGACGGCTGGATCGATGCATAGGAAGCCTGCCAGAATCTAGCGTCGCGAGGGACATCAAAGATACGAGCGCCTGTCCGACATCACAGACCCAACTACACCAATGGCTTTTGCGGCGTGACGTTCGAATGCATCGCAAAGCCCCCGGGGGAGCATGTCTTCTTGCTCCCGCACAGGGGATGGTGGAGGTCGCTACGGGTGGGGCGCCCCCGTGGGCCGAATTGCAGCACGTCTTTGTCACAGTCAAACCAGTGGGGCCCCTAGACCGCACCAAGACGTCGGTCTACTGACCCCGTATTTTCCGCTCTGGTGGTCCCACCGTGGCAGTTCGGCTCTAGTAGTACACGTCCACCGGGAGCCCGAGGGGCAGCTCGTCGTACAGCTCGTCGGCCGTCCACACCGGCACGCGGACGCACCCGTGACTGGCGGGCCACGGGGGGACGCTCTTGTAGCCGTGGATGGCGATGTGGGGCATGATGTACGACGGTGAGTACATCCACCCCACGGGGCAATGGGTCCAACCTTGGCTCTTGCTGCGCACTTTGCCATGACCGGTGGGAGTGCCCAGTTTGCCCGTGGACACGTGCAGCACCTTGGTCACCTTGCCGTCTTTGATCATCAGAAGGATCTGCCGGGATATGTCCACCTCCACCCGATCACCACCCGCCGCCAGACGCGGCGTGGGGGTCTGGGCGCTGAAGAGATGCTGCCAGACCTCCGGCCCGACCTTGCCGTCCCGGCTGAGCCGTTCCGCCTTCTCGAAGGCCATCACGGCGTCCTTGGTACGGTAGTCGTAGACGCCGTCGACCGGTCCACAAGGGAAGCAGAGAGCCGTGAGCCGGGACTCCAGGAAAGACACGAGAGGCCCCTCTGAGCCAACCGACTGGGCCGGGTAGTACGACAAGGCCTCCAACTCCACCGGGTAGGTGTTCTTGGCCTCGACCGGCTGCAGGAAGGCCCGGTAGAGCACGGCCGCCATCTGAGCTCGGGTAAGGGTCAGTGAGGGATAGAACCAGCCGTCCGGAGCCCCTTCGATGATGCCCAGCCGATAGGCGTTGGCGACGGACTCGGAGTGCTCAGGCCCGATCAGAGCCCGGTCGCGAAAACCGGCCAGCCAGAGATCGGCCGTACCGGGGGGTAGAACGTGGTCTCCCTCGGCCGGCGGCTCACTCTCTTGGGTGTAGGACAGTGCCCGCATGACGAGAGTAGCCGCTTGCTGGCGGCTGACGGGCAGCTGGGGAGAGAACGTGATGGGGCCGGTCCCGGAGACGATACCCGTCTGATAGAGAGCGCCTACAGGCCCGGAGAACCAATCCTGGGTGGTGACGTCGATGAACGGGGTGTACGGGAAGTCCTGCAGATCGAGAGTGCGGGCCAGGAGCGCCGCCAGTTGGGCCCGGGTGACCGGGTCCGAAGGTCCGAACGAGCCGTCGTCGCGCCCGCTCACGATCCCTTCCGCGGCCAGTGCGTCCACAGCCTCGGCGAACCACTCGTCTCCCCTGACGTCCGAAAAGGATTGAGCCGAGGCCACAGCCGACAGCGCCAAGAGCAGGGCGAAGGCCAGCGCGAAGCTCCCCACGATAACTCGGAGCACACGCATCCGCGGCCGGATCAGGCCATATCTCACGTTCGCCTCCCGTTCAGCCAGGGTCCCCCGTCGACGCCACCGGCAGCCGACGGGGCCATTATGTCACGACGCGTGAAGCATAGTTCCAGGCGACTTGGGGTATCTCCTTCCGCGATGCGGGCAACCCGGGAACTGTGAACCCGGTGACAACGGAAAGGTGACGACATGGATCAACCGAAAGTCTTCCTATACGCACTCAGCACCTGCGGTCACTGCAGGAACACAAAGAAGCTGCTCGACGACAACAACGTCGTGTATGACTATGTGTTCGTGGACCTCCTTTCCAAGGACGAGATGGGCAAGGTCCTGGACGAGGTGCGGAAGGTCAATCCGCAGACCTCGTTTCCCACTATCGTCATCGGCGAAAACGGAGAAAAGGTTATCGTCGGTTACCGCGAACTCGAGATCCTGGAGGCGCTGGGGCTGTGAGTACTGTTGAAGAGATGTATGAGCGCCTGAAGAAAGTCAACGAGCCCAAGGGCTACTTCTTCAGTGATAACCAGCAGATGGTCATGGAACTCATAGGGGGTCTCTTGACCAACAAGGAGCGGTACGGCTACATGTGCTGCCCCTGCCGTCTGGCCTCCGCAGACCGGGAGGCCGACCGAGACATCATCTGTCCCTGCGACTACCGCGAGCCCGATGTCGCGCAATTTGGCAGCTGCTACTGCAACCTGTACGTATCGAAAGAATGGAACGAAGGGACGATCCCCCACACGACGGTGCCCGAGCGGCGTCCACCGGAGAAATTCTTCTTCCAGTGGCCTAGCGGCGACGCCTGAGTCGGATCGGACTCGATCTCGAGGGGCGGGGGCGGCGGGCGGAAGCCCGCCGCCTCCGCCCCTTCTGCCGCCTCCCCAGCCTGTGGAAGCACGGCGCGACCGTGTGTTAGCCTAGGGCTCGCTCAACGTGAACCCGGCGCGCCGGCCGCGCGCGGCTCGAGGGAGGCAGGTTGGAAGACCTCAAAGATGCCAAGGTCCTTGTGGCCGAGCTCATGGACGATGACGCCATCGCCCTGCTGTCGGCCGGTTGCCACGTGGACGTGAGATACAAGTTGAGCAGTGACGAGCTGCTCGCCATCATCCCCGAGTACCAGGGCATCATCGTGCGGAGCGAGACTCTCATCGACCGGGAGCTTCTCGACGCTGCGATCAACCTGCGCATAGTGGGGAGAGCCGGCTCCGGGCTTGGACAACATCGACGTCCCCTATGCCACGCGGAAGGGCGTCATCGTCTGCAACACCCCGGAGAGCAACGTCATCTCCGCGGCCGAGCAAACCATGGGCCTCTTGCTGGCCAGCAGCCGCAACATCCCCTGGGCCGACCGCTTCATCAAGAGCGGGAAGTGGGGGCGCAAGCAGTTCGAGGGTAGCGAGCTCTACGGCAAGACTCTGGGCATCATCGGTCTAGGGCGGATCGGGGGCCTGGTATCTCAGCGAGCGCGGGGCTTCGCCATGCGGGTGATCGCCTACGATCCCTACATCCCCGATTCCCGCTTCACGAATCTGAACGTGGAGAAGAAGACGACCCTGGAAGAGCTACTCCAGGAGTCCGACTTCATAACCATCCACACGCCCCGCACCAAAGAGACCGTGAACATGGTGAGCGACGAGCAGATCTCCCTTATGAAGCCCGGCGTGCGTTTGGTCAACTGCGCCCGGGGGGGGCTGTTCAGCGAGGAGGCTCTCTACCGGGGGCTGAAGTCGGGCCACATAGCCTCTTTGGGCGTCGACACGTGGGTGCACGAGCCCCAGGAAAGCCACCCGCTCTACGAGTTCGAATCCGTGGTGGGCACGCCCCACCTGGGAGCGTCCACCTTGGAGGCGTCGAAACGGGTGGGCGAAGAGGTGGTGGCGGAGGTCCTCGCCGGTCTCAAGGGCGAGATCGTCAAGAACGCGGTCAATATCCCCACGCTCTCCGAGGAATCGTTCACGAAGCTGCGCTCGTTCATCCATCTGGCCGAGCAGATGGGGATCCTCTACAGACAGATCCGCCGGGAAAGCGTCAAGCGCGTGGAGATCGTTTTCGCGGGCAAGGAAATAGACAACCCCGCCGATGCGAAGATCCTGTCGGTGGTCGCCCTCAAGGGTATCCTCGAGGGTAGTATGTCCCGCGGCAACGTCAACTTCGTGAACGCCAATTTCCTGGCCGAGCAGATCGGGATCGAAGTCAGCGAGACCATCTCCCTGGAGAGTGGCGACTACCGCAATCTCATCCGGATGATCGTCACCGAGGGAGAGGGCAAGGAGTTCGTCATCGCAGGAACCTTGCTGGAGCGGAGGCACCCGCGCATCGTTCAGATAGGGGATTTCCCCATCACCTTCATTCCCAAAGGCCGGCTCCTGTACGCTCCTCACCGCAATCTCCCCGGCGTCATCGGGAGGGTGGGCACCACTATGGGCGAGTTCGACGTGAACATCTCGAGTATGGTCACCTCGAGCGGCATGGACGACGGTTCCACGGATTCGATCATGATCCTCAAAGTCGACAACGAAGTGCCCCAGGCCGCCATCGACCGCTGCCTGGAGTTCGACGAGATCTACGAGATCAAGATCATCGACCTGTGACCCCCGAACCCCAAGCAACCGCTGGAACACGGCGGCCGTTAGTGGTTAGAATGGCCTCAGGTTCCTCGGCGTCACGCCAGTGTGGCGCCTGCGCTTGAGAGAGAAGACGAAAGGAGGTCACACCAGGCATCAGACGGCGGTTCTCCGCATGCTGGACCGTTGGGCGTCAAGTTTGAACAAGAAGTGTGAGGTGCTCTCCGCAATGCCCGCATTACGATCACGCCGCGTCTTCATCTGCAGCGCACTTGTGATACTCCTCATCGCCGTCGGCCTGTTCGCGGCCGCGTGTGGCGACGACACCGAGGAGACGACGACCACTACTGCTACCGAAACCACAGCCACTGCCGCTCCTGCTTCCACCACGACGTCGGTGACAGAGGCCGCGACCACCACGACGAGCCAGGCCCCCGAGGAGTTCGTCTTCGGCATGGTGCTCGTGGGGCCCTACAACGACAACGGCTGGAGCCAGGCCAACTACGAAGGCGGCCTCTACGTCGAGGAGAAACTCCCCGGCGCCAAGATGGTCTACGTCGACAAGGCCAACCTGTCCGACCGGCCGGGCACCACTGTCGAGCAACTGGCCGAAGAGCTGCTCGCCCAAGGCGCCAAGATGATCTTCTTCACCTCTGACGACATGAAAGACGGCGCCATCGCCTTCACCAAGGCCCACCCGGACATCCCGGTGCTCCACACCTCCGGCGACGGCGCCTGGAAAGACGGCAAGGACTTCCAGGACCTTCCCAACCTGAGCAACATCATGGGCAAGATGGAATACGGCAAGATGATCGCCGGTGTCGCCGCCGCCTTGACCACTCAAACAGGGAAGATCGGCTATTTGGGGCCCCTGATCAACGACGAGACCCGCCGCCTGGCCGCTTCCGTCTATCTGGGCGCTAGATACGCCTGGACCGAGTATCTGAAGAAAGACCCGGCCGAGCTGAAGTTCAGCGTCAACTGGATCGGTTTCTGGTTCAACATCCCAGGCGTCACCTCCGATCCCACCCAGGTGGCCGACAACTTCTTCAATCAAGGCTTTGACGTGGTCATCTCCGGCATCGACACCACCGAGGCCCTCGTGGAGGCCGGCAAGCTGTCCGACGCCGGCAAGAAGGTGTGGGCGATCCCCTACGACTTCGTGGGCTCGCTGGAGGAAGCTCCCGAGGTCGCCCTGGGCGTTCCCTACTTCAATTGGGGTCCGGAATACCTGACGGCAGTCACCGCCGCCCGCGACGGGCAATGGACGAGCTTCTGGAACTGGGTGGGCCCCGACTGGACCGACATCAACAACCCGGACACCTCCATCGTGGGCTTCAAGAAAGGCGAAGGATTGTCGGCCGATGCCTCCACAAAGGTGGATGAGTTCATCGCGGCTCTGGCCGGAGGTCTGAACCTCTGGAAGGGCCCCCTGAACCTGCAGGACGGCACCGCCTACCTCGCTGACGGGGAGACCGCCACCGACCAACAGATCTGGTACCTGCCCCAACTGTTGGAGGGCATGGAAGGCCAGAGCGCATCCGAATAAGCACGCCAACGTTGGCGAAGGATGTATCCAGAAAGGGGAGACCGTGCGGTCTCCCCTTTCTGGTTCCCCTAGGAAACGACCCTGAGGATCCCTGACACGTGGAAGTCCGACTGACCGATATCCACAAGCACTTCGGGCCCGTCAAAGCGAACGACGGGATCAGCTCTCACCGTGCCTGCCGGCACGATCCAAGGGATCTTGGGAGAGAACGGGGCCGGCAAGAGCACGCTCATGAAGATCCTGTCCGGCTTCCAGCCCGCGGACAGTGGCCACATCCTCCTGGACGGGAACAGGGTGGCGATGCGTACCCCGGCAGACGCCATCAGGCACGGCGTGGGCATGCTCCACCAGGACCCCCTCGACTTCCCCCCCATGCGGGTGGTCGACAATCTGCTCATCGGCGCGCCCGGCCGGATAGTCCCCCGCCGAGCAGAGGCCACCGCCGCCATCGAGGAGTTGGCCGCGTTCGCTCGGACTCTCGATCGACCTGAAGGCAGAGGTCGCGTCCCTGACGGTGGGCGAGCGGCAGCAGCTCGAACTACTCCGCCTCCTCTGGTTGGGAGCCGGGGTCCTTATCCTGGACGAGCCGACCACAGGGATCAGCGCGCGGCAGAGGGCCGAGCTGTTCGAGACCTTACGTCGCCTGGCCGCCCAGGGGAAGACCGTGATCTTCGTGTCCCACAAACTGGACGAGATCCAGGACCTGTGCACGAGGGTGGCGGTGCTCAGACAGGGCCGCCTCGTCGGGGAGGCGCGGCCCCCGTTTGAAGTGCAACGACTTGTGACCATGATGTTCGAGCGCGAGATCTCTCCGGGAGAGCGGGTAGCCTGCACGCCCGGCGAGACGTTGCTGCGGCTGTCCGCGCTGGAAGCCGAGCACGGTCGCCTCCGCATCGACGGGGTCGATCTCGAGGTACGCGCAGGCGAGACCATAGGGCTCGCGGGAATGGAAGGCAGCGGCCAAAGCCTGCTCTTGCGGGCGTGTGCCGGGCTGGTGCCGGTCACCGGCGGGCGTTTGTTGTTCGAGAACGTCGATCTCACCGGCAAGAACTACCGTCATTTCAAGAGAAAGGGCGTCGCCTACGTTCCGGCCAGCCGCTTGGAAGAGGGCTTGATCCCCGGTCTCAGCCTGACCGACCATTTCCTGCTCACCCAGCCGAAGCCCGGTCTGTTCATCGACCGTGAGAAGGGCCGCCGCCTGGCCCAGGAGCGTATCGCCGAGTTCAACATACGGGGAACGCCCGCCAACAAGGTCGAGTCGCTGTCGGGAGGCAACCAGCAACGGGCCCTGCTTGCCCTGGTCAAAGCCGGGGCCAAGTTGATGCTTCTCGAGCACCCCACCCGGGGCTTGGACATCGAGTCGGTCATCTACCTCTGGAGCAAGCTCAAAGACCGCTGCAACCAAGGTGGGGCCATCATCTTCGCGTCGAGCGATCTCGAGGAGCTTCTCCGCTACAGCGACCGCATACTGGTGTTCTTCGCCGGGAACGTATCGGGGCCGCTCGAAGCGGCTACCACGACGGTGCAGGAGCTGGGGCAACTCATCGGAGGAGGCGGCGAGAGGGGCGGGGTGGCGATGCGAGACCGCGGACTCTCCCCAGGACGCCCGGGGCCGCGCCCATTTCACCCGCCAGACCTGGATCAATCTGGGCATACAGTTGGGCGCCCTGGTACTGGCTTTCCTGATCACCAGTCTCATCCTCCTGGTGGCGGGAGCCCCACCGTTTGAGGCCTACGTGCAGATCGCCAAGGGGGCTGTTGGTTCGCTCGCAGCTTCTCGAACGTCCTGGTGGCCTGGGTCCCGCTCCTGCTGGCGGCGGCCGGCGTCCTCATCACCTTCGCCGCCGGCCTGTGGAACATCGGGGTGGAAGGACAGATCGTCCTGGGCGCGGTGCTCACCACCTGGGTCTTGCGCCTGCTGCAGGACACGGCCCTCTCCCCCGCGCTCATCATCGTGCTGGCCATGATCGCCGGCGTCGTCGGCGGAGGCCTGTGGGCCGACGCTGGCCGGCATCCTGAAGACCTTCGGCGGAGTCAACGAGATCTTCGGGGGCCTGGGGCTCAACTACGTGGCCATCGGCTCTCACCCTCTGGCTCATCTTCGGACCCTGGAAGCGACCCGGGATCGGCTCGATGAGCGGCACCGAACCTTTCCCCGACCAGCTGTCTCTGCCCACGGTGGGCGGCCTGCGCCTCAGCCTGTGGTCGCTCGGGCTGGGTATCCTGGCGGTGATAGTCGTCTACATCCTCCTCGAGCGCACCTACTTCGGTCTGCGCCTGAAGGCGGTGGGCCTCAACAACCGGGCCGCCTTTCTCCTGGGCGTACCTACCTGGCAATATGGTCTGCTGGCCTTCCTCTTCTGCGGCGGGCTGGCCGGTCTGGCGGGGGCCATCCAGGTGACGAGCGTCTATCACCGTCTCATCCCCTCCATCTCCAGCGGCTACGGGTTCTTGGGCCTGATGGTGGGGATGCTCATCCTGTACCGAGCCATCTGGGTGGCCCCGGTGGCGCTGTTCTTCGCCGCCCTCAACATAGGCAGCATCCAGTTGCCTATCGTCCTCAAGCTCGACTCCACTCTCGCGGGAGTGCTGCAGGGCGCGTTGGTGCTCTTCGTGATCCTGGTCGAGGGGGCGCGGCAGCGCTACCTGCGCCGCAAGCGGGCCGCCGACGCGTCGGTGACGCCGCCCGGGGCGTCGACGGGAGGGGAAGCGCTGCTGGAGCCGGCGGAGGTCCACTTGCCGACCAGCCTGGGCGTGGGCACCGCTAATCCGGGAAGCCCAGGGTAGCGCCGTGGACGCCACCACCTGGCTCATAGGTCTGGCGGGAGTGCTGGCGACGGCGGCGCCCATCGTGGTGGCCGCCATCGGCGAGACCCTGACCGAGAGGGCCGGGATCATCAACCTGTCGGTGAACGGGACCATACTCCTCTCGGCCATGGGCAGCTTCGTGGTGGCGCTCACCACCGACAGCCTCGTGCTGGCTTCCTGGCCGGATGCGTCATCGGGGCTGCGGTGGCCCTGGTGGTAGCCTTCGGCAGCATCACCCTGCGTCAATCGCAGGTGGCCGTGGGCTTCGTGCTCACGCTCTTCTGCCGGGATCTGGCCTACTTCCTGGGCAATCCCTATATGGGCGAACAGGGCCCCACGCTCTCGCTCCGGCCCATACCCGGACTGGAGAACATACCCATCCTGGGCACGCTCTTCTTCAAGCACGACGTCATGACCTACTTCAGCTTCGCGTTGATCTTCGTGGCCTCTTGGTGGATCTTCCGCACTCGGCCCGGTCTGGTTCTGCGGGCTGTGGGAGAGCGTCCGGAGGCCGCCTTCGCCCGCGGGGCCCGGGTCAACGTCATCCGCTATTTCTACACCGCTCTGGGAGGCGCGCTGGTCGGGCTGGCCGGTCCCATGTTCTCGCTCAGTGTCAAGGCCGGCTGGAAGGGGACGATCTCGGGGCTGGACGGACTGGGGTGGATCGTTCTCGCCATCGTCATCTTCGGGGCGTGGAGCCCTGTCCGCGTCGCCCTCGGTGCCTATCTGTTCGGGTTCCTGCAGTGGCTGAGCCTGGTGCTTCAGCCGGACCTGCAGGGCATCCCCGTCCCAGGTCCTGCAGGTGGCGCCCTTCCCCCTCATGATCCTCGCGCTCTTGCTGGTGAACATCGGCAACGCCGAATGGGTGGAGAAGGTGCTGGCCGCCCTGCCTGAACGATCCCGGCGGGTGGTAGCCCGCGTGCTCCGCTCGATGCGGGTGGTCCAACCGCGAAGTCTGGGGATACCGTTCGAGCGCGATTGACCGGGGGCGCCGCCGGCCTGCGGTCTATCCAACTGTACATCCAGACCGGCTAAAGATAGGCCACCTGGATAGACCACACACGCTCTTCTGTTGCTATTCTCCCTGCGTCCCGTTGAGGCGGGGCCGGCAAGGGCGGACTGGTAGCGACACAGGGTGGTGAGCGCGCTATGAGACGGATGACCATGTTTTGGGGCTGCACCATCCCCGCCCGCTTCCCTTTCATTGAAAAGGCCACCCGCCTGGTGGTTCGCGAGCTGGGGATCGACCTGGTGGACGCCGATGGTTTCACCTGTTGCCCGGAGACGACCTTGGTCAAAGCCGTGGACGAGGAGGCCTACTACCTGACGGCGGCCCGCAATCTGGCCGTGGCCGAAGCGTCAAGGCCATCCCCTGCTCACCCCGTGCAACGGCTGCTACTCCACGTTCAAGTCGGTGATCTCCGCCCTCAAGGTCGATTGGCGGCTGCACGAGAGCGTGAACCGCCGTCTGGCCCCGAGCGGGGTCCAGTACAGGGGTGACGCGGACGTCTGGCACTTGGTGGAATGGCTGAGCGAAGACCTGGGACCGGCCGCCCTGAGCAAGCGCGTGGTCAAGCCTCTCTGGGGCATGCGGATCGCCGTGCACTACGGCTGCCACCTGCTCCGTCCCAGCCCCGCCATCCGTTGGGATAGTCCCACCGCGCCTACCAAGTTCGAGCAGTTGGTACGGGCCCTGGGAGCGACCGTGGTCGACTATGAGACCAAGATGGACTGCTGCGGCAACGCCCTGGACCGGGTGGGAGAGCGCCAGGCCTCTCTGGACATGTGCGAGCGGAAGCTCTCCGATATCCGCGACCAAGGGGCCGACGCCCTGGTGGTCTCGTGCCCATCGTGCTTCCTCCAGTTCGACCTCAACCAGGCCACCCAGCTGCGCGCGGCCGGAGAGGCAGGCGTCCCGGTCTTCTACATCACGGAGTTGATCGCTCTGGCCTTGGGCATGGATCCGAGTGAGCTGGGGCTGGACATGCACCGGGTGAGCGTGGCGCCGTTCCTGGAGAAGTGGCCGCTCAAGCTCGCTCAGCGAGCGGCTATCGCCCGCGATTTCGACCTGGCCGAGCTGCAGACCTGCGCCGCCTGCAAGGCCTGCGACGACGACTGCCCTGTCGCCCGCTCCGACGACCGGTTCCTGCCTTCGGCCATCATGGGGGAGCTTCTGGCCGGCGATCTGGAAGGGATCCTCGAGCGCGGTGATATCTGGCGCTGCTCCGACTGCCTGACCTGTTACGAGCACTGCCACAGCCGCATGGGCATGGCGGACGTGTTCCAGAGACTCAAGTGGTTGGCCCAGGAAGAGGGCAAAGTCCCGGTAGCCGTCCGCTCCAACTATCAGACCTTCGCGGACACCGGGATGCTGGGCACGCCCAGGTCCACCGCCCGAGAAAAGCTGGGTCTCCCCTCCCTTCCCGGGAGCGGCTTCGACGAACTGAGGACGATCCTCGAAGAGACAGAGGACCGGGAATGACAGGACCGGGGATGAGACCGCGCGGCCTCGACAGCGGTAACAGCGGCCGGATCGGAGCGGCCGCGCCCGTGGCCCGGTCCGAGCTTGGGCGCCATTTCGCGCCCCGGCCGAGCTACAGGGAGGAAGCCGAGCAGCGGATCCTCGGCGGCTGCGGCCTGATGGGGGTGTGCGATCAATCGGGCGCCCGGATGAGCGGCGAGCTGGCCCTACGCAGCATGGCCTCCATGCACGACCGCGGCAACGGGCTGGGCGGGGGGTTCGCCGGCTACGGCATCTACCCCGAACTGCCCCACCTGTTCTGCTTCCATCTGCTCTACAACGACGATCTGGCCAAGGAAGACACCGAGTTCTATCTCAAGAAGCACTTCCGCGTGGTCATGGACGAACCCATCCCCACCAAGCCTATCCGCGGCATCGAGGATGAGCCCATCCTCTGGCGCTACTTCCTGGATATCGCGGAGGAGCGGCTGCACGAGACCCAACTGAGCGCCGAGGATTACGTGGTCCACGCGGTCATGGACATCAACACCTATGTGGATGGCTCCTTCGTCGCCTCTTCGGGCAAGAACATGGGCGCGTTCAAAGGTGTGGGGTTCCCGGAGGAGATCGGGGAGTTCTTCCGCATCGACGAATACCAGGGTTGGACCTGGACCGGCCACGGCCGCTTTCCCACCAATACCCCCGGCTGGTGGGGCGGGGCTCATCCCTTCACCCTGCTCGACTACTCCATCGTCCACAACGGCGAGATCAGTTCCTACGGCATCAACGAGCGCTACCTGGAGATGTTCGGCTACAAGTGCTCGCTCAAGACCGACACAGAGGTGGTCACCTACCTGTTCGATCTCATGCTCCGGCGGCACGGACTGCCCGTGGAGATAGCGTGCAAGGCTTTGGCCAGTCCCTTCTGGAGGGACATCGACCTGATGCCCGAGGAGCAGCGCAGGCTGTTCACGGCGTTGCGGATGGTATACGGACCCGCCCTCCTCAACGGCCCCTTCGCCGTGGTCCTGGGGATGAGCGACGGCATGGTGGCTCTCAACGACCGCATCAAGCTGCGCCCGCTGGTGGCCGCGCGGGACGGCGACATCGTCTACGTGGCCAGCGAGGAATCGGCCATCCGCGAGATCTGCCCCCATCCGGAAGAGAGCTGGATGCCCCTGGCAGGCGAGCCGGTGGTGGCCCGGGTCGAGCGAGAAGGGCCGGCAGAAGGCCATCGCCCAGGCCCATCGGAGCGCCGGACAGAGGCGGGCGGCCCGGCAGGCCACCGTGTCCGGGGTGGTGTGATGGCGCTCACGACCTTCATTCCTTCCGAGTTCCGGGTGGTCATCGACAAGGAGGCCTGCCTTCAGTGCGGCCGCTGCGTTCGGCAGTGCGGCTGGAACGTGTACGCGTTCGACGAGGTGGAACGGCGACCCCTGCCCGACCACGGCAAGTGCTCCGCCTGCCATCGCTGCGTGACCTACTGTCCCGGCGGGGCCATCAGCATCAAGAAGAACGACTTGGCCTTCAAGCACTCCGACAGCATGTCGCCCGACCTGATCAAGGCCATCTGGAAGCAGGCCGAGACCGGCGGCGTGCAGCTCACCGGCATGGGCAACGACAAGCCGTATCTGCGCATCTTCGATCATCTTCTGCTGGATGCCTGCCAGGTGACCAACCCCTCCATCGACCCGCTGCGGGAGCCCATGGAGATGCGCACCTTCCTGGGCCGCAAGCCCGATCTGCTCGAGGTGGCAGCGGATCGAGTGGGCGGCGGCCTGCGCCTGCTCACCGAACTCGACCGGCAACTCCAGCTCGAGACTCCCATCATGTTCGGGGGCATGAGCTACGGGTCGGTGTCGCTCAACGTCCACCGCTCTATCGCCATGGCGGCGGCCGAGCTGGGAACCTTCATGAACACCGGCGAGGGTGGCCTGCACGCCGACCTGGAGCCCTATCAAGATCACATCATCGTCCAGTGTGCCTCGGGACGCTTCGGGGTCGACTCGAGCTACCTGCAGGCCGGCGCCGCCGTCGAGATCAAGATCGGCCAGGGCGCCAAGCCCGGCATCGGCGGTCACCTCCCCGGGGAGAAGATCGACTACGAGGTCTCCATCACCCGGATGATCCCGCAGGGCACCGACGCCCTCTCCCCTGCCCCGCACCACGACATCTACTCCATCGAAGACCTGCGCCAGCTGATCTACGCCCTCAAAGAGGCGACCGGCTACAAGCCCATCTCGGTGAAGATAGCCTGCGTGCACAACGTGGCGGCCATCGCCTCGGGAGTGGTCAGAGCCGGGGCCGACATCATCTATCTGGACGGCTTCCGCGGCGGTACCGGGGCCTCCCCCACCATCATCCGCGACCACGTGGGTATCCCCGTCGAGATCGCCATCGCGACCGTCGACCAGCAGCTGCGCGACGAGGGCATCCGCAACCGGGCGTCGATCGTGGCGGCGGGCGGCATCCGCCAGTCGGCCGACGTGGCCAAGGCCATCGCTCTGGGAGCGGATGCCTGCGCCATCGGCACCGCGGCTCTGGTAGCCCTGGGCTGCCACGTCTGTCAGAAGTGCCACACCGGCAGCTGTTCGTGGGGCATCTGCACCCAGCGGCCGGAGCTGACCCGCCGGTTGGACCCGGAGTGGGGCGCCTCGCAGGTGGTCAATCTGGTCAACGCCTGGACCCACGAGCTCGCCGAGGTGTTGGGAGCGCTGGGAGTGAACGCCATCGAGAGCCTGCGCGGCAGCCGGGAGAGGCTCCGCGGCTTGGGACTGGACAAGATGACCCTCGACATCCTGGGCGTCAAGCCCGCCGGCCTGTGAGGGGCTTCGTCCGATGACGGCCTACGAGGACAGGACTGTGGCCCCCGATTCCGCGACGGTCAGGAGGGTACCCACCGGACCGGCCCGCAGAGGCCCCACCGGCATCGAGCCGGCCCGCATCGCGGCCGGCCAGCCGGGGACCGACCGGGGTGCGGCCACTCGCCGAGGGCGCCGCGCGCGCATCGACGGCAGGGGGGTCTACTACAAGACCCTGAACGAGCAGATACGCGAGGAGATCGAACGGGGCGCCACCGAAGTGGTGCTCGACGGCATAATCGGACAGCGCTACATCGGCACCGGACTCGCCTTCCCGGGAGTGACCCTGACCATCAACGGCGTCCCTGGCAACGACCTGGCCGCCTTCATGAACGGTCTCACCCTGGTGGTGAACGACAACGCTCAGGACGGCGTGGCGAATACCATGAACTCGGGCCTGGTCATCGTCAACGGCAACGCGGGCGACGTGGTCGGCTACGGCATGCGGGGCGGTTCGGTGTACGTGCGCGGCAACGTGGGCTATCGGGTGGGCATCCACATGAAGGCCTACGGCGATAGCCGGCCGCTCATCGTCGTGGGTGGCTTCGCGCGCGACTTCCTGGGCGAATACATGGCGGGCGGCGAGATAGTGGTGCTGGGTCTTGGCGATGACGGCGGCCGCGTGGTCGGCTCGTACGTAGGCACCGGGATGCACGCGGGCGTGATGTACATCCGAGGCGCGGTGGCCGAGCATCAACTGGGCAAGGAAGTGCGCATCGCCGAGCCGGACGAGGCCGACCGAGCGCGCCTGCGGGACATCGTCACCGACTACTCCCGGGTGATGAACCTGGACCCAGAGCCGATCTTGGAGGCGCCTTTCGTCAAGATCTATCCCTATACCTCGAGGCCATATGGCAGGCTGTATGTCTACTAGCGTCCACAAACACGAAGTCCACCCACGCGCCTACTGTGAAAGGAGCAGTTGATGGCGGAGAAACTGACCAAGGAAGACGTCATCCGGATCGTCGAAGAGAAACAGATCAAGTTCATCCGCTTCTGGTTCACGGATGTCCTCGGCTTCCTCAAGAGCTTCGCCGTCACCCCCGCGGAGCTCGAGGGCGCGTTCGAAGAGGGCATGGGCTTCGATGGTTCCTCGATCGAGGGCTTCGCCCGCATCGAGGAGTCCGACATGGTGGCCTGGCCCGATCCGAGCACCTTCGCCGTGCTGCCCTGGCGGGCCGGTGCCGGCGGCACCGCCCGCATGTTCTGCGACATCAAGCAGCCCTCTGGGGAACCTTATGACGGCGATCCCCGCAACGTGCTGAAGAACGTGGTGGCCAAGGCCGAAGCCATGGGCTACACCATGAACGTCGGGCCGGAGCTGGAGTTCTTCTACTTTCGGGACAGCCTCGGCACCGACGTGCTCGACCAAGGCGGTTATTTCGACCTCACCACTCTGGACGCAGGTAGTGATCTGCGGCGCGACACCATCAACGCCCTGCACGCTCTCGGCATCCAGGTGGAGTACTCGCACCACGAAGTCGCTCCTTCCCAGCACGAGATCGACCTCCGCTTCAAAGACGTGACGACCATGGCCGACCAGGTCATGACCTACCGCCTCACGGTCAAGGAGATCGCCCAGGCCCAGGGGGTTTACGCCACCTTCATGCCCAAGCCCATGTTCGGAGTGAACGGCTCGGGGATGCACGTACACCAGTCGTTGTTCAAGGGCGATCGCAACGCCTTCTTCGACGCGAGCGACGAGTACAACCTGTCGAAAGTCGGCAAGTCGTACGTGGCCGGTCTCCTTGCTCACGTCAAGGAGATCGCCCTGGTCACCAACCAGTGGATCAACTCCTACAAGCGGCTGGTGCCGGGCTACGAGGCCCCGGTCTACATCTGTTGGTCACGCCGGAACCGTTCGGCCATGGTGCGCGTGCCCCTGTACAAACCGGGCAAAGAGAACGCCACCCGGGTGGAGCTACGCAACCCCGACCCTGCCTGCAACCCCTACCTGGCCTTCGCCGCCATGCTGGCCGCCGGCCTGGATGGCATAGAGAAAGGGATGGAGCTTCCTCCGGAGGCGAGCAACAACATCTACGAGATGACCGAGGCGGAGCGCGCTGCTGCCGGCATCGACTCTCTGCCTGAGGACCTCTATCAGGCGATCAAGGAGTTCGAGAAGTCGAGCTTCGTGCGTGAGGCCCTGGGCAACCACGTATGCGACTACCTCATCCGCAACAAATGGGCGGAATGGGACGAGTACAAGACCCTCATCAACCCTTACGAGATATCGCGGTACCTCCCGATCCTCTGACAGCCACCCTGCTGTCCGCCCGGCGGCCCCCGCCGCCGGGCGGGTCCTTCCAGCCAGGTGCACAAGCTCAGAAAGGCCCCGCGGCGTTCGCCGGGGGGCCTTTCGCGCCAAAGTCACACCTGCTTGGACCGATACAGTGGCGACGGGGCTGACGTGCCGGTGGAGGAGTCGCGATATGCTATCGCGCAGCCGGAACCGGTATGCAGCTCCGATTAGCGCTAAAGTCACACCTATCCGTTCCGACCGACATGCGGGTGATGGCGCTACGCGCCGGTGGAGGAGTCGCGATGCCCCATCCCTCTGCCATCTGGTACTGAGACACCGGTTACGGGCGCGCATGCCGGTGGAGGAGTCGCGATATGCTATCGCGCAGCCGGAACCGGTATGCAGCTCCGATAAGCGCTAAAGTCACACCTATCCGTTCCGACCGACATGCGGGTGTTGGGGCTACGCACCGGTGGAGGAGTCGCGATACGCTATCGCGCAGCCGGAAGCGGTGCGTAGTCCCAACACACGAAAGGAGACATCATGGATCACCGCTTGACCACCACGGGCCTGACGATTCCCGGCTACCGGGTGGTCCACACCCTCGGAGTCGTACGCGGAGTCACGGTACGGGCGCGCTGGATAGGCAGCCAGATCACGGCCTCCCTGCGCACCCTGGGTGGAGGTCAGATCCCCGAGTACATCGAGCTGTGCGAGCAGACCCGGGCCGAAGCCTTCTCCTGGATGGTGCAGCATGCCGAGCAAATGGGCGCCAATGCCGTCATAGCCGTGAAGTACGACGCGACCGATCTCGGCAACAACATGACCGAGGTGCTGGCCTACGGTACCGCCGCCATCGTCGAGCCGGAATGAGCCCCGGGGCTGAACAAGCCCCAGAGCTGAGCGGTATTAGCTGGTAAGCAGGCTCCGAGCCTTTAAGCCCAGGCCGAGGCGCTCTTTGTGCTCGGTCTGGAACGCGCTCAGCCCGCTTATCTCAGCGATCTTCTCCAGGCGATAGCGGATGGTATGCCGGTGAGCGTAGAGCTCGGCCGCCGTCTTGGTGAGGCTCTCGTTGTTCCTGAAGAACACAAGCAGGGTCTGGGTGAGTTGGGTCCCGTTCGCCTGGTCGTACCGATCCACCGGTCCGATGGTCTCCTCGTACAGATGACGGACCTCATCGGGATCTCTCTCCCATATGTCCAGAAGAAGCCGGTACGTTCCCACGTCGCGAAAATGAAGCACGCTTCCGGGACCGTTCAGCTTCCGCCCTACCTTGAGAGCCACAAGCGCTTCCTGGTAGCCCCTGCCCATCTGCGCGGAGTCAGGAGCGACCCCCCCCACGCCGATGGAGATGCTCAGTCCTCCTGCCTTCTGACCCATACCCTGCAACACCGCGGCCAAACGCCCCAAAGCGTTTGTATCGTGGGCGGTCTTGCCGCATACGAAGATCACCACGTGTCCCGATTTGAGGCTGACGAGCGAAGACGGCTCGGATGACGACAGAAAGCGAGAGCACAACGAGAAGAAGCGCTCCACGGCCTTGTCGAGTGCCTCCTGGTCCAAGCCCTTCCGGGCGACGAGCCCGTCGAACTCATCGACCCCCAGGAGCATGACCGTAGCTCCCTGGCCAAGATCGCACCCCAGGAAGGCGCCCCGGCGCAGGAGCGAATCACCGGCCGGCTCCCCCCCGTTGATGACGTCATCGACGAAATCCCCTTTCAGACGGACTTCCGTCTCGAAACGCACCCTGTCCTGGGCCATCCCCAGGGCGGCTATGGTGGCAGAATGCTCAAGCGCCAACGTCTCCATCGACGAGAGGTCGGGGGCGTCACTAAGAGCGCATACGTAGCCCAGTCGCTTGTGACTGGCCACGATCGGTAGCACGAACATCGTGGGGAGGTCCCCTTCCTGGACGCGGAAGAGCTTGTCCTCGCGGGCCGCGCTGTTGAAGCGTTCGCGCACCTCCGGCTTCCCTAGTCGCAGCTCGAGGTCGGCGGTCGCGAGCGGAAGACCCTCCGACACGGCCAACACTTCCAGAGAGATGTCGAGGATAACGACCGGGTTCGCCAAGAGGTGAGCTGCCTCGTCGGCCAATTCCTGCCAGCCTCCTCCGCGGATCACCACCCCCAGGAGACTGCGGTGTATCGCGTGCGACTGCTCCAACTGCGAAGCCTGGCGATTGATGATCACTTCCGCGGCGTCCTGCATGAGTCGGGTCCAGCGCAGTCCCTGAGGGACCTCGATGATGGGGAACTTGCGCTTCTCGGCCAGTGCGATGACATCTGCGGGAACGCTCTCGACGAAGCGGGTGGTCTTGACGAACAAGGCGGCGGCGCCCGCCATCATCACCCGCCGGCAGAACTCCCGTTGGCGCTCCAGATTGCCCCTGACCGCGTACATGGTGGAGAGGACCATCTCTCCCCCGGAAAGCCAATCCGCGATGTCGGGGACTTCTCCCACCGTCACCGAACTCACCCTGCGGTCCAGTCCGGCCGCGCCGGCCAGCAGGCGCGCCTCTTTGAGCACGTCGAGTTCGAGAATCTGCGCGACGGTGACCGGCATGATGAGACGCACGATACCATCGGGCACCCAGATTGGACATCGGTACGGGCCAGGTGATCCGCGGGAACGGCGCGCGGCTATGGACCGGCGCCGTGTTAAGCTGGAACCCTGGATTCCCATGAGCATCGAACTCGGCCAACAACTCAGTCCCTGGGCGCTCGTGCCGTTCGCGTGCATGCTGATAGCCATCGCCGTTCTGCCCTTGGTGGCCGAGAAATGGTTCCACCCGAACCGCAACAAGGGGATCGTGGCAGCCGTCCTCGGCGTTCCCACCGTGGTCTATCTGTTCGCCCGGTTCGGCAGCCTCGGCCTGCACGTCGCGGCGAACACAGCCGAGGAATACATCTCCTTCATCGTCCTGCTGCTTGCCCTCTTCACCATCTCCGGAGGCGTCTATCTCACCGGGAACCTGGTGGCCACGCCTCGTACCAACCTCACCTTCCTTGTAATAGGAGGGCTACTGGCCAGCCTGGTCGGCACGATGGGCGCCTCTATGCTCCTCATCCGCCCTCTGCTGAGGGCCAATTCCGAGCGGACCCACACCCGGCACACGGTGGTCTTCTTCATCTTCGCGGTATCGAACATCGGTGGGATGCTCACCCCTTTGGGCGATCCTCCTTTGTTCCTCGGCTTTCTGCGGGGAGTTCCGTTCGCTTGGACGCTGAGTCTGTGGCCCCAATGGCTTTTGTCGCTGGGCCTCACCCTCATGGTCTACTTGATGATCGAGATCCGCCAATATCGGCGCGAGCCGGCCGTGGCCAGGCGATGGGACGAGGCCGATTACGTGCCCATAAGGATCAAGGGCACCATCAACCTGCTCTTCTTCGCCCTGGTCATCATCACGATCCTCTTCTCCGATGCGCTCGCACGGATCGGTGAGACCGTCCACTTCCCCTTCGTCCGTGAGGTCGTCCTGATCGTCCTCGCAGTCCTCTCGGTGAGACTGGGGCCCCGAGGACCCCGGGCCGCAAACCACTTCCGCTGGGCTCCCATCGTGGAGGTGGCCGTACTCTTCGCCGGGATCTTCGCGACCATGATCCCGGCCCTTGCCCTCCTCGAGGCGAACGGGGAGACCATCGGTCTCAGCCGGCCCTGGCATTACTTCTGGGCTACCGGAGGCTTGTCGTCTTTCCTGGACAATGCTCCCACCTACCTGGTCTTCACGGCCACGGCCCAAGGCCAGATGGGGGCGGCCACCATAGGAGATCTCACTTCCACCCAGATCGTACCGGGGATGGGCTTCTCCCCGGCGGAGTTCCTGGCCGCCATCTCCTGCGGAGCGGTCATGATGGGCGCCAACACCTACATCGGTAACGCCCCCAACCTGGCGGTGAAGGCAATAGCCGATCACTCCGGCCTGAAGATGCCGTCTTTCTTCGGTTACATGGGCTATTCCGTGGCCATCCTCGTCCCCATCTTCGTGGTGGTGACGGCGGTGTTCTTCCTTTAGAACTCGTTTCAGAATGAAGTCTCGGC
>CAVPLM010000015.1:0-28278 GCA_963706025.1 uncultured Actinomycetes bacterium | reverse complement strand
CGCTCTGGTGGTCCCACCGTGGTAGTTCGGCTCTAGTAGTACACGTCCACCGGAAGCCCGAGGGGCAGCTCGTCGTACAGCTCTTCGGCCATCCACACGGGCACCCGGACGCATCCGTGACTGGCGGGCCAGGGCGAGACGTCGGGTATCCGTGGATAGCCGTCTGGGACATAATGTACGAGGGTAGTACATGCACCCCACGAGTTGTCACCAGCTTGACCGTGCCCGGGATCTTGGTGCTCAATAAGCGAAGTGTCCGGTGCGGGTGCCCCTCTTGCCCGTGGACACGTGCACGACCTTCCAGACCTGGTTGTTGTCAATAAGCATGAGCACCGGCCGGGTTGAGGTCCACCTCGATGCCGATTTCACCCGTCGGCAGTCTTGTTTTGAGGAGCCAGGCGTTGGCGAAGGAGTACGCTCCCGACGTCCGCCCCCACCACTCCATCCCTGTTCAGCCCTTCTCGATCTTCTCGAAGGCCATCACCGCATCGCGGGTGTGGCTGTCGAAGACCCCGTCCACGGCCCGCCGGGGAAGTAGCTGAGGGCAGCCAGCCTGGACTCCACGTAGCTCACCAACGGCCCGCTCTGAGTCGATGGACAAAACCGGGGAGTATCCGGACTCGGCTTCCACGGGCTCCGGGACGGCGTCCTGCGGTTGGATGGGCAACACGAAGGCCCGGTAGAGCATCAGCACGGCCCCTGCGCCCGGCTGAGCGCCGAAGTCGGGGAGAGAACCACCCGTCAGGCTCCACCACTGGTTATCCCCAGGCGAAAGCCGTTGGCGACGGCCCAGGCGTTCTTGGACTTGATCATGGCGCGGTCACGGAAGCCGCCCAGCCACAGCCCCTTGCTCGCACCGGTGGCAACCGGTAAGGCACGACGAAATCGGCGTCCTTTGCCACGCGGGTACTCTCTGAGCGCTGGCCACCCACCCAGCGATGGCGTCCTCCCGCGGGTGACCGGCTCATAGGGAGAGAAGGCCGCCTGACCCCCCGGTGCCTGACACGATCCCGGCCCGGTACAGGGACTCCACCGGCCTCTGCGTACCAGTCATCGACGGCTACGTCGTTGAAGACCGGGGTCCCCCCGAAGCCAGCAGGCGAGGGTGCGGGCCAGAAGTCTGCCAATGGGCCCGGGTCACCGGATCCGCGGGAACGAACGAGCCGGAGGCGCGGCCGGCGAGATCCCATCGCGGCCAACGCCTCTACTGCCTTGGCAACCACGGGTCTCCCCTTACATCCGCGGGTGGGCGGCGGCGACAGCCGAAAACCCCCGGACCAGGGCGAAGACGAGGACGAAGGACCCCCATCAACCAAACACGTATCCGCGCCTTAGCAAGGCCGTTCACGATCCCCTCCCGGGCACGTATGGGACGAAACCGACACCTTAATATTTCAACGGCCATATGTCAAGCTGCGTGAGGCATCGTTCAAGATTACTTGGGGTATCTCCTCTCGCAATGTTGTCAATAACCGGGTATAGTGGTCCCGGTCACAACGGAAAGGTGAGAACATGGATCAACCCAAGGTCTTCCTTTACGCGCTCAGCACCTGCGGCCACTGCAGGAACGCCAAGAAGCTGCTGGACGAGCACAACGTCGAGTACGACTTCGTCGACGTGGACCTTCTTCCCAGGGACGAAATGGGCAAGACCATCGAAGAAGTCGCAAAGTGAATCCGCAGGCGTCCTTTCCCACTCTCCTCATCGGCGACAAGGTGATCGTCGGTTACCGCGAGCTCGAGATCCTGGAGGCGTTGGGACTGTGAGCACGGTCGAAGACATCTACGAGCGGCTGAAGAAGGTCAACGAGCCCAAGGGCTACTTCTTCAACAAGAACCATGATTTGATCATGGAGCTCATCGACGGTCTGCTCACCAACAAGGAACGCTACGGCTACATGTGCTGCCCCTGCCGTCTGGCCTCCGGCGACCGCGAAGCCGACAAGGACATCATCTGCCCCTGCGACTACCGCGAAGCCGACGTCAAGGAGTACGGCAGCTGCTACTGCAACCTCTATGTCTCGAAGGAATGGAACGAAGGGACGGTGCCCCACGTGACGGTGCCCGAGCGCCGTCCGCCCGAGAAGTTCTTCTTCGCACTGGCCGGGCGGCGACGCCTGAGTCGGATCGGACTCGATTCTCGAGGGCGCGGGGGCGGCAGGCGTATGCCTGCCGCGCCGCCCCTTCTGCCGCCTCCCCAGCCTGTGGAAGCACGCCGCGGCCGTGTGCTAGCCTAGAGCCGCAAAGTGAACCCGGCGCGCCGGCCGCGCGCGGCGACGGAGGCGGGTTGGAAGACCTCAGCAGATGCAAGGTCCTCGTCGCCGAACTCATGGACGAGGAAACCATCGCTCTGCTGTCGGCCGCTGCCAGGTGGATGTCAAGATACCGCCTGACTCAGCGAGGAGCTCCTCGCCATCATCCCCGAGTACCACGGCATCATCGTGCGCAGCGAGACGCTCATCGACAAGGAGCTTCTCGACGCGGCCGCCAACCTGCGCATCGTGGGCAGGGCCGGCTCCGGGCTGGACAACATCGACGTCCCCTACGCCACGCAGAAGGGCGTCATCGTCTGCAACACGCCGGAGAGCAACGTCGTCTCGGCCGCCGAGCACACCATGGGCCTGCTGCTGGCCAGCAGCCGCAACATCCCCTGGGCCGACCGCTTCATCAAGAGCGGCAAGTGGGGCCGCAAGCAGTTCGAGGGCAGCGAGCTCTACGGCAAGACCCTGGGCATCATCGGCCTGGGCCGCATCGGCGGGTTGGTCTCGCAGCGGGCCCGCGGCTTCGCCATGCGGGTCATCGCCTACGACCCCTACATCCCCGATTCCCGCTTCGCGCAACCTGAACGTCGAGAAGAAGACCACGCTCGAGGAGCTGCTCCGCGAGTCCGACTTCATCACCATCCACACGCCCCGCACCAAAGAGACCCTGAACATGATCGAGCGACGAGCAGATCGCGCTGATGAAGCCGGGCGTGCGCCTGGTCAACTGCGCCCGCGGCGGCCTCTTCAACGAGGAGGCCCTCTACCGGGGGCTGAAGTCGGGCCACATCGCCTCCGTGGGCGTCGACACCTGGGTGCACGAGCCCCAGGAGAGCCACCCGCTCTACGAGTTCGACACGTGGTGGGCACGCCGCATCTGGGCGCCTCCACCTTCGAGGCCTCGAGGCGGGTGGGCGAAGAGGTGGTCGCCGAGGTCATCGCCGGGCTCCAGGGCGAGATCGTCAAGAACGCCGTCAACATCCCCGCGCTCTCCGAGGAGTCTTCGCCAAGCTGCAGGTCTTCATCCGGCTGGCCGAGCAGATGGGCATCCTCTACCGGCAGATCCGGCGGGAAAGCGTCAAGCGGGTGGAGATCGTCTTCGCCGGCAAGGAGATCGACGAGCCGGAAGACGCCAAGATCCTTTCGCTGGTCGCGCTCAAGGGCATACTCGAGGGCAGCATGGCCTCGCGGACCGTCAACTTCGTCAACGCCGGCCTGCTGGCCGAGCAGATCGGGCATCGAGGTGCAGCGAGACCATCTCCCTGGAGAGCGGCGACTACCGCAACCTCATCCGCATGATCGTCACCGAGGGCGACGGCCGGAGTTCGCCATCGCCGGCACCGTGCTGGAGCACAGGCACCCGCGCATCGTGCAGATCGGGGAGTTCCCCATCACCTTCGTGCCCGAGGGCAGGCTGGCCTTACGCCCTCACAGGAACGTCCCCGGCGTCATCGGGCGGGTGGGCACCATCATGGGCGAGTACGGCGTGAACATCTCCCGGATGGTCACCTCGAGCGGCGATAGACAACGTCTCCACGGATTCGATCATGATCCTGGGGCTCGACAACGACGTGCCCCAGGAGGCCATCGACCGCTGTCTGGAGATGGACGAGATCTACGAGATGAAGATCATCGACTTCTGACCCCCGAACCCGGCAACCGCTGGAACACGGCGGCCCCAGTGGTTAGAATGGCTCAGGTTCCTCGGCGTCATGCCGGTGGGCGCCTGCGCTGGAGAGAGAGGACGAAAGGAGGTCACACCGAGCATCAGACGGCGGTTCTCCGCATGCTGGACCGTTGGGCGTCAGTCTGAACAAGAAGTGTGAGGTGCTCCCCGCAATGCCCGCATCCCGATCACGCCGCGTCTTCATCTGCAGCGCACTCGTGATACTACTCGTCGCCGTCGGCCTGTTCGCGCGCCGCGTGTGGCGACGACACCGAAGAGACGACGACCACTGCCCCTACCGAAACCACAACCACAGCCGCCCCTGCTACCACCACGACCGTCGGTGCAGCAGCCGACGACCACCACCGACGAGCCGGCCCCCGAGGAGTTCACCTTCGGCATGGTGCTCGTGGGGCCCTACAACGACAGCGGCTGGAGCCAGGCCAACTACGAAGGCGGCCTCTACGTCGAGGAGAAACTCCCCGGCGCCAAGATGGTCTACGTCGACAAGGCCAACTCCGCCGACCGGCCGGGCACCACTGTCGAGCAGCTGGCCGAAGAGCTGCTCGCCCAGGGCGCCAAGATGATCTTCTTCACCTCTGACGACATGAAAGACGGCGCCATCGCTTTCGCCAAGGCCCACCCGGACATCCCGGTGCGTCCACACCTCCGGCGACGGCGCCTGGAAAGACGGCAAGGACTTCCAGGACCTGCCCAACCTGAGCAACATCATGGGCAAGATGGAATACGGCAAGATGATCGCCGGCGTCGCCGCCGCCCTGACCACTCAGACAGGCAAGATCGGCTATCTCGGGCCCGCTGATCAACGACGAGACCCGCCGCCTGGCCGCTTCCGTCTATCTGGGCGCTAGATACGCCTGGACCGAGTATCTGAAGAAAGACCCGGCCGAGCTGAAGTTCAGCGTCAACTGGATCGGTTTCTGGTTCAACATCCCGGGCGTCACCTCCGATCCCACCCAGGTGGCCGACAACTTCTTCAATCAGGGCTATGACGTGGTCATCTCCGGCATCGACACCACCGAGGCCCTCGTCGAGGCCGGCAAGCTGTCCGACGCCGGCAAGCAGGTGTGGGCGATCCCCTACGACTTCGTGGGCTCGCTGGAGGAAGCTCCCGACGGTCGCCCTGGGTGTCCCTTACTTCAACTGGGGCCCGGAATACCTGAAGGCCGTCACCGCCGCCCGCGACGGGCAATGGACGAGCTTCTGGAACTGGGTGGGCCCCGACTGGACCGACATCAACAACCCGGACACCTCCATCGTGGGCTTCAAGAAGGGCGAAGGATTGTCGGCCGATGCCTCCACAAAGGTGGATGAGTTCATCGCGGCTCTGGCCGGAGGTCTGAACCTCTGGAAGGGCCCCCTGAACCTGCAGGACGGCACCGCCTACCTCGCCGACGGGGAGACCGCCACCGACCAACAGATCTGGTACCTGCCCCAACTGTTGGAGGGCATGGAAGGCCAGAGCGCATCCGAATAAGCACGCCAACGTTGGCGAAGGATGTATCCAGCAAAGGGGAGACCGTGCCGGTCTCCCCTTTCTGGTTCCCCTAGGAAACGACCCTGAGGATCCCTGACACGTGGAAGTCCGACTGACCGATATCCACAAGCACTTCGGTCCCGTCAAAGCGAACGACGGGATCACTCTCACCGTGCCTGCCGGCACGATCCAAGGGATCTTGGGAGAGAACGGGGCCGGCAAGAGCACGCTCATGAAGATCCTGTCCGGCTTCCAGCCGGCAGACAGCGGCCACATCTTCCTGGACGGGAACAGGGTGGCGATGCGTACCCCGGCAGACGCCATCCGGCACGGCGTGGGCATGCTCCACCAGGACCCCCTCGACTTCCCCCCCATGCGGGTGGTCGACAATCTGCTCATCGGCGCGCCCGGCCGGATAGTCCCCCGCCGGGCAGAGGCCACCGCCGCCATCGAGGAGTTGGCCGCGTTCGCTCGGACTCTCGATCGACCTGAAGGCCGAGGTCGCGTCCCTGACCGTGGGCGAGCGGCAGCAGCTCGAACTACTCCGCCTCCTCTGGTTGGGAGCCGGGGTCCTTATCCTCGACGAGCCTACCACCGGGATCAGCGCGCGGCAGAGGGCCGAGCTGTTTCGAGACCTTACGTCGCCTGGCCGCCCAGGGGAAGACCGTGATCTTCGTGTCCCACAAACTGGACGAGATCCAGGACCTGTGCACGAGGGTGGCGGTGCTCAGACAGGGCCGCCTCGTCGGGGAGGCGCTGCCCCCGTTTGAAGTGCAACGACTTGTGACCATGATGTTCGAGCGCGAGATCTCTCCGGGAGAGCGGGTAGCCTGCACGCCCGGCGAGACGTTGCTGCGGCTGTCCGCGCTGGAAGCCGAGCACGGTCGCCTCCGCATCCACGGGGTCGATCTCGAGGTGCGCGCAGGCGAGACCATAGGGCTCGCGGGAATGGAAGGCAGCGGCCAAAGCCTGCTCTTGCGGGCGTGTGCCGGGCTGGTGCCGGTCACCGGCGGGCGTTTGTCGTTCGAGAACGTCGATCTCACCGGCAAGAACTACCGTCATTTCAAGAGAAAGGGCGTCGCCTACGTTCCGGCCAGCCGCTTGGAAGAGGGCCTGATCCCCGGTCTCAGCCTGACCGACCATTTCCTGCTCACCCAGCCGAAGCCCGGTCTGTTCATCGACCGTGAGAAGGGCCGCCGCCTGGCCCAGGAGCGTATCGCCGAGTTCAACATACGGGGAACGCCCGCCAACAAGGTCGAGTCGCTGTCGGGAGGCAACCAGCAACGGGCCCTGCTTGCCCTGGTCAAAGCCGGGGCCAAGTTGATGCTTCTCGAGCACCCCACCCGGGGCCTGGACATCGAGTCGGTCATCTACCTGTGGAGCAAGCTCAAAGACCGCTGCAACCAAGGTGGGGCCATCATCTTCGCGTCGAGCGATCTCGAGGAGCTTCTCCGCTACAGCGACCGCATACTGGTGTTCTTCGCCGGGAACGTATCGGGGCCGCTCGACGCGGCTACCACGACGGTGCAGGAGCTGGGGCAGCTCATCGGAGGAGGCGCCTCGAAGGCGGTTCGGCGAGAGGCGGCGCCGGGGGCGGGGATGGCTGAGACGGCCCCGGACTCTCCCCAGGACGCCCGGGGCCGCGCCCATTTCACCCGCCAGACCTGGATCAATCTGGGCATACAGTTGGGCGCCCTGGTACTGGCTTTCCTGATCACCAGTCTCATCCTCCTGGTGGCGGGAGCCCCACCGTTTGAGGCCTACGTGCAGATCGCCAAGGGGGCTGTTGGTTCGCTCAGCAGCTTCTCGAACGTCCTGGTGGCCTGGGTCCCGCTCCTGCTGGCGGCGGCCGGCGTCCTCATCACCTTCGCGGCCGGCCTGTGGAACATCGGGGTGGAAGGACAGATCGTCCTGGGCGCGGTGCTCACCACCTGGGTCTTGCGCCTGCTGCAGGACACGGCCCTCTCCCCCGCGCTCATCATCGTGCTGGCCATGATCGCCGGCGTCGTCGGCGGAGGCCTGTGGGCCGCACTGGCCGGCATCCTGAAGACCTTCGGCGGAGTGAACGAGATCTTCGGGGGCCTGGGGCTCAACTACGTGGCCACGGCTCTCACCCTGTGGCTCATCTTCGGACCCTGGAAGCGACCCGGGATCGGCTCGATGAGCGGCACCGAACCCTTCCCCGACCAGCTGTCTCTGCCCACGGTGGGCGGCCTGCGCCTCAGCCTGTGGTCGCTCGGGCTGGGTATCCTGGCGGTGATAGTCGTCTACATCCTCCTCGAACGCACCTACTTCGGTCTGCGCCTGAAGGCGGTGGGCCTCAACAACCGGGCCGCCTTCCTCCTGGGCGTACCTACCTGGCAATACGGTCTGCTGGCCTTCCTCTTCTGCGGCGGGCTGGCCGGTCTGGCGGGGGCCATCCAGGTGACGAGCGTCTATCACCGTCTCATCCCCTCGATCTCGAGCGGCTACGGGTTCTTGGGCCTGATGGTGGGGATGCTCATCTTGTACCGAGCCATATGGGTAGCCCCGGTGGCGCTGTTCTTCGCCGCCCTCAACATAGGCAGCATCCAGTTGCCTATCGTCCTCAAGCTCGACTCCACTCTCGCGGGAGTGCTGCAGGGCGCGTTGGTGCTCTTCGTGATCCTGGTCGAGGGGGCGCGGCAGCGCTACCTGCGCCGCAAGCGGGCCGCCGACGCCTCGATGGCGCCGCCCGGGGCGTCGACGGGAGGGGAAGCGCTGCTGGAGCCGGCTGAGGTGCACCTGCCGGCCAGCCTGGGCGTGGGTACCCCTAATCCGGGAAGCCCAGGGTAGCCCCGTGGACGCCACCACCTGGCTCATAGGTCTGGCGGGGGTGCTGGCGACGGCGGCGCCCATCGTGGTGGCCGCCATCGGCGAGACCCTGACCGAGAGGGCCGGGATCATCAACCTTTCCGTGAACGGGACCATACTCCTTTCGGCCATGGGCAGCTTCGTGGTGGCGCTCACCACCGACAGCCTCGTGCTCGGCTTCCTGGCCGGATGCGTCATCGGGGCCGCGGTGGCCCTGGTGGTAGCCTTCGGCAGCATCACCCTCCGTCAATCGCAGGTGGCCGTGGGCTTCGTGCTCACGCTCTTCTGTCGGGATCTGGCCTACTTCCTGGGCAATCCCTACATGGGCGAACAGGGCCCCACGCTTTCGCTCCGGCCCATACCCGGACTGGAGAACATACCCATCCTGGGCACGCTCTTCTTCAAGCACGACGTCATGACCTACTTCAGCTTCGCGTTGATCTTCGTGGCCTCTTGGTGGATCTTCCGCACTCGGCCCGGTCTGGTTCTGCGGGCTGTGGGAGAGCGTCCGGAGGCCGCCTTCGCCCGCGGGGCCCGGGTCAACGTCATCCGCTATTTCTACACCGCTCTGGGAGGCGCGCTGGTCGGGCTGGCCGGTCCCATGTTCTCGCTCAGTGTCAAGGCCGGCTGGAAGGGGACGATCTCGGGGCTGGACGGACTGGGGTGGATCGTTCTAGCCATCGTCATCTTTGGGGCGTGGAGCCCCGTCCGCGTCGCCCTCGGTGCCTATCTGTTCGGATTCCTGCAGTGGCTGAGCGTAGTGCTCCAACCGGACCTGCAGGGCATCCCGTCCCAGGTCCTGCAGGTGGCGCCCTTCCCCCTCATGATCCTCGCGCTCTTGCTGGTGAATATCGGCAACGCCGAATGGGTGGAGAAGGTGCTGGCCGCCCTGCCTGAACCATCCCGGCGGGTGGTAGCCCGCGTGCTCCGCTCGATGCGGGTGGTCCAACCGCGAAGTCTGGGGATACCGTTCGAGCGCGATTGACCGGGGGCGCCGCCGGCCTGCGGTCTATCCAACTGTACATCCAGACCGGCCAAAGATAGGCCACCTGGATAGACCACACACGCTCTTCTGTTGCTATTCTCCCTGCGTCCCGTTGAGGCGGGGCCGGCAAGGGTTGACTGGTAGCGACACAGGGTGGTGAGCGCGCTATGAGACGGATGACCATGTTCTGGGGTTGCACCATCCCTGCCCGCTTCCCTTTCATTGAAAAGGCTACCCGCCTGGTGGTTCGCGAGTTGGGGATCGACCTGGTGGACGCCGACGGTTTCACCTGTTGCCCGGAGACGACCTTGGTCAAGGCCGTGGACGAGGAGGCCTACTACCTGACGGCGGCCCGCAATCTGGCCGTAGCCGAGCGTCAAGGCCATCCCCTGCTCACCCCCTGCAACGGATGCTACTCCACCTTCAAGTCGGTGATCTCCACCCTCAAGGTCGATTGGCGGCTGCATGAGAGCGTGAACCGCCGTCTGGCCCCGGGCGGGGTCCAGTACAGGGGTGACGCGGACGTCTGGCACTTGGTGGAATGGCTGAGCGAAGACCTGGGACCGGCCGCCCTGAGCAAGCGCGTGGTCAAGCCTCTCTGGGGCATGCGGATCGCCGTGCACTACGGCTGTCACCTACTCCGTCCCAGCCCCGCCATCCGTTGGGATAGTCCCCTCGCGCCTACCAAGTTCGAGCAGTTGGTACGGGCTTTGGGAGCGACCGTGGTCGACTATGAGACCAAGATGGACTGCTGCGGCAACGCCCTGGACCGGGTGGGAGAGCGCCAGGCCTCTCTGGACATGTGCGAGCGGAAGCTCTCCGATATCCGCGACCAAGGGGCCGACGCCCTGGTGGTCTCGTGCCCTTCTTGTTTCCTACAGTTCGACCTCAACCAGGCCACCCAGCTGCGCGCGGCCGGAGAGGCAGGCGTCCCGGTCTTCTACATCACGGAGTTGATCGCTCTGGCCTTGGGCATGGATCCGAGTGAGCTGGGGCTGGACATGCACCGGGTGAGCGTGGCGCCGTTCCTGGAGAAATGGCCGCTCAAGCTCGCTCAGCGAGAGTCTGTCTCCCGCGATTTCGAGCTGACCGAGCTGCAGACCTGCGCCGCCTGCAAGGCCTGCGACGACGACTGCCCTGTCGCCCGCTCCGACGACCGGTTCCTGCCTTCGGCCATCATGGGGGAGCTTCTGGCCGGCGATCTGGAAGGGATCCTCGAGCGCGGTGATATCTGGCGCTGCTCCGACTGCCTGACCTGTTACGAGCACTGCCACAGCCGCATGGGCATGGCGGACGTGTTCCAGCGACTCAAGTGGTTGGCCCAGGAAGAGGGCAAAGTCCCGGTAGCCGTCCGCTCCAACTATCAGACCTTCGCGGACACCGGGATGCTGGGCACGCCCAGGTCCACCGCCCGAGAGAGGCTGGGTCTCCCCTCCCTTCCCGGGAATGGCTTCGACGAACTGAGGACGATCCTCGAAGAGACAGAGGACCGGGAATGACAGGGCCGGGGATGAGACCGCGCGACCTTGACGGCGATAACAGCGGCCGGATCGGAGCGGCCGCGCCCGTGGCCCGGTCCGAGCTTGGGCGCCATTTCGCGCCCCGGCCGAGCTACAGGGAGGAAGCCGAGCAGCGCATCCTGGGCGGCTGCGGCCTCATGGGGGTGTGCGACGAATCGGGCGCCCGCATGAGCGGCGAGCTGGCCGTGCGCAGCATGGCCTCCATGCACGACCGCGGCAACGGGCTGGGCGGCGGGTTCGCCGGCTACGGCATCTACCCCGACTTCCCCACCTGTTCTGCTTCCATCTGCTCTACAACGACGACGTGGCCAAGGAAGACACCGAGTACTACCTCCAGAAGCACTTCGCGTGGTCATGGACGAGCCCATCCCCACCAAGCCCATCCGCGGCATCGAGGACGAGCCCATCCTCTGGCGCTACTTCCTGGACATCGCGGACGAGCGCCTGCCCGAGACCCAGCTCACCGCCGAGGACTACGTGGTGCACGCGGTCATGGACATCAACACCCACATCGAGGGCGCCTTCGTGGCCTCCTCGGGCAAGAACATGGGCGCCTTCAAAGGCGTGGGCTTCCCCGAGGAGATCGGGGAGTTCTACCGCCTCGACGAGTACCAGGGTTGGACCTGGACCGGCCACGGCCGCTTCCCCACCAACACCCCCGGCTGGTGGGGCGGGGCCCATCCCTTCTCCCTGCTCGACTACAGCATCGTGCACAACGGCGAGATCAGCTCCTACGGCATCAACCAGCGCTACCTGGAGAGGTTCGGCTACAGCTGCTCTCTGCGACCGACACCGAGGTGGTCACCTACCTCTTCGACCTGATGCTGCGCCGGCACGGCCTGCCGGTGGAGATAGCCTGCAAGGCCTTGGCCAGCCCCTTCTGGAAGGACATCGACCTCATGCCCGAAGAGCAGCGCCGGCTCTACACCGCCCTGCGCATGGTCTACGGGCCGGCCCTCCTGAACGGCCCCTTCGCCGTGGTGCTGGGCATGGGCGACGGCATGGTGGCCCTCAACGACCGCATCAAGCTGCGCCCGCTGGTGGCCGCGCGCGACGGCGACATCGGTCTACGTGGCCAGCGAGGAGTCGGCCATCCGCGAGATCTGCCCCAAGCCCGAGAAGAGCTGGATGCCCCGGGCGGGCGAGCCGGTGGTCGCCCGCGTCAGCGAGAAGGGCCGGCAGAAGGCCATCGCCCAGGCCCATCGGGCGCCGGTCAGGGCGGGCGGCCCGGCAGGCCGCCGTGTCCGGGGTGGTGTGATGGCGCTCACGACCTTCATCCGTTCCGAGTTCCGGGTGCGCATCGACCGGGAGGCCTGCCTCAAGTGCGGCCGCTGCGTGCAGCAGTGCGGCTGGAACGTCTACCACTTCGACGAGGCGCGAACGGCGACCCATCCCCGACCACGCCAAGTGCGCCGCCTGCCACCGCTGCGTGACCTTCTGCCCGGCGGAGCCATCACCATCGAGAAGAACCCCCTGGCCTACAAGGACTCCGACAGCATGTCGCCGGAGCTGCGCAAGGCCATCTGGAGGCAGGCCGAGACCGGCGGGGTGCTGCTCACCGGCATGGGCAACGACAAGCCCTACCTGCGCATCTTCGACCACCTGCTGCTGGACGCCTGCCAGGTGACCAACCCCTCCATCGACCCGCTGCGCGAGCCCATGGAGCTGCGCACCTTCCTGGGCCGCAAGCCCGACTCTGATCGAGGTGGCCGCGGAGCGCAACGGGCGGCGGCCTGCGCCTGCTCACCGAGCTCGACCGCCAGCTCCAGCTGGAGACGCCCATCATGTTCGGGGGCATGAGCTACGGCTCGGTCTCGCTCAACGTGCACCGCTCCTTGGCCATGGCCGCCAAGCCGAGCTGGGCACCTTCATGAACACCGGCGAGGGCGGCCTGCACGCCGACCTGGAGCCCTACCAGGACCACATCATCGTGCAGTGCGCCTCGGGCCGCTTCGGGGTGCACGCGAGCTACCTGCAGGCCGGCGCGGCCGTCGAGATCAAGATCGGCCAGGGCGCCAAGCCCGGCATCGGCGGCCACCTGCCCGGCGAGAAGATCGACGAGAGGTCTCCATCACCCGCATGATCCCGCAGGGCACCGACGCCCTCTCGCCGGCCCCCCACCACGACATCTACTCCATCGAGGACCTGCGCCAGCTCATCTACGCCCTCAAGGAGGCCACCGGCTACAAGCCCGTCTCGGTCAAGATCGCCGGCGTGCACAACGTGGCCGCCATCGCCTCGGGGGTGGTGCGGGCCGGGGCCGACATCGTCTACCTCGACGGCTTCCGCGGCGGCACCGGGGCCGCCCCCACCATCATCCGCGACCACGTGGGCATCCCCATCGAGATCGCCATCGCCGTCGTCGACCAGCGCCTGCGCGACGAGGGCATCCGCAACCGGGCCTCGATCGTGGCGGCCGGCGGCATCCGCAGCTCGGCCGACGTGGCCAAGGCCATCGCCCTGGGAGCGGACGCCTGCGCCATCGGCACCGCCGCCCTGGTAGCCCTGGGCTGCCACGTCTGCCAGAAGTGCCACACCGGCAGCTGCTCCTGGGGCATCTGCACCCAGCGGCCGGAGCTCACCCGCCGGCTCGACCCGGAGTGGGGCGCCGAGCAGGTGGTCAACCTGGTGCACGCCTGGACCCACGAGATCGCCGAGATCCTGGGCGCCCTGGGCGTCAACGCCATCGAGAGCCTGCGCGGCAGCCGGGAGCGGCTCCGCGGCCTGGGCCTGGACGAGAGCACCCTCGACATCCTGGGCGTCAAGCCCGCCGGCCTGTGAGGGGCATCGCCGATGACGGCCTACGAGGACAGGCCCGTGGCCCCCGACTCCGCGACGGTCCGGAACGTGCCCACCGGCCCCGCCCGCAGAGGCCCCACCGGCATCGAGCCGGCCCGCATCGCGGCCGGCCAGCCGGGCACCGACCGGGGTGCGGCCACCCGCGAGGGCGGCCGCGCCCGCATCGACGGCCAGGGCATCTACTACAAGACCCTGAACGAGCAGATCCGCGAGGAGATCGAACGGGGCGCCACCGAGGTCGTCCTCGACAACGTCAACGGCCAGCGCTACATCGGCGCCGGCCTCGCCTTCCCGGGGGTGACCCTGACCATCAACGGGGTCCCGGGCAACGACCTGGCCGCCTTCATGGACGGTCCCACGCTGGTGGTGAACGACAACGCCCAGGACGGCATGGCGAACACCATGAACCGGGCCTGGTCATCGTCAACGGCGACGCCGGCGACGTGCTCGGCTACGGCATGCGCGGCGGCCGGTCTACGTGCGCGGCAACGTGGGCTACCGGGTGGGCATCCACATGAAGGCCTACGGGGACAGCCGGCCGGTGATCGTCGTGGGCGGCCGCGCGCGCGACTTCTTCGGCGAGTACATGGCGGGCGGCGAGATCGTGCTGCTGGGTCTGGGGGAGACGGCGGCCGCGTGGTGGGCTCCTACGTGGGCACCGGCATGCACGCGGGCGTGATGTACGTCCGAGGCGAGGTGGCCGAGCATCAACTGGGCAAGGAAGTGCGCATCGCCGAGCCGGACGAGGCCGACCGAGCGCGCCTGCGGGACATCGTCACCGACTACTCCCGGGTGATGAACCTGGACCCAGAGCCGATCTTGGAGGCGCCTTTCGTCAAGATCTATCCCTATACCTCGAGGCCATATGGCAGGCTGTATGTCTACTAGCGTCCACAAACACGAAGTCCACCCACGCGCCTACTGTGAAAGGAGCAGTTGATGGCGGAGAAACTGACCAAGGAAGATGTCCTCCGCATCGTCGAAGAGAAACAGATCAAGTTCATCCGCTTCTGGTTCACCGATGTCCTCGGCTTCCTCAAGAGCTTCGCCGTCACCCCCGCGGAGCTCGAGGGCGCGTTCGAAGAGGGCATGGGCTTCGACGGTTCCTCGATCGAGGGCTTCGCCCGCATCGAGGAGTCCGACATGGTGGCCTGGCCCGATCCGAGCACCTTCGCCGTGCTGCCCTGGCGGGCCGGTGCCGGCGGCACCGCCCGCATGTTCTGCGACATCAAGCAGCCCTCCGGGGAACCTTATGACGGCGATCCCCGCAACGTGCTGAAGAACGTGGTGGCCAAGGCCGAAGCCATGGGCTACACCATGAACGTCGGGCCGGAGCTGGAGTTCTTCTACTTTCGGGACAGCCTCGGCACCGACGTGCTCGACCAGGGCGGTTATTTCGACCTCACCACTCTGGACGCAGGCAGTGATCTGCGGCGCGACACCATCAACGCCCTGCACGCTCTCGGCATCCAGGTGGAGTACTCGCACCACGAAGTCGCCCCTTCCCAGCACGAGATCGACCTCCGCTTCAAAGACGTGACGACCATGGCCGACCAGGTCATGACCTACCGCCTCACGGTCAAGGAGATCGCCCAGGCCCAGGGGGTTTACGCCACCTTCATGCCCAAGCCCATGTTCGGGGTGAACGGCTCGGGGATGCACGTGCACCAGTCGTTGTTCAAGGGCGATCGCAACGCCTTCTTCGACGCGAGCGACGAGTACAACCTGTCGAAGGTCGGCAAGTCGTACGTGGCCGGTCTCCTCGCTCACGTCAAGGAGATCGCCCTGGTCACCAACCAGTGGATCAACTCCTACAAGCGGCTGGTGCCGGGCTACGAGGCCCCGGTCTACATCTGCTGGTCGCGCCGGAACCGTTCGGCCATGGTGCGCGTGCCCCTCTACAAGCCGGGCAAAGAGAACGCCACCCGGGTGGAGCTACGCAACCCCGACCCTGCCTGCAACCCCTACCTGGCCTTCGCCGCCATGCTGGCCGCCGGCCTGGACGGCATAGAGAAAGGGATGGAGCTTCCTCCCGAGGCAAGCAACAACATCTACGAGATGACCGAGGCGGAGCGCGCCGCTGCCGGCATCGACTCTCTGCCCGAGGACCTCTATCAGGCGATCAAGGAGTTCGAGAAGTCGAGCTTCGTGCGTGAGGCCCTGGGCAACCACGTATGCGACTACCTCATCCGCAACAAATGGGCGGAGTGGGACGAGTACAAGACCCTCATCAACCCTTACGAGATATCGCGGTACCTCCCGATCCTCTAGACAGCCACCCTGCTGTCCGCCCGGCGGCCCCCGCCGCCGGGCGGGTCCTTCCAGCCAGGCGCACAAGCTCAGAAAGGCCCCGCGGCGTTCGCCGGGGGGCCTTTCGCGCTAAAGTCACACCTGACTTAGACCGACACAGTGAGCGACGGGGCTACGTGCCGGTGGAGGAGTCGCGATGCCCCATCCCTCAGCCATCTGGTACTGAGACACCGGTTGCGGGCGCGCATGCCGGTGGAGGAGTCGCGATATGCTATCGCGCAGCCGGAACCGGTATGCAGCTCCGATTAGCGCTAAAGTCACACCTATCCGTTCCGACCGACATGCGGGTGCTGGGGCTACGCACCGGTGGAGGAGTCGCGATACGCTATCGCGCAGCCGGAAGCGGTGCGTAGTCCCAACACAAGAAAGGACAAATCATGGATCACCGCTTGACCACCACAGGCCTGACGATCCCCGGCTACCGGGTGGTCCACACCCTTGGAGTCGTACGCGGAGTCACGGTACGGGCCCGCTGGATCGGCAGCCAGATCACCGCCTCCCTGCGCACCCTGGGCGGAGGCCAGATCCCCGAGTACATCGAGTTGTGCGAGCAGACCCGGGCCGAAGCCTTCTCCTGGATGGTGCAGCATGCCGAGCAAATGGGCGCCAATGCCGTCATAGCCGTCAAGTACGACGCGACCGATCTCGGCAACAACATGACCGAGGTGCTGGCCTACGGTACCGCCGCCATCGTCGAGCCGGAATGAGCCCGGGGCTGAACAAGCCCCAGAGCTGAGCGGTATTAGCTGGTAAGCAGGCTCCGAGCCTTTAGGCCCAGGCCGAGGCGCTCTTTGTGCTCGGTCTGGAACGCGCTCAGCCCGCTTATCTCAGCGATCTTCTCCAGGCGATAGCGGATGGTATGCCGGTGAGCGTAGAGCTCGGCCGCCGTCTTGGTGAGGCTCTCGTTGTTCCTGAAGAACACAAGCAGGGTCTGGGTGAGTTGGGTCCCGTTCGCCTGGTCGTACCGATCCACCGGTCCGATGGTCTCCTCGTACAGATGACGGACCTCATCGGGATCTCTCTCCCATATGTCCAAAAGAAGCCGGTACGTTCCCACGTCGCGAAAATGAAGCACGCTTCCGGGACCGTTCAGCTTCCGCCCTACCTTGAGAGCCACAAGCGCTTCCTGGTAGCCCCTGCCCATCTGCGCGGAGTCAGGAGCGACCCCCCCCACGCCGATGGAGATGCTCAGTCCTCCTGCCTTCTGACCCATACCCTGCAACACCGCGGCCAAACGCCCCAAAGCGTTTGTATCGTGGGCGGTCTTGCCGCATACGAAGATCACCACGTGTCCCGATTTGAGGCTGACGAGCGAAGACGGCTCGGATGACGACAGGAAGCGAGAGCACAACGAGAAGAAGCGCTCGACGGCCTTGTCGAGTGCCTCCTGGTCCAAGCCCTTCCGGGCGACGAGCCCGTCGAACTCATCGACCCCCAGGAGCATGACCGTAGCTCCCTGGCCAAGATCGCACCCCAGGAAGGCGCCCCGGCGCAGGAGGGAATCACCACCCGGCTCCCCCCCGTTGATGACGTCGTCGACGAAATCCCCTTTCAGACGGACTTCCGTCTCGAAACGCACCCTGTCCTGAGCCATCCCCAGGGCGGCTATGGTGGCAGAATGCTCAAGCGCCAACGTCTCCATCGACGAGAGGTCCGGGGCGTCACTAAGAGCGCACACGTAGCCCAGTCGCTTGTGACTGGCCACGATCGGTAGCACGAACATCGTGGGGAGGTCCCCTTCCTGGACGCGGAAGAGCTTGTCCTCGCGGGCCGCGCTGTTGAAGCGTTCACGCACCTCCGGCTTCCCTAGTCGCAGCTCGAGGTCGGCGGTCGCGAGCGGAAGACCCTCCGACACGGCCAACACTTCCAGAGAGATGTCGAGGATAACGACCGGGTTCGCCAAGAGGTGAGCTGCCTCGTCGGCCAATTCCTGCCAGCCTCCTCCGCGGATCACCACCCCCAGGAGACTGCGGTGTATCGCGTGCGACTGCTCCAACTGCGAAGCCTGGCGATTGATGATCACTTCCGCGGCGTCCTGCATGAGTCGGGTCCAGCGCAGTCCCTGAGGGACCTCGATGATGGGGAACTTGCGCTTCTCGGCCAGTGCGATGACGTCTGCGGGCACGCTCTCGACGAAGCGGGTAGTCTTGACGAACAGGGCGGCGGCACCCGCCATCATCACCCGCCGGCAGAACTCCCGTTGGCGCTCCAGATTGCCCCTGACCGCGTACATGGTGGAGAGGACCATCTCTCCCCCGGAAAGCCAATCCGCGATGTCGGGGACTTCTCCCACCGTCACGGAGCTCACCCTCCGGTCCAGTCCGGCCGCGCCGGCCAGCAGGCGCGCTTCTTTGAGCACGTCGAGTTCGAGTATCTGCGCGACTGTGACCGGCATGATGAGACGCACGATACCATCGGGCACCCAGATTGGACATCGGTACGGGCCAGGTGATCCGCGGTAACGGCGCGCGGCTATGGACCGGCGCCGTGTTAAGCTGGAACCCTGGATTCCCATGAGCATCGAACTCGGCCAACAACTCAGTCCCTGGGCGCTCGTGCCGTTCGCGTGCATGCTGATAGCCATCGCCGTTCTGCCCTTGGTGGCCGAGAAGTGGTTCCACTCGAACCGCAACAAGGGGATCGTGGCAGCCGTCCTCGGCGTTCCCACCGTGGTCTATCTGTTCGCCCGGTTCGGCAGCCTCGGCCTGCACGTGGCGGCGAACACAGCCGAGGAATACATCTCCTTCATCGTCCTGCTGCTTGCCCTCTTCACCATCTCCGGAGGCGTCTACCTCACCGGGAACCTGGTGGCCACGCCTCGTACCAACCTCACCTTCCTTGTAATAGGAGGGCTACTGGCCAGCCTGGTCGGCACGATGGGCGCCTCTATGCTCCTCATCCGCCCTCTGCTGAGGGCCAATTCCGAGCGGACCCACACCCGGCACACGGTGGTCTTCTTCATCTTCGCGGTATCGAACATCGGTGGGATGCTCACCCCTTTGGGCGATCCTCCTTTGTTCCTCGGCTTTCTGCGGGGAGTTCCGTTCGCTTGGACGCTGAGTCTGTGGCCCCAATGGCTTTTGTCGCTGGGCCTCACCCTCATGGTCTACTTGATGATCGAGATCCGCCAATATCGGCGCGAGCCGGCCGTGGCCAGGCGATGGGACGAGGCCGATTACGTGCCCATAAGGATCAAGGGCACCATCAACCTGCTCTTCTTCGCCCTGGTCATCATCACGATCCTCTTCTCCGATGCGCTCGCACGGATCGGTGAGACCGTCCACTTCCCCTTCGTCCGTGAGGTCGTCTTGATCGTCCTCGCCATCCTCTCGGTCAGGCTGGGGCCCCGAGGACCCCGGGCGGCAAACCACTTCCGCTGGGCTCCCATCGTGGAGGTGGCCGTACTCTTCGCCGGGATCTTCGCGACCATGATCCCGGCCCTTGCCCTCCTCGAGGCGAACGGGGAGACCATCGGTCTCAGCCGGCCCTGGCACTACTTCTGGGCTACCGGAGGCTCGTCGTCTTTCCTGGACAATGCTCCCACCTACCTGGTCTTCACGGCCACGGCCCAAGGCCAGATGGGGGCGGCCACCATAGGAGATCTCACTTCCACCCAGATCGTACCGGGGATGGGCTTCTCCCCGGCGGAGTTCCTGGCCGCCATCTCCTGCGGAGCGGTCATGATGGGCGCCAACACCTACATCGGTAACGCCCCCAACCTGGCGGTGAAGGCAATAGCCGATCACTCCGGCCTGAAGATGCCGTCTTTCTTCGGTTACATGGGCTATTCCGTGGCCGTCCTCGTCCCCATCTTCGCGGTGGTGACGGCGGTGTTCTTCCTTTAGAACTCGTTTCAGAATGAAGTCTCGGCCGCCTCGTCCGCGCTGGGCGGAGCGATCCATCGTCCTCGCCTCACTCGCGCCGATCGCACCCTGTCGGCAAAGCGTCATTCTGAAACGAACTCTTAGGCGCCGGCCCGGAGCGCCGGGCTTGGGCGCCGGACGCCACGGAGACCGGGCCCCAGAGACGGCTCACGTGGTAATCTATCCGGGCTGCGATCCGGGGTGAAATCGGCTCCTCCATGGCGCCGGGACTCTCTAGAAAGCGCGCATCAACGGTGTACTGCCCCCCTGGCTGCTCTCCCCGAGAGCGGGTGGGGGACGATCGGCCGACGGGTGTCGCCCGGAGGCGGGACCGGGGACCACCCCATGCGGAGGCTGCACACAGACGATGGCTACGCTTGGCATTGATATCGGCTGCATCAGCGTGAAGATCGCTGTTGTGGGTGGACCTGAAGACCAGGAGTCGTTTCGGGCTCTGGCTTCGGGGTCCGCCCTTTTTCTTGATCCGTCACACACCGGCACGGAGGACATGACCCTCCCCCATTCGGGCGCTCCGCCCATCCTGGCCACGGTCTACCGGCGTATCAAAGGTAGTCCGACCGAAACGGCCCGGGAGTTCCTCGGCCAGGTGTTGGCCGTCTTGCCCGAGGGCTTGATCACCGACGTGCGGGTGACCGGCACCGGGGGTCGTCTGGTCGGGAAGATGCTGGACATCCCGTACGAGAACGAGTTCAAGGCCATCGCCCGGGCGGTGGGAGCGCTACACCCCGAGGTGACCACGGTCTTCGAGATGGGCGGTGAGACCTCCAAGTTCATCCGCCTGGAGACCGACGAGATCTCCGGTAGAGTGGGTATCGCCGACTACGGCACCAACGGCGACTGCGCGGCGGGCACCGGTTCCTTCATGGACCAGCAGGCCAGCCGGCTGCTCTACGACATCGAGGATGTGGGCGACATCGTGAGAGGAGCGGGCAAAGCGGCGTCCATCGCCGGTCGCTGCTCGGTCTTCGCGAAGTCGGACATGATCCACGCTCAGCAGAAGGGTTACCAACCGCCGGAGGTGCTGAAGGGCCTCTGCAACGCGGTGGTGCGGAACTACCGGGGCACCATCACCAAAGGCAAGGATATCGGCGACCGGGTGGCCTTCATCGGCGGGGTGGCGGCCAACAAGGGGGCCGTCGCCGCTCTACGCGAGGCCTTCGACATGGCCGAGGACCAGCTGATCGTCCCCGCCTACTACGCCTGGATGGGCGCCATAGGCAGCGCGCTGACCGCCGCCGACGAGAGCGCGGGAGTCGAGATGGTCACCATCGACCCGGACCGGCTGCAGGGGGGTCAATCCGCCGGTTTCGAGACCAGCGACGCCCTGTCCATGGAGCGGGTCATCCTCCTCCGCGACCGGGTCAAGCCCTACCGGTTCCCGCCCGAAGGGCAGATCGACGCCTACCTGGGGGTCGACGTGGGCTCGGTCTCCACCAACCTGGTGGTGCTCGACGAGGACGGCGAGGTGGTCAAGGAGATCTACGTCAAGACCGACGGTCGCCCGGTGGAAGTGGTGAACAAGGGTCTGGCCGATATCTGGAGCGAGATGGGCCCCCGCCTCAACATCCTCGGGGTCGCCACCACCGGCTCGGGCCGGGAGTTGATCGGCGAGCTTATCGGAGCCGACACCATCAACGACGAGATCACCGCCCACAAGACCGGAGCCACCGCCATCGGGCGCAAGCTCATCGACCGAGTGCCCGACACGATCTTCGAGATCGGCGGGCAGGACTCCAAGTTCATCAGCCTTCAGGACGGCGTGGTGGTCGATTTCGCCATGAACGAGGCCTGCGCGGCGGGGACCGGCTCCTTCCTGGAAGAGCAGGCCGAGAAACTGGGGATCAACATCATCGGCGAGTTCGCCGAGTTGGCCTTGTCTTCGGATGCGCCGGTCCGTCTGGGCGAGCGTTGCACCGTCTTCATGGAGCGCGACGTCAACTCCTACCTCCAGCGCGGTGCGGACAAGAAGGCTCTCGTGGCCGGACTGGCGTTCTCTATCGCCTACAACTATCTCAACCGCTTGGTAGGCCGGCGCCATATCGGCGACACCATCTACTTCCAGGGTGGCACCGCCTACAACGACTCGGTGGCAGCCGCTTTCAGCATGATCCTGGACAAAGACATCATCGTGCCCCCGTACAACGGGGTGGTGGGCGCCATCGGGGCGGCGTTGCTGGCTCGGGAGAAGATGTCGGCCACCCAGACTCCCTCCCGCTTCCGGGGTTGGGACCTGGAGCAGGTCGACTACACCATGCGGGAGTTCACCTGCAAGGGTTGCAGCAACGAATGCGACATCCGCCAGTTCACCATCGGCGAGGAGAAGACCTACTGGGGCGACAAGTGCTCCGACCGCTACCGGAAACGGGCCAAGGTCGACAAGGAGCCGATCATCCGCGACCTGGTCGGGTTCCGGGATGCTCTCTTCTACTCCTACGTGACCGAGGCCGAAGACACCTCCACCCTGCTTCGCAGCGGTACCGACGCTCCTCGGGGCACCATGGGCATCCCCCGGGCCATGTACACGTACGACCGGCTTCCCTTCTGGGCGACCTTCTTCAAGGCCTGCGGGTTCGACATCATGCTCTCCCGCGAGACCGACAAGAAGATCCGGGAGATGGGCATCGAGGGGTCCGTGGCCGAACCCTGCTTCCCCATCCGCGTGGCCCACGGGCACGTGGCCGAACTCCTCGAGGAAGGGGCGGACTACGTCTTCATCCCCAACCACCTGAACGAAGAGACCGACCACCCGGAGATCGAGTCTCACGCCTGCCCCTGGGGTCAGACTCTCCCCCACGTGATCCGGCTGGCCCCGCACTTCGACGCCTACAGCGACCGGTTCTTCGCGCCTACCCTGCACTTCCGCCGCGGCCCGGAATACATGCGGCAATCGCTCCGCGTGGCGATGAGGGCCTTCTCCGTGCCGGCGCGCGTGGTCGACGAGGCCCTGAACGAGGCCTACGAAGCCCAGGCCGAGTTCCGCGGGCGCCTGATGGCGGCCGGCGCCGACGCCCTGGCCACCCTGGAAGAGGACGGCGAGCTGGGGATCGTCCTGGTGGGCCGCCCCTACAACATCTACGACTCCGGGGTGAACATGGACATCCCGGCCAAGCTCCGCCGCTACTACGGGGTCAACCTCATCCCGATCGATTTCCTGCCTCTGTGGGGAAGAGAGACACGCGACGGTGACCCCCAACATGTTCTGGAACTACGGGCGCAAGATCCTGCAGGCGGCCCGGGTGGTGTCGGAGCATCCCAATCTGCACATCATCTACCTGACCAACTTCAAGTGCGGACCCGACTCGTACATCAAGCACTACATCGGCCCGGCTTCACCCGACCCCTTCTTGGTCCTGCAGTTCGACGAGCACACCAACGACGCCGGGGCCATGACCCGCTGCGAGGCTTATCTGGACAGCAAGGGGTTCCTACGCTGGTGGGCCCGCGAGGACAGGGCGAAACAGCCGGTGAGGGAGACCTAGATGGACACCGAGACCGTCACCAAGAGCGGCAACGGCAAGGGCAGCCGGGCGGCGGCCGAGTCGGCCCTGGGCGCGCTCCCCAAGCCGGTGGCCGCCTATGGCGCCGAGACCAGCCCCACGGTCAAGGCCGATGTCGACTTCAAGACCCGGGTGTTGTGGCTCTGTCGCATGCCCTACGGCGGCTCGCGCATGCTGGCCGGCGCCTTCCGATCGATCGGTTTCGACACCCGGGTGACGCCGGAAGAGGACTCCCGCACCTTGGAATTGGGAGGCAAGTACACCTCGGGAGACGAGTGCTATCCCCAACGAATAGTGTTGGGCGACTACATGAAGCTCGTCGAAGACGAGAAGCTTGATCCGGAGAAGACCGCCTTCCTCCTCCCCACCGCGAACGGGCCCTGCCGCTTCGGCCAATACGTCGCCCTGCTCCGCCGCATCCTCGACGACCAGGGCTACGAAAACGTCCCCATCCTTTCGTTCACCTCCGCCGATGGCTACGCGGGCGTGGGCGACCAGGCCCGAGAGCTCATCCGCACGGCCTGGCGCGCCGTGGTGGTGCAGGACATCCTGCTCAAGCTGCTGCTCAAGACCCGGCCCTACGAGGTCAACCCGGGCCAGACCGACGAGGTCTACCTCGACTGCCTCGATCTGATGTCCGAGATCGTCGCCCGGCAGGGCATCACGAACAAGGAGCGCATGGCCGACCTCCAAGCCGGCCTCCGGCGGGTCAAGAAGGCTTTCCTGGCCATCCCGGTCAAGGACGAGGACCGGCCTCTCATCGGCGTGGTGGGCGAGATCTTCTGCCGGCTGAACACCTTCGCCAACAACGAGCTCATCCGCCACATCGAGGCTCAGGGCGGGGAGTGCTGGCTGGCCGGCGTCGGCGAGTGGGTCTGGTACACGAACGACGGAGGCCTTCCGCCGTCATCGCGAGGAGAAGCGGCGGGTGAGCAAGGATTGGCTCAAGCACGTTCATCACCTCCCGCATCATGCACAGGGACGAGAAGGCCCTCATGGAGGACTTCCACGACGTGTTCGCCCATCACCCCGAACCGCACGTGAACGAGATACTGGAGTACGCCCACCCCTACCTGCCCCAGGAGGGGGCACTGGGCGAGATGGTGCTCTCCACCGGCGGGGCCATCTACTTCTACCACCAGGGAGCCGACGGCATCGTCGACATCAGCCCCTTCACCTGCATGAACGGCATCGTGACCGAGGCCATCTATCCCCGGGTGAGCCGGGACCACGACAACATCCCCATCCGGGTCTTCTACTTCGACGGCACCCACAGCGACCTCGACCGCGACGTGGGCATCTTCCTCGAGCTGGCCAAGACCTACAAACGGCGCAAGAAGATCCGCCCGCGCATAACGGCTCGCGGGACGAGGCCCATGCCACCATGCCCGCCAGGCTCCAACAGGTCGTTTCAGAATGACGCCTAGCCGACGATGTTCGCCCGCCTAGGCTCGTTCGCCGTCCGCTTCCGCTGGCTCATCATCGCCGCCTGGGTGGTGGCGGCGGTGGTGCTGACCCTGGTGGCCCCCAACATCAACGATGTGGCCGTCAGCGACCAGCGGGCCTTCCTCCCCTCATCCGCGCCCAGTCTCGACGCCAACGAGACGGTCAAGAAGTACTTCCCCGACCGGGTCTCGCCTTCGAGCGCCGTCCTGGTGGTCGACGCCGGGCGCCGGGTGGCCGCGCCGACGAGGGAGCCGGCGGCGGAGTTCGTGGCCGAGCTGACCGACTGGCTGAGCGGCGCCGAGGCGCCCGCCGGCGGTCGACCAGGTGTGGTCTCCCGACCCTGGGCGACGAGCAGACCAGGGCCGGCCTGACCAGCGAGGACAAGCAGGTGGCGCTCGTCCTGGTGCGCTTCAACGCGATCGGCACCGAGCCGGTCACCAAGGAGGCCATGGCCGCCATCCAGGCCCGCGCTGGACCAGGCTCCTGCCGGTGTGCAGGCCTACATGACCGGCGACGGCCCCATCCTCGCCGCCTACAACAGCAGCTCGCAAGGGAGCATCGACTCCACCACCTGGATCACCATCCTGCTGGTGGTGGTCATCCTGCTGGTGATCTACCGCTCGCCGGTGAGCCCCATGATCCCTCTGGTCACCATCGCGCTCGCCTACCTGATCTCCCGGGGGGTCGTGGCCTTCCTGGGCGCGCACGCGCTCACCATCTCCATGTACACCAACGTCTTCCTGATCGTGGTGCTGTTCGGAGCGGGCACCGACTACTGCCTGTTCCTCATCAGCCGCTTCCGCGAGGAGATGGCCGACGTCGGCACGCCGGCCCCGGCCGTCAAGACCACGGTGCGGGCCGTGGGCGAGACCATCGCCTCCAGCGCCGGCACGGTGATCGTGGGCCTGGCCATGATGGCCTTGGCCGAGCTGGGCCTCTACAACACCACCGGACCCAGCATCGCCATCGGGGTGGCCATCGCCCTGCTGGCCGGCCTGACCCTCACCCCCGCGCTGCTCACCATCCTGGGCGACCACGCCTTCTGGCCGCGCAAGGCCCGGCACATGAAGGAGGCCGGTCTCTGGCACGCCTGGGCGGGCAGGTGGTGGGACGGCCGATCGTGGCGCTGGTGGTGCCGGTGATCGTGCTGGTGCCGCTGGCCGTCTACGGCAGCCGGGCTGGCCCGCGACTTCGACCTGCTGGGCGACCTCCCCAAGGACGACCGGCCGCGAGGGCTTCGACGTGCTGGCCGACCCACCTCGGCCCCGGCGCCATGCAGCCGCTCAACGTGGTGGCGGTCGACCCGGCCGGCTTCGACACGCCCAGGGACTGGCGAGCATGAAGGAGCTGCAGACGACGCTGGCCGGCGCTGCCCCACGTGACCACGGTGCGCAGCTTCACGGGATCGCTGCCCGACCAGAAGACCCTGAGCGTCGCCGACCAGCTGGCGGTCCAGGCGAAGGCGTGCGGGACGGGATGGCGAACCTGGAGCAGGCCGCAGCACCGGAGCGGTGGAGCTCGACGCAGGCGAGCTCAGGTCGGACTCGGAGCTGGCCGCCTGTTCCAAGAGGCGGCCGCCGGCCTGACCGACGTCTACGGGTATCTGCTCCAACTGGCCCAGGGCTACCCGGAGGTCCTGCAGGACCCAGGCTACCAGAAGGCGGTCGGCGCGCTCTCCGAGCTGGCGCGAGCTGGCGCCAGGCACTCCGGCCGGCGAACGACGCCTGCCCAGCCGGCAGCGGTGCTCGAGCAGGCGCTCACGCAACTCGGCGCTCCTCGCCGAGGGCCTGGAGCAGCTCCAGGGAACCGTTCGCCGCCCGGCCCGACGCCATCCTCCTCCCCGAGCTCTACCTCAAGAGCAACGAGGGGCTCAAAGCCCTCCGCGACGCCTACCTCTCCGACGACGGCACCGCCACCCGCCTGCAGGTGGTCCTCGACGCCGGTCCCTACAGCCCGGAAGCGCTGGACCACCGTGCAGGCGATGCGCGCAGCCCTGAGCGACAGCGGGTTCCAAGGGCGTGGTCGAGGGCAGCTCCGCCGTGCTCCTCGACCTGCGCGACGCCTCCGACCGCGACATGACCCGAGCCATGATCTTCGTGCTGGCGGGCATCTTCGTGGTCCTGATCCTCCTGCTGCGGGCCCTGGTGGCCCCGATCTACCTGATCCTCACCATCCTGCTCTCGTACACCGCCACCCTGGGCGTCGTGCGCCTGCTCTTCGTCGACATCCTGGGCGCCGCCGGCATCATGTGGTGGGTGCCCATGTTCATGTTCGTGATGCTGGTGGCCCTGGGCATGGACTACAACATCTTCCTGATCGGCCGGGTGAAGGAGGAGGTGGCCCGCGCACGGCACCCGGGACGGCACCCGGCTGGCCCTCGCCCGCACCGGCGGCATCATCACCTCGGCCGGCATCATCATGGCCGGCACCTTCGCCAGCATGATGAGCGCCAGCCTCCTGGGGCTGCTGCAGATCGGCTTCGCCGTCGCCTTCGGCGTGCTGCTCGACACCTTCGTGGTCCGCACCACCCTGGTGCCGGCCATCATCGTGCTGCTGGGCCGCTGGAGCTGGTGGCCCCGCAGATGGGGCCCGGCGGAGCGCTCGGAGTTGGACCCGGAGGGACGCCCGGAGTCGACGCGGAGGAGCACCTCGAGTTGGACCCGGAGGAACGACCGGAGTGAGCCGGCATTGAACGACGTATGGCTTGCCCTCGCGCTTACCACTTTCGCCGGGCTGGCGACCGCCATCGGCAGTCTGATCGCCTTCACGGCCAAGAGGACGAACTACCGCTTCCTCTCTGTGGCCACGGGTTTCTCGGCAGGAGTGATGCTCTACGTGTCCTTCGTCGAGATCCTCTTCAAAGGATCCAACGCGCTGACAGAGAGCTACGGAGTCCGTTTGGGCAGTTGGATAGCCGTCGGCGCCTTCTTCGGTGGCATCTTCCTTATGGGTCTGATAGACAAGCTGATCCCGGCAGCCGAGAACCCGCACGAGACCCATCCGGAATCCGAGTTGGCCCCCCTGCGCGACCCTTCGGCCCCATTGCCGGATTTCGCCTCGGCAGAGGCTGCCGTGGGAGGAGGCCCCCATTCGGGGGGAGTGCACGACCACGGCCGGGTGGACAAGAAGCTCATGCGCATGGGGCTGTTCACCGCCCTCGCCATCGGGATCCACAACTTCCCCGAGGGTCTGGCCACGTTCCTGGCCGTGTTGCAGGATCCCACCCTGGGGCTGGCCATCGCCATCGCCGTCGCCCTGCACAACATCCCCGAGGGGATAAGCGTGTCCGTGCCCATCTTCTACGCCACCGGAAACCGCAGGAAGGCCTTCATCTACTCGGTCCTGAGCGGCCTGGCCGAACCGGTGGGCGCCGGTATCGCCTATTTGGTCCTCCGCGCTCTTCCTCGGCGGCGGACGGTGGTTCCTTCCCCCCCAGGTCATGGGGATCCTCTTCGGGGGTGGCCGGCATCATGGTCTACATCAGCCTCGACGAGCTCCTGCCGACGAGCCGGGCCTACGGCAAGGGCCACGACAGCCTCTTTGGGCTGGTGGCGGGGATGGCCGTGATGGCGATCAGCCTG
>CAVPLM010000014.1:0-156390 GCA_963706025.1 uncultured Actinomycetes bacterium | reverse complement strand
TTCAGCATCAACCACGACTGTTCGTTTAGCACCCGGGCGGCTTCAGCGGCAGTTCCAGCGACCCGCTCCCGGAGGCCCCGGGACTCGGCTGCCCACACTATGGGATGTTAGTGATGGGCGAGGCAAGCTTGACCCACCCGATTTCGCATCGTGTCTCCGCGCCAGCCGAGCTCGGTACCTGGCGAACGGACCAGCCGGAATCGGGCAGGAGCGGGGTTGCCCCCGCCGTCCTCCTACACCACCGTGCGTACGGTTCCGTACACGGCGGTTCATGAAGCGCACGAGAAACGCTCTGCCTCGCGGAGCAGAGACGGAAGACCGAGGCGATCAAAGAAGCGCTTGGGATAGGCGGCGTTCATGTGGGAGGGGCCGGAGTTCCACCAGAGACCGCGGCCGTTGGTGGCTGAGCGCCAGGCCCGGTTCTCAGGAACGCTGTGGCCGAACTCGACCGGCAGATCGCGGAGGAGAAGGCGACTATCGAGGGAAAGACTCGGGTCTCCGAGTGGCGGGCGGCTAAGCGCTACCTACTGGATCTCGATATGGACAAGCTCTGGGCCGAGGCCACGATCGGTGAGCAACGCGAAGCGCTCAGCATCTTCAGGAGCATCACGGCCACGCCGGAGGGGCTGGCCTTCGAGGTGCCGGACCTGGCCGTGGGCTTCGAGATCGCCCTTCAGACCGCCAGGTCGGCAGTTGTGGAGGTGGCGGGACCGGACTTGAACCAAGTACAGCACTTCCGACCCCCTTCCCGACGTCCTTCTCCCTGGTGCTCGTGTAGTCACATGTCTGCAGCAGCGGGGGTGGCGGAACCCGGACTTGTATGGTCTGCCGACATTCCCTTCCGACTGGTGACGGTGGCGGCCTGGTCGAATCTGCCGTGAATCCCCCGGCATCCCAGCCTAACGGTATACTGTGACGCGACTTGGCGGCCGCTGCGCAACTCGAGTCGGTGAGCTGAACACCCCAGGGGCAGGGATATGAAACGGATGCGCCTGCTGGTTCTGATTGTTCTTCTCCTCGGCCTTTCCGCGCTGGTAGTCCCTCTAGGCTGCAAGGAAGCGCCGCCGACACTTCTCCAAGCTCCACCCTTTCCACCCCGCTGTCCAACACGGGGGGACGCCCCCTTGCAACTCTACCCTCGGTTTCGCCCGATGAGCCCGGGACCGGCCTCGGGCAGCGGCAGAGATTCGTAGCGGTATGGAACCTCGCGAACGGTGGCTACGCGATGATCCGCTACGGTAGCCTGCCGTCACCCGACTGGAGCGCGGAGCTGATTGTCTACGGCCGGGTCGTGGAAGTTCGACCCGCCACTCTGGAACACCGCCGATGGCCGGCAACCGGATCACGACCAATGGTCCGAGGAGTATGCGCCCGAGATCTATACCACCTTCTACGTGCAGCTGACCGAGATCAAAGGGACCCCCCGCTTTGGAACACCCGTGGCCATCATCGTAGCTCAATCACGACAAGTTGCTTGCCGAGGGTGACGAGGTCCTTGTTTTCGCCGAGTATGCTGGGGATCGCGGGTCGGTATCTGGAAACAGGACGCCTACTTCTCAATCGAGGGGGTCAGAGGGATCTACATGAAGGTCGGGGAGCAATACCTGAACATCGTGTCAGGGCAACCGTGCCAGTCACCGTGAAGGTGACACGCGCGGCCCCCTAAGCGGCTGTCCCCGGTTCAAGTCGGGGTTTGCGGAATAAAAAGTGCCCATTTGCAGGGACAAGTGGCGGGACCCGGACTTGAACCGGGGACACCACGATTTTCAGAAATAGCCACCGGCTTTTGGGGGTAGCCGATAGTCTTCCCTGGTATCGCATAAATTGACCGTTTGCAGGTGGTTTGTGGTTGTTGCGGTTACAGGCGGTGGCAAGGAGATACCACCGCAAGAACCCTCTTGCCGACTTTTTGGTGACAAAGCAGTGACAAGAGCCCCCCTGGCCCCCCTGGCCGAGCTTGGTAGCGGCCAATCGGGGGGCTTGCCTTCAGGGTAGGCGCAGTCGTACGCCGCGGGTAACAGGACTCTGGTTGTACTTCTCAGCGCACGTGTCAATATACGGTCTGGCATAGCTTCCAACACAACGGCAAAGGGTCTGACATGGAGACTTCCGAGAAGCTGCGCGAAAACAGAGTGCGACGGAGGGCCGCCCGGCAGGGCTTCACCCTATGCAAGTCACGCCGGCGCGATCCCCACGCCCTCGGCTACGGGGGCTACTGGTTGATCGACGACGAAGCCAATACCCTGATCGTCGGGGAGCACTGGGGTATGAGCCTCGATGACGTGGAAGGCTGGCTCAACCGCGATAAAGAGCGGGTTACCACCGTCAGCTTCACACCGTCGGCGCACCCGACGCGCTGCGACCCCCGTAGACGCATCGAGAGCCTCAAGGTAGTGGCCTAGCACCCTCAGTTTGGCCCTTCCTGGCATGTGTCCGGCAGGGCGGGAGTGGGCCCGGCTCTACCCATCATCTTGGCTGGTGTTCCGCCACCTCTCAGCCTCCCGTTTTGCTCGGGCTGCTTGCCCTATGAGTCCAATGGCGCCGGGAAGCAAGACGATTGTGATGATCAGCCACGACACCTGAAGCCCGAGTTCATCGCCCGAGGCAGCAAACATGCTGACGAACGCCGCCGGTAAGCAAAAGAAACCCAGCGTCGCCTCAAAGGTAACCCTCCCCTTAGTGCCGGGAGGCCAGAGAAGCAGTCCTATCAGCCAAAGACACCCGACTCCGGCGATGATGGCTCCTGCTTTCAGGAGTGCCTCTGGTGGACTGACGATAGTGGCCGAAAGCACCGTCCCGTAGAAGATGACCAGACCGATGATGACGATGGCCCGTCCCAGAATCCTGAGGGGCCTTTCGAACCTCTTCACACCCCGGGGTCCTTCTGCTGGCAAGGCTGAATGCTCAGTCCGGCCGCTTTCTTGTCTTGCGTTCATTGGCCGGGTGCGCTGATACGGAGCAAAGTAGCCTTTTTCATGGCTTTCCATTGCGCACCCCGCCGCTTGCTATCTGCGGACATCGCCTTCATGCTGGTGCCCACTCATATGCCCCATGCCCTTCCCTGCGGCCTACTCCACCATCCCGGCGCGCCTGCCGCGTGACCCGGGCTAGGACTCGGTCCTCACCCGACCGCCACAAGCTGCTCGACCTTTCCTACCGGGCGGCTGCGGGCCAGATCGTACGCCGACTGCAGGTTGGTCCAGAACTCAGGGGTGGTGTTGAAGGCCTGAGCAAGCAGCCAGGCGGTCTGAGGGGTGATGCCGCGCTTGCCGCGCACCAGCTCATTGACACGCTGCACCGGCACGCCCAGGTGTGCCGCCAAGGCCACCTGGGACAGCCCCAATGGCGCCAGGAACTCCTGACTCAGCACCACCCCTGGATGGGTGGGAATCCGATTCTCCGGGATCATGGTCGTGCCTTTCTCAATCGTGATAGTCCATCAGTCGGACGTCTTGAGCATTGTTGCTCTCCCACCTGAACACCACTCGCCACTGGTCGTTCACCCGGATGGAGTGGAAGCCCGCCAGGTCACCCTTGAGTGCTTCCAGCCGGTTGCCGGGCGGAGATCTGAGGTCAAGTACCGTTGATGCCGCATTGAGCATGTCCAGCTTGACCAACGCTGAGCCGACGACATCGCGTGGGATCCGCCGCGCCCGACTGGTGGGGCGGTTGTGGTACAACTCCTCCGTCGCGCGGTCGCCGAACGAGACGATCATTTCACCTCCTGCTGACCACCCGCCCAGAATAGCACTAACACGGTTACCGTGTACGTATTAATGGCCAGCCACGCGGATCCCGGTTCGAAGGTGGGAACCGACATGAAAACGCTGTGAAGACGAGGTTGGGATCTCAGGTTTTCTTGCGCAGGCAGAACCATCCGTAAGAACCGGCGATACGTAGCAGTAGAAAGAGATGGCGATGCCGAGCGCGTGTCCGCCACAAAGACCACCGCCAAACCCAACATTGGAGTAGAAGCCCGCGCGATCGCGTTCGCCAAGGCCCGTCTTTGGTCTGACCCGTGACCAGTTCAGGGGCGGGACCATGTTCCTGATGTTCGACCCTTACATCTTGCCGTCATCCGGCGACGGCATGACTTGACTTAAGAATCATATGACGTATAGTTGGGAGTAGATGGATGGCCCTCTTCCGGGTCGAGTGCGGTGGAGCCAGGATCGAGATCTGGGAGGTAGACCATGGTCCTCCTCATTGCCATGTCAGCGGACCAGAGAGGGGTGGCACGGTAGTGGTGGACCTCGTCACCCTCAGAGTCATGAAGCCCCCCGGACTGTCGCTTCCGCCGGCAGTGAGCCGCTGCCTGGGGGAGAACCAGTCGACGATGCTCGAGGCTTGGACGCGGGTGATCAGCTATCCGGATCGGAAGGAGAGCTCATGACCGTCCAGATCGGCTCCAGTGCCGCGCGTGCTACCTCGATCGATCCCTGCTGTGTCAACGAGGCGAGATTCGTCAGCATGGACTCCGTGCTCTATCTTCGATTCGAGGACGGCCTGGAAAGGGCGGTGCATTGGGCTGATCTGCCGTTCGCCCGCCGATTGGGCATCGCTCCGGTCGCTGCCTGTGTGGGCTTGGGAAAGGAGTCCGTTACTCTTGTCGACCAGACCGGTGTTGAGATGGATGTGAGCGCGGAGAGCCTGCGAGCCGCTTTGGACGAGGAGTACCGTGCCCGGCTGCTGTCGGCCGATGACGACGAGCGACGGATAGTGGGAGCGAGACTTCGCACGGTGAGGGAGAGCCTGGGCCTGAGCCAGTTGGAAGTGTCGCGCCGGAGTGGCATCGCCCAGGAATCGCTTAGCAGGATAGAGATGGGCCGTCGTGACCCGCGCCTCGGGACGCTTCGGAGACTGGCCCGGGGGATGGGGCTGTCGCTCGACCAGCTCATGGAACGGCTGTCGGTGGCTCCATAGACCGGGCGCGTCATCCCACCCTCTTCGGTATCGCCGCGGTCCCCGCTCCAGGCGGCCGCTTCTTGGCTGAGACGGTGCCGTCGCCGTAGGTCTATTCCTCGCGGCGTCCGCGCAGGACGCTCGGATCAGGTATAGGCGCCATCTCCCGGCCGGAGTTCGAGGGCTTCTGGGCGACCCGCGCCCGCGAAGTACTCCCGTACTCGCTGCGCAGCAACTTCGTCGGAGGTGGTCGAAGCGGTACGGTTGGGACCGCACGCGGCCTGTCCCAAGAGGAGGGTCGCGCAGGCAAGGAGCATCACACCCAGGCCTATTGAGCTGCTCCTGTGTAGCCTGCGAGACCAGTCACGAGCAGCCATGCTTGCCCCTCCGTCCGGTACAGGTCCGGCCCTCAGCTCAGGAGTTCGGACACCCTCCTTGAGCATGGCGTTATCCAGGGAGAGATCGGCCACCAGCTTCTTCAGGCACAGGTTCTCGGCTTCCAGCTCTTTCGGACGCCTAAGCTCCTTGGTGTTCATACCGGCATACAAGCTCTTCCACCGGTGATAGGTCTTCTCGGATACCGCCAGTTCCTGGCAGATCTGAGAGACGCTGCGGCCGGCGGCCTGACCGGCTTCCGCATCCCGCAGGAGCCGCACGATCTGCAGCAAGCGGCGCCTGCGCCTGCCGGCCCAGGCAAGGAGAAGCGCCGGCCCGGCCGCCACCAGGACACCCACCGGCCGGTGGACCGCTTCTGCCGACTGACTCTACCGACCATCGGCCTATTATGGGGCAAGACTGGAAGAGTCATCGTCACTCTCCGCTTGGGAGGTGGCTTCGATGCCGCGAGTTTTCGCGCTTGTTAGGCCGCAGAACGCCATCTGAACATGTAGATCGCCCAACCAAGCGTATCGCGCCCCCAACGCAGGTATGCCGCCCTCGCCTTGCTAACGCGCTCGACCACCTCCGCCAAGTCCGAATCATCCGGATGGGTGCGAGCGTACTCGGTTGTCGCGTACCATTGCAGACCTTCGTACCTGTCCCAGTCGTCCTTGCTGCTCACGATGGTGTGAACGAGATCCAGTCCGAGCGGCTCCCCAGCTTCCGCATTTGAAAAGTGACTCCCGAAGTCCTCTCGCGCACCCCGGAGGCCTCTAGGTAGTCCTCGGGCGGCTCCTGGAGCCAGTATGGCTCTCCCACGATCACCCAGCCGCCGGGCTTCACCATGTTGATCAGCGCGTCGAGAGTACCAGCGTGCCCCCCGAAGACCCAACTGGCGCCAATACATGACGCCAGATCCAAGCTGTGCGGCTTGTCCGACTTGAAATCCGCACCATTCATCTGGGTGAAGCTGATGTCAGCACTCGATGCCCGAGCCTTGAGCCTTCCCCTTGCATCGGCAATGTGGAAAGGAGAGAGGTCGATGCCCATGCCACGAGCGCCATAGGCTTCCGCCAAGCGAATCAGGAACTCGCCCTTTCCACAGGCAATGTCGACCACCTGCGCGTCAGTCGGGAGGCGCAGAAGGTCCACGAGACGCGCCAGTTTTTCCTCGCTCGTGGGATTGCATACCACATGTTCACGGTGAGTGATGTCGTAGAACTTCCATGTGTCCATGATTCTCAATCCTTCGACGGCCTAAAACCGACTACGCAGACTATATGCAGCGCCTGGGTGGGTCAAGCTTCGACGGGTCGAGATCATGCTTCGGAGCTCACTGTCGTAGAAGTGCGAAGTCTGCCTCAGCGGAGGTGGCGATTGCGCACAGGAGGAGAATCGATGAACCCCACTTCGCGGTTCTAGTTCGCGGGGAGAGCCTCCCCGATTGGGCGATGTCCCCGGTTCGAATCGGGGTCTGAAGGGCTAAAAAGCGCCTGCTTCCAGGTAAAAATAGGCCGGTAGGTGGCGGGACCCGGACTTGAACCGGGGACACCATGAGTCCGGTGGATCCCGTGCCCGATTCCCCCGGCCCTAGAGGAGCTGTCGGAATTCCTCCACAGTGAGTCCTGCTTGCCTGACAATGGCCCGCAAGGTGCCTTTGGCTATTTCGTCGTGATCGGGAACCGTGATAAGCCGGTGAGGTGCCACCGCTTGGCGCAGGACGATGTGGCTTCCCCGCTGCCTATCCTTCTCGTAGCCCACCTTCTTCAGAGCGGCGACCACTTCGCGACCTGCAACCCGAGGAAGGAGGGTCACCCCCGCACCTCCACGACCTCCTCGTGGATCGAGGGCGGAACGGGTTCGCCGTGCGCCTCGAGAGTCTCGAGGTATGCCTCTATGGCTTCCTGGATGTTGAGCAATGCATCCGCGCGCGTTTCGCCTTGGGAGATGCAGCCCGGCAGAGAGGGTACCTCGGCAACAAACATCCCATCTTCATCCTGTTCGACGAGGACTCGGTATTTCATCACCGCCTCCGGACCGTGAGTGCAGGACTCGCAGGACTCTGTGAGGTGGCGGGACCCGGATTTGAACCGGGGACACCATGATTTTCAGTCATGTGCTCTACCAACTGAGCTATCCCGCCACGCGATCGTTCCACGGTGGCGGGCGACCGCGCACCGGGCCGCAATACTAGCCGAGCACCAGGCGCATTTCAAGAACGCGCGGCCCCCGGCCGCCGTCGGCCACCTTCGGCCCCGTTTAACAACTCGTTTCAGAATGAAGCCGCGGCCGCCTAGTGCACCCTGGACGGCGGAGCTTCATTCTGAAACGAGTTCTGAGACGACTCGGGGCCATCCTACACCGGATCCTCAAGTCCCTTTCTGCTCATGCCGACATATGAACATGAGTTCATATCTGGCCCCATCGGCGCAGCGGAGGTGACTCTTGGCGCAGATCGATCTTCAAGCAGACCTCAGTTCCAAGGTGCCCGTGGATCCCGCCCATGAACAGGCTCGGGACATCCTGGCCCAATGGCGGGCGCATACTTTGGCGGTCGAGGAGAAACCCGAAGCCGTTCTTGAGAACGCCGGCCGGATAGCCGAGGTCTTCAAAGTCCTGAGTGACCCCACTCGGGTACATATCATCCAGGTTCTGATCAGAGACGGGGAGTCGTGCGTACGAGACCTGGCGGAGCACGTGGAGATGAGCCAGTCGTCCGTCTCGCACCACTTGAGGATACTGCGGCATTTCCGACTGGTCCGCTCCCGGCGCCAAGGGCGGGAGGTTCTGTACACCCCCGACGACTCTCACGTGGAGAGCCTACTGCGCCTGTGTCTCGACCACCTGCGCGAGTGATGATCCAGATAGCGAACCGAGGCGGGAGCGACGGGACTCGAACCCGCGACCTCCGACGTGACAGGCCGGCGTTCTAACCAACTGAACTACGCCCCCGCGAAACCATGACGGGCGCCTACACGCCCCATTGACCGCGAGATTATCTCACGCTCCGCGGTCTTTCGTCCGGCGGTCCCTCTTGTCCGGATGGCCGCCGTCACACCCGTCCAACAAGTGGGCGCAGCAGGATTTGAACCTGCGACCCCCTGCTTGTAAGGCAGGTGCTCTCCCACTGAGCTATGCGCCCAGGCACCCCACATGGGAAATGCCCCCAGGGGAATTCGAATCCCCGCCGTCGCCTTGAAAGGGCGATGTCCTAGGCCACTAGACGATGGGGGCACATTTGGCGCTGCCGGGCCCCAGGTGCACGCGAGGCCCACAGCCCGGTGATGCTAACACAGAAGCGCCCGGCGGCCAACCGCGGCTCACCGCACTTGTCCACGACTATCCTTCTTGATAGCCTGGGGTCGATGCCGGATCCACTGAGATCAGGGTTCTTGCGCCCGCCGGCTGACAGACTACTGGCGCCCGGCAGCCGTTTCCAGCGCTATCGCTGGGTGGTGCTGGCGGTGGCCCTCGTGCTCGAACTCGCTATGATCCTGGCAGCCTACTGGGCCGACTCGACGCTCCACCCCCTCGATCCGGTCGGAGCCGGGATAGTGTTCATCTCCGTGGTGGTGGCCGGTCTGAGCGGCACGCTGGTAGGCGTCATCGCCGCCTTGGTGGGAGTGCTTGCCTCTTTTCTGTTGCTCGCCGATTTCGGCACTCCGATCGCCGCCGCCAATGCCATCGGGTCGGCGATCATCTGGTGTGGGGCTGCCGTCGCCACGGGCCTGACAGTCGGGTATCTGCGTCACCAGGTCGACAGGAGAGAAGCAGCTCTCGAGCAGGCTCTGAGCCGCTCGCTCGTGGCGCGAGAGAGAATGGAGAGGGTGCTCGACTTCAGTCCGCAGTTCCACCAGGGCGGCGATCTGGCCGAGGTCGCACAGACGATCTGCGACACGGCCCTCGATACCTTTGGATCGGATGGAGCCCAGCTCCATGCGCTCGAGGGACTCACGTTCGAGCTCCTTGCCCTCGCTCCCCGGTCCGACCGGCTTTTGGGTCTCACTTTCACGCTCGCGGATCGAGCCGAGGTGGGTGAGGCTCTGCAAAACCGCCGCCCCTCCTTCTGGCCCGATGTCAGGCGTTTGAACGTGAAAGGCGCCGGTCTGCGCCTGCAGCACGAGCTGAACATGATCTCTGCGATCTTGGTCCCCATTATCAACCTCGAGGGAACCATCGGCGTGCTCTTTCTCACGTGGGACCATCAGATCGAGCGCCCTACGGAAGAGCTGTTGGCCATCATGCAACGCTTCGCCGACCAGGCTGGCATCGCCTGGCAGGGCGCTCTAAGGTTGGAGGCGCAGCGCCAGGCCGACACGCTGCGCGGGACCTTGGATCGGGTGCTGGCCCTGGCTCCGACGTTCCACATCACGGGCAGTCGAGAGGAAGTGGCTGAGGCCATCTGCGAGGCCGCCCTGGAGACCTTCGACTGCACTGCCGCCGCTCTTTATCGGATCGAGGGAGACAGGCTACGCGTGCTGGCTCGAGTGCCCCCCGTCAAGGCCCTGAGTAGGGGCCTTACCTTTCCTCTCACAGGGGAGATGCCGTTGGCGCGCGAGCTCCGCTCGCGCGCCCCCACCTTCGTGGCCGACGTGAGAGACCCCAGTCGTTCCGTCCAGCCCTGGCCTCCTGAGGCCATACGGAGGGCAGGCACGCGTTCAGCTCTGTACATACCCGCGCGCTTCGATGAACGCGGGCCCCGCGATCTCTTCGTCCTGGCCTGGGACAAGCCGCGAGAGCAGCCGGACGACAGCTACCTGGTCATCGTCGAGCGATTCACCGACCAGGCGGCACTGGCCCTGACCAATGCCTCCGCACAGCGCCTCTACGCCCGGTTCGAAGCCAGCCTCATGCCCTCTGTGCCTCTCGATCACCCTCGCCTCCAGGTAATGACTCGCTACCGCACGGGCGAACAGCGCATGCGACTGGGTGGCGACTTCGTCGGCTCGATCGTGGTTCCCGCAGGCGGGATGCTGCACTTCGTCATCGGCGACGTGAGCGGCCGCGGCCCGGACGCGGCCGCCTTGGGAGCGACGCTCCGCTCGACTTGGAGAGCCCTGGTCGTCGCCGGAGTGACCATTCCCGAGATCATCGCGGTCATGGGCCAAGTGCTTCTCGCCGAACGGCTGGAACCCAACGCGTTCGCCACCATCCTCATGGGTTCCGTGGACCTCGAGGACGGCGGCCTTACCCTTGCGAACGTCGGCCATCCCCCTCCCCTGTTGATCACCGATGCGGTGACTTCCTTGGATACGCCGCCCATACCTCCCCTGGGGTTCAATGCGACCAAGGACTCCCGACCGCGGCGTTTCTCCCTGCCCGACCAGTGGAGCCTTTTCTGCTACACCGACGGCCTTACCGACGTCCGTCTGGGCCCGGATTCGAGAGAGCGATATGGCGAAGCCCGGCTGAAGCACCGTCTCGGTGAATGGGCGGGCACTCAGCCGGATGGCGACGCTCTCAACGCGCTGATGTCCGAGATCGAGACCCCGAGCGGCGGGTCGTTCGCCGACGACGTCGCCGTACTCCTTATCTCGACCAAGGACAGGGCGTAGCCCGTGCGATCCCTCCCGGTCGGCCGGCGGTCTTAACTTCCTTGGCTTCTGTGCCTCGCGCGAGGCCCCAGCTATGCGCCCGCCGGGAACAGAGCGTCGATAGTCGCGGCCACCTCTTCGAGCATGGTTTTCCGCTCCTCTTGCGAGATCGCCTGGACCATGCGCAGGTTGAGCCGCTGGACGTTCTCCACCCCGCAGAACCCCAACACCGAGGTCTTCCACAGAGCCTCGAGGGGATCGTGGTAGTGAGTCCTGTCCATTTCCTCCGTGGTCATACAGGTGTTCAGAACGAGCGCAGTTCGGCCTTTCAGCAGCCCGATCACCACTTCCTCGCCGTCCTGCTCCTTGAACGTATACGCCACACCGAAACGAAGCACCCGGTCTACCCAGCCCTTCACCATGGCTGGGGGCTGGCCCCACCAGTTCGGATGGACGATGACAAGCCCGTCTGCCTCAGCGACTTCCCGGCAGTGCGACTTGATCACGGGATCATCCACTTCCTCGGCACTGAACTCCTCTTGAGTCAGGACCGGATCGAAGCCTTCGGCGTAGAGGTCGTGAAAGACCACCTCATGCTTGTTCGATCGCAGAGCGTTGATCGCGGAGTCCGCGATGGCATGGTTGAAGCTCGCTTTGTTCGGATGACCCAACACGACCACGATCTTCATCTGCGTGCCCTCCTCTTCTTCCATTGACAGCAGTACTCATTCCAACCTCGAGACCGGATTTCCCGAGGAGGATCTGGACGGCTCACGGCCGTCAAAGACCCCATCAGCCGAAGCAGTTCACCAGGTTCCAGACTATCAGGGCAGCTTCCGACCGCGTCGCCGGCTCCTCGGGGTTCCAAGCACCCAGGTCGATGCCGGCGAGAAGGTGATTGGCCTCGGCCAATCTAGCGTTCTCGCCATGGATCGGGTCGTCAAGACCCGCGAACCGACCCTCGTACCCAGTAGGCAGAGGTTTGAGATCCCGCGCGCGCAGCTTCTGCGCCGCCCTCACCGCTATCGTCATGGCCTGCGACCGAGTCAACGGGTCATATGGACCGAATATGATGGCGCTCTTGCCCTTCACGATCCCGGCCTCATATGCGGCGGCCACATACGCGGCGGCCACATGACTTTCGGGATACGGCGGCCCGGGAGCAGCGTCGCCGAGATCGCCAAACAGCGTCCGGTCCGACTCCCGAAGGGGCAGAAAGACCGCAGCCGCCACCATCTTCACGAACTGCGCTCGCAGGACCGGTATGTCGGGCCTGAAAGTGCCGTCTGGGAAGCCCTGCACGGCACCCTTCGTCGTCAACCCCGTGACCGCCGCGTAGTCGAGACGATCGGGCGCGACGTCAGGGAAGGCCTGCACGCCGTCGGCGATCGTCAGCCCCAAGAAGACCGCCAGGAGACAGCACAGAACGATCTGTCTTCGCACCTCTCCGCCGCCTCCCGGGTTCAAAGATGACTTGTGAATGCGATGGCGGAAAGAGCCGCCCGCGCCGTTTGGGCGATCCCTGCCACGCTGGTTGCGGCCGCTGCCCGAGAACCGCGCGCCCGATGTGGCCGGCCTTAGGTCGCCGGCCCTACGAAGCGCTCAACTGCTTCTCGATGGTGGCCGCGTCGTAGTACTCGGTTATGGCGGTGATCAGACCACCGGCGAACTTGAAGATGTAACCGATACGAAGGTCGATCTTGCCGCCACTGGGGGCTTGGCCCCGAAAAGACCCGGTCTCGGTGCCTCGCCACTGGACCTCGATCAGCACCTGCTCGTCTCCGGCAAAGGCGTTGACGACCTCGCAGGTGCAGTCGGGGTACGCCGAGAAGAGGTCCTCGTAGGCCCATATCAGGTAATCCCTGCCCTGGTGGACTTCGCCCTCGGCCACTTCCAGGACCTTGACATCCTCCGACGCCATGGCACCCATCTTCGCCGGGTCGCGCTCGACCATGGCCTGTATCCAGTCGTGGGCCACAGCCAGGTTCTCAGCCGGTGTCGCCATTCTCACTTCCTTTTCTCGAACCTTACCCGGCAGACGTCATCTCCGCAGCATTGGAACTTGTCCATGGTGAAGGAGTACCTATCGAAGACTCCCAGAGCCTTGAGAATGGCGTCGTAGTAGTTGACCGAGACGACGGCTTCGCATTTGAGGGTCATGGAGCGGGCCTGCTCGGTGCCCAGGATCTGGGTCATGTTCTCGAAATACGGGCATATCAGTATCTCGCCCTCGTGCATGTCGTCTGAGTGCTTTGTCACTCGGTAAGGGGAGGCGATCGATTCCCAGTAGATGCGGGACAGGTCGCCCAGTTTGTCCATGTCCACGTCCTCTGGACCTGCGATGCCGAGAGCAGCCTTGACGTGGTCCACGTTTGCCAGGGCAAAGCTCTCCCAGAGGCCCATATAGATGTCGATGCATCTCTTGGAGCCCAGGTGTCTCTCCAAGAACGTATACATGGCAAAATCGACGATGGCGAACGCCCGCACCCAGTTGAGGATCGCCTCTTCAGCCGAGTCGCCCATGCCCTTGATGGCCGGGTGTTCGGCGTCTTCCATGATCGCCGCCATGAGGGCCTTCATGCGCCCGAGATCCTGGTCCTGGTCCAGACCAAGGGTCTGCGTGATCCGGGCGTCGACCTTGGCCTTCACGAAGGCCCAGATATCACGGAGGACGGCCTCCTGCTCCGCCGCGCCGGCCTTGTCGGCCAACGAGTTAACAAGGTTCTGATAGTGGAAGGCCAGACCCTGCGACCACACGAGCAGGTCGTCTTCGGGCTTGTGCCCCACGGCCTCGAGGGCGGCAAAAAGAGGGTTGTCGAGGATCTCCGTTCTCGTCTCCATATCAACTCACTTATCTCTTGGTCACCAAGGGCAGCGAAAATCTCAACCTCATGCTCACCTCTAGTCTTCGAAGACCGGGTCCATGTACTTCGAATCCCAATGATCGCGCACGTAGACGATCTTGCCGTCCTTGACTATGGCCACCTGCGCATACCAGAGATCGAAGTGCCGGCCCTCCTTGGAGATACGCCCGGGATAGAACTCGACGCCCGGCAGTGGGTCGCCGATAGACCTGGCCCACGCTGACCACCGTGTCACCCTTCACCACAAGCTTCTCCACGAAGCAGCCGAAATTCGGGCAGAACTCGAGCCAGCCTTCGCCGAACTCGCGAATGCCCTCCTTCCCGACAGCCGGGTCCAAGGTGACGTCCCAGTAGATGGCATCGTCCGCCATCACCGATAGGACCTTCTCCAGATCATCTTGGTCCCATCCCTGCAGCTCCGTTTGCACGATCTTGAGGACCTCCCGCTCCGCGGGCGTCAGATCGGCGAACGATTCCGGGTCCCGGTAGATCTGGTTCTCGGTAGCAAGTTTGTCTGTCGTCTTCGGCAGAGCCATATCTCACCTCCTGGAATGGAAAGAGTTAGAAGCGCTTCCGGACGAAAGTGAACTCGCAGTACTGCCCGCTGCGGCACAACTGCGACGGGAAGCCGAAGGTCCAGTCTTTCTCCAAGCCGGTCAGCTCCAAGAACCTGTCGAAGATGGCCGTGTTGCACGAAACCTGGATCTTGTCGTTGTAGGCGAGGTTCTCTTCAGGTGAGTACATCTTCCACAGGATCTCGGTGGTGTAGGGGCAGTCGGTGACCCGGAAGGTGTACCGGTCGTCGGTCTTCTCAGCCAGGTAGCATAGGGTTGCCGAAGGTGCCGAAGTAGATCTCCATGATCTCGGCGAACTTGTCCATGGTCATGGGATCCTCCGGCTTGAGCCCCACGGCCTCCCTGAGCCCGGGAAGTTCGAGATCCGTGCGGCGCTCCCAGATCTTGGCGTAGAGGTTCACAGCCTTCTCGGTGCCAAACTCCTCTTCCAGCACGTGGAACATGGAGAAATCGTGCAGAGTGAAGATGGTGAGGATCGCCTTCAGTCCGTACTCGAAGGTGAATTCGGGCTTGATCTTCTGCAATGCCCTGTAGTTCTCGACGACGTTGTCGTACCTGATGGGGTTGGGAACCCCGGGGACCGTTCCTGCCATGATCGCTAGCTCCTTTCGCTTTGTTCTCCGGACGGCGTCTGCTGCTCCGTCCCGGAATTGCTGCTGGTCGAACCGACACTGCTGCCTGCCACCTGCACACCGATGAACTGCTCCTGCACGGTTGCGTCGGCATTGAAAGCTGGAAACGTCTCCCTCGAAGACGATGTGGCCGTTGCTGATCACGTATACGTAGTCCGCCACCCTCGTCGCCATGGCGACGTTCTGCTCCACCAGGAGCATGGAGAGCCCTTCCTGCTTGAGGGCCGAGGATGAGATCGCCGATCTCACGCACGATCAGTGGCGCCAGGCCCTCCGATGGTTCGTCCATGAAGAGAAGGTCGGCGTTGGTCATCAGCGCGCGGGCGATCGCCAGCATCTGTTGCTCACCCCCGCTGAGCGTGGTCCCCGGTGTTCTTGGCCCGTTCCTTGAGGATGGGGAACATCCCGTAGACACGGTCCAGCGTCCACGGGTTGCTCTTGCGTCTCTCCCGGGAGCTGACGGTCAGGTTCTCCTGCACCGAGAGCGACGGGAAGATGCGCCGGCCTTGAGGAACCAGCCCTATGCCCCGCTTTGCGATGGTGAAGGGACCGCAACTGGGTTGTTTCCTCCCCCTTGAAAAGGATCGCGGCCGCGGCGCGGGGGCTGGAAACCGATGATGGAGCGGATGGTGGTGGTCTTGCCCATGCCGTTGCGCCCGAGTAGAGCCACGACTTGGTTCGACTCGACCTTGAGACTCACGCCCTGGAGCGCGTAGCTCTCGCCGTAGTACGTGTGGATGTCGTCTACTTCGAGCATGGCTTCCTCAGGCTCCCATGTAGATCTCGCGCACCCTGGGGTCGCACTGAACGATGTCGCAGGAGTCGCAGGCGATGATCGCCACCCTCATAGAGCACCATCAGGCGGTCGGCGACCTGGAATATGAGCTCCATGTCGTGAGCCACTATCATGACGGTGACGTCGCGTCCGATGTGATCGTTTATCATACTCACAAGCTCCGCGGCCTGAGTCTTGGTGAGCCCGTTGCTCGGCTCGTCCAGCAGAAGCAGCTTGGGATCGGAGGCCAGGCAGAACTGGATCTCGAGGCGACGCTGGTCGCCGTAGGCCAGACTACTGACCGGGTCGTCCCGCCTCTCCCACAAGCCGGCCTCGCCGAGCACCTCTGCGGGCGGATCTCGTTCACCGCCGAGTACCGTCTGACAGAACGGACGAGGCCGTAGCGTGACTTCCCAAGCCCGTGCAGAGTGAGAAGCGTGTTCTCCCAGACGTGAGGTTCAGGAAGAGGCTGCACAGCTGATACGACCGAGCCTGCCCTATGTGGGCGCGGGCGTGGGTGGGGAGATCGGTTATGTCTTCACCGAAATAGAATATCCTCCCCGGGTCGGCGCCATCTGGCCGTTGATCAGATTGATAAGGGTCGTCTTGCCCGCGCCGTTCGGCCCGATGACGCCCAGGCGCTCCCCACCGAGGCACTTCGAAGGCGATGTCCTCGAGGACCTTGACGCCCCCGAAGTACTTGGTCAGATTCTCGACCCTAAGCGCTTCCATCACCGACACTTGTTGCACGCCTCCTTGACATTCTGTCGAGCTGCTCCGTGAGATCCACAGCACCACTCCACCGCGGAAGTACATGATCACCGCGATGAAGAAGCATGCCCATGATAAGCGGCCAGCGTTAGCGGCGTCAGCTAGGCTCATGAAGTACTCCAACCACACGACGATCGTGGCGCCGATGATCGGGACCGAGCTTGGTGCCCGCCCCGCCCACGATGACCATGAGCATGGGGACCCAGGAGTAGTCGAAGCCCAGGTGGTTGGGATAGACGAACGAGTTGTTGTAGGCGAAGAGCATCCCCGCAAAGCCGCAGAACGCCGCGCTGATGACGAGCGCCATGTACCTGGTAGCCCACACGTTGTAGCCCAAGAACCTGCATACGGCTTCTCGCCCTCGCGCACCCCCACGATGGCGTGGCCGAAGGGCGAGTCGACGATCGCTTGATGAGGAAATAGCAGATGACGAAGAAGACCAGCACGAGGTAGTAGAAGGATATGTTGGTCCAGGTGAACCCAGAGGACCGATGCTCGGGAACTTGATGTCCGAGATCCCCTGCATCCCCGAGGAATTGAACCAGTCGATGCTCCAGGCAACGCGAACATCAGCTGGCTGAAGCCCGAAGGTGATGAGTAGGAAATACGTACCCCTGACATCCGCAGGAAGAAGAAGCTCAGAGATGGCAGCACCGCCCACCAAAGCCATGATTATGGCGACAGGGATGCTCAGCCAGAAGCTGTTGATCCCAGCATGGAGCCACAGTAGGCCGGCCGCGTACACTCCTATGCCGAAGAAGGCCCCGTGCCCGAGGGAGAGCATGCCCCCGTATAGCCGTAGACGAGGTTGTAGCCCATGCCGAAGATGGCCAGGATGAGGAACTTGGTCATCAGGAGCTGCAGGAAACCGTTGAGAAGGGGCGGCATGACGATCAGGACCACGACGGCCACGACCAACATGGCCCCGTTGATCGCAAGCCTGTGGGTCGGCAGCCCCAGGAACCCGACACGAGCCGGCTTTTCCGCCTCTGCCACCGGCGCGGGCCCCTCCGGATTCATGTACTGATCCTCCTTCCCAGCAGTCCCCGCGGCCGGACGAGCAGGATGACGATCATCGCCAGGTACATGGTGAAAAGCCCGAACTCGGGGAAGAGCGACTTGCCGAAGGTATCGAGCACGCCGATGAGCACACCGCCGAGCAAAGCCCCCTGCACCGAGCCGGTACCGCCGACGATGGTCACCACCAAGGCCAGAAGAAGGGTGTCAAGCCCCATGCCCGGATTCGGAGCGATGAACGCGAGCCCATGACCCCGGCGAAACCGGCCAGGAACGAGGCCAGAAAGAAGACGCCGGCAGAGACGAGCGGGCAGGTTGATGCCGAGTCCCTGGTCATCTCTTTGTCGTCCATGCCCGCCCGGACCATGGCCCCGATGCGGGTGCGGTCCTGGACGAACCAGAGCACCGCCGCCACGACCAGGCCCACCGACCAGGATGAAAAGCCGGTCTTTGCCAAGAAGACGCCCGCCGACCTCCACCGCCCCTTTGAGCCAGTCGGCGGTGTACTGCAGTGGGACCCTGCCCCCCAGATCCACAGGATGACGTTGCCGATTACGAGCACGAAGCCAAAGGTCACGAGCACCTGCTCGTTGGGCTGGCTGATAAAGGGCTCTGAGGAAGACCCTCTCGATGATGCAGACCCACCAGTCCGCCGGTGAGGCCCGCCCACGACGAGGGCCAGTCCGCAGGGCAGATCCAGCTTGGAGGCGATCGTCCAGCCCATGTAGGCGCCGATCATGAAGAGAGCGCCGTGGGCCAGGTTGGTGATGCCCATGATGCCCAGGACGATGGACATCCCGGCAGCGATGAGGAAGTAGCACCATCCCGAAAGTCATGCCGTTGAAGAGATTCGTTAAGAAGAACTCCAATGTCCCTAAGCCTTCCTCAGCAGGAGCGTCCGCTCTCGGTCGCCGTCCAGAGCTGCCATGGCTGGGAAGAGCCCGGCCCGATGGCCGGGCTCTTCCCAGTGTCTACCGACGTTCCGCTCGGTTGCTTGATCTACTGAGCCACCCTCGGGTCGCGGATCGCCTCTACCGTGTCCAGCGGAGCGGAGATCTCGTACGTGTCCCCCACCTTCTCGGCGGTGGTCACATACATGTGGCGATGGCGATACCATTCGGCTCCCATGAGCAGACCGGCCGGAGTGTCCATCTTCATGCCCATGATGGCAGCCAACAGCACGGCTTTGGTGTCATCGCCTCCGGTCGCTTCAAGCCCGGCCAGGATGGCTTTGGTCAGGGTGTAGGCATTCTGATGCTCGGGCATGGGCGGCATCCCGTCCCACTTGGGCATGATAGCTCTTCGACGAATACCTTGTTCTCGGGGTTGTCGAGTTTCCAGGTGTAGGTCGACTGACCTTTGATCCCGACCACCAGCTCGCCGACCTCCTGAAGCATCGGTGGGGAGTAGTCGTCTGCCTGGGTGATGGTCACCAGCGGCAGCTTCTTACCGGCCTGGTTGTACTGATAGATGAACTTGCTGACCGCGCCCGGGCCTTCCAGGGCGTACATCACGACGTCGGCGTCGGCATCTTGCATGCTGGTGATAAACGCGGCTGTAGTCCGGGGAGCCCACCGGCGTGGGGATGACCTGGATCACTTCACCGCCGGCAGCTTTGAAACCGTTCATCCAGCCGGCCGCGTATCCTGCTTTGCCGGCGTAATCGGCATGGACTACCACGGCCTTCTTGTAGCCCAGCTTCTCCACGCAGTACGTGCCGAACGGATAGGTCTGGGCATCGACCGTCGTCGGATAGATGAGGTAGTCTCGTCTTTGCACGGTATCCCACATCCCGTTGATGAGCGAGGTGATGATCACGCCCTTCTCCTTGCAGTATGGGGAGAGAGCCAGGTGAGCGTCGCCCATCAGCGGGCCGATGATGATCTTGACCCCGTCTTGCTCGACCAGCTTCTTGGCCTTGGCCACGGCCGTATCGACCGAGGTAGCCGAGTCCTCGATGATCAGCTCGACCTTCTTGCCCGCGACCATGTAGTTCACTTCTTCCAGTGCCGCTTCGATGCCGGCCTGGAAGATGGGGCCGAGTTCGGCCACAGGTCCTGTGAAGTCGAGCAAAGCGCCGATCTTGATGGTCCCGCCGCCCGCCGCGACAGTGGTCGTCGTCTCGGCCGGCGCCGTCGTCGTCGGTCTCGGCCGGTAGCCGTCGTCGTCGTCTCGGCCGGAGCCGCCGTGGTAGTCGTTTCCTCTTCGCCGCAGCCGACGAGCATAACAGCCCGTCAAGCTGCGACCACGAGAAGAGCCACCCCGATGATAGTGCAACCTTCTTCATGCTTCCCCTCCATCCTTCTTGTACGACCGACTCAGTTCTTCTGAACCTAACGCCATAGTCACCCCCTCCGAGAGCGCACCGCCCCCAATCCCTCAGCGCCTTAGGACACGACCTGCAAGCCCGGCGGCGGTGAGACTTCCGTGCTCGACCGTCACTTGGCCGTTGACGACCACGTACTCGATCCCAGATGGAGCTCTGCGCAGGCTCGAGATACGTGGAGTTGTCGTAGACAGTCTCCGGGTCGAAGATAGTGATGTCCGCCCACATGCCTTCCCGAAGCAGGCCCCGGTCCTGGACGTTGAAGCGCCGCAAGGGAAGCGAGGTCATCTTTCTCACAGCTTCCTCGAGCGGCAGCAGCCCCTGCTCGCGCACGTATTGGCCCAGGACCCGAGGGAACGCCCCATACGCTGCCGGGTGCGGCATGCCGCGGCCGGTGAGAATGGCATCGGTGTTGAAGGCTCCGTTGGGGTGCTTCATGAACTTCTTCAGTCCCTCGTCGTGGTCGAAGTCCCCGCTTACCCCAGCATACAGGGCGAGGACCGCCCCGTGCTCATCGATAAGGAGGTCGGCGGCCGCGTCGAACGGGCTCTTGCCCTGCTTTTCCCCGATCTCCGCTAAGCTCATGCCGATATACTGCGAATTGTGGGCTTTGGAAGCCCACAGCAGTCTGATGTTCTTCCAGCCGGTGGCCCGAGCGAGATTATGAGGCCAGGTGCCGGGCCTCCACGTGGGCCACTCCGACTCCATGCTCTCCACGTCTTTGCGGAGCCGCTCCCGCTCCGTGCGGTCGCTGAGCCGCTCGACGAACCTATCCATGCCCCCCTCCAAAGCATAGGGCGGGAAACAGGCCGAGAGAAAGGTGTTGGCAGTAGTATACGGGATGATGTCGAAGCTGATGTCCAGACCCTCCGCTCGGGCAGCGTCGTGCAACTCGATGACCTTATCTATGTTCGGCCAGTAGGGCTCCCCGAAGGCCTCGATGTGGGAGTGCTCCACCGGGATACCGTTCGCCCAGCCGATCTCGATGATCTCCTTGGTCGCCTCCAGTGCCGTCTCGCTCGAACCGCGCACGTGGCACGTGAAGACGCCCCGCGTGGCTTTGAGCGGCTCGGTCACTGCTATGAGCTCATCGGTAGAGGCATACATGCCTGGAGCGTACACCAGGCCCGCGGAGAGCCCGAAAGCTCCCTCCTCCATGCTCTGGCCGCGCGAGCGCCTGCATCTGCTTCAGTCTGTTCATCGCTGGGCGCGCCGGCGGCGAAACCCATCACCGCTATGCGGACCCCCCCATGTGAGGTGAGCGGCACGACGTTGAAACCGACTCCTCGCTCCGACAGCGCGTCGAGGTATTCGCCCAGGCTCGTCCAATCGAAACAGAAGCCCTCCGACTGGAAGAACGTGGTGTAGTCGGCCAGCAACGGGAGGTTCTCGGGTAGCGAGAGGCGCAGCGGAAAGGCCGCAATTCCCGGTCACCAGGGTAGTGATCCCTTGGCGCATGAGCGGGCCTAGAACATCCATGTGCTGTGGGTCGGGCAGCACGAAGTCGGCGTGACTGTGGATATCGACGAAGCCGGGGGCGACCACAAGGTCTCGGGCGTCGATCACTCTCTCGGCGTCATCGCCCTCGATCACGCCCACCCGTGCTATTCGGCCGTCGTGCACGCCGACGTCGGCGACGAACCAAGGGCTCCCCGATCCGTCCACTATGCGGCCGTTCCTGATCACCAGGTCGTACAAACTGCCGTACCCCCGCGGCTGGTAGGGCCCAAAGTCACCTGCCACGCCCTCTCGACGTTGACAGCTCCGCTCGTATCAGTGTACCTTTAACTCACTGTATGTACCATAGGTTAATCAGGAAGTCTATGCCAACCGGGCCGACATCAGAGTTCTTCACCTTCTAGGCGAGGGGGAGTCAGTGCTCAGCCTGAAGCAACTGCGGGTGCGAGATCTTTTCAAGGGCGGCGGGCCATACACCACATCGAGAAGCTATGCGCTTTCGGCGACCGCTTCGTCGGGACCGAAGGCGACAGAGCAGCCATCGCATATGTCAGGGGCGAATTCGAGGAACTCGGGTTGGAGACCAGCCTCTCTCCCATCAGAGTCCCCGGCTTCGTCGATCGAGGGTCCATTCTCTCCCTAGGCGATCGCACCTTCGATGCCATATCCGCCTACTTCTCTCCCTCCACCCCTCCCGAGGGGATTCGCGCCCCGCTAGTCTTCGCGGGAACCGGAGAACCCGGCGACTATCGAGGGGCTCGACGTACGCGGCAAGGTCGTCGTCATCCAGGAACGGGGTCTCGGCTACGCCCGCTTCTGGTTGGGGACGTTCGCTGCCGAGGCGGCCCGCAGAGGAGCGGTGGGGATGATCGTGGTCCATCCGATGCCCTGGCCCTACCGGATGTCCATGGAGGCGGGTAATTCCCGTATCGAGAACCGGTTCTGCAGCGAGCAGCTGCCCTGCGTCTGCATCTCCTCGGTGGATGGGCAGGAGCTGATGTATGAACTGGGTCGCGGCGGCGGCGGCGCCGAGGTCGTGCTTCGGGTGGCCACCGAGCTCGGGGACGTGGACAGCGCCTTCGTCGTCGCTCGTTCCCCCGGGTCCGACCCCTCGCTGCCCTGCATACTCCTGGAGGCGCACCGCGACAACGGCATCGCGCCGGGCGCCAACGACAACGGCAGCGGCTTGGGTGTACTCCTGGAGCTCGCGCGAGTTCTGTCGACCCTCGAGCACAAACGTGATCTCTATTTCGTCTCCTCCACCGCCGAGGAGGGAGTCACCCAAGGAGCGTGGACTTTCGTCAACGACCACAGGGATGGCCTCATCGCCCGCACCCGGGCCATGCTGAACCTGGATATGATCGGGGTCGGCGGACGTCTCAACCTGGTCGAGATGGGGTTGTGGCCCGACAGCGCCTCCCATCCCGCACCCCGAATGGCTCAATGTCCTGCTCGAGGAGATCGCCGGCGACTTCGGCTATCACCTGGGCCGCATGACGGCCGAATGGGGGGTGGCCGAAGAGGCCCGCTACATCGCCGCCGGGGTACCCTCCGCCTGGTTCTGGAAGCCGGACGATCCCTACTACCACTCTATCCACGACACGGCCGACAAGATCGACGGCAACGCCCTCAAAGCCGTGGGCGATATCGCCGGTGCCGCCGCGATCTTCCTGGCCGACGACTAGGAGCCGGCGATGTCATCCGCGGCAGGCCCGCAGCCGCCGGTGGGTCGAGATAGGTTTCGTGGTATTGGAGCCATCCGAACGCACCGGGCACATGCCCGAAGATACCAGGAAAGTTCCCTACTACGTCAGGGTCAAGGGCTTCGCCGACGGAGAGCCGCAAGTGGGTCAGAGGGTGACCGTGGAGACGCTGCTTGGGTCGGAGGATCGAGGGTGAAGTGCTGCGGCTGGACCCCGAATACGGCCACGAGTTTTGGTGGACCGATCCAAGAGTTGATCGAAGCCGGTTGCGAGGCCCGGGCGCTGCTCCGCGCGCTCGAGGAGGATCGATGAGCACCCTCGCAGCCGACCTGACCTACGAAGCCGTCATGGGCCGCCAGGCGAGATCCTGAAAACCGCGGTCGGTCTCGACTACGACCAGTTCAGGCGCGGGAGGCTGGTCGTTCGACTACGAGGCGTTCATGGCCTCCACCGGCTACTCCCTGGAGGAGATCGCCGGCGATCCAGGCACGCTGCAAGGTGGGCAAGACCCCGATGCTGGAGCTCCGCAACCTCACCCGTCTGGCCCGCCACCTAGCGCCGCCTGGAATGGGCGCGCGCATCTTCGTCAAGGACGAGGCGGCCAACGCGTCGGGCAGCTTCAAGGCCCGGCGCGCCAGCCTGTCTGTCTGGCACTCCAAGCGCCTGGGCTACCCCGGCGTGATAGCGGCCACTTCAGGCAACTACGGCGCGGCCGTGGCGGCGATGGCCGCGATGTTGGGGCAGAGATGCATCGTCCTTCAAGAGGTCTACGATTCGCGCGGCGTCGGGCAACCGGAGATAATCGAAAAGGGCCGGGCCTGCGAGGCCTATGGGGCCGAGGTGTGGCAGACGACGGTCGGTCCGGAGCTCTTCTACGTCCACCTGCGCTTGTTGGAAGAGACCGGCTATTTCAATGCCTCCCTGTACACGCCGTTCTCGGTGGCCGGCATCCAGACCTTGGGCTACGAGGTAGGCACGGAGATCGTGGACCTCACCGGCAGGGCCCCGACTGCCGTGGTGGTCACCCACGCCGGCGGAGGCAACGTGACCGGCACCGCGCTCGGACTCCGAGCCGCCGCATGCCACGACACCAAGGTCATCGGCGCGAGCGTGAACCTGCGGGGGTTGAACATGGCCAGCGACCACGATTTCAACCGGAAGAGCTTCACCACCGGGCACACCGGATTCGGAGTGCCCTTCCTGACCAATCCCGACCGTACCGACGTACCGTACAACGCGGCCCAGGCCGCTGCGTTTCCTCGACCGCTACGTGACGATCGAGCAGGGGGCCGTGTTCTACATCACGCAACTCCTGGCCGAACTCGAGGGGCTCGAACGGGGCCCGGCCGGAAACACCTCTTTGACGGCCGCGTTCAAGCTGGCCCAGGAGATGCCTCGAGAAGAGGTGCTCGTGGTACAGGAGACCGAATACACCGGAGCAGGCAAGCACCCCACGGCTCAGCTGACCTTTGCCCGCGACAACGGGATCACGGTCACCAGGGGGCCCGCGTCTATGAACATCCCCGGCAAGGTCATCGCCATACCCGAAGAGCCTGCGGACGTGGTCTACGGCGAGATCGACCTGCAGCGGATCCGCACGTCATACCTGCGGGGTCAACTGGCGCGATCGGGCGTCGGAGACCACCGTGAATTGTCCCCTGATGAGGTAGAGTACTTGGCGGACGAGACACACCTTTCCATCGATGAGTGCCTGCGACTGCTGGCGGGCCTGAAGTAGGACTTTGGGACATGGATACCAGCGACACCGCCTCCTCCCCCGACGAGGGGGGGCTGGGTGCACGTATCAGAAAACGGCGGCTGCAGCTGGGCATGACCCTCCAAGATCTGGCCGACGCGACCGGGCTCACGAAGAGCTTCGTCAGTCAGGTCGAGCGGGACCGGAACTCTCCGTCGATCTCAACCCTCAGAAGCATCTCTGTGGCGCTCGAAGTCCCGGTGCTCTACTTCTTCCAGTCGGAGCCTACCGCCCCACCCGTGGTGAAGTTGGCTGAGAGGCGGGTCGTGACCTTCAACAAGACCGGCATCAGCTACGAGTTCCTCACCCCCGACCTCCAGCGCAGCATAGAGATGCTCGAATTGAAGTTGGAGCCGGGTCAAGGCACAGGTGAGATCTTCTCCCATGACGGAGAGGAATGCGTGGTCGTCATCCAGGGAAAGGTCGACATAGAGGTCGCCAATGTGACCTACAGACTGGAGCGGGGCGACAGTATCTATATCGGGGCGAGACAGCCCCACTACTCATACAACCCAGGCAAAGGGACGGCCGTGATCATTAGCGCTATCACACCGCCCGCATTCTGAGCCCCACGGCTCGCCACCCCATACGATCGTGCTCTCTTCGCCGCGCAGCCTCATCACCGTGGACCTCGCCGCGGTACGCCACAACATACGCTTTCTCATGAGGAAACTGGAGCCGGGCGTCTGCTTGCTGGCCGCCGTCAAGGCCGACGGATACGGGCACGGCGCTCTGGAGTGCGCTCGGGCCGCCGTCGAGGCCGGAGCGACCGGGGCTGCCGTCGCCACCGCGGAGGAAGCGGTGGCCCTCAGGGATGCGGGCTTCGAGCAGACGATCCTCGTGATGGGCCCTCTCTACGATCTCGGTCAGTGCAGGGAGATGGCGGGCCGCGGGGTGGAATTCGCCGTGGTCAGCGAGGACATGGCCCGCTTGGTGCCACGCCTGGCCGGATGTGGGCTCGAAGCCCGTGTCCACCTGAAGGTCGACAGCGGGATGAACCGCGAGGGGTTGTTCCCGAGACAGGTGCCGGCGTTCTTGGAGTCGATCCGCGGGATCGCCGAGCTTGAGCTCGTGGGGGTCATGACTCATTTTGCCGCGGCCGCGGAGGATCCCGCCTCGGTCGATCTCCAATTGGATCGATTCCTGCCTTGTGCGGAAATGGTCAAAGCGGAGTGGCCCCAAGCCGTCGTTCATGCCGCCAACAGCGCCGCCACCATGTACTTTCCCTATACGCATCTCGACCTGGTGCGCTGTGGGATCGCCGTATATGGTCTTTCTCCCGGTCAGGGCGATGCCCAGGCCGAGGGTCTGCGGCCCGCGCTCTCCTGGACCACCCAGGTGGCACTCGTCAAGCGGGTAGCCGCGGGCGAGGGCGTCGGTTACGGCCTTACCTTCCGGCCCCGTACCGACACCGATGTGGCGCTCATTCCCGTGGGGTACGGCGATGGTGTCTTCCGGCTGCTCGGCAATCGCGGCAAGGTGGTCATCGGTGGGCGGCGATACCCGATGGTAGGACGAGTTTCGATGGACTCATTCGGAGTGGATGTCGGGACCGACTGCCGGGTCAGGACCGGAGATCCGGTGACGCTGATCGGCCAAGAGGGAACGGGCCGGGTGAGCGCTGAAGATGTGGCGAGCTGGGCCGAGACCATCAACTACGAGGTCACCTGCAATGTGTCCGTCGCCCGGGCGCAGCGTGTCTTCGTCGGCTGAGGCGAAGCCGGGTCCGCCTGCCGAGGAGCGACGATGGGGTCCGCCGTCGGGCCTTGAGGGCAGAGCGGCCGACCTACTGGCCCTATCGTTGATGTTCTTCTTCGTCATGTCTGCGGTCACCTTGTCGCTGCTCCCGGTGGTAACGCCGGAACTGCAGAGTCGTTTCGCGCTCTCGGCTTCCCAGATCGGCCTTCTGACATCGGTGTTCCTGTTCTGCTACGGAGGTATCGGTATCCCCGCGGGAGTCGCGGCCGCTCGCTGGGGCGGACGCGTGCTGGCCGCGAGCGCCGCCTGCTTCATCGTGGGCTCTCTGGTCTTTGGCTTCAGTGCATCGCTCGCAGGCTTCCTGGTCGGACGCGGACTACAGGGGCTGGGCGGCGGCATGGTGGTGCCTGCATGCAGTCCGGTCCTGGCGTACACGGTATCGGCGCGACGGCTCAACCGGGCGTGGGGCATCTTCGGAGCCGGCTGGGGTGTCGGTGTGATGGTGGCCTTGCTGATCATGCCCAGTGTCGCAGAGGCGGGCGGCTATCGGGCGGTGTTCGTCCTGACTGCAGGGCTTGGACTCGCAGTGGGCCTGGCGGCCTTCTCGCAAAGAGCCATCCGAGCCTTGCCCCGACATCCTGAAGGTGCGACCAGCTTCAGAGCACTTACTCGAGCCCTTGGCGCGGTGGCGGTCAACCGGCGGGTTCTGCTCCTGGGCCTGTTTAACGGCGCCGGGCTGGCGGTCGGCGTCGGGGTCCTCGTATGGACCCCCGAGTTCCTGCATGTCAAGTTCGGCTCCAGCCTCAGTGTGGCGGCCTACCTCACGGCCGGCCTGGGACTGACCCAGTTGTTCGCCAACCCGTTGGGAGCAGCGGTGGCAGCGAGGCGGGGCAGGCTTTGGGTGATATTCGGCTCGCTCCTAGCCATGACCGTGGCCACGGCCCTGATCCCGGTGACGCCGGCCCTCTTGCTGGTCTTCGTGTTCGTGGTGCTGGCCGGGTTCTTCACCATGACCTACTTCTCCCCCATGTTCGGGCTGGTTCCACAGGTCGTCAAACGACCCGAGCACGTGGGTCCGGCCACCGGGTTCATCAACGTCGTCGGTTTCGCGATCAGCCTGTTGACGCCGTGGGTCTTCGGCCTACTGCTGGACGCGCTGGGAAGCCGAGCCGGCGGGAGCCGGCTCGGGAGCTTCGGCGACATCTGGGTGGGGCTACACCGCCGGTTACCTCATGCTGGCGGCCTTTCCCGCGATCGGAGCCGTCGCGTTGGCGTTGTCCGGCTGGAGGGACAACTCGTGACCCAAGCTCCAGCCGGTCCGCGTCACCGGCAACCCTACGGCAGGGGCAGCCCGCAGGTACGGCAGAACTTGTCTCCGGAGGTCGTACGCCGCACCGCAGCCGGCACAGAGACTGACCTCGCCCCCGGCGACTGCTGACTCCGGGGCACCCCCTTCATCCCCGGCCACTTCTTCCCCGGCCGGCGCTTCCGCAAGCGCCTCGCCCGCGGTCACCTCGCCCGCTATCTCAGCCGGCGTCCCTGCTTCCCCGGTCTGCTCTTCTCCCCACAGTGCCGGAATCGGGGCCGCGACTACCGGGGGCACGGTGGCAGGAGGATACGGCTGCGCGACCCCCGGGGCAGCGGCGCTCGGGGGCACGGGGAACCCGGGATACGGTGGGGCATACGGCGCGGGTCCTATCGACCTGCCGGTCTCGCCCAGCCTGTTCTTGAGCTCCGCCGTCTTCAGCCAGTAGATGATCCAGCACACCACTTGGGCGATCCCCACCGCCCAGCCCAACACCGGCACCCAGCCCATGAAGAAAGACACGATGGCCAGCACTCCGGTGGCCAGACCGACGTTGTAGCCGAAGTCCCCCTCCGGCGCCCAATTCCGCGATCGGTACTCGGCCTTCACGGAGTCCCTGACCTTCGTCACGGTGTAGATGAACCAGCCAAGGTTGAATATGGGGATGAAGTTGAGCCATACGTGCCCGGCCGGCATAGCTCGGTTGCTATCGCTCACCCTGTTGAGCGTGTTCTGCAGGTTGAGCAGGAAGAAGAACCAGGGCACCAGGAATATTCCCAGCAAGATGATCCCGCCGACGGCGGCGACCCAGCCCCACCCCCAGCCCCAATCCGAATCCCAGCCCCAAGACGGAAAGAACATGCGGACCTCCTCGAGACCTAGTAGCTGACCACCACCAGCGTCATGATATCCGGTCAACTTCTTGAATACCGCGGCGGCGTAGAAAGAAAACGCGTTCTGGAGAGCGGACGGCTAGTCCTCCTGATGAGACGATGTCGGCATCGCGAGCCCGTGTCGCACAGCGACTTGGTAGTAGGCTCCAACTCCGGGCTGTCGGGCGCGAACTTCTGGACCCGGGCGCCGTACCAGGCGGCGACAGGGCCGGCCGATATCCCATGCAGGATGACGCTCAATAAGATGGTCCAACCGGCCGTAGTGGCCAGGAGCGTCGTGTCCATCCCGGCCTCTTTCAACCCCTGGAGCGCAAGGATCAGGAACACCACGCTGGCCAGTCCCCTCGGCCCGAACCATCCCACAAAGAGCAACGTCGAGCCATGCAGCTTCTTTCCCAGAAGGGACAACGCCACCGGCACCATGCGGACGAAGGTCAGGCTGAGCACCGCGTACAGGATGGGTCTCCAGGAGAGTCCTTCGGAAATGATGACAGGGGCCACCGCAGTGCCGAAGATGAACCAGACGGCGAACGTGAGTAGGGTGCCCGCCCTCTCTGAGAACTCCACGGCCTCGTGAGCGGCCTCGCGGGCCATCATCCCGAAGGCCAATCCTCCAACGAAGGCGGCGATGAAACCATTGCCATGTATCACCACGGCCACCCCATACGCCAGAATGACCAGAGCCAACGCGGCGAATTGGCGGGAGGCTACCGAAGACCAGTGGGCGCGCCGGGAGAGACGAAGCAGCAACCCCCCGACGACTCCGATGGCCCCGCCGACCCCGACACCGATGGCGATCTCGACGATCGCTTCCACAGCCGGACTGCTCACGTGCTCGAATTCGGCTACCGCCACCCCGATGAACAGGGTGACCAGAGGAGCAGCGATGCCATCGTTCAACCCGCTCTCTACATTGATGGCTCCCCTTACCACTTCCGGTACCCGAGGATTCTTGAACATGGCGAGACCAAGAGAGAGATCGGTCGGCGCCAGGATGGAAGCCAGCAGTGCACACACTCCTATGCTCAGAGCAGGCACTACAAGCCATGCGACCCCCGAGCCCAGTGCGATCGTCAGCGGCAGACCAAGCATCAGGAGACGAGTGATGATCCCCGCGTCTTGGGCCACGACGCGGGGCTTGATGGTCGCCGCATCCGAGAACAGCAGCAGGGCAAGGGTGACGGAGGCAGTCACGCGCACGATCTCAGAGCCCGTTCCAAGCTCGATCACGGATGTCCCGCCGGAGCCGAGAATGAAGCCCACCACCACGAAGACGATGGGGCCGGTTATGTGCAAGTATTCGATTCGTGCCGCCGCCAGCGCATACACCACGACGAGCGCACCCAGGACCAGGAATCCGGTCATCTGCACTTCCCCATCTCCAAGCAGATCGAGCGGCGCCGGCGAACGGCGAGCGTAGCTGCACCGCCGGGCGCGCACGGCCTCGGCGACCTGCGGGGCACCCCGAGTGACTTATCAGCTGACCGCGGCGACCGCCTTGTCGCGCGCCTCTTCCAGCATCTTCAGGTCGGGGGCTTTGATGAACTCGTTCTTCTGCAGCAGGTCGATGATCGATCGGGTCTCGTTGATGTCGGCCAGGGTGGTCTTGTAGACCTCGTCCCACGACAGCTCGATGCGGGCCACCCCATCCTTGATGGCCTGCATGGCCACATCGGCCGCTTCCATAGCGAAGACCTCCGTCTCCTGCATGGTGGGCATGATGTAGTCGGGGTTGATGCCCTTCTTCTTGTCGGCGAAGTCGGCGACCGAATGGGCGGCGGCGATGGCCATCTCGTCGGTGATCTTGCGGGCCCGCACCATGAGGGCGCCCTTGAGTATGCCCGGGAAGCCGATGGAGTTGTTCACCTGGTTGGGGAAGTCGCCCCGTCCGGTCGCCACCACGTAGGCACCCGCTTCCTTGGCGGCGTAGGGATAGATCTCCGGTACCGGGTTGGCGCAGGCGAACACGATCGACTTGGGACCCATGGAGCTGATCCACTCGGGCTTGATAGTGCCGGGACCCGGCTTGGAAGCAGCGATGATGACGTCGGCGCCCTTGAGCGCTTCCTCCTCGGTGTCGATGCGCTTCGGGTTGGTGGCCTCGCAGATCTCCCATTTGCGGTAGAAGGCGGTGTCGGCCTTGACGTCGTCGCGGCCCTTGTGCAGACCGCCCTTGCTGTCGAAGACGATCATCCTGTCCGGATCGACTCCGTCGGCCAGGAGCAGTCGCGCCGCCGTGCTGTTGGCGGCGCCGGCGCCCAGGAGGACGATCTTGGCTTCCTTGAGCTCCTTGCCGACCACCCGCAGGGCGTTGATGAGCCCGGCCAAGGTCACGCTGGCCGTGCCCTGGGCGTCATCGTGCCACACGGGGATGTCGCACTCCTCGCGCAAGGTATCCAGCACCTTGAAGCAGTTGGGCTGGGAGATGTCCTCCAGGTTGACGGCACCGAAACTGGGCTCGAGCATTCTTACAAAATCGATGATCTTGTCGGGATCGTGCTTGCCCTCTTTGTTGTAGCTGTTGATGCAAAGCGCCACGCCGTCCACGCCGCCTAGGTACTTCATGAGGAAGGCCTTGCCCTCCATCACCCCCAGGCCTCCGGGAGGGGTAACGTCGCCGTCACCGAGCACCCGGGTCGAGTCGCTGACCACGGCCACCAGATTGCCCCGGTTGCTGAGATCGAACGAGGCGTCGTTGTCGTCGCGGATGGACGTGGAGACCATGGAGACGCCGGGCGTGTAGTAGACGTTGAACCAGTTGAAGCCGTAGATGCCCGCTTTGGGCATGCTGACCATCTTGCCCCGGTAGAACTTGTGGGCGCTGGCCGCGAGCTCTTTGAGGAACACGGTCTGCGCCTTCGCCCGCTGCTCGGGAGTGAAGTCGTCGGGGAAATACGAACCGAGGTCGGAGAGGCTGAGATCAGGTGTCTTCATGTGTTGCTCCCGGAGCTGTATAAGTATTCATTTGCCGCGGGCCATATTAACACAGGGCCCCCGGGGGCCCGGCGCACTGAGTGACCCGCGGCATGCCTACGCCACCCCCACGCCGGTCGACAGATTCTATTTCGGGCAGTAGGATGCCAGCATGCACGAAGCGGTAGACCACTCGGAACTCGACGACGGCTCCAAGGGGGCCGGAATTCCCGTCCAGGGAGCGCCGACCCCCGCCTTTCAGCAGTTCACCGACAGACTGGTCGAGAAAACGTGGCTGAGGCTCTTTCCTCGGTCGGTGCGCCCCAACCAGGTCACCGTAGCCAGGTTCATCCTCATCCCGGTGATCCTGGTCCTCCTCTACTACGACCATCGCTGGTGGGCCCTCGGCGTGTTCGTCCTGGCGATCTGCACCGACTTCATCGACGGGGCGATGGCCCGCACCCGCGATCAGATCACGCAATTGGGCACCTACATCGACCCCATAGCCGACAAGCTGCTCATCGGGGGGGTGCTGGCCTGGGTCGGCTGGGAGTACCTGGTGGTCCGGATCATGGTGGTCTTCGTCATCCTCGAATTGGTGATGAGCGCGATCGGAGTCGGCGTCTACGTCCGGACCGGCAAGGCGCGGGGGGCCAATTACATCGGCAAGACCAAGATGGTGGTACAGAGCCTGGCATTGCTGTTGTTCCTCGTCGCCAGCTTCCTCGAACTGGAGACTCTGGAGACCATCTCCGTCTACCTGCTCTGGTTAGCCCTGGCTTTGGCCGTGCTTTCCGGAGCAAAACAGATCTGGAGCGCGATGAAGAACAGGCCTCGCGACAAGCAGGGCGCTGCGGGCATCGAGCTCGATAGACCACAAGAATGACGACCACCTCCGCCCTCATCGTCTTCTGGGCGGTTGTCGCAGCCGGCCGTTCCCCTGTCGTCGGGACGCCTGCCCCTAGCCGAAGAAGACCCGGGCCAGCTCCCACATGTCTTCGGGGACCAGCTTCCAGGCGGAGACGGCCTCCGCGAGGGGCACCGACACGATCTCATCACCTTTGAGCCCGGCCATCATGCCCCACTGGCCGGCGGCGACCATCTGAGCGGCCTTGAACCCGAAGCGCGTGCCGAGGATGCGGTCGTGAGCGGTCGGGGATCCGCCCCGTTGGATGTAGCCCAGGGTGGTCTCCCGCACTTCCCGCCCGGTGAGGCGCTTGATTTCGCGAGCGAGGACGCTCCCTACTCCTCCCAGCTTCACGTGGCCGAAGGCATCGACCTCATCGGAGGCCAGGACCTCTTTCTGCTCGCCCGACCTCCACAGGATCTTGGCCCCTTCGCTGACGCAGACCACACTGAAAGGCTTGCCCCGGGCGGCCCGGGACTCGATCAGGTCACACACGTCTTCCACCGTCATCGGGAACTCGGGGAGGAGGATGACATCGGCTCCTCCGGCAATGCCGCTCATGAGGGCTATCCAGCCGGCGTGGCGGCCCATGACCTCCACCACCATGACCCGGTGATGAGACGCGGCCGTCGTGTGCAGACGGTCGATGGCATCGGTGGCAATGGAGACGGCGGTATCGAAACCGAAGGTGTAGTCGGTGCCGGAGAGATCGTTGTCGATGGTCTTGGGCACGCCGATCACATGGACGCCCAGATCTTCGTGAAGACGCTTCGCCACGCTCAGGGTGTCGTCGCCGCCGATGGCGATGAGGGCATCGATGCCCAGCTCGGCCAGGTTCTTGACCACCGTCTCCGGGCCTCCCTCGACCTTTGAGGGGTTGGTGCGAGAGGTGCCGAGGATGGTGCCGCCCACGTGGAGGATGCCGCTCACCGCTTCCAGATCGAGGGGACAGGTGTCCTTCTCCAGGAGCCCTCGCCAGCCCATGCGGACACCGGTGAGCTCCCAGCCGTAGTCACCTATGCCTTTGCGGACGATGGCTCGGATGACTGCATTCAAGCCCGGGCAGTCCCCACCCCCGGTGAGGATAGCGACGTTCATGGGACCTCCTTTGCTTGGCGCGCGACTCCAAGAAGCATACTACGCGTCGGCGAGGATGGTCCATGGGGCAGGCCGCGGGGCGCCCCGGATGCGAGCCGGGCGTAGCCGGTCGGAGCCCGGGCACGCGGCGGGACCCGGCGCTCGGCATGCACAGGCACCCAGACCGGCGGCGGAACGCCCCGACGTCTCGCCGGCGCGGGGCTCAGGCCCGGCTGCCCACCAGCCGCGCCCAGTCCACCAGAGCCGCCACGAAGGCGCGGAGCCGCTCGCGCAGCTCCGCGTCCACGAGGTTGCCAGCGGCATCGAACTTCGCCCCCGCTTGGGCAACCCGTAACTCCGGCTGCACCATGACGAGCGAGTTCGTCTGGATGAACACCTGGCGCAGCGCCATCTGGGAGCGGATGGTCCCGCTGTCTCCGCCCGACGCCCCCATGATCCCGATAGGCTTGCCGCGAAGGACGCTGTTCTTCGAGGGTCGCGAAGCCCAGTCCACGGCGTTCTTCAGCACCCCCGGTATGGAGTAGTTGTACTCCGGAGTGGCGATGAGCAGGGCGTCGGCCGCACGAATGCGCTCCTTCAGTTCATGGACAGACGGTGGGTCGCCCCCGGCCATGACGTCGGCGCTGAACAACGGGATGTCGTCAAGCGTGAGGATATCGAGGCTCACTCCAGGAGGCAGCACTTCCGCCGCCGCCCGCAACAGCCCCCGGTTGTAAGAAGCCTGGCGCAGGCTGCCGGCGATGCCGAGGATCGAAACGTCATCCTGGTCCATATGCATCCCCTCTCTGATATGCAGTCAGAGTACCATCGTCTCCGGAGACTCAGGGACAAACCCACAAGACTCGGCGACCCAGAAGTGGCCTCATTTGCCGCCAGGATAGCCCAGGTAGGCGGAGAACGACGCCGCCACGCGTCTTCACAGCCTGGACATACTTCTTCTTCTCCTGAGGCGCCGAATCTCTCCTTGGGCGCGACCACCGAGAGGGTGGCCTTTACGTCGCCGCTCTGGTTTCGCACGGGCGCGGCCACAGCATAGATACCGAGGCCGTGCTCCTCGAGATCGAAGGCCACCCCATCTGTAGCGACCTGGGTCAGTTGAGCCGCAATCTCAACCGGGTCGGTGACCGTTTTGGGGGTGAGCTTCACTTGAGGTAGAGAAAGGATCCGGGCTCTCTCGGCTTCGGGCTTGAAGGCCGCGAAGAGCTTTCCATGAGCATTGGCGAGATCATTGAGCACCCGTCCCAAAGGCAGTGTGGGCTTGAATGGATGCGAAGTGAGCACTTGCCCAATTACTACGATACTGCCTTCCACCTCCACGGCCAGATTGCTGGTCTCGCCTGTCAACTCCGCCAACTCCTCGAGATAGGGACGAGCCAGCCGGAGCAGCTCCGATTGCGACGAGGCCAGGAAGCTCAGAGGGATCGTGGCCGGACCTAGATGGTACTTCCCGAGGTGCGCATCGAACACCAGGAATCCTTCGGCCTCCATGGTCCTCGTCATACGGTAAGTGGTGGCCTTGTGAAGACCGGTTCGCCGAGTCAAGTCGCTCAGGCTCCACTCAGGATTATCCAATGTAAAGAGCGCGAGTATGCGCAGTCCGCGCGAAAGAGCCCGGACTTGGAAAACGTCGTCGCTACCGCGCTCCGTGAGCCCGCCGTTTCGGCTGGGACTCTCCGGCATTCCGCTTGTCGTGTCGCTGCCCTTGGCCATCAAGAACCTCCGAGAACACCGTCCGGCAGCACGTCACCCCAGCCGATCACCGTGGACGTTGGGTCGGTATCGACGTCGGCACGTCCGTCACCGCCGATATTACCTACGAACGTGCAGTCCTGAACCTTTGAGGTGACGAAGTAGTCGTTAGAGATGGCCCCTCCCCCGCTCCCAGCTCTGTTGCCCTCGAAGCTGCAGCGGGTGATGGTCGGGTTGCTCGCGTCGGCGCAGGCCAGAGCTCCTCCTCGGAGCACCGCTGAGTTCGTCACGAAGGAACAGCCGTCGAAATGCGTGCCGACAATACCGAGTTGCGCTGCTACGCTCTCCAGGAAGACCCCGCCCCCGTGGCCACCACAGTGGTTCCCCTCAAAGACGCCAGCGGAGACCCTCGGGCCCGAGCCGTAGTCGATAAGCATCGCGCCGCCCCGCCACTCAGCCCGGTTGCCGATGAACGAGCAATGGTCCACGGTTGGGGAGGCCCCAACCCGGTTCACCATTGCCCCGCCCTTCGCCGCCTCGTTGCCACTGAACTCGCAGTCGGTGACAGCCGGGGAGGAAAGGTTGTAGTTGTACATGGCGCCGCCTTCCCCGGCGTAGTTCTCGGTGAAAAGGCAGTTGGAGACGGCCGGCGAGCAGGCGTTGTAGTTGAGCATCCCCCCTCCGTGGGAATGGATGCCCTCGCCGTCGGCTTCTCCACCGGTGATCACAAAGCCATCCAGGAAAGCCCCGTCGGCCCCTATCACCACGTGGTAGGAATTGCCGCCCCTTCCCAGCGGGCTGCCGAGATCGCCGGAGAGCACCGTGCGGTTTGCCGCCCAGTTCCTCTGTTCCCGAGCTGTCTCGGTTCCCCGAAAACCGCCGTAGAGGGCCAGTCCTCCCTTGAGCCGGAAAGAGGCCGTGCGGTCATGGCCTTCGGCCGGCCGGTAGATCCCAGCAGCCACCCACACTTCGGTCGCCCCCAGATAGGCGTCGGCAAGCGCTTCCTGTAGATCTGAGTACGCGGTGTCCCAGGACCTCCCGTCCCACGGACCCTCGATGTTGTCTCTGCTGACGTAGACGACCCGGTCGGACCCACCCCGCGGGGCCTCCGCTTCAGCGCCGGCGCGCACCGAATCGATCTGTCGTTCGAAGGCACCCATGTCCACGGGTGCCTGGAACCGAGCTTCCAAGGACGGCTCAGGCAGGTGAGCACCGGGGGCGATGAAAGGGACCCTTGCCATCGGGCCGGTGGGGCTGCCTCGGTCATCGTAGCGGGGGTTGCCGTCGTGGTCGGCTGGAGGTGCGAAACCACCGTGGCCCGAGTCGATGCAGGGAGATCCCGGTCCCAGGCGGAAGTCGCCCCCGTCAGGGTCGATAAAGCGCGGGTCGGCGTCGATGTTGCCCTCGCCCGCGTACCCCCCTTCGACGCACGAGTACGAGACGACCGTGCGGCAGTCGTGCCAATTGCCGATCTCTTTGGGCCCACTATGGGCCGTGTTGCCCCAGAATATGCAGTTGGTGACAACCGGCACGTTGGGGACATTCGTAGGACCCGTACCGCTATACAGCGCGCCGTACATGTCCAGCGCATTGTTCCGGGCAAACGTACAGTTTGTAAGGTGGGATTGGAGCGCCCGTCGTTGGCCATACCGCCGCCCTTCATGGCTTCGTTTCGGGCAAACAGACAGTTGACGAGCGAGGGTGAGCAGTCGAAGTCGTTGTACATGCCGCCACCCTTACCGTTGCACCGGTTCTCCACGAAGGCGCAGGAGACGAAAGTAGGATGGGTCTCCAGATCGTTCGAAACGGCCCCGCCCCTGCCTTCCGCGAGATTCCGGGCGAAGATGCAGTTCTCCACGAGGGGCGCTTTCTCCACCCCCGTCGCCGGCCAATCGCGGGTGACCATGCTGTACATGCCGTCACCCTTGGCAGCGACGTTGTCGCATATCAGGCAGTTACGCACCGTCGGAGCGCATTGGAAGTTGAGGATCCCCGCACCGGTGCCCCGACCACGTGATTCGAGCAGCAGGCCGGGGTTCATGTGATGCGGGCGGGCGTCCCTCGGGCAGGTTGTAGCCGTCGCGGATAGTGAAGCCGTCGATGACCGCATCGTCGGCGCCGATCACCACATGGTACGAGTGGTCTTTGGGGTCATCGGAGATGGCCCCGCTCAGGATGGTCTCGTTGCTTTTCCAGTCCCGCTGGTCACGCTCGGTCTCCATCCCGGTGAAGCCGCCGTACAGCCCGACCCCTGTGTGCAAACGGATGGTGGCGGTCCTGTCGCCTCTGTCGGTAGGTCTGTAGACACCCGCAGCTACCCACACCTCGGCACTCAGAACCTCTCCGGGTCTAGCCGAGTCGGTAGCGCTCCTGCGCTGCTGCGATGCGCCTGGTCGCCTCGTCCAGCCCTTCCTGCACGGTCCGATGGGCCGTTCCCCATGACCGGCCGTCCCAGGGGCCGGCGACGTTCCTGCCATCAACGAATACTACCTCTGCGGCGGGCCCCGAGCCGGGCGTAAGCTCGGAACACTCCGTGTCTACCTGAGCCTTAGTATTCATCACCCGAGCTGCAATGATCGACGGACTCGCACCTGCAAACACTCAACCATGTGTATCATTTGATAATACGCCCGTTGCACTTGACGATACAACCATCATACAAGTATTGTTTGACGCGTGCAAGCGTCGCGCGCGTTAGGAGGTGCCGACATGTTTCGAAGGGCCGACCGTGAGGAAGTGAGCAAGCACACCAAGCACAACCGCGAAGAGGTGCTGGCCAGCAACACATGCGGCTGCCTCAACTGTCTCTCCACCTTTGTCCCTGCGGAGATCAAGGAGTGGACCGACGAAGTCGACCGGGATCATCCTGAAGGCGATGTCGACCGGACCGCAATCTGCCCTCATTGCGGCGACTCTCTGATAGTCGGTGACCGTGCAGGCTATGAGATCTCGCCGACGTTCCTCGAGGCGATGCGCATGCGCTAGCCGTCTCATGCCCCCTGGTCCCGACCGGGTAGCTGTGGTCTAGATCAACGTTCGAAGCCGACATCCGCCCTCGCTTCTGTTTCTTTCTACCAGCCGCCTACGGGCGGCTTGGTGTTATGTGGCCCAGCGGTATTTTGCAGGGGTTCGTCGACATTCTCAGACCTTCCGGATCGGGATGCTGGATCTGCTCCCGCGGGATGAAGGGCACGCTTTCCGCCGCCCTGTCGCCGAAGATGTCCGGGCGGCCCTCGGGGAACATCCGCGAGTAGGGCACCGGCAGCTTGTACAGCTTGGCGGCGGTGCCGCCCATGATCAGGTTGATCTCGTCCTGCGTGAGCCAGTCGCCCACCCGGTCGACGGTGCGCAGGCCCCAGCCGTAGAAGTCGGGCTGATAGGTGGGCACCGCCGGCCAGTCCTTGTAGCCGAACATCATGAGCGACATGGTGATTGCGATACTCGAGGGCTTTGGGTTTGGGCCCGTACTTCTCCACGCCCCGGCGCACGATGTGCTGGGGCACGTTGCCGTAGTCGTGTCCCCACATCAGGTGGTCGGCGGTGACCCCGACTTCGAAGGCCACCTCGAACTGCTTCTCGCACCAGCCTCCGGTCTCCATGTAGACGTTGGCGAGTCCGGCGACCACTGTGTACATCTCCCTGATGGCGTCCAGGCCCCGGGTCCACTCGTCCTCGACGCAGCCGTGCGTCTGCATGATCTTGGCCTTGGGGTTCATCTCCGACACCTTGGCCAGTAGCTGGGTCAGCGTCCAGCTGCCTTCCCGGTGCCAGATGAACTGGTCGTGGCAAAGGACCGGGACGTCGTACTTGACCCCCAGCTCGCAGAGGGCCGCCCACTCTTCCACCCGCTGCTCGAAGCTGACCTTGCCCTCGGCCCCGGGAACCTGCAGGTTCCGGGCGTACGAGCCCGGGGCGAACTCGCCGATGCCTACGAACCAGCCCGTCTTGAGTGCCTCCTCCACTTCGTGCAAGCGCCGCCTTCGAAGCTCCAGGGCGCCTTGCCCTCGCACCGCGTTGAGGATGGTCTTCTGGTCGCTGCAGCAAGCCCGGAACCTGTCGGGGAATCGCTTGACCAGCTTCGCCTGAGTCTCGTTCGAGCGTCCCCGGGATGCTGGGCAAGAGGACCGCCATGTCGACGCCGTACGGTCCATGTCGTACATGGTCAGGAAGCAGTTGTCGAACGGAGCCAGTTCGGCCTCAAGTCCGGTCCACTCTTCGTTCTCCACCTTCTCCCACCCGGCGTCCGTTCCCGGTTGGTAGAGGGTGGTGATGTGACAGTGGGTGTCGACTACGAAGCGGGCGATATACCTTCTCATCTATCGAGCCTCCTCGTTCATGTCACCGTATTTGGCACCAGTCGGGTATCAAGCCGCTACCTCCAGACCGTCTTCGGCAAAGACCACCCGCCCCTGGAAGCCTCCGGTGACAAACGCTGCCTCTGTCCGCTCCACCAGCGCCTGCGTCCACCGGCAGCGGCCACAGATGGGTCAACACCACCGTGCTTGACCTCCGCCTCCGCCGCCATCCGCACCACCTCGGGCAAGGACATGTGGTTCGGCGCTTCGGGATCGCCCCGGTATGGCACCCGTACCTGGTACTCCGCCGGCAACTCGGCCAGAGAGCTTGCGCGGCGGTGGTGGCCTGGTCCCATCGCGCCCAAGGGTTGGCGTCGATCACCAGGACATCCGCCCCTTCGGCAGCGCGATCAAGCGGCGGTCGAAGGCAGTGTCTCCCGACACCACCACCGACTCGCTTCTCGACGTCGAAGCGATACCCCAGGTCGTACATGGAGTGGGTCATCTCGGCGGTCGTTACCCTCATCCCTCCCAGCTCGAACTCGTTCGATCCCGTGAGCTCTCGCACGTCTACCCCCGTAAACATCCCCTCACCGTCGATGCCTGCCGGCCGCGCCCAGCCAGCGGTAGACCAGGTCGTCCCTGAAAAAAGTATGAGGAAGCCGTGGAGCTCTCCGGCTCCCGGGTGGCCCTATCAGGTCAAGGCGCTTGCCGCCCTCACTCCACCTGGTCGTCACCAGGTCGAAGTAGTCGTTCACGTGGTCCTGGTGGAGGTGCGTGAAAAGGACGGCGGCGATATCCCTGGGCGGTAGGAGCCGTGGCGACCACCTTTGATGAAGCTCAGTGCCGAACCATTGCCGGCGTCGACGACGTAGTACTTGCCCCTGTACTGAACGACGGTGCAGGCGCCGGCCCGGCTCGGGGTTGAGCTCCGGCGATCCGCTGCCCACCGTGATGACGCTGAACTCCGTCTCGTGCAGGTAGGGCGGGATGGGAGGCGGCGGCCCCATGCTCGCAGGAAGTCGGGTCACGGCGCTGTCCGTGCGCGAGATGCCGTTCGTGCTGACAACGTGGTCTCTCCTTTTCCGAGCTGCTAGTGGGGATGCCGAGGCCGCCGAGGCGCGCCGATGTTCCGGACCGCGCGGACGTAGTTGTAGATCCTCACGGTGTCTCTCTGCGGACCTCCGTCCCTCCGGGAAGCAGGCGGGATCCCCCACCATCGGATCGGATCTCATCGCCCCGGCCCCGTGCACGTCGTATTCGTCCTCCGGCCGCGCAGAAGTCTTGCCCGTCGCCTTGCCGAACGCCACATACACCGCCTGTCCGGGCATGTCGATGAAGGGCGTGCTGCTCCAGAACCAGCCCCGGGGGTCGCTCACATGGAAGACGAGATTGATCGCCGGGATGAAGTCGTAGTCGACGATGCTTTGGAGCTCCTTCTGATTCGGGAGCCGCCAGTCGTCGTAGCCGGCCAGTTCCAGGTGCTCCGCGTAGTCCAGCGCTTCCTTCCAGTCCGCCCCTTGCCATCGTCGGCCTTCTGCCACATGAGTCCCGTCGCTCGGTCGCTCACGGTCCCGTCACCGTTGTCGACGAAGTCGTTCACCCCGTAGGCGGGTCCTCGGACGCAGCGGATGCACCACGTCTGCAGCCCGTTGTAGGGGTGGTTCTCCTTCGGGTAGCTCTTGATGCGGCCGTCGGTGAAGTTGTAGCCGAAAAAGGTCGGCGCCAGGTGCATCTTGCCGGGCTCGATCAGCTTCTCCCCGAAGTCCACCCACCAATCCGAGAACAGGACAGATTTCGCGATATAGGAAGTGCCGGTGATGAGCTGGGAATCGATATCCCTGTAGCCGTCGACGTTGCTAGGGCCGTAGGTGAGATCGAAGTACCTCTCGTCGAAGTAGGGCTTGTGGATCATCATGGCGCCGTTGGCGTCGACCAGCGACACCAGCTCCTTGATGCCGGGCACCCGCCAGTCGTCGAACCCTCCCAGCCTGAGGTCGCGGGCGTAGCCCTCGGCTTCGTACCAGGTGATGCGCCCCTCGAGCGAGTCGGGCTTGGCGTCGGTGGTCTTCTGCCACACAAGGCCCGTGTGCAGATCCGACACCGTGCCGTCGCCGTTGTCCTCATAGGAAGGTTCCAGACCCGGATAATAGGCGTCCTGCCCGTAGAACGGTTCTCCCGGCTCGGGTCGCGCGATCTCCCCGCGGGGCCCGTAGAACCGCTTCATGCCGGTGCCGGTGACGGGGTAGCTAAGCTTCTCCATGGTTCACTCCCAGCCCAGTAGCGTGGGCTGCAGGAACCCCGGCTTGAGGTAGATGGCCTTCTCCGGGCACTCCAAGCACTGGCCGCACAACATACAGTCCTCCGGATAGCGGATCTGCGCCTTGCGAATCGTCCTATCCATGCGGATCACGTCCATGGGGCAGTTGCGCACGCAGATGCCGCAGCCGTTGCACATGACAGGGTCTATAGACTCAATGGGCATCGCCGCTACCCCCCTTCTCCCGGCTGCGGGACAGGCCGGTCGCCCTGCGACCTATCGGCCCCGGTCGGCTCTCCCGGCAGGCGCATGGGGTATCTCTCTTCGTAGGTCTTCGCCGGATCCGGGTGCCATGCGGCGGGGATGGGCTCTTTGAAGGCCCCCATGGCACCATCGTCGTCTTTCAACCTGACCCAGGCCAGCCATTCCTCGTCGTTCCGACCGGGGTGATCCTCGCGGTAGTGGGTCCCGCGACTCTCGGTGCGGAAGAGCGAAGCCCTGAGCTTCATCTCGGCGTTCGTTACCATGTTCCTGGTCTCGTGGGCCAGACGGAGCTCGTGGTCATCGCGGGCGTAGAGCTTCGGGACCATGTGGTCGCGGAGGTACTCCACCGTATCCAGCGCCGTCTGCAGCCGGTCGCCTCTCTTCACGTAGAGCACGAAGTAGGGAGCCAGGGTGTTCTGCAGAACCTGCGTCACCCAGCGGGGGCTGAAACCGCCTTTCCGCTCGAGCGGCGCCAGTACCCGGCCCACGGCGTCGGCCACCAGACGGTTGTCCAGCATGGCGGCCCCACTGTCGGCTGCCGCTGCCCGGCTGGGCCTAGAGCCGCCGCGGCCGGCCGCCGTCTGCGCCGCCTCCCGGCCCGCTCCCAGGCCCGCACGCGCCCCGGTGGCGGCCGCGTGCATGGTGGCGAAGCCGAAGCCCGAATAGGAGGCCCCGATGAAGCAGGTACCGCAGCTGTCCCCGGCGGCGAACAAACCGGGTACGTGAGTGGCGCAATCGTCGTCCACCGGACAGATACCTCCGGTGGCATGCCCCAGCATGGAGCCGTGCGCCCCCGGTCCGCTGACCGGCTGCCGGCCCCGTCGCCCCAGATCGCGCACCAAAGGCGCCCGTCCCTCGTGGGCTTCGTACTCGGCGTCAAGCCACCCGTGCCAGGCTATGCCGCGCGCCGGTACTTCTTCGCCCAGCGCGTTGAAGAGCTTGGGGTCCTCCCAGAAGCCGGGCAGAGCCGCCGAACCCCCTGACGAGAAGAAGAGGTACATCGGAGGCCAGGCCGGATGGTCGGGGCTGGTGGAATGGGGGGCTCACGAACTCCTTACTGGTTATGACGGCCCCTGCCCTATAGGCCATAGCGTGACCGTCGGCGGTCAGCTCGTGAGTGGGATAGCCGATGGGCCGGAAACCTCCTCCTCCGGCGGAAACCACGGTCGCCTTCGCCTGGATCACGCTGGGCTTGTTCCCCTCGATGGCGAATCCGGCCGCCCCCACCGCGCGTCCTTCCTGGCAGAGGAGTTCGGTGACCATGAACCGGTCCACGATCCGCACGCCACTCTTCAGCACGTGCTTCCTGATGATCTCGGGGAACCCCGGCAGCCAGTGGACCACCTCGCTCACCAGGGGAGGGAACTTGTCCCTATCGGGAAGGCTGGTGTTCTTCAGGGGATGGGCGAGCCGCACGGGCTCGCCGTCCTTCTCGAGAAACCGGACTCCCCAGGAGCGCAGATCGGCGAACCGCTCCCGCGAGTCACGAAAGACCAGTTCGTTCCAGTGCCGGTTGTTGACGTACTCGCCGACGGCGCTGACCTGGGTGAGCCACTGCTCGAGATCGTGGCCCCACGCCGGATCGAACACCGCGGTGTCGCCGGCATCGGGAGTCTCCCCGGAGCGGCTCACGTATCCTTTGTCGACCAAGATCACGTCCAGCCCTTGCTCGCGCGCCTTGACCGCGGCGAAGCAGCCGGCCAGGCCGCCGCCGATCACCAGCACATCGCATGCAACCGAGGTCTCTTTCACTTCCGGTCCCTTTCTCTATCCCCAGCTCAGCGTGAGTGGCGAGGTCTTCGAGGACGTCACGGTGATGGCGTCCACCGGACAATCGAGCGCGCACTGATCGCAGATCATGCAGTCCTCGCCGTAGCGGATGACGGCCTTGCCGGTCTCCTCATCCATCCGGATCACGTCCATGGGGCAGCTGTTCACACAGTCGCCGCAGCCTATGCAGAGCTCCTGGTCGATCTTCTCAATTGCCATGCGCTGATTCCTCAACTCGGATTGGTCGGGAGCCGGGTTTCTTCCATGTGTCACTCACCGGGCATCCTCACCGGGTAGCGCTTCTCGTAGGGCTGGGAGACATCCGGCCACCATTCCTGGGGCAGCGGACGCTTGAAGAGCTCCATCCGCCCGTCTTCTCCTTTCTTGATGATCACCCAGGCCAGCCAGTCCGGGTCTTCCCGACGCGGGTAGTCTTCCCGGTAATGGCAGCCCCGGCTCTCCGTGCGGTAGAGGGAAGCACGCAGGCGCATCTCCGCGTTCAAGATCATGTTCTTCGTCTCATGCGCCATCCGCAGCTCGTGCTGATCCCGCGCGTACAGCATGGGGCCCAGATGGTCCCGGAAGAACTCGACGTTGGTGAGCGCCGCCCGTAGGCGATCTCCATGCTTCACGTACATCACGTAGTAGGGGATCATGGTGTTCTGCAGCATCTGCGTGACCCAGCGGGCACTGAAGCCGCCCTTACGCTCGAGGGGCGGCGACCAAACCCTCGGTCACCCGCTCCACCTCACCTGTTTCTGGGAGGCGCCCGTCGACCCGGGAGGCGTACGCCGCAGCCCCGAGGCCCGCCCGCGTTCCCGTGACCGAGCAACCGAGCACCGATTGGCCGATGGCGGCGTAGGTGGCTCCCGATTGCATCGTGCCGAGGGAGTCACCCGCGGCGAACAGACCGGGTATGTTCGACGAGCAGTCGGTGTCGGCCGGCCACACCCCTTCTGCCTTGTGAGTGGACATCCCCGAGGCGGCCCCGCCGACGACCGGATGGCGTTCTCCGCCTTCGTACTCCACGTAGATAGGGGCTCGCCCGGCGTGGGCTTCGAAATCAAGGTCCAGAAAGAGAGTGCCGGCGGAGCCCACCGGGTCGCCCTCGGCGTTGACCCGGCGTCCCATCCGAGGCCTTCCGCCCTCGGGGACGCGGCCGTACCGCCCGAAGCCCATGTGCCCGGCCCGGTCGCCGAAACCCGCGTGAGGGTCGGCGAACTCCTTTCCGGTGATCTCGGCACCCAACCGGTAGGCCATGCAGTCGCCGTCGGAGGTGAGGTTGTTGATCGGCCAGTTGGTCGGTCTGAACCCGCCGGCCCCGGCCGCGAGTACCACGGCTTTGGCGCTGAACACGAGCACTTCCTCGGCGTCCATGGGGATGCCGGCGGCCCCGATGACCGCGCCGTCCCTGGTAAGGAGCTCGGCCACCATGACCCTGTCGAGGACCGTAGTGCCACTCTCGAGGACCTTGCGGCGCAGGATCATGGAGGGCTCGCGGACCTCCATGCTAAGCGCCCTGCAGGGCCCCAACGGTGTGCCTCCCCGGCGTAGCCGTCCCGACGGGTCTTGCTCGAACCGCACTCCCCAAGCCGAGAGTTCCTCGAAGCGGGCATGCGACTCCTTGAAGCAGAGTTCGGTCCAGACTCGGTTGTTGAGATGATCGGAGTACGTGTTGATCTGATCCATCCAAGCTTCCAGATCGTCGCCCCACTCCGGGTTGAACACGCAGTAGCTCCCGGCGAACGGCGTCTGGCCCGACTTGCCCACGTAGCCCTTGTCGACAAGGATGACGGAGGCACCCCGTGCGCGGGCGTGGATGGCCGCCGTGCAGCCGGCGAGTCCGCCGCCGATCACAAGGACATCCGCCTCCATGGATCGTGTGATGACTGATACGGTCAATTCTGTCTCCTCGGGCCGTACGCCCTTCATGTTCGGAGCGTGATTCGGCGGTTTTCTGCGTCGGAGCGGGCGCCCGGCAGCAGCGCCGCTGCTGCCGGGCGTCGCAACCACTCTAAAAGACAGCTATGCCTCTAAATCATGGGGCCAGCCAAGCCTCGTTGAACCACGGGGTCGGAGTATTGCCGAGGTGCCATTCCATGTTCTTCAGTTTTGGTCCGGTCACCGCGATGAAAGCCGCCATGGTGATGGGGCAGACCTGCGCATCGTCGTAGGCGACCTTTTCCATCTGGGCGATGTCGGGGTTCGCGTCGGCGATGCTCGGATGGGTCTGCGCCTTATCCATGAGCGTGTAGAAGTCCGCAGGGAAGTTGGCAGCCGGGAAGTAGATGGTCCCTTTGCCGTACATCTCGATGGCCCCCTGCAGGACGTTCGGGGAACTACCGCGCAGGCCCTGGAATATCATGTCGTTGCCCTGGGGCACCGTGGTGCTGATTGCGGCAAAGGCCCCCGTGTTCATCCCGTTCAGCTTGACGGTCATCCCGACGGCGGCCAGGTTCGCCTGGACTGCTTCAGCCATGCCGGGGTCCGTCCTGTTCGTGTCATAGCTGAGCGTGAATTCCACCGTGGGATGACCAGCCTCGGCCATCAGAGACTTAGCCTTCTCCGGATCGTAGGTGCGCGGCGTGGTGCCCGGATCGACAACGTCGGCGACGCTGTGGATCACCGTGTAAACAGCGGGGGTGAAACCCATCCCCACCGATTTGGCCATCCCTTCCTTGTCGAGGGCGTATTCCAGCGCCTGTCGCATTTTGATGTCGCTCCACACGGAAGCCGGATCCGTAGTGTTCATCTCCAACATCAGGACCGGTCCGCCGAAGCTGCTGAGGATGAACTTGGAGTCGTTCTGCAGTTGCTGGGCGCCGACGAGGCTCACCTGGTCGGTGCCATCGATCTGTTCGGCCTGCAGGGCCATGGTCATGGTGCTGGGGTCGCCGAAAACTTGGATCTCGACACCGTCCAGGTACGGCAACTGCCGGCCTTGGGCGTCCTTGCCCCAGTAGTTCGGGTTCTTCTCGAGCACCATCTTCTGGTCAGGGGTGAAAGACTTGAGCATGAAGGCGCCGGTGCCCACCGGATTGGTGTTCATCCATTCGGCGCCGTTCTTCTCGAATGCGGTCGGGGAGAACACAGCCCAGGACTTGCGGCCGATGAACGGCAGGACCTGGTTGCTCCAGGATTTCAGGTTGACCTTGACCGTGTAGTCGTCTACTACCTCGATCGAGTCCACGAAGGCGAAGTCCGGGGGCGGGCCGGCGGGCGGCCCACCGGGCGGCGGTCCACCGGCGCGGTCCCCTCGCTGGGCGGCGGTCCACCCTCGCCGGGCGGTGGGCCGGGCGGGGCGGCAGGCGGGGAGCCCATCGCCAGTTCCCAGCAGAACTTACATGCCGCCGCGTTGAAATCCGTGCCGTCGTGGAACTTCACGCCCTGGCGGAGTTTGAAGATGTAGGCGGACTTGTCGGGCGTGAGTTCCCAGCTCTCTGCCAGAGCGGGAGTGTAGACGTCGATCTGATCGGTGGGATTGAACATCATCTCCAGGAACAGGCCCTCGAACCACTGGTCGGGCCCGAAAACCGTGGGAGGGAATCCAAACTTGGCAGGGCGTGAAACGGTGCCGGTCTTGACGATGCCGCCCATGACCGGCTCGCCTTCAGCTACGGTCGTCTCGGTGCTGGGCGCCGCGGTGGTCTCGCTACTGGGTGCCGCAGTGGTCTCGGTGCCGGCGGCGCTGGTGGTTGTGGTGCCCTCATCGTCGTCGCAGCCTACGGCCACGGCCGCGACCAGCCCGAGGACCAACACGGCTACAAGCACCAACCAAATAGTCTTTCGCATTGCTTTCCTCCTCTTGTGTTGCCCTTCCCCGTCCGGCCTCTCGAACGGCCGGAGGAACTCAAAGTCGACACTCGCTGGCTTCCTGGCTCCTACCCCCTCCTTCCTCGCTCGGCAGCTAGGCGAGCAAACACGAAACGTAGTGGCCCTCAGCGACCTCGCGGAGCTGAGGCACCTGCGTCTTGCAGGCTGGATCGCAGTACGAGCAACGGGGATGGAACGTGCACCCCTCCGGTGGGCTCAGGGGACTCGGTATCTCCCCTCGTAGGACGGTATGCTCCCGGGTCTCCTCAACGAACGGGTCAGGAATCGGCACCGCAGCAAGCAAAGCCTTGGTGTAGGGGTGGCGGGGAGCGCTGTAGAGCATACGGGACTCGGTCAACTCCACGATCCGTCCCAAGTACATCACGGCCACCCGGTCGCTCACGTGCCGCACGACCGACAGGTCGTGCGCGATGAAGATGTAGGCGAGGCCGCCCAACCCTTCCTGGAGATCCTGAAGCAGGTTCATGATCTGAGCCTGCATGGAAACGTCCAGAGCCGAAACCGGCTCGTCACAGATGATCAGGGAAGGGTCGCAGGCCAGTGCCCGAGCGATCCCGATCCGTTGCCGTTGGCCGCCGGAGAACTCGTGGGGAACCCGGTCGATCATCGAAGGATCGAGCCCGACCAGCCGGAAGAGCTCTTCCACTCTCTCGTCGTAGGACCGCCGGCCGTTCACCAACTTGTGGATTCTCAGAGGTTCGCCCACGATCGAGCCGGCACTCTTCCTGGGGTCCAGGGACCCGCTGGGATCCTGGAATATGAGGCTCATGCGGCGACGGATAGGCCGCAAAGCCCGCTCGCCAAGACGGCTTATGTCCTGGCCTTCGAACCACACTTGGCCGGAGGTCGGTTTGTAGAGACGGATGACCGAGCGGCCGATAGTGGTCTTGCCGCAGCCCGATTCGCCCACCAGGCCTAGGGTCTCGCCTCGCTTCACGGTGAGATCTCACCCCATCCACAGCCTTCACCGTCCCGACCTTGCGCCTCCACACCCCCCTCGTGATGGGGAAGTGAAACCTCCAGGTCGACGAGGCGAAGGACCTCTTCTTGGTCAGGCAAGCGCGTGTTCAACTGGACGAGTCTCCAGATCGACGTAGCAACGGATACGATGACCATCTTCCACAGAAGTGAGGTCGGGCCAGGGGTCGGTTCGGCAGCGATCGATGCTGTAAGGGCATCGGGGCAGAAAGGCGCAGGTACCCGGCATATCGATGAGATTGGGCGGCATGCCATCGATGGGCACCAGTCGGCTGCCCTCGTCTCGTCCAGCCGGGGCACCGACCTGAGGAGCCCCAACGTGTAAGGATGGCGAGGCCGGCCGAAGATCTCCTTCGTGGTCCCTTCTTCGACGACACGTCCGGCATACATCACGTAGATCCTCTGGACGTATCGGGCCACCACTCCCAGGTTGTGGGTGACGATGACCAGGGAGGTGTTCGAGCTCTCTGGACCAGGCCTCTTCATGAGCTCGAGCATCTGAGCCTGGGTGGTGACATCGAGGGCAGTGGTAGGTTCATCCGCGATGAGCAGTTGCGGGCCGCAGGAGAGACCCATGGCGATCATCACGCGCTGGCACATCCCGCCCGAGAACTGATGAGGGTAGTCGTTCACCCGGCGCTCAGCCGCGGGAATGCCTACCATCTTGAGAAGTTCTATCGCCCGCGCTTTGCCGCTCTGGCCTCCTAAGGCCGCAGTGCACCCGGACGGCTTCGACCAGTTGGTCGCCTATCGTCAAGACGGGGTTGAGCGAAGTCATTGGCTCTTGGAAGATCATGGCGATCTGGCCTCCTCGGACCGCGCGCATCTCCGGACCGTTGCGTTTGTAGCGGAGGAGGTCTTTCCCCCCGAAGATAACCTCTCCCCCGCTGATGAAGCCGGGCGGGCTCTGGATGAGCTGCATCACGGCCAACTGGCTGGCCGACTTGCCACAGCCTGACTCGCCCACCATGCCGACGATCTCGTTCTCGTATACCGTGTAGGAGAGACCATCCACCGCCTGCACGGTGCCAATGAGGTGTCCGGAACTCCACGCGTAGGTCGCGGACCTCGAGCAGCGGCGTGTTGCCCGGGTGGCTCACATCGTCCCCCTCAGGCGGGGGTCGAGCGCGTCCCGCAGCCCGTCACCCACCATGTTGAAAGCGAAGACAACGAGCATGATGCAGACCCCGGGAGCTATCGACATCCAAGGGTTGGTGAGCAGGTAGGGAAACCCGGCGGCGACCATGGCGCCCCAGGCCGCCCCAGGTGGAGTGATGCCGATACCGAGGTAGCTGAGACCGGCCTCACCCAGGATGGCGCTGCCGATCATCATGGTGCCGAAGACGAGGACGGCCGGGTAGGCGTTGGGCATGACATGGCCGAACACCGTCGCCCGCGTCGCGCCCATGCTGCGCAGGGAGGCTACATAGTCCCTCTCCTTGATGGTCAGAGTCTGAGCGCACATCAGGCGGGCAAAGGGCGGGATCATGCTTATGGAGATGGCGATGACCACGTTCTTCAGGCCGCCGCCGAGGACTGCAGCCAAGGTAAGGGCAAGAAGCAACATGGGTATCGCCATGAGAGTGTCGACCACCCGCATGATGACGGTCTGAACCCCGCCGCCAAGGAAGCCGGCTGCAGTCCCCAGCAGCCCGCCCAGCATCAGAGCCGCCGCGACGGCGCTGAGACCCACGACCAGAGAGGTACGAGAGCCGTATATCAGGCGGCTGAGAGTATCCCGGCCGAGGGCGATCGGTGCCCAGCCAGTGGTCGGCCGAGGGCGGCGCGAGGGAGTTCTGCATGTCTGGCGCGTATGGATCATAGGGAGCAATGAGCGGGGCGAAGACGGCCACCAACACCAGCAAGACGATCACCACCGCGCCGAACATGAAGAGACCCCGGTGGAGGAGAAGATGTACCGCCAAGCCGGCCGGTGCTCATTCGCCGGCGGAAGCAGCAGCGGCCCCCGGGGCTATTACCGCCCCGGCTCTCAACCCACCCTCACTCGGGGGTCGAGATAGCCATAGGAGATGTCCACCAGGAGATTCGAGAAGACGACGATGATGGCCACGATGAGGACGACTCCTTGGACGACGGCATAGTCCTTGTTGAAGAGGGCTGTGGTCGCCAGGTTTCCCATACCGGGGATGCTGAAGACGTTCTCAACCAGCACCGACCCGCCGATCACCATGGGGATGGCCATCCCTGACAGAGTGACCACCGGCAGGATGCCGTTCTTTATCACGTGGCGGCTGACCACGGCCCGTTCCCTGAGTCCCTTTGCCCAGGCCGTTCGCACTAGTCCTGATGGATCACATCGAGCATGGCCGAACGCGTCTGCCGCGTGGACCCGGCCAGCGGCCCGAGAGCCAGGCAGAAGGCAGGCATGATGAGTTGCTTCAGACTCATCGCCAGGTCCTCAGTGGGGGACGTGTAGCCGCCGACGGGCAGCCAGCCCAGCTTGAGACTGAAGACGTAGATGAGGATTATCCCCAGCCAGAAGATGGGCACGCGTCATCCCGACGTTGGCCAGCGCGGTGATCATGCTGTCCAGCCACTTCCCTCGTCGGAGCGCGCAGACGATCCCCAGCGGTATTCCGATCAGATGGGCGAAGATGAAGGCGGTCAGACCGTAGTACAGGGTGATCAGGTAGTGCCCGGGCCAGATCGTCGGCGACCGACGTTCCGCGGGTGATCGACTTGCCGAAATCGCCGGTGAAGACGCCGCCGAGCCAATCGACGTACTGCACGATCACGGGCCGGTCCAAGCCGTACTGGTGACGAAGTTCTTCGATCTCTTCGGCGGTGTACTGCTTGTACGAGTCCGACGTCACATAGATCAGGATGGGATCGCCGGGCAGCCAGTGCATGATGCCGAACACCAGGAACGAGGCCAGCAGGACGACGAGCGATCGCCTGCACCACCCTGCGGATGAGGTAGGAGATCATTCCCTGTCTCCTCCGGCCCTGCGTAGTTGCGGCTCAGCCGGCGACATCTTCCCGCCCCGACCTCAGGCCTTGTCCGGCTTCGGCACCGACTCCTCCCAGTGGATGCCCCAGACGTCGGGGCGGCCGCTCATGAACATGCGCTCGTGCGGCACGGGCAGGTCCCAGATGCGGGCGGCGTTGCCGCCCAGGATCAGGTTGATCTCGTCCTGGGTGACCCAGTCGCGCAGCCGGTCGATCTGGTGCAAGCGACCATCCCCACCAGTCGATCTGGTAGGTAGGTACCCGCGGCCAACGCTTCATAGCGGTGGAGAAGGTGGGCGGATCACCGCCTTTGTTGCCCAGGATGTACTGGGGCACGTGGCCGTAGTCCCCGCCCCAGATGAGCTGGGTGACGCCGACGTTGGGGTCCTTGAGGGCTATCTCGTAGTACTCGGCGGGCCAGGACCCGGTCTCGAGGTAGACGTTGCTCCCGCCGGGGCCTATGGCCCGGCCGGCCACCACGCAGGCCTTGCGGACGACGTCGGCCCCCTCTATATAGGACCCGATGGAGTAGCCGCCGTGGTTGAAGATGATGGGGACGTCCGGGTACTCCATGGACAGCCGGGTGAGCAGCGCATAGAAGTCCCACTCGAAGCCCCAGGCAAAATCGTGGAAGTCGATGGACACCCCGTACTTCTGGGCGAGTTCACAGAAGGTGCGGTACTCGTTCAGCCGTTCGGCGTAGGTGTAGACCTTCTTCTCGTCCATGTCCCGGGGGACGAACTCCCCGATACCGATGAACTTGCCGGTCTTGAGAGCGGCCTCGACCTCCTGGGCGGCGTCGTCCAGGTTCCATTTGGCCTCGCCCCGGGAGCACTTGATCCTCAGCTTGCCGTCGGAGCAGAAGGCCCGGAACTTGTCCGGGTACCGATCGACCAGCTCGGCGTGGCTCTCGTTGGTGTTGCCCACCTGGCTGGGCTTGAGCAGGACCATGTCCACGCCGTAGCGCTCCATGTCGTAGAGCGTGAGCGGCGAGTTGTCGAAGTACTCCACTTCGCCTTCGCTGAAACTGTTGGTGAGCCCGCCGAAGTAGTCACCCGGGGGCTTCCCTTTGGACTTGTAGAGCGTGGTGATGTGGCCGTGAGCTTCTACGACGAAACGGCCTGCTGCTCGCATGACCCAGGTCCCCCCTAGGAGCGTATCATTAGTCAATACACTTGTATCGTCGAACGATTCCACTATCCTACGTAGGAAGCGTTTTGTCAAGGTTGACTGAACATCCGCCGCAGTTCACCAGAAAGGTCGGCACCGGCGAAGGCCATGCAGACGGCGGACACCATCTCGGCGACTTCACCCACTGGGGTGACAACTACAGGAAACGCCGGCGGCATTCTGCCGGTGGCGGCAAGGTCAGCCTCGATCGCCCCCCGCTTTCTCACTCCCCGGGTTGGCGACCCTGACATGGCTCCTGTTTGAGGCATCAGGTTCGAGGCGCCAGATGTGCGCGGTGACTGCATATACCACAAAGAGGAGCCCCCTTGCGTGGGACTCCTCTTTGGTCGCGGATGAAACCTCCCTATCCCCGCCTGGGGGGCGCCGAGGTTTTCCAAATGCGCTAGCCCCTGGCCAGCACCACCGTCCCTATATTAAGCTCTGCTCGAGCTTGATGGTCTGTGTTACCGGGGTATAGCCCGGCGCCTCCACGGTCACCGTGTACTCCCCACCCGGCTCCAGCTGTCCACGTAGAAGTCGCCGTAGTTGCTGGCCGTCGCCTCGCCCCACCTGCTGCCCGCCGCCGGCGTCACGGTCGCCTTGGCGCCTTCGCGCGCACTCGTCGGTGTCGCCGAAGACCACGTTGCCGGCGATGAACGCCTTGTCGAACAGGTACAGGTTCTTGTAGTAGACCCGCGGCTTGGCCCCCAGCTCCGGGCCTCAGGACCTCCAGCCCCTCGGCGGCCACCAACGCGGCCATCTCGGCGTCGTCGGCCAGCACCAGCTTGATGGCTTCCGCCGGGCAGACCTGCGAGCAGCGGGTCTCCTTCCAGCCCTCGTCCATGAGGTGGGCGCAGCCGGTGCACTTCTGCGCCACCTGGGCCTCTTCGTTCCAGAAGATGACGTCGTAGGGACAGGTCTTGACGATCTCGGGATGGCCCTTCGGCCTTCACCGGGTCGATGATCACCAGGCCGTCGTCGCGCTTGTAGACGGTCCCGGCCGGCGAGTCTTTGATGCAGGGCGCGTCGTCGCAGTGAAGGCAGGGCGTGGGCCGGTAGGCCACCTGGACCAGCGGATACTGGCCCCGCTCCGTCCGCATGATGTTCATCCAGCGGTGACCGCTCCAGGGCTGGGCGACCGAATACGGTGGGAAGTCGTTCCCGGTGAACTCGTCCTTGTCGGCCAGGAAGCAGTCGTTGCAGTCCATGCATCGGTCGACGTCGATGACCATGTTCCACTTCTTGGCGCAGGTCGCTCATCAGGCCACCCCTTCCTTCGATCGTGCCGTCCCATTTCTCGATCTGGATGAGACACGAGTTGTTGGCCATGGCGGTCGACGTGGGTGTGATGTAGCGCTTGGGCGTGAGGATGTTCACGCAACCTGAGATGTCGGGAGAGTGGCCCGGCTCGCCGAGCGCCTGGTAGTCGCCACAGGACTCGTAGGAATGGACCGTCCCCGGCGGTACCCGCTCGGTGACCTGCGCGGCCAGGATGACCGAGCCCCGGTCGTTGAACGCCCGGATGAGGTCGCCGTCGGCGATGCCGCGCGCGGCCGCGTCCCTTGCTGTTCACCCGCATGATCCAGTAGTAGTTGCCGTCGTCCTTGAGGACCCGGTTGTCCTTGACCTCGTTCATCCAGCTGTCCTTGGCGTCGCCCATGGTGTGGAAGCTGAACTTCGGATGGGGAGACACCATCTGCAGCGGGTACTTGCCGTACGAGCTCGGCGGTGTGGTGGCCCTCCCAGCTCTCGATGTACTGCGGTCCCATGACCGGCCGCTCGGGGTCGACGGTGCCGGTGGCTTCCAGCCGCTTGAGGCTGGAGGAGACGAACTCGATCTTGCCGCTCTGGGTCTGAAGGCCCTCGCCCTTGATCTGGTCCCACGGAGCGGGGCCCCAGTCGGGAGTGTCCTTGGCTCGGCCCTCCGCGAACCAGCGCAGGCCCGGCTTCGCTCTCTTCTCCTCCGGAGCCGGCACCACGTAGTAGCCCTTCTTGGCGAACTCCTCCCAGCTCATGACCGTGGGCATGTCGGTGGCGTGATAGTAGTCCTTGACCCAGTCGAGGTCGGTCTTGCCGCCCATGCTGTAGGGGCCGTAGACGTCCATCCGTTTGGCCAGCTCGGCGAAGATCTCGTAGTCGGACTTCGATTCGCCCAGCGGCTCGATGCATTTCTGCTGGAACACGATCACCCGGTGATTGCAGAACTGATACGAATCGGCGATGTAGCCGGAGCAGTTGGCGTACTCGCTGATGTCCCAGCGCTCGAAGTTGGTGCAGGCCGGCAGGATGATGTCGGCGAACTTGGTCTCGCCCTCGAACCAGATGGCTCTGGCTGACGACGAAGGGCACCTTCCCCTCGCGTATAGGCGGTGACGTAGCGGTTGGTCTCGGTCATGGTGCCGAAGAACGAGCCCCCGTAGCGGTAGTACATGCCCACGTGGGGATAGCCCTGAGCCGGATACTCGTACCTCTGGAACTGGCTCTCGATGTGCGAGCCGCAGAAGCCCTTGCCCCGCCACTTGACGTTCTCGTGGCGCATGGCTTCGGGGATGTTGAGACGCGGGATGGTCTGGCCCTCGGTGGTGTGCTGGGGATTGCTGATGGCCGCCGCCGTTGGGGAACATGCGGTTCACGAAGCGGAAGCCGGCGGCGGAGTTGTTGGTGTCGCCGGAGATGCCGCCTTCGGCGTAGCCGGGGAACATGAAGCTACAGTCGACGGGCGCACCGCTGGTGGTGCCCCAGATGTTGCTGCCCGGCTTGCCCAGCCCTTGCATGGCCGCGAGGGCCACCATGGTCCGGGCCCACTCGTTGCCCCACGAGGCCCGGCAGGCGCCGCCCATGCCGCCCGGGCCGCCGGCCGCGAGCATGGTCTTTTTCGCGGCCCACTCCCGGGCCAGCGCCCGGATCTCGCGGGCGGGGATGCCGCTCTCGGCCTCAGCCCACTCCGGCGTCTTGGGAACGCCGTCGGTCTTGCCGAGGACGTAGTCCCTCCACTCGTCGAAGCCGGTGGTGCGACCGGCGATATATTCCTTGTCGTAGGTCCCCTCGGTCAGCCAGGTGAAGGCTATGGCCAGGCCCATGGCTACGTCGGTGCCCAGGCGGGGCGAGAACCACTTGTCGCCCAGGAGGGCCTGGGTGTGATTGAGATAGGGGTCGATGACGATCATCTTGACGCCCAGCTCTTTCAACCACCTGCGGCGGATATTGCCCTCGTGGCCCGCGTAGACCCCGTTGCAGCTCGATTCAGGGTCGGAAGACCAGTAGATGATCAGCTCGGTGTGCTTGAGCGCGTCCTCGAGTAGTCCGTACTGCTCGTTGATGCCCAGACGGAAGCTGTTGCCCCACATGTGCATGGCGCCCCAGTGCCAGCCTTCCCAGCTGTCGGGATTGTGCTCCCCGTAGGTGAAGCCGACCAGGTTCATGAAGCGGAAATACGCGCTGTGGCGATAGCCCACGTTGCCCCACAGGTGGTGCGATCCAGGGGTGGAGAGGACGGCGGCCGGGCCCAGCTCGCGATGGATCCGGATCATCTCTTCGGCCACGGTATCGAGGGCTTCGTCCCAGCTGATGGGTTCGTACCCGGACGTCCCCCGGTTCTGGATGTTGCGGGCGCCTTTGGGATCGAAGTCCACCCGTTTTAGCGGGGTGAGGAGGCGCTTGGGCGAGTAGATGGTGGAGCGATGCGCGGCCGTCCAGGGCGATACCGTGGCCTTGCGAGGCGGCGTGAAGCTGCGTCCCCTGGCCTGGATGGTCCACGAGGCGGCATCGGTCTCGTCGAACTCGAGGGGCGTGATGCGGAGGATCTTGCCGTCCTTCACATCCACGAACACCGGCCCGCCGGTCGTCCCGTTGGTGTATCTGGCTACTGATCCCATAGAATGACGTCCCCCTTTGTCGGACTTGCGGCGCCGCCGCCCCTCGCCGAAGGGGCGACTCACCCTCAGCTTACAGGATAACCGGTCGGGTCTTTGTGACCGCGGCAGCCCCGGTAGAAGCGATGGCCCTCACGATCGCCGGATCACTCCTCGATGATCGCGACCAGCCTGACCATCGAGCCATCCCCTCCCACCCAGCGGATGGGGAAGCCGGCGATGATGACGCGCTGGCCCAGTACTTCGTCGATGTCGCCACCCACGTTCTCGAAGCCCATCACGTGGTTGCCCAGGAGAATGTTGTGACACGGCTCCCAGTCGGGGAAGTCTTCTTTGGCGGAGCGGCCGGTCTCGGCCTCGTACTCCGCCACCACATCGGGAAGCAGCGGGCCGGGGCCGTGGTAGCCGATGGCCGTGGCCAGCGGGTGGTCGAGTGCCTGCTGATCCACGCCCACGGCCTTGACGCCCTTCTCCACCAGCCAGCGGGCTGCGCTGGGCACCAGACCCGGCGAACGGGCGAAATAGTCCTTGCTGTCGCTGAACTGGGCGTGCATGTGGGTGTGGATGATGACGATGTCGCCCTTTTCGATCTTGGGCGTGGCCTTCTCGAGATCCTCGGCGGTGATGAACTCCCACCTGCCTTTGGGACCCACGTCGACCACCACACCCGTGCCGAAGTAATAGTCGAGCGGGATCTGCTCGGTCGACCACTCGCCCGCGATCACGTGGATCGGGGAGTCGGCATGCGTGCTGATGTGCATGGGGTGCCAGAGCCATTGGGTGAACACGCCCGACTTGGCGTGATAGTGGAACCGCTCGATCTTGATGTCCGGGAAGTAAGGCCACAGGGGAGTGTTGTGCCCGAACGGCTGGCTCAGATCGACGATCTTCTTGACTTTCATCATGCCTCCCTAGTCCAAAGCGCCCGTTGGTCGTGTGTTCGTTGGTTACTGGTCACCAACTTATGTCGCTCCACTGCCCGGGCTCACACCGGGCCTCAGGCCCCCTTGCGCAGCCTCTCCTTCTTCTCGATGCACTCCTTCACCGAAACGACCAGGTCTTCGGCGCTCAAGCCGAAGTGCTCCATGAGTTCGTCCTTCTCGGGGGTGACGAGCCCCGACTGCCCGAACTCGTCCTCCACACCCACCTTGACGAGCGGCGTCGGTAGGTTCTCCGAAAGGACGCAGGCCACCGCGTCGCCCAAGCCGTTGATGTCGCTCGAGTTCTCGGCGGTGACGATCGCCCCGGTGCGGGCGGCCGCCGCGACTATCGCTTCCTCGTCGATCGGCTTGAGGGTGGAGACGTTGAGGACCCCCACGTCGAGCCCTTCTTTTTCCAGCAGATCGACCGCTTTGATGGCTTCGGTCACCATGTAGCCGGTGGCTATGATGGTGGCGTCCTTGCCGTCCCGCAGCGAGTAGGCCTTGCCGATATCGAAGGGGTAATCATCTGTGAAGATCTTGAAGGGGTTGGGGCTCATCTCCTGCTTGATCATCGCCGGTCCGATGTACTGCATCATGGCCTCGGTCGCCTTCTGGGCCTCCACCACGTCGGCCGGGTTCATGATCACCAGGTTCGGGAGGACGCGCAGGCTGCCAATGCCCTCGATGGTGGCGTGAGAGACGCCTACCTCTCCCCACACCCCCTCTCTCGAGATGAACTTCACGTTGAACCGGTCCACCAGGATGCTCTGGCGGATCTGGTTGTACGCCCGGCTCATGCTGGCAAAGAGGAAGTTGTTGATGACGGGGACGAAGCCTTCGGAGGCCAGAGCAGCCGCCACGCAGGCCCCGTTCTGTTCGGCGATGCCGCACTCGATCATGCGCTCGAACATATTGTCGGTGAACCACTCGATCTCCGGGAACTGCATATCCTCCAAGATGGCGAGAGCGCGGGGGTCCTTGAGGAAGGCGGCCTTGATGGCTGTGCCGATCCCCTTGCCCGTCATGACGGGTTCGCCGATCTCCACATACCTATTCCATGTCGCCATATTTGGCTCTCCCTTCCCGGACACCCTTCATCATCTCTTCGCCCCGGCCGAGGTGCATGTGGAGCTCCTCCCAGTTGGAGACCCCTCGCCCCTTGACGGTGTGGGCGATGATGACTTTGGGTTTGTTGTCGCCGTACTGCTTGGCCACCAGGTCCAGGGAATCGAGGATCTGGCGTAGGTCGTGCCCGTCGATCTCGTAGACCGTCCAGCCGAAGGCCCGCCATTTGTCGACCAGCGGCTCGATGGGCATGATGTCGTTGGTCGGGCCGTCCAGCGACCACTTGTTGTAGTCGACGATGCCGATCAGGTTGTCGAGCTTGAACTTGGTAGCGAACATGGCCGCTTCCCACACCTGGCCCTCGTGCATCTCGCCGTCGCCCATGATGCAATAGGTGCGGAAGCGCGGGTTGTAGCGGACGATGTAGCGAGGCAGGAAGGTGTCCTCCCGCGAGGGCGGGTTGAACTTCATCTTGAGCTTCTCGGCCAGGGCGAGGCCGGCCGCGAAGGACAGGCCCTGGCCCAGCGACCCGCCGGAGAAGTCGATACCGGGAGTGCACCAGCGATCGGCGTGCCCCTGGAAGGGCGATCCGTAGCAGTAGTACGTGCCGAGCGTCTCCTCCGGATACATCCCCAGCTCGACCAGAGCCGCGTAGATGGCCTCGCAGCAGTGCGCCTTGGACATGATCACCCGATCGCGCTCGGGCCAGTCGGGATCCTTGGGATCGAACTTGATGTGGTGGAAATAGAGAGCGGTGATGATCTCCATGACCGACATGGTCCCGCCCACGTGACCCTGGCTGAAGGTGCAGAACTGGGTCAGGCAGTGGTCGGTCATCTTCTTCGTCCTGGCCTCCAGCTCCAGAATGAGCGCGTCGTTATGAGCCATGGGTGCGCCGCCTTTTGATCTGGACCTTCACGGAATCCTCCGAAAGCGGGTTGCCGCAGCGGGGACAGGCATTGTTGTAGGCGGCCAATACCGCCGCCTCGTCGGGGATGGCCCGCATGTAGAGACGGCGCTTGATCTCCTCCCCGAAGTAGAGCAGCATGTCGCACTTGCCGCAGTTGATCTTTTCACTCATTTAGGCGACCTCCCCGGTTGTTCGTTTCGGAATGAAGTCCTACGGCTTGACGAGGATCTTGACGGCGTTGCTGGTCTTGCGGCCGGCCAGAGCCCGAGCGATGTCCTCGAGGGGAACGATCTCGGTGATCATCGGTTCGAGATCCAACTTGGACAGGAGCTTGAGGCCGCGCGGGAAGACATAAGGAGCCAGCATGCTCGAGCGTACGGTCAGCTCGCTCGCGAACATTGTGTAGGGATTGACCGATAGTTCGGCTTCCTCCGGATACACGCCCACCCACACGATCGTGCCGCATTTGTCGGCCAGCCCCATGGACTGCTGGGCCGCGGACAGCTTGCCGCTGGCCTCGAACACGGTGTCGAAACCACGCCCCCCGGTGAGCTCACGGCCGACGGCCACGAGGTCCTCGGCGAGCGGGTCGACCGTCCAGTCCGCCCCCAATCTCATGGCCATCGCCCGCTTCTCGGGCATGGGATCCGAGACCAGTACCCGAGTCGCCCCGGCTCGAATGGCGATCTGCTGCACCAGCAGGCCGATCGTTCCGCCTCCGCAAATGGCCACCGTTTTCCCCGGACTGATGTTGCCCTGATCCACCGCGTGCAGGGCGATCGTCACCGGCTCCAGCATGGCCCCCCGCTCGAGGCTCACGTCGTCGGGGAGAGGATAGATGGCGCCCTCCCCGTAGAGGGCGTATTCGGAGAAGCCCGCTTCGTACGAGGTGACGTGCTCGCAGTACTGCTCCCTCATGGAGCGACAGTAGTAGCACTTTCCGCAATAGGTGCGGAAGTTCATGGCCACCCGCCGGCCGACCTGGTATCCCTCGAGCAGCCCGGGGCCCAGCTCGGCGATTACGCCGGAGGCTTCGTGTCCCGTCGTGAACGGAGGCTTGGGCCACCAGGGAGCCTTGAGGAGACCGAAGCTCCCGTCGTAGATCTCGGGGTCGGTGCCGCAGATGCCGCAGTAGGCGATCTTGACCTTGATCTCGCCCGGGCCGGGAGTCGGTTCGGGGACCTCCTCTACCCGAGTGTCGAAGGGCCCGTACGTGAGTGCAGCTTTCATGGCCTACGGCTCCCTTAGCTCGATGGCGAGGTTGCCGATCTCGCTATTCTCGAAGTAGCAGAAGCCGGGCTGCCCCACGGGGAAGGAGCTCGTCCACACCTTGGCCCCCCGAGCCGTCGCCCGCTCGATGTCTCCCTGAAGGTCGGTGGTCAACCAGCCGATGTGGTGGAGACCTTCGCCCTGGGCGTCGAGCGTTTCCTTGAGAGCCTGGTCGCCCTCATACGGCTCGAGGAGCTCGAGCTCCACGTCGCCCATGAGGGCGTTGCTGATCTTGGTGGTCCACTCGGCCGGCCTGCCGTGAAGCTCCCCCTTGAAGTTGATGGCGAACACCTTGTGCTCGTCATCGAACTTGAAGGGGCCGAAGCCAAGGGCTTCCAGGTGAGCTATAGCTTTGTCGATGTCCTTCACCACCACCCCTACGTGGTGGAGCCGGGTGCCGTGGTACGTCGGTTCTTGCGCGGACATAAGAAGACCCTCCTGTTTAGTGGTGAGCGCAGGTCAGGGCCTGACCAACGCCTTCATGACTTTGCCCGCGCGCTGATCGGCGAAGGCCTGGTTGATGTCGTCGAGCGCGTACACGTGTGATACCAGAGGACTCGAGATCCAGCACCGAGAGCATCTTGTTCGCTCGCCACAGGAAGTACGGCGATTGGAAGACGCCGTGGATGCTGAGGTCTTTCTCGAAGACGGCCCACGGTTCGACCAGCACCGTCCCCCCCACGGGATACACCGCCGCCCAGACCACATGCGCCCCCGGACCGGCCAGCTTCACGGCCTGTTCCGCTCCGGCGAGCTTGCCTGTGCAGTCGATCACCGCGTCGAAGCCGAGGCCGTTCGTGAGACTCTTGGTGACTTCGAGGATGTCCTCGTTCTTGGGATCCACGGTCGCCGTCGCGCCCAGCCGCCGGGCGAAGTCCCTCTTGTAGCCGAAGGGCTCGCTCACCATGGTGACCGCGGCTCCGCTGTGGACCGCGACGATCAGGTTGAGCATGCCTATGGGGCCGGCTCCCAAGATGGCCACCGACTTGCCCGGGCCCACCTGGCCCAGGTGGTTCGCCCGCATGGCGATAGAGAGGGGTTCGAGCATGGTGCCAACCTCGAAGCTCACGTCGTCGGCGATGGGAAAGACCTGGCCCTCCGCGTAGTAGCCGTACTCGGCGAAGGCTCCCGAATACTCGGTGAAATGAGTGCAGTACGCCTCCATCCCGCTCCTGCAGAAGTAGCAGGCTCCACAGGGCGCCACCGGGACCATGGCCACTCGCTGCCCCACTTCGTAGCCGAGCTTGGTCGCCGATCCCACTTCGACGATGGTTCCCGACGCCTCGTGTCCCTCGATCTTGGGAAAGGTGGGGACCTTGACGAGTCCGAAAGACCCCTCCAGGATCTCCATGTCGGTGCCGCAGATCCCGGCATAGGCGATCTTGACCTTGATCTGATCCGGCTTGGTGACAGGCTCGGGAACCTCTTCGACCTCCACCACGTGGATGGCCTTCTGAACGGCCGCCTTCACGCGAGTACCCCCTTAGCTCCTCTGCGCACGTGCACCCCCTGTGACGGAAATGTGAAGCGGCCACGCCCCGCGCCCAGCCGCCCCGCGCCCGGCCGCGCCCCGCAACCGGACAGGTCCGGCGTCTGACGTGTAGAGCCGGGGACGGGAGTCTTTTCGCGATGTCACAGAGGTACCGGAGCCACAGTGGCGGCTATGGACCGTGACTGCAGATCCGCGCGCGCTACGGGGCGGCCGAGCCTCTGCTCCGCCGACCGGGTCTCTTCTCGGCAAGCCCCATGATACCGCCCGGTAGGAACAACATCACCAGTATGATGATCACCCCTGAGAATATCGGGTGGTAGCCCGGGGCGTACAGGTCTGCGTACCAGGCCATGGCATAGATCAAGAACGAACCTATCCACGGACCCATGAGCGTTCCAGTCCCCCCGAGCACGACCATCAGAATAGGGTAGAACAGCCAGTTCTGAGTGAAAACGTTGGAGGGCGTTACCTGAAGGAGATAGTAGCCGTATATGCCGCCGGCCACCCCGGCCATGGCCGCCGCCACCGCAAACGCGAGGACCTTGTACTTGAGGACATGGACCCCGTGCGACGCGGCTGAGACCTCGTCTTCCCGGATGGCCCTCAAGGCAAGCCCAACCCTGGAAGTAGTCAGGATGTACACCACCAGAGTCGCCAGAACGGCTACCAGCAAAGCCACCCAGTAGTGAGTGCGCAGGTTGAAGACCACGCCTTCAGGCATCTTCTTGATCAGAAGCTTGCCCTCGGCCCCACCGGTGAAGTCCCCCCCATTGAGGAACAGCACGGTGACGATCATCCCCATTCCAAGGGTGCCGAAGGCGAAGTAGTCGCCCCTTAGGCGGGACAAGAGGGGCGTTCCGACCAGGACCGCGAGGATTGCAGGTGTCACTCCGCTCAGGAACAGGAGGAGGGGATCGAAGTAGTAGCTGGTCTTGGTAACGTCCCAGAACCACAGTAGCGCCATGGTAAAGGCTCCAAGGCCGAAGAAGGCATTCTGGCCGAGACTGATCTGCCCCGTGTACCCGCCTACCAGGTTCCACCCCTGGGCGACGATGCCGTATATGAACACCAGGAACAAGAAGACGCCGAACTGCCCGTTGTGGACGTCGTAGAAGAGAGGCAGGGTCGCGAAGAACACGACCGCCACGGCCGCGAGGCCCGCCCAGATCAGCTTCCGTCTGCCAAACGCGCCGGAGACTGCGCGTAGACTCATATGACCGCCATCGCTCTTCCCGGTTTTCACCGCAAATCAGACTTTCTTGACCAGCCCCCGCCTGCCGAACAAGCCCTGGGGCAGGAAGATGAGCACCAGCATGAACACCCCATACGAGACAATCTCGATCCATCCAATGCCCACGTAGTAGGCAGCGAGGTTCTCGATGATCCCCAGAAGAATGCCCCCTGCCAGAGCGCCAAACACGTTGCCGATGCCTCCGAGAGCGAGGGCGACCAGGGCCTTGATAGAGAAGACGAATCCGAACTGGTAGTCGAAAGAGTAGACCGTGGCCAAGCCGACACCGGCCACACCCGCCAGCCCGATCCCGATGGCGAAGCTGATCGCGCATACCCAGAGGGAATTGATCCCCTGGAGCTTCGTCGCCTCCAGGTCCTCGCTGGCAGCCCTCACCGCGGTCCCCACCCGCGTCTTCTTCAGGAACACAAAGACGACTCCTGCAGACACCAACGCGAGCCCCAGAAGCGCAAGGCGCAGCCACGACACTCGGAGGCCCCAAAAGACGAGGGTGGCGCCCGAATACGAGATGTCCAAGCCACGCGGAGTGGCCGACCAAACCTTCAGTATCGCGTTCTCGATCAGGTACATCAGACCCACAGCGATCAAGAGCGAGACGTTCTTATCCTCGAGGGCGACAGCCTTCCGGAACAGGGTGTAGAACAGGCCCAAGCCCACCAAGAAGGCGAACGGCACCACTATGAGCAGGGAAAGATACGGATCGATGCTGACTTTGACGAAGAGCCAGTAGCATACAAAAGCGAAGAAGACGATCATCGCCCCTTGGGCGAGGAAGATGATCCTCATCGTCCCGAAGATGAGGCTTAGGCCGGCGGCCGCGATGCCGTACATGGACCCCAGAAGAATGCCATTGATCAGGACCTGAGCAAGCGAACCCATTACAGCCGACTCCCCCGCTCGCCTATGTAGGCTTTGCGCACGTCTTCGTTGGCGAGAAGCTCTTGCCCTGACCCACTCAGGACGATGCTTCCGGTCCTCATCACATACGCCTTGTGGCAGATCTTCAAGGCCATGTGGATGTTCTGCTCGACCATGAGAACCGTGGTCTCTTGTTGGTTGAGTGCGACGATCAACTCGAAGATCGCCCTCGTCAGGATCGGGCTGAGTCCCAGGGAGGCTTCATCGACCATGACCAGTTTTGGGTGGGCCATGACGGCCCGCCCGATCGCCAGCATCTGCTGCTCGCCGCCGCTCAGCAGACCGGCCTTCCCATCCTTCCGGTCCTTCAGCACCGGGAACAGCCCGAATACTCGTTCCAGAGATTCGTCGTAGGTGGCCCGTGCCCTGGGGAGATATGCTCCCAACCTCAGATTCTCGAGGACTGTGAGGGTCTGGAAGAGCCGGCGTCCTTCCGGCACCATCACGATGCCTCTGTCGACGCGATGCTTGGGGTTGAGCTTGCCCAGGTCTTCCCCCAGGAAAAGGATCTGTCCTCCCTTCGGATGAAGAAGGCCCGACACGGTCTTGAGGAGAGTGGACTTCCCGGCGCCGTTAGCCCCGACAAGAGCCACGATCGATCCTTCCTCGACCTCCAAGGAGACGTCCTGGAGGGCCCGGACATCCCCGTAGGAAACGCTCAGTTCCTTGACCTCAAGCAACTGGTTCGCCAAGGTACGCCTCTATGACTTGCGGGTCGCACGCCACGTCGTCCGGACACCCATCCGCGATCTTGACCCCGTAATCGAGCACGGCGACGCGGTCGCAGAAGTCCAGGACTGCGTCCACCCTGTGCTCGATCCACAGGATGGAGAACTCACGTTCGTCCCTAATCGCCCTGAGCAAACCGAGCAGGTGCTCTATCTCGACGTCGGTCAGTCCGGCCATGGGCTCATCCAGCAGGATGAGCGCCGGCATGGAGGCCAGGCCCATCGCTATCTCCAGCAGGCGACGGTCGGAGAGAGTCAAGTGCGCCGCCTTGATGTCCCGCTTGCCGGACAACTCCACGAGTTCGAGGGCTTCCAGAGTGCGCTCCTTGGCACTCTGGGCGTGGTGCCTGCCCCCGTACACGGCTGCCGTCATGACGTTCTCAAAGGCCGACATCTTTAGAAAAGCCCTGACAAGCTGATAGGTCCTCGATATCCCCAAGTGGCAGATCTTGTGCGGAGCAAGGCCGGCGATCTCCCTATCCTTGAACCGGATAGTGCCACGATCTATCGGGTATATCGAAGTGATGAGATTGAAGACCGTCGACTTTCCGGCGCCGTTGGGGCCGATCAACCCCACGATCTCTTCCTCGTGCACGACGAAGTCCAGATCGGTGATGACCTGCAGACCACCGAAGTGCTTGGAGACTCCGCTCAGCGCAAGAAGGGGTTCCCCGGCCGGCATGATGCCTACCTACCGCCCGCACCCTGTCCGAGAGAACCGGGCCGTCGACGAGCCGCGCGGAGTCGTATGAGAACCCCCAACCACCGCACCGGTGACTGCAAGTGGTACCCCCCGATTGGAACGATGCCGCCGAAACACACGCTCGCATACGAGCGCCGCGCCACCATAACAGATGGCGGCGAACTTTGGGAAGAACAGACCGGCTGATCCGCCACCGCTCGCACCTGCCGATTGGCCACCGTTCGATGACAGCCAAGGCATCCTGCTATAATCACGCCAGTCCTGCAGTCCATGGAACAAACGCTGATCCAACTGGGCAGGAATAACTCGGGGGGGAAATCTATGAGGTGACTGCACTTGGCTAGTGTCGTTCAACCCAACATCAGCTCCCAAGAGAAACCAAGGGGGATATCGTGAGAAGCAAGAAACTGCTGATTCTGACTCTGACGCTCCTCGTTCTAGGTCTGATGGGAACCATGTTCCTGGCAGCCTGCGGCGAAGAAGAGACCACCACAACTGCCGCGCCGGCGAGCACCGAGACCACGGCACCGCCAGCCACCGAGACCACCGCGCCTGCGAGCACCGACACCACCGCCGCGGGAGCGGAAATGGGCGACGACCTCGTCATCGGTTCGATCAACTCCTTGACCGGCTCGAACGTTCTGACCGGCCAAGAGGAGAAATGGGCACAGGAGAAGGCCGTGGCCGACATCAACGCCAAGGGTGGCGTCAAGCTCGCCGACGGCAAGATGCACAAGCTCGCTGCTGAAGTACGTCGACGACAAGAGCCAGCCTACCGAGGGCGCCGCGGCCATGGAGAAGCTGATCAAGAGCGATGGCATCAAGATCATCCTCAGCTCGAACATCACTCCGGTCAACCAGGCGGCGGCGACAGTGGCCGAGCAGTATGAGGCCTACTTCCACATCGTGTCGAGCTGGACCGACGAGGCCAGCCCTGATGGATCCTTCGCGGGATTCATCGGTGGCATGGATCTGAGGTGGTCCACCGACATGTTCGAGTCGGCTGCCGATTCCGGCCTCGTGGCCGTGGGAGGGGCACAGGCGATGGATCCGGCCGATGTTCCGAAGAAGTTCGCGGTAATGACCGAGAACACGCCGGATGGCGTAGGTTTCGGCGACGCCACCAAAGCGGGGCTCGAGGCGGCAGGCTTTGAAGTCGTGTCGTACGAGAAGTTCGTCGAGGGCAACAAGGACTTCTCCTCGATCATCCTCAAGTTCAAAGAGGCGGGAGTCGAGGGGGTAGTCACCTTGATCGCTCCCAGCGACGGCATCACGTTCGTCAAGCAGATGAAGGAGGCGAACTGGTCGCCGAAGTACATCTTCGGGTACAAGGGCTTCTGGCCCGTCGACTTCTATAATGGCCTTGGAGCCGACGCGGACTACATCTGCTACGACGGCTTCTGGTCGGAGACCTTGCCGTACCCCTACGCTGCAAGGAACTGGGAGCGGCCTTCACGGCTGATAACGACGGCGCCACCTCCAATAGCATCGGCCTCTATTACGCCGGCGTGCAGATCCTGGCGACCGCCATCGAGAGGGCCGGCGTGTTCGAACCCGGCCCCGTCAGGGATCAGGTCTTCAACGGCAGCTTCCCCGGCACGGCCATGGGCGACATCCAGTACAACGACCAAGGCATCGCCGACATCCCGTTCCTCGCGTTCCAATGGGCATCGGGCGGGAAGCGCGTGGTCCTCTACCCCGACGGAAGTCGCCACCGGCAAGACGGTGACGTTCGTCCCCTGGGAGGAAAGGTAGATATCAGCGGACTGCCCGCGACCTCGAAGCCATGATACGGCTGACGTGGTCGACGCAGTGACCGACTGACGACAGACCCGCCCCCCTCGACCACCGAGGGGGGCGGGTTTCTTTTTGTCGGGCGCCTTACGCTCGGGTCACACACATGCGATCGGCCGGGACATCTGCAAGAATGGGAGCCCCATCCGAACCGACACCTTCAGGAGAAGCACATGGAACGGAGCGACTACGGCAAGTACTTCATCACCGAGACCCCACCGCACCCGGAGCACCCCCAGAGCAGGAACGTGGTCAGCGACATCCCCTGGTGCGATTCCCTCTACATCGACAACGAACTGGACGGGACCCTCCCAGGCGCCTTCTACCTCGAGACCTGCATGGTGCTGCGGACGGGCTCTGTCGACAACCTCAGGGAGTCACACAGCCACGCTTTCGACGAGTACTTGGTGTTCCTGGGGACCGACCCTGACGACCAGATGGACCTGCACGGAGAGGTCGAGCTCTGGGTGGGCGACGAGAAACGCATGCTGACGAAGTCGTGCGCGGTCTTCGTCCCGGCGGGGACGCCTCACTGCCCCCTTGTCGTCCACAGGGTGGATCGACCCTTCATCTTCTTCACCACGGGGAACGGCTTCGAGTACGTCCGGGAGGGCAGCGGCGAGGACGTCTGAGGGGACGCCTGTCGCGAGACACCTGGCGGGGGGCCTGACCGGGCGGCCTGCGCGCCGCGGCCTGCGCCGCGGCGGTCTGCCTACGCCGAGCCGCGCTAGGCGAAGCTCGGACCTGGGCGCCGTAGCCGACCTCCGCGCGGCCGGCCCTTAGGCCGAGCCGGCACACAGAGCCTGGAGCACCCTGAAGCGGTGGTCCACCTGGCCCTGAAGGACGGCCAGGTCCTCGTCGCGCAGGTGCTTGAACTTGCCCAGGGTCGTGGTCAGCTCGCCGACGGGCTTGGGGTCCTTGACCGGATGAGTGATGCGGCAGGCGCCGTCTTCCATCTCCCACAGCGGGAAGTAGTTGGTCCTCACGGCGTCGCGGCACACCTGGATCGACGAGTCCACCGGGATCTTCCAGCCCACCACGCAGGGGCAGAAGACGTGCAGGTAGGCGAAGCCCTCCTTGGCCTTGGCTTTGGCCTTGACCAGCTTCTTGGCGTAGTCCTCCAGGTGGCTGAGGGTGGCGGTGGCCACGTAGGGGATGTCGTGCATGGCCATCACCAGCGGCATGTTCTTCGATCCGGTGGTCTTGCCGCGGCCGGCACTGCCCAGTGGGGTGGTGCTGGTGGAGGCGCCGATAGGGGGTGGCGCTGCTCTGCTGGATGCCGGTGTTCATGTAGCCTTCGTTGTCGTAGGTGATGTAGATCATCTTCTCGTTGCGCTCGGCGGCTCCGCTCAGCGTCTGAAAGCCGACGTCCTGGGCGCAGCCGTCCCCGGTGTGGCAGACCACGGTGGCGTCGATGCCGGCCTGCTGGTAGTAGCGGGTGAGCCCGGAGGCGCTGGAGGCCACGCCCGTCATGGTGCAGGCGTAGTAGGCGTGCCTATGCCAGGCGGCCACGTTCTGCCCGTGCAGCACCGGCGCCGAGCACGACGGCGTGCCCACGAAGATGATGTCCTTGCCCAGCACCCGCGAGACGAACCTCAGGTTCAGCTCGAGGGCGCACCCGGCGCAGAAGGCGACTCCCGGGCGAGAACTGGTCCTCGTTCTGATAGTACTCACAGACCTTGGGCTGCCGCTTTCGTTGTTCAGCCATGTCAGGACCCTCGCTTGCCCTAGCGGCTGCGCGGCACCGTCGCTCACGGTAGCCGTGTCGCTCACGGTAACCACGTCACTTGCTGGTAGGGCGACCCCTGGGACGCCCCCTGGATGTCGTCGATCATGCCGGCCGATGTGCTCCTGGGTGATGTCCATGTTGGCCAGGCCGTCGATGAAGCTCAGCATGGGCACGATGCCGATCTCGGGGCGTGAGCGCCAGGGTCTCCATGTAGAGCGGGCCGCAGTCCCAGCCGAAGCAGATGCTGCGGTCGAGCACGCCGATGGCCTTCTTGCCCTTGAGGGCCTGCGCTCAGCCGCTCCGTGGGGAAGGGCCGGTAGAGGCGGAGCTTCACCAGGCCCACCTTGATGCCCTCCTCGCGCTTGGCGTCGATCACGGTGCGCGCCGTCCCCACGGCGCTGCCGCTGGTCACCAGCACGATGTCGGCGTCCTCGGTGCGGTACTCCTCGATCTGGCCGCCATAGCCGCGGCCGAAGGCCGCCGCGAAGTCCCCCTCGATCTCCTCCAGCTTGGTCTTGACCCGCTCCATGGCCGCCATGTGCTTCTTGCGCAGCTCCACGTAGCCCATGCCGATGCCGTGGCTGCCGCATCCCAAGTGCGAGCCCGGCAGCAACTGCGGCCGCGGCGGCTGGCTCTTCAGCGCCGCCAGGTAGCCGTCCACCTCCGCGATGGCCGGGATCTCCACCGACTCCGCCAGGAACGACAGGTAGTAGCCGTCGTAGTTGACCATCACCGGCAGCTGGATGTCGTAGTCCTCGGCCAGGCGGAAGGCCATGATGGTGGTGTCCATGATCTCCTGGCAGTTCTCGCAGATGAGCTGCACCCAGCCGGTGTCGCGCACCGAGATCATGTCCTGCTGGCCCGGAGCACACCGCGTGGATGCCCGGAGGCTCCCGGTTGACGTTGATCATCACCACCGGCGCTCGGTAGCCCGCGGTCTGGAACATGGCGTCGTACATGTAGACCAGGCCGTACGACGAAGTGGCCGTGAAGGCCCGCCCCCCGGCCATGGTGGCCGCGCAGACCACGTTCTGGGCCGAGTTCTCGCCCTCCACGTTGACGTACTGGCAGTCCAAGAGCCCGTCGGCGTGGAACCTGGCCAGTTGCTCGATCACCTCGCTCTGCGGGGTGATGGGATAGGCGGCCACCACGTCGGGCATACGCCACACTCGCGGCAGAGCATGGCCGCCCAGGCGGCCGCGCCGTTGCCGGTGATGACCTTGGTCTGGCGCCCGGCCGCGACGGGCGGCACCGCCACCGCGGCGGCCTTCCCGCTCAGATGCGACAGTCATCGAAGTCTCCTTCGGGGGTCATGGTGATCGCGTCCTTGGGGCACTCCTTGGCGCAGACGCCGCAGCCCTTGCAGTAGTCCATGTCGGCGGCGTAGTGGATGCCGTCCTCGTCGTCGACGATGCACTGGATGGGGCAGAAGATGTAGCAGAAGCCGCAGGCGTTGCACTTCTCCTTGTCGAACACCGGCCGCTCGGTGCGCCAGTCGCCCGTGTGCAGGCACAGCAGGTCGCCGCTCGGATATCGGACCAGCAGGCCTCGGTCTGGAAGATCTCCTCGGGCTGCTGCCTGGGCCCGCGCCTGTCGGGCGCTGCGCGCCGGCGGGCGCCTTGCCGCGCTCTACCATGTGATCACCTCCACTTCCTCGTAGCCGCGCTCGGCGTTGCGGATGTTCCGTCTTGAGCATGTCGCCCTCCAGGTAGTCGGCCAGGCCCTGCAGCACCGATTCCAGCTTCACCCAGCCGGTGGCCTTGGCCAGCGCGCCGATGAGGCAGGTGTTGGGGATGTCGCGGCCGATCTCGCACAGGGCCACCTGGGTGGCGTTGATGACCGCCGCCCGCTTGACGCTGGGGTGCGGCGGCTCGGAGAACTCCTTGGGGCTGTTGAGCACCAGCACCCCGTCGGGCTTCAGCCCGTCGAACAGGGTCTTGAGGTCGAGCAGAGTGGGGTCGATGACCACCAGGCAGTCGGGCGTGTAGATCTGGGTCTTCTCCCGGATGGGCTCGTCGCTGAAGCGGGTGAAGGCCACCACCGGCATCCCCCGCCGCTCGAACCCGTACATGGGGAAGCTGGCCACGCACTTGCCCTCGGCCGCGCAGGCCGAGGCCAGCATCCTCGCCGCCAGCACGGCCCCCTGGCCTCCCCGGCCGTGGAATCGGATCTCTGTCGCAGACATCTCGCTCCTTTGCGTCCCTAGGCTGTCGGCCCGCATGCGGGCTATGCCTCCGGTGTCTCGCCGGCGACGATCTCGGCTTCGAGTTTCTTCTGGATGTCTTCGCGCAAGGCCTGTTTGTCGATCTTCTGGACTCCCGAGTACGGCATGGCCTCCACGAACTCGATGCGCTCCGGCAATTCCAGCACCGAGGCCTTCTCCTCGCGCAAGAAGGCGATGATCCTCTCGAAGGTCCAACTGGGCGCCGGGAGCCGGCTGGATGTAGGCGCAGACCCGCTCCCCCATCAGGGGATCCGGCATGGCCACGACCGCCTACGGCCGCGACTTCGGGGTGCCGATTGATGAGTTGCTCGATCACTGTGGCGCTGATGCTCTCCCCACCGCGGTTGATCATCTCTTTGAGCCGGCCGGTCAGAGTGATGTAGCCGTTCTCGTCGATCGTGGCCACGTCCCCGGTCTTGAAGAACCCGTCCTCGTCGAAGGTCTTGGCGTTCTCCTCGGGGTTTCTGTAGTAGCCGGTGAACATCGAGGGCCCCTTGACCAGAAGCTCGCCCGGCGTGTTCGGAGGCAAGGGGTTGCCGTCCCGGTCCACCACCTTGTAGGTGTCGCCCGGGCAAGTGGGCCTGCCCACGGTAGAGCAGACCGTCTCGATATCGTCCTCGGCGCTCGTGATTGTCGTCATGCCCTCGGTGGCACCGTAGCCGTTGTGAAACCGAATACTGAGCCTTCCGAATACATCCCGCACCAGTTCAGGGAACGCCGCGCCCCCCGCGCTGTGCATCTTCTTCACGCAGCTCAGATCGAACTTGTCGATCTCCTCGTACTGCAGCAGGCGTTGCGCCAGGGTAGGCACCCAGATGACCGACGTCACCTGCTCGCGCTCGATCGTCTCGCAGATGGTCCGCGCGTCGGTGGTATCGAGCATCACCAGCTTGCCCTGAGTGATCACGCTGCCCATGAAGCCCTTGCCGAAGGAGAGGTCGTGGGCGATCGACCCCACGATCAGGTTGACGTCCTCGCAATGCTGACCCCAGACTTGCGAGCAGAACTCGACGTTGCAGACGATGCTGTTGTGGGTGCGGGGCACGAGCTTCGGCTCTCCGGTGGTTCCTCCGGTCGGACCCATGTGAGCCACCTGTCTCGGGTCCGGCCTGCGCCCGGCCAGGCGAGCCAGATCTCCTCGGTGAGTTCGCTTTCCGCGATCAACCGCTCGAGGCCGGAAAAGCCGGGTCGTCGACCTCACCCCGGACGGTGATGACGTTGGCGATCTGCGGGCACTCTTGCAGCACGTCCTCGATGATAGGAAGGAATTCGGTCTTGCCGTACTCGAGCGGCAACGATCCAAGCCTTCGCCCCCGCGATGTCCGCCAGCCGCTCGATCTCGTGCTGGCGGTAGCGGTCGATCAACATCACGGTGATGGCGCCGATCTTCTGACAGGCGAAGTAGGCGGGTACGAACTCGCTCCAGTTCGGTAGCTGCATGAACACCCGATCCAGCGGCTCGATGCCCAGACCCATGAGGCCGACGGCCAGACGATCGGCTTTCTCCTTGGCCTGGGCATAGGTGAGCCGGTTCTGCCTGTCGACGAAAGCCTCACGGCTGGGATGGATCTGCGCTGCCCGATCGAGCAGGTCTCCGAGGGTCAGGCCGCTCCACCACCTGCACTCGATGTACTCCCGGCATCGTCCTCAAGGTGAGGGACTGCCCCTTCGAGTGTCTGGAACACTACCGCCCTCCTTCCCTGCTCAGACGGAGCATCCAGCAAGTACGCCTTCGCGCACCGCCTCCGCCATCAACCCAGGCTCCCGGCGCTGCCGGCCACGTGGATCTCGGCCACCAGCGGCGTGAGTTCCTCGACGAGGGCCGTGTTGGGCGCCCAGTCTTGGGTATTGATGATGCTCTTGCCGGGCAGGACGTACTGGCGCTTCTCGGGCTGCTGGATTCTAAGACCATCGGCAGTGACTTCCCGGTAGGCCGCGTCAGGCCAGAGACTCACGTACTTCTGCCTGAACCAGGGCCACAAGTTGGCCAGGTCGTCGCGGCCCATCTCGTCCCCCAGTTCCGAGGCGGGGCCGTTGTGGGCGATGATCACCCGCCGATGCCGCTTGACCAGGAACTCGCCCAGCTCGCAGCCGTGCAGCGTCCCGCCCATGATCACCACACGCCTGCCTACGGGCATCCACAGGTGAGTGAGCCTCTGCAGAGCGGCCGGACTGAAGACCTTGAGGTAGCGGTTGAGCTTCCGATAGAGGGTCTCGGTGCGGATAACGCTCTTGCGGTCCATCCCGGGCAGGTCTGACTCGGGATGGACGGCTCCCGCCGCGAGGATGACGGCGTCGGGCTTCTCCGCCCGGACGACGTCGGCGGAGACGGCGACCTTCTGGCGGACTCTGACGCCCGCCTTCTGAAGTTCCCGCTCCTGCCAGCGGGTGAAGTCCACCAGCTCCGGGGTCTCGCAGTCTTTGACGATGGCGCTCAAGCGGGACCAGGCCGCCCAGCCGAGAGCTCTTCTCGTAGAGGACGACGTCATGCCCGCGTTGGCCGCGACCCGCGCCGCCTCCATCCCAGAGGGACCGCCTCCCACCACCAGCACCTTCTTGCGGCGTTCGACCGGCTTCGCCTGGTATTCGGGCATGATCTCCCGCCCCAGGTCGCCGTTCACCCGGCACTCGAGCTTCTTGTTGCGGTTGCGCGTCTCGAAGCAGTGCAGGCAGCCGAGGCAGGGGCGGACGTCCTCGAGGCGTCCCTCGCGCACCTTGTTGGGGTACTCGGGGTCGGCCAGCAGGAAGCGGGTCATGCCCACGAAGTCGAGGCGGCCTTCGCGCAGGTACTTCTCCCCCCACTCGGCGTCGATGCGGCAGGCGGTCCACACCGGGACCTTGACACCCTTGCGCTTGACCGCCTCGACCAGCGGCACCGCCGCCCCGTCGCCTCTGCGGCTCCAATCCAGGTCCTTGGGCAGGTCGTACGGCGGCTCCGGATACATGAGCCGGTCGGGCTGGAGGATGCCGCCCCGGTGCCCGTAGCGCTCGCCCCGGACGTTGAGGCCGTCGGCCACCTCGCAGATGAGCTTGGCCATCTCGGCGCCCTCTTCCAGGCGTGGTGGCCAGCGGGTGGTTGTACTCGGCCGCATTGATGAGCGCATGCACGGCGAAGCCGGGACCACAGCGGCGCTTGGCCTCCATGATGATGTCGCGGATGAAGCGGGTGCGGTTCTCGTAGCTCTGCGGGCCGTACTCGTCGTCCCGCTTGTTCCAGATGCGCGACAGGAAGGTGTTGCCCTGGTGCGCGGTGGCGTGGTTGATCTCGCAGGCGTCGAAGCCCGCCTTCCAGGCCCGCTCGGCCGCCGAGGCCCAGAGATCGATCTGGTCCTCGAGTTCCTGCTTGGTCATGGCCCGGCAGGGCAGGAAGTCGGGGCCGGGCAGCTCCTCTTCCGTCATGGCGGAGGCGGCCTTGACGTCCCTGATCTTGGGATCCCGCGGAAGGAGGCCGGTTGGGTTCCAGGGCCCGGAATGCTGGAACTGGATAGAGACCGGGCAGCCGAACTTGTGCACCGCCTCGGTGAGGCGCGCGAAGCTGGGGATGAACCTGTCGTCGTCGAAGTGCAGCTGCACGCCCTCGTAGCTGCCGTCCGGCTGATAGTGCACGTGCTGGATGCCCAGCGGATACTCGACGCCGCAGGACTCCACCACCAAGAAGCCTACCCCGCCCCTGGCTATGCGCTCGTAGTAGGCGATCATGCGTGGCCCGACAGTCTGGTCCGGCTCCATGTACGAGGTACCGTTGGCGGTCTTGATGATGCGGTTGCGCGTCTTCACCGGGCCGATCATTCCCGGCTCCATCAGCTTCTCGAAACGCTGGGTCATCCCTCAGTTCTCCCTTCGACGGTGCAAGCTATGATGCCAGGTTCTCATCCACCATCGCGGGCCGCCGCTTCCAGCGCGGCCGCAGTCCTATCCAGTCCGGCTCTGCTCATCCGGCGCCAACTCCCATTCCAGTATCTCCTGCACGCCCGTGCTGCCCCAGTCTAACCGGGACCGACATGCTCAATGCCCCGCCGGCCGTATTCGCCGTCGAGCACCACCGAGCAGGGGAAGACCTCCCCAGTATCCTCCAGGACGGCGCGCGCGATGGCCGCCAGGCCGATCGCGCTCGTCCAACCGGCCGTCCGGCCGGCCTGCAGCTCCTCGTACCGCTTCAAGATGGTGGGTATCTCCGCCCTGATCGCCTGCTTCTCCTCTTCGCTGAAGGAGACCGGCCGGCCGTCGATACGCACCGAACTGAAGAGAGGTACCTGGGTGCTGCCGTGCTCGCCGATCACCGTGGCCTCGACCTGGCCGACCTTGACCCCTTTCGCCCGGGCCACCATCTCGCGGAAACGGAACGAGTCGTTGACCGAGTAGCCGATGAGCTGATGGCGGTCGAAGCCCCCCGCCCGCCAGGTGGCATAGTTCAGAGGGTCGATGGGATTGGTGGCCGTGATCACGAAGGCGGCCGGGCAGTGGCGCTTGACCGCGAGCGCCACCTCTCGCACCAGTGGGATGTTCCTCGGAAGCATCTCCATGCGGTCGGCGATCAGACCTTGGGGCACGCCGGCGGCGTTGATGACCAGGTCCGAGCCGCCCATGTCCTCGTGCGTCCCGGCCGTCACTCTCACCGCGAGCGCCGAGAAAGCCGTGCTCATGTCCATGGCGTGCTGCTGCACCACGTTCGGGCGCATGTCGATCAGCACGATCTCGTCGGCCAGCCCCAAAGCCCCGATGTAGAACGCAGCGGGCGCGCCCACCGAGCCGGCCGCGCCGATCACGGTCACCTTCATCTTCCCCCCTTCTTCTGGGATCGCGTGCGAGCAAGTTTACCTGCAAGAGACGGGGCCGGTAGCGGTCTTGACAAAGCGCCGCGCAGAGCATGATAGTGGTGGCAGTCAAGTTGGTAGTCGTTAACCAACAAAGCAATCCGCGAGGAAAGGAAGCATCTTGGCGCCTGAAACGACCTCGTCGCGCGAGACCGTGATCCTGAGCGCATGCCGCACGGGTACGGGCCGCTTCTTGGGCAGCTTGTCGGAGATCCCCGCCGTCCAGTTGGGCGGGTTCGTGATCGCCGAAGCGGTCAAGCGGGCCGGTCTGGAGCCGGGGGACGTCCAGGAGGTGATCGTGGGCAACGTACTGCAGGCCGGGCAGGGACAGAACCCCGGTCGCCTAGCCCTCCACGCCGCCGGCCTGCCGGACGAGGTGCCGGCGGTGACCGTCAACAAGCTGTGCGGATCGAGCATGAAGGCGGTCCACTTCGCCACCCAGGCCATCACGTGCGGAGACGCGGACGTCGTCGTGGCCGCGGGCATGGAGAACATGTCCCTCGCCCCCTACCTTCTGGCGAAAGGGCGCACGGGCTACCGCATGGGCGACGGCCTGCTCGAGGACCATATGCTCCGCGACGGCCTCATCTGCGCCGTGAACAACTACCACATGGGCATGACGGCCGAGAACATCGCCACCCGTTACGGCATCACCCGCGAGGCTCAGGACGCGTTCGCGCTCGAGAGCCAGCGCCGCGCGGCCGCGGCCATGGCTGCCGGCTGGTTCAAAGACGAGGTGGTGCCGGTGCCCATCCCTCAGAAGAGGGGCGACCCCATCCTCTTCGACACAGAGGAGCATCCCCGGCCGGACGCCACCCTGGAGGGATTGGCCCAGCTGAAGCCGGCCTTCAAGAAAGACGGCACCGTCACCGCAGGAAACGCGTCCGGGGTGAACGATGCCGCTGCCGCTCTGGTGCTGACCTCCCGGGATTTCGCGGAAAAGCGGGGCCTCAAGCCGCTGGCGCGGATCGTCGGCTATGCCTCGGCCGGGCTGGAGCCGGCCTACATGGGCATGGGCCCGTACTACGCGACGCTGAAAGCGATGGAGAAGACCGGGATGACCGTTGACCAGATGGATGTGGTGGAGGCCAACGAGGCCTTCGCCGCCCAGGTGCTGGCCATAGCCCCGCTCCTCGAACTGGACATGAGCAAGACCAACCCTTCCGGTGGCGCCATCGCTCTGGGGCACCCCATAGGGGCCTCGGGAGCACGCATCCTGACGACGCTGCTCTACGGCCTCCGGCGCACCGGAGGCCGGTACGGCCTGGCCACCATGTGCATCGGCGGCGGGCAGGGGATCGCCACCATCATCGAGGCGGAATGAAGTCGACTCCGGGCATAGCGCCGCAGCAGTCCGCGGCTGCGACCACGCCCGCGGCGACCGCGGCGTCCGCGGCCGCGGGCGGCTGCGCCTGCGACTGGGGCGGCGGCGTCCGCGGCGGCGGCGCCGGTCCCGCGGGCGACGCGCGGGGGCGCAGCCGGCACGGGCGAACCCGTCCCGGGCAACGGCCACGGGCGCCTGCCCGGCGCGGAGCGTAAGGCCCAGATCGTCCAGGCAACGCTGCGCCTGGTGGCGGAGTACGGCCTGGTGGGCGCCAGCATGTCGCGCATCGCCGACGCTGTGGGGATCTCCAACGCCGCCCTCTACCGTCACTTCGACAGCCGGGAAGACATCCTGATCGCGGCGCACGATGCATTGATCGAGCGGGTCTTCGCCTGGCTGAACTCGTCCAAGGCCCCCAACGTGATCGATCGGCTGCGCGAGATGGGCGGGTCACACGCCCGCATCTTCTCCAAGGATATCGAGGGCTTCAACGCGCCCATGTTCCAGTTCATCTCCTGGATCCCCAAAGACCGGGTGCGCGACCACGTGGTGCGGCGCCGGGTGGAGATGCTCCAGTGGTATGCCGACCTGGTGGAAGAAGGCAAGGCCCAGGGGACCATCCGCACCGACATCGAGACCGACCTTATAGTGGCCGAACTGTTCGCCTGGATCTGGTGGGAAGATCTGAGCTATCTGGAGGGTCTCGACACCGAGATGACCCTCAAGAGGCTCGGCCAACATGTTCGACCGGTTGCTGGCCAGGATCAGCGCCACGGCCGCCGCGGGCGCCATGGCCGCCGCGGGCGCCGTTGGCGCCACGGAGGGAGCCGGCGCCGTCAGCGCCACCGCCGCCGCAGCCCAGCGCGTCAGCGCCAAGGCCGCCGGCACGCCGCAGCCGCTGCCATCGCCGCCGACCGGCCGGTCGACGGCCAGTCCAGCAGTCACACTACGCCCCCGACAGACACCTGAGCAACGGAGGTAGGGAAATGCCCAAATCGCTCGTCGCCATAGCCAAGGATCCCGACCCCGAGAAGATGGTGGCCGAGGTCTTCGCCCTCCTGGGCGGCGTGGAGAACCTGGTCAAGCCGCGGAGCACCGTGGTGCTGAAGCCCAACGCCGGTCACCCCGCCAAGGCCGAGACCTCGGTGAACACCAGCCCCGAGTTCGTGGCGGCGGTCATCAGAGAGGTCAAGAAGGCCAAGCCCAAGGACATCATCGTGGCCGAGGCGGCCGCCATCGGCTGCGACTCCATGCACGTGCTCGACGTGAGCGGCATCGGCGCCGCGGCCGAGGCCGCCGGCGCCCGTCTCATCGACATCAAACGGGAGAAAGACCTTATCAACATCCCCATCCGGGACGCGCGCTCCGATATCAAGAAGGTCAAGCTCCCCCGATTCCTCCTGGAAGCCGAGCACATCTTCAACCTGCCCATCTTCAAGAGTCACGCCAGCATGGTGTTCACCTGCGCACTCAAGAACATGAAGGGCGTGGTGCAGGACCTCACCCACCAGCAGATGCATATGACCGACCTGGCCGCCGCCATGATGGACGTGTGGTCGGTGATCCGGGCCGATCTGACCATCGCCGACCTCATCCACCCGGCTGAGGGCTTCGGGCCGCACACCACCATCCCGGTGGATTTCGGCTGCGTGGTGGGGAGCAAGGACCCGGTCGCCCTGGACGCCACCGCCTGCCGCATGGTGGGCTTGAGCATCGAAAACGTCCAGTACTTCTCGGCAGCCGCCGAGCGCAACCTGGGCAACTTCAAAGAAGAAGATATCGAGGTGGTGGGCCGGACGATCGAGGAGGTGCACAAGGACCTCTGGTTCCCCTATCTGGAGGGCTTCGAGACCTGGCCCGAGTACAACTTCTACACGAGCGGCGCCTGCAGCAGTTGCGAATCCCTGGTGGCGTTCACCATGGAGAAGCTCAAGGCTCTGGGCCAGTACGACAAGAATGCCGGCTGCCACGTGGTGGTGGGCCCCAAGCGGGACGACGAGATGCCGCAGGGCGTCGACCCGAACGATGTGATCCTCATCGGTGACTGCGTGAAGCGCTTCCGAGGCGAGGGGCGCCATTGGTCGGCCGGCTGCCCGCCGCTGGAACCGCACCCGCTGTGGGTGTTCATCGACCGCGAGGACCACTTCGAGATGGAGCCCTACTTCCGGGCCCGCATGGCGGAGGACGAGAAGCCCTGGGTAGAGTGGATCGAGAAGATGCGGAAGGAAAAGGCGGAGAAAGAGCAGGAGCCCGCCGAGTAGCCCGACGCGCGGCGCCGACGTCCGAGTGAGGCGCTCCCGGTTCCAGTCTTCCTCCCTGGCTGAGACGATCGCTATGCCTTGCGGGGGTATTGACTAGGGAACACCTCTGCTGCGAGACGTGCATTGCAGACGAGCCACTTGTCTGCCGCTAAGTCCGGACTTATGCTACAGAGAAGGCGGGCAAGACCATCGGCAATGAGTCGTGCCCAAAGGCGCACAAGTCAGGCCTGGCTGTAACCCCGATTTCTCAAGAAGCGCCACCATCCTGCAAATGGAGGTGAATCGAGATGAAGGCCTACATCGTCCAGAGCCGCAGTAAGATCGAACCTTTCGGCGATCAGCCCCGCGACTGCCTCATCGGGAATCGGCGGCTGGCGCAACACCAAGAAGAGACGCTTCGCGCCCTGAGCCTAGAATCGGCTGTGATTCAAGATGCCTCTCAGGTCGACGAGGCGGGCGAGTGTGTGGTCATGCGGGACAGTCTCTTCTTTTCACGTGAGTTGCTCCGGGAGTTCCTGCTGAGGTCTCGCGAACTGGGAGTCCCCACGGTCTGTTGCGCGAAGCCAGGATCAGAGACCCGCAACTCGATCGTTACCACCCAGGATGTGCGAGTTTATTCAGACCGAGTCGAATACGGTCTCAACTACCTACCGGCCGGTTCAACCACGGGCGAGGCGCGTCCTGTTGTGATCGACGTGGACCAGTTCTTCGAAAACGCCCACTTCCCGGATCACATGATGCCCGGCGAGGGTTACTGGGTACCGTTGACAAACATGGTCATGATCCAGATCGACCACTGGACAAATCTTTGGGCCGCCAATATGGCGTTTCTACTGGCTGATGGAGCAAGACTGAAGAAGGCTTCGGCTATCAGGCTCCTATTGTTGGCCCTCCGAGCGCGGTCCACGAATCAGCATAAAGTGCTTCGGAAACTGAATCGGTTTGGCCGAGACTGCGATATCCATCCTACGGCCTACGTCGAGGGTAGCGTCGTGGGGGACAACGTGAAGATCGGTGCCGGCGCGATCGTGAGGGAGTCGGTCGTTGGCGACGACTGCTACATAGCAAACAATACGACGGTGGAGATGTCGATCGTCGGCGCAGGCAGCACGATCTTCAACGGCTGCGTCGTCCAGTACTCTGTGCTGTATCCCGGTGCCTGCATCAGTTGCCGTTACGTCGGGTTGAACCTATCGGGGAGGAACACGTTCATCAGCGACGGCGTGACCGTCTCAGACTTCCGTTTCGATGGGAAATGCGTGCAAGTCCTTAAGGACGGGCGACGTATCGATTCGGGAGTCCTCCTACTGGGCACCTGCCTGGGTCACGACGCCTATCTCGGAGCCGGCTGCATTCTTTCTCCCGGGCGAGCGGTGCCGAATGGATGGCGAATCATCCCCGAGAGCCAGCGCCTGTTGGAGGCATTTCACAGCGACGGCCAGGTGGTGGGTCACCGAATAGTGAGGTAACCCGGAATCCAGCTGAAACGCGCCGATGGGGATCGCCAACTCCAGCGCGAGTACATCCGGTGGCGAGGAGGAGGCAATGAAGGCCAAGGAGTTGGAAGCCAAGTCGGTCTTAGTGACCGGGGCGTCGAGTGGCATCGGGCGCGCCACGGCGATCGCATTTGCCCGGAGGGGAGCCAACGTGGTGCTGGCAGCGCGAAGTCAGCAGGCGCTCGAGCAGGTGCAACAAGAGGCGCGGGCGTGGAACGTCGAGACGCTGGTTGTGCCGACGGACGTCTCGGACAGAAAACAGGTCAAAGCTCTCGTCGACGCCTCGCTCGGCCGATTCGGCAAGATCGACGTCTTCGTTGCCAACGCAGGGACATACCTCCGGTGCCCGGTTCAAGACCTCACGGTTGAGCACGTCGAGTGCGTCATGGCCGTGAACTTCTATGGTTGCCTCTACTCTATTCTGGAAGTCCTCCCTCACATGCTGGCACTGGGAGCGGGACATATCGTGGTGGTGGCCTCAGTGGATGGGAAGAAAGGCATACCGCCAGACGGGGCCTATGTTGCATCGAAGTTCGCGGTTAGCGGGCTCGCCGATGTGCTCAGACAAGAACTGCATGGCACCGGTGTTCACCTGTCGACGATCTTCCCGGGACGCATCGATACCCCGATGATCGCGGATGTGCGGGTCCCGTCCATCTCCGCCAAGATTCCTCCCGAGAGAGTCGCAGACGCGATAGTGCGGGCGGTGCTCAAGCAAAAGGCCGAAGTGCTTGTCCCACGACTGAGTTCAAAGACTCTGATCCTGGTGAACACTCTCTCGCCTGGCATGGCGGATCGGATGGTGAGGCGCCTGCACCTGGGGGGATTGGGCGAGAGCTGAAGCTGTCCCGCCCGATCCCTCTACCGCTCCTTGAGCATGGCCCAGATGGTCTTCAGTGACCCGAGGCTCAGCGACTGCATGAGGGGAGGGTTGCCGAGGGACCGGTCCATGGCCATCATCCTCGCCTTGGCCGGCGGCATCTCGTTAGGGTCGATGGGCACGCTGACGACTGCCGGCCGATCGGAGGCGAAGGCCGCCTTCATGGCGTCGGCCACTTCCCCCGGCTTCTCGGCCCTCAGAGCAAGGGCGCCAAAGGAATCGGCCAGCTTCACGAAATCGGGCGCCGCGAAGTCGGAGGCCACGTAACGACCCTTGTAGGTCATCGTCTGGACATCGCGCACCATGGCAAGCATGTCGTTCTGAAGGATGAGCCAGACCACCGGGATGTTGTGGCTGACCGCGGTCATCACCTCCATGCCGTGCATCTGGAAGTCACCGTCTCCGCAGACGACCATGGTGGGGCGGTCCGGGGCCGCAAGCTTGCCCCCTATGCACGCGGCTACCCCCGAACCCATCGCGGCCAGACCGCACAGCGACATGGTCACATCGGGCCGTCTGACGGGAAGACATCTCTCCACCCAGGTGACGGTGTTGCCGATATCGGTGAACACGAGGGCATCCTCCGGCAGGGCCTCCCCCAGCTCGGCCATCACGCGCTGGGGCTTCAGGGGGACGTCCGTGGAGGTCATGGCAGGCTCGGAGAAGTACTCGGTCTTGGCCTTAAGGGCCGAGAAGTCCTCAGCCGGCAGGCGATCTGCCGTCTTGAGACTCTCCACCTGCTCCAGCAGCCCCTTGAGGATGATGCCCGCGTCACCCAACAGACCCACATCCACCGGGTAGTTCTTACCGATCTCCTCTGGGTCGACGTCTATCTGGATGAGTGCGTTGGAGGGTCGAAGTGCCGGGTCCCAGACGTGAGTGCTGAATTCGTGCAGGCTGGATCCGACCACGAGCAGCACATCCAATCCCGAACGCATGTAGCTGTTGGCGGCACGCGTGCCGTAGAGCCCGATGCAACCCAGGGCAAGAGGGTGATCCTCGGGGATCGTGCCCTTGCCGGGCAGGGTAGTGGCCACAGGGCAGGCGAGGAGTTCGGCGAGCCGCAGGACGTCTTTGGGAGCACTTCCCTTCCTCCCGCCCGCCCCTATCAGCATGCCCGGCTTCTGGGAAGCGAGCAACAGCTCCGCCGCACGCCGGAGGTCCGCTTCCGCAGGTCGTGTGGTGAGAGCGGGACGATACTGGTCGGGACCGATGATCTCGTCTTCCGCCTGACCTCGCTGCGCGTCGGCGGGCAGGTCCAGGTGGACCGGTCCCGGGCGGCCGCTCATCGCGATGCGTAGAGCCCGCCGAAGCGTCTCCGGCAGCTTGCCGGCGTGGGTGACCATGGTGGAGTACTTGGTCACCGAGGAGAAGAGCTCGGTCTGAGAGAAGGTACGGCCTTCGCCGGCGGCTTCCTGAAGAGCCCCTTTGCCTATCGAAGAGGTCCCGACCTGTGCGGTCAAGACCAGCATGGGCAGCGAGGCCATGTAGGCGGCGGCGACACCTGATACGAGGTTGGTCGCTCCTGGGCCTACCGTCCCGCAGCAGACGCCGAGCCCGCCGCCGGCCAGCGCATGACCGGCCGCCATGTAGGCCGCCCCTCCCTCATGCTTCGCCAAGATAGACGTGATGCTGGATTCCCGCAGAGCATCGTAGAAAGTGAGGAGATGCGCCCCGGGAAGACCGAAGACGTATTTGACTCCCTCGTTCTCCAGATAGCGGACCAGGATCTCAGCACCGGTGCCCTTCATGATGCTCCCCCGAAGATCGTGGTGACTTCAAGTCGCGCTGGGGAGATTCCCCTGAGCCTAAGTGTAAGCCTGGTTGGCACATAAAGGAATCATCCGGGTGGGCAGACTGGAGCTCCGCGGCACCCGCAGCCTACTCCGTAGGGTGTCCCTGGGGGCGGGGCAAGAACAGCTGGCTCTGGAAGAGCCGCTGATACGCGCCCCCCCGAGCCACGAGCTCCTCGTGCGTTCCACGCTCCACCAGCCGGCCCCCTTCGATGACCAGGAGTTGGTCGGCCTGAATGACGGTCGCGAGCCGGTGCGCGATGACGATGATGGTCTTTTCGCCATGCAGGTTCGCCAACGTATCCTGGATGTAGGTCTCCGACTCCGAATCCAACGCAGCGGTGGGTTCGTCCAGGATCAAGACGGACGAGTCTTGGAGAAGCACGCGTGCGAGGGCGATGCGCTGCTGCTCGCCTCCGGAGAACCGCACCCCTCGCTCGCCGATCCTGGTCTCGAGTCCTTCTGGAAGCTCATAGATGAACCCGGCGTGAGCCCGTTCGAGGGCGCGCCGGATCTGCTCCTCGGAGGGCTCGAAGCCAACCCCATAGGTCAGGTTCTCGCGCACGGTGTTGCTGAACAGCATCGCGCTCTGGGTGAGATAGCCGATGCCGCGGCGGAGGCTGCCTACGTCGAAGGCCTTGATATCGGTGCCGTCATAGGTGATGCTGCCCGCAGTGGCCTCACGAAGCCGGGGTAGGAGCTCAACCAGTGTCGACTTGCCCATGCCGGAGCGGCCCACCAGCGCAGTGAAAGAGCCGGCGGGTATCGAGACCGATATCCCGTTCAGCACCGAGTGGCCCCCTGCGACGAGAGTGCCGTCGGTAGCGTGCACATCCGGGTATGCGAACGTCACGTCGGTCAGCACGATCTCGTGCTCGAGGTTCCCGAATCTCTCTGGCCCCCGACGGATGGTGTTGGAAGCAGTGGCATCCTCTGCAAGGTCCCTGACGAGCATCAGCCCGGCCATGTTCTTCGAGATCGCTTGACGGCCGGTGTTGAACTCCTTCACTTTTGCGTTGAGCCGGTTCAGTACGAACAGCAGCAGTCCGAGCTGGGGCAGGGTCATACCCAGGACGGCTATACCGACGTAGAGAGTGAAGAACACCGACAGCATCAGCAGAGGGTCGGCGGTCACTTCGATGTTCGCCCCCAGGCGGGCCTGCCGCACCTCGACGATCCGGAGCCTGTCAAACAAGTCCCGGATACGCTTGGACTCCGGCTGCTTCTGGTCCCGGAGCTTGACGAGGCGAATCAGGCTGAGCCGCTCGACGATCGTGCTCCATACCTCTTGAGAAGCCCGAGTGGTCACAAGACCGTAGGCCCGCGTCCGCTTGATATTGGCCCGCACCGCCAGATACACCATCACCGCGAAGAGAAGGATTATGAGCGACAGCGGAACCGTCAGGGCAAGCAATATGGCGACGTAAACCGCTATGAGCAGCACGATGGAAAGCTGCTTGATCACGGCAAGGATGGCACTGCCGCCTACGCTCGTCTGACTTATGACCACGCCCGCGAGATGCCCGACGGTGTGACGGGAGAAGAACTCCGGGTCGGCGTCCAGGATCGTATCGAGCGTCTGCATCTTCAAGCGCAGGCCGATACGGGAGGAGACCACGGCCGAGTACCAGGCGTTGAGGTAGAAGACCCCTTGCCGCAACAGAATGGGGATGAACGCGAGCAACAAGAGGACCGGTAGGCTGATAGGGAGGTGGAAGAAGTCCATGAAGCTCGCGATCGTCCTCCATATGATGCCCGAGCTCTCAATGATGGCCGTCTGACCACCATCAGCGTACTGAAGGATGGGAAGCAGCAGCGCGAGGCCGATGCCTTCGAAGATGGCGAAAAGGACCGCAAGCGCGATGAGCCCGCCAACCTCGATGGGCCTCACGTCGACGATGGAGAGCATCCGCCGTATGGCGTTGATGCGCAGGTATTCGTTGAGGGATTCCCAGACTCTCTTCAGCACGGGCGTCGACCTAGTTCCTATCTCCAGACGGTCCGGCCGCTTCGCGGCCGCAAGCCCCGATGTAGCCGGCACCGGAGACAAGCCCGTCCGGTGCGGCGCAGGGTCGGTCATGATTGTAGTACCTGTGCGGGCTAAGGGTCACGTCCAGCAGTCCGGACCGGCCCTCGGGGTCTGACCCTGCCGATCAGTCCCGTCTACCGTCCATGGAATTCGAACACTATGTACCTGGCCACGGTCTGACCGGGGTTGTGCATGCCGTGAGGCTCCCCCGCCGCGTAGAAGATCACGCCATGAGGCTTGATTCTCTGCCCAAGGGTCTCGACCTCGCCCTGAAGGACGACTATGGCTACATCGTGGGGGTCGACGTGGGGAGCATATCCTCCCCCCGTAGCAAGGGTGGATGTATGGCAGCTGAGCTTCTGCAGGTAAGTCGTCGGCCCGCTGAATACCATTCGCGAGATGAACCCATTTGGGGCGCTTTCGTCCAGATTGGAGTCATGCGTGTCGAAGAGGCCATAGGCAAGGGCTGATCCCGTCCTTGTAGAGTGCGCCCGCCATTTGAACATCAGATAGTTGGCCGGGTCCTCGCTGGTGGTTATCAGCGTATGGGCACAATCTTTCGGATAGTAGGCGAACCGACCGGGTTGAAGACGTATGCGTCTTGTCGCTCCAGGAGCGTGAGTGTCGGCCAGAAGGAGATCGACCTCGCCCGCCAGCAGTATCAGGATCTCCTCTTCCTCATGCGTGTGCGGCGGATGGGGGCAGGTGTCCTTTGTCAGCGCTGAAACGTGGCAGGACAGGGTCCGCAAACCCTTGGTGGAACCGGCGAAGATGCCGTACGACTTCCAGCCTCGTTCGTCGTCGGGCGGGAGTGGGATCGTGAGAGAGTAGACCCGGCTGGCCAGGTTGGGGGTCGACTCTGGAATCGGTCTGAACGTCCGGTAGACAGACCTTGTCCCGCGCCACGCGACCGACCGTCGGACCCTCGCCGACGGCCAGGTCCTGGCGGGGCGGCGCCCCGCGCGTATTTCACTCTTCTTCAACCACGTGCCTTCTGCTCTCATGTCCAGGTAGATACTGCAGATCGTGCAGGGAATACCCTCCTCGGCCGGCTTCTTGCCAAGGAGCATCTGTCTCGCATGCCGCATCCCCGGGCCATTGATGCTCGCCACCAGTCCTTCGGTGAAGGCGTTCGCTCCAAAGTCGCCCCAGAAGTTGCGCGAGCAGCCCAACACCCTCCCATCCCAGTTGATCTGCGGGCGATTCCACAGACTAAGGCAACACGCCCGAGCATAGTCGACTCCGAAGCGCTGCTTGTATTCCTCGCGGTCTGCCGCTCCGACCTCCATTCTCACCAGTTCTCTGTCAAGGACGGGCGCGAGCTGCAGGTCCCACGACAGCTTCGGGTAGAACGTCATGTCAAGGACACGGGCGAGTTCTCTGGCCTGCGAGATCTCCTGCTCGTTGTGACCAAAGACCACGAACTGCCACACCAGCTTGGGCAACTCCGATCGGTACCTGCTCTTGAGCGCGTTGAGCTTCCGTATGTTGTCGATCACTGTCGAAAGGCTACCGTTCACCCTATACAGCCGATAGGACTGCTCGCTGGCTCCGTCGATGGAGCACGTCATGCTTCTCAGCTTGTATTTCACCAGCCCTTCGATGACCTCGTCACTCACCCTGTTGAAATTGACCCCGTTATCGGCTTTCAGCGCGACTCCCCGCTCGTTGGCGTATTCCAGGATTCCCAATAGATCCGGGTTGAGGAAGATCTCTCCGTAGTTCGAGAGCTCGATCTCCCTGACCCGAGGGTTGTTCTGGATGAGATCCTGAAAGTCGGGCAGCTTCAGAAACCCGTTACCCACCGCCGGAGGCACGGCCCCGCCGTGAGTCGGGCACGAAGGGCACCTCAACTGACAGATAGACGAGGCCTCGAGTTGAATGCTCGTCGGACGTATTCTGTTGAACGGCATCCTCGGCAATCCTCAGGCCATCTCAGTTTCCAGGACCCGGGGGGAACGCGGGCGTTCCAGTTCGGCGCTCGTTTCCGGCGAGCAGGGAACCGTACAGCTCTCGATAGCGCCAAGCCGCCAACTCGACCGAGAACTGCGTCTCGGCGGTCTCTCGACAAGCACGGGAAAGCGCGTGGAGCCGCTCAACATCCTCGAGAGCGATCTTGAGAGCAGCGGCCAGAGCCTCGCTTGTCTTGGCCTCCGCGATGAATCCGGTGACTCCAGGTCGGATCGCGGCGCGCACTCCGCCGCTGTCGAACCCTACCACAGGCAGGCCGCAGGCCAGAGCCTCGAGAACGGTCTGGCCGCCGGCCTCCTGCAGGGATGGGAACGCGAGCAGGTCGGCGGCAGAGTAGAGAAGCGCGAGCAGCCGATCGTCGCTCACATGGCCCCAGTGGAGATGATCGAACTCGGCCGCGAACTCCGGTGCATTGCGGCCTACAGTCATGACCAACGGCCTATGGTCTCTGTCCAACAGGCCTATCGCAGCAGCCAGCAAGGAAGCACCTTTGGCGCGGCGGGTCAAGGTATCGGCCACCATAAGCACGATCAGCCGGTGTGGCGGCAGACCGAGGGATTCTCTGACCGCGACCTTCGGCCTGGGCGTGAAGGTGGCCACGTCGACACAGGCAGGGATCATGGTGACCGGGAATCTGCCGAGCAGGCTGCTTCGACGAACCTCCTCGACCTGGAGGCTGCTGACCGCCACCAGCTGGAGCTGGTCCCTCGCCAGGCGATCGTAGGCATCCTTCTTCCGCTGCCAGATACGACGGGACAGATCGGCGTTTCCGTTGGAGGCCAGCTGGGGGCAGTTGCCGCAGGACTCGGCATATCGCCCGCAGCCGCCATCGTAGTGGCAGCCTCCGGTGAAGGGGAACATGTCCGGAAGGCGCCAGACAAGCCGCGCGTTGGGCGAGAAGCCTCGGAAGAAGCTTCCGATGTCGACGAAGCCCGGGATCCAGTTGAGGCTGATGATATCGGCCGCCGGCAGCCTCTGGACCAGCGCCGGCCCGAGCGCGCTGCGATCGTCACTGAACAACTCGTAGCCAACCGAACGGTCCCAAAGGTGGCGGCGGCCGTCGCGGTTGATAGCCCGCTGTCGGCGAACCCGCCGCAACCGGGCGGCGAGGTCAGGGCTCGGTTCGAAGGCCACAACGGTGGGATCCCCGCTCGACTTGTCGCGCACCATTAGGGTCGAGTCCTCTCCAAGGGCCAGCAACCCTCGGTGGATCCTATAGATCGCCCGCGCAGCCCCTCCAACGATGTCCTGAGTATTGAGGTGGACGACTTTCAAGCGAACGCCACTGCTTGGAGGTCGTTATCGCTGTCCCCAAGCGTCCAATAGATTTGAGCGGTGGCAAAGCGCGCATGAACCCGTGGGGCCTCCGCCGACCAGCGGAAGCGATACGGGTTGATCGGGAAAAAGCGGCAGGCGCGAACGGCGCGCGCAAGCTGAGGTGAGGTGACAAGGATCGCCGCGTGGCTCATCCGGCGCCGAGACGCGTCGCGCAGTATGGCGCGAATGAGATCGGCCAATCCCTCTTCGTCCCGCAAGTCCCCGAACAGATCGAGGACGCGAGCCGGTGCCGATGGCGATCTACCATGGCGTACGATCGCGTAGTGGGTATGCTGCCCGCGAAGACTGGTCAGATAGAAAGCCAGATCGGAACGGTAAGGAGCTTCCAGATAACGCCAGCGGAGAAAGGCCGCGTCGCGGAGGGTAGTCACTGACTCGGGATCGACGTATCGACGAAAGACGTCTTCCAGCACCGTCAAGTCAGGTTGGTCGACCACCTCGGTACGCGTGCGTCGGTAAGACCCAGCCCGGGCCTGAAACAAGGCCGCGCGCGCAGCCGCGGGTGTCTGTCTTGCGACGGCACGGATGCTCGCGTCCCTACCCCTCCAGTAAGATACCGGTGCAAAAGGCATGTGCCACTCCCAGAGGCCCTCCCGTAGTCCGTGCCCCTGCTTGGCGTAGATTATTGCGCCAAGCTCGCCCGGAAAGCTCATCCTTATGTCGGCGGCCCGTTGAAGGCGCTCATCGAGCAGTCTCTGCAGGCCCAGGCCTCTGAACTGCGGCCGCACGTACAGGTTCATCCCCCATGCCGCAGAGAGCTCCTCGCCCGCCAACATGCATCTCGTGAGGATGATCCCACGAAATCCCGCCACTACGCCGTCGACCGTAGCGACGAAACGGCCCACCGGTCCCCGATGGATCCACTCCGCATGCTCCATCAAGAAGCGGCTCATCACCGGTCCAAAGGCTTCGTCAAACAGAGCAGAGAGCTGAGAGGGATCGGCCTCTCTGCCTTCTATCACGCGAATATCCCGGTCGCCGCTCCCGGTCAACGGAGTCACCTCCCGGTTGGTCCCGACATCGCGTCGCCCGACGGCCGGCCAGTGCGATCCTCCAGCTGGGACGAGCTCTCCCGCTCCCCCAGCCGGGAGAGACGCACTGGGCTCTGCCGCGCGCGCTCATACGCCTCCACCCAGGCCCGTGACATCACCGTGCCGTCCAGCGAGTCGTCCTGCGATTCACCTGAGTGCACCTTGAAGCTGCCGCATAGGGCACAGAACGTACGCAACTCCTGTTTCATGTCATCGTCACTAGCAGGAAGCACCTTCCTTCCGAGGTCAAAACCGAACGTTCTGTCGATAGCTCCGGCGACCCCGCACGGATAGTACCCGTAGGGAGTCACACCGATGCCGCAGACCTGGGTATCAGGACAGGCGTTATAGAAGTCCACACGCTCATAATCGCGGACGTCGACGGGGGCTACGTTGAAGGTGTAGAAGAAAGGTTGCTCACGGGTGCATTTAGCAGAGTCCTTCACGTACACGTCGGCAGGCAGCTGCAAAAGCAGTCTCTTCGTCCGAGCACTGTAGCCATTCGTAACCACTCTGATCTGAGTCTCTGGAGAGAACTCGTCGCGGTACTGAACGACCAGATCGACCACCTCCAGAAACTGCGGATGGCATGTCGGCTCGCCCCCTAAAAGACCGATCCGCTTCCACCGAATCTGGCGCGCTCTGCTTTCCTCCAAGAACTGCCGGACCTGCCCGATGGACATGTGATCGCCGGAGGGGTCCTGTGAACAGGACCGATTGCAGTTGAAGCAACCGAGGTCGCACGCGTACGTGATATCCATCGTAACCTCGTCTCGGCTGCGTCTCCACCTAGGTCCGAGGATCCTCGTCGGTTGGGGTCCAAGCCGCCAAAGGTCATATCGCCTCGCGGCTCCATGCAAGAACGCCTGCATCCTAGATGGGAGGTAGGACTTGACATGGGCTTCATAGAACGCGCGAAGCCTCATCGTTCGCTTACCCCTTCATGCGTCGGTGCAGCGGCTCCAAAGCCTCCATCTCCGCCGCCTCCCCTGGTGAACAATGCTGCCTCCAGTCCCACGCGGGCTCCGTGCAGCCCGGCAACCACCCACATGGCCGCTGGGCATCGCTGCCCTCCGCACGTATGGTAGCCAAGAAGACCTATCGCAACAATGACGTCGCAGACGAGGCGCCGAGCTTACTCGCTGATGGCCTCGCACGAGGCCAAACTGCGCGCTGGTAGAATGTGGGACGAGATGGGAGGCCTGCAACCAAAACCATTCGAGCCGGCGGAGGCTTTGAGGTAGATCGGCAGTCGCACGAACACGCGGATCCTGGTCCACGGCGCACCGGTGCCCGTTGAAGCTTGCGTTCGTCACGACGTACGATGCGGCGGATGTGCGCCAGTGGTCGGGTACTCCCCATCACATGGCTCGCGCCCTTATCCAACGGGGGGTCGCTCTCGAGCACATCGGGCCCCTCAAGACACGGTTCGGCAGGCTCTTGCGCGCACGCGCGGCACTCCAGGGTCACTTCGGCTGCGCCTATCTCTATGACCGCGATCCTGGCGTGCTGCATCACTATGCGCGTCAGGTGGAGTCGCGGCTCGGAGGTCTGAAAGTCGATGCCGTCTTCAGTCCCAGCACCATACCGATCGCGTATCTGAGCACCGAACTTCCCATCGTCACCTGGACGGACGCGACCTTCGCCAGTATGGTCGACTATTACCCGTCGTTCTCAGGTCTTTGCACAGAAAGCGTTCTCGCCGGTCACGCGATGGAGCGGGCGGCACTTGCCCGCGTTGGGGCGGCTCTCTATTCCTCGGCTTGGGCGGCGCAGTCGGCGGTCGAAGACTACGATGCCGACCCCGCGAGGGTGCATGTCGTGCCGTTTGGCGCCAATCTAGAGGTAGAACCGAGTCGAACTGAGGTCGCTGCCTCGGTTCAGCGACGCCCGCGAGACGAGTGCCGGCTGCTCTTCATCGGAGTGGATTGGTACCGCAAAGGCGGCGATCTGGCCCTAGCGGTCGCCTCGAGACTGACGGAGTCGGGCATCCCCACGAAGCTGACAGTCGTCGGCTGTCAAGCTCCGAAGGTTCACGGTCCGGAGCTCGTCGACTGCCTCGGCTTCGTCGACAAGTCGACCCCCTCCGGGGAAGCTATGATCACACGTCTGCTGGCGGGGAGCCACTTTCTCTGCCTTCCCTCGCGCGCCGATTGCACCCCGGTCGTCTTCTGCGAAGCGAGCGCGTACGGGGTGCCGTCCGTGTCGGTTCGGACGGGCGGCATCGAGTCTGTTGTCACACATGGTACGAACGGCTACCTGTTCGGCGAGGATCGCTTCGTCGAGGATGCGGCGGAGTCCATCGCCCGGTGCATGGCCTCCTACGACGAGACATACGTTCCGCTTGCCCTGGCTTCGCAGGAGGAATACCGCTCCCGCCTCAACTGGACCACTGCCTCTAGGGCACTCATCGAGCATCTTTCACGCGTCGTTGCCGAGCGACGCTAGGACGGGCCGAGTCGGATGCGAGTAGACCAAACTCAGCTGCGGCACTACGGGAAGAAGGTGCTGAGACGCTACGCGATGAGAGCGCTCCGGTCGAGCGTGGTTCTCCTCTACCATCGAGTGGCCGATCTGGACACAGACCCTCAGCTACTCGCCGTTTCTCCCCGCAATTTCGCCGAACATCTGGAGATCCTGGGGCAGAGCTACGTGCCGGTCCGGCTCGGTGGCTTGCATGATCATACACGCGGGTGGTCGAAGAACGGGCGATCGCGAGGTGGTCGCTCGGTGGTTGTCACCTTCGACGACGGCTACGCCGACAATCTTCACCACGGCCTGCCGCTGTTGCGGGCGGCTGGAATCCCGGCGACGGTGTTCGTGATCGCCGGCCAGATAGGGTCGCTGGAGGAGTTCTGGTGGGACGAGTTGGAGAGGATCCTCCTGCAAGAGCCCAGTCTGCCAGAATGGCTCCACCTGACCGTCGGACCGAAGCAGCTCTCCTGGCATCTCCCACCCGAGGAGGACAGACCCGATCGACGGTGGCACGTGCTGTCCGATCAGCCCTGCTCAACCCGCCAGGCGGTCTATCGGGACTTGTGTGAACTGTTGCGGCCTTTGGATACCCCGGCGCGGATGCAGGTACTGGACTCCCTCCGCAGCTGGGCCAACGTGGATGGCATAGGCCGCGCCCACAACCGGGCGCTTGCCGAGGAAGAAGTGGTGGCCTTGGCGAAGGATGGGCTGGTGGAAATCGGCTCCCACACAATGACCCATCTCTTGCTGTCTGCGCAGCCCACAGCCGTCCAGAGGGAGGAGATCGAAGGAAGCAAGCGCAGGCTGGAACGTATTCTGAATGCGCGGGTGCAGTGCTTCTCCTATCCATTCGGGGAACGCACGGATTTCACGTCGGTCACCGTCAGGTTGGTAAGGGAGAGCGGCTACCGGTGCGCATGCTCCATCTTTCCCGGCAGAGTCTTTCGCGGCACGGACCGTTTCCGGATCCCGCGCTTCACCGTGCGCAACTGGACGGGCGACGAGTTCTCGCGTCGACTGGAGGCCTTCTTCGATGAATGATGCCGACAGTCGGTTGCGGATCATGCAGGTCAGTACGGCGGACGCTCTCGGCGGCGCCGAGAGTGTCGCTCGGAATCTCTTCTGCTCCTATCGTTCCAATGGTCTCGAATCGTGGCTCGTTGTCGGGAGGAAACGGAGTGGAGAGCCGGATGTGCTTCCGATATCAGGCCGCGGTGGAGGCGACCTCCGAACCAAAGCACGGCAGGCTACGAATCGTTGGCTGCAACCCGTGGCCAGGAGAGTAGGGGGAGCCGCCGTAGCCAAGGGCGTGTTGCGGGGCATCGCGGACCCCCCCCGCGCGTGGGAGAGACTGCAAGGACACGAGGACTTCGACTATCCGGCCACCTATGGCCTGCTGGATCTGACGGTGGAGCGCCCAACGATCCTCCACTGCCACAACTTGCACGGCGGCTTTTTCGACCTACGAGCCCTACCGTGGCTGAGCAGTCAGGTGGCTACCATCCTGACGCTACACGACGCCTGGCTGCTCAGCGGCCACTGCGCTCATTCGCTCGCCTGTGAACGCTGGCAGACCGGGTGTGGAGAGTGCCCGGATCTCGGTCTCTACCCGGCGGTCCGGCGAGACGCGACAGCCTTCAATTGGCAGCGCAAGCGGGACATATACGCAAGAAGCCGCCTGTATGTGGCCACTCCCTGTGAGTGGCTGATGGCTAAGGTACGGCGGTCGATACTGGCGCCCGCGATCGTGGAATCAAGGATCATCAACAACGGAGTGGACCTTTCCGTCTTTCGACCGGGCGATCGTCAGTCTGCCCGGGTGGCCTTGGGCATCCCTCAGGACGCTAGGATGTTGCTGTTCTCGGGCTACGGCATGCGGAAAGGTGGCTGGAAGGACCACCGCACCATCCTGTCTGCCGTCACTCGGATCGCCGGCCTCCCGGAGGGAAAGCGCGTGCTCTGCGTAGCTCTCGGCGAAGAATCACCCGTTAAGCACATCGGACAGGTCGAGTTGCGTTTCGTTCCCTATCAGAAAGATCCTGATGTGGTGGCCCGCTATTGCCAGGCGGCCGACATCTACCTAAGCGCAGCTCGCGCGGAGACCATGAGCCTGGCGATCAGCGAGGCTCTAGCCTGTGGGATCCCAGTGGTAGCCAGTGCCGTGGGGGGAACCCCGGAGCAGATAAAGGACGCGTACAACGGTGTATTGGTGCAGCCTGGGGACGCTGGGGCCATGGCCGATGCCATTGTCAGACTGCTGAGCGATGAGGCATTGCGTACATCCATGGGCAGAAACGCTGCGGAAGATGCACGGCTGCGTTTTGATCTACGCAGGCAGGTGGACGCCTACACCGCCTGGTACCGGGAGATATCTTCTAGCCGGCATTATCCCCCGCCTTCTCGAGGAACAAGAGCGGCGAGATCGTGATCACCGTTTTCGCGAGTCCCAAGCCATTCGTCGGCATGGCCTCGACGCACCAGACAAATGCCATCCGCAGCTGGCTGGCGCTCGCGCCGGACGTCGAAGTCCTACTCTTCGGCGATGCCTCGGGCACCAAGGAGACGGCGGAACGGCTGGGGGTGGCGCACGTTCCGGACGTGGACTGCAGCGAAGAGGGAGCGCCGAGTTTTACAGCGATCGCAGATCATGCTGAGCGCTATGGGCGTTATGAGACACAGCTCTACATCAATTGCGACATCGTAGTGACAAAGACCTTGCTGTCCATCGTGGGGCAGGTTCCCTTCCGGCAGTATCTGATCGTCGGGCAGCGCCTCGACCTCCCGGGGGACGTGATGATCGATGTGACGGAGAACAGGTGGGATGCCAGGCTGGTGGATCTGGTAGCGAGGGATGACATAGGCTTCCATCCTCCCACTGCCTGCGACTACTTCGTCTTTCCTCGGGGACTGTGGAGGACCGTGCCCCCGCTGGTCATAGGCCGGGCGGCTTTCGACAACGCCCTGATCGCTCACTGCCTGCGGGATTCCGTTCCGGTCATCGACGCCACCCGGGATGTCATCGTCCTACATCCCTCACACAGTTATGGGCACGTTGCGGGGGGCAAGGAGACCGTATGGCGGGGGGAGGAAGCCCAGAGCAATCTGAAGAGCATAGGTAACTGTCCGGCCCCCGGGGTCTGGGACGCCACGTGGCGATTCACAGACGGGCGCTTGCGGAGGGCTTGGGGCCACGGAGACTGGTTGCGCGCCGCGGAGATCCACGTTCGCCTGGTCTGGGAGAGGCAATCGATCGGACTCCTTCTTGCCCTTGCGGGGAGGTGGAGTCGACGGTTGGGCCTCTCACGGGGACGTCCCATCACCGCCGATGCCGTAGTCTATCGCCTGCTGAGGGACGCCTGCAATCGGACCTGAGCTCGTTTGAGGAAGTCGCCCATAAACGGGATGTTCCTCACCAATGGTTTGACCTTCATGAGGCGGCGCATGATCCTCCGCCTGAAAGCCGACCCGTGGACGATCCTGGCTATCGACGCGTCGACAGCCGGGTTTCGTTGGACGTCGGGTGGGTGTCGCAACGGAAACGCCAGAGGCTCCGGCACCGATTCCCTCATGTAGGCCGGTGGGCTCATGACCGTATGAGCAGCATCCGATCCGAAGCCAAGGTTGTGGATTTGGCTATCCGCGGGCAGGATGCAGACCATTCCGTGATACCAGCACGCAAACACCCACTGGTAGCTCCACCAGTCGACTCCGCCGCGGTAGCTGAGCTCGAACAAGTCGCGCCAGTGGGATTCGAACCACCTGCTGCCGTCCGAGATCGACCTCAGCCCACCCTGGTCCCGCCATGCGGGCCACGCCTGCATGTCGACGTCGTAGTGTTGCCACGCCCGGCGCCAGCTGGCCCAACCCCAGATACGAATGGCGCGCGAGAAGAAGTAGCTGTCCGGCGGCACGAAGCGATTGGAGATGGGGTTGCTTCCACTGACTAGACCGACCCGTCCCTCTCCCCGGAAACGTTCGAGTAGTTCGTCACAGTACGGGAAGAAGGTGGATAGGGGCAAGATATCGTCCTCCAGAATGATGCCTTCCTCTTCATGCTCGAAGAACCAATCGATCCCACGCACAGGACCCAGCCTACAGCCGAGGTTCATGTCTTGGAAGAGGACCTTGACCTCACAGGGCCAATCGACGCCCGTGGCGATGCGCCTCACCTCGGCGCAGCGTTCGGCTTCTCCCTCCCGATCGGGACGGGGACCGTCCGCCGCGACGTAGAGACGGGGTGGCCTGGCTCCGCGGATGGCTTCTAATACCTGCTGAGTTGTATCCGGACGATTGAAGACCAGAAACAGGATCGCGCTCTTCATATTCCCCCGGTGGGCGGTTGTCGGACGGACGTAACGATATCCCATCCTATCGGCCCGCGTGCAGCGTGAAACATGGTAGGCTCCGATGAACGAGAGCGCACGAAAGCTTCGTGTGAGGCATCACCAGAGTCGCGTGGCGCATGCCGCAGCGTGCAGTGGAGGACGCAACCATACAGGCCGGCCTTCCATACCAACCGCTTGTCTCCGTGCTCACCCCCTCGTTCAACCAGGCGAGGTGGCTCGCGGACAACCTGCGTTCCGTCGCATGCCAGACCTATCCCCGGATCGAGCACGTCGTGATGGACGGAGGCTCGAAAGATGGTAGTTGCGCTCTGCTGGAGACCACCGGCCCGAAGGTGCGCTGGAAGAGCGAGCCTGACCGCGGCCAATCCCACGCTCTGAACAAGGCTTTCGCCCTGAGCACCGGCGAGATCATCGGATGGGTGAACTCCGACGATGCCTACTTCGATTGTCGCGTCGTGGAGGACGTAGTGCGTTTCTTCGACCGCAATCCCGAGGCCGACGCGCTCTACGGCCACGCCGCCTGCGCGAATGCGAACGGGCGCATTCTCCACTACTTCTGGGCGCCGTCGTTCCACATCCGGCTGCTGCAACTCTATGACTTCATCCTTCAGCCGACGGTCTTCTGCCGGCGACGAGCGCTTGGCGATCATCTCGTGGACGAGGGCTTCGAGTTTGCCATGGACTACGAGTTATGGCTCAGGCTGGCTCAGCGGCGGAAGCCGGCACGGTTCGACCGCGTGATCGCGGTCGATAGGGTCCAGCCCGAACGCAAGACCCAGAGGCTTCTTCATGTGGAACGGAGCGACGTCCAGAGGCTGGCCGCCGCGTATGGCGCCGCTGTGTCTCCTGCGGCACGGCCTCTCGCGGCCGCCCACCACGTCTATTGCCGGTTCCGAGGAGCCCGCCTCGCTCTGACCCGGCATGGCGAGTTGGCCTTTTCTGGGAGCCAGGACCGGCGGTGGGCGGTGCTCTGGCGGCAGGTAGCGTCTCGCAGGTCGAGGATGCCACTCAGCGACTGATGGGGACCGGCATGCCTCGGGGCTGACGGGACAGAGGGGCGCGGGCCACCGAGGTTTCCACCGTGCACGCGTCTCTGACCTCGGCCGTACCGGCGGGACAGTCGGGTGGCGAAGCGGCTGCGTGGGCTCCGGTGTGGGGTAGAATCGCCTCATGGCCACCATCGGCATCGACGCCACCGCTCTGTCCGATCCCGCCTGCGGGGGCATCGGCACGTCGCAGTATCGGACGATGCGAGCGCTGGCTGGGATGGAGACGCCGCACCGGTTCATGCTCTATTCGGCCTCGCCTCCCGTCATCCCGTTTTCAGGGCAACCGCTCGACTTGCCGTGGCCGACGAGAGTGGGGTCGGGCCCCTTGACCGGTAGCAGCATCGTCTGGATGCAGACCGGCGTGAACCGGCTGCTGCTCGAGGATCGGGTCGACTTGTTCTGGGGCCCACGCCATCTGCTTCCGTTCCGGGCTCACGGCATCGGCAAGGTCGCGACTGTCCACGACTTCTGGGACCGCTACTATCCTGCACAGCAGCCGTGGCTGAATCTTGCCGCCAACCGCTTGCTGATCGGTAAGGTCATCGCTGATGCCGATGTCGTCGTCACCCCGTCCGCCGCCACCGCTCGGGACGCTCTGCGCTTCGGCCGCGCGGCCCCAGGCAGCGTGCGCGTGGTTCCCTGGGGCGTGGATCCGGCGGTCTTCCGGCCTCTACCGGCCGAGCAGATCGCCTTAGTGCTGGAGCGGCTTGGCGTCCAGAGTCCGTATCTGCTCTCTCTGGATGTCTTCAATCCACGCAAGAACTTCTCGGCGGCGCTCGAGGCGGTTTCGCGGCTGCCTGAGGGCACGCGCCCGAAGCTCACCGTGGTCGGCATCGGTCGGCCGCGCAAGACCGCCTCTATCGCCGGTTTCCAGGCACGAGCCGAAGCGCTGGGTCTGCAGGAGCGCCTGCGGGTCCTCGACGATCTCTGCACGGAGGATCTCGTGGCGCTGTACGCCGGCGCCCTTGCACTCGTCTTCCCCAGCGTCTACGAGGGTTTCGGCTTGCCGGTGCTCGAGGCCATGGCGTGCGGTTGCCCGGTGATCACTGCCGACAATTCGTCACTGCCCGAGGTGGCCGGCGACGCCGCGCTGCTCGTCGACCTGGCCAGCGTCGGAGCGTTAGCGCAGGCGATCGAGCTGGTGGCGACCGATGCCGGCGAGCGCGCGCGCCTCGCGGCTGCAGGGAGCGCGCGTATCTCTCGGTTCACATGGCGGAGCACCGCCGAGGGGATGATGGCCGCTTTCGACCAGGCTCTCGCAGCTCGCGCGCGCCGCGCCCACTGATGCGCGTTCTCCTTGACTGTCGCATGGTGGGCTGGTCCGGAGTCGGCCGATACACGACCGGGCTCGCGCGTGCCCTGGCAGCCCGCGACGACGTGGAGGTTGTGCAGGTCTGCGCCGCGGAGGTGCATCCGCCCGTGGCGCCCGGCCCGGGCGCAGAGGTTGTGGCCGCGACGGCCCACCCCTTCGGCGTGCGCGGGGCCTTGGAGCTGGCGCGCCTCGCGCGCGAGGCGAAGCCGGACCTCGTCCACTGTCCGCACTTTCCGACACCCGCTTCGATACACGTGCCTCTCGTCGTGACGCTGCACGATCTCGCGCCGCTTCTCGTTCCCGGCGTCATGCCCTCGGCGGCGAAACGAGCCGTGTACCGCCGCTGGAACGCGCGCGCTGTGCGCCTAGCCGACCGCGTAGTCGTGCCTTCGCGCGCCACGGCGGCCGACGTAGAGAGACTCTTCCCGGCGGCACGGAACAAACTCGAGGTGATTGCCGAAGCCGTGGATGACTTCTCCGACGGCCCGATCGGGCCGCTCACTGGAGCACTGGCCCATCTGGCTTCGCAACCGTACCTACTCTCGATGGGAAACACCAAGCTACACAAGGACCTGCCGACTTTGCTGCTGGCGTTCTCGCAGCTGGCCCCTTCGATTCCCGATCTTCGCCTGCTGTTGGTCGGCGCCGAACCGTCCGGTTACCTCGACGCGGGGCCGGCAGGCGTGGCGGCCGAGACGCGCCCCCGTGTGGCGTTCACCGGCCGCGTGGACGACACCGAACTGCGGGCGCTCTACGCCGGCGCCGCGGCATTTGTCTTCCCGTCGCAGTACGAAGGCTTCGGCCTGCCACCGCTCGAGGCCATGGCGCTCGGCGCTCCAGTAGTCTGCGCCGCCGCCGCATCGTTGCCGGAGGTGGTAGGCGACGCCGCGCTCCTGTTCCCGGCAGGAGAAGCAGGCGCGCTCACGGATGCGCTTGCCCGGCTACTCGACGATCCAGCTCTCCGTCAGAGCCTCTCGCTAGCAGGCCGCGAACGCGCGGCACGGTTCTCCTGGGAGCACACCGCAGCCGCCACAGTAGCCGTGTACCGCGAAGTGCTGCGGGCCTTCGCGTTGCGCCGGGCGCAGGGGAGCCGGCCGGCGCGCAGCGCGCGGAAAGGCCGCGCCGAATGAAGGCGCTCGATCGTCCGCTACGCGTCACGATGGTGAACAAGTACTACTCGCCGCCGCACCTGGGTGGCGTGGAGAACGTGGTGCGCATCCTGTCGGAGGGTCTTGTCGAGCACGCTGGTGCACAGGTGCGCGCCCTGGTGAGCAACGAAAGCCGGGAGCGCGTGGAGGAAAGGATCGGCGGCGTCGAAGTGGTGCGCCTCCCCAGGCAGCTGGCCCTGTCGTCGGCGCCGGTGGCAGCCGGCATGCCTCGGGCCCTGCGCGACGAGCTGCGCCGCCAGGGCCCAGGCGGCCCGGAGCCGACCGACGTCGTCAACCTCCATTCTCCCTACCCCTGGGGCGAACTCTCGTTCCTTCTGGCGCGTCTCGCGGTGCCTAGCGTCGTCTTGTATCACAGCGACATCGTTCGCCAAAAGGGCTTGCTCGCCGCTTATCGGCCCTTTTTGGAGCGGTTTCTTGATAGAGTCGACCTCATCGTGACATCCTCGCCCAACATGGTGAGGGGCTCGGAGTTCCTGGCGCCGCGCGCGGAGAAATGCCGCGTCGTGCCCTTCGGCCTGCCGGCACGGTGCCTCGCGGCCACCCCCGCCGTTCTGGGGCGCGCAGCGGAGCTGCGCGCCGCCCACGCTGGGCGCAAGATGGTCCTTTTCGTCGGTCGACTCGTCTACTACAAGGGCGTCGACATCCTCTTGCGGGCCATGCTCCGGGTCGACGCCGATCTGGTCGTGATCGGCCGCGGCCCGCTCGAGGCCCAGCTGCGTAGCTTCGCCTCGGCGAGCGGTGTCGCCCGACGTGTGACCTTTCTCCCCCCTCAGGATGACGACGAGCTTTCCGCCTGGTACCGCGCCGCAGACGTGCTGTGTCTACCGAGCGTCGCCCGCAGCGAGGCCTTCGGCCTCGTGCAGATCGAGGCCCACGCCGCAGGCACCCCGGTCGTGTCGACCGACCTTCCTACCGGCGTTCCCTACGCGAACCCCGACGGTGTCACCGGGCTCACCGTGCCCCCCGGTGACTCGCTGGCACTCGCGGCTGCACTCAATCGCCTGTTGAACGACGACGACCTGCGCGCGCGCCTGGGCCGGCAGGCCCAGGCGCGCGCCCTCCGCGAGTTCACCGTCCCGCGAATGGTCGCAAGCACGCTTGACGTGTATACGGAAGCCATCGCGCGGCACGCCCATAGGCGAGGAGGGGTGTAGGTGTCGCGCAACCGCTTCATCGCTCTATCCATCGTCATCGATGCCGCGCTCGTCAACGTAGGCTTCGTACTCGCCTTCCTTGTCCGTTTCGGAGGCCAGTTGCCGGCCTTCAACTTCGACGCCTATCTCATACTGGCGCCGCTACTCACGTTGCTCTACATCGCCGGTGCCTGGACTTACGGCCTGTACAATCCGGAGCGAGCCGACACCGCCTGGGCGGTCGCCCGGGGCGTCGTGGCCGCAGTGACGGTCGGCACTCTGCTCACCGCGGCGATCGCCTTCTTCGGCAGCACCCTCACGGCCTCGTTCGCGCGCTCGACGATCCTGCTCGCCTGGGTTCTCGACCTCGTGCTGCTCATGGGTTGGCGCCTCGCCTTCCTCCACCTGGCGCGCGTGAGCTGGCCGGAACAGCGGGTGATCATCGTCGGCACCGACCCTGCGTCGGTCGATCTCGCTCAGAAAGTGGCGGCGCGCGGCCGCTGGGGCTGGACCGTGACCGGACTGCTGGACGCGAACACCGTCCCAGGCCGCGATACGCCAGGCCGCGACGCCCCGGGCCGCGACACCCCCAGCCGCGACACCCCCAGCCGCGACGCCCCCAGCTCCGTCGGCGGATTCCCGGTCCTCGGCGCTGCCCACGACGTGGCCCGGGTAGTCGGAGAGCACCAGGCCAACCGCGTCATCATCGTCAGTCCCATCGCTCTACGCGAGCTCGTGGAGTCCCTTGTTCTGGCCGACGGCACCAAGGTGCGCGTGGACGTCGTCCCCGAGCTCTACGAGATCTTCATCGGCACAGTGGACGCCATCGTCGGGGACGTGCCGCTGATGGAGATCACGCATACAACCGTGCCCCGCTACTACTCGGCCGCCAAGCGCGCGATCGACGTGCTGGTCGCCGCCATCGCCCTCGTTCTGACCAGCCCCGGATTGCTCGTCGCCGCCGTCGCCATCGCTATCGGAGATGGCTTCCCTGTGTTCTACTCCCAGGAGCGCGTCGGTCGGGCTATGAAGCCTTTCCGTATTCACAAGCTACGCACCATGGTCAAGGACGCGGAAGAGATGAGCGGCCCCGTGCTCGCGCAGGAGAACGACCCGCGCATCACCAGGGTCGGCGGCTTTCTACGCAAGTTCCGCCTCGACGAGATCCCCCAGCTCGCCAACATCATCAAAGGCGAGATGAGCTTCGTCGGCCCAAGACCTGAGCGACCGTACTTCGTGGAGCGACACCTTGCCGAGACACCCGGCTACCGCGAGCGCTTCAACGTCAGGCCGGGAGTCACCGGGCTGGCCCAGGTAAGCGGCGGCTATGCGACCACACCCGAGCGCAAGCTCAAATACGACCTCATATACATGTATCATCAGACCCTGGCCATGGACGCCCAGATCGTGGCCGAGACGCTGCGTGTGGTGCTCACCGGGCGCGGAGCCAGATGAAGGAGCGAGTGATTGGCGAAGGCCAAGAAGAAGCAGCGAGCACCACGTAGTCAGCCGGCCCCGAGTCGGGCCGCGCGTAGCCAAACTACCCACTCCCAGGCGGCCGGCAAGCGGCCTCCTGTCAAGCAGACACCCAGGTCCGCGACGCAGCCGGCCGCGTCCGTCGAAGCGGCCGCCGTGCAACCGATGAGCCTCGGCCGCAGGATCTCCTGGTGGGCGCTGCTTGCCATGGTGTTCCTCGTGCCCATCGCGATGAGCAACCTCACGTTCCTCGGCTTCAAGGACCCCTTCACCCATGACTTGTTCGAGATCGCCAAGGTATCTTTCGAACGGGTGCTGGGGCTCATTGCGCTGGCCGCCTGGGCCTGGGATTCTCTGCGCAGGGGCGGGCGCATAAGGCACCATCCGGTGGACTGGCTGATCCTCGCGTTCATCGCCTGGGTAGCTGTCACCACCGCTACGTCGGTCCACTGGCCCACGGCGTTGCTGGGCAAGCCGTGGCGCTACGAGGGACTGCTCTCCTTTGTCACCTATGGCATCATGTACTTCCTCGTCCTTCAGTTCGCAGACCACGCTTCACGCGTTCGCCGTCTCGCCCAGTCTCTCTTCGGGGCCAGCGTGATCGTGGCCGGCTATGGTCTTCTGCAGTTCGCCGGCCGTGATTTCGTACACTGGGGGGTGCTTCCTTTCGAAGTCGACCGCGCCTTCTCCACCTACGGCAACCCCGATTTCCTCGGTGGTTTCCTGATCTTCTCGGTCACGGTCGCGCTGGGGCTCGCGCTGCTGGAACAGAGACTCGTCTGGCGCATCATCTATTGGGTCGGCTTCGGCGTTAACGGGCTGGCACTGATTGGTTCGTTCACACGTGGAGCCTGGATCGGCGGGCTCTTCAGTCTCGCGCTCCTTGGCCTCATAGCTTGGCGACAGCGCGTCACCATGCGTCGCATCGACTGGGCGCCGGCCGGGGCCTTCGTCGCACTCGGTATCGGCATCATCGCGCGTAGCTTATCGAACCCGAGCGAAGTTATGAACTTCGGCAAGCGTCTGGGGTCGATCTTTGACTTCGGCAGTGGCAGCGGACAGACCCGCGTGGAAATATGGCGGGCGGCGATCGCGGCCATCAAGGAGCGGCCGATCCTCGGCTGGGGTGCCGACACCTTTCGTCTGGCCTTCACCAAGCACAAGACGGCCGAGTACGTGCAAATCATGGGCGGCTCGTCGCGCGTTGACAACGCGCACGACTACCCGCTGCAGCTGGCCAGCGGCATCGGCATCCCCGGCGTGCTCCTGTTCTACGGCATCTTCGTCTGGGCAGGGGTGAGGTCCTTCGGGACCGTTTTCCGGCGTTCGAGCGATCCTGCGCGCATCATCCTGGGTGCGTTCTGGGCCGCCTCGGCCGGCTATCTTGTCCATCTCTTGTTCGGCCTCTCGGTCACCGGCGCCACCTTCCTCCTGTGGATGGCGCTGGCGCTCGTCCTTGTGCCGACCGCCCGGTCTGTCGAGGTGAAGGCCCGCAGATGGGGCACCGTGGCCGCGGTCGCTGTTATCGCGCTCTCGGCGGCGGGCATCGGCTATCAGGGGGTCTACCTCGCAGCAGACAACGCCTACTTGCAGTCCCAGATCGCGCCCTCCCCGACCGCCCGGACCGCGGAAGCGCTCCGGGCGGTCAGACTCAACCCGCTCAACCCGGACTACAAGAGCGCGGTCGGCCTCGCCTATTCAGATGAGATACGGGCCTCTAGACTGGCCGGGGACCAGGCGCGGGGAAAGGGTGAGGACACGACCCAGTACACAGAGGCGATCAGGAGAAGCTTTGAGAACGCAGAGTCCGCCTTCAAAGACGCGATCGCGTTCATCCCGAGCGAATACGAGAACTATGTGTACCTGGCCACCCTCCACAACTTCGGTGGCGCAACCCTCGACAAAGGTTATTACCAGAGCGCCATCGAGGTGGCGGAGCGAGGGATAGAGGTGATGCCCCTCGGCACGGCCATCCGCGTGCAACTCGCCCACGCCTTGGTTGCCACCGGCAGGACGGAACAAGCCAGAAAGACGCTCCAGTACTGTCTGGAGATCGATCCGACCGGCAGCGAGGCTGCGATCGCTCTGGCGAGTCTCTATCAGCAGCTGGGCCGGACGGCCGAAGCCCTCGCAGTCCTGAAGTCGGTGGATGCGTTGGCTCCCGGGAAGGACGAGATCACGAAGGCCATCAAGCAACTTGAGGCCGGCGGGTCCTCGCCGTAGTGGGGCAGGCGTTGGCGTCCGATCCGTCTCGCGGAGCGCCGGCGGGAGGAGTGCACGGCGAAAGCTGCGGCGCCCGTGAGGGAGCGATAGTGCTAGAGTGGGGCCGGTCGTAGGCTTCACACCGGTCGATAGACGAAAAGGCGGCGCTGTGGACATCATCGTGAACTTCACCCCCACCGGGATGATACCGACGAAGAAGCTGAGCCCCCATGCTCCGCTTTCGGTGAGCGAGATCGTCGAGGACGTGCTCCGCGCGACAGAGATCGGCATCACCACGGTCCATCTCCACGCCAGAGACGAGGTCAGCGGGGACCCCACGTACGAATCGGAGATCTACGGCAGGATCATCGAAGGCATCCGGGCATACGCCAGAGACCTGGTGATCGGGGTCTCCACGAGTGGGCGCCGGTACAGCCGCTTCAGCCAGCGGGCAGACTGTCTCCAGCTCGAGGGGGAGCAGAAACCCGACATGGGGAGTCTGACCCTCAGCTCGGTCAACTTCAACAAACAGGCGAGCGTCAATTCGCCCGACATGATCCGCAGACTCGCTGAGGAGATGGCGGGTAAGGGCATACTACCCGAGCTGGAGGCGTTCGATGCCGGCATGATCAACTATGCCAAGTATCTGACCAGCCGGGGAGTGCTGCAGCCACCGCACTACTTCAACCTGATCCTAGGGAACATCGCCTGTGCCCAGGCCGATCTCCTCCACGTGGGTGTGATGATCCGCGATCTGCCCCCCGAGTCCTACTGGAGTCTCGCGGGGGTCGGTGATACGCAGTTGATGATGAACTCCCTGGCAATAGCCGTGGGAGGGGGCGTCCGGGTAGGCCTGGAGGACAACGTGTGGTTCGATGTCAAGCGCACCAAGTTGGCCACGAACGCCGACCTGCTCCACAGGGTCCGAGGTCTGATCGAGGCCAACGGGCACGAGGTGATGAGACCGAGCACGTTCAGACGGTTGCTCAAGTTGGAGCACGGACGCGGCTCGTACGGTCGCCGTCGATGAGCGCCTGGGCCTTGGAATCCTAAGGACCAAGAAGCGGCGACGATGGCGGGGCGGACTTCGGCCGCCTAGGGATTCGTACCCGCCCACGCCGGGATCCGGCGCTCGAGTGAACTTTTCCCGCTCCCCCAGTGTACTGTTGGCGATGGAAGGTACTCGAGAAGGAGCCGGGGTGGATCTCGTCCTCATACGTCGCTGCCAGGCCGGAGACGAAGAGGCCTTCGCCCGACTCTTTGAAGAATACAAGAACCTCGTCTACAGAGCGGCATACCTCACACTCGGCAACAACGCCGACGCCGAGGACATCCTGCAGGATGTCTTTCTCCAAGTCCACCGCTCGCTGGAGACCTACGACCCCAACCGGGGCGCCTTCACCACCTGGCTCCACCGGATCACCGTCAACCGTTGCCTGAATTGGCGCCGCCGGCGCCCGAAGGTCGATAGCCTGGATGAAGCCGCCGAGGCCCGGGCCGGTGGTCGCGATGTCATGCCCGACCGGTATGCCGACGACGATTGTGTGCGGCGGGCGCTCGACCGCCTGAGCGTGAAGTTACGCGTGGTGGTAGTCCTGCGTCACTACTCTGACCTGTCTTACGCTGAGATCGCCGAGATCCTGGATCTTCCTCTCGGAACCGTCAAGTCTCGCTTGAACCTAGCCCTGCGCACCTTGCATGGGGAGCTGAAAGCCGACTATCCATATCACGCCCGCTCCGTCACGGAGGTCCAGAGATGAACTGCCGCGAAGTGCACCGACTTTTTGTCGCCTACCTGGACCGCGAGGTCATCCCCTCGGAGCAGACCATGATCGAGGCTCATCTGGCCGGATGCGCCTTGTGCGAAAGGGACCTGTCCGCCCTGCGCTCCACCCGGAGCCGGCTGAACGAGTCCCTGAGGACCCAGGCTGCCCAGGCAGCCCCCTCGCCGCAGGCCTTCACCCGCCTGCAGGCTAGGTTGACGGAGCAAGCGCGCACCCCGTCTTCCCGGCTCTCGGCATGGCCCAAGCGTTCCGTGCCGAAGCGAGGCCCGACCACAGCTTCCCAGCACAAAGGAGTCATAAGAATGAAAACCCGATGGAGAATCGCCTCCGGTATCGCAGGCGCCATCGTCATCGCGGCGATCATCGTAGCGTCCGTTCCCTCCGCCCGGGCATCGGCCGGCGAGTTCTTTGGCGGCATATTCGGCGTGACGGCCTCGACGGGGTCGGCGCAGTTTGACACACCGCAGCCCCTGCCCGAAGGAACCTTCATCTTGGGGTTCCGGCTGGACTACGTGCCTGAGGCCATCGGCCCCGACACCGTCTATCAAGGCGCTGCTGTTTCGGCAGAGCCGGGCGCCGTGCCACGAGCTGAGTCCCTCTTCCACAAGGGTGACAGCTTCCTCTACATCACAACGGCGGAGGTCGCCCCCGGCCAGGCTCTCCCGGACGGCACACCGGCCACGGTCAAGGGCCAGCCCGCTGTGCTGAACACCGGTCTGGTCGGCGAGGTGCAAACACCCCCGGGGCCGGGCCAGCAGCAGACACCCGATCCGGTCGCCTACGAGAATGCCAACAAGCTGACCTGGGACGTCGCCGGAACCCGCGTAGAGATGCTCTCCAACCTCCCGGTCGATGAACTCCAGAAGATAGCCGATGGGCTCGAGAAGTTGCCGAGCGGCTCGATCCAGGGACTCGGGCAGGGACTCGAGGGCTTGCCGGAGATCTCACCCGAGGGGCCTGCGCCGGGCGAGTGAGACGGTATTGTCCACTGGTTGGACTCACCGAGTGGAGGCGCGCCGCCGAAAGGCGGCGCGCCTCACAGCTCTCTGAGGTGCTCCGGTTTGAGCCGGGCCCTCTCCGGGGCGGCGAGGACGTCGTCGAGCAGCCTAAGTAGGCTGGCTTTGTCCTCGGGGAGGGTCCCCCGCAGGGCAAGGTAGTTGGAGGCGTGGTTCGTGCGGAAGACCGCATGGGTCACGACGCACGCGTCGATCATCTCGCGCAGCTCCAGGAGTAACTGCAGTGGTCCCGGCACGACGAAATCGCCCCGTTGCACGGAGTCGTAGAACCGCGTCCCTGGCTCCAGCATGAGCGTCAGGATCCCGATATAGTCGGGGTCGATGGCCGAGAGAGCCTCGCCCGTGCCCCGGGCGTGGACAAAGGACCGCTCCACGCCGGCCAGCCCCAGGATGGCGGTGACCGACAGCCGGAAACCGGCTCTCTTGGCCTTGCGGAAGGCTTCGACCTGTTGGGCGACCGTCACTCCCTTTCCGATCTGGGCCAGGGTGGCCTCGTCGCCGGATTCGAGCCCCACATAGAGCAGCTCCAATCCATGGGCGCGGATCTCGCGCAGTTCGTCCTCCGGGATGCGCAGGAGCGAATGGGCGTTGGCATAGGCGCTGACCCGCGAAAGATGTGGCAATTCGACACCAAGAAGATCGAGCACTTCCATCATCCTGCGGCTGGGTATGGCGAGCGCGTCCCCGTCGCAGAGGAACGCCCTTTCGATCGTGTTCTTGACGCCGGCCGGCAGCTGCCGCAGGTCGTCCTTGACCTCGGCGAAGGGTCGAACCCGGAACGGCTTGCCCAGATAGGACCCACAGAAGGCGCACTCCCCGTGCGAGCACCCATACATGACCTGCAGGATGAGGCTGTCAGCTTCGCTGGGGGGCCGGATCACTTGGCCGAGATACCTCACGTCGAACCCCCACTCGGGCTCCCGCTTGGGGTCTCACCGGGGTCGAGTCCTTGGTAGGTGGCCGCTCTCCGCTTCCGCGCGCTCATGATCTCCCACAGCACGGTGAGGAGGAGGGCGCTCACGATGGCGATCATCCCCAATCCTTCGCTCAAGGTCGGCCGTTCGCCCAATTGGATCCAGGCAGCGACGATCCCGATCACCGGGGTCAGGAGAGTGCCCAGGCCCGCGGTTCCTGCCGGCAGCGCATGAAGGATGTAGAGCCAGAGGAGCCAGGCCACCGTGTTCCCGAGGATCACAACGTAGACCAGAGCGGCGATGAAGGTGCCCGTCCATACCGGCGGGCCGGACCAGGCGATGGCGGCAAACACGATCAAGAGCAGCGAGCCCAGGAGCATCTGCCACGCGGTCATGGAGAATAGGTCGACCTCGTGGCGCTTCCGCAGGATCTTGGCCACGATGGCGCTTCCCGCCCAGAACAGCGCGCCTCCGACCGCCATGACCCCGCTCCACCCTCCTTCGAAGCGCCAGGGCGTCAAGAGCAGGATCATCCCGCAGAGGGCCAAGCCGACCGCGACCCACTGGAATCCCCTGAGCCTCTCCGCCAGGAAGACCCAGGCCATGAGTAGCAGCCAGAAAGGCATGGTGTAGGTGAGGATGGAGGTCTTGCCGGCGCCCCCGTTCACGAGCGCCAGGGTGAGCAGCCCGACGAACCCGGTCGTCTGCATGACGCCCAGTAAGGCCGTCAGCCGGATTGCCTTTGGCCGCACGGGGCGACGCAACAGCGGCATCACCATGAAGAGCGCGACGGCGCCGAAGAAGGTACGCATGGCCGCGAAAGTGAAGGGCTCCGCGTAGTCGAGGGCGATCTTCATGACCACCCAGGCGTAGCCCCAGATGAGGGCTAGGAAGAACAGAGCGACGACAGCCCATCGGTAGTTCGGCGCGCCCGGCTTCGGGACGGTCGCCCCGCCGGCTGCGCCGGACCCCGCGGCAGCTGCGACGCTCGCGGTGGTCTCGCTGATGGGTGGCCCCGCCGCAGTCCCAGGGGCGAGGTCCCCGCCGACGGTCGCGGCGGCCACAGCCGCTGCGCCCCTGGCGCCCGCGGCCTTGCCCTCCATGGGCGCGTCGGCGCTCAATATGGCAACCAGCACTCGATCAGCTCTTGCGGGAACAGGGAGAGCAGCTCGTAGCCGGTCTCGGTCACCAGCACCATGTCCTCGATGCGCACCCCTTGTCGGCCGCCCTTCTTGCCCGTGTACGTCTCGAATGCCATCACCATCCCCGCCTTGAGGGTGTGCGGGGGGATGCCCAGCGCCCGATGCGTGTAGAAGATCATCGGCCGGTCGTGCAGGGTCAGGCCGATGCCGTGACCGCAGGCGTAGGGGTTGACATCCCCCCAGGTCTCGTAGCCCCAGTAGGCGGGCGAGTCGGGCCACTGGGCCAAGACGTCGTGATCGGTGGCGCCGTCTTTGACGACGCTCATCCCGGCAAGGAGCATCTCCTTGGCCTCGGCGAAGAGCTCCTTCTGCTCCTCGCTCGCCTTGCCACAGCAGAAGGTGCGATAGATGCAGGTCTTGTAACCCTGGTAGGAGGCGCCATCCACGTCCACGTAGACCAGGTCGCCTGGGCGGATCATACGGTCGGTGAAGGTCCAACCGTAGGGGTTGGTGTTCTCGCCGCTCATGCAGACCAGGTCCTCGGTGTGGTCGGCGCCCTCGGCATAGAGCTCCTTGATGCCGATGCCCACCAGATCGCACTCGCGGATCCCCGGGCGGATGGCGTCGGCGATGGCGGCATGGGCGCGTTCGGCATTGGCGCAGGCGATCTTGATGAGCTCGATCTCATCGACGGTCTTGATCATGCGGGCGTAGTCCATCACCGGTCTTCCGTGGACGGTAACGATCCCTTTTCGAGAGAAAGCTTCGAAAAAGAGTCCCTGGAGGGTGGATCCGTCCACGGCCAGGGGCTCCTTCTCCACCCCGTAGTCGGCCATGAGCTTGGCCACGCCGTCGACCCAGGCCTCGAGCAGGGGATCGCTCGAGTCGCGCGCCGAGAGCCGGGGCATGCCGTAGGAGGGCTGGACGCCGGCCAGCCAGGGCATACGCCGGGCCGTCTCGGTGGGAGTGCCGCCGCCGATCAGGTGCGGCTCACCGTTGCGGGCGATGAACACCGCCTGCATCTCGGAGGCCCGCATGGGCGTGGTCACGTAATAGGAGGAGACGTAGCGGATGTTGTCCGGGTCCCAGGTGATGATGGCCCCGATGCCGTCCGCCTCCATCTGGACCCTGACCTTCGCCACCCGTTCCCGGCGGAGCCGGGGGTAGTCGACTCGTTCCTCGTAATCGACCGCGTATTTGCCGAAAGCCATGGTCTACTCCAGTCTCCTTGTCGTCGCCGAGGACGCCCGCCTGGGAGTGACTACCCGGGCGACCTTGCCGGAGTCGCGGCGGCCCCCGGGACCGCCGCGTTCTCGAGGATCAGATCCAACAGATAGGCGGAGTGACGATCATCGATGAACTCGGTAAGTCCCATGAGACAGCTCATGTTCTCGGCCCACACCACCGTGTACCACTCCCAGGTGAGACGCCTGGCGTCCAGCTCGCGCCGGATCGTCCCCTGGCCTGGCCCTGCTCCACGATCGCCAGCATCTTTCCGAAGGCCCTTGTCTGCGTCTGGGCGACCGCCTCCCGGAGCCCCACTTGGGGTCCGGCGGCGATGAACTCCACCCAGGGAAGAGCGAAGCCCCCGCGCTCCGTCTTCATCAGCTCGGAGTGACGCCGGCCGATGTCCCGCAGACGCTCGAGGGCATCCGTCTCTTCGGAGGAATCTATCAGGCCGGACATCTCGACGAAGATGGAGTCGAGCGCCGCCATGAGCATCTCGTCTCTGCTCTCGAAATACACGTAGAGCGTGCCTTCGGACACGTTGGCCGCCGTGGCGATCCGGGATACGGTCGCCCCCGGGACGCCGTGCTCCGCGACGACCTCGATGACGGCCTGCACGATCTGCTTGCGTCTCTCCGCGGCCGGCAATCGGCGCGGGCGCCTGACTGTGGATGACAAGCTCGCTCCCTTCGCTTCACCCGCCACGATCCGTTGACAAGCCACCCCATTCTAGGATAGGATTTCTTGTTGAGCAAGCGCTCACTCAAGAAAACGGCGGGGTTCACCTAATTCGAACCTTGAGGAGGACGCATGGCCAGTCCAGAAAAGGCCGGCTCACAGCCGGTCTACGGAATGATCGCCGAAAAGGACGTGTACGTCACGGCCCGTGATGGGGTCCGGCTGGCGGTGGACGTCTACCGTCCCGACGCGCCGGGCAAGTTCCCGGCTTTGCTCGCCATCTCCCCCTACGGCAAAGACGCGCAGACGTGCGACTCCCCTCCCCAGCCCTTCGGCAAGTCGATATTCGAGGCCTCCCTCGAGTCGGGCGACCCGTGCTACTACACCGCCCGCGGCTACGTGTACGCTATCGCCGACCTGCGGGGCACCGGCTACTCGGAGGGCGAATACGAGGGCCTCTTCTCCCATCACGAGGGCGAAGACGGCGCCGATATCGTGGAGTGGTTGGCGGCGCAACCCTGGTGTGACGGGAACGTCGGCGGGGCCGGCATCTGCTACTTCGCCTCCATGCAGCTCCACATCGCGGCCGAGCAGCCGCCCCATCTGAAGTGCATCGCCCCCTGGGAGATCTTCGGGGACGACCTCTACAACCACGGCCAGTACGAGGGCGGCGTCCTCAACATCTTCCTGTACGGCCTCTACACCGGGACCTATCCGGCGCGCTGCGGATATGCCATCAAGAACACCGTCTCGGCGATGATCAAGAACACGCCCAAGGAGGAGTTGGCCAAGATCGTGGAGGAAGCGCTGGCCGATCCCGACCTACGGCAGTATCCCTATCTCCACCACCTCTTGAAGTACCCGGACAAGAACCCGGTCCTGTTCGATTTCATGCTGAACAAGCTCGATGGCCCCTACTATCGGGAACGCTCGGTCTCCGAGCGGCTCGATAGGATCAAGGTGCCGACGTACGTGGGCGGACCCCTGTTCAGCTTCTTCTCGCAGCCGCAGATCAACGTCTTCAACTGCATCGACGTCCCGAAGAAGATGCTTCTCTACACCGACATGGGCACCCGTCCGTGGAGGGCGCACCACGACGAGATCCTGCGCTGGTACGACTACTGGCTCAAGGGCATCGACACCGGCATCATGGACGAAGCCCCCATCCGCTACCACACCACCGTGGCCGAGAAATGGGCCACGGCGAACGAGTGGCCGCTCGAGAGCACAGTGTGGACGAAGCTGTACCTGAACAGTCTCGGGCAACTGCTTCCCGAACCGGACTACTACAACGACGAGCCGGACGCGTTCGTGCAGGGACCGCTTTACGTGACCGAGAAGAGGGAGCGGGTCACCTACGTCAGCCGGCCGCTTCCCGAGGACCTGCAGGTTACGGGCCCGCCCCGGGTCACCTTTCACGCCTCCATCGACACCGACGACACCAACTTCCGGGTGGACATCCGCGAGGAAGGGTCCAATGCGATCTACCCTCTGGCTTCCGGCTGGCTGAAGGCTTCACACCGGACCCTGGACGAGAGCAAGACGACGCCCTGGGAGATCGCCCACGACCACACCGAGGGCGATCCCGGTCAAACCCGGCGAGATCAACGAGTACACGGTCCAGCTCCGGCCGATGTCCCACCTGTTCCGGGCAGGGAAGCAGATCAAGCTGGAGATCTCCAGCATCGACATACCCACCGATATCGAGACCTACGACGTGATGTGGCACGTCTGCAAGAGCAGGACGACCCTGCACAAGTTCTACCGCGATGGAAAGCACCCCTCCCACGTGGCGCTCCCGGTGATCCCGCGGAAGGCTTAGCCTAGCCCCTCCCCCCCAGCAGGTCGCCGCGGGCCCTCCCCTACCCGGAGGGCCCGCGGCGTCTCTCGGGTCGCGCCGTCCAGGAGATGGCCGCCCCCACCGCCGCCAGCACCGCCCCTACCAGCATGGCCAGCTGATAGCCATCGGCGAAGGCCGCGGCACTGGCGGCGCTCCCCGTATCGCCCAGGAAGATGATCCTTGCACCCTCAGCGCCCAGTTTCCAGGCGGCGATCGCCCCAAGAACCGCCATGGAAATCCCCTGTCCCGTGAAACGCATGGTACTGAGGAAGCCGGAAGCCAGGCTCAACTGGGAGCGATCGACAGAGCCCATGATCGCCGAGATGTTGGGCGCGCTGAAGAAGGCCATCCCTAACCCCATAGTGCCCAACGCAAGAAGCACCGGTCCTGTGGAGGTGGAGACGAACGAGAGCTGCAGCATGCCTCCCGCTACCAGGACCATCCCAAAAGTGGCCAGAACACGGGAGCCCACTCGGTCGGAGAGGCGCCCCGTGAACGGCGAGAGAACGGCCATCAGCACCGGCTGCGCGAGCAATACCAGACCGGCCTGCTTGGCAGAGAGACCTTGGACGATCTGCAGGAACACCGCTGTAAGGGTGCTAACGCCGAAGACGGCCATGTAGTTGATGAGCGCCGCAGTATTCGCCCCTCGAAAGACACGATTCTTGCGGAGAAGATCCAGGTCGAGCATGGGCTCGCGGACGCGATCCTCCACTAACACAAATGCCGCGAACAGGAGCACGGCAACGGCCAGCGGGCCGATGGTCCTGGCACTGGACCATCCCCACAAGGGCGAGAAGGTCAAAGGTACGAAGAGGGCCACCAGTGCTCCACCCAGGAGGAGGGCGCCGGCAAAGTCGATACGACGGGAAGGCCCGGAGATGTCGCCGGCCAGGCGATCGCGCCGCTCGATCCCGATGAGGCTCCAACCCGCCACCAGGGTCGCCGCTGCGATGGGCACGTTGATGAAGAAGATCCAGCGCCAATCGGCGTAGGTCACGATCAGCCCGCCGAGGACGGGCCCCAAGGTCAGCCCCAGATAGGTGGCCATCGTATTCAGCCCCAGAGCCTTGCCCCGCTCGCGCACCGGAAACGCAGCCGTCACGATAGCTACCGAGGTAGCGAACATGAAGGCGCCCCCCACTCCCTGGATGCAACGCGCGAGGATCATGATGGTGCCGCTCGGCGAAAAGGCGGCCACGACCGACCCCAGCCCGAAGATGGCCGTCCCCAGAAGGTAGAAGCGCACCAGCCCCCGCGAATCGGCCAACCGACCGGCGGGGATGAGAAGCACGCTTGTGACAAGAAGATAGGCGGCCTGCGCCCACAGGCCCTGCGAATAGCTGAGCTGGAGATCGGCCCCCATGGCCGGCAGGGCCACCGCCACGATGCTGGCATCGAACGGGGTCATGAAAGCCCCGATCGAGACCACGATGAGCGCGTACCACCGCCGCCGCTGCAGCTCGGTCAGTCCGTCCTCTCTGGGGGCTGCTGGGCCGCCGTCCGCAGCGGCGCTGCTATCCAAGTTCATGCGGGCACTATATCAACGTCGCTCCGGACGGCGCCTGGGAGTCCGCGCGCGCGACCTCGCTGCAGCCGCGCCGACTGCCCGCCGCGCCCCGGACGCCCCGCGGCCTTTGACGGCCGCCGGCTGAACCCCTAGGATGGGAGCTGTCGGGCGCCCCCACGCCCGCCGGCCTCGATGCCGGCTGGCCTCCATGCCGGGCGGCACCTCATACACTGAAAGGCGGGTGATCTCATGTCCGGCTGGCTCATAACGGTGATAGCGGTGGCAGTGGTGGTGCTCCTCATACTGCTGGTCTTCGGGATCCGGATCGTCCGGCCGACGCACCGAGGGCTGGTGGAGCGTCTCGGCAAGTACAACCGTTACGCTGCTCCGGGCTTCCACTTCATCATCCCGATCATTGAGCGCATGTTCCGGGTGGACATCCGCGAGATGCTGGTCGAAGCCCAGCCTCAGATGATCATCACGAACGACAACCTCAACGCCCGCGTGGACGCCCAGGTGTATCTCAAGGTCAAGGCCGACGAGGAGAACGTCAAATCCTCGCAGTACAACGTCACCAACTACGAGAACCAGATCGTCAACCTGGCCCGCACCACGCTCCGTAACATCATCGGTACGCTCACGCTCAAGTCCGCCAACAGCGAGCGGGGCAGGATCAACGAGGAACTGCGCAGTACCCTCCTGCAGGAGACCGCCAGTTGGGGGATAGAGATCCTGCGCACGGAGCTCAAGGAGATAGATCCCCCCGAAGACGTACAGGAGACCATGAACAAGGTGGTCAAGGCCGAGAACGAGAAGGTGGCCGCCATCGACTTCGCCACCGCCACCGAGACGCAGGCCGACGGTCAGCGCCGGGCCGAGATCAAGAAGGCCGAAGGCATCAAGCAGGCGCGGATCTTGGCCGCCGAGGGTGAGGCGCAGGCGATCCAACTTGTCAACGAAGCGGCCGAAGAATTCTTCGTCGGTAACGCCCAGATACTGCGAAAGCTCGAGGCGGTCGAGCGAGCTCTCTCCCAGAACGCCAAGGTGGTGGTCCCAGCCAATACCGAGCTGATCAACGTGATCGGCGAGTTGGCGGGTGTGGTGCCGGTAGCGCCGAAGCCGGCCGCGGCTCCGCCGCAGGCTCCCGTGAGGAAGTAGGCCCTCAGGCCGAGCTCTCGACGCCCTCGACGATGATCATTTCCGCATCGGCGGAGGCCAGTCGTCGCCGCTTGGCCGGAGCGTACTCCTCCGATTCATACCACGCCAGGGCCTGCTCGTAGCTGGGAAACTCGAGGACGATCATCCGCCCCGGAGTCCCGGAGCCCTCGAGCCGCTGGGCACGGCCTCCCCGAGCCAGAAAACGACCCCCGTAGGCCTCCAGTGTGGGAGGGACGAGCGGCCAGTACGCCGCATAGCCGGATTCATCTGTGATGTGCACATTGACGACGATGTAGGCAGCCATTGTCCTCCTGTTGTGGGGATGATTAGGTTGCCCTCCACCATACAACACTCTCGCTGCAAAGGACTTGCCTTTCGGCCGCTGTGAGAGTACATTGTGCGCTAGAGGAGGTCAGTGATGGGGAATGTGATCGTCCTGACCGTGCTTGTTGTGCTGGCGTTCGGCTGCGAAACGTGGCTGAGGAGACTCAGTTCTCGTAACGCTTCCCGCCGGCTCGTCAGGCGCCGATTCTGACTCTGTCCGTGCGACCGCTGCCGGTCGCTTCGGCGACCGCAGTGCGTTAGCTTCCCCCAGGACCCCTCCCCGGAGGCGTCTCCCCTGGGGCCCATCCCCGGAGGCGCCTCTCTTGTCTCAGATCCCCGAAGCCTCCTGCCCATCGTCGAGAGTATCGATCGACTCGAAGATCTCGGCGTTCTTCGGTATATCGCTCATGTCGTGCCCGTAGTGTACGAACCGGGCCACACCGGACTTGTCGATCAGCACCTGAGCGGGCATGCGCCCCAGCTTGAAGAGCTTGACCTCCTGTCCAAAGAGCTTGAGCACCCGGTGCTCGGGATCGGGCAGACCGACGAAAGGAAGCTGGTTGTCGACCCAATAGCGACCGAACGCCGGAGCGTCCTCCGGTCCCACCACGACGATGGCCGTCTGTCTCTTCTCGAACTCCTCATGCTCCTGGCGCAACTGCGCCATGTGCGCACGGCAGAACGGTCAGGTGAACCCGCGGTTGAAGACCAGCAGGACGTTCTTGCGGCCACGCAGTTCGGAGAGTCGGAACCCGCGTCCGTGGAAGTCGGCGAGTTCGAAGTCGGGCGCCGGCATATCGAGGGTGATCTTGGACATGTCCCTATCTTACCTGTACGGGGTCACGCTGGTGAGGGTCTGTCCTCAAGAAAGCGCTCCGCCCCCAGGGGTGGGGGGCGGAGGGGGGGAGGTCTTTGGTTTTCCTGGCGCTCTCCATTTCTCGCCGGAGACCGCGAATCCTTCTCTCGCACCAGCGCCGATCTCCGCAGCCCCTGCACAGCTGCAGTATCTGCATGGCGGCAGCAGGCCCTTCACATGTCGACGAACGTGACCACGTCGCCCAGCGACCGTCGAGAACTGCGGAAGCGATCCGAGAGACACCTGTGTCGGCATACCCCAGGGCGATCCCGATGACGATCAGCAGCTCCTCGGGGATGCCGAGCTCGGCTCGCAGCACGTCCGGATAGCAGACCAGGTTGACGGCGATAGCAGAATCCACCCCCAAGTCCTGGGCGGCCAGCATGATGCTCTGCGCCATCATCCCGAGATCCAGTATTGACCAGGAGGTCAAGCACCGGTCCATGCACAGGTAGACCACGTTGGGCGCGTCGAAGAACCGCCGATTGCTCTCGAGGAAGTCCTGGCGAAACTGCGCATCGTCCGGAGCGACCCCCAGCATCTCGGCGCGACCGGCGGTCAGGGCCCTGGTGCGCTCCCGGCAGGCGACGGGCCACTCCTCGGGCACCGGGAGGTCAGGTTGACCGCGCACCCCCTGGTGGGTGCGTTCTACGAAAGCCTTGCGCATCCGCTCGAGCACGTCCCCGCCCGCGACGTAGATCTGCCAGGGCTGCGTGTTGGCCCAGGAAGGAGTGCGGAGCGCAGCCTCGAGGATGGCTGCGACTGTCTCCCGCGGCACCGGTTCCGCCAGGAAGGCGCGAACGGTGCGCCGCTTCTCCAGAGCCTTGCTGACGTCCATCAACCGCCCTCCTGCTTCGATCTTCACATGACTGAGCCCAAGGACCAGCATAGCGGATGCGGATTGTCGGCAGCACAACCGCTTCCCCGACCTCGGCGGCCGACGTCGAACAGGCGACCGTGTTCGCGATACCTGCGGCCGGGCTGCCGTCTCCATTCGCCTTATGAGTCTCTTATACCTCACCCGGTATGATCCCCCGGACTTCGTCGGGCGTGCCTAGTCGCGACCGCGCCCCAACGGTCGACCGGTGAGGTGCCCGGGACGAACAGGATCTGTCTTGCCGGCCCTCAGGCAGGAAAAGGACGAGAGGGAATCCTCTAAAGGAGGAATATCAGCATGGAACCGATCGGGGCGGAAACGAGCCGCCTGCGGGGGCGAAAACGGTTGAGGTGGGCACTCATTGGGATGGTAACGGCCCTGGCGATAGTGCTGGGGACCACCTTTGCTTTCGTCGGCCTGGGGGTCGATACCGCCAGCGGCGCGAATCTCACGGCCTCCCAGGCAACGACGGCGAACAGCAATACGAACATCGTCAGCGGAGACAACGGAGACGGTCTTGCCAGTCCCGCCCAAGAAGTGGCGACCAAGCTGGGGCCGAGCGTGGTCAACATCGCCATGAGCGGGACCAGCCGGGGACAGCAGTATGCAGGGGAAGGCTCCGGCGTCATCTACACCAAAGACGGCATGATCCTCACTAACAACCATGTGGTAACGGATGATACCGGCAATGTCGTGCAGAACATCGAGGTCACCCTCGCCACCGGTGAGAGGCTGCCGGCCACCGTGGTGGGACGGGACCCCCTGACCGACCTAGCCGTAATCACGGTCGACGCGGGCAATGGTCTTCCCGCCGCCACGTTCAATACCGACCTGCCAGAGGTGGGTGAATACGCCATCGCCATCGGCAGTCCTATGGGATACGAGAATTCGGTGACCCTGGGGATCGTTTCGGGCGTGGCCCGGAGCATAGACGGAGTCACCGGTACTGAAGGCCTGGCCCTCACCAACCTCGTCCAAACCGACGCTCCCATCAGCCCGGGCAACTCCGGCGGCGCGCTCGGCAACGCGAGCGGAGACGTGATCGGCATCAACGTGGCCTATCTCCCCCCGGGTGAGACCGGGGCGGTCAACATCGGGTTCGCCATACCTGCGGCCACAGCTACCCAGGTAGCCGACCAGATCATCCAGACCGGCTCGGCCACCCACGCCTACCTCGGGGTGGGCACCCAGACCGTCACCCCCGATCTTCAGCAGCAGTTCGGTCTCTCCCGCTCGTCCGGGGTCCTGGTGGCGGATGTGACGGCCGGAGGCCCAGCGGACAAAGCGGGCCTCCAGCAGGGCGACATCATCGTCAAGATCGACGACCAAGACATGACCGAGTCGAGCAACCTCATGGTGGCGATACGGGACAAGCAGCCCGGGGACACCGTGCAGGTGACCATCGACCGCAACGGCACCAGCCAGGTGGTCTCGGTGACGCTCGAGGAGCGGCCCGCCGGCATGTAGCAGCAGGTCAGTGGGGCGCGCCGGCTTCGCGGCGCGCCCCAGACTTGGGCGGGCAGGGCTCCGGGCTAGGGGGTGTCTCCAGCACCAGGACCTCCGGCCCTCCGCATTCACGCACTATGATGGCCTGCGTATCCTCTCATTCCCTTGCCAGTTGCTCCGCCACCAACCGCTTGCCCAGGCCGATGAGCATCAGTACCGGAGGCAGGCCCATCGGCTCGGGTAGGACGCTCGCGTCGCACACGTAGAGTCCGGCGATCTCGGCGCGCAGGTCGCTGTCGACCAACTCGCCGATTCGCACGGTCCCACCCGGGTGTGAGCCCCTCAAGGGAGCGTCCACGATGGAGTCGGGGTCGCAGCCGGCGCGTGTGAGGATGCGGGTGGCGATCTCCGAGCCGCGGGCGAGCTTTGCGTGCTCCTCCTCCCCGATGGGCTTGGAGACCACGCCGTCGGGTCCGATCGAGCCGGCGAGTCCGTCCCTGACCTTGGTCATGATCCCGAGGGTGTGAGGGTAGTGCCTGAAAGCGGGCACCTGCTTTGGACCCGCCATGAGCAGTCCGAAGAGGTAGAGCGCCCAGGGGTCGATCACATCGGTCATGATGAGGCCCTCGTCCTGCAGGTCGGTGGTACCGCAGCTCATGGGGATGTCGTGCGAGGAGCCGGGCCCTGGATAGGTGCCGGAGGTGATGATAAGAGGGTCGATGATGAGGCCTTGACCGGCGGTGGGAAAGCCGGAGGCCTGCATGATGACCGGCGTGCCCAACCCTCCGGCGGCGAGCACCACGTTCTCGGCTTCGACCGTGAACTTGCCGGCCGGTCCGATGCCCCGGACACCCGTCGCCCGGCCCCCGTCCGAAAGAACCTCGTCGACCCACATGCGGGTCTTCAGGCGGGCCCCGTTTCCGACAGCCTCCTCGATGTAGTCGCGCGCGGTCCACTTCGCCCGCTCGGCGCACCCGGCAAAGCACTTCGGGCACGTGAGCTCGCACTTCTCGGCATCGATGAACTTGGGCAAGCGGGCGCCAGTCCAGACCTTCGGCCCGCGCCGCCCGGCGGATGCGTTTGGCCCCTTCGCCGATGAGGTGCTCCGGCAGGGGCGCGACCTTGAGCTCCGTCTTCGTCTCCTCGACGTAGGGGGCCAGATCGATGCCGTACCGGTCCTTCAGCCAGGCCGGCGGGTCAAAGGCCGTGCCCAAGAAGGCGATCGAGCTGCCGCCGACGGTGAGGAGGCGGACCATCGCCGTCCCCTCGACCGAGGCCAGCATGCCGTACCGGTCCATCATGCGAAAGAGAGTGACGTAGCTGCCTATCGGCTGTGGTAGGCCCCCTTCTCCAGCACCAGGACCTCCCGGCCCCGGCGAGCCAGTTCACGCGCCACCGTGGCTCCACCCGGCCCGCTGCCGACCACCACCGTCTGAGCGCTCAGCTGCTCGACCCCGGCCGCCATGGCTGCCTCCTTCGCTCGATGTCTGCGCCCATTGTAGAACTAGTCGCGGGCGCGTGCTGTGACGGGCGCGCGCACGCGGCGCGCCGCCTAAACCATCAGCGGGAGGTCCCGGATGTCTTCGGCCGAGAGCCGCCAGGCCCCTCCGGCCCCGACATTCGCGGTCACCTGCTCGGGGGTCGTCGCCCCGGCGATGATCGAGGCCACGCCGTCTTGGGCGGCCAGCCAACCGAAGGCCAGTTCGAGCAGGGAGTGCCCCCGCGCTTCCGCAAACGCGGTCAGCTGCTCCAGGTAGGCGAAGGTCTCAGCGGTCGCGCGGGTGGCGAAGCGCGGCATGGCAGCGAGGCGCGAGCCCTCGGGGTATTCCAGCCCTGGTCCGTATTTGCCCGTGAGCAGACCCGACTCCAGCGGAAAATACGGCACGATCCCCATCCCCTGCCGGCGGAGGGCCGGCACGATCTCTTCCTCCGCCTCGCGGGCGAGGAGGTTCCAGTGGATCTGGCCGGCCACGAACTTGGCCGTGCCGCGCTCGGTGGCGACTCGCTCGGCCTCGTCGATCTGCTTGGCGCTGAAGTTGGAGCAGGCGCCGTGGACAACCTTCCCGGCGGCGACCAGGTCGCTCAGCGCTTCCAGGGCCTCGAGGACCGGAGCCTCCGGGTCGGGCCGGTGTTGGTAGTAGATGTCGATATGGTCGGTGCCGAGCCGCTCCAAACTGATCTCGCACCCCTCGAGGATGCGCCGCCGCAGTGCCCCGGGCCGGTACGGTTCCTCGCTTGGACGCGGCGCGAACTTGGTGGCGACGATGACGTCGCCGCGTCTTTCTCCGAGCGCTCTGCCGAGGAACACCTCGGATCGACCCCCGCCGTAGCTCTCCGCGGTGTCGAAATGGCTGATCCCGGCCTCGAGAGCGGCGTGGACCACGTCCGCAGTCTGACGCTCGTCGAGCTTCATTCCGAAGTTGTTGCACCCCAACCCGACCAGAGATACGTAGGGTCCAGTACCGCCCATCCGTCTGGTCTCCATGAGTATCCTTTCCTCGCTCTTCCTTGCACTCGGCAGCCGGCAGCGGGCCGACGCCCGCGGACCCATCGGTCTTACAACTGGTTTCAAAATGCAGCCGCGGCCGCCTAGAGCACGCTGAGCGGCACAGCGCGTCCCTTGCGGCGGAGCTTCGTTCTGAAACCAGTTCTTGCTCGCAGCCCTGTTCATGTTTCTTCCCGCGGACTCAGCGGAACATGCAAGTCTAGAGCCCGATCCATGCGTTATGCTCGACGTCATCTTCCACCTCGGCCGAATGGAGAACTGAGATGCAGCTTGGAATGATCGGTCTGGGAAGGATGGGCGGCAACATGGTGCGCCGTTTGATGCGCGCCGGTCATGAGGTCGTCGTCTACTCCGCCACGGCAAGGACAAGGGAGAACTTCGCGAAGGAGACCGGGGCAGTCGCGGCCTCCTCGATCGCCGAGCTTGTCGGCAAGCTCAGAGCCGCCCCGGGTGGTCTGGCTGATGGTGCCGGCAGCCGTCGTCGACCAAACGCTGGTGGAGGTCGCCGGTCACCTGGAAGAGGGCGACATCGTCATCGACGGCGGCAATTCCTACTACATCGACGACATCCGGCGCGCCGGGGAACTCTCCACCGCCGGTGTCGGTTACGTCGACTGCGGGACGAGCGGGGGCGTCTGGGGTCTCGAGCGCGGGTATTGCCTGATGATCGGGGGGCCGAAGGAGGCGGTCGAGCATCTGGACCCGATCTTCAAGACCCTCGCGCCGGGACGGGGATCGATCCCCCGGACCCCGGGCCGCGAGCAAGCAGGGGGAACGGCCGAGGAAGGCTACCTGCACTGTGGGCCGGTGGGCGCCGGTCATTTCGTCAAGATGATCCACAACGGGATCGAGTACGGGCTCATGGCCGCCTACGCGGAGGGACTCAATATCCTGCAGCACGCCGGTGTGGGCAAGGAGGGCCGGGAGGTGGATGCTGAGACGACTCCTCTGCGGGAACCGGAGCGCTACCAGTATGACTTCGATCTAGCCGACATCTCGGAGCTGTGGCGGCGGGGGAGCGTCATCGCCTCCTGGCTCCTCGACCTCTGTGCGACCGAGCTTTTCGAGAATCCCGACCTGTCGAGGTTCGCCGGAAGGGTATCGGATTCCGGTGAGGGGCGCTGGACCATCCTGGCGGCCGTCGAAGAGGGGGTGCCGGCCCCAGTCCTCAGTACCGCCCTCTTTGAGAGGTTCAGTTCCCAGGGCGAGGATGATTTCGCCCGCAGGGTGCTCTCCGCCATGCGGTTCGCATTCGGAGGCCACCTCGAGAAGCCGGCGCCATAGAACCCCTGGGAGGCGGAGCAGATGACGAAATGTGAAGAGCCAGGATCGAAGGCCGTAGAGATCCAGATGGACGTGGAGGTTGCTCCGCCGTGCGCCGTCGTGATCTTCGGGGCGTCGGGCGATCTCACCAAGAGAAAACTCATCCCCTCTCTCTATAACCTGTTCAAATACGAGGTCCTTCCCGAAGAGTTCTTCGTGCTGGGCATGGCCCGGAGCGAGAAATCGGACGAGGACTTTCGCCGGGAACTGAGGAGCGACCTGGAAGGATTCGGCTTCCCGGTCGAAGCGGACACGTGGCAGCGTTTTGCCCAGCGTCTTCACTATCTGCCGGGGGATGGCGGCGATCCGGCCAGCTACCAGGATCTGAAGGCGGCGATCCTCAGGCTGAGCCAGGATCACCGTGAGCCTCTGAACGTCGTCTTCTACCTTGCGGTGTCCCCGAACCTCTACGGAGAGATCACCCGGCAACTGGGCGCAGCGGGTCTGGTGCAAGAGCTATCGGGACAGGGTCGGCGGGTGGTCTTCGAGAAACCATTCGGCCGGGACCTCGATTCCGCCCGGAGCCTCAACGTGGAGCTCAGGTATTCCCTGAAGGAGCACCAGATCTACCGTATCGACCACTACCTCGGCAAGGCGACGGTCCAGAACATCCTGGCCTTTCGCTTCGCGAACGCCATCTTCGAGCCGATCTGGAACAGCGTCTACGTGGACAATGTCCAGATCACAGCGGTGGAGACTGTAGGAGTGGAGCAGAGAGCGGGCTACTACGAGACGGCGGGCGCACTTCGGGACATGGTCCCCAACCATCTCTTCCAGCTGCTCACCTTGACGGCCATGGAATGCCCGGTCTCTTTCGATGCCGATGAGGTCCGGAGCCAGCAAACGAGGGTGCTTCTCGCCGTCGAGCCGGTCAATCCCAAGGCGATCGGAGCGAGCGCGGTGCGGGGCCAGTACGGGGAAGGGATGGTGGCGGGAAAAAGAGTCCCGGCCTACCGGGCCGAACCCGGGGTCTCCCCCGATTCCGGGACAGAGACCTTCGCCGCACTCAGGCTGATGATCGAGAGTTGGCGCTGGGCCGGTGTGCCGTTCTACCTGAGGACGGGGAAGCGGATGCCCGAGCACGTCACCGAGATCGCCATACAGTTCAAGCGCCCTCCCTTCCGGCTGTTTCGCAAGAGCGGAGTGGAGCACCTGAATCCCGATGGCTTGGTGATCAATATCCAGCCCGATGAGGGGATCTCGCTCACCTTCCAGGCCAGGGTACCGGGGGGTCTGATGAAACTGAGCAACGTGGACATGGTCTTCCGGTATTCCGACTACTTCAGGGAAGTGGCGGCCAGCGGCTACGAGCGGTTGATCTACGACGCTATGTGCGGTGATGCCACCTTGTTCCAGAGAGCCGACATGATCGAGGCGGGCTGGGGGGTGATCGCACCGATCCAAGAGGCCTGGAGTTCCGCGGCTCCGTCGTCCATCCCGATATACACGCCGGGCACCTGGGGGCCGGAGGAGGCCAGACAACTGGTGAAGCGCGACGGCAACAAGTGGAGAGACATCGCGTGAAGGGCGAGGCGCGACGGCCGGAAGCGGAGAGACATCGCATGAAGATGGAGGTCCTCGCCGACGCCGATCGGGTCGCCCAGAGGGCCGCTCAGTTCATCGCGGCCGAAGCCCGAGCGGCCGTGGCTGCGCGCGGCCGCTTCGTCCTGGCCGTCAGCGGCGGCCGTACCCCCTGGCTCATGCTGCGCTACCTGGCCAAGGAGCCGTTGCCCTGGGAGGACACGTACCTGGTGCAGGTGGACGAACGGGTGGCCCCCGCGGGGCACCCGGACCGCAACCTCACCCACCTGCGCGAGAGCCTTGACTGGCATTCGGTGGCGACGCGTTCCGGGTCGCTTTCCGAGCGCATCTACCCCATGCCCGTGGAGGAGGCGGATCTCGCGGCGGCCGCGACCCGCTATGCCCGGGAGCTCGCGGGAGATCGCCGGCTCCCCGCCTGTGCTCGACCTGGTTCATCTGGGCCTCGGGGTCGATGGGCACACGGCCTCGCTGCTACCCGGAGACCCGGTCCTCGACTTGGCCGATGTGGACGTCGCCGTGACCGCTGTCTATCAGGGGTGGCGCCGGATGACGTTGACCTACCCCGTCATCGATCGTTCGCGACGCATCCTCTGGCTGGTGACAGGTGGTGAGAAGGCCGACGCGCTCGCGCGCCTGCTAGACGCCGATCCGTCGATCCCAGCGGGGCGCGTCGACCAGAGCCGGGCCGTCGTGCTCGCCGACCGGCAGGCGGCGGGAGGACGAGAGAACGGAGCCGAGTAGCGCCCGCGCGCCACCGGGGCGCCCGGCGGGGCGCGACTCGCCCCGCTCCGGCCGCGGCAGCCCAGCCCTAGATGTTCATCCCCCCGTCGGCCATGAACACGCTGCCGGTCGAGAAGCTGCTCTGGTCCGACGCGAGGAACAGGACCATACGCGCGACCTCCTCGGCCTGTCCGTGGCGGCCCAACGGGATGATCCGGTTCAGGAACTCGGTCCCGTCCTCGCCGACTATCTCGGTGAGCCGTTCCTCGATCGTGGACTGGAAGCTGTTGTCGGTGGGTCCCGGCGCAAAGACGTTGACGCGGATGTTGCGACCTGCCGCTTCCTTGGCCACCACGCGCGCCAACCCGATCAGTGCGTGCTTGGAGGTCGCGTACGCGCAGACACCGGGATCGGCACGCGTCCCCATGATGCTCGAGGTGATGATGATGCTGCCGCCGTCGTTCATCTGCGGTAACCCGTACTTGCAGGCCAGGAACGATCCCCGGACGTTGATGGCCATGACGGCGTCGAAGACCTCTTCCGGGTATTCCGTCACCGGCTTGATCACCCCGGAGATGCCGGCGTGGCTGAACAACACGTCGATCTTGCCCCATCGGGCGACGGTCTCGTCGATGTAGCGTCTGTACGTCCGAGGCAATCGGACACATCGGCCGTGACGGTGCCCAAGACGTCGTCGCCCGCATTCAGGGACTCGGCCGCCCGAGCCAGATTCTCGCGATTGCGACCGACCAGCATCACCCGCGCGCCTTCGCTCAGCAGTAGGGCGGCGCTGGCGAGGCCGATGCTGCCGGCACCGCCGGTCACGATGCAGGTCTTTCCGTTCATGATCCCCATTGTGGTTCCTTTCGCACGTAGCCCGGACGATAGAACTAAACCTTAGCCTAAGCCTAAGGTTTTGGGTTGCTCAGCCGCCGGTAGTAGGAGTGGTTCGTGTAGAGCGCGGCCACCGGGTTGTGCCCCAGTACCCTGTCCTTGACCACCAGGACCGTGGCGGGAGCCTTGGAGTGCATCAGGAACAGGCTATCGTGGCCCACGCACAGACCCATGACCACGTTGAACTCGGTCCCCGCTCGGGCCAGGAGAGCAGCCTGTCCCACGGGATTGCACATCACCTCGTACTGACCGGGCCGAAGCTTCTCCTCGTCCTTGACGCCCACGCTCTCCTTGTCGATGGAGCCGGTCTTGCAGCAGACCGTGAAGACCTCGAACCCGTGCGCCTCGAAGATGTCCCGGGCCACCTTGGCTTCCCGCATCAGCCCCACGCAGTGGGCGATGCCGAGGCGGCGCCAACCCATGCGCCGCGCGAAATCCATGGTCTCCTCCACCCGGGTGGCGACACAGTATCCCGCCGCCTCGGTGCGTGCCGACTCCAGGGCGATCCGCCGGAGTGTTTCGTCGGCCAGATAGGTCCCCTCCACCTCGGCGAGCAACTCCGGCTCGTTCAAGGTGGGGCAGAAACGTGGCGGCGACTCTGTGCCCGGAGCAGCATCGCAGGCGATGACTCTGCAAAGAGCGCACTCCGGTCCTTCGTATGCGGACATTCCAGCTCCTCTCACGTCCTAGTCGAACACGATCACGTTGCGGAGAGCCTCGCCTGCCGCTGAGGACTCCAGCGCGTCGTTGATGCGGTCCAATGGATACCGGCCGGCGACGAGCTCGCCGAAGTCCCCATTGATGTCGTGGATGTCGCTGTGGCAAATGGCCGTGGCGGCCACCTTAACCTTCACCTCGTCGCCCCGAGGCGGCCTCAGGGAGAGCTCCTCGATTACCAACGGCTTCCCGAACTCGTAGCAGACGGCAGCTTTCATGTCGCTCCGCTCCTCTGTGTGCTATGTGGGTCGGCTCCTTCGGCTTATTCCGCCAGGTGGATGCCGGCTTTCTGGATGTTGAGGTGGGTCATGGACGACTCGGGAGTGGCGCCGTGCCAGTGGTTCTCACCGGCGGGGATGTAGACGATGCAGCCGGCAGTGATCACGTGTTCTTCGTCCTTGGTGGCCACGATCCCCCTGCCTTCGGTGACGAAGAGGATCTGCTCCGAATCGTGCGTGTGCCAGTTGAGCCTGCCCCCGATGCCGAACGTGGTCAGCGAGGCCGCCCAGCCGCCCGCATCGGCCATGCTCAGCAATCGCCGTCCGCTGACGGGCGCATTCTTGACGATCTCGTCGTCCTTCGGATCCATCGTGACCGTGTGAACGGTGCTGCCTTCGACCACTATCATCGTGTCCCCCCTTGGTCGATTGCGGAGCCGCGAGCGCTAGTCCGAGACGCGCACCTGGACCCCGGCTGTTTCTTCAAGGCTTAGTATGACCGAATCGACCCCTTGGTCGCGCCGGCCGTCCTTCATGGCCCCGGCCAGATCTTCTTTTACCGCTTCCGCCACCGGCAGCGGGACCCCGTATTCCTGACCCAGACCGAGAGCCAGATTGATGTCTTTGTGGGCCAGGGAGATCTTGAATCCCGGGGCGAAGTCGCCTTTGAACACGGTCCGCGGATACTGTTGCAGGCTCCAGTTGTTGGCGGTGCTGATGGTCAGGAGATCGTAGAGCGCCTGCGGGTCGATGCCGGCCTTGACCCCCAGCACGAAGCCCTCGGCGCAGATGGAGTTGCAGGCCAGCCCGATCATGTTGTTGACGAGCTTGGCCACGTTGCCGCAGCCCACATTACCCAGATGGAAGATCTTGTTGGCCATCGGTTCCAGAACGGGGCGAGCTTCTTCCAGAACAGCCGGATCGCCCCCGACCATGATCGTGAGCGTGCCCTGCTCAGCTCCCTTGGTGCCCCCACTCACCGGAGCGTCGAGGACCTTCACCCCCAGGGGCGCGGCGGCCTCGGCGATGAGTCTGACGGTCAACGGGGCGTTCGTGCTCATGTCTATGTAGATGTCGCCTGCTTTCCAGCCGAAGCGGAGACCACTCTCCCCCAGGACAACGTCCTGGACGCTCTGGGGTGTGGGCAGACAGGTGATCACCACCCGGCAGGCCGCGGCCACGGCAGCGGGCGTGTCGGCCCATTCCGCCCCCTCCTGCACGGCAGGCATGGCGGCATCCTTGCTGACGTCGTGGACGACCAGCTCATATCCGGCCTCCCGGATCTTCCTGGACATGTGGATCCCCATCTGCCCGATGCCGATAAAACCGATCTTCATGCTCCCACCTCGATATCTGGTTCAGGGTCTTCAGGCGCACCTCACCTTAGTGAAGATGCCTCGAGGCGTCAACACCATCGCGATCTCCCGGGCCCCGGTCGCGGCGTCGCGCGCAAACCGGACGACCGCACGGCCGCCCCAACTCCTTGCAGGATCGCGCTCCGCGCGGGAATATCTGAAGGCGGTCGCCCAGGAGAGGAGAACATATCCGTGAAAGCAGTCGTGTTCGAACAGTTCGGTGGGCCGGAAGTACTGAAATACGTCGACCTGCCCGTGCCGACGCCCGGCGAGGGCCAGGTGCTGGTGAAGATGGTATCCGCAGGTGTCTGCAAGGCCGACTGGCGCGTCCGCACGGGTCGTTGCCAGTGGCTCACCTGTCCCTTCCCCGTCACCCTGGGCTACGAGATGGCCGGCCGCATCGAGGCCCTCGGCCCCGGCGTCACCGGGTTCACCATCGGCCAGCCGGTCCACGTGCTGCACATGGCCTGCTACGGCACCTACACCGAGTACATGGCGGTCACCGCCGACGACGTGGTGCTCATCCCGGAGGGGACCGATTTCGACGCCGCCGCAGCCGCCTACAACTACTTCGTGGCCTGGGGGCTGCTGAACCAGATCGTCGAGGCCAAGGAGGGCCAGACCCTCTACATCGGGGGTGCGGCCGGCGGCGTGGGCACCGCCGTCATCCAACTGGCCCAGCTCAAGAAGATGAACGTCATAGCCAGCGCCAGCACCGACGCGAAGTGCGACTACCTGCGGGGCCTGGGCGTGGAGGCCGTCTTCAACTACAAGGAAGAAGGCGACGTAGCGGCGGTCAAGAGACTGAGCGCCGGCCGGGGCGTGGACTACGTCTACGACCAGGTGGCGGGGCCGCAGTTCTGTCGCCAATTCGACATGCTGGCCACCTACGGGCAGATCATTCTCTACAACTTCCTGGGCGGCTATCCCGAAGACAAGGACATCATCCACATCCTTCAGAGCCGCTGCGAGTACTGCTACGGGATCCGCTACTTCTCCATCCACGTTCACGACACCGACCCCGCCGGCTTCCGCAAGGTGAAGGAGCAGGTGCTGGGACTCATGGCCGACGGCAAGCTGAGACCCCCGATCTACCGGGTGCTACCTCTGTCCGAGGCCAGACGGGCCCACGAGATGATCGAGGCCGGCGAGGTGATGGGCAAGCTGGTTCTGCATCCTGAGTGACGTCATCCACTCCGCGTCCAAGCTACATCGAAGGTTGGACCGCTCACCTCGGCTGCCAACGGTATGTTGCGGGTAGGCGCTTGGGCAGGCACGATGCTGTTCGGGAGGTATAATGAGGTCACAGAACGCACTACTTCTCTCTGAGAGGGCGATCATGCCTCGTATCGGTCTGCGCCATTTGAAAACACACGCCTCTGAAGTCCTGCGAGACGTCGAGGACAACCGCGCGCGGTACGTGGTCACGAATCGAGGAGAGCCGGTCGCAGTCATCATCCCCTTCACCCCTGCGGAAGAGGTCGAGCCCAAGACCAGAGAGCAATCATGGGAGGAGTTCTTGAGACTCCGCGAGAGGATAGGGACCAAAGTGACGCAACCGTTCTCAGCGGAAGAACTGCTGCGCGCACTCCGGCGTTGAGGCTTCGTGGCCCGAGCCCTGACCATAGATGCCAGCGTGTTCGTCAGCGCGCTCAGTCCCTTGGAGGCGAGGGGTGAGGAGAGCCTCCGGCTGATCGAGGATCTCAGCAAGAACCCGCGGCTCGTGATCCTTCCCACTCTGGTGAAGCCAGAGATCGCCGGAGCGGTCAACCGCTTGACAGGCGATCCGGATGCGGCGCGGCAGGCCGCCGACATGGCCTTCATGCCCACCTCCACCTTGTTTGTGGAGCTCGACCAGAGACTGGCGGGAGAAGCCGCGGAGTTGGCAATAGCGGCCGGGCTGCGGGGCGCCGACGCAGTCTACGCTGCGACGGCGCGCCGCTTCGATGCGATCCTGGTAACTCTCGACAGCGAGCAGAGAACCCGGCTGCCCTCCGACATCACGGTCCTTTGGCCCGGTGAAGTCGAGACCGGTTGAGCGAAAGACGGGATACCCATTCGAACGAGCCTCGCGGTACTACTCCCCTGGTCGTCCTACTCGTGGCCTCCCCCGTACTGCATGCCCCCGTCGATCATGTAGATGCCGCCGGTGCAGTTGACCGCGGCGTCTGAGGCCAAAAAGAGCATGAGTTCCGCGACTTCCTCCGGCTGCACGAAGCGCTTGAAGAACGTGGCGGACTGCAGCATTGCCCGGCCGCGCAAAGGATCTTCCGGGCAGACGCTGGCTTCCACCACCCTCATCATGGGAGTGTCGACCAAGCCCGGATTCACTGTGTTCACCCGGATGTTCTCCGAGGCCAGCTCACGGGCGGCCACCTTCATGATCCCGGTGAGGGCGTGCTTGCTGGCGATGTAGGCAGAAGCCCCCTTGTTACCGATTATCGCGCCGACCGACGAAGTGATGATGATGCTCCCGCCGCCGCGCTTCGCGAGGAAGGGAACGGCGTGCTTGATAGTGACAAGCACGCCGGTGACGTTCACGTGCATGACCCGCTCGAACGTGTCGATCGGATAGTCCTCGATCGGTGCCTGCGGGCCGAAGACGCCGGCGTTGGGCAGGACGATGTCGATACCCCCGTACGTCGCCGCGGCTTCTGCCATGGCCTGACGCATCTGGGCTTCGTCGGTGACATCGGCGACGAACGGCGTGACACTGGGGCCCAGACCCGCGATCGTTTCTTGAAGAGCGCCGGCGTCCAAGTCGATGGCCAGTACGCACGCCCCCTCTTGGACGAAGAGCTTGGTAGCCGCCAGTCCGATACCGGAAGCGGCACCGGTGATCACCGCGACCTTACCCGACAACTTGGTCAACTTGCCCCCTTTCCTCCACCGGCGCAACGAGGATAACGCCGCCCAAGCCTGCTCTCCGCGTCGCCCCCGCGCCACACACCCAGGGAACCCTATCAGTCATGTTGGGGCCCTTCAAGAGCGGCCCGGCCCCTCCCAGGGGCGCGTCCCCGCTCAGGCCCGCGATCGTTGTGGTTCACGCCTGCGCATTGTTTCGCGGTACCATTCGATAGGATGCGGAGGATCCCCATGCAGCGACTGATGACAAAATGCCTCTCCCGATTTCTCCTTGGCTTTCTCTGCGTGCTCGCCGTCGGGTCTGCTGTTGCGATAGCGGCCTGCGCCGGCGACGGCCCGGCCTCGACCAGCTCGGGTTCAGCCTCGACCAGCCTGGCGGTCGGCGCGTCCGAGAGCGTCAGCTTCACGACCGACGACGGCGTCACCCTGAGCGGCAATCTGTTCGGCTCGGGTACCTCGGGCGTGGTCCTCGCCCACATGTACCCTGCCGATCAGACAAGCTGGTACCCCACGGCGGAGCGACTTGCCGAGGAGGGCTACCTGGTCCTCACCTTCGACTTCCGTGGCTACGGAGATTCCCAAGGGACCAAACAGATCGAGTACCTCGACCGGGACATGGCCGCGGCGATCCGCGAGATCGGTGCCGCCGGTGCGACCGAGGTCGCCCTGATCGGGGCATCGATGGGCGGCACGGCCGGCCTGATCGCCGCCTCGCAGACGCCGGCCCCGGTCCCGATAGCCGGTGTGGCCACGCTGTCCGCTCCGGTGGAGTTCAAGGGCCTCTCCGCGGCGGAGGCGGTTCCGCAGCTCAAGATTCCCCTGCTCTTCATCGCCGCCGAGGATGACGCAGGCGCGGATGGCGCAAGAGAACTGCAGCAGCTCGCCACCGTCGAAGCCGAGCTCGAGCTGATCCCTGGCGACGAACACGGCACCGATCTGCTCGAGGGGCCGCATGGCGAGCAGGTGTGGGAGCTGCTCGCCGGGTTCTTGCAGCGGGCCCTCCCCCCCACCGGCGACTAGGATGCTCTTCGACGACTGGCCGGAACGCTACGAGGCGTGGTTCGCCACACCCATCGGGAGACTGGTCAAGGACACCGAGTGCCGTCTCATCCTCGAGATGCTGAGCCCCGGGGAAGGCGAGAGGATCCTCGACGCCGGATGCGGGACGGGCGTGTTCACCCTCGACTATCTGGCCGCGGGAGCGCACGTCGTCGGGCTGGACATCTCCGAGCCGATGCTGGCTCTAGCGGTCGCGAAAGCTTCCGGCTATCCGTTTGTTGCCGTACAGGGGGACATGCTGGCCCTCCCCTTCGAGGACGACCATTTCGACAAAGCCGTCTCTGTGACGGCCCTCGAGTTCATCGAAGACGCGAGAAAGGCGGTAGACGAGCTTTTTCGCGTCACCAAGCCGGGCGGCCTGGTCGTGGTCGGCACGCTCAACGCCCTCAGTCCCTGGGCCGCCCGCCGCAGAGCCAAGACCGAGCAGGGACAGAGACATATCCTGGAGGGCGCGTTCTTCAGATCTCCGGACGAGCTGCTGGCCCTGGGTCCTGCAGGCGGAACGGCCAAGTCGGTGGTCCATTTCCAGAAGAACGATCCGCCCGGGAAAGCCGTGGAGATCGAAAGACTGGGACGATCACAAGGTCTGGATACGGGGGCCTTTGCGGCAGCCCGCTGGGTGAAGCCCGGTTAGGGACAGGGCGCCGGGTCCGGATCGATACGAACGAAAGGCAAGGACTATGCAGACCAGTTTCACGAAGCTGTTCGAGCCGGGGTGGATCGGTAACGTGAGACTCAAGAACCGGGTGATCAAGGCCCCCCAACACACGGGGCTTGCCAACCCGGACGGCTCGATCACGGAAAGGCTCCTGCGCCACTACAAGGAACTGGCCTTGGGTGGGGCCGCCATGGTGATCGTCGAGTACGCCTGGGTCGACTACGACGCCAGCAGAGCTTCGCCGTGTCAGCTCGGCATCGCCGGCATGGACCACATCCCCGGCCTGTCCCTCCTCGCCGACACGATCAAAGCGAACGGGGCGAAAGCAGCGATCCAGATATCGCATGCCGGGCGACAGAGATTCACGCTCCAGCAGCCCAAGGCCGCGTCCGCGGTCCCCTGGGAGGAGATATTGGCCGCGGGCTGCCCCGTTCCCCAGCCGCTCACAGTGGAGGAGATCCGGGAGATCATCAAGGCCTTCGGACAAGCCGCCAAGCGGGCCCAGATAGCCGGCTTCGACATGGTGGAGATACACGCCTGCCATGGCTATCTCATCTCCAACTTCTTCTCGCCGCGGACGAACAAGCGCACCGACTGGTACGGGGGCCCGCTCGAGAACCGGATGCGGTTCCTGCTCGAGGTCGTCAAGGAGATCAAAGCTCAGGTCGGTCCCGACTACCCGGTCTGCGCGCGACTGAGCGGCACCGATTACGAGCCCGATGGACACACGATCGAGGAGACGATCGAACTGTCCAAACGACTGGAGGCCCGGGCGGTGGCGGCGATCCACATGTCCGGCGGCAACCACCACCAGACCATCCACGAAGTGAGCCCCATGGGGATGTCCCTGGCCCACAACGTCTGGGCGGCGGAGGCGGTCAAGAAGGTGGTCAACATACCCGTCATCGCCTCGGGATCGATCAACCTTCCCGAACTGGCGGAGAGCATCCTCGCCCAAGGCAAGGGGGATTTCATCGGTCTCGGCCGGCCACTGTGGGCCGACCCGCGAGTGGCCGCGCAAGGCGAAGGAGGGTAGGCCCGAGGACATCCGGCCCTGCATCCGCTGCAACGACGGCTGCCTTGCGCGGGGAGACCACGTGGCGAAGACGGTCTCGTGCTCGGTCAACGTCGCGCTCTGCCGGGAGGACGAGTTCAAAATCGTCAAGAGCGAGCACCCCAAGAAGGTCGCCGTGATCGGCGGGGGGCCGGCAGGCATGGAGGCGGCGCGGGTGTGCGCGCTGAAAGGTCACGAGGTCACCCTGTACGAGAAGCGGGAGCTGGGGGGCGCTCTGCTCGAGGCCGCGATCCCGGATTTCAAGGCTCCCGACCTGAGGCCTCTGATCGACTACTTGAAAACCCAGATAGAGAAACTCGGGATCACCGTGGTCAAGAAGGAAGCCACCGCTGCCGACCTTGGCGGCGGTGCCTACGACGCGGTGATCGTCGCCGCCGGCGCGACGCCCCTGGCCCTCGCCGACGTCCAGGGCATCACCCACGAGAAGGTGAGCAGCGCCTCCGCCGTACTCCACGGCGAGGCGAAGCTGGGCGAGAAGGTCGCCGTCATCGGCGGCGGGATCGTGGGCACCGAGGTGGGGCTGTTCCTGGCCGAGCAGGGCAAAGAGGTCGTCTTCATCGAGATGCTCGATACCTTCATGAACGGCATCACCTTCGACGAGAAGCTGGTCTACGAGGAGCGCTTCAAGGACCTGCCCGTTTCGATCCACACCGGGAAGCGCCTGGAAGGCGTCGACGACGAGGGGATCGAAGTGGTCGACCGCTCCGGAGAGAGGATGCGGATCATGGTCGACAGCGTGGTGCTGGCCGCCGGGTTCAGGCCGAATAGAGATCTTCTCGACAGTCTGAGCACCGCTCTGCCCGGACTCGAGGTCTTCGAAGCCGGCGATTGTGTCAGCCCGCGCAAGATCCTCGACGCGATCCACGAGGGGCACCTGGCGGCGAGACTCCTCGACTAGCTGAGACTGCCCTGGTGACGCTGCACGAGCGTCCTTCTCCAGGAAGAAAGGCGGTCGCGTCAGGGGTCGGCCCGCATGCGTTCGTAGGCGTTGTCATGCGATACTCCCTACTTGGAACGAGCACTACCGTCCATAGACCTCGACCCACTGGTAGCGAAGGGAGAAAGCATCGTGCACGATCGAGCGAGGGAAGACACGGCGGAGGCCTCCGGGCTGGCCTTCGGGCATGACGCCCCCGTGCGCATAATCCCCTGTCTGGACATGAAGGACGGCCGGGTGGTGAAGGGTGTCCACTTCGTCTCGCTGCGCGATGCCGGCGACCCGGTGGAGAACGCCCTCTACTACCAGCAGGAGGGAGCGGACCAGCTGGCCATGCTGGACATCGCCGCGACCGTCGAGAACCGGAAGACCCGCCTGGAATGGGCGAAGCAGGTGGCCTCGGTGATCGACATCCCGCTGGTGATGGGGGGAGGCATCTCCACTCTGGCGGACATGGAGGCGCTCTTCGCGGTCGGAGTGGCGGCCGTGTCGGTCAACTCGGCGGCGGTCGCCCGCCCCGAGCTGGTGAACGAAGCGGCTGAGGCCTACGGGGCCGACCGGATCATCGTGGCTATCGACGGCAGGCGAAACCCGGAGATGCCCTCCGGCTTCGAGGTGGTGGTGAGCGGCGGACAGACACCGGTGGGCCTGGACGCAGTCGAGTGGGCCCGGCGCTGCGAGGCTCTAGGGGCAGGCGAGCTCCTACCCACCAGCATGGACGGCGACGGCACTTTGGCCGGCTACGACCTCCCCTTCACCCGGGCCATCGCCGAGGCCGTCCGCGTCCCGGTGATCGCCTCCGGAGGCGCCGGCACGCTCGAGCACTTCTACGAGGGGGTGGCGGAAGGCAAGGCCTCGGCCCTGCTCGCCGCCTCGGTCTTTCACTTCCGCACCTTCACGGTGCGACAGGTCAAGGAGTATCTTGCCGGACGCGGGGTGCCGGTGATGCTCTAGCCCCATGGTGTACTGTTGCCGGTGCAACGCACTGGCGAAAGAGCCGGGAGGTCCCCGTGGCCCTGGATAGGCAGACGCTGATCGATCTCTACACCACGATGCTCACCATCCGGCGCTTCGAGGAGCGGGTGGCGGCGGAGTTCTATGGCGGAAGACTGTTCGGCTTCGTCCACTCCTACATCGGCCAGGAGGCCATCGCCACCGGGGTCTGCGCCCACCTGAGCAAGAAAGACCGCATCGTCAGCCATCACCGCGGACATGGTCACTGCATCGCCAAAGGCGCGGACATGAAGAGGATGATGGCCGAGATCTACGGCAGGAAGACCGGTTACTGCAAGGGCAAGGGCGGTTCCATGCACATCGCCGATTTCAGTATCGGCATGCTGGGCGCGGATGGGATCGTCGGAGCCGGGCTGCCGATCGCCAGCGGAGCAGCCACGGCCGCGCAGCTCGAAGGGGAAGGCAACATAGCCGCCGTGTTCTTCGGCGATGGCGCCTGTCAGGAAGGTGAATTCCATGAAGCGCTCAACCTGGCGGCCGTATGGAAACTTCCTCTGCTCTTCGTCTGCGAGAACAACCACTACGGCGTGAATACTCCGAGCGCCTATTCTCTGGCGGCACGGGAGATCATCCGGATGCCGGAGGCCTATCACATCCCAAGCCGGGCGATACACGGCAACGATGTCGAAGCCGTCTATCGGGCGGCCGAAGAAGCCGTGGGCATGCTCAGGAGAGGAGAGGGTCCCTACTTCCTGGAATGCGAGACATATCGCTGGCATAAGCACTTCCTTTCTGACGACCTTGAGGATCTGCGGCCCAGGGAGGAGATCGAGGCCTGGGCGGAAAAGTGCCCGATAGCGAGGTTTGAAGCCAGATTGCGGGGGGAGGGCGTGTTGACCCGCTCGGACATCGAACGCATCAACGAGCAGATACTGAGCCGGGTCGAAGAAGCCTACGAGTATGCGATCGAGAGTCCCTTCCCGGAACCGCAGGACGCTCTGGAGGACGTGTACTCGACATGAGAGAGATCACCTTCGAGCAGGCCGCTACAGAGGCCATTCAGGAGGAATTCCGTAGGGATCCTCGGACGGTCCACCTGTCGACCGATCTGGAGGCTGAGCTACAGCAGGAGTTCGGTGCGGACAGGATACGGGTCACTCCGATCGCGGAGAACAGCTTCGTGGGGGCATCCATAGGTCTGGCCGGATCGGGATTCAGGACCGTGACCAACATCCGTATGGCGACGTTCGGCTTCGTGGCCATGGACCAGATGATGAACCATGCGGCCAAGATCACGTATATGTTCGGCGGCCAGGCCAAGTTCCCGATTCTGTACCGCATGACGGTGGGCGCCGGGATCTCCGCAGCCGCGGAGCACTCCGTCACCCCCTACCCCATGTATATGAACTCGCCGGGACTCAAGATCATCCTGCCGGCAACACCGTACGACGCGAAAGGTCTCTTCAAGACCGCGCTCCGGGACAACAACCCGGTGGTCTCTTTCGAGCATATTCTGCTGGGCGGGGTGAAGGGCGAGGTGCCGGAGCACGAGTACTTCATACCTTTCGGCCAGGCCAGCATCAAGCGGCACGGGACGGACGTCACCGTGGTCGCGCTGTCGAAGATGGTCCACGAGGCCCTGGAGGCCGCTGAAGAAATGGCCGCCGAGGGCATATCCCTGGAGGTGATCGATCCCAGGACGCTCGTGCCCATGGACACGGAGACCATACTCGAATCGGTGAAGAAGACCGGCCGGCTGGTCGTGGTGGACGAAGCCTGTCAGACCTGCGGCGCGGCCGCCGAGATCCTGGCGCGAGTGACCGCCGACGGGGCGGCTTTCAGCAGGCTGAAAGCCGCCCCGGCCAGGGTCTGCGGGCTGGACATACCCATCCCCTTCAGTCCGCCGATGGAGCGATTCGCCGTACCCGACAAAGCCGACATCGTGGAGGCCGTCAGGGGTGTGATGGGGTCGGCTCCGCGGCGGTAGCCGCGGCCGATGCGGCGGTAGCCGGGGCCGGTGCGGCAGTAGGCGGGGCTTCCGCTCCCGGCGCCGGCGCCAGCCATGGCCCGACTCCTACCGACCGATGAGCCGCTGGACCATGGCCGCTCGTCTGGAGGACCGGCCGCTCCGCTCCTCGACCCGGTCGGCGCTGGCCATGGCCTTCGTCGCCAGGTTGACCCCCAGCCACCGCAGAGGCTCGACCTCCCACTTGGGGGAGCGATGGTCGACCCAGGGCAGGCGCGTGAGCTCCGTGTCCCTCCCCAGGATGAGGTCGGCCAGCGTGCGCCCGGCCAGATTGGCCGTCGAGACGCCGTCGCCCACGTAGCCGCCCGCCCAGGCCCAGCCGCGGGCGCGATCGTACCCCACCGAGGAGTGCCAGTCGCGGGGCAGGGCGAGCGGCCCACCCCAGCGATGGGTGACGGCAGCGGGTGCCGTGGCGGGCAGAAGCGCCGCGAGCGTCCTCTTCAGATGCTCGAAGACCGCGGGATCCCGCTCGAAGGCGGGGTCGATACGGGAGCCGAGATGGTAGGGCGCCCCCCGGCCCCCGATGGCGATGCGCCCATCGGCGGTGCGGCACACGTAGATGATGAGGTGGCGCCCGTCCATCCAGCATTCCTCGCCGCTCCAACCGATCTCCTCCCAGACCGCGTCGGGCAGCGGCTCGGTGGCGATCATGAGCGAGTAGACCGGCACGAGATCACGCTCGGCTCCAGGGAAGGCGACCGTGTAGCTCTCGGTGGCCCCGACCAGTACCTCGGCTCTGACCTCTCCGCTCGCCGTGCGCGCCGCCCGTGGCGCCAACTCCAGCACCGGGGTCCTCTCGTAGATGGGAACGCCCAGGCTCTCCACCACCCGGGCAAGGCCCCGCACCAGTTTGGCCGGATGCACCCGAGCGCAATGGGGGCTGTGGAGCGCTCCCAGGGCCCCCTCCACGGCGATCCGCGCCCGTGCCTCTTTGGCGGAGAGCCAGCGGTAGTCGGGCCTGCCGAAACCCCAGGAGTCTTCGTAGACCAACTCCTCGCGCAGGGACCTGAGTTGCGCCTGGTTGGTGGCGAAGACGAGGTTTCCGCCCTGATGAAAGTCGCAGGCGATGCCCTCCGCGGCGACCACCCGCCCCACTTCTGCGACCGTCTCGCACATGGCGCGCAGCAGGGCCACCACCGGCTCCCGGCCGGCCTTCTGGGCCAGGCGCTCGCGAGGGGAGGCGAAGTACTGCGAGCACCAGCCGCCGTTGCGGCCGGAGGCGCCGAAACCGGCCACCTCTTTCTCCAGCACCACCACCCGTAACGTGGGGTCGAGGCGCTTCAGGTAGTAGGCGGTCCAGAGCCCTGTGTAGCCCGCGCCTACGATGGCGACGTCCACGGCCGTGGACCCGGGCAGGCCGGGCCGAGGGGTGAAGGCCTCGCCGGCCGTGTCGTGCCACATGCTGAGGCTGCGATAGTCGGTCATGATCGCAAGCGTCGCCTGCTATTCAGCGCGAGCCGCAGATCGTTCCCCGAGAGCCAGGCGCTCGATGCGGACCATAGCGATCCGGCACACGGTGAGATAGGGGGCCGCCACTGGAGGGACGGCAAACACGAGAGAGCACCGACCGGGCGGTAGAGGGTCGACCCGATGCCCTGTGGCCGAAAGGCCGAAGACCTTCCAGGACCAGAAGTACCCGGGTCGAAACTCCGTGATCACAAAGGGGACCCACGCTCCGGGCAAAGTCTCCACGCGACCGCGGGTACCCTTGCGGATGAACCGGTCGGGACAGTCGACCGCCCGGATGGAAGGACCCCACTCCGCCCAGCGGGAGGTGTCGGTCAGCAGGTCCCAGACCACGCCGGCCGGAGCCTCGATGACCCTATGCACTTCCAGATACGGCTGGCGCATGCCGCTCCTTGCACGAAACTGCGGGGCCGGCTTCCACCCAGCTGGCCTCGCGTCACAGTTGCGCTCGTGTCCCGTCATTCTCGTCCCAGAGCCTCCATGCGGTCAAGTGAGTGCGGCAGGTTCTTTCGGAACCCCCTCTTGGTCGTCTTGCGGGGGCACCTCCAGAGTGGATAGACTGGGTCTGTCAAACCACCTCTCCGCGTTTGAACGCAGGTCAGGAGGATCCCCCACGTGATGACCACCGACCCCGCGAGCATCGCCGTGCCGGGCGGGCTCCGTCGCGACCGCCTCAACCAGCGCTACGCCGCGCACCGGCTTCGCCGGGTGAGCCGCCCCACCACAAAGATTACCCACGAAGTCGCCTGCTTCGACGAGCGGGAGCATGGCTTCAACCGGGCGTTGCGCGGGGACTACGGTCCAGTGGCCCAACGCGAGCGACAGCGTTTTGTGGAGAAATACCCGCTGTCGGGGGCGATGCTCGCCATGCAGCTGCATCTGGCCGAGGTGGTGGATGGTCCGGTCGCTGCGCCGCGAGCGCCGCTGCCCGACGACCCGCTCGTCCTCTCCAGGCACGTCAAGCAGACGGCGCTCTTCATGCGCGCCGATGACGTGGGCATCTGCGAGCTGCCGCCCTACGCCGTCTACTCCTTCGACAAGAACGGCAAGGCCGTCGACCTGGGACACACCCATGCTATAGCCATCCTGATCGACCAGAACTACCCGTCCTTCGCGGCCGGGAGTGGACGGGACTGGGTCAGCAACTCTCAGAGCTTCCGGGCCTATACAGGCTCGGCATTCACCGCCTGCATGTTGGCCGACTACATCCGCCGCCTCGGCTATTCCGCGCGGGCCCATCACGCCTCGGACTACAAGGTGGTCGTCCCCCCGATCCTCCTCCTGGCAGGCCTGGGCGAGATCTGCCGCATTGGCGGGATCGTACTGCACCCCTTCATGGGCCCCCGGTTCAAGGCAGCAGTGGTGACGACCGACCTGCCGCTCGCACCCGACAGACCCATCGATTTCGGCCTGCAGCAGTTCTGCGCCGCCTGCAAGAAGTGTGCCCGGGAGTGCCCGTCGGGCTCTATCCCCGAGGGACCGCAGACCATGTACAACGGCTACCAGATCTGGAGGAACGACATAGAGTCGTGCACGCGCTTCCGGGTCACCAACGCACACGGCTCGAGCTGCGGGCGATGCATAAAGGTATGTCCCTGGAACAAGGCCGACACCTGGTACCACGCGGTGGCCACCACGCTCGCCGCCCGGTCGCAGCTCGCCCGCCGCGGCCTCATCTGGCTCGACGACGTGCTCGGCTACGGCAAGGAGGACCCCAGCCGCAAGTGGTGGTTCGACATGGAGGAGGTCGACGGCCGCGTGATACCGCGCTGAGGCCTAGCCTCTTGACCCCAAGCGGCGGCCGGGCGCATCATTACGCGGGCGGGCCGAGGCTGCTCGAGCATGGCCGCCTTTGGCGTTCGCCTGCTGACTAGTGGCAGACGTGCATGCGAGAACGGAGGGAGTGCGGGTCCAATGGCCTCCATATCTGTCGCTGAGCAGGCCAATATCGTTCTGCTGAGAACAAAACTCTCGGTCCCCCCGCTCCAACCGCGACTCGTACCGAGCTCTCACCTCATCGAGAGGCTCAACCAAGGAGCGCTCGGCAAGCTGACGCTTGTTTCCGCGCCGGCAGGTTTCGGCAAAACGACCCTTGTCTGCCAGTGGATCGCTCAGCAAGAGATGCCCGTAGCCTGGTACTCCCTCGATGAGAGCGACAGCGAGCCCAGCGTCTTCTACCGCTACCTTCTTACTGCACTGCAGGACCTGCACCGCTCCCTGAAAGCAGCATTCGACCCCCTCCTTCAGGGACACACTGTGGTCGGGCAGACAATTATCGCCAACATCATAAACCGCTTCTCTTACCTCAATGAACGTTTCTATTTAGTTCTTGACGATTTCCATGCTATAGAGTCTTCCTCGATTCATCACGACATACAAAGTTTGCTGCGCCGCTGTCCACCTCAACTTCACCTGACTATCATCACTCGGCAGGATCCACCGTTCCAACTGTCGCGCCTCCGAGCGGGACAGGGAGTAACGGAACTCAAGATGCCGGATCTACAATTCAGTTTGGATGACTCCGCATACTTCTTTCACAATACGATGCAATTAGACCTGCCACTGGCAGAAATACAGGAGCTACACTCGTTGACCGAAGGATGGCCCGTAGGGCTCCAAGTCGTCGGTCTGTCCTTGCTGAAGGGCAACATTCCCAAAGGACTGACGGCCAACGACGTCTTCCAGAACAAGTACATGCTCGACTATTTGTTTGAGGAAGTATTCACCAACCAGTCCCGCCAGGTTCAGGATTTCCTTCTGAAGACGGCCGTTTTGAGACAGCTAAGCGCAGATCTCTGTCTTCACATGACCGAAGGTGACTACACCCGCGATATGCTCGACGAGCTGGAGCGCAAGAACCTCTTCGTCATTCCACTGGATAGCAAGTCGCAGTGGTATCGATACCATCCGCTGTTTGCCCAGATGCTCCAACGCCGACTGCAGAGCACCGGGTCCCCGTCCATTCCTGACCTCCACAAGAGGGCCAGTGCCTGGTATGCCGACCACGGATACCTGGAGGAAGCCTTCCACCACGCCTTCAGCTCCAACGACCTCGAGTTCGCAGCCGGGTTGGTGGAGAGCAAGTTCATGACGCTGATCTACAGCTATGAGTGGACGATCGCCCGTAGATGGCTGGAGAGTCTCCCGGAAGAGACTCTGGAGCGGCGCTTCCTCCTGCTCCTCTACCATGCCCTGGTGGTGTTCCTCCAGGAGGAGCTCAGCGACATAACTGCTACGATCGCGGAACTGGAAGACTCCTTTGACGCCATGACGGATTCGTACTCGAGCGAGAAGCGGAAGCATGCTGAGGACCTGCTTCTGGCGCTGAAGCTCAACTGCATCTACTACAGGGAGCCCGCCGAGGTGATCGCAGCAGCTGAGCGGGCGCTGCGGACGATCTCCACTCGGAATGTGATGGCCCGTTGGCTTGTGCAATCAGTCCTGTCTACGGCACACATCGAACAGGGGGACCTTCAGCCGGCGATGGATGTGGTGCAATCCGGGCTGGATGTAGTCGGCCGCCTGGACCCCGGCAGAGGCAACTACGTGAAGGTTCATTTGTTGAACAGGCAGGCCCGCCTCGAGCTGCTGTTCGGTCACCTGAGAGCTGCCGAAGAACTGCTGACGGATGCCCTGGAATATGCCCGGAGAGAAGACCCGCCCCTGAGGTCCGCCATGGCTATGTTCAATATCACCTTTGCCCAGGTCTACTACGGCAAGAACCAGTTGGACAGGGCTCTGGAACATGCCTCACGTTGCACTGAATATGCCAGACCCGTGTCCGATATCGGCTACCTGCTCTTGGGTCTCAAGCTGCAGGCTTTCATCAACGAGAGTTTTGGGCATCACGACCTTGCCAAGGGAATAATGACCGAGGCCCTTCAGATCGCGAGACAGACCAGATCCTCGGTCCGTATCGCTTCCACCGAGCTGGCAGCGGTCCAGTTGGCCGTCGTGCAGTCTGAGCTTGACACGGTTGCCAGGTGGGCGGCACAGCGCAGGCTGCGCGTCACAGAGCCCTTTTCTCGAAACTTCGAGAAAGAATGCCTGCTGATGGCTCAGTTCGAAATGGCATCGGGCCGGTATCAGGAGGCTGCGGATCTCCTATTCGCCCTCCGCCCCCGAGTCTCGAGCAGGCACCGGCAGACTTCGCTGGTCACCGTCGATGTTCTTACCGCAGCGTGCCTATACGCCCTCGGCCGCGAAGAGGAAGCATTGGACGTACTGGCGTCGTGCATCGAGTTCGCCGGCCCTGAAGGCTACGTCCGTCCCTTCGTAGAGAACGCCGAGTATCTTGTTGATCTGCTTGTCTCCCTCTGCAAAAGCCCCAAGGGTGTCGTCAGAATACATGCGTCGGAGCTGCTCAAAGCGTGCCGACTGAAGCTGAATGCCGAGTCCGGCGGCCGGCCCGTGATTGTCGGCGATTCGGAAGCCTTGTCACAGCGGGAGATCGAGATACTCAGGCTGATCTTCATCGGACTTACCAACAAGGAGATAGCCGGGCACTCGTTCATATCCCTGAATACAGTCAAGACGCACATCAAGAACATCTACACCAAGCTCGGAGTCACCACCCGGGAGCAGGCCATTCTGAGAGCCAGAGAACTCAACTACGTGTGAACGGTCTGCGGTGAACCCTATGCCTTGTCCGACAGCTTCTTCCTAACCATTTCCATGATGCTCGTCTGGTCGGGTGGGCATCCCATCAGGAACGTCCCCCTTTCCTTGTGGCAGGCGGCACAGTTGCCGATCACGAATGTATCCACCGGCACTTCTTCTATGTCGCTACCGATGGCGATATTGAAGTGGCCATGTTCTCCCTGATACTCGCTTATCAAAGCCCTCATTGTTCTTGAGGAACAGGTACACCGAAGACTGGCAGGCTGAGCATGATCCCTCATCGAGCAGATTCACCATCAGATTCTGTATGACTATCTCCGTGGGCGGCACCGCGAAATCGGTCTTGAACGGTTCAATATCGTCGGGAATGGTGCGTATATCCTCAACCGATGTCACTCCCTCGGTTTGCTCGGCGATCAAACGCAGATGGGGCACGTGATCGATATCCAGTTTCACGACGGCCAAGGCTACGATATCCGCCGCCAGACAGTCGGTTGAGGCAATAACGGTATCGAGTTGTCTTCGATCCCCTGCCGACGGTCCCATACCTTCCATTGCATAGGTTGCGTCGCAAACCACCAGATCAGGCTCCAAGACCCTGGCCATGTCTGCTATCGCCAGGTCCAGCTCCCTGCATCCGTACGTCTGCTTCGCTTCGGGCGCGTGGAGCTGGTGAAACCTGATCTTCTCCCGCCTGTAGAGAAGCCCCTTCATGTTCTTGTATCCGAGAGAGGCACCGGTATGCATATGCATCTTGAGAACGGGTATGGAAATGACGTAGTCGAAGTCATGAATGAACCCGGTGACTTTGATCTCCTCAAGGATGCGCCCATCCGCTATGGGCACTCTCGTAGGCCTCCGGCTATCCAGATCGAGGTACTCGATATCCTGTCGCTCTAAGAAGCCACCGTGCCCGCTGGCCGCGAAGGCCTCCTTGCTCTTGACACCCGTGACGGGTGAATCGCCGATGTAGTAGCCGGCATCGAAGCGGGCGCTGAGAAACTCGAAGACCGCCTCGGTGACTTCCGGGTTTGTATTGATCCCCGTGTGCTTGTGCACCTTGCGGCCGATGTTTGGCTTTAGAAGAACCCGCATGCCGGTCAGATCAGGTATCTCGATCCGACTCAGAGCATCCCAAACAGCTTTCTTTGCGTTCTTATGCTTTGCGACTGCACATACGGGCTTCCGCGTGTCTGGTCTTCCATTCATGTCACTATCGGAATGATCCCTGCCTGCATTCCTTCCCTGAGATTCCCAGGTCATCCAGTTTCTCCCGAGTGGGAATGCCGTCTTCCGACCAGCCCCTGTATTGGTAGTACTCATGCAGCATCCTTCCCAGATGCGGCAGATTGGGGCTATGCCCGTCACCGCTTTTCGGCAGCGTCAGGATGCGTTGAGGCAGAGTGTCGTCCTTGCGGCTTACCCCACAATCGACATTGTAGATTCGCTTCGTGTTGAAGATTCTCTCCCCGGCCTTCATGAATTCGTCTACGTCCATGGCCCTGCCTGTGATCTGCCGATACCACTCGATCATTGTGGAGATCCCTATCCCCCCGTACATGACGAATTTGCAGGTGATCAGAGAGTCGATCATGCCCATGTAGTTCTGCGACTTGGCAGCGAGGACCCCTTTCCCTTCGATCTCAAATGGATCGGTAGGGCTGGGGATACCGATCTCGGGCGCCGAGAGATCTCTCTCGAAAGCATGGGAGAACCCACACTGGTGGCTGGCTCCGATGTTTGATGTAGCCAGATTCACTCCCCCGGCGTTGTACGCCCTTGGGTCGTGCGCCGGGAATTCCAGCCCTTTCACGTGTATGGCGAACTCCTCCGCGTTCTGCCCCAGTTCTGCGGCAGCGCCGCGGGTGCCGAGGCCGAGAAGCCTGCCGATCCCCGACTGCTGACCGATCTTGTGGATCGTCTGGATCAGGGCCTCCGCATTCCCCCAGCAGAGGTCGATACCGTCCGTATCCTGCGGAGATATCAAGCCCCTTTCGAAGGCCTCCATGCCAAAGGCAATGACACCACCGGTAGTCATGGTGTCCAGGCCGTAGCGATTGCACAGGTCGTTTGCTCTGATCAGAGCCACTGGATCATCAATGAGGCAATTGCTTCCTAGGAGTGCCAGCGATTCGTATTCAGGAACAGCCTGCTCCTCCCCCACACCTGCGCCTTCTGGCAGCCTCACGTTCTTGCCGCACCTTATCATGCACCGTCTGCAGCGGTAGTCGTCGGTCTTGTAGGCCTCGAGTATGGTCGCTCCTGTGATCTTGGCGGCGCCTTCTTCCCACCTTCCCGAGTATCCCCAGTTCTTCAGGGGAAGTCCTCCCCGGGCCTCGGATCCGACCAGACCCCCAGCTGTTCCGAACAGTCTCAGACCGACCGACCTGGTCATTACCTCCTTCGCAACGCCCCTGATCGATCGCTTCAGACTCTCGGGGTCGTATATCGGAAAATCGAGATCACCGGCAACGGCCACGGCTTTCAAGTACTTGGAACCCATGACCGCACCCAGGCCGCACCTGGAGGCTGTTCGGGCATGGACACCGTCGTTCAGTATCACTGAGAACGGTATCAGCTTCTCTCCGGCCGGCCCGATGCATGCCACTACCGCTTGTCTGCTGGTCTCGGATTTCACGATGGCATCCGTGGTGAAGGTGTCCTTGCCCCAGATATGCTCCGCCGGTCTGAGCTCTACCTCGCCGTTGTGGATCCAGAGATACACGGGCTTGGAAGCCATACCCTCAACGGTTATGCCATCAAAGCCGCTCTTCTTGAGTTCTTCTGCCCAGGATCCCCCGGAGTTCGCCTCCCCGAAAAGACCGGTCAGCGGCGACTTGGCGACCACTACATGCCTCGATGATGACAATGCTCGGGTACCGGTATACGGACCGGTCATGAAGATGATCACGTTCTCAGGTCCAAGCGGATCAGTGCCACCATCCGTCTCGTCGTACAGGATCTTTGCCGCGAGCCCGCTGCCTCCGATGTAGTCCCGGGCATCGTCCTGGTCCAGCTCACAGGTTTCAAAAGACATGCGAGACAGGTCCACGTGTAGCAGTCTGTTCATGTAGCCGAGCATCACATCTACTCCTGCATGGCTCCCATGACTTCCTCGCTGACTTCCAAGATGTAGTCGACGTCCGCGTCTGTATGGGCAAAACAGGTCGCAAGTGCGTGATTGGGAGGCGCGTAGATACCGTGCGCTATCAGACCCATGGAGAACAACCTATTCCTGGTGGTGTTGTCCTTCAGTTTGTCCCGCATGGTTCTGACCGGGCTGTCATTGAAGTGAGGGTAGAAGATGGACCCCTCACCGGTAACCTGTATCGGATAGCCCTTCTCCGCCGCAATGGTCGTGAGGCCATTCTTGATCCTCTCGGCCAGTCTATCGATATGCGCATAATCGCTGGCCTCGAGCTCTTCCAGACAAGCAAGACCTGCGGCCATGGTGATCGGATTGCCGGTGAAGGTCCCGGATTGGAATACCCTGTCCTCGGGCTTGGCGTTCGGACCGAGGGTCGTTTCCATGATGTCTTTCCTACCGCCGAAGGCTCCTACGGGGAATCCACCACCAATGACTTTGCCGTAACAGGACAGGTCCGGCGTCACACCGAAATAGCGCGCCGATCCGACCATGCCACCAACCCTGAAGCCGGTCGCGACCTCGTCGAAGATCAATAGGATGCCGTGCTTGGCAGTTACCTCCCGGATCGCCTCCAAGTAGCCCTTCCCAGGGCTTATGGTCCCCATACCAAAACCGGGAAGGGGTTCCAGTATCACGGCGGCCAGTTCACCGGCATTCTCTTCGATGATAGAGACGGTGGCCTCAGTATCGTTCCAGGGAAATACGACGGTTTGCTCCGGGATATAGCGCGGGATCCCCGCGCTTCCCGAACATCCCTCCGGCCTGCTGGCCGAGCCTGCAATACCGGTGCTGCCGCTTACGAGCGCGTAGTCGTGCTGGCCGTTGTAGCCGCCTTCAGGTTTGGCTATCTTGTCTTTCTTCGTGAAGGATCTTGCCACTCGCAGGGCGAACATCGTCGCCTCTGAACCTGTGTTGGCAAAGCGGATCATCTCGACGTGCGGCTGATGCTTCTGAATCATCTTCGCGAGCTTGAGTCCCGTTTCATTGAACAGAATGTAGGAGGTCCCAAGCTCGAGCTGTCTCTTCACAGCAGCGACGACCGCATCGGGGCTGTGCCCGAGAATGTTCGCGAACCCGCTCAGCATCAGATCTATGTATTCATTTCCATCGACGTCGTAGAGCTTCCCGCCCTTCGCCCTTCTCAAATAGATAGGGCGGGGTGCTAGAAACCCCGCATTTCCTGCAACGCCGCCGGGTAGCACCATCTTGGCTTCGTTCCAGATCGCTTCAGACTTCTTCGTTCTCGACGTGTACTGATCGATGTAGTCCTCAAGAAGCATGACGGCCGCCCTTTTCTGACCTTCGCTCGTCTACCGAGTATCCGAGAATGTGTATGTCATGTACGGTGTGACATCGGGCGGTCCAAACGCCACGTGGAACTGGGGATCGCCAGACAGTTCGATCACCGTCGACACTATGGAAGTGAGCTTGGTCTCGTCCCCCAGATCCATGCAGATCGGATGGTCGGACGAGTCGTGCGAAGCCAGGATGGACTTGATCCTGTCGACCGTGATCTCTTCGGCCGGAAGAGCGCCCAGCTCTTTCTCGAGGGTCAAGAAGCGTGTGCCGGAATTCTGTTCCATGAATCCCACGGCAGCGTGATAGGACTCATCCGTCCTCTCGCCTCGTTCGCGGTCTCTGAGAAGTGCGGTGTACTTGGAACTGTAGTCGTCGTTCACCAGGGGATGATTCGTATGGAAGACCACACCCGGATTGCCCGCGACGGAGAACTGGACGACTTTTCCCGAGGAGCACTCTAGGTCAACTATCCTCTCGGAGTCCCCGATCAAATAGTTCTGGGGCGAGGCATGGTCGATCGTTCTCACGAAGTCCAACGCGCCGTCGATCGTTGGATTTGCCAGAATGCCGCGGATAACGTATGCCACCGGCAGCCCGGTCTGCGCATAGCGCAGTATCGGCAGGCTGTTGAGACAGACACCGATGCCCCTATTGTTGACACCGAAGGCAGCGATCATGCCGGCGTAAGTGAACACGAGAGACTCGATGTCCGAGCCTTCTTCTTTGACATGCAGCACAGTCTGGAACCCGTGTACAAAACCCTCAATATCCCAGTTCTGACCGAGTAAGGCGGGCTTTGTCTCTGTCCTATCCACACCGATGCTGCTGCAGTGGCCGGCCACGTCGCCTGCGTTCAGGATCAGTTCGTCCAGCAGTTGGAAGGCGAAGATCGTGTCGAGACTATTGCCGGAGCCCTTCGCGATCCCCCTGACTTCTTCCAGCAACCCGGGGGTGAACCGTTGGATCGCAGGTAGGTATCCGGTGTGATCGAGGAACTTCGTGATAAAGTCCTCCGCCGGCATCCCGGTGTTTCGCTCGAGGTTCTGTTTCCAAAGCTCGATCAGCTCTCGGATCTCGGTCCGCAGGGTCTCCCCATAGATCAATCCCCTGTTGACCGGAGAGCCTTCGACGCACACGTACTCTCGCTTGCTGCTCGTTTCACCCATGATGATCGTTCTCCATCCCCAAGGCCGCTTTGACAACCGCCTCCTTGTCTGAGGGCGCCGCCCGCTTGACTCCGCTGGGCGGGCCGTTGACCGCGAAGCCTCGCGCTGCTGGCATCGCGCGGCAACGGCTCAGCATGATCTCTCCTTTCATACAACACTGTTCAGCGGCTTATTCCAATCACCCGAGATGGGTGATTTTCGGAGAGTAACGGTTGCAGGAGCTCCCAGGAGCGCTACGCTTTCGATGCGCTTCGCAGATGACAGGCGACCAAGATCTGCTCGCCGGAGGTGATTCCCGGAAGAAGCTGCGGCACCTCCTCCCGGCAGCGCTCCATTGCGATCGGGCAGCGCGGGTGGAAGCGGCAGCCCGGCGGCACCTGCGAGGCATCGGGCGGCTCGCCCGGGAGGGTGCGTTTGCGCGCCTCTTCGCGGTGGACGCGCGGCACCGCAGCGATCAGGGCCTGCGTGTAGGGGTGCTGAGGAGCATCGATGACGCTGCGCGCCGGGCCCAACTCGACGAGCATACCGTGATACATCACCGCTACGCGGTCGGCGACGTGCGCTGCCGTCGCCAGGTCGTGGGTGATCATCAGGATACCGAGTCCCTCCTCGCGGCGTAGCTTGTCCAGCAACTCGAGGACGCCGGCGCGCACCGAGACGTCGAGCATGGAGACCGGCTCGTCGGCCACCAGCAAGGATGGCGAAAGCACCAGGCTGCCGGCGATCGCCACCCGCTGGCGCTGACCGCCGGAGAGCTGGTGTGGGTAGCGCTCGGCGAAGCTCTCGGGCGGGGTGAGGCCGACCTTGGTCAAGGAGGCATAGACCTGCGCACGTTCGTCCTCCTTCGAGGCCGTTAAGCCATGAATGCGCAAGCCTTCCGCCACGATCTCCCGGCTCCGCAAGCGCGGGTCCAGCGCGGCGTACGGGTCCTGGTGGATGAGTTGTGCGCGGCGGCGCAAGGAGCGCAGCGCGCCGCGTGGCAGACGGGTGACGTCGCTGCCCTGGAGCAGCACGGTACCGGCGGTAGGGTCGAGCAGACGCAGCGCTGCCAGAGCAAGGGTCGTCTTGCCGGAGCCCGACTCGCCGACCAGGGCGAGCAGCTCGCCGGCATCGACGCTGAGGCTGACGCCGTCGACAGCGCGGGCGATCCGCCCAGAGCGCCGTTTCAGGCGATCGGAGAAGGAGCGCCTGAGGACAAAATGCACGGAAAGGTCGCGCACCTCGAGCAGATGCTCGGCGGCAGGGGTAGCGCTCACGGGGGCGGTGCCTATGGAGGCAGTGCCCATGGCGGCGCCGTTCATGCCAGCCTCCCCTGGGCGGCAGCATGGCAGGCGACGACATGGCCGGCGCCCTCCAGCGGTGGACGTGTGCCGCAGGTCCTAGAAGAGTACGGACAGCGGGGCGCGAAGGCGCAGCCGCTGATCGGCTCATCGAGGCGTGGCGGGGCACCCGGGATGGAGACCAACGGGCGGTCGCGGTTGACCACCGGGGTAGCCTCCAGGAGCAGCTGCGTGTAGGGGTGACGGGGAGCCGTCAGTACGTCGTAGGTGGGGCCGTCCTCGACCACCACTCCGGCATACATGACGACGGCGCGCTCGCTGTTCTCGGCGATCATGCCGATGTCGTGGGTGACCAGCACCAGCGCCAAGCCGAGGCGCTCGGCGAGCTCGCACAGCAGATCGCCGATCTGTGCCTGCACGACCACATCGAGGGCGGTCGTCGGCTCGTCGGCGAACAGCACCTTGGGGTCGCACGCGACAGCCATGGCGATTACGGCACGCTGGCGCATCCCGCCCGAGAGTTCGTGCGGGTAGCGGCGCGCGACGCTCGCGGGCAGGCCGACCAGCTCCAGCAACTCCAGGGTGCGCGCCCGTGCCTCGGACCGCGAGCGCTGCTTGTGGAAGACCATTGGGTCGGCGATCTGCTTGCCCACCCGGTGGACCGGGTTCAGCGCGCTCATGGCGCCCTGGAAGACCATGGCAGCATGCGTCCAGCGCACCGTGCGGGCACTCTTTTCGCCGTCGGCAAGCACATCGATACCGTCGAGGCACACCCGCCCTCCCACGGTCGCGAAGGAGGGCAGCAGACCCATCGCGGCCAGAATCAGCGTCGTCTTGCCACAGCCCGACTCGCCGAGCACCCCGACCCGCTCCCCTTCACGGACCGAGAGATCGACGCCACGCACGGCGTGAGCCGAGCGCCCGTCGGGGGCATCGAACCAGACGTGCAGGTCGGAAAGCTCGAGGATGCTCACCGCTCCTCCTCCACCCAGGTGGAGCGCCGAGCGAACGAGCGCGGCGCGACATGGGCGTGCCCAAGACGCGGGTTCATCGCTTCTTCCACTCCCTGGCCGACCAGGAAGCAGCCAAGCACTACGAGCGCGATGCAGACTCCGGGCGGCACAATCGCCCACCACGCACCGGCCGAGACAGCAGTATGTTGGAACGCTTGCTGAAGGATGGTGCCCCACGAGATCCGCTCCAGGTCACCGAGACCGACGAACGCCAAGGCCGCCTCGAAGAACACGGCGATCGCAACGGCCAGCACCGTCTGAGCCACCAGCAGCGGCGCAACGTGGGGCAGGATGTGGCGGCGGATGATGTAGCTATCGCTGGCTCCCAGAGAACGCGACCGGGCCACGAAGCCGCGCACCTTGAGGGTATGTACCTGCGCGCGCACCACGTAGCTGACACTCATCCAGGACAGCAGGCCAATGACGACTACGATGTGGTAAATCGACTGTCCGAAGATGGCCGCCAGGACGATCATCAGTGGCAGGCCGGGGATGACCAGGAAGAAGTCGGTCACGCCCACCACGCCGGTCTCGCTCCAGCCGCCGCGGTAGCCTGCGATGATGCCCACGGTACCCCCGACCAAGATCGCCACGAAGGCGGCGGCAAAACCGACCAGCATCGAGTTCTGGGTGCCGGCGATGGTCAGAGAGAGCATGTCGACACCGACATCGTCGGTGCCGAGCCAATGAGCCGACGAGGGCGGCTCGAAGGGCTCCCCACTGGGCCTGTCGGTCGGATAGGGCTCGAGCAGCGGCGCGAAGATGGCGACCAGCGTGAAGGCGAGTACGATGACGATCCCGGCGATGATCGTCGGGCGGTGCGCCAACCGGCGAAGAAGCCTCATTCGACCACCCGCGGATCGAGCACCGCGTGCAGGACATCGCCGAGGAAGTTGAAAGCGACAACCGAGAGGGTGATGAACAGGAAGATGCCCTGCAGCATCGGATAGTCGCGGCCGCCGACCGCCTGCACGGTGGCGAGCCCTACGCCGGGCCAGCTGAAGACCGTCTCGACCAGGATACCGCCGGCGATCACCCAGCCGAGGGTCAGGGTGGAGAGGGTGACAAGCGGCAGCAACGCCGAGCGGAAGGACTCGCGCCAGATGACGCGCCGGTTGCCGTAGCCTTTGGCGCGCGCCGTCAGCACGTGATCCTCGCCCAGAGCCTCCAGCTGCGAGGAGCGTACCACCAGGGCGAAGGAGCCGAATATCACCAGCGTCACGACGGCTGAAGGCAGCACCATGTGCCTGAGACGGTCGAGCAGCACCGTCCAGAAACTGGGGTCGACCAGGTAGGGATCGCTCATCCCGCTGGTCGGCAGCACCCCGGCGAACGCGACCAACAGGAGAATCGCGAGCCACTGCACCGGCAGCGCGTAGAGAACCATGGCGGTGCCGGTGATGGCACGGTCGCGCACCGTGCCCTGGCGATAGGCGGCGCTGACACCGATCAGGGTACCGACGAGGATCGCCACCACGGCGCCTACGCCGACCATGGGGATGGTGTTGCGCACCCTTTCCAGGACCTCCCCGAGCACCGGCTGCCGCGTCTGGAAGCTTAGGCCGAGGTTGCCCTGCACCAGCTCCTTCAGGTAGAGCACGTACTGGGTCGACAATGGCTTGTCGAGGCCGAACTCGGCACGTATCGCCTCGCGTGCCTCCGGGGGCATGTTCGGCACCCGGCTGATGTTCGTCACCGCGTCGCCGGGTAGCGCGCGGAAGAGCACGAAGCTGAAGCTGATCGCTAGAAAGGCGATCACCAACGCGCTACCGCCGCGACGCAAGATGAATCTCTGGCGTCTACTCACTCTGTGACCGGGTCGCGATGCAGCCTGCAGACTACCAGGCCGCAGTCAGTACGGTGGCCCCTCATGGTCTCTCCTCCGGCCCTGCCGTCGCGAATGATCTCGCGGTGGTCCTAACTGTACTAGTGCTCTGGCCGGCGGGCAAACAGGCCTTTCTTCACCCCCGGACGGTCCTGTGTCATCGCGTTCGGCAGCGCTTCTCGGCGATGTCAAGGGCGTTCAGCAGGAGGCGCGCCCTAGGACCGGGCGCGCCTCCTGCTGATTCGAGAGCGCGTTCTCGTTCTCAACTACTCTTGAACAGCGACTCGAACGAAGGCATCCTTACTAATGTACGAGATGGTGGTGAACAGACACCCGATATCCGGGATGTTCTGCCACTGCTTGTTCCACGCGGTGAGCACGTCCCAGTAGACCAGCGCGATCTCCGCGTGGTTGTCCTGTATCCAAGCGGCCGCAGCGTCAACCGTAGCTATGCGCGCGGTGGGGTCGGGATTCTTGGTGAGCTTGTAGAGCTCGTCATACTCCGGATTGGCCGTCCCCGTCGGGCTTATGCCATACTCGGCCATCGTGCTCGTGAACATCACAAGGCCACTGTCCGGGTCCGGGTTCTCTACGAATGAGAGAAGCCAGGCGTCCTTGGTCGAATGGAACTCGCCGGGAGTGTAGCCTATGAACGCACCCCAGGCGTCATCGGTCATCTCCGAGACAAGGGAGATGCCGATCTCGGCCAGGTTCTGCTTCAGGACGCCGAAGAGCCGCTGATGGTCACCTGAACGCGCGGACCACAGAACCACCGTGTACTCCATGGGCTGGCCATTGGCAACCCGGATGCCATCGGAGCCCTTCGCGTAGCCCGCCTCGTCGAGGATCTGGTTGGCTCGAGCGACATCCCGAGTGACCGGCGCGAGCGGGGCCGACATGTGTTTGGGCGTATACTCCGGGTAGATCAGCGAGCCGCCAGGAACAGCATAGCCCTGGTACACGTCGCTGACTATCTGATCACGATCGATGGCGATGTCGATCGCCTCGCGCAGCCTCACGTCGGTCAATTCGGGATGTATCTTGTAGTTGGGTGAGTTGTTGAGGCCGAACATCAGGGGCATCTTGCTGGTACCCTGCACCTCCAGTTTGGGGTCGGCCTTAAGACTCTCCGCCAACGACGACGGGATGGGGAAGATGACATCGACATCGCCGGCCTTCAGAGCCTGCGCGGCGGCGTCAGGGCTGGTGAATAGCTGGAGCCCGTACCCCGGGATGA
>CAVPLM010000013.1:0-59087 GCA_963706025.1 uncultured Actinomycetes bacterium | reverse complement strand
GTCGTCTTCGTTCCGGAAGATGACATCCAGAGTCAGTTCATAGGGCCCCGAATTCTTGCTGCGGATGACGACCGCCAGCTCCGAGAGAGCCACAAGCCGGGGGAGCCGATCGTTCATGGTCCCACCTCGCAGTACTCGATAGGAAAAGGAGCCACCGGGTCGTCGACCTCGAGCAAGTGGTAGATGGTGAACTCGAACACCTCCCCGCAGGCGACGTCGGAGGGGCTGTAGAGAAGAGCGAGGTTGCCCGCTGTGGCCATGCGCCCCGGATACCCGAAGTGAAGCAGGGTGCTGCGCACGCTCGAACAGAGACTGTCCGCTTCGGCCTGAGTGGCGGCCACCGCCTCGATCACCAGCCCCAGTTCATGCGAGGCGCGCTCTCGCTCGGGCTCGCGCGGGCCCATCACCCCGTCGCGCCCGTAGACGTGGAACAGCACCCGGCCCTCGATGTTCAGGTCTCGTGTCGCTCGGCCCTCGATGGTCGCCAGCACATCGTGGATCTGGCTGATCAAGAGGGGGTCTCGAATCCCGGCGATGGATATGGTGCGATATCCGACCTTACCGGCTCCCTCCAGCTTGATCGTGTAGACCGGGGCCGGCACGTAGCGCGACCCGGTCACCCTCACCCGGCCCCCGCCGAGTTCCTCGAACCGGGTCATGTGTAGGTCCAGCGTCCCTCCCGGGCCCGGCAGCGAGTAGGGGTCGCTCTTCTCATAGAGCGTGTGAGCTGCGGTGGACACAGAGGTGAATGCTCGAGCCGGGTTCAGGGATTCAAGTACGAACGCATCCTCGTAGAGCGAGCCCAGAACGCAGTCGCTGCCACTCCCAGGAGTGGCAGCTATGGCAGCGCATTCCAGGATCTTGCCCATGTGAAGGGCCAAACCTGGGTCGAAGCCGGCCCCGATGGCGGGGGCTGCAAACACCACCGGATCATAGGCCCGACCGCACAGGATCAGGTCGGGTTGCTCGCGCAGGGCGGCCAGCACGGGCTCGGCTCCCATCTGCCCGACGATTCTCGTGCTTCTCTCGATATCAGCCCGGGTGAGATCGGGAGCGGGGAACAGGGATGAGATCCTGCCAGCGTCCAGGGCCGCGGTCACCATGTCCCGGGAGAAATCCGCGCTGATGACGGCCATGCGGAACCTGAGGCCGCGCTCCCGGGCGATCTCCTGAATGATCTCCCGCGCCCAGTTCACGTGCTCCCGAGCGCCTGATCCCCCGGCGGAGCCGATGATGCACGGGATTTCCGCTTCCAGCGCCGCCTCGAGGATCAGCGTCAGATCGCGTTTGACCCCGGCCCGGCTGGTGAACGACGTGCCCGAACCTAAGTAGTAGGGGCCCGGGTCGGTGCTCCCGGCATCGACACCGATGAGGTCGGGGTGCTTCTCCAGACCCCGACGGAACGACTCTTCCGGGAATCCGTAGCCCAGGATCGCCGTCGGGGAGAGGACCTTGTGGCAGGGCTCGGTGCTCATTTGCTGCCGCGTTCAAGGCCGGTGAACAGCAGACTCATGTCGCTCAGCGATTCGACCTCATAGCACCTGGTCAGTAGCTCCCGGGCGCCCTGCTCCGTGAGCGTTTCGGCGGATCGGGTGAGTTCGAGGAACTTCTCTCTCAATTCGCGTGCCGTGAGAGGGTTATCAGGATCTCCCTTGGGGATTTCAACACGTCCCGTATGCACCACGCCGTCCTGGGTCTCGACCTCGACCCAGGAGCTCCAGCGCCCGGGATAGAGCCTGTCAAGCTCGGGGTCGACCTGCACGTCAACTATGCCCATGAGGCCGGCCAGTGCGGGATCCTCCAGCGACTCTGGAGTGAACGCCCCAATTCCCAGACTGCCGAGCTGTGCCGCCCGAGCCAGACAGTAAGGAAAGCTGAATTTTGCCGACCACGGGCTCGACACCTCGGTATCCTTGAGTCGATCATAGGCGACAGTGTAGACATGCGCACGGATCAGAGAGATCTCTTCCACAGGGATCCTGCTTTTCGCCATCACCTCGAGGAGCGCGTCGACCGCGGGATGCGTGTGCCGGCAGGAGGCATGGTACTTCAGAGAGACCTCTGGGGACTTGAATCGGGTGAAGACCGCCTCTGATCCCTCCCCCTTTTCGACCCCTTCCAGAAGCGCAGCCTCCAAACGGTTCTCGGCCCCCGAATCTTCCGGATCGAAAGTCCCCATCTCCAGTGCACCCGCCGCCATCATAGCCCGCAGCATGCCTCGCTTGCCGGAGATGATGTGTGCAGGTCCGGAGAAGCCACGACGGGCGGCGTAGGCGGCAAGGACACCGTTGAGCGCCGCCTTGCCCGGGTGGAGTTGCTTCGTCATCGCACCATCCGCGAGGAACTCCCAAAGCCCCGCCGCCTGGGAGCCGGCGTTGCCCATAGCCCATAGAGTCTGAGCCTTGGGTAGCCTCAGGAGCTTGGCCGCAGCCAGGGCCGCACCAAACGTACCCACCGTTCCAGTCGTGTGGAAGAACACATAGTGCTCGCGCCCCAGAGCCTCACCGATCCTTAGAGAGACCTCGTAGCCCACAAGGGCTGCGAGAAGAAAGTCGCTGCCGCAACGGCCGTTCGCTTCGGCTACCGCCAGCGCGGCAGGGAAGACACAGGTGCCTGGATGATATATCGAGGTGTTATGCAGGTCGTCCATCTCGACAACGTGGCTCGATGCTCCGTTGACCAGCGCCGCCCAAAGCGGGTTGGCAGTAGCCAGCGTAGGCAGCACAGTAGCTCCGTTCCCCGATGGGGCGGCCGACTGCACAGCCAGATCATGTCCGGCGGCCAAGAGGGCCTGCACCGGGTCGGAGCGCGTTCCCGCGAAGGCCGATCCGAGCCAATCCACGAACAGATCGCGAATGGAGGCGCGCACCTCCCGGGGCAGGTCGTCCCACCCGAGGTTGCAGGCTGCCTCAGCTAACTCCTCTTCCATCATTGCGCCCTTCCTCGCCGGAACCAGGAATCAGGGGATGAGCAGGATCTTGCCGGCAGTCTTGCGGGAGGCCAGCAGCCGGTGTGCCTCGGGTGCCTCGGACAAGGAGAAGGTTGCCGCCACTGTCACCTTCAGCTTGCCGGATTCGATCCAGCCGAACATCTCCGTCGCCCGCGCCATGAGTTCGTCTCGGGTCCGGATGAAGTCCCAGAGAGTCGGTCTTTGCAGATAGAGGCTGCCTTTGTGGAACAAGATGAGGGGATCGAAGGGCGCGACCGGTCCACTCGCGCCGCCGAAAAGGACCATGTATCCCCGGGGCACGAGGCAATCGAGCCCCTGGCTGAACGTCTTCTGGCCCACTCCGTCGTACACTACCTGGACGCCCACCCCTCCGGTGAGCGTCCTTACCCGCTGGACGAAGTCCTCTTCTTCGTAGTTGATCGTCTCGTCGGCCCCCGCGGCCTTGGCGATGGAAGCCTTTTCTTCCGTGGAGACCGTCCCGATGACCCGGGCCCCGGCGAGTTTCGCCATCTGGCAGAGCAACTGCCCCACTCCACCGGCGGCGGCGTGCACGAGGCAGGTGTCTCCCGGCTTGAGCTCGTACGAGGAGCGGGTGAGGTAGTGGGCGGTGAGGCCCTGCAGAATCACGGCCGCGGCCAGACGTTCGTCGACACCCGGGGGTAAGGGGACGAGCCGGTCGGCAGGGACGATCGCCTCGCTGGCATAGGCTCCTTGGCCACCCACCCAGGCGACACGGTCGCCGACGGCCACGGGCGAATCACTTGGTCCCAGTCGCTCGACGACTCCCGCCCCCTCTCCCCCCATGGCTATGGGAAGTGGAAGGGCGTAGTGCCCGGTTCGGTGGTAGATCTCGATGAAGTTGACGCCCACCGCCGAGACCCGGACGAGGGCCTCCCCCGGGCCGGGCTCCGGCGTCGGGAGGGTATCGAGGACCAGGACCTCCGGCCCGCCATACCGGTGCACTCTGATGGCCTGCATGCTGCTCCTCCTCTCACAACTCGATTCCTCTACTCTACCGTGAACCTGGCCGCCAGGGGCCGGTCGACCAAGGAGAGAGTATCTGAAGAACTCGAAGAGGTGGTGCCGATGCTCATGGCGAGCCGAAGCGTTGAAGGATCTATAATGGGCACACCGAGTTGATCGACCGCTTCGGCCTCGAAATGCTCGCTCCCGAATCCCGGTCGTACGTACTCGATCGGGCAGTGACGCGACGATGAAAAGAGCCTGAATGAGCGTGTCGGATCTTATTGCGAGCGAGAGAAGGGCCATCTTCCTTGACGGGGCGATGGGGACTCAACTCGGGAGAAGCCTGTCTGGAGATGGGCGGCCAGAGCAATGTCACCCACCCAGACGCAGTGCTGGCCGTTCATCAGCGATACGCCGACTGCGGAGTCGACCTGCTGATCACAAACACCCTGACCATGAATCGCGTCAATATCGAGTCTCACAAGGTGGGGCTGGATGTACGCGAGGTGAATCTGGCCGGAGTCAGGCTGGCCAAAGAAGCCGCTCGTGACGGCCAATACGTGCTTGGCGATATGAGCTCCACCGGGAAGATGCTGAAGCCATATGGACAACTCGATGAGGATGACGCGTACGCCGCGTTCAGGGAGCAGGCAGCCATTCTGGCGGAAGGCGGGGTGGACGGGTTCATCATCGAGACTATGTTCGATCTTCGGGAAGCTTTGTGCGCACTACGCGCCGCGAAAGAGGCGAGCGATCTTCCCATCATCGCTTCGATCGCCTTCAACACCGCCGGCAATGGGGGACGTACCGTCATGGGGAACACCGCTCGTGACTGTGCGCAGACACTGGCCGAAGCGGGAGCGTGTGCGGTCGGGGCGAACTGCGGGAGTCTGGATCCGCTCGAACTGGCCGAGGTCGTCTCGCTGATGCGAGAAGCGACGTCGCTGCCCATTCTTGCCCAGCCCAATGCGGGCAAGGGCAGACTGGTCGAGAAGCGCCTTGTGTTTGACATGCCGCCTGCTCGTTTTGCGGCCGGTGTTGAGGAGTGTGTGCGGGCAGGAGCCCGGCTGGTCGGCGGCTGCTGCGGGACTTCGCCCGCCCATATCAAGGCTATGGTGGAGTCGGTAGGCGGGGCGCGGGCCTAAGAACTCGTTTCAGAATGAAGCTCCGCCGTCCAGGGCGCACTAGGCGGCCGCGGCTTCATTTTGAAACGAGTTGTAGCTCACCTGGACTTCTTGTGGCGGAGGTGCAACCTCCGCCTTAACACAAGGGTCGGCTCTCGCACTATCATAGGACACTGACCTAGGGATGGGTTCAGCTCGTGCACGTACTATCCGGCACAAGAGGGGACAGATGATCAAGTTCAGCCAGCAACAACTCAAAGCGCCCAAGTTTCTGCGGCCGGTGTATCTGGTGACTGCCGGTCAGTCAAAGTACGACAGGGCGATTCCAGACAAGAGAACCGAAGAATTGTGCGTCGACGCCCTGACTATGGCGGCGGAGTTGCTCGACCTTACTCCGGCAGAACTCAAGCAATACATACATTCCTGCTACTACGGGCATTTTGCAGACCACTTCGGGGATCAGCTTCTTGGTGAGGCGGTGATCCACGACCGGCTTGGGTTGGATCCTCTGGGCAACATCGGAATAAAGTCCGGCGGGGCAACGGGCGGCTCGACCCTCTGGGAAGCCGCGAAGGCGGTGGCATCCGGGTATTCGGACTGCGTTCTCGCCATGGGGTGGGAACGGATGGATGAAGTCCCCACCGACGAGGGCAACTTCCTGATCTCGTGCGCGGCCGACAGGGACTGGGAGTCTCCCCTGGGCCACATATACACGGGCTACTACGCGGTCATGGCCCAGAAATACTGGCAGGTGTTCGGCAAGGCCGAGGCTTCGTTCCGGCGCACTCTCGCCGAGATCTCCGTGAAACACCACGGCTACGCCCGGTTCAACCCGTTCGCGCAGAGCGGCATGAAGATCACCGTCGACGACGTTCTGATGTCGCCCGTGATCGCCGACCCACTGCGGGCTCTGGATGCGTGCCTGATGAGCACGGGGGCCGCATGCGCGATCCTCTGCGACGAGGACACGGCGGTGGAGTTGACCAAGGACAGCAAGCACAAGCCGCTCAGGATCTGGGTGACCGCCGGTTCGCATACCCTGCGCCCCGCGGACAGACGCGATATGGCCATACCCTTGCTTCCCAATGAAACGGCCGATCAGTACAAGAACTTGGGCAAGGAATTCCCCGGGGGCGAGCGCTATCCGGGTTTTACCGGTTTTCTCGCTGCAAGGATGGCGGCCTACTATGCCTACCATATGACAGGCGTTGTCGATCCCACGGAGGATTTTGACGTCATCGAACTGCATGACGCTTTCACGATCAGCGACGTGCAGACGTACGAGGACGTCGGCATCAGACCATATGGCCACGGACGTGACTATGTCGAGTCCGGCGACTGCTATCACGTCAACCCTCACACAGGAAAGCCGGGCAAGCTCCCGTCAAACCTCTCCGGCGGGTTGCTGGGCTGCATGCATGCGGTCGGCGCCAGTGGCATCATGCAGGTCTTTGAGATAGCGACGCATCTTTGGGGCCGGTGGGCCGAGATACATGGCGACGCGAACCGGTGGAAGGAATTCGGCAGGGTGAAGCCCGCGGACTGGACCGACCTGCAGGTGAAGGATGCCAAGAGGGCCCTTTCCGTGAGCCACGCCGGCGTGGGGTCGCACGTGACGGCGACCATCCTCATGGACCCCGATCATCTGTTGAAGAAAGACGCGTGAGAGAGGCTGACAATGAGTTCATACGGACGGGTCCAGGTAAAAGACAACAAGTACAGGTTCAGGGGTGACTTCCATCGCCTCGAGCAGAATATGCCCATCAGGGATGCTGATCATGGCTGGAAGCTTATGGGCGTCACGAAGCCCAGGGATATGACCTATGTCCATTCCTATGGGGGCGAGGCGATATTCTTTGAATCGCTCTCACAAGGTAAGCTGATGGCTACTAAGTGCGAGAACCCGGCCTGCGAAGCCAACGGTTCGGTGTTCCAGCCGTTCAGGATCTATTGCCCGGATTGTCTCTCGAAGTGCACGGTCATCGACATGACCGACCTTGCCAAGGAAACGGCCACCATTCACACATTCATGGTCTGCGAGAGATCGGGTGCGTTCAGCGTGCTCGACAAGCCGATCAAGTTCATCAATGTCGAGTTCGAGAACGTGCCTACCATTCTGTTCAGCTATCTTCTATTAGGCGAGCCCCAGATCGGGATGCGGGTGCTGCCGGTTTTCAAGATATTCAATCCGACCTATACGATCCTGGATCTCTCCTGGGTTCCCGCGGGCACGAAAGTCGGTTCGCTACCCGAAGGCTTCTCGTTCTAGACGGTGGAGATGACGCTTCGCTTGGCAGGAGGAAGCCCACGATACGGTGGAGGAGGTGGGTGTTGAGGAATTACGAAGCGCTCAGCGCTGAGGTCAATCTGATAGGTGTCATCAAGGCCAGGGCGGTCATCAGCCGCTACCTGAACCGGACGAATCTGACTTACTATTCGGAGCTCTCCCGCCTGGCCGGCTGCGAGGTCTTCATCAAACATGAGAACCACAACCCCACCGGTTCGTTCAAGATCCGCGGCGCTCTCAATTTCTTCCACCACATGTCCACAGAGGAACTGGAGACCGGCGTGCTGGTCGCCACGCGCGGCAACCACGGCCTCGCCATGGCCTGGGCCGGCCGGTGGTTCCATGTGCCCTGCACCGTGGTCGTGCCGGAGCACAACAATCCCGAGATCAACCGCATCGTCGAGAGTTTTGGGGCCGATCTCATCGTGCATGGGCATGACTTCTACGATGCCCAATCCTACTGCGACGAACTGGTCGACAGCGCCGGGTACTACTACGTCGAACAGGGCGACGAACCCGAGATCCTCAACGGTCTTGGCACGATGGGGCTCGAGATCTTCGAGGACCTCCCTGAGGTGGACATCATCATCTGTCCTATCGGCGGCGGTTCGGGTTGCGCCTCGCTCATCAAGGTGGCCCGGGCCATCAACCCGAAAGTGGAGATCATCGGGGTGCAGGCCGAACGGGCGGCAGCCTTCCATGACTCCTGGAAGAAGGGCGAGCGGGTCACCATCGAGGGGGCCGATACCGTGGCCGACGGTCTGGCGGCACGGAGCGTCTTCCAGCTCCCCTACGCGATCATGAAGGACCACATCACGGACGTGGTGCTGCTGAGCGAAGAGGAGATACTGGGGGGTATCCGGCTGGCCCTACAGGTCACACACAACCTGGCTGAAGGGGCTGGGGCCGCATCCATCGCGGCTGCACTCCAGATCAAAGACCGGCTGGCCGGCAAGAACGTGGCCCTCGTCATGTCCGGAGGAAACCTGGATCACGAGCACCTGCTGCAGGCACTCGCTTAGTGGCCGAGGAGGCATAGGGGTCTCCGCGAAGCACTGCGGGTACGCAAAGCTTCGCTCTCCCCCTCGGCGGCACTTCGGCTAGGGGCTGCCGCGACTCACACCTTGTGACCAAGGGGGCGTAGGGGTTCGCCGCGAGCTTTGCAGTACTCTGCAGTGCTCGCGGCGGACGTCTAGTCGCCGGCAACGGCGGGGCTGCCGCGACTCACACCTCGTGACCAAGGGGGCGTAGGGGTTTGGCGCGAGCTTTGCAGTACTCTGCAGTGCTCGCGGCGGACGCCTACGCCCCCTGGTAGTACGTGCTCCATTTGGCGTCCACCCGCGCCTGGATCTCGGCGATCTGCTCCTCCGTGAGGATCTTGAAGCGCGACTGGGTCTTCAGATAGTCCCGCACCGGGACAAGCTGTCGTTTTTCCAGGAGCTTCTCTGAAGCGCCGGTCAGTCTGAACGCGCCGTGATCGACCTCATAGAGATCGAAATATCCGGTTTCCACAGCAAGCCGGCCGACTTTGATGGAATAGCGCGGTTCGAAACCCCACCCCGGCGGACAGGGTGTGTGGATATGGATGTACTTGGTGCCCTGGATGGAGATAGCCTTCCCGATCTTGTCGTAGAGGTCTAACGGGTAGGCGGCCGAGGCCGTGGCCACGTAGTCGATGCCGTGCGCGGCCATGATGGCGGGAACGTCCTTCTTCTGCTGCCGCTTTCCCTTGATGGGCGTATTGGCGGTCAAGGCCCACTGCGGCGTGGTGCCCGAACGCTGCACCCCGGTGTTCATGTAACCCTCGTTGTCGTAGCACAGGAAGATGAAGTCATCCCCGCGCTCGGCCGCCCCGGACAGAGCTTGGATGCCGATGTCGCTCGTACCTCCGTCGCCGGCCCAGCCGACGACCTTGATGTGTTCCTTGTTCTGGGCCTTGAGCGCCTCCAGCACACCGGTGGCCGCCGCTGCGGTGGACGCGAAGGTCACGTTCAGACAGGGTAGCTTGGTGGAGGCGACGGGGAAGAGTCCCTGCAGTACGGTCAGGCAACTGGGCGGCACGACGAGGATGGTATCCGGCCCCAGGGCCTTGAGCCCGATCCGGTAGGCGATGCTCAGACCGCAGCCTGTGCAGGCCCGATTACCCGGGTGGACGAATTCTTCTTTGGGCAGCGTGAGTATCGTGGTCTTGGTGGGCATAGCAGGCGCTCCTACAGCCTTCTAGAGCTTGATCCCGATCCAGTCGGGACCTTCTTCGGGCGCGCCGGCGATGGCGGCGCGCAGAGTGGCGGTCAGGTCGGGGGTCCTGATGTCGCGGCCCCCGATGCCGGCGATCATGCCCTTGACAAAGGGGGCCCGGCTTCTGTCTTGGATATGCTCATATAGGGCCGCCTTGATATCCGAGCAAAGCGCGCCTTCGTAGCCGTAGGACAGCGCCTTTTCGATGACGATCACCCCCCGTGCATGCTGCAGGGCCTCGGTCAGGGCCTGATCGGGGAAGGGCCGGTAGAGCCTGACTCCGAGCACGCCCAGCTTGAGCCCTTCGCCCCGCAGGATCTCCACGACATCCCGCAGCTGGTAGGTCAGCGAACCCAGGCCGACCACGATGTACTCGGCATCGTCGCAGCGATAGGGTTCCACGAGGGCGTTTCCGCCCCGCCCGAAGATCTCCTTGAATGCGTCCTCGGTCTGCTGGGCGATTGTCAGGGCGGCTCTCAGATCTTCCTGGAGGAGATAGCGGATCTCCATATACCCATGGGCCATCTCGCCCGTGACGTCCATGCGTATGTCGGGCAGGGTGACGGTATTGAGGTTGGCCGGATTATCCGGGTCCAGGGCATAGGCCGGTTTGAACGGTTTCAAGAAGCGTGCGACCTTCTCCTCTTCGGGCACGACAAAGGGCATATAGGTGTGCGAAAGCAGGTAGCCGTCATAGCAGACCATGACCGGGATGCTGGTGGCCTCGGCGAGGGAGAAGGCCTTGAGGACGCCATCGATGATCTGCTGGTGGTCGCAGGCATACATCTGAATCCAGCCTGTATCGCGCTGCGAGATGGAATCCTGGTGGTCGTTCCAGATACACCAGGGGGCACCCACGGCCCGGTTCACCACGCACATGACGAGGGGTAGCCGGGCGCCCGCGGCCCAGTGGATCTGCTCGTGCATGTAGAGGAGCCCGTTGGCGCTCGTGGCCGTGAAGGCCCGCGCGCCCGTCGAGCTCGCGGCGATGCAGGCCGCCAAGGCCGAGTGTTCGCTCTCCACCGGGACGTACTGGGCCTGCATCTCGCCGGCCTCGATGAGTTCGGAGAGCTTCTCTGTGAGGGGGGTCTGCGGGGTGATGGGATAGGCCGCGATCACCTGGGCTCCGGCCAGTTTGACCCCCAGGGCCGCCGCGACGTTGCCGTTCTCGATTATGTGCATGGCCTCGGTCCCTCGTATGAGCATGCCGTCGGTTCTTCGTCGTCCGCGGGCCGGTCGGCTTCGTCCACCATGGTGATGGCCTTGGTGGGGCACTCCTCGGCGCAGATCGCGCAGCCCTTGCAGTACTCGTAGTCGATAGTGGGCGGGATGGTTCGCGAGATCACACAGTCGGGGCAGTAGAGCCAGCAGATGAAGCAGGCCTCGGCCTTGCGCCGGGCCGGAGTGCAGAGCTCGGTGTTGAGGACCGGACGCTGGACGCGCCAGGACCCCGTCCTACCGCCGTCGCCCGGACCGGACTCGCTGTGTGATGTCTTGTACCGATATCCCCTGGTTCCCATCATGCGCCTCTCACGATGGTCTTCTCGTAGGCGAGCCTGGCTGCCTGCGCGTTGGCCTGTGGTTTCTTGTCCTTGAATTCGGCCTCGATCTCCGCGAGGACCAGATCGAACGGGACGACGTCAAGCGCCCGGCACAGGGCCCCGATGATACCGGAGTTCACCCTGCCCTGCGGCAACCCCGCCTCCACGGACAGGGCCGTGACATCGGCCACGGCCAGGCGCATGCCGCCGAAGTCATAGGCCGCAGGGGGTTTGGGGGTGTTCAGGACGATGAGCCCGCCGGCCTTGAGCCCATTGGTCACATCCGCCTCGGCCAGTAGGAGATGGTCGAGGACGACCACGATATCGGGGGTCTCGATCGGGGAGACGTCGTATATCTTTTCCCTGGCTATCTTGAGGGAGGTGAAGACCGGGGCGCCGCGACGTTCGGTACCAAAGGTCGGGGCCATGACCACCCCGGTGTATCCAGACTGGAATGCCGCCGTGGCGAATATCTTCGCCGCGGTGATCGCACCCTGTCCGCCCCTGCCGTGCCATCGTATCTCGATCATGCGGTTCTTCCTACTGTGTCGTATCGTGTGTGCGAGGTATTCTACTTCGTCTGCGGCATCTCTGGGGCGGTCGGCACATAGGAGGTTGGTGAGTCGGTGCGCACACCGTGAGTTGGCCACGACATGTGACAATACATTGGACGATCGCATCGAACGGGGTTCTTTCGGTCTTGCAGGAGGGCACGATTGCACAACAAGACGAGATATGAAGACATCAAGCCGGGTGATAGAAGCGCCTTCAGCAAGACGGTTAGTGAAGCGGATATCTTCGCCTTTTGCGGCATCACGGGAGATTTCAATCCCATTCATGTCGACGAGGTGTTTGCCAAGCAATCTCGTTGGGAGGGTCGAATCGCGCACGGCATGCTCGTCGCAGCCATGGTCACACAGACACTGTCGGCCATACTGGGCGAGGGAGCTATCCACGTCTCGCAAGAGGTGTCTTTCAGAGCGCCCGTTAGAATCGGCGACACTATCACGGTAGTCTCAGAAGTCGCCGAGAAGATGGAAGACAAGCGCCGAGTCATCGTCAGCTCGGTGTGGACCAATCAGGACGGAGTCACCGTCATCACGGGCAGGGGCGAGCTCCTATTGCCGCGCGAAAGACAAGGGTGTGGCGAGTAGGACCCTGTCAGGCAACCGGCTGCCGAAGGCAAATCCCGTCCCGTCAACCCGAAGGTTAGACGATCTCTAGATAGTAGGATTCCAGGTCAGAGCGAAAGCGAGAGAGAGTGGACTTCAAGCTAACAGAAGATCAACGGATGATCAGGGACATGGTCAAGGACTTCGCCCAACGCGAGATCGCGCCCCGGGCGGCAGAGGTCGACCGGTCCGGTGCCTTCCCCGTGGAGACTCTCAAGCAGATGGCCGAGCTTGGGTTGATGGGGCTGCCGATAGCGGAGGAATACGGGGGATCCGGGGGGGACTACGTCAGTTACTGCCTGGCCTTGGAGGAGATCACCGGAGCCTGCGGCTCGACAGGCCTGACCTACGAGGCGCACATCTCCCTCGGCTGCATGCCCATCTATCTCTTTGGAAGCGAGGAGCAAAAACAGGAGTTCCTGCCCCTGCTCTGCAGCGGTGAGAGCATGGGCTCCTTCGGCCTCACGGAGCCGAATGCCGGTTCCGATGCCGGTGGTACTCAGACCACGGCCAGGCTGGAGGACGGTGAGTGGGTCATCAACGGCTCGAAGTGCTACATCACCAACGCCAGCTTCGCCAAGTTCGTGACCATCACCGCGGTGACCGACAAGGGCAAAGGCACCCGTGGCATCAGTGACATCATCGTGCCTACCGGAACACCGGGGTTCACCGTCAGGGCGGCATACGAGAAACTGGGCCTCCATGGCTCCAACACCACGGAGTTGTTCTTCGACGACGTGAGAGTGCCCGAGCGAAACCTTATCGGCGTGCGTGGAGAAGGCTTCAAGCAGTTCCTAAAGGTGCTCGACGGCGGCCGGATCGCGATCGGCGCGATGGGAGTGGGGATCGCCCAGGCCTGCCTGGACGCCTCCGTGAAGTACGCCAAGGAGCGTGTCCAGTTCGGCCAGCCCATCGGGAAGTTCCAGGCTATCCAGTTCAAGCTGGCCGACATAGCTATGAACATAGAGTTGGCCAGGCTCATGTATCTGAAGGCTGCGTGGCTGCGAGACAATGGCCAGCCCTACTCTCGAGAGGCAAGCTACGTGAAGCTTTTTGCCTCTGAAATGGCGACCAGAGCAGCCCTAGAAGCCATCCAGATCCACGGCGGGTACGGATACATTAGGGAGTTCCCGGTGGAGCGCTATCTGCGAGATGCCAAGCTGCTGGAGATCGGTGAGGGCACCTCCGAAGTAATGAGACTCGTGATCGCAAGGAGCCTCGGCCTGTAAGAGGACGCTGCTCTGGCGCAACAGACTAGTAATGCCTGCCCAGCGCCGCTAGTAGTAGCCGTCGACCGGCGTACCCTTCGGCAGCTGCTCGTATCAGCTGCTTACCCGCCGTCCGACACGGGGACGCGCAGTTCCTCAACGGCCGTGAAATGGCATTCTTGTCTCATCGCCGGATCTTCAGGGGGGAACGCTTGCTCACCGATGTGACCTTGCCGTGGATGGCCGTCTTGCTGACGATGTACGAGGGGTAGTACATCTCGCCGCCGAGCAGTGCACGCACGGTTGAACATCGTTCAACCCTCGTACTTGTCACCCCCACCGCGTGAAGTGGCCGGTACCGGGCTCGCCCTAGCCTACCGGTCGACACGTGCACGATCTTCCAGACTCTGTTGATCCCCGGTGATCATGATGTTAGAGCACCTGCCGGGTCAACATCGACTTCGCTCGGGTACCGCCGAGAGACCGACGCGGACTGGGCGTCTTGGCCGAGAAGAGGCGCTCCCAGACCTTAGCCCCCACGCTCCCGTCCCGCTTGAGCCGTTCGACCTTCTCGAAGGCCATCACCGCGTCCCTGGTGCGGCGGTCATAGACCCCGTCCACCGGACCGCAGGGGTAGTGAAGAGCGGTGAGCCTGGCCTCGAGGAAAGACACGAGGCTCCCTTCCGAACCCACCGACTGTGGGGCGTAGCTCGACACCGCCGGCAGTTCTATGGGGTAGACGTTCCTCGCCTCGATGGGCTGCAAGAAGGCCCGGTAGAGCATCACCGCCATCTGGGCTCGGGTGAGATTGAGCGCGGGAAAGAACCAGCCGTCGGCGTTGCTTTCGATCACCCCCAAGCGGTAGGCGTTGGCGACCGAGACAGCGTGATAGGGGGCTATCAGCAGCCGGTCGCGGAATCCCACCAACCAGACCGCCGCTTGTTCTTTCGCCAGCTCGTGTTCGACGGTGGACGCAGGGTCGCGCTCGAGGAAGAACTTCAGGCAGCGCATCACCAACGTGGCTGCCTGCTGCCGATTGATCGGCCGGTCAGGCGAGAACACGATCGGGCTGGTGCCCTGGATGAGCCTCTTCTGGTAGAGGGCCCCCACGGCGCCTGCGAACCAATCCGGGTTGTTCACATCGAAGAACGGTTGTCCGGGCGACTCCGGCAGCCCGAGTGCCCGGGCCAGGAACACGGCCATTTGCGCCCGAGTCACCGATTCATTCGGACCGAACGAGCCGTCTTGGCGCCCCTCCACGATTCCCTGCCGGGCCAGAGCGCGCACGGCTTGCGCGTACCACTCGTTCCCCTGGACGTCGGTGAAGGTCCGGGCCACCGCGGCGGTTTGAAGGGGCGTCGCGGGCTGAGCCCGCGCGGTCGCCGGGAGAGCGGCCAGCACAGCGATGGCAAAGACGGACCCGGCGGCGAACGCCACCAGAGAGCGAACGGATATCGACCCTAGTCCGCGCCTCATGTTCGGCTCCCGTGCGATTACGTTTGGGGACCAGTCTACTGATTTCTTCGGCCGGAATCCTAGACCTTCCAGGTCCCCGGACGGCACCAGGCAGTTGCGGGGGCTTTGGTGCGTCCCTTGCTTGACCTGTCCCTCGAACCTGGTAGATTCTAAGAGCGTAAACTACCCGATGTGGGCGTTCCGAAACGAGCAGGGGGAGACGCGACATGACGGAAGACAGTCTCGGTCGGGATCCTCTCACCGGCCTTAATTGCCGCTGGTATGTGCTGCATGAGCTTGAACGCCATATCAAGCTCTACAAACGTTACCGCCGCCCGTTTTCTCTGCTACTGATCAGGTTCGACAATGTCGAGTGGGTCAAGGATGCGTCTGGGGATGCCGCCGGAGAATCCGCTCTCGAGTATCTGACGACAATCATAGAGACGCACCTGCGGGACGTGGACATCGTATCCAGGTGTAGTGCGGACGAGTTTGCCGTCATCATGCAGGAGACCGAGAAGCAGGCCACCCAGACGGCGGGGAGGCGTATCGCCGACTCACTAGAGAAGACGCGAATCAAGGTAGGCGAGGATTTCGTCACCATGAGGGCGAGTTTCGGCACTGCGTCATGCCCGGAGGACGGACTGGAGGCGGAAGCGCTGCTCAAGGTTGCCGGCACACACGTGTAGCCTGGGCTCCGCGCGTCGCCACGCCCTCTGTCGTCCACCTTTCGTTGTAGGGTTTCGCGCGATCGCCGGACTTCGGGCGAGGTAGAATAGGAAACTGGTTCCGGCCGATGAATCCGGGGGAGAGGCGATGGAGACCAAAAGGTTCATTTACTACGAGGAAGACGGGTTCCTCGTGGGCTGGCTTGAGGACTACCCTGACTATCGCACCCAGGGCGAGACCATGGAACAATTGCAGGACAATCTGCTTGACGTGTACAAGGAGCTAGTCTCGGGGGAGATCCCCCGGGTCCACAAGGTCGGTGAACTGAGCGTCGCGTGAAGCGTACCGACCTCGTCCGGGGCCTGGGCGACGTGGTCGCACGCCAGCGGGGACCAGATGACCTTCACTTGGTCAACCGCGCCCGGAGTCCCGCCACGGCTTCATCGTGCGCGATCCCCTCTCCGCGCGCTATCTGCTCCTCCGAGATGCGGATGTCCCGCAGCAGAGCGATCTCATCGAGTAGGCCCTCGTACACATCCACATCCATAACTACCGCCGCGCTACGGCCGTGCTGCGTCAACACGATCGGCCGCTTGCTGGCCCGTAGCTGCGTTAGCAACGCCGACGTGTTCGCGCGAAACTCCGTGACCGGTAGCACATCCGTGGAAGGCCGGATCACCGACATGACTGCCTCCTTGAGTGACGTTATGAAGAACATCATAGCGTACGTAAAAAGGACTGTCAGCGGTCTCGCTCCATAGTCGGCGATAGTCTCGCTCGTCGCTCCGGCTTCCGCCATCCACCTTTGTTCGCACAATGGCGGCAACACGACCGAGCGGTCGGGTGGTAAGGTTTCGGCTGAACAGCATGTTGCGCTTCTTCCGGACACCAAGCATGACCCCGACGAGGGTCGAGGCGTTCATTTCGATCGCCGAACGGGTCGTCGGGTGGCTCGGCGGGCCGGTGGGGACGGAATACTGCTTCTACGTCGAGGAGACCGACCAGCCGCTTGACACCCAAGATCTGGCCGTTCTCCGCTATCTGCTGTCGGAGACCTTCGAACCCGGGCAGTTCGGGCCGGTGAGTTTCCTCGATGGGAGATTCCCCACAGTCATCGAGCATGGCCCGCGACTGAACTTCGAGACTGCCTGGTCCTCGGCCGCGGTAGAGATCTGCCGGCGCTCCGGTGTCCGTTCCGTGCGCCGCCTCGAACGGTCGGTGCGGCTCGGGCTCCCAGTGGCCATCTCCGATCGGCAGGCGGATGAGCTGCTTGCCTCTCTCCACGACCGCATGACGGAGATGCGGTACCGCGAGCCTCTGGCCTCGTTCGAGACCGGTCTCTCTCCCCAACCGGTAAGGGTGATCCCGCTGCTCACGGAGGGAGTAGAGGCCTTGCGGGGATTCGACCGAGATCACGGGTGCAGCTGGGATGCCGGCGACCTCGAGCTCATCGCCGGGATCTACCGGCGGCTGGAACGGGATCCCACCGATGTCGAGCTGTTCCAGATCGCTCAGGCCAACTCGGAGCACTCCCGGCACTGGGTGTTCAAGGGCGAGCTCTGGGTGGACGGCGTCCGCGTGCCCGAGCAGAATCTGATGCATATCGTGAGGCAGCCGCTCGCGGCTTCAGGTCCCAACTCCGTGATCGCTTTCCGCGACGACAGTTCGGCCATCCGGGGAAGAGAAGTGAACCTGCTCGTGGCCTCCGAGCCGCTGGGCCCGTCGCCTCTCTTGCCGAGGCCGGTTCTCCTGCATCCCACCCTCACTGCCGAGACCCACAACTTCCCCTCGGGTGTGGCCCCCTATCCCGGCGCGGCGACGGGCGGGGGCGGGCGGATCCGGGATAACCAGGCGGTCGGCCGGGGCGGACTCGTCTACGCCTCCGGCGCGGCCTACTGTGTCGGCAACCTCCACCTCCCCGGATATGAGCTGCCCTGGGAGGAGGACGGCTACTCCCATCCTCCCGATCTCGCCTCGCCGGTCGACATCCTCATCGAGGCCAGCAACGGCGCCTCCGACTACGGCAACTGCTTCGGCGAACCCCTCATCTACGGCTTCACCCGTACCTTCGGCCTCCGCCTGCCCGATGGCTACCGCTCCTGGTACAAGCCGATCATGTACAGCGTGGGAGCGGGCCAGATCAGGGACGAGCACACGGTCAAAGGCAGGCCGGAGAAGGACATGCTGGTGGTGCAGGTGGGCGGCCCGGCCTACCGCATCGGCATGGGCGGAGGAGCCGCGAGCAGCATGGAGCAGGGCAAGAACGTCCAGGAGCTCGACTTCAACGCCGTCCAGCGCGGCAATCCCGAGATGGAGCAGCGGGTCAACCGTCTGCTGCGGGCGTGCGTGGAGCTGGGTGAGGCGAATCCTATCGTCTCCGCCCACGACCTGGGGGCCGGTGGCGACTGCAATGCCCTGCCCGAGATCGTGGAGCCGGCCGGCGCGGTGATCGACCTGCGGGCGATCCCCGTCGGCGATCAGACGCTCTCTGTCCTCGAGATATGGGGGAACGAGTCGCAGGAAAGGAACGCCCTCCTCGTCCTGCCCGCCAAGCTCGAGATCGTGGAAACCCTGGCAGCGCGCGAAAACGTTCCGCTGGCGATCGTCGGCCGGGTGACAGGCGACGGGTTGTTGGTCCTGTACGACGAGACCGATGACAGCAGGCCGGTCGAGCTCCCCTTGGACGACATCCTGGGGCGGCTGCCTCCGAAGAGGTTCGAGTTCGAGCGCCGCTCCCCGCGTGGGCTGGGGCGGGCGGACCTTGCGCCCCTGGTCCTTCCCCCGGCCGCGGATCTGCGCCGGGTGCTCGACCTCGTGCTCCGGCTTCCAGGAATAGGCTCCAAGCGCTTCCTCACCAACAAGGCCGATCTGGACGTCACCGGGCTTGTCATCCAGCGGCAACTGGTCGGCCCCCGCCATCTGCCCCTGTCGGACTATGCGGTGATCGCTCAGACGTACGCCGACCCCTCGGGGACCGCCCTCAGCCTGGGCGAGCAACCGATCAAGGGGCTGATCAGCCCCGAGGCGGGCGCTCGGATGGCCGTGGCCGAGGCGCTTCTGAACATGGCGGGCGTGGTCGTGTCGGGAATCAGCGAGATCAAGTGCTCGGCCAACTGGATGCTGGCGGTGAAGCAGCCTGGGGAGGGAGCATGGCTCTATGACGCGGCGTGCGCGCTCCGGGACCTCCTGATCGCGCTGGGCATGGCTATCGACGGGGGCAAAGACAGCCTTTCGATGGCCAGCCAGGGACTGACCCCGGCAGGCGGCAGCGAGTTGGTCAAAGCTCCCCCAGAGCTGGTGATCGCCCCCTACGCCCTGGTGCCGGATGTCGGGCTGAGGGTGACTTCCGATCTGAAAGAGAACGGCAACAAGCTGCTGCTGCTCGCGGTGGGACGCAGGCGGCGGCTGGGTGGAAGCGCGTTCGCTCAAGTTCTTTCCCAGCTTGGGGACGAGGCTCCCGATATAGAGGATCCGAGGTCTCTGAAGTCGGTCTTCGAGGCGGTACAGGACTTGGTCAGGAGCCGGGCGATCGTCTCCTGCCACGACGTCAGCGACGGCGGGCTCATCGTCACCTTGTTGGAGATGGCCTTCGCCGGCGAGAAGGGCTGGCGGGTCAAGGTCGAGGGAGACGATCTGTATGAATGCCTGTTCGCGGAGGAGGCCGGCGTCGTCGTAGAGGTCGCCGACGAAGAACAGACGCGCCGGATCCTCGAACGCCACGGCGTCGACGGCATTGAGTTGGGGTATGTAGAGGACGGCGCGGTCGAGCTGAGCTTCAACCAGGAAGTGGTGCTACAGGAGCCGGTGCGCGGGCTGCACTCTACCTGGGAGGAGACCGGCTACCAGCTCGAGCGCCTGCAGGCGAACCCCGGGTGTGCCGAGGAGGAGTGGCTCTCCCATCGGTCGGGGGCCGGTACACGGCCGTACTATCTCAGCTTCGATCCGGACGCGGAGCCTGCGGCGGAGCGACGCCCGCGCGGCGGCGGCTCCCTAGGCGTCTCCGTCACCAAGCCAAAGGCCGCCATCCTGCGCGAGGAGGGCAGTAACGGCGACCGGGAGATGGCCGCCGCCTTCCTGGCGGCCGGGTTCGAGCCCTGGGACGTCACCATGACCGATCTCATCAAGGGGGCTATCGATCTCGGGGGCTTCCAGCTGATCGCGTTCGTCGGTGGGTTCTCGTTCGGTGATGTCCTCGATTCCGCCAAAGGATGGGCATCGGTGATCCGCAACAACGAGCGGCTGGCGGAGGAATTCACCCGTTTCTTCGGTCGATCGGACACCCTCTCTCTGGGCGTGTGCAACGGCTGCCAGCTGATGGCGCTGCTGGGCATCCCCGGCTTCGATCTTCCCGATACTTTCAAGCCTCGGTTCATCAGGAACCGCTCGGAACGCTTCGAGTCCCGCTTCAGCACGGTTCTCATCGAGAAGAGCCCCGCGGTCATGCTGCGGGGGATGGAGGACTCGATACTGGGGGTCTGGGTGGCTCACGGCGAGGGCCGCCTGCATGTCCCCGACCCTGCGACGCTCGATTGGATCGTCGAGAGCCGACTGGCACCCGTCAGGTTCGTCGACCCTGACGCGAACCCGACCACCACCTATCCGTACAACCCGAACGGCAGTCCTCTGGGCATTGCCGCGCTCTGCTCCCCGGATGGCCGCCACCTGGCGATCATGCCCCACCCCGAGCGGAGCTTTCAGCTTCGCCAGTGGCCCTGGGTCCCGCCCGCATGGAGTTGCAGCACCAGTCCGTGGATGAGGATGTTCCGCAATGCCTACGCGGCTTCGCGCTAGGTGCAGATACAAGAAGGAGGACGAACATGGACTTCCGTGAGTTGGTCACTACCCGGGCGAGCGTGAGGCGTTATGAGCAGCGCCCCGTCGAGGAGGACCTTGTCCGCCAGGTACTGGAGGCCGCCCGTCTTGCCCCCACGGCCGACAACCGGCAGCCGTTCCGCCTCCTGGTCGTCACCGACGAGCCCACCCGGACCGCGATGGCTGGAGCATACTCGCGCAAGTGGTTCTACACCGCCCCGGTGATCATCGTAGCCTGCGCCGTTGCGGGCGAGGCCTGGGTGCGCAAAGACGGAGTGACGTATGTCGAGACCGACGTAGCCATCGTGATGGACCACCTCATCCTGCAGGCGGCCGACCTGGGACTGGGGACCTGCTGGATCGCCGACTTCCACCCGGCGGTGGTCCGCGAGGTCTTGCACCTTCCCGCGGAGCTGGAACCGCTCGTCCTGACCCCGCTCGGCTACCCCGCTCAGCCGGCCCGCACCAAGAGACGCCGCAGTCTGCGGACACTCGTGCAATGGGGCGCCTACTCCTAGCCCTTTTGTTAGTGCCGCAGCGTCCAGGGTCTTGAGCGCAGGCAGATAGCTCTCTTGTTGACGGTCCTCATCGGGCTCTTGTCGGCGGTCTTCTACGCCTTCCACGACCTGCTCGCGCAGCGTATGAGCCGCCTCGCAGGTCTGGTCCGCGTCCTGTGCTGGGTGATTCCGACCGGGGTGGTGATCCTGGTCCCGGCAGCGCTCCTTGCCGACGGGCTCCCTGCTACCGCTGCCCAGTGGCGGGCTGTGGCCTACTGCGCCGCGGCGGGCGCGTTCTACCTGGCGACATGGTTCAGCATCCTGCGGGCCCTTCAGGTCGGTGATCTTTCGCTCGTGGCCCCCCTGGCCTCGCTGGAAGGCTTCTTCATCGCGGTGTTTGCGCTCCTTGAGGGGGAGAGCTTCACGTCTCTGATGGGCCTGGGGATCGCCCTGGCGGTCGTCGGCGGTACGCTGGCCGCGGTGCGGGGCCGGGCTCGGTCGGCCGCCGGCGCCGGCTGGGCACTGCTCACCGGCGTGCTCTGGGCAACTGCGATCATCTTCTTCGACCAAGCGGGGGAGCTCTCGTGGCTCTCGCAGGCGGCCTGGTCACGGATCACGAGCTTGATCCTCTTCCTGCCGGTGGCTGGTTGGGCCCTCGCTCGGGCGCGAAGGGCGGGACAGACTCGGGGGTCGCACAACGTGCTGGGCCGTAAAGGCGCTGCCATCTGTGTGGGTGCCGGCGTACTGGAGGTGTTGGGCCTGGTCGCCATGACCCTCGCCGTCGAGCGCGGACCGCTGGCGGTGGCGGGCGTGACCGTCTCCCAGTATGCCACCGTGGCGGTCATTCTGGGTTTGGTCCTTCTGAAGGAACGACCACGCCCTCACCAGGTGGCTGGGGTGATCTGCACCATAGCGGCGGTCACCATCCTGAGCGTGGTGAGCTAGACTTTCATCGATGGACCCATCGATGAAAGTGGGCGAGAGATGGAGCGCGTACTGAACGCCACCGAAGCCCGTGTACACTTCGGCGACCTCTTGCGGCGAGTGGCAGAGCAGGGGGAGACCGTGGTGGTCGAGCGAGGCGGGGTTCCCCAGGTGGTCGTCATCGCATTGCCGGAGTACGAACGAATGATGGCAAGGGCCGCGGGCCGAGGGTGGCGCGAGACGGTGTCGACCGTGCGCGGCCGCGTGCGAGAGGAGCTACTGGGCAAGCAGATCCCGTCTCCCGAGGAGATGCTCGAAGAGGCAAGAGACGAGCGCGATGAGCAACTCGCCGATCTGCGTTGATGGTCCTGTCGTCAGGGTGATCGAGTGATTCAAGGCAGCAACTGGTCGAGCGACGACGCGGTGAGCAGTCCCTCGATCTCCCGGAAATGGACGTCCCGGGTGAACAGGACCAGGCCGTGTTCCCGGGCACTGGCCGCGACCCACATATCGTTCGAGGGGATCGGCCTGCCCTTGCGGCGCAGTTGCGCGTAGACGTCGGCGTAGTGCTCGGCCGTCTCCGCCGCCATGGCCAGCACCTTGACCCGCGGACTGGAAAGAAAGCGGGAGAGGAGCCGTCGGTTCGCACCGGCGCGGGTCCCGAGAGCGAACCCGCCCAGCAGTTCGCCGAGCACCACCGTGTTGATCGCCAACGTGCGACTGCGCTGAAAGGCTTCCACGGTCTCCGGATCGCCGGCGAAGAAATCGGCCAGCACGTTGGTATCCAGCAGCACGTCTCTCATGGGGCGTCGGGGTGGGTCCTGCCATAGCGATGGGTCGACCTCTTCGAAGCCCTGGGTAGCCGCGGCGAAATCCTCCGCTTCCTGCGGCGACCACGAGCCGGCCAGAGCATCCAGGTCATGGGCCAGGCGCGCGTCAGAGCCCAGAGCGAGCGAACCTCGCAGTATCTGCAGGATCAGCGCGTTCAGGCTCAAACCCAGCCTCGCAGCCTCGGCGTCGAGGGCCGACCGAAGGGCCGGATCGATGCCGCGCAGGGTCATTACCCTGGGGGTTTTAGCGCCGATATCAGCTGATGATTTCGTATGCATGCGCTACATGATAGCACACTCGCTCGGACCGGGGTCGGCCCTGCTGGACTTTGAGATGACGGCTTTTGTCGGGCCCGACACCGACGAACGGAGCCAAATGGGCGACTGCACCCGCATCTATGGAGCGGGTCCCCGGGCGTCAAGCCTGTGAGGAAGCTCGTCTACCATTGAACGACTCTCCCCCCCAACGGGGACGGGACTCTACTTCGAGACCGAAGAAGGTCGTTGCCGGAGCCGGCCTTTGCTCTTGGACATGACCGGAGAACTGCCAAGCCTCGTCCTTTCACCCTAACACGACGACATCTTGGCCTTCGATTCCTCACTTTCTGACATGTAACGCGGCATCTATCCTCGATATCCTGTTGCTGTGCCAACTCGGCGTTAGTTCGCTTGCACGAGATACGACGGAGGTTGGCCTGGAGAAAGCTGCCCTTCGCATTGCGACGAGGGTCGGGGCGGTGTTTCAAGGTCTCCGCTCCGGCTAACCGACGGGAACGGCGGATTGGCTAGTACGTGGACTGGGGGCGGACCAGTCATCGTGCGACCGAGTTCGGGATATGCCCAGTGATTCAGGTTTGAGTGCTGAGAGGATGGACGTGCATCGAGAGGGTCGTTTCTTCGTTTGGCCAGGTGGGGTTACGACCGGACGAATACGGACAGCAAAGGGAGAAGCGTAACGGCCCGTGGTTGGCGCAAGCCAAAGACAGATGGGGGGTGCACTCATGGGCACGTTGGTCCGGGTGGATGTAGAACAAGGTGTGGTCAAGTTCGAGGAACTACCCGAGGAATTGGCACATTGTGGGGGCCGATCGCCGACGTCGGCTATCATTGCCAATAAGGAGGTCAACCCTGCTTGTGATCCATCAGGTTCCGAAAACCGAATAGTGTTTGCGCCGGGGACATTGACTGGCACGGCAGCCCCCAACTCGGGCCGGCTGTCGGTCGGCTGAACACGAACAGGGAGAGATTGTGATGAGAACGCTGTTGCGAGTCGATGTTGAAGCGGGAACGGTCACGTCTGAGGACCTGCGGGAGGAGTTGAGACTTCTGGGTGGCCGTGCTCTCACGTCGGCCGTCGTCGCGACGGAGGTTGACCCGCTCTGCGACCCGCTGGGCCCGGCCAACAAAATCGTGTTTGCGCCCGGCGTCTTGGCGGGCACCACCGCCCCCAACTCCGGCCGGCTCTCGGTGGGCTGCAAGAGTCCGCTTACCGAGGGCATCAAAGAGGCCAACTCTGGCGGGCAGGCGGCCGGTCGCCTGGGGCGCCTGGGCATTGCCGCCATCATCGTGGAGGGCGATCCGAAAGGGAAGAAGTGGATCCTCCACCTGTCCAAGGACGGCGCCCGCCTGGAGGACGGCACGGCCTTCTGGGGCATGGCAAATTACGAGTGCGCTGCGGCGCTGCGGAGGGCCTACGGGCCCAAGGTGGCCACCATCCAGGTGGGCCTGGCTGGGGAGTACGGCATGCGCAACTCCTCGGTGGCCTGCACCGACCCGGAGGGTAACCCCGCCCGTCACGCCGGTCGTGGAGGCGTAGGCGCGGTGATGGGCGCCCGCGGTCTCAAGGCCATCGTGGTGGACGACGCCGGCACCGAGCGCCCGCCCCTGGCAGACCCCGCGCGCTTCGATAAGGCGCGCAAGACGCTGGTGGACGGCTTGAAGGCCCACCCGGTGACCAGCCAGGGACTCCCCAACTTCGGCACCGCCATCCTCGTCAATATCATCAACGAGGCGGGGGCTTTTCCTACCCACAACTTCCATTACGGCCGCTTTGATCAGGCCGAGGCCATTTCTGGCGAGACCCTCCATCAGAACTGTGAGGACCGGGGGGGCAAGCGCAGCCACGGGTGTATGACCGGTTGCGTGATCCACTGCTCGAATGTCTACAACGACAAAGACGGCAACTACGTCTCCTCGGGCGTGGAGTACGAGTCGATCTGGGCGCTCGGGGCCAACTGCGACAACGGCGACATCGAGGCCATAGCGCAGATGGATCGACTCTGTGACGACCTGGGATTGGACACCATCGAGATGGGCGGCACCTTCGGCGTGGCCATGGAAGGGGGGCTGCTTCCTTGGGGCGACGCCCAGCGGATGATCGAGCTCTTCGAAGAGATCCGCCACAACACCGAGATCGGCCAGAAGATCGGTAACGGCACCGGGCACTGCGCCCAGGCCTACGGCGTCACCCACGTGCCCACCGTGAAGAACCAGGTGATGCCGGCCTACGACCCCCGGGCCATCAAGGGGATCGGGGTCACCTACGCCACCTCCACCATGGGGGCGGACCATACCGCCGGCTACGCGGTGGCCCCCAACGTCCTCAAGGTGGGCGGCGACGTGGATCCCTTGAAAGCTGAGGGCCAGTGCGCCCTCTCCCAGGCCCTGCAAGAGGCAACGGCCGGCTTCTTCGATTCCACCGGCCTGTGCCTGTTTCTCGCCTTCGCCTGCCTGGACCAACCCGATTCGCTGGCCGCCATCCCCGAGATGGTATCCGCCGTGTGCGGCGTGGACATATCGGTTGCCGACGCCGCGGCACAGGGCGCGAAAGTGCTGGAGGTCGAGCGGGACTTCAACAAGCGGGCGGGGATGACCCCGGAGGACGACCGGCTACCGGAGTTCTTCTACAAGGAGAAGCTACCCCCCCACAACCTCACCTGGGACGTGCCCGACGCGGAACTCAACGAGGTGTGCGGCTGGAGCCCGGTGATTGAACTTGGCTGAGCTCTGAACTCAGTTGAGCTTTCATCTGTGTGCGGACGGTGGACCGTGCACGTGACCGTCAAGCTGGGATCGGTGCTGAGGGGCAAGGCCCCAGGCTTCGCTGGGGGCGAGGGCCTGGTGGAACTGCCCGACGAAGGCCCTGCGACAGTCGCGGACGTGATGGCCGCCCTTGGCATCGCCGCTTCCGAGGTGAACGTGATCTACCGCAACCACGTCTTCGTCGCTCCTTCGGCTCGCGTGGAGGACGGGGACCGGGTGGCGCTGTTCCCACCCAACTTCATTCACTTCTCGCAGTTCTACCTGCGTCGCGGGGAGGAGTGATCTGAGGTGGGCTGGGTCCGCATCAGGGCCGACGGAGGTGCCCGGTAATGATCGAGGTCCGGCTCTTCGCCACACTCCCCAGGCATTCCGCGACCGGCCGCAAGCAGTTCGAGGTGCCGTTCAGCGCGGGACTAACCGTGCGTGAGATCGTCGAGGCGGAGGGTCTGAAGCCGACCGACGTCCACATCGTCATGATCAACGGTCTCCATGGGACTATGGAGTCGGAGCTCGGAGATGGGGATCGGCTCGGCCTCTTCCCACCGGTCGGAGGGGGCTAGCGGTTGCATGACAGATAGCGGGGGAGCGGTGGAGGCGCGTGCCTTTCTGGAGCTGGCCCTCACCGCGGGAGGCGTGGGGCCATGGTACCTGTCGTTGTGCGAGCTGGCAGCCGCTCTTACGCCGGGCTCCGGGATAACCGCAGAGTCAGTGGCAGCGGGGCTCGGGTTGGAATCAGACCGCATAGGACTGGTCATGATCAATGGCTGCAAGGCGACCCTCGACTCTACCGTGGCGGCAGGAGATCGGGTGGCTCTGTTTCCCGTCTACGTGCCGTACCATCGCGCGTACGGAATGTGCATCGTCTAAGGAAGCTGGCATCGCCAGATGGCTGCGGGCCTCCCCGCCCAGTGCCAGCGGATCAATCCCTCCAGCCTGCGCCTCGCAGGCTGGAGTATGCGCATGAGGAAGACCGAGTCTACGATCTGCAGACGTGCCGAAGAAGGTCGTTGCCGGAGCTGGCCTTTGCTCTTGGACATGACCGGAGAACTGCGAACGCTTGTCTTTTCATCCTAAAACGGCGACATCCGGGCCTTCAATTCCTTACTTTCTGACATGTACATGCTCCCTGTGATACGCGTACGATGGACCCGTGGAATGGTTGCCGCTCTCGGCGGCGGCTTGACTCAAACAACACAGATAGGGGGATATCAATGGCTACCAACTACTGCGAGATCTACGAGAATTTCGGTGCGAGCGTGAAAGAACTGGGTGGCTTGGCACCCGAGACGATGGGTGGATTCATGGCGCTCCACCACGCCGCCTGCGACGGCCAGGCCGAAGATATCGTTCTGCGGGAACTCATAGCGCTCGGCATATCGATCGCGGTCCATTGCGACGGTTGCATCGCTGCCCATACCAACGCCGCCTTGCAGGGCGGAGCGACAGAAAAGGATGTCCTGACGGCCATCGACGTCGCGATTCTCATGGGTGGAGGACCTGGTGTCGTTTATTCGACCCACGCCCTCGAAGCCTTGAAGCAGTTCAAAGCGGCGAAATAGTCCGGAACCGGGAGGTAGCATGATGGGCGCTGAGCAGCAGGGCTGGCAGATCAAGGGCTTGTATCACGAGACATGTGCTTCGGAGGGTCAATGCCCGTACTACTTCGGCAGGGAAAAGGAAGGTGGCTGCCGGTACTTCATGACCTTTCGGATCATGGAAGGCGTGGTGGGCGGGGTAGATCTGGCTGGCATAACCACCGTCTATATGGGTGACCTTCCGTATCCGACCTTCGCCGAGTGCGTAACCCAGGGTTCCCACGGTGCCGTCTACATCAGCGACACGGCAACGCCCGAGCAGCGGGCCGATACTCGACACGCTGGTGAAGCAGGCGCTGGGCGGTGCTCTGATGAAGGACTTCTGGGGCGTCCACTACGCGCCCATCTCGGTGGAGGAGGGCGATGGCTGGGTGGAAGTGACCATACCGACGGGTGCCGCGCGCCTGGAGCTAACCAAGAGCGGCAACGGGGAGCCGGTGCGCATCGAGAACGCGACGCTGCCCTTCCTCTCCAACATCAAGGCGGCCCACGCTCCCTTCTGGAGATGGGCCGCTCATGACCGGCACTACACCTACAAAGACCGCTGTGGCACCTGGGCCGACTTCGCCTTTGCGGCGCCGCCTGCCTGAGCCTGCGGCGGCGCTACCTGGCTGCGCGATACTCGGCTGCCGCCGCCCGTTATGGGGCGGCGGCAGCCTTCTTCACGGAATAGCCGTACTCAGTCAAGATCTTGGCCACTTGGCCCGGCTTGACCTCGGCATGGACGGTCTCGTCTACCAGCATCACCCGCGTCAGGGCGCAGGCGCCCACATAGCGGGCCACGTCGATGGAGAACAGACCGTCCTCGGTGGTCTCGCCGATGTCGATGCCCAGCAGTTCGTTGAGCTCGTCGAGCACGTGATCGGCGCCTTTCACGAAGCAGACCGTCCCCATCACAGCGAGACGGTTTCTTCCTGCGTTTGCGCACAGCGAGGTCCCGGCAGCTATAATCAAAAAGTCCTGCATGCGCCAATTTGAGGCAGAGGTGGATGGACGAACTGGGGGATCATCTGAACACCGATAATCACCTGGCGTCTCTCACGGAATGGGCTGCGAAGGTTACCGGGCAGGAAGCAGCAGCGCTTGTACTCTGCTCTCGCGCGGGGGTGCGTCCGATGCTTCGACCCGGGCAATGCCTTCTCGCCGCCGCCTGGGGAATCAGTGAAGACTGTCTGCGTAAGCTGGATGAGCGCTGCGCCCAGACGCGTCAGATAACTGCGAGCCGTGGTTCTTCCATTGACTGCGACCCCGCGCTTGCTGCCAATTGGGCCGACGCTTGCGGGCTTCGTTCGTACACGGCTCGTCTTTTCCAAGAGAACGACTTTGAGGGGCTATTACTGTTAGGAAGCACCGCTTCCGTTGGCCTTCCCACTGTCGATGATCTCGTGCTAACGACGGTGGCAAAGGCGATGGAGACAGCGGTAGCAACGGACCTTGCGATGGCGGCAGCCGCGGCACGGGAGGCAGAGATCCGGGCTCTCCACGAGATCGGCAAGGAAATATCGGCCCTTGGTAGTCCCGACCGCGTGCTCAATCTGATCTGTCGAAAGTCCGCGCAACTTCTTGATGTGGACATCTCGTACGTCGGTTTGGCCGACAAACGGCAGCAGGAACTAACGGTGGTCATGACTCACGGCGTCAGCGCATCCTGGCGGAACGTCATGCGGATGCGATTTGGCGAGGGGATCGGCGGTACCGTTGCCGCATCCCGAGAACCGCTCATCATCCCCGACTACTCCGCCTATCCTCACGTCACCAGCCAGCAGGTCCAAGACATGGTGAACGGCGAGGGCGTCAAAGCCGTGGTCGCAGTGCCAATGATATTTGGCAAGGATGTGACAGGAGTTATCTACGCGGCTGACCGTCGTCCGGACAGATTCACGGAGCGCGATGCGAGGCTTCTCCAAGGTATGGCGGATCAGGCAGCGATAGCCATTGCAAACTCAGAGTTGTACGAGCGGGAGCGCCAAGCGATCGAAGTGGACGACCGACTGACCGCCATCGTTCTGAGAGACGGAGACTTCCAAATGATTGCCGAGGCTCTAAGCCGCCTCGTTGGCAATCCCACCGCCATCTATGACTCCCGTCTCAATCTCCTGGCCTGTCATCCTCCTCAGCCGGCCGCTCCCGGCGTCTACGAGGCCGCGGTACCATTCGATTTGCTGAACCAGCAAGCCGAGAAGGAACAGGAGGGAACTGGTTCTCGTCACGGGGTTATCCTTCAGCAGTCTTCAGGCGCGGATCTCGCGCTTGCTCGGGCCGTCGCTCCAGTGGTCTCGGGGAACGAGGTACTTGGCTATGTTCATGTTATTCAGCTTGACAGGAACGTGGATTCCGTCGCACTCCGGATTGCCGAGCGTGCCGGGGTTATCATCGCTCTCCGTATGATGCGTCTCCGGGTCGAGGCTGAGATGGAGCAACGGCTCAGAGGGGAACTACTCGACGATCTTCTCGATGAGAACGAGCAAACAGTCAAATCCGCACTACGTCGTGCCGGCTATCTCGGACATGACGCGACCAGCCCGGCGGTTGCCGTTGTGGCCGAGATGAAGGACCCGGAAGTCGAGAACCAGGTCGAGGGGCACGACACAATTGTCGCTCGTCGCAATATCTGGCGCACGATTGAGTCGATCGCCGAGTCACAGCGGCTACATGCAATAGTGGCCGCCAAGGGCCGCCAGGTACTGTGCGTGGTCACTGCAGACGGCGATAACTTTGAGAGTTCAGGCGCGCGGTTTGGACGCCTGCTTGCGACCGAACTTCAGAAGCAGATGCGTGGCCAGCGGCTGGTAGTGGGCATGGGCACTTTTGTCGCTACGCTGGCGGACATCAAGGATAGCTATCGTGAAGCCCAGATAGCTCTCTCTATGCACCGCGATTTGGACCTGCCCGGGGCCTTCGTCGAGTACGGGCAGTTCGGGGTCTTAGGGTTGCTGGGTGAGGGCGACAGCACCCGCCTAGACTCCTTCGTACAGAAGCGGCTCGGCGGTCTGATCCATCATGACCGTCGGTCGAGAAGCGCTCTCGTTCCTACCCTCACCTGCTACCTTGACTGTAGTGGGAACAAGGTCGAGACGACGCGCCGGCTCCACATTCACCTGAGCACTCTCAAGTACAGGCTGAGTCGCGCCGAAGAGATTCTCGAAGTCGATCTCTCCGACGACGATACTCGGTTTGAGCTCCATCTCGCCACCCGGATCCTTGCGACCGAGCAATTGATGAGGAGTGCCGGTCCGCGCAGCTAGCAGCCAACCTGGCCTTTTGTCCTTTCCTAGCCGCAAACAGACGATATACGGCGCTGATTTGGTCGCTTTCTGACGTCGAATTCGGTATCTCTCCCCGCTATCTTTGTCGTGTCGTCGCCAATCCGTGCAGACGGCAGAAGAAAAGACGCGACCAGCAGAGGGAACAGCGAAGGGGAGGGAAACGAGAGCCGTGAGCGACACACCTGCCAAACGGGAAGCCCGAGTACTTGCCGAGCTCAAGTCCATTGTGGGCGAGCAGAATGCAACGGCAGCCAAGCATGTTCGCTATGCGTATTCCTACGACATGTCTTTCGTGCAGCCCAAAATGCCCGATTATGTCGTCCTTGCGACCGAGGTCGGACAAATACAAGATGTCCTGCGCTTCGCAAACCGGGAACTTATCCCAGTGGTACCGTACACCTCCGGTACCAACATCGGGGGACTGTGCATCCCCGAGCGGGGAGGCATTATCCTCGATCTCAAGAGGATGAACCGCATCCTCACCCTCGACGTTGAAGCTCACTATGCGGTGATCGAGCCTGGCGTCTCGCACGGCCAGTTGGCGTCCGCCCTCTACCCGCACAAACTGCGGTTCGGGTGGCCGGTTGGTCCGCCATCTTCCTCTGTCGTCGCCTGCTGCGTGTCACACGGGATCGGAGGACTCAGTGCTCGATACGGGCTGCAGAGCCAGGAAATCACCAGCATGGAGGTGGTCCTGCCTACCGGCGAGCTGGTCCGCGTAGGGTCGTGCGCAGTTCAAGAGGACGCCTGGCACAGCGTTCTGCCGCTTCCTCAATTGGATGGCCTATTCAAGGGGTGGCTTGGCTCGAGCGGAGTTGTCACTAAGCTGGGCATCAACGTTCATCCTCTGCCGCCGCTGCAGAGGACTTTCACGGTCTCGGCAGCGACGGTCGAGGATATGTACTCGTATATGCTCAATCTAAGCAATTACGAGATATGCGACGACCTGACCGCAGTCTCCTGGTGGCTTGCTCAGGTTCCTATCCCAAGCCCGTTCAAACCCATGCCTCAGAGCGCTGCCGAGTGGTTTTGTTTCGCGAACACGAACTCGTTCACCAAGAAGGAAGAAGAGGCTCGTCAGGAGATCTGGGAGGAGGTCGTGGCTGAGGAGCAGGCGAAGGGCTCCTCGCTGAAGGTAACCCAATACCCCGAGGAGGCGCTGAAGGCACGGACTGAGCTCCCGAGTCAGATCGTCGGCTCTACCAAGAACTATAGCAAGCAGGGCGGCGGCGGCATCTCTTGGCCCGGGACGTTCACTCCAGCCAAGAAGTGGCCGGCCGTGTACAAGGATTGGAAGCGGATCCTCACGGAACACGACATCTCTCCGGCGGTCAGGATGAGCATGTACCGCGGCGTGCACTACGGCATGCTTCGGGCCATGGTTCCCTTCGACAAGCAGAGCGCGGCAGCAACCGAAAACGCTCGCCACGCCATCGTGGAATGCCTCAAGGTCGACCTCGATCACGGGGGCATACCCTACAAGCCGTCTGTCGATTTCGCCGTCGAGATCAACAAACGGGTCGACCCCGGCTATCTCGATCTGCTCACTCGAGTGAAGCGGTTCCTCGATCCTAACGACATCATGAATCCTGGGAAGTTGGGGATCTGAACGAGCCGGGTTCCAAGTCAACAGTCGGCTTTCGGAGGAGGATATGATGCACTGGGATGTCGCCACGCTCAAGGATCTAGAAAAGAAGATCTGGCGCTGCACGGCCTGCGGAACGTGTAAGAGCGCGTACGAGTACGGTCCGCCACCGTGGTCCAATACCATTTGCCCCGCAGGCGTCGAGTATGGGTTCGAGGGCTATCTCGCTTCGAAGGGCAAGATCGCGTACGCGCGCGGGATTCTGGATGGACAGCTTGAATGGGACGACGAACTGGTTGATGCAGTGTACAAATGCACGGTCTGCGGGGGTTGTCAGGCTCAGTGCCAGCTGGATCACAAGCCCTTCATCCCCGACATCATAGAGGCCATCCGCCGTGACGCGGTCGCCGCGGGCGCTGGTCCCATGCCCTCTCAGAAAGTCGTGACCCAGTCACTGGGGACCTATGACAATCCTTATCAGGGACCGCGCCGAGCACGGACAGACTGGACTCGTCCGTTCAAGAAGGCAGGGCGACCCATCAAGGACATCACGAAACAACCCGCAAGCGTTCTGTTTTGGGTTGGCTGCACAGCAGCCTACAACGCGTCGGTCCGGGTAATCCCCGTCGCGACCGCCTCCATCTTCCAGAAGCTGGGTCTCGACTTTGGCATTCTCGGAGAGCAGGAACTGTGCTGTGGATCGACCGCTATGCGGCTTGGTGAAGTAGCGGAGTTCCGGACACTTGCCGAGAGGAACATGGCTGTTTTCAAGCAGCTGCATGAGGAACAGGGCGTCAATACGATTGTCACCTCTTGTGCGGGTTGCTACCGGGCCCTGACGAAGGACTACCGTCTGGCCGACGAGTATGAAGAGGCTCTGTCCGGCATAAGCATCATCCACACCGCCGATCTTCTGTACGACATGTTCAAGAAAGGCGAGTTGCCGCTCAGCATCGAAGTCAACCGTACCGTCACGTACCACGATCCGTGTCATACGGGTCGCCACCTGACGGAGTACCGCATTGACGTGGAAGGCACTGAGCAGTACCCGGGCGCATACCTTGGTGAGGACCAATCTGAGTGCGTATATGAGCAACCCCGTGATTTGCTCCACGCAATTCCCGGTCTGCAGTTCCGAGAGATGGAGCGGGTGCGCGAAAACTCCTTCTGCTGCGGCGGCGGTGGAGGAGTGATGACAGGTTACAAGGACTGGGCTACGAAAAATGCAAGCCTTCGTGTCGAAGAGGCCATGGAGACTGGTGCTGACCAGCTCATTTCCATCTGTCCTTTCTGCTTCGTCAATCTAACCGAGGGTGCGGCTCATATTGGAAGCCAGATGCCCGTACTCGATATCACTCAACTGATTGATGAAGCACTGCCCCCAGTGTCGTAAATGCTACCTATGGACTGGGCATTGGATTCTCAGTGAACACGACCAGCGAAGCGATGAGTTGCACTCCTTCTGAGTTGCCGTCGGCCAACCTGGTGTTTCTGGGCTGTCCGCTAGATAGCGACGAGCGAGATAGCGCGGTGCGCGATAAGAGAAGCCGAATTGGAAGTGATTTGCCTGACGACCCGTACGCGGTCGTCACGCAATTACTTGACGGTATTCCTTGGGCTGCGAAGTGGAAGCGGGCAGGGTCCATGGAGGTTCCCTCCTGGCTCCGCCCGGTTCCCGTTCAGGAAGATCGCGAGTACATGCACACGGCGAACTTTGTCGATTTCACTGAATCGGGCGACCTTCGCCGCTGCGCGAACGCGCTTGAGCAGTTCGTAACGACCCACATACTCCCGGATGTACCTTGTCTGATCGGAGTAGATCACGCTCTGAGCGGCGGAGTCATCCAAGCGCTCGCGCACCAGTTCGGTCGTGACCAGCTAGCGGTCATAGTGCTCGACGCGCACTCCGATGCGATACCCGCTCCAACAGCGATCGGTGCCATCGAATACGACCTGGAGACCAACGCCCAGTCTTGCTTCGATGCGAGGGATCCGTTTCTGGTCGGACGCAGCGACTCCTATAACGCCAGTTCGTTTCTGGCGCATTTGCTTCGAGACGGCGTTATCTGCGCGCGCAACCTCTGTTTGCTTGGAGTTGCCGACTACCCTCCCAGGCATGCCTTCCGTATCCACGATAGGCGAGTGCGGCGATACGTGGAAGCCTATGCGGCTCTGAAGCGACAGGGGGTTACGATAGCGACCCAGCAAAGCCTTATGGCTGACGAATCTGCTGCCTCGCGGGCTCTTAACGCCATAGACGCCCCCTATGTGTACGTCTCAGTCGATCTGGATGTCGGTGCCCGTCGTGCCTTGAACGGCGTCCGTTTCTGTGAGAGGGAAGGGCTGCCGCGGGACCGCCTGCTCCAGGTCGTTGAAGAGGTTGGCCGGTATGCAAGGGGTGGACGAAGACGCCTAGTAGGCCTGGATCTCATGGAGATCGATGTCCGGCGAGCTGGCTGGCCGACTCTCGATGCTTCCGATCGAACGTACGAGATTGCGCTGCAGATAATCGAACGGCTGTGCTGCCCCTAGCCGGAACCCGGAAACGCTGACAGATGGGAAGGTAGGAAGATGGAGCTCCACCTGAAGTTCGATCCTCTATCCTGCATCGGCTGTGGCCGATGTGAGGTTGCCTGCGGGAACTACCGCGACGAGGGTTATACGGTTACGTCGGCCAGCGTGATGCTGTACCGCGGTGAGGAAAAGAAGAACTACTTCGGACTGCTCTACAAGACGGACAACGAGATGGTTGGAGTTCGCCCGGAAGGTGTATTCGTGCGTAAGCCTGGGGATAGCTCCGGGCCAGTGATGGCTGGCGGGAAGCCGATTCTGTTACGCCCAAGCTGTGACAAATGTGACCCTGCCCCATGCGAACAGGCGTGCCCAACAGGCGCCATCAGCCGGTAGGAGGAGCCCATGCTTCTGTACGAGGGGAAGATACTTGTTGCTGATCTGGCTGATCGCCGGGTGGACGTCATCGACTATGATGACGAGCTGATAGAGAAGACGGTCGGAGGAATAGGGTTAGCGTCCAGCCTGCTCGAAACCTACAGTGAAGATCAGCCGGTTGTCATATCGACCGGCCCACTAACCGGGACACTCGTTCCTGGCGGTGCTCTTGCCGTTCTCAGCGCCTTTGGAGCGCAGGGGCAACGTCTCCACGCCCCGTTGACCCAGTTCATCGGGTTCGAGGCTAAACTCTCGGGCTTCGACGCTGTAGTTCTCAAGGGAGTCTCGCCGCAGCCGGTCATTCTATGGATCCACGACGGTTTTGCCGCTCTCGAGGACGCATCGGGATTATGGGGCAAGGACACCTGGCAGACGGCGGACAGCATCAAAACGCTCAAGGGCGATCAGGTGGTGCAGGTGGTGTCCATCGGACCGGCCGGAGAACGAGGTCTTACGGGCAGCCAGGTGATAGTCAACTATTGGGCAAGCGCTGACCACGACGGTCTGGCGGGGACACTTGGTCATAAACGAGTGAAGGCGATTGCCTGGCGAGGACTCGGCATCATCGACGCCGAGGAGCCCGACGAGCTATTCGCGCTATCCGTGGACCTCAGCAACGAGGTGGCTGGAGCCCGCAGGTCCAAGGGACTTATTGCCGCCGCTGTCAGCGCTGGTATCGCAGCAGGCCCCCTTGCCGAATGGCTGGAACCATATGTTCATCGTCATCGTTCCTGCTACGGTTGCCCAGCTGCCTGCGCTACGTTCGCGAAGATCGATGAACCGGCCAACGAAATGCTCCCCTCTGGGGTTGCCGAGCCGGGTATGCTTCTCACTGAACCTCACAGCTTGCTGCGGCTGCACGCCGCTGGATTTGCAGCCACCGATGCGGTCAGCATCTTACGCGAGGCAGCCCGTTTGGGGGTGGATCCCCTTGCGGCTGCAGAGGAGGCAGCGGCGCGTGGGGCAGCCAGCGGAGCATCGGCCATCAATTCCCTTCGGGAAGCAGTCGAAGGCAATCATTTGCCGATCGTCAACTACCCTGCTTCGGCGGCTTCCGGCGCCTCTCTCCTCGGATACGTCCTCGGCGTTTGCCCCATGTTGTTGGCGACCGCTCCTTCTCTCGATCAGCAGCGTTTGCTACAGGCCGTCGCACTGGGGGCCGGCATGGAGCTGGAGTCCGAACATCTTCTAGAACTCGCGGCCGGATCCACTTCGGGCCCGCTCAGCTTAACCTGGTAGCGTCGGCCATGAGTGGAAGCTCCAAGTTCTGGCGCGGCAAAGAGGAGCCACCATATGGTTACGCTCACCCGCGGTTCTTCTATTTGCTTGCGTTCCTCGCCGTAGCCATCTTTCTGCTAGGACTATACGTCCGTGTTTCGCAGTGGACAGTTGGGAAAGCGAGAGTCGGAGTTCGAGGGTTTGACCAGCCTGCGGCGAAGAGCACCCTAAACGACATTCTATTTCAGCCCAAACTGCGGAGCCAGAGCCAAGTTCGCTGGGCCATGCATACGGCGATCTACTGGGGCTTCGTAATGCTCTTCCTGCAGAGTCTTTGGCTGATGGTTCTGCAGTGGTTCATACCCCGCTCGCGAACCGCGGGCTTCTTCAAGGGCTATCGAGGCCAGGCCCTATTGAATCTCTGGGGGGATTTCTGGGGTCTGGTGCTTTTTCTTGGTGTAACCATCGCATTAGTTCGAAGGTATGTTCTGAAGACGGCGCAGCTCCGGACTTTGTTTGAGGACGCCCTTCCGCTCTGGCTGCTTCTTGCCGTTACCCTGACCGGTTTCGCCGCCGAGGGTGTCCGGCTGGCTGGTGGTGCCCTTGCTCCAGGTTGGGCTTTTATCGGACGGTTCTTCAAATGGCTGCCGGCGGTCGGTATCCGCAATCGTATGGTGCTCTTCTGGGTTCATGGGGTTTTGTCGCTCGCCTTGATCGCCTACATCCCCCTTGGCAAGCTATTGCACCTTGTTGCAGCTCCAATCGAAATGTCGCTGGCCGCTTCGACGGAGCGGGAGAGGACTGGGGGGCGATGAAGCCTGATCTCGATTGGTCGCTCCTCACGTGGAGACAAGCCATGGAGCTGGACGCGTGCGCCCGATGCGGCGAGTGTCAGCTCTGGTGCCCAGTGTTCGAAAAGGATCAGCGCGAAGGTGTCTTGCCCCGGAGCAAGGCCCACGTCTTCAAGAGGCTGATGAGGCAGGATGGTAACCGGCTCCAGCGGATGTTTGCCGGCAAGGCTCTCGGCAAAGCCGAAGTCGAACAGGCAATCCTGGACTTGTACGAGTGCTCCGTTTGCGGGCAGTGTCAGCAGGCATGTCCTATCAACATCGACACCGCAGCCCTATGGGAAGCCCTACGGGCGGTGGCTGTCGAATCGGGCCTCGGGCCTTTGCCCCCGCATCGCGTGCTTGCCCAAAGTATCGAGGACAACGAAAACCCATGGCAGCAGCCAAAGAGCAGCCGCGATCGTTGGGCGACCCGGGCGGCCAAGGGCAAGTTGGCCGAGATCGCGCCCGTACCGGTAATAGGGCCGGAGGGGGCGGAGGTGCTGTTCTTCGTTGGCTGCACGGCATCTTTCGATATGAATCTCAAGCAGATGGCGGTCAGCACAGCAAAAGTGCTTCAAGCAGCTGAGGTTGACTTCGGCTTTCTAGGCCGCGATGAGCCCTGCTGCGGGAGCGTGATGCTCAGAGTCGGTCTTCGTCAACAATTCGCTGAGCGGGCAGCCAGAAACATTGAGTACTTGAACGGGCTTGGGATTCAGAGCTTGGTCACCTCGTGCGCGGGCTGCTTCAAGACGATTGGCCAGGACTATCCCAAGATATCTCCCCTCAACTTTGAGGTCCTGCATGTATCCGAATACCTGGTGCGTCTCCTCAAACAGGATCGGTTGATACTGCGAAACGAAGTGCCGCGTACTGTCACCTATCATGACCCCTGCCACCTCGGCCGCCACAGCGGTGTGTACGACGCGCCGAGGCAGGTCATTTCGCGGATTCCCGGACTTGAGCTGCGCGAGATGGAGCGTTCGCGAGAGGATTCCCGCTGCTGTGGGGCAGGGGGCGGGCTCAAGGCAGGTTTCCCCCAGGTGCAGGCAGCCATCTCAGAGACTCGTATTGAGGAAGCCGAATCAACCGGCGCGGACACCATCGTTTCGTCCTGCCCCTTCTGTTACCAGGGTCTGCAGCTGGGGATAGCCGCTCGTGGGAGTTCTCTCCAGATGATGGATCTGACCGAGCTCGTAGCGGCCGCTGTTGGGGCGCAGCCTGCGGATGCACCCACTGCCGTGATGGAAGCGAACTCGGAAGAGACATAATGGAGAGGGCAGCGACAAGCGCGGCTCGCGACGGGCCCTTAGCGGCAACCGAGAAAACTGCAGTCGGCATCTACGCGGGAAAGGGTGCCTCGCACTCTTGGACGTGGCTGGCTGACTCCCTGGAACGTGAGGGATACAGCGGTCTCTTCTTCTTCGACGAAGAGGATGTACACAACACATGTCTCAACCAGTTCGACGCAGTCGCGATCGGAGGCGGAGATCCGATAGCAATGGCGGAGGCACTGGGGCGAACAGGTGCGAGCGAGTTCCACCGTTTCATACGTGAAGGCGGCATTTACCTCGGTTTTTGTGCCGGTTGCTACCTGGCCCTGGACATGAACGAAGAGCCCTCAATGGAACGATTCCGGTTAACGGCCGCGCGGCCGGCCAATATCCTTCCCGATCTGCCTCCTATCAAGGCGCTTGCCAGCAAGGCGGCGACTCGCTATGCGGACAAGTATGTTGTGCACCCGGTTCGCGAAGGCGTGTTGTTGGATTGGGCGCCGGTCGCAGGCCAGTCTTCCATATGCATCGAGGCACCTCTTTACGGAGGGCCTCCCATCGAGACCGAGGGCGAAGACCGCATTCTCGGCCGCTACCGCGCGTTTGTCCCGGAGACCCTCTTCCTGGTAGACAAACACCTAGCTGCCGAGCTGCTTCTAGGGAAGGTTGCGGCGTGCTCACGCCTCATTGGCGGCGGCGAGGCCTTTCTCTTTGGGCCGCATTTGGAAAACCCGCGCTACCCGGAAGCAAACCGGGCTCTAGCCCGTTTGCTCTCGCAGTCACTTCGCCGGCGTTCCTTAGCTCCCGCTCTACCTTACCTTGGAGCAATTCCCAGCGACGCGCTCTGGCACCTACGAGGGATTCTTGGAGATTTGCGCATAGCCAGCCTCTCGGTTGAGTCTGCGGATACGGTGTGGTGGATTGGGCGGAAGGCATACGAGCCGGCAAAGATCAACGTGTTCTGCGACGCCATGTGGAGAAGGCTAAGGAATGCCGAACGCTTTTCCCGTTTCGCGGACGCAGGAGCATTGACTTCGCTTGTCTCCGAGCTTACGGCCGTCACTGAGCTTGTACGGCAGCTTGGCAGAGATCTTCGCATGCGCAAGGACACGTTAGAGCTTGCCGAAGAGCTTTTCCCTCGTCTTCGGACTGTAACCACGCGGTTCCTCAACCACTATTTCGCTTCCCTGCGATTTGAGCATTCGCGACGGGCCTGCTCTCGTCGTGAACCGGTCGCGTCGCTTCACATTAGCAGCTCTCTGTTCGCTCATTGATTACGCGTGATTGCCGACAAACCGAGGAATTGCGGCGTGAAGACCAGGGCCATTGAACGAAAGCCGAGTCGGGCACCAGCCGGCACCTTTCTGAAGGTCGAGCTTCAGACACTAGGGGTGAAGCTTGGAGACAGCCAGGCTGTAGCCGCGATACCCCGCCGCCGCGGGGGAGCGGGGCCGGCCGAGGGGATAACCCTCTTGCTTGATAGCGGCCCGGTGGCCGTTTCGACCGTACACCCCCTTTCACAACGTTCGCCCTTCATCCTCAACCATGATGGTGATCGGTTCTTGCTTTCGGACGACCGAACGCCGGAGGATGTGTGCGAAATAGCCGGTGTGGTCAACGCGCCGAGCTACTACGCAGCCCTAACTTCGGAGGGCGTGCCCTTCGTGAAGATCGCTCGGCTACACGGGAATGATTGCCTAGCTTCCACAGTCATCCAAGATTGCGTCTACTGGGGAACACAGTCCGCATGCCGCTTCTGCGCCATTGGAACAAGTCTCCGGGATGGGACAACAGTTCGGAGAAAATCACCATCGGCTCTTGCAGAGGTTGCGGCAGTCGCCGCATTGGGGGGAATCCGTCACGTAACGCTGACCACGGGCTCTTCGGTCACCGGCGAAGACGAGATTGACCACCTGGCCGCTTGCACGGGCGCGATCAAGGCTGCCGTGGATCTCCCCGTGCAAGTTCAATGTATGCCTGGTCACGCCGATTCGCTGGTCAAGCTCTACGAGGCCGGCGTTGACACTGTTGGTATTCACATCGAGACGTGTGACCCCGACACGCTTGCCCTCGTTGCGCCGATGAAGGCGAGATTGGGCTGGAACGCCTACGTCGAATGCTGGAAACAAGCGGTCGAGGTTTTTGGTCGCTGGCAGGTTGTCAGCTATCTGATCGCCGGGCTGGGAGAACGAACCGATCGATTGCTTCACGGAGTCGAACAGCTCTGTGATCTCGGAGTCTACCCACATCTGGTGCCGCTGCGTCCTATCCCTGGCTCCCCATTGGCGCGTGCAACTCCTCCGTCTCCACAGTTGATGGATCGGTTATACCGAGCTACAGCCGGCATCCTGCAGTCAGCCGGCGGGTCGTGGCGGATGATCATGGCTGGGTGCGGCCGCTGTCGCGCGTGCTCGGCGCTGTCCGATTACGAGGAAGGCCTTTGCGGTGGGTGAGACAGTCATCAGACGCGCTCAAGACCACGAACTAGTGGAAGCCTTTCGAGTAAGGCAAAGCGTCTTCTGCGAGGAGCAGAAACTATTTGACTACAGCGACGAGGACGATTGGGACCCGGTCGCAGTCCACCTCGTCGCCGTCGACGAAAACCGGGTTGTGGGCACCGTACGTCTCTATGAAAGCGAGCCGGGAGTGTGGGTCGGGGGGCGCCTCGCGGTGCTTTCGAGTCACCGCCGGGGAATTGGTGCTGGACTCGTTCGGTGTGCCGTCGAGGAAGCCAAGCGAGTTGGCGCCCTGGTCTTCCGCGCCCAAGTGCAGGAACGTAACGAAGCTTTCTTCCGCCGGCTCGGATGGAGGACAACCGGACATTCGGACTACTTCCGCGGCGTTCGGCATATAGAGATGGAAGCGCAGCTTGACCCTTCAAATGGGTTCGGCCAGGGCGGGCCCGAAGCGGCCTGATGTAGGTGGGATGATAGGAAATGACGTCTCAGGGAATTCAGCAACATCTTGCCGGGCCAGATCTGCTCCAAGATATTTCTAGGTTCCTCCAGAGCTCGCGCGGCCTCGCTCGCAAGAAGGCGGTAGGTCAGGCAGCGAGCGCGCTGAAGACCGTTGCTCGTCCAGCAGGTTGGCCCCACACTCTTGGCGAGGACGCGGCGCCGATTCCATATGGCGAAGAGTACCTGCTCTTAGCGGCCGAGGGGATCAGCAGCGACCTCCTCGCAGATCCCTGGTGGGCCGGCTACTGCGCGGTTCTGGCCAACGTGAACGACATCTGTGCCACCGGCGGCCGCCCGCTCGCACTTGTCAACGTGCTTAGAGGAAAGGATGCTGATCTGCGAGGTGAGATGTTGGCAGGAATGGCGTTCGCCAGTAGTCACTTCGGTGTGCCTATGGTGGGCGGTCATGTCGACCCGGATAGCGAGCAGCAGTCGGTTGACGTATGTGTGTTGGGCGCCGCATCTTGTCTCGTAACAAGTTTTGGTGCACGTCCCGGAGACCGGATTTGCTCAGTGGTTGACCTTGAAGGTGATTGGAGGACGCCGTTCCCTCATTGGGATTCGACGACCCGCCGTTCCCCGCGGGAAATCGCCCGCCACCTTGCCGCTCTACCGACCCTTGCCGAACGGGGACTCGTGCGGGCAGGAAAAGACGTAAGCAATCCCGGAGTCTTGGGATCTCTGCTGATGCTCCTCGAAACATCTGAATGTGGCGCTGACATCGATCTTGGGGTTCTCCCGAGTCCTGGGTCTGTGGACTTACGCTCCTGGGTGGCTGCCTACCCGGGATTTGGCCTGGTGCTAGCCGTGTCGACGTCTGCCGTCCACGATGTCTGTTCCGCTTTCCAGGCAGCAGGATTGGCTGCGGCCGATATAGGAGGCGTAACTGAGGAACCCCGTCTCCGTGTCCGTTACTCCGACTCAACGGTCGTGATCTGGGACCTAGCTACAATGCCGATAACCGGAGTGAGGCCATGACAACAAGAGGAAACATCGGTTCGGGTGGGTGGCTCAAGCGCGCTGGTTGGCGACTGGTGGTCTTGTTGGTCCTTCCCGTGCTTCTGGTCGGTGCCGTTTTCCTGAGCGGCTGCCGCCAGAGCGCGGACACGGCTGCCATTGTTCAGTTGGCACCCGCCGCGATGCTTGATGCTCTTCGCGCTAGCGAAATAGACGCTTTCGTCTCCTGGGAGCCCTTCGGTGCCAGCGCGGTGACTGAGGGTACTGGGGATTATCTCGTGCAGTCGTCGGAGATCTGGAAAGATCATCCCTGCTGTGTGCTTGCGATTCGAACGGAGGCCGGGCAATCTGGGTGGGTTCCATCGTTGCTCGTAGCGCATGTCCTCAGTACCCAGGTGCTCAACGACCCAGCCGCCCAAACCCGTGTGCGAGAACTTGCTTCCGAATTCACCGGGGCGTCTCCCGAAGTAGTAGACGAAGCTCTGTTGCACGTCCGATACTCCGCCTCACTTCCGGCCTCTGGTCTTCAGTCTTTCGAAGATCGTCTAGCCTCGTTGGAGCTGATAGGCATGCCAGGCGCCGACGGGAAGGCGGCGGCCACAGCGGATTTCTGGAACCAATTCCTGGCGCCCGGCGCGCTTAGTCTGGTCGAGACCCAGCTTTCAGCCGATCCATCCTGGACGCCGCCGGCTCCTCCCATCGGCACTCGTGTTCGCGTGGGCTATATTTCCAAAGATCTGCATCACCTGCCGCTCTACGTCGCGCAGAAGGAAGGCTTTCTTGCGAAAACCGGTTTGATCGCCGGGGAGAACCTGGAGTTGCGGCCGTACACAAATGGGGTCGTGATTATGCAGGCCTTCCAAAACAACGAGATTGATGCTGCTTACCTCGGGGCCGCACCCGCGCTCTTGAAAGCGATCAACGACAGTGTTCCTATTTCGGTTGTGGCCGGAGTGAACGTGGAGGGTTCGGCAGTAGTTGCGAAGTGTGGCGCGGGTATTAGCAGCCCCGCCGACCTCGCCGGCAAGCGGGTGGCCGTCCCTCAGGTCGGTACAGTCCAATACGTGCTCCTGCGCGAGCTGCTTGATCAGTATCACATCCCGAGCAGGGTGCAGTGAGTCCCGTGCCTACCCAGTGTTCCCGCTCCGGGCAGGCCCTCTTTGCAGATGAGCCCTAACGTTCGAGGACGATTCGCTCGTTTCGCAATGCGGGCCTCGGGGTTGCTCGCGATTGCAGTTCTCTGGCAACTGGCCAGCGGGCTGGGGCTGATAGGCTTCCCTAGCCCGCTTGCCGTCGTGCGGACTTTCGTTTCTCTCATATTTATTGGGGACCCCGTGTTGGGCAAGAATCTTCTCGAGATGCTGCTGTTGAGCCTGTGGGTAGTCATTCGGGGAGCGGCGGTCGGCGCGGTGCTCGGAGTCCTCGTAGGCGTGGCAGCAGGTAGCAGCGTGCGTGCACGCATCATGCTGCAGCCCCTAGTGGGTTTGCTGCAGCCCATTCCCCCTCTCGCCTGGCTCCCCTTGGCCTACCTAATATTCTCTGGAACGTCTCAAGCCACAGCCTGGGTACAACTCCTCGTCGTCTCTCTCGCGGTCTTCTTTCCGGTATTGGGGGCTACCCTTCAAGGAGTGGCTTACATACCGCCTACCTACGCGATGGTCGGACGGACGCTGGGAGCTAGTTCACGCTATCTGCTGCTTCATGTGGCGCTGCCTGCAGCGCTGCCGTCTATCATGGGGGGCATCCGGGTGGGCGTTGGAGTGGGCTGGATGTCGATAATAGCCGCTGAGTTCGTCGGGGGCAGGGCAGGTATTGGATTCTTCATCTGGAATGCGTACTCCATCGGGGGACGAGCCGACCAAATAATCGCCGGCGTCGTCGTAATCGGGCTGGCCGGGCTCGCCATGTATTCCCTCCTGCTGCTGGCAGAGCGACGATTGACGCCGTGGCACTCGAAGTAATCAACGTGTCGCATGACTACGAAGGAATGCAGGTACTCGATGGCATTACCTTCACGGTTGAGCCCGGCAGCTTCACCGTCATCACGGGACCGAGCGGCTGTGGCAAGAGCTGCTTGCTCAGAATACTCGCGGGCCTCGAATGGCCGACCCACGGAAGTGTCACCCTTGACTCGCAAGATATCACGGGCAGGCCTGGCCAAGTTGGTCTCGTCTTCCAAGAAAGCTCCCTGTATCCCTGGTCCACTGTGCAAAGAAACGTAGAATTCGGGCTGCGTCTCCTGAGGCTGGGGCGAAGCGAGCGAATGGAACGAGTGAACGAACTGCTCGAGCTCGTTCGGCTCACCGACTGTGCCGGTCTCTATCCACATCAACTATCCGGTGGAATGGCGCAACGAGCCGCGCTCGCACGCGCGCTTGCGCCTCGGCCGCGAGTACTCTTACTGGACGAGCCTTTCGGTGCGCTCGACACCCAGTTGCGAGAGGCGATGCAGTCTGAGCTGTCGCGGCTGTGGATGGATACGAGCACAACTATGGTGCTAGTAACTCATAGTATCGACGAGGCGTTGGCTGTGGCCGAGCGGGTGCTTCTCCTTCGAGGATTGCCCTCACGCGTTGTCGCAGACGTGCCCATCGATCTTCCTTACCCTCGGTCGGGAGATGAAGCGCGACTGGGCAAGATACGCGGGACTCTCTCGAGCATGATCCGCGCTGCAGTCTGATGGCCTTTGGTTGCTTCCCCTCGCACCGCGATTGGGTTTTACAGAGAACACCAGAGAGTGTTGAGGGCGTCGCCGCCGCTCCCTATAATCCACCATGGTGCTGGTGACTCATAGTATCGATGAGGCATTGGCTCTGGCAGAACGGGTGATCCTGCTCGGAGGATCGCCCTCACGCGTCGTCGCAGACGTGCCGATCGATATCCCTTACCCGCGGTCGAGATGAAGCGCGATTGGGCAAGATACATGGGAGTCTCTTGAGCGTGATCGGCGCTGCCGTCTGATGCCCGTTGGTTGCTTCCCCTTGCACCGCGATTGGATTTCACAGAGAACAACAAGAAAGACGAGACACGAAGAAAGGCCAGGGCGATAGAAGTGGCGGACAAACAGACCCTGAAGTATTGCGTCAACAACGAGTGGTGCGAGTCCACCACCGACAAGTACATGGACGTGACCGACTCGAGCACCGGCGAGGTGTTCGCCCAGGCGCCGTGCTGCACCGCGGCCGAGGTGGAGGCCGCCATCCTCTCCGCTCACGAGGCTTACCAGACCTGGTCCGCGCTGCCCATCCAGAAGCGCACCCAGGTGCTCTTCAAGTGGAAGCAGCTGCTCGAGGACAACATGGAGGAGCTCGCCTACATCTGCTCGCGCGAGGTCGGCAAGAACCTCGACGAGGCCCGCGGCGAGATCGTCAAGATCATCGAGGGCTGCGAAGTGGGCGTCGCCGCTCCCATGATCGCCAAGGGCGAGTCGCTCATGAACGTCTCCACCGGGCACGACACGGTGAGCTACCGCGAGCCTCTCGGCGTGTTCGCCGGTATCGCCCCCTTCAACTTCCCGGCCATGATCCCCTGGGGCTGGATGATCCCGCTGTGCATCGTCACCGGGAACACCTTCGTGCTCAAGGCCGCCAGCATGGTGCCGACCTCGTCCATCCGCCTGCTCGAGCTCCTGCAGGAGGCCGGCCTGCCCAAGGGCGTCGTGAACGTGGTCACCTGCAGCCGCAAAGAGGCCGAACTGCTGCTGACCCACCCGCTCATCCGCGGCGTCAGCTTCGTCGGCTCCACCGACGTGGGCCAGCACGTCTACTCCGTGGCCGCCGCCCACGGCAAGCGCGTCCAGGCCCAGACCGAGGCCAAGAACCACGGCCTGGTGCTGGCGGACGCTTCGCTCGAGCGCGCCGCCGCCGGCATCATCAACTCCACCTTCGGCTGCGCGGGCATGCGCTGCATGGCCCTGCCGGTCTGCGTGGTCGAGGACAGCGTGGCCGACGAGTTCATCGGCTACATGAAGAAGTTCGCCCAGCAGCGCATCGTCGGCTGCTCCTACGATCCCAAGACCGAACTCGGCCCGGTGGTCAGCGCCGAGCACCAGGCCTTCATCAAGGGCTGGATCGACAAGGGCGTCGAAGAAGGCGCCGACCTGGTGCTCGACGGCCGCAACCTGGTCGTGCCCGGCTATGAGAAGGGCTTCTTCGTCGGCCCGACGATCTTCGACAACGTGACCGAGGACATGACCATCGGCCGCGACGAGATCTTCGGCCCGGTGCTCGCCATCAAGCGGGTCGAGGACTTCGAAGAGGGCATCACCATCATGAACGCCAGCCGCTTCGCCAACGGCTCGTGCATCTTCACCGAGAGCGGCTACTATGCCCGCGAGTTCGCCCGCCGCACCCATGCCGGCATGGTGGGCATCAACGTGGGCATCCCGGTCCCGGTCAGCTTCTTCCCCTTCGCCGGCCACAAAGACTCGTTCTTCGGCGAGAGCCACGTGTTCGGCCTGGACGGCATCCGCTTCTTCACCGAGACCAAGTGCGTCACCTCGCGCTGGTTCACCGAAGCCGACAAGAAGCAGAAGAAAGTGTCCACCTGGGAGGGCACCGTCAACCGGTAGGTTCGAGCATCAGTGCCCGGCGCGAGTCGGACGGCGGGCTCCGGTCTCGGGCCAACTCCCTCGATGGAACCGAGACCGGAGCCCGTCCTGACGAAACGATGAACTTGGCGGTGCGCAGGAAGTTCGTCCCGAAGGTGATGCGTCATGTGCTTCTCGGCCAGGAGGTTCGAGCCGCTGGTCCTGCAATCACAACGTGACACGAAATCTCACCAACGCAAGAGGTTTGGCTTTTAGAGGCCGAGAAACGTCGCTCCCGAGTGGGGCTCCGGTGAGCGCTGCTAGGTTACTTCCAGTGTCACGTCGCTCGGTGTTCACACCATACCGTGGAACAGGGGAGAGGCGGAGGCCGAGGTGCCCAACGGTCCGACACGATCAGCGGTTCTTGAGCATAGAAACAACCGAGAAAGGGCGGACCTTTCGGCCTAAACACCGTAGGGCTATGCCCATGCGGGTTCGAGTCCGCCTCCGGCATATGGCCGGCCGCCGGAAAGACCCTACTCCGAAATCTGGACTCTTCCCCCGAGGATGGCAACGCGAGGGTCTGTGGACCCGCTTGAGGTTTTCGCTGATCGATTTTTTTGGCCCGGGTTCCGAACTCCAGCTGTGTCTTGGTGTCATTTCGTGGGCGTGGTGAAGCGCGCGGGGACCGCTCACTAGGAAGGCTACGAAGGAATAGTTTCCGTTTCGCGGCGTGACACGGACGTGACACGGCAGCGTTTAGATGCGAGCTATTGGCTTCACAAAGCCAAAAAGGCCACAGTGGCCTTCTCACCGCAATGAGCAGGTCCGAGGTTCGATTCCCCGCGTCGGCTTGCTCGCCCTCAGGGCAGGAAATCCTCATTCTGGCTTCGAGTGCCTTGGCATCAGGCACCCCGGCCTTTGAGACAGGGCGTCCGTTGACGTACGCGGACGGAACCCGCCACGTCCTGTGTTTGGATACACATGACATGGTGGGTGTAGCCAGGCCAGTTTCGTCCCAGGTCGTGGACGTCCAGACGCGCCTCATCGGGGAAGCGGCGAGTCATCTCCTCCATGAGCTTGAGGGTGGCGCGGCATTTCTTCGTGGGCGGACTGGCGGCCGCTCCGGAGCCAAGGCCGCCGGACGATCATTCGTTTCTCAGCCACAGCGGACCGTCGCTGCAACCCTTCGCGACGACCAGTATGTGCTATCATTATAACCGTACAAACGGGTATACGTGATATGGATGTTGCGGGCGACCCTCGTTTGGACGACGGCGGAGTGGCGTGAAAAGGCTCTCGTTCCTCGATAGATACCTCACCCTGTGGATCTTCCTGGCCATGGCCATCGGCGTGGGAGCCGGGTATGTCTGGCCGCAGATCGGCAAGGCCATCGAAAGCGCCTCCATCGGCACCACCTCTATCCCCATCGCTGTCGGCCTTATCGTCATGATGTATCCGCCGTCTGGCCAAGGTGCGCTACGAGGAACTGGGCGACGTCTTTCGCAACTGGAAGATCCTGGGGCTCTCGCTGGTTCAGAACTGGATCGTCGGCCCCATCCTCATGTTCTTCCTCGCCATCCTCCTGCTCTCCGACAAGCCCGCCCTCATGCAGGGCGTGATCATGATCGGCCTGGCCCGCTGCATCGCCATGGTCATCGTCTGGAACGAGCTGGCCAAGGGCGACACCGAGTACGCCGCCGGGCTGGTGGCCTTCAACTCGGTCTTCCAGGTGCTCTTCTACTCGGTGTACGCCTACGTCTTCATCACCGTGCTGCCGGGCTGGTTCGGGCTGGAAGGCGCGGCGGTCGACGTGAGCATCGGGCAGATCGCCAAGAGCGTGGGCATCTACCTGGGCATCCCCTTTGTGGCCGGGATCCTGACGCGCTTCATGATGCTCCGCTTCAAGACCAAGGAGTGGTACCACAAGCAGTTCATCCCCCGCATCAGCCCCATCACCCTGATCGCCCTGCTGTTCACCATCCTGGTGATGTTCTCGCTCAAGGGCGAGATCATCGTGCAGTTGCCGCTGGACGTGCGTGCGCGTGGCGGTTCCGCTGCTCATCTACTTCGTGATCATGTTCTTCGTGAGCTTCTGCATGGGCAAACGGGTCGGCGCCGACTACCGCAAGAGCACCACCCTTGCCTTCACGGCGGCCTCCAACAACTTCGAGCTGGCCATCGCGGTGGCGGTCGCGGTCTTCGGCTTGGGTTCGGCCCAGGCCTTTGCCGCCGTCATCGGCCCGCTGGTGGAGGTCCCTGTGATGATCGGTCTGGTGAACGTGGCCTTCTGGTTCCAGCGCCGGTATTGGCCGGCGAAGGAGGTGGACGGTACGCCAGCGCTCGGAGGTGCTCAGGTCAGGACTTGGGCTGTCCGACTACAATCAGCCATACCTCAAGCAAATCATGACAGGAGATGAATGGTGTCTGACATGAGTGACAAGAACACGGTCCATGAGGCCGTGCGCGACCGCTATGCGGAGATAGCGAAGACGGGCTCTTCCTGCTGCAGCGGCTCGTCGTGCTGCGGTCCTGTCGGAAGCGCCGACGATATCTCCGCCGGCCTCGGCTACAGCGAAGAGGACCTCGCCTTGGCGCCGGAGGGCGCCAACCTGGGCCTGGGCTGCGGCAATCCTCAGGCCATCGCTGACCTGAAGCCGGGCGAGGTGGTGCTCGACCTTGGCGCCGGCGGCGGTTTCGACTGCTTCCTGGCGGCGCGGGCGGTGGGGCCGACCGGCCGGGTGATCGGCGTGGACATGACGCCCGAGATGGTGCTCCGGGCCCGTGAGAACGCGCAGAAGGCGGAGTTCGACAACGTCGAGTTCCGGCTGGGCGAGATCGAGCATCTGCCCGTCGCCGACGCTTCCGTCGACGTCATCATCTCCAACTGCGTGATCAACCTCTCTCCGGACAAATCCGCTGTCTTTCGGGATGCCTTTCGCGTTCTGCGACCCGGTGGCCGGCTGGCGGTGAGCGACGTGGTGGCGACAGCGGAATTGCCGGAGGAGTGGCGCAAGGACATGTCGCTTCTGTCCGGCTGCATCTCCGGGGCGGCCAGATCGACGAGTTGGCCGGCATCATGCGTGACGCAGGCTTTGTTGACGTGAGCATCGAGCCCAAAGAGGGAAGCCGGGAGTTCATCCGCGAGTGGCAGCCCGGAACGAACATCGAGGATTATGTCGTTTCGGCGAACATCCGCGCGACCAAGGCCTGAGGCTCACCCGGATGCGACCCGCACGGAGGACCTGCTGAGGGAGAGAGCTGAGCAGCCTGGCCCTTATCTCCGACATCCACGGCAACAGCCTGGCTCTGCGCGCCGCCCTGGATGACATTCGCAGCCAGAGCTGTCGACGCCACTATTGTCTCGGTGATCTGGTCGGATATGGCGCGGATCCCAACGGAGTGATCGACCTGATTCGCGCTTCGGGCGTGCAGAGCATCCTCGGCAACTACGACGAAGGCGTTGGCTGGGAGACGGGTGACTGCGGCTGTTTCTACCCCGACGAGGAGGCCCGGCGCATCGGCGAGGCCTCGTATGTCTTCACTGTCGCCGAGGTCACGGCCGAAGGAAGGCCTACCTGCGTTCCCTGCCCCGCGAACTCCATGTGGAACTCGCCGGCAAGAAGGTCCACTTGGTGCACGGCAGTCCCAGGCGCATCAACGAGTACCTCTTGCGCGACCGTGACGAACGGACCTTCCTGCGACTGGCCGAGGCGGAGACCGATGACGTCCTGTGCTTTGGCCACACCCATGATCCCTGGTCCCGGTCGTATGGGGGCAAGCTCTTTGTGAATGTGGGCTCGGTCGGGCGGCCCAAGGACGGAGACCCCCGCGCCGCCTACGTTGTTCTGAGTTCCTCTCCCGAAGGGCCCATCGAAGTAGAGATCAGGCGAGTCGTCTACGACGTGGAGGCTGCGGCCGCAGGCGGTCGTCGACCGCCGGCCTTCCTCTCGCACTCGCCGACATGCTGCGCCATGGACACTAAACTGGAGGTTCTTTTGATGAATCGAACCGAAGCTATGCACCCGTCCCATCCGGCGATTGCTCACCGCGTCGATCCGCAGGATGCGGCTCGTCGCCACGGGAGTCGCGCTGCTTGCCCTGGCCACTCTACTCGGGGGCTGCGGAGGGGCAGACCCGGTCGCCACCGATTCGACCGCCGCTTCATCTACGAGCACAACCCGCCGCAGTCCTCCTCTCCGATCGCGGGCTCGGGGCTCCCGCAGCTGGTCGATCTGGGTTCCGACTGCTGTGTCCCTTGCGAGATGATGGCCCCCGAACTGGAGGCTTTCGCTCAGAGTACTCAGGCTCGGTCGATGTGGTTTTCGTCGATGTCAACAACACCGAGGAAGGGGCAGCTCTTGCCCGGCAACTGGGCATCCAGGTGATTCCCACTCAGATCTTCCTCGACCCTGCTGGCAATGAGCTGTCCCGCCACGAGGGCTACATATCCAAGGATGATATGGTCGCGCGTTTCAGCAACTGGGCTATCCGCTCGCGAGGGTGGGGCCGGTGAACCCGGGCGAGGCCCGGGGCGGCGGATGAGCGATCTATTTGGGGCGCTCACCAAGGCGGTCGAAGGGGCGGGTTGGCTCGCTATCCCCGCTGCCTTTGTGTGGGGGATACTCAGTATCGTTCTCAGTCCCTGCCATTTGACCAGCGTCCCCTTGGTCATCGGCTACATCAACCGCGGGGAGGCGACTTCCACCCGCCGGGCGGTGTGGACGGCCACCTGCTTTGCCGGCGGTGTTCTCGTCACGCTGGCCATAGCCGGCGGGATAGCGCTCGCCGCCGGACGTCTCTTGGGGCAGACCGGCATCTGGGGCAATATCGTGGTCGCCGTCGTGCTGCTGGTCTGTCGGCCTGTATCTCTTGGGTGTGCTTAAGCTGCCGGCGGGTCTGGCCTCTCCCACAGTACATCCCCGTCGCGATGCGCTGGGGGCGTTGATTCTCGGCCTCGTGATGGGACTGGCCTTGGGGCCTTGCGCGTTTGCCTATCTGGCACCGGTGCTCGCGGTGGTGTTCGATATGTCTGGGTCCAGCCTCGGTCTGGGCATCGGCATGCTGCTTGCCTTCGCCGTCGGGCACAGCGCAGTGATCATGCTCATGGGCGCCTTCGCCGGGGCGCTTCGCAAGGTCCTCTCCTGGAACGAGCGCTCTCGAGCCGCGCCGGTCATCCGCAAGTGTGCGGTCTGCTGCTTATTGCCGGGGCCGGGTACATGATCTATCTGAGTCTGTAGCGACAAGAGGCGGGGTGTTCTTGCCGACCGGGTTCAGGTGTCGGCAGTGATGCACGGAGGTGTTCACATGTTGAGTATCAAGATACTTGGGGCGGGCTGCCCCAACTGCGAGCGACTCTACAACCGAAGCGGGGCCTTTTGAGAAGGGAGGGGCTACATCATGACGGAGAGGACGGCCGAGTCCCGGCCGGAAGCCGATAGGCTTTCTACCCCGGCTGTGAAGGAACTGGGGGCCCCACCATCGACGGCAAGAAGTGCGTGGGATGTGGGGTCTGCTGAACTGAGCCAGGTGAAGAAAGCCATGATTGCGGAGGGCAAGATCCCGCCGCGAAGAAGAGCGCCAAGGAGGTCGATGACTGATGACCGACACATCGGAAGAACTGGAAACCACCGAGAGCAAGCAGCAACGCCCCGGTCTGATCATGTGCGTCTGCACCGGCAAGTGCCCGGGATTCGAGAAGATGGACATCTGGGACTTCATCAACCGGGCGCGCATCGAGCTGCCGGTGGAGTTCGGGATGATCCATCCCCAGCTCTGCGAGGAGGACGGCGACCGCTTCCTGGCCGATTTCCTCCAGGCGAAGCGCCCTGGTCATCGCCGCCTGCGCCCCCAACATGCAGTACAAGATGTTCCGGGACGCCTTCGCCGCCGAGGGCATGGACGTGAAGAAGGACATGGTCCCGCTGGACATCCGCGACATGACCACCGACGAGGCGGTCGAGAAGGTGGCGGCCGCCCTTCGGGAGATGGGCGGTCAAGGAGGACGGTGGCCAGGATGGCTGAGAACACCTTCATGGGGGTGCCGCGCAGCAAGATCCCCTGGGCCCCCACCATCGACTACGACAAGTGCGACTTCTGCATGGAGTGCGACGAGTTCTGCCCGCACCGGGTCTTCGAGCGGCGGGAGGGCGACGTGAAGCTGGTGGTGGCCAATCCCGAGAACTGCGTCGTCTTCTGCCGGGCCTGCGCCAAGACCTGCGGCCCCGACGCCATCTCCTTCCCGGACAAGCCCGAGACCGTGGCCCTCATCAAGAAGCTCCACGCCGAGGAGGGCGAGTCGAAGCGCCGGCGAGGCCGAGGCGGCGAACACGTAGGAGGCACGATCGAGATGAGCTATCGCGTCCTTGCCTGCACCGGTCTGGACAAGCCCGAAGGTTCGGTGGCCCGCGAGGTGGCCATCCGCCTGGCCGAGGAAGCCGGAGCCGAGATCATCTGCCCGGTGGTGCTCAATCGCACGCCCGCCGATACAAGAAGGCGCTGGCCGAGAACCGCCTGATCGTGGTCGACGGCTGCGCCACCCAGTGCGCGAGCAAGCTGGCCGCGGCCGCGGAGACGAAGCCGGCCCAGAAGGTGATCGTGTCCGACGTGCTGAAGAAGTCGGGGCGCACGCTCGAGCCGGAGCTCGCCTTGGCCCCGATGGCCTGGAGCTTGCCGGAACGATCGTCGATGACATCAAGCTCCAAGCGGCTGAGGCCGCCAGGCAGCCGAAGTCGCAGGACGCCCAGGCCGCGGGGCGCCGAGCAGGCCCTGCCGAAGTCGAGTTCGAGCCCCCGTCGGATTTCCTCGTGGTCGTTCACGACAAGTATGAGTTCCGCATCCCCGTGAGCGGCTTCTTCTTCAACGAGAACGACGTCTGGGCGCAGGTGGCCGGCAACAGGGCTCGGGTGGGCATCTCCGACTACATGCAGCAGCGGCTCACCGACATCACCTACGTGGACCCGCCCGAGATCGGCACCGCCATCGAGCAGTTCGGCGAGGTGGGCTCGGTCGAGTCGACCAAGGCCAACTTCGAGCTGGTCTCGCCGGTCAGCGGCACGGTGGTGCGGGTCAACGAGGCAGTGACGACATCCCCGAGTCGATCAACGAAGACCCCTACGGCAGCTGGATCGTGGAGTTGGAGTTGACCGCCTGGGAGGAAGATCAGGCGCTGCTCATCGATGGACCGGCTTACGCCGCCGACGTGGAGCGCAAGGCCGCTGAGGAATAAGGAACAAGAGGATCCATGAACAAAGACACAGAGCAAGGTGCTGGTCATCCCCTGCAGCGGCATCGGCAAAGTCCACGGGCTCATCAGCCGGGAGGCCGCCTATCTGGTCACCGACGAACTCGCGCCGAACGACACGGAGGTCGTGTGTCTGGCTCTACTGGTCAGGGAGGACGAAGAAACGCTCGCCCAGGTGCAGGCTCATCCATGCATCACCATCGATGGCTGCGGCAAGGCCTGCGCGCAGAAGAACGTGGAGATCGCCGGTGGGCAGGTGGCTCAACGCTGTTCAGGTGGCCAAGTTCCTCGCCGGCCACCGCGGAGCCAGCCGGGCAGTGGGTCGGAGCTGACCGAGGAGGGCTGGGGCATGAGCCGCGAGATCGCCGAAGCAGTGGCCGAAGAGGCTGCGCGGCTGCAGCGGCCGGCGAAGAGGTGGCCTGATGTCGCGCGGAGATGAACAAGACGACCAAGGTGGGGATCATCTCCTGCAGCGGCGAGGAGATCCCAGAGGGCACCATCTCGCGCAACGCCGTTCGCAGAGTCCTCGAATCCCTCCGTCCCCATGACGCGGTCACGCTCTGCCTGCCCCTCTTTCTTGCCGGGAACGAGGGCGAGCGCAACTTCGCCCGCACGCATCCGACCATAACTATCGACGGCTGCGACAAGCAGTGCGCCCGCTGGGGCACCGAGAAGCACGGGGGACCGGTCGCCCGGTCTTTGGTGGTCACCGACATCCTCGGCGACGAAGCCGCCGGCTGTTCCCGCTCACTGCGGGGGCGGACCCAGGCGGACGAGCAGGCGTGGCAGCCGTGGCCGACCGCATCGCGGCCGAGGTCGACGCGCTCATGGACGAGGGCGCGCAGCCGGAGATGGACGAAGACCCCTGACGCGGACGTCTGCTCCTGCATGAAGCCCGCGCAGCACGGGCTCTGTCAGCGTGCGCGGGAAGCAGGTGGAGATCGACGCTTTGCCCCTGGTCTTCGCTAAATTGGCTTCCGAGGGGATGCGGGCGGATGAAGCGGTCGCTTCGCCTCTTCTTGAGAAAGTGAAGATGTTCCACTACATCGCTCCCGAAGAGGAGCCTGACGTACCAGGATGCCCTCCTCGCGGCCTACCAGGCGTTTGTCGGAGGTTGATCCGTAAAACAACCGTTTGTACGGTTATAATCAGGTAGATTCCGATTCGAGGAGCAGTGGGGAATGGATATCCTGAGAGACACGTTCAAAGCGCTGTCCGACGAGACCCGGCTGCAGATCATGACGCTCCTCCTGGAGAACGAAGAGCTCTGCGTCTGCGACTTCGTGGGCGCGTTGGGCGAGACGCAATCGAAGGTCTCGCGTCATCTCCGCTATCTCTACCACGCCGGCCTTGTGGAGGACCGTCGCGAAGGGCTGTGGATGCACTACCGCATCTCCCCCGACCGCTCCGAACAGCGAACCATTGTGGCGGCGCTAGCCGAGGCGATCGGCGAGGAGCAGAAGCAGGAACTGCGTCAAGCACTGGACCGGTGGTTTGCGGAGAAGACGGCGGCTGGGGCGGCGCGAGGGCAAGGAGCGGCGTCCTGCTGCTAGCAGTCTGGCCGAACCCGACATGAAAGGTGGAAGGTCTTGATCGAGGTCAAGGTCTTTGGCAGCGAACCGCCCTGCGCCAAGTGCAAGCAGGCGGAGCAAGAAGCCAGGAAGGCGGCAGAGAAGTTCCCGGGACAGGTGAGCGTGGCCAAGTACTCGGCTCTCCTGCCCGAGGCGCTGCAGTTGGGGCTTCTGATGACCCCGGCTGTGGTGGTCAACGGCAAGGTGATCTCCCAGGGCCGGGTGCCGAAGGAGAGCGAACTCGAACGTATCTTTCGATCAGAGCTAGGAGGGTGACGTGCCTGTACTCATGGAAGTGTTCAGCGGAGATCCGCCCTGCCCCGGTTGTGTCGCCATCCTGGCCATGGGCGACCGATACGCGAGAAGTATCCGGCCGAGGAGCTGACGGTCAAGAAGTACGTGGGCAAGGAAGCGCTCGAGAAGTACGCGGAGTACGACTTGTCCTGCGTGCCGGCAGTGGTCATCAACGGCGTCATCAAGATCGAAGGCACGGCTCCGGACGAGGGCACCATGAACAACGCGCTCCGGGAGGGTGGGCTATGGATCCGATAACGGTGGAGGTCTTTCTCTCGGTGCCGGCCTGCTCGGGCGGCGTCGCCGTCCGACGGCTCATCGATGACGTGGTCAGCAGTACGGGGACCAGATGGATGTCGTCTACCATCAGGGACGCGACGAGCGCTACGAGGAACTGAAGCTATCGTCCGCTCCGGCCATCATCGTTGGCGACCTGGTCCGGTTCATCGGAGTATGCCCGACCAAGGAGGGCCTGATCGGCGCCTTGCGGGAGGCCGGGCTGGAGTGAGGAGTTCACGGTCGCGCACCAGATGCGCTGAGACCCCGGTCGCTATGGATGCCGTCGATATCCTCGTGATCGGGACGGACCCGCCCTGCCCGCGCTGTGACCTTCTTGCCGTCCGTGCGCAGCAGGCGGCGGAGGGCCTGCAGCGGCCGGTCACAGTGAGACACGTCTGCGTGGATTCCGTCGAGACGGCCGCCGTAGGTCACGCTGTGAATCGGCAGGTGGGCACCCCACCGCAGGTCGCCAAGGAGGCAGGCATCGCAGTGGATTGGGAGCGCAGGGACAAGCTGGTGCAAGAGCAAAGGCGGTTGGTGGGAGACGAGTCGCGGGCGGCTGAGACCTGGACTCCCGCGCTCGACGCCCTGCTCGACCCGTGCCGCGAAGCAGCCGAAGCGGTGGGGTTTCTTATGACGCCGGTCCTGGTCGTGAACGGCACGGTGGTGCATCACGGGAGCGTTCCTACTGTGGAGCAAGTCCGAGAGTGGCTGGTCTCGGCCTAGGGTGCCCGCCTGCGCCATTAACACTTATGGCGCCAAATGTTAACAGCGTATCTAGCTATTCACGCTCGTGAGAACAAGAGAGCTTCAGATGCAGCGCCTGCCTCCCCCCGCTACACGCTCTGTCTCCTCCGTGGTTCCGGCACCAGCGCCAGCATCAACACGCCCGCCAGCACGGCGCCGGCCGCCCCCACCCAGAAGGGCGCCGCCGCGGAGACGTGGTCGTAGAGCAGACCGGCGATGACGCTCGCCGGCAGAGCCGCGAGCCCCACCACCATGTGGTAAGCGCCGAAGGCCGTCCCCCTGTCGCTCACCCGACGAGAACTCGGCCAAGAGGGCCCGCCCGTTGCCGTCGGCGATGGCCATGTAGACGCCGTAGACCGCGAACACCCCCCAGACCGCGGCCTGCGACCGCGCCACCGCCATCCAGGCATAAGCCCCGGCGAACACGCGCGAACCCGACAGCGCCACCTTGCGCCTGCCGATGCGGTCGGCCAGAAGCCCGGCCGGGATGGACAGCACCGAGTAGATGAAGTTGAACACCAGATACAGCACGGGGATCATCACGGTGGCCACCTCCAGATCCCGCGCCCGCAGGATGAGGAAAGCATCGGACGAGTTGCCCAGCGCGAACACTCCCGGTGACCAGCAGATAGGCAAGCAGGGCGGCCGAGGCAGGCGCCCGAGTCCTCGTCCGGCCGCCGCGAGCCGGCCGGGCCGCTCGCGCACGCCCGCCGGGCCTCCCTCGGCGGCTTGCGTCCCCGCCCGGCCTCCTCGACCTCCCCCGTGAGGCCGACGCCGAGCCTCGACATCGCATGACCGCGGCCTTTCGGCCGCCGATCGCGGATGAAGAGGGCGATCACCAGCCACGCAAAGGATCCCCGGGGATCATGGAGATCCAGAACACCATGCCGGTAGCCCCCCGGGCCGCAGCCACAGCACCAGGAAGGCGAGGCAGGACCGATCACCGCCCCGATCTGGTCCATCGCCCGGTGGTAACCGAACGACCGGCCCAGTTCCTTCTTGTCGCACGAGTCGGCCACGATGGCGTCCCGCGGCGCAGTGCGCACTCCCTTGCCGAACCGGTCGACGAACCGCGACCCCAGCACCATCCCCCAGCCCCCGGCGAGAGCCAGCAAGGGCCGGCTCAGAGTGGAGATGCTGTAGCCAAAGAGCATGAGGGGCTTTCGCTTGCCCAGCTTGTCACTGAGCCAACCGGCGACCATCTTGAGCATGCTGGCCGTGGTCTCGGCGATGCCCTCGATGACCCCGATGAGCGACTTGTTGACCCCCAGCACCGACGACAGGAAGATGGGCACCAGCGAGTAGACCATCTCGGAGCTGATGTCCATGAAGAACGACGAGACGCCGGCCCAGAAGACGTTGCGGTCGAGCCCCCGGATCTTCTTTGGAGCGGCGGCAGTGTCCGCAGCGTTGGCGCCGGTCTGAGGCTCCACAGCACGCGGCTCGTGGTTCTGGTCCGTCTCACCCATCAGCCGCCTGCGCCGCGGTTCATATCCCACCCTTCTGCAGGTCGGAAAGTCGCCACGCTGGGGATAGGCCTGTGGCCCTATCTCCGCAGTGTCGCCACCAACCGCTGAGGCTTCAGGAGCAGATCGACGGCGTCCGGATGTCGTTGACCACGACGTCGGCGCTTAGAAGCGCCGCGGTCGAAGCCCCCTCCCCACCCACGACGCATATTCCGATGGCGCTCTCCTTCAACATGAGGACGTCGTTCGAGCCGTTACCGATAGCGACCGTGTGCTCCGTCCCCATCCTCCGGACGACTCCACCTTCTGCTTGGCCTCGCCGCCCTTGTCGAGGATCACCGTCTCGAGGTCCAGATCGTCTCTCAGGCGTGCCGCTCCGCCGTGGGTATCGGCGGTGAGAATGACCAGCCGCACCATGGTACGAGCCGCGCGACCCGGTTTGCCACGCCCTCGACCAGCGTGCCATCCAGACTGACGGTCCCATTCATGTCCAGGACCACGTTGCTGATGCTGTACTCGCCCCGGCCGGGGATGGACAGTCTGAGCAACGGCCTCCTCTCACTACACCAGCAAGAGCCTGCCGGGTGGACTCCCGGCGACTCGAACTGACTCTAGC
>CAVPLM010000012.1:0-30472 GCA_963706025.1 uncultured Actinomycetes bacterium | reverse complement strand
GAAAGGCAGTTCGACCCTACTCGACCTCGCCTGCGTTGGGAACGAAGAGCTGCTGTACGAATTGCCGCTTGCTCCTCATCTCGAACCGGAATGGAGCGATGAGGTCCCGCTGGACGTCGTCGGAAGTGACCCAATTCATGAAATCGACCGCGCCCTGCATGTTCTTGGCGCCTTCGACTGCTATCACGTGGTATTGGTTCAAGAGGGCCCCGTCGCCCTGCACCAGGATCCTCAGCTGGTGTGATGCCCTTGCCGAGAGATAGGTCGCCCGGTCGGTCAGCGCGTAACCGCCCCTTTGGTCGGCCAGGACGAGTGTCTCAGCCATCCCCTGGTCGGTACGTTGATACCAGACACCCGAGGGCGTGACGTTCGCCGCCTCCCAAATGCCCTTTTCGACATCGTAGAAGTCGGAGTCATCGCCACGACTGAAGAACTGGGCCTGTGCCCCGGCGATGGCGGCAAACGCCCCGGCCGCGTCGGTCATACCCTTGATCCCCACGGGATCGTCTCTCGGTCCCACGATGATGAAGTCGCTATGCATGACCGCCCTGCGCCCGATTCCGAAGCCGTTGGCCATGAAGATCTCCTCGGAGGCTGGGGAGTGCACCAGCAGGACATCGGCGTCGCCGGCCTCCCCGAGCTTCAGAGCTTCCTCGCTGCTCAGGGCGATCACCGTCACCATGTGCTGCGGGTAGGCCTCGGTGAAGGCGGGCACCAGGACATCCAGAATGCCGGAGTCCTTCGTCAATGTGGTCGACGCCAGGACGAGCTCCGAAACGCCGAGTGTCGTGGTACTGGATGCTGAGAGGGTGGTGCTCGGCTTCGTGACGCTGGTCGTTGTCTCTGAGCTCGCGTCGCACGCTGTAACGAGAGAGATCGCCAGCAGCGAAAGCACAAGGACGATGAGCGACACTGGGAGCACGCGTGGTTGCGCCGACCGGCGACGGCGGGCCGCGCGCGCGTAGCCCGGAATCCGGGACCTCCAATTAGCCACTCTCGGCTCTCCTTCTACCGGTAGTCACGCTTGGTGACAGGCTGACAGCGCATGGGACTTTCCAAGCCCTCTATGTGCCGCCTGATGTCGCGTTAGGATACCCTATCTGCCACCAACCCCCTGGCATGAAACCACAGCGCGACGGAAAACGAGCCCAGCAGTACAGCCCGCCTTCAAGAACATAGAAGGGTCAGCCGACGACGGATCAAGCATCCACCATCAACCCCAGGAGAGGCGCGTGTTGCTGCGCCCCATAGATATCCGTATCGCCCAGCGCTCCGGAAGGCACCGGCCGCTTCATGGTGGCCTTCACAGCGAGAGCCGGGTCGAAGTAGACGATCTTGAACACGTCCTCGGGGTCGGTTTGGTACAGCCCCGCGATAAGAGCGGGGGTAAAGAAGTCTCTCTCCTTGAGTCGCAAATAGTCGTCTTTGTTCCGGAAGATGACATCCAGAGTCAGTTCGTAGGGCCCGGAATTCTTGCTGCGGATGACGACCGCCAGCTCCGAGAGAGCCACCAGTCGGGGGAGCCGATCGTTCATGGTCCCACCTCGCAGTACTCGATCGGAAAAGGAGCCACCGGGTCGTCGACCTCGAGCAAGTGGTAGATGGTGAACTCGAACACCTCCCCGCAGGCGATGTCGGAGGGGCTGTAGAGAAGAGCGAGGTTGCCCGCGGTGGCCATCCGCCCCGGATACCCGAAGTGAAGCAGGGTGCTGCGCACGCTCGAGCAGAGACTGTCCGCTTCGGCCTGAGTGGCGGCCACCGCCTCGATCACCAGCCCCAGTTCATGCGAGGCGCGCTCTCGCTCGGGCTCGCGCGGGCCCATCACCCCGTCGCGCCCGTAGACGTGGAACAGCACCCGGCCCTCGATGTTCAGGTCTCGTGTCGCTCGGCCCTCGATGGTCGCCAGCACATCGTGGATCTGGCTGATCAAGAGGGGGTCTCGAATCCCGGCGATGGATATGGTGCGATATCCGACCTTACCGGCTCCCTCCAGCTTGATCGTGTAGACCGGGGCCGGCACGTAGCGCGACCCGGTCACCCTCACCCGGCCCCCGCCGAGTTCCTCGAACCGGGTCATGTGTAGGTCCAGCGTCCCTCCCGGGCCCGGCAGCGAGTAGGGGTCGCTCTTCTCATAGAGCGTGTGAGCCGCGGTGGACACAGAGGTGAATGCTCGAGCCGGGTTCAGGGATTCAAGTACGAACGCATCCTCGTAGAGCGAACCCAGAACGCAGTCGCTGCCACTCCCAGGAGTGGCAGCTATGGCAGCGCATTCCAGGATCTTGCCCATGTGAAGCGCCAAACCTGGGTCGAAGCCGGCCCCGATGGCGGGAGCTGCAAACACCACCGGATCATAGGCCCGACCGCACAGGATCAGGTCGGGCTCCTCGCGCAGGGCGGCCAGCACGGGCTCGGCTCCCATCTGCCCGACGATTCTCGTGCTTCCCTCGATATCAGCCCGGGTGAGATCGGGAGCGGGGAACAGGGATGAGATCCTGCCGGCGTCCAGGGCCGCGGTCACCATGTCCCGGGAGAAATCCGCGCTGATGACGGCCATGCGGAACCTGAGGCCGCGCTCCCGGGCGATCTCCTGAATGATCTCCCGCGCCCAGTTCACGTGCTCCCGAGCGCCTGATCCCCCGGCCGAGCCGATGATGCAGGGGATTCCCGCTTCCAGCGCCGCCTCGAGTATCAGCGCCAGATCGCGTTTGACCCCGGCCCGGCTGGTGAACGACGTGCCCGAACCTAAGTAGTAGGGGCCCGGGTCGGTGCTCCCGGCATCGACACCGATGAGGTCGGGGTGCTTCTCCAGACCGCGACGGAACGACTCTTCCGGGAATCCGTAGCCCAGGATCGCCGTCGGGGAGAGGACCTTGTGGCAGGGCTCGGTGCTCATTTGCTGCCGCGTTCAAGGCCGGTGAACAGTAGACTCATGTCGCTCAGCGATTCGACCTCATAGCACCTGGTCAGTAGCTCCCGGGCGCCCTGCTCCGTAAGCGTTTCGGCGGATCGGGTGAGTTCGAGGAACTTCTCTCTCAATTCGTGTGCCGTGAGAGGGTTATCAGGATCTCCCTTGGGGATTTCAACACGTCCCGTATGCACCACGCCGTCCTTGGTCTCGACCTCGACCCAGGAGCTCCAGCACCCGGGATAGAGCCTGTCAAGCTCGGGGTCGACCTGCACGTCAACTATGCCCATAAGGCCGGCCAGTGCGGGATCCTCCAGCGACTCTGGAGTGAACGCCCCTATTCCCAGACTGCCGAGCTGTGCCGCCCGAGCCAGACAGTAAGGAAAGCTGAATTTCGCCGACCACGGGCTCGACACCTCGGTATCGTTGAGTCGATCATAGGCGACAGTGTAGACATGCGCACGGATCAGAGAGATCTCTTCCACAGGGATCCTGCTTTTCGCCATCACCTCGAGGAGCGCGTCGACCGCGGGATGCGTGTGCCGGCAGGAGGCATGGTACTTCAGAGAGACCTCTGGGGACTTGAATCGGGTGAAGACCGCCTCTGATCCCTCCCCCTTTTCGACCCCTTCCAGAAGCGTAGCCTCCAAGCGGTTCTCGCCCGATCCTCCGGATCGAAAGTCCCCATCTCCAGTGCACCCGCCGCCGTCATAGCTCGCAGCATGCCTCGCTTGCCGGAGATGATGTGTGCAGGTCCGGAGAAGCCACGACGGGCGGCGTAGGCGGCAAGGACGCCGTTGAGCGCCGCCTTGCCCGGGTGGAGTTGCTTCGTCATCGCACCATCCGCGAGGAACTCCCAAAGACCCGCCGCTTGCGAGCCGGCGTTGCCCATGGCCCATAGAGTCTGAGCCTTGGGCAGCCTCAGGAGCTTGGCCGCAGCCAGGGCCGCACCAAACGTACCCACCGTTCCAGTCGTGTGGAAGAACACATAGTGCTCGCGCCCCAGAGCTTCGCCGATCCTTAGAGAGACCTCGTAGCCCACAAGGGCTGCGAGAAGAAAGTCGCTGCCGGAACGGCCGTTCGCTTCGGCCACGGCCAGCGCGGCAGGGAAGACGCAGCTGCCCGGATGATATATCGAGGCGTTATGCAGGTCGTCCATCTCGACAACGTGGCTTGATGCCCCGTTGACCAGCGCCGCCCAAAGCGGGTTGGCAGTGGCCAGCGTCGGCAGCACAGTAGCTCCGTTCCCCGATGGGGCGGCTGACTGCACGGCCAGATCATGTCCGGCGGCCAAGAGGGCTTGCACCGGGTCGGAGCGCGTTCCCGCGAAGGCCGAACCGAGCCAATCCACGAACAGATCGCGAATGGAGGCGCGCACCTCCTGGGGAACGTCATCCCACCCGAGGTTGCAGGCTGCCTCAGCTAACTCCTCTTCCATCATTGCGCCCTTCGTCGCACCAGAATTCAGGGGATGAGCAAGATCTTGCCGGCAGCCTTCCGGGAGGCCAGCAGCCGGTGTGCCTCGGGTGCCTCGGACAAGGGGAAGGTTGCCGCCACGGTCACCTTCAGCTTGCCGGACTCCACCCAGCCGAACATCTCCGTCGCCCGCGCCATGAGCTCGTCTCGGGTCCGGATGAAGTCCCAGAGAGTCGGTCTTTGCAGATAGAGGCTGCCTTTGTGGAACAAGATGAGGGGATCGAAGGGCGCGACCGGTCCACTTGCGCCGCCGAAAAGGATCATGTATCCCCGGGGCACGAGGCAATCGAGCCCCCGGCTGAACGTCTTCTGGCCCACTCCGTCGTACACTACCTGGACGCCCACCCCTCCGGTGAGCGTCTTTACCCGTTGCACGAAGTCCTCTTCTTCGTAGTTGATCGTCTCGTCGGCCCCCGCGGCCTTGGCGAGGGAGGCCTTTTCTTCCGTGGAGACCGTCCCGATGACCCGGGCCCCGGCGAGTCTCGCCATCTGGCAGAGCAACTGCCCCACTCCGCCGGCCGCGGCGTGCACGAGGCAGGTGTCTCCCGGCTTGAGCTCGTACGAGGAGCGGGTGAGGTAGTGGGCGGTGAGGCCCTGCAGAATCACGGCCGCGGCGAGACGTTCATCGACACCCGGGGGTAAGGGGACGAGCCGGTCGGCAGAGACGATCGCCTCGGTGGCGTACGCTCCTTGGCCACCCACCCAGGCGACACGGTCGCCCACGGCCACGGGCGAATCACCCGGTCCCAGTCGCTCGACGACCCCTGCCCCCTCTCCCCCCATGGCTATGGGAAGTGGAAGGGCGTAGTGCCCGGTTCGGTGGTAGATCTCGATGAAGTTGACGCCCACCGCCGAGACCCGGACGAGGGCCTCCCCCGGGCCGGGCTCCGGCGTCGGGAGGGTGTCGAGGACCAGGACCTCAGGCCCGCCACACCGGTGCACTCTGATGGCCTGCATGCTGCTCCTCCTCTAACGCCTCGATTCCTCTACAGCCCCCGGCACTTACACAAGGGTCGACTCTCGCACTATCATAGGACACTGACCTAGGGATGGGTTCAGCTCGTGCACGTACTATCCGGCACAAGAGGGGACAGATGATCAAGTTCAGCCAGCAACAACTCAAAGCGCCCAAGTTTTTGCGGCCGGTGTATCTGGTGACCGCCGGTCAGTCGAAATACGACAGGGCGATTCCGGACAAGAGAACCGAAGAATTGTGCGTCGACGCCCTGACCATGGCGGCGGAGCTGCTCGACCTTACTCCGGCAGAACTCAAGCAATACATACATTCCTGCTACTACGGGCATTTTGCAGACCACTTCGGGGATCAGCTTCTTGGTGAGGCGGTGATCCACGACCGGCTTGGGTTGGATCCTCTGGGCAACATCGGAATAAAGTCCGGCGGGGCAACGGGCGGCTCGACCCTCTGGGAAGCCGCGAAGGCGGTGGCATCCGGGTATTCGGACTGCGTTCTCGCCATGGGATGGGAACGGATGGATGAAGTCCCCACCGACGAGGGCAACTTCCTGATCTCGTGCGCGGCCGACAGGGACTGGGAGTCTCCCCTGGGCCACATATACACGGGCTACTACGCGGTCATGGCCCAGAAATACTGGCAGGTGTTCGGCAAGGCCGAGGCTTCGTTCCGGCGCACTCTTGCCGAGATCTCCGTGAAACACCACGGCTACGCCCGGTTCAACCCTTTCGCGCAGAGCGGCATGAAGATCACCGTCGACGACGTTCTGATGTCGCCCGTGATCGCCGACCCCCTGCGGGCTCTGGATGCGTGCCTGATGAGCACGGGGGCCGCATGCGCGATCCTCTGCGACGAGGACACGGCGGCCGAGTTGACCAAGGACAGCAAGAACAAGCCGCTTAGAATCTGGGTGACCGCCGGTTCGCATACCCTGCGCCCCGCGGACAGACGCGACATGGCCATACCCTTGCTTCCCAATGAAACGGCCGATCAGTACAAGAACTTGGGCAAGGAATTCCCCGGGGGCGAGCGCTATCCGGGTTTCACCGGTTTCCTCGCTGCAAGGATGGCGGCCTACTATGCCTACCATATGACAGGCGTCGTCGATCCCACAGAGGATTTTGACGTCATCGAACTGCATGACGCTTTCACGATCAGCGACGTGCAGACGTACGAGGACGTCGGCATCAGACCATATGGCCACGGACGTGACTATGTCGAGTCCGGCGACTGCTATCACGTCAACCCGCACACAGGAAAGCCGGGCAAGCTCCCGTCAAACCTCTCCGGCGGGTTGCTGGGCTGCATGCATGCGGTCGGCGCCAGTGGCATCATGCAGGTCTTTGAGATAGCGACGCATCTTTGGGGCCGGTGGGCCGAGATACATGGCGACGCGAACCGGTGGAAGGAATTCGGCAGGGTGAAGCCCGCGGACTGGACCGACCTGCAGGTGAAGGATGCCAAGAGGGCCCTTTCCGTGAGCCACGCCGGCGTGGGGTCGCACGTGACGGCGACCATCCTCATGGACCCCGATCATCTGTTGAAGAAAGACGCGTGAGAGAGGCCGACAATGAGTTCATACGGACGGGTCCAGGTAAAAGACAACAAGTACAGGTTCAGGGGTGACTTCCATCGCCTCGAGCAGAATATGCCCATCAGGGATGCTGATCATGGCTGGAAGCTTATGGGCGTCACGAAGCCCAGGGATATGACGTATGTCCATTCCTATGGGGGCGAGGCGATATTCTTTGAATCGCTCTCACAAGGTAAGCTGATGGCTACCAAGTGCGAGAACCCGGCCTGCGAAGCCAACGGTTCGGTGTTCCAGCCGTTCAGGATCCATTGCCCGGATTGTCTCTCGAAGTGCACGGTCATCGACATGACCGACCTTGCCAAGGAAACGGCCACCATTCACACGTTCATGGTCTGCGAGAGATCGGGTGCGTTCAGCGTGCTTGACAAGCCGATCAAGTTCATCAATGTCGAATTCGAGAACGTGCCTACCATTCTGTTCAGCTATCTTCTACTAGGCGAGCCCCAGATCGGGATGCGGGTGCTGCCGGTCTTCAAGATATTCAATCCGACCTATACGATCCTGGATCTCTCCTGGGTTCCCGCGGGCACGAAAGTCGGTTCGCTACCCGAAGGCTTCTCGTTCTAGACGGTGGAGATGACGCTTCGATCGGCAGGAGGAGGCCCACGATACGGTGGAGGAGGTGGGTGTTGAGGAATTATGAAGCGCTCAGCGCTGAGGTCAATCTGATAGGTGTCATCAAGGCCAGGGCGGTCATCAGCCGCTACCTGAACCGGACGAATCTGACTTACTATTCGGAGCTCTCCCGCCTGGCCGGCTGCGAGGTCTTCATCAAACACGAGAACCACAACCCCACCGGTTCGTTCAAGATCCGCGGCGCCCTCAACTTCTTCCACCACATGTCCACAGAGGAACTGGAGAGCGGCGTGCTGGTCGCCACGCGCGGCAACCACGGCCTCGCCATGGCCTGGGCCGGCCGGTGGTTCCATGTGCCCTGCACCGTGGTCGTCCCGGAGCACAACAATCCCGAGATCAACCGCATCGTCGAGAGTTTTGGGGCCGACCTCATCGTGCATGGGCATGACTTCTACGATGCCCAATCCTACTGCGACGAACTGGTCGACAGCGCCGGGTACTACTACGTCGAACAGGGCAATGAACCCGAGATCCTCAACGGTCTTGGCACCATGGGGCTCGAGATCTTCGAGGACCTCCCGGAGGTGGACGTCATCATCTGTCCTATCGGCGGCGGTTCGGGTTGCGCCTCGCTGATCAAGGTGGCCCAGGCCATCAACCCGAGGGTGGAGATCATCGGGGTGCAGGCCGAACGGGCGGCAGCCTTCCATGACTCCTGGAAGAAGGGCGAGCGGGTCACCATCGAGGGGGCCGAGACCGTGGCCGACGGTCTGGCGGCACGGAGCGTCTTCCAGCTCCCCTACGCGATCATGAAGGACCACATCGCGGACGTGGTGCTGCTGAGCGAAGAGGAGATACTGGAGGGTATCCGGCTGGCCCTACAGGTCACACACAATCTGGCTGAAGGGGCCGGGGCCGCATCCATCGCGGCTGCACTCCAGATCAAAGACCGGCTGGCCGGCAAGAACGTGGCCCTCGTCATGTCCGGAGGAAACCTGGATCACGAGCACCTGCTGCAGGCGCTCGCTTAGTGGCCGAGGGGGCATAGGGGTCTCCGCGAAGCACTGCGGGTACGCAAAGCTTCGCTCTCCCCCTCGGCGGCACTTCGGCTAGGGGCTGCCGCGACTCACACCTCGTGACCAAGGGGGCGTGGGGGTCTGTCGCGAGCTTTGCAGTACTCTGCAGTGCTCGCGGCGGCCGTCTAGTCGCCGGCAACGGCGGGGCTGCCGCGACTCACACCTCATGACCAAGGGGGCGTAGGGGTTTGCCGCGAGCTTTGCAGTACTCTGCAGTGCTCGAGGCGGACCCCTACGCCCCCTGGTAGTACGTGCTCCATTTGGCGTCGACCCGGGCCTGGATCTCGGCGATCTGCTCCTCCGTGAGGATCTTGAAGCGCGACTGGGTCTTCAGATAGTCCCGCACCGGGACAAGCTGTCGTTTTTCCAGGAGCTTCTCTGAAGCGCCGGTCAGCCTGAACGCGCCATGATCGACCTCGTAGAGATCGAAGTATCCGGTTTCCACAGCAAGCCGGCCGACTTTGATGGAATAGCGCGGTTCGAAACCCCACCCCGGCGGACAGGGTGTGTGGATATGGATGTACTTGGTCCCCCGGATGGAGATAGCCTTCCCGATCTTGTCGTAGAGGTCTAACGGGTAGGCCGCCGAGGCCGTGGCCACGTAGTCGATGCCGTGCGCGGCCATGATGGCGGGAATATCCTTCTTCTGCTGCAGCTTTCCCTTGATGGGCGTATTGGCGGTCAAGGCCCACTGCGGCGTGGTGCCCGAACGCTGCACCCCGGTGTTCATGTAACCTTCGTTGTCGTAGCACAGGAAGATGAAGTCATCCCCGCGCTCGGCCGCCCCGGACAGCGCCTGGATGCCGATGTCCGCCGTACCGCCGTCGCCGGCCCAGCCGACGACCTTGATGTGTTCCTTGTTCTGGGCCTTGAGCGCCTCCAGCACACCGGTGGCCGCCGCCGCGGTGGACGCGAAGGTCACGTTCAGACAGGGCAGCTTGGTGGAGGCGACGGGGAAGAGTCCCTGCAGTACGGTCAGACAGCTGGGCGGCACGATGAGGATGGTATCCGGCCCCAGGGCCTTGAGCCCGATGCGGTAGGCGATGCTCAGACCGCAGCCCGTGCAGGCCCGATTACCCGGGTGGACGAGTTCTTCTTTGGGCAGCGTGAGTATCGTGGTCTTGGTGGGCATTAGCAGGCGCTCCTTAGAGCTTGATCCCGATCCAGTCGGGACCTTCTTCGGGCGTGCCGGCGATGGCGGCGCGCAGAGTGGCGGTCAGGTCGGGGGTCCTGATGTCGCGGCCCCCGATGCCGGCGATCATGCCCTTGACGAAGGGGGCCCGGCTTCTGTCTTGGATATGCTCATACAGGGCGGCCTTGATATCCGAGCAAAGCGCGCCTTCGTAGCCGTAGGACAGCGCCTTTTCGATGACGATCACCCCGCGTGCATGCTGCAGGGCCTCGGCCAGGGCCTGATCGGGGAACGGCCGGTAGAGCCTGACTCCGAGCACGCCCAGCTTGAGCCCTTCGCCCCGCAGGATCTCCACGACATCTCGCAGCTGGTAGGTCAGCGAACCCAGGCCGACCACGATGTACTCGGCATCGTCGCAGCGATAGGGTTCCACGAGGGCGTTTCCGCCCCGCCCGAAGATCTCCTTGAATGCGTCCTCGGTCTGCTGGGCGACTGTCAGGGCGGCTCTCAGGTCTTCCTGGAGCAGATAGCGGATCTCCATATACCCATGGGCCATCTCGCCCGTGACGTCCATGCGTATATCGGGCAGGGTGACGGTGTTGAGGTTGGCCGGATTATCCGGGTCCAGGGCATAGGCCGGTTTGAAGGGTTTCAAGAAGCGCGCGACCTTCTCCTCTTCGGGCACGACAAAGGGCATATAGGTGTGCGAGAGCAGGAAGCCGTCATAGCAGACCATGACCGGGATGCTGGTGGCCTCGGCGAGGGAGAAGGCCTTGAGGACGCCGTCGATGATCTGCTGGTGGTCGCAGGCATACATCTGGATCCAGCCCGTGTCGCGCTGCGAGATGGAATCCTGCTGGTCGTTCCAGATGCACCAGGGAGCACCCACGGCCCGGTTCACCACGCACATGACGATGGGTAACCGGGCGCCCGCGGCCCAGTGGATCTGCTCATGCATGTAGAGCAGCCCGTTGGCGCTCGTGGCCGTGAACGCCCGCGCGCCCGTCGAGCTCGCGGCGATGCAGGCCGCCAAGGCGGAGTGCTCGCTCTCCACCGGGACGTACTGGGCCTGCATCTCGCCGGCCTCGATGAGCTCGGAGAGCTTCTCTGTGAGGGGGGTCTGCGGGGTGATGGGATAGGCCGCGATCACCTGGGCTCCGGCCAGTTTGACCCCCAGGGCCGCCGCGACGTTGCCATTCTCGATTATGTGCATGGCCTCGGTCCCTCGTATGAGCATGCCGTCGGTTCCTCGTCGTCCGCGGGCCGGTCGGCTTCGTCCACCATGGTGATGGCCTTGGTGGGGCACTCCTCGGCGCAGATCGCGCAGCCCTTGCAGTACTCGTAGTCGATAGTGGGCGGGATGGTTCGCGAGATCACACAGTCGGGGCAGTAGAGCCAGCAGATGAAGCAGGCCTCGGTGCCGCGCCGGGCCGGGGTGCAGAGCTCGGTGTTGAGGACCGGACGCTGGACGCGCCAGGACCCCGTCCTACCGCCGTCGCCCGGACCGGACTCGCTGTGTGATGTCTTGTAACGATATCCCCTGGTTCCCATCATGCGCCTCTCACGATGGTCTTCTCGTACGCGAGCCTGGCCGCCTGCGCGTTGGCCTGCGGTTTCTTGTCCTTGAATTCGGCCTCGATCTCCGCGAGGACCAGATCGAACGGTACGAGGTCGACCGCCCGGCACAGGGCCCCGATGATACCGGAGTTCACCATGCCCTGCCGCAGCCCCGCCTCCACGGACAGGGCCGTGACATCGGCCACGGCCAGCCGCATGCCGCCGAAGTCATAGGCCGCAAGGGGTTTGGGGGTGTTCAGGACGATGAGCCCGCCGTCCTTGAGCCCATTGGCCACCTCTACCTCGGCCAGCAGAAGATGGTCGAGGACGACCACGATATCGGGGGTCTCGATCGGGGAGACGTCGTATATCTTTTCCCTGGCTATCTTGAGGGAGGTGAAAACCGGGGCGCCGCGCCGTTCGGTACCAAAGGTCGGGGCCATGACCACCCCGGTGTATCCAGACTGGAATGCCGCCGTGGCGAATATCTTCGCCGCGGTGATCGCACCCTGTCCGCCCCTGCCGTGCCATCGTATCTCGATCATGCGGTTCTTCCTACTGTGTCGTATCGTGCGTGCGAGGTATTCTACTTCGTCTGCGGCATCTCCGGGGCGGTCGAGCACACGAGAGGTTGGTGAGTCGGTATGTACGTCGATCTACAGAAGCATGATGGAGTCGCGCTCCTTACCATCAACCGGCCCGAAGCACTCAACGCCCTGAACGTCGCCATGCTTGGTGAGCTTTCCGAGGCCATCGCGCAGGTCGAAAGCGATGACGAGGTACGGGTGCTGGTCATCACGGGTACGGGTAAGGCTTTCGTCGCCGGGGGAGATATCGTCCATATGAGCGGGTTCTCTCCCCAGCGGGCGAAGGAGTGGTCGGACCTGGGTCACAGAACGCTCAGCAGGCTCGAGAACCTGAAGAAGCCGGTCATCGCAGCGGTGAACGGCTACGCCCTCGGCGGAGGCAATGAGCTGGCCATGGCCTGCGACATCAGGGTGGCCTCCGATCGGGCGGTATTCGGACAGCCTGAGGTCAAATTGGGCATGATCGCCGGGTTTGGGGGGACACAGAGACTGACCAGGTTGGTCGGCCCGGGCAGAGCCAAGGAGATCCTATTCACCGGGGATCAGTACGATGCCGAATCGGCGTGCAAGATGGGTTTGGTCAACAAAGTGGTCCCGGCGGACGAACTGCTGGCCTACTGCCTAGACATGGCCCAAAGGATCGCCGGCAGAGGAACCCAGGCCGTGAGACTCAGCAAAGAGGCCGTGAACCGCGGCCAGGATATGGATCTGGAGAAAGCCCTTCACCTGGAGTCAGGTCTGTATGCTCTGATGTTCTCCACCGAAGAACCTCGCGAGGGTTGCGGTGCTTTTCTGGACAAAAGAGAACCACATTTCGAGGCATAGGATTCTAGGTCAGAGCGAAAGCGGGAGAAAGTGGACTTCAAGCTAACAGAAGATCAACGGATGATCAGGGATATGGTCAAGGACTTCGCCCAACGCGAGATCGCGCCCAGGGCGGCGGAGGTCGACCGGTCCGGCGCCTTCCCCGTGGAGACGCTCAAGCAGATGGCCGAGCTTGGGTTGATGGGGCTGCCGATAGCCGAGGAATACGGGGGAGCCGGAGGGGACTACGTCAGTTACTGCCTGGCCCTCGAGGAGATCACCGGGGCCTGCGGCTCGACAGGCCTGACCTACGAGGCGCACATCTCCCTCGGCTGCATGCCCATCTATCTCTTTGGAAGCGAGGAGCAAAAAAAGGAGTTCCTGCCCCCGCTCTGCAGCGGTGAGAGCATGGGCTCATTCGGCCTCACGGAGCCAAACGCCGGTTCCGATGCCGGTGGTACTCAGACCACCGCCAGGCTGGAGGACGGCGAGTGGGTCATCAACGGCTCGAAGTGCTACATCACCAACGCAAGCTTCGCCAAGTTCGTGACCATTACCGCGGTGACCGACAAGGGCAAAGGCACACGCGGCATCAGTGACATCATCGTGCCCACCGGAACGCCGGGGTTCACCGTTAGGGCGGCATACGAGAAACTGGGCCTCCATGGCTCCAACACCACGGAGCTGTTCTTCGACGACGTGAGAGTGCCCGAGAGAAACCTTATCGGCGTGCGTGGAGAAGGCTTCAAGCAGTTCCTGAAGGTGCTCGACGGCGGCCGCATCGCCATCGGCGCGATGGGAGTGGGGATCGCCCAGGCCTGCCTGGACGCCTCCGTGAAGTACGCCAAGGAGCGTGTCCAGTTCGGCCAGCCCATCGGCAAGTTCCAGGCTATCCAGTTCAAGCTGGCCGACATAGCGATGAACATAGAGTTGGCCAGGCTCATGTATCTGAAGGCCGCTTGGCTGCGAGACAACGCCCAGCCCTACTCTCGAGAGGCAAGCTACGTGAAGCTTTTTGCCTCTGAAATGGCGACCAGAGCAGCACTAGATGCCATCCAGATCCACGGCGGGTACGGATACATCAGGGAGTTCCCGGTGGAACGCTATCTGCGAGATGCCAAGCTGCTGGAGATCGGCGAGGGCACCTCCGAAGTGATGAGACTCGTGATCGCAAGGAGCCTCGGCCTGTAAGAGGTTGCTGCGTTAGCCTGCCGGGCTGATTCAGTCAGTAGCCCGAGCAGGTCCTGAGGTTGGAATCCTCGCGTCGGCAAGATGGTTGGTCCCCACATGTTTAGGATCTGGGGGTCAGGGAATATGAACCTTGCGAGTCCCGAGAGACGCAGCGCGTCTTCCAGAGGTTCTCACAGGAGCTGGTGCAGAGGAAACGCGGGGGTAAAACACCGCGAAGTACATTGAAGCATCGGCAAGTGGGGGTCATTGAAGGAAGGAAAGCGGAGCCACTTGGGGCTCGCGCTCTAGTTGCGTGTGCCAGGCAGGTCAAGGTCTTATTGCTCCCCCGATCACCACGCCTACCAGAGGGCGAGCCGCTTTCGGCAGCTTCCGACGGGGACGGGGCCGGCGGGGCCTGTTGATTCGGCGATGGTTCTTCTTAGCTATCAGTCCAGCGGAACAACGAACTCGATCTCGCCCTTGCGAAGAAGGAAGACATCGTAGTGGACGGGATCTTCGGAGGCTGCTCCTTCGCTTGCCCGGTACAGCAGGACGTCTGCGAGGGCAAGAAAGTCGCTAACATCATTCAAGAGATCGATCACCCGGTCCCTGTAGCCACCAGCAGTCGGCACACCGATGTCCCCCTCGCATCTGAACCTTCTGGCTTGCACACTGACGCGTGCGCTGCGTTCTCCGCGCTCCATACTCTGGATCCTTCCTGACGTATTGCAGAGTTGCTCGGAGTGACGTGTTCTCCCTACTGCTCCCTTCTCCTTTGGCGCCGCTGCTCGGCGCTGTTGCCTGCCCCGGCGCCCTAGTAGTAGACGTCGACCGGCGTGCCTTTCGGCAGCTGCTCGTACAGCTCGACCGCCGTCCACACGGGGACGCGCACGCACCCGTGGCTCGCCGGATAGGGAGGAACGCTTCGGTACCCGTGGATGGCCGTCTTGCTGACGATGTACGAGGGGTAGTACATCTCGCCGTCGAGCGTCACGCATTGGACCCAACCCTCGTACTTGACCCCCACCGCGAAGTGGCCGGTCCGGGTGCCCAGCCTACCGGTCGAAACGTGCACGATCTTCCAGACGCTGTTGTCGGTGATCATGAAGAGCACTTGCCGGGAAACATCGACTTCGCATCGGGTACCGCCGAGAGACCGACGCGGACCGGGCGTCTTGGCCGAGAGGAGGCGCTCCCAGACCTTAGCCCCCACGCTCCCGTCCCGCTTGAGCCGTTCGACCTTCTCGAAGGCCATCACCGCGTCCCTGGTGCGGCGGTCATAGACCCCGTCCACCGGACCGCAGGGGTAGTGAAGAGCGGTGAGCCTGGCCTCGAGGAAAGACACGAGGCTCCCTTCCGAACCCACCGACTGTGGGGCGTAGCTCGACACCGCCGGCAGTTCTATGGGGTAGACGTTCCTCGCCTCGATGGGCTGCAAGAAGGCCCGGTAGAGCATCACCGCCATCTGGGCCCGGGTGAGATTGAGCGCGGGATAGAACCAGCCGTCGGCCGTTGCTTTCGATCACCCCCAGGCGGTACGCGTTGGCGACCGAGACAGCGTGATCGGGGGCTATCAGCGGCCGGTCGCGGAAGCCCACCAGCCAGACCGCCGCCTGTTCTTTCGCCAGCTCGTGTTCGACGGCGGACGCAGGGTCGCTCTCGAGGAAGAACTTCAAGCAGCGCATCACCAACGTGGCTGCCTGCTGCCGATTGATCGGCCGGTCGGGCGAGAACACGATCGGGCTGGTGCCCTGGATAAGCCTTTTCTGGTAGAGGGCCCCCACGGCGCCTGCGAACCAATCCGGCTTGTTCACGTCGAAGAACGGTTGACCGGGCGACTCCGGCAGCCCGAGTGCCCGGGCCAGGAACACGGCCATCTGCGCCCGAGTCACCGATTCATTCGGACCGAACGAGCCGTCTTGGCGCCCCTCCACGATTCCCTGCCGGGCCAGAGCGCGCACGGCTTGCGCGTACCACTCGTTCCCCTGGATGTCGGTGAAGGTCTGGGCCACCGCGGCGGTTTGAGAGTGCGTCGCGGGCTGAGCCCGCGCGGTCGCCGGGAGAGCGGCCAGCACAGCGATGGCAAAGACGGACCCGGCGGCGAACGCCACCAGAGAGCGAACGGATATCGACCCTAGTCCGCGCCTCATGTTCGGCTCCCGTGCGGTTACGTTTGGGACCAGTCTACTGATTTCTTCGGCCGGAATCCTAGACCTTCCAGGCCCCCGGACGGCACCAGGCAGTTGCGGGGGCTTTGGTGCGTCCCTTGCGTTGACCTGTCCCTCGAACCTGGTAGATTCTAAGAGCGTAAACTACCGGATGTGGGCATTCCGAAACGACCAGGGGGAGACGCGACATGACGGAAGACAGTCTCGGTCGGGATCCTCTCACCGGCCTTCACAGCCGCTGGTACGTTCTGCACGAGCTTGAACGCCATATCAAGCTCTACCAACGTTACCGCCGCCCGTTTTCTCTGCTACTGATCAGGTTCGACAATCTCGAGTGGGTCAAGGATGCGTCTGGGGATGCCGCCGGAGAATCCGCTCTCGAGTATCTGACGACAATCATAGAGACGCACCTGCGCGACGTGGACATCGTATCCAGGTGTAGTGCGGACGAGTTTGCCGTCATCATGCAGGAGACCGAGAAGCAGGCCGCCCAGACGGCGGGGAGGCGTATCGCCGACTCACTAGAGAAGACGAGAATCAAGGTAGGCGAGGATTTCGTCACCATGAGGGCGAGTTTCGGCACTGCGTCATGCCCGGAGGACGGACTGGAGGCGGAAGCGCTGCTCAAGGTTGCCGGCACACACGTGTAGCCTGGACTCCGCGGGTCGCCACGCCCTCTGTCGTCCACCTTTCGTTGTAGGGTTTCGCGCGATCGCCGGACTTCGGGCGAGGTAGAATAGGAAACTGGTTCCGGCCGATGAATCCGGGGGAGAGGCGATGGAGACCAAAAGGTTCATTTACTACGAGGAAGACGGGTTCCTCGTGGGCTGGCTTGAGGACTACCCTGACTATCGCACCCAGGGCGAGACCATGGAACAATTGCAGGACAATCTGCTTGACGTGTACAAGGAGCTAGTCTCGGGGGAGATCCCCCGGGTCCACAAGGTCGGTGAACTGAGCGTCGCGTGAAGCGTACCGACCTCGTCCGGGGCCTGGGCGACGTGGTCGCACGCCAGCGGGGACCAGATGACCTTCACTTGGTCAACCGCGCCCGGAGTCCCGCCACGGCTTCATCGTGCGCGATCCCCTCTCCGCGCGCTATCTGCTCCTCCGAGATGCGGATGTCCCGCAGCAAGCGATCTCATCGAGTAGGCCCTCGTACACATCCACATCCATAACTACCGCCGCGCTACGACCGTGCTGAGTCAACACGATCGGCCGCTTGCTGGCCCGTAGCTGCGTTAGCAACGCCGACGTGTTCGCGCGAAACTCCGTGACCGGTAGCACATCCGTGGAAGGCCGGATCGCCGACATGACTGCCTCCTTGAGTGACGTTATGAAGGACATCATAGCGTACGTAAAAAGGACTGTCAGCGGTCTCGCTCCATAGTCGGCGATAGTCTCGCTCGTCGCTCCGGCTTCCGCCATCCACCTTTGTTCGCACGATGGCGGCAACACGACCGAGCGGTCGGGTGGTAAGGTTTCGGCTGAACAGCATGTTGCGCTTCTTCCGGACACCAAGCATGACCCCGACGAGGGTCGAGGCGTTCATTTCGATCGCCGAACGGGTCGTCGGGCGGCTCGTCGGGCCGGTGGGGACGGAATACTGCTTCTACGTCGAGGAGACCGACCAGCCGCTTGACACCCAAGATCTGACCGTTCTCCGCTATCTGCTGTCGGAGACCTTCGAACCCGGGCAGTTCGGGCCGGTGAGTTTCCTCGATGGGAGATTCCCCACGGTCATCGAGCATGGCCCGCGACTGAACTTCGAGACTGCCTGGTCCTCGGCCGCGGTAGAGATCTGCCGGCGTTCCGGTGTCCGTTCCGTGCGCCGCCTCGAACGGTCGGTGCGGCTCGGGCTCCCAGTGGCCATCTCCGATCGGCAGGCGGATGAGCTGCTTGCCTCTCTCCACGACCGCATGACGGAGATGCGGTACCGCGAGCCTCTGGCCTCGTTCGAGACCGGTCTCTCTCCCCAACCGGTAAGGGTGATCCCGCTGCTCACGGAGGGAGTAGAGGCCTTGCGGGGATTCGACCGAGATCACGGCTGCAGCTGGGATGCCGGCGACCTCGAGCTCATCGCCGGGATCTACCGGCGGCTGGAACGGGATCCCACCGATGTCGAGCTCTTCCAGATCGCTCAGGCCAACTCGGAGCACTCCCGGCACTGGGTGTTCAAGGGCGAGCTCTGGGTGGACGGCGTCCGCGTGCCCGAGCAGAATCTCATGCATATCGTGAGGCAGCCGCTCGCGGCTTCAGGTCCCAACTCCGTGATCGCCTTCCGCGACGACAGTTCGGCCATCCGGGGAAGAGAAGTGAACCTGCTCGTGGCCTCCGAGCCGCTGGGCCCGTCGCCTCTCTTGCCGAGGCCGGTTCTCCTGCATCCCACCCTCACTGCCGAGACCCACAACTTCCCCTCGGGTGTCGCCCCCTATCCCGGCGCGGCGACGGGCGGGGGCGGGCGGATCCGGGATAACCAGGCGGTCGGGCGGGGCGGGCTCGTCTACGCCTCCGGCGCGGCCTACTGTGTCGGCAACCTCCACCTCCCCGGCTATGAGCTGCCCTGGGAGGAGGACGGCTACTCCCATCCTCCCGATCTCGCCTCGCCCGTCGACATCCTCATCGAGGCCAGCAACGGCGCCTCCGACTACGGCAACTGCTTCGGCGAACCCCTCATCTACGGCTTCACCCGCACCTTCGGCCTCCGGCTGCCCGATGGCTACCGCTCCTGGTACAAGCCGATCATGTACAGCGTGGGAGCGGGCCAGATCAGGGACGAGCACACCGTCAAAGGCAGGCCGGAGAAGGACATGCTGGTGGTGCAGGTGGGCGGCCCGGCCTACCGGATCGGCATGGGCGGAGGAGCCGCGAGCAGCATGGAGCAGGGCAAGAACGTCCAGGAACTCGACTTCAACGCCGTCCAGCGCGGCGATCCTGAGATGGAGCAGCGGGTCAACCGCCTGATGCGGGCGTGCGTGGAGCTCGGCGAGGCGAATCCCATCGTCTCCGCCCACGACCTGGGGGCCGGCGGCGACTGCAATGCCCTGCCCGAGATCGTGGAGCCGGCCGGCGCGGTGATCGACCTGCGGGCGATCCCCGTCGGCGATCAGACGCTCTCTGTCCTCGAGATATGGGGGAACGAGTCGCAGGAAAGGAACGCCCTCCTCGTCCTGCCCGCCAAGCTCGAGATCGTGGAAACCCTGGCGGCGCGCGAGAATGTTCCGCTGGCGATCGTCGGCCGGGTGACAGGCGACGGGTTGCTGGTCCTGTACGACGAGACCGACGACAGCAGGCCGGTCGAGCTCCCCTTGGACGACATCCTGGGGCGGCTGCCTCCGAAGAGGTTCGAGTTCGAGCGCCGCTCCCCGCGTGGGCTGGGGCGGGCGGACCTTGAGCCCCTGGTCCTTCCCCCGGCCGCGGATCTGCGCCGGGTGCTCGACCTCGTGCTCCGGCTTCCAGGAATAGGCTCCAAGCGCTTCCTCACCAACAAGGCCGACCTGGACGTCACCGGGCTTGTCATCCAGCGGCAACTGGTCGGCCCCCGCCATCTGCCCCTGTCGGACTATGCGGTGATCGCCCAGACGTACGCCGACCCCTCGGGGACCGCCCTCAGCCTGGGCGAGCAACCGATCAAGGGGCTGATCAGCCCCGAGGCGGGCGCTCGGATGGCCGTGGCCGAGGCGCTTCTGAACATGGCGGGCGTGGTCGTCTCGGGCATCAGCGAGATCAAGTGCTCGGCCAACTGGATGCTGGCGGTGAAGCAGCCTGGGGAGGGAGCATGGCTCTATGACGCGGCGTGCGCGCTCCGGGACCTCCTGATCGCGCTCGGCATGGCTATCGACGGGGGCAAGGACAGCCTTTCGATGGCCAGCCAGGGACTGACCCCGGAAGGCGGCAGCGAGCTGGTCAAAGCTCCCGCAGAGCTGGTGATCGCCCCCTACGCCCTGGTGCCGGATGTCGGGCTGAGGGTGACTTCCGATCTGAAAGAGAACGGCAACAAGCTGCTGCTGCTCGCGGTGGGACGCAGGCGGCGGCTGGGTGGAAGTGCGTTCGCTCAAGTTCTTTCCCAGCTTGGGGACGAGGCTCCCGACATAGAGGATCCGAGGTCTCTGAAGTCGGTCTTCGAGGCGGTACAGGACTTGGTCAGGAGCCGGGCGATCGTCTCCTGCCACGACGTCAGCGACGGCGGGCTCATCGTCACCTTGTTGGAGATGGCCTTCGCCGGCGAGAAGGGCTGGCGGGTCAAGGTCGAGGGAGACGATCTGTATGAATGCCTGTTCGCGGAGGAGGCGGGCGTCGTCGTAGAGGTCGCCGACGAAGAACAGACGCGCCGGATCCTCGAACGCCACGGCGTCGACGGCATTGAGTTGGGGCATGTCCAGGACGGCGCGGTCGAGCTGAGCTTCAACCAGGAAGTCGTGCTACAGGAGCCGGTGCGCGGGCTGCACTCTACCTGGGAGGAGACCGGCTACCAGCTCGAGCGCCTGCAGGCGAACCCCGAGTGTGCCGAGGAGGAGTGGCTCTCCCATCGGTCGGGGGCCGGCACACGGCCGTACCGTCTCAGCTTCGATCCGGACGCGGAGCCTGCGGCGGAGCGACGCCCGCGCGGCGGCGGCTACCGGGGCGTCTCCGTCACCAAGCCGAAGGCCGCCATCCTGCGCGAGGAGGGCAGTAACGGCGACCGGGAGATGGCCGCCGCCTTCCTGGCGGCCGGGTTCGAGCCCTGGGACGTCACCATGACCGATCTCATCAAGGGGGCTATCGATCTCGAGGGCTTCCAGCTGATCGCGTTCGTCGGCGGGTTCTCGTTCGGTGATGTCCTCGATTCCGCCAAGGGATGGGCATCGGTGATCCGCAACAACGAGCGGCTGGCGGAGGAATTCACCCGTTTCTTCGCTCGATCGGACACCCTCTCTCTGGGCGTGTGCAACGGCTGCCAGCTGATGGCGCTGCTGGGCATCCCCGGCTTCGATCTCCCCGATACTCTCAAGCCTCGGTTCATCAGGAACCGCTCGGAACGCTTCGAGTCCCGCTTCAGCACGGTTCTCATCGAGAAGAGCCCCGCGGTCATGCTGCGGGGGATGGAGGACTCGATACTGGGGGTCTGGGTGGCCCACGGCGAGGGCCGCCTGCATGTCCCCGACCCGGCGACGCTGGATTGGATCGTCGAGAACCGACTGGCACCCGTCCGGTTCGTCGACCCTGACGCGAACCCGACCACCACCTATCCGTACAACCCGAACGGCAGCCCTCTGGGCATTGCCGCGCTCTGCTCCCCGGATGGCCGCCACCTGGCGATCATGCCCCACCCCGAGCGGAGCTTTCAGCTTCGCCAATGGCCCTGGGTACCGCCCGAATGGGGATGCAGCGTCAGTCCGTGGATGAGGATGTTCCGCAATGCCTATGCGGCTTCGCGCTAGGTGCAGATACAAGAAGGAGGACGAACATGGACTTCCGTGAGTTGGTCACTACCCGGGCGAGCGTGAGGCGTTATGAGCAGCGCCCCGTCGAGGAGGACCTTGTCCGCCAGGTACTGGAGGCCGCCCGTCTTGCCCCCACGGCCGACAACCGGCAGCCGTTCCGCCTCCTGGTCGTCACCGACGAGCCCACCCGGACCGCGATGGCTGGAGCATACTCGCGCAAGTGGTTCTACACCGCCCCGGTGATCATCGTAGCCTGCGCCGTTGCGGGCGAGGCCTGGGTGCGCAAAGACGGAGTGACCTACGTCGAGACCGACGTAGCCATCGTGATGGACCACCTCATCCTGCAGGCGGCCGACCTGGGACTGGGGACCTGCTGGATCGCCGACTTCCACCCGGCGGTGGTCCGCGAGGTCTTGCACCTTCCCCCGGAGCTGGAGCCGCTCATCCTGACCCCCCTCGGCTACCCCGCTCAGCCGGCCCGCACCAAGAGACGCCGCAGTCTGCGGACACTCGTGCAATGGGGCGCCTACTCCTAGCCCTCTTGTTAGTGCCGCAGCGTCCAGGGTCTTGAGCGCAAGCAGATAGCTCTCTTGTTCACGGTCCTTATCGGGCTCTTGTCGGCGGTCTTCTACGCCTTCCACGACCTGCTCGCGCAGCGCATGTGCTCGCCTCGCAGGTCTGGTCCGCGTCCTGTGCTGGGTCATTCCGACCGGGGTGGTGATCCTGGTCCCGGCAGCGCTCCTTGCCGACGGGCTCCCTGCTACCGGTGCCCAGTGGCGGGCTGTGGCCTACTGCGCCGCGGCGGGCGCGTTCTACCTGGCGACATGGTTCAGCATCCTGCGGGCCCTTCAGGTCGGTGATCTTTCGCTCGTGGCCCCGCTGGCCTCGCTGGAAGGCTTCTTCATCGCGGTGTTTGCGCTCCTTGAGGGGGAGAGCTTCACGTCTCTGATGGGCCTGGGGATCGCCCTGGCGGTCCTCGGCGGCACGCTGGCCGCGGTGCGGGGCCGGGCTCGGTCGGCCGCCGGCGCCGGCTGGGCATTGCTCACCGGCGTGCTCTGGGCAACTGCGATCATCTTCTTCGACCAAGCCGGCGAGCTTTCGTGGCTCTCGCAGGCGGCCTGGTCACGGATCACGAGCTTGATCCTCTTCCTGCCGGTGGCTGGTTGGGCCCTCGCTCGGGCACAAAGGGCGGGACAGACTCGGGGGCCGCGCAACGTGCTGGGCCGCAAAGGCGTTGCCATCTGTGTGGGTGCCGGCGTCCTGGAGGTGTTGGGCTTGGTCGCCATGACCCTCGCCGTCAAGCGCGGACCGCTGGCGGTGGCGGGCGTGACCGTCTCCCAGTATGCCACCGTGGCGGTCATTCTGGGTTTGGTCCTTCTGAAGGAACGACCACGCCCTCACCAGGTGGCCGGGGTGATCTGCACCATAGCGGCGGTCACCATCCTGAGCGTGGTCGCTTGATGAATGAGAGGCGACATCGGCGGCTGGAAGGAGCCCCGGGCTACGGTAGCGCCTGAGCCCGAGCCGTTGAAGTGCCGCGCGCTGTCAGGTAGACTATCAATCGATGGATCCATCGATGAAAGTGGGCGAGAGATGGAGCGCGTACTGAACGCCACCGAAGCCCGCGTACACTTCGGCGACCTCTTGCGGCGAGTGGCAGAGCAGGGGGAGACCGTGGTGGTCGAGCGAGGCGGGGTTCCCCAGGTGGTCGTCATCGCATTGCCGGAGTACGAACGAATGATGGCAAGGGGCGCGGGCCGAGGGTGGCGCGAGACGGTGTCGACCGTGCGCTGCCGCGTGCGAGAGGAGTTACTGGGCAAGCAGATCCCGTCTCCCGAGGAGATGCTCCAAGAGGCGAGAGACGAGCGCGATGAGCAACTCGCCGATCTGCGTTGATGCGAGCTTCGTCGCCCGGTTGTTCGTCGGGCCCGAGGATGACCAAGCTTGGAAGCTTCTCGACGGTTGGAGTGACGAAGGCAGGACCGTCTGCGCTCCCACCCTTCTCATGTACGAGTTGGCAAACGTCTTCTACCGCTATCACAAGGCGGGATACCTCAGTCTGGTGACGACCGAACTGGTGCTCGAGGCGGCGCTGGAACTGCCCCTGCGGCTCGAGCCCGTTGAGGCGCTGTCGAAGACCGCGCTCCGCTTGGCGGCATCCCTCAAGCTTCCCGCAACCTACGACGCTTTCTATCTTGCCCTGGCAGAACGGCTGAATACCGAGTTGTGGACCGCCGACGCACGGCTCCAGAAGAAGGTCGGCAAAGAGGGTCCAGCCGTCAGGGTGATCGAGTGATTCAAGGCAGCAACTGGTCGAGCGACGACGCGGTGAGCAGTCCCTCGATCTCCCGGAAATGGACGTCGCGGGTGAACAGGACCAGGCCGTGTTCCCGGGCACTGGCCGCGACCCACATATCGTTCGAGGGGATCGGCCTGCCCTTGCGGCGCAGTTGCGCGTAGACGTCGGCATAGTGCTCGGCCGTCTCCGCCCCCATGGCCAGCACCTTGACCCGCGGACTGGAAAGGAAGCGGGAGAGGAGCCGTCGGTTCGCACCGGCGCGGGTCCCGAGAGCGAACCCGCCCAGCAACTCGCCGAGCACCACTGTGTTGATCGCCAACGTGCGACTGCGCTGAAAGGCTTCCACGGTCTCCGGATCGCCGGCGAAGAAATCGGCCAGCACGTTGGTATCCAGCAGCACGTCTCTCATGGCTCGTCGGGGGGGTCCTGCCATAGCGACGGGTCGACCTCTTCGAAGCCCTGGGTAGCCGCGGCGAATTCCTCCGCTTCCTGCGGCGACCACGAGCCGGCCAGAGCATCCAGGTCATGGGCCAGGCGCGCGTCAGAGCCCAGAGCGAGCGAACCTCGCAGTATCTGCAGGATCAGCGCGTTCAGGCTCAAACCCAGCCTCGCAGCCTCGGCGTCGAGGGCCGACCGAAGCGCCGGATCGATGCCGCGGAGGGTCATTACCCTGGAGGTCTTAGTCGCCGATATCAGTTGTTGACTGCGTATGCATGCTCTATATGATAGCACACTCTCTCGGACCGAGGCCGTCCCCCGATCCCTGGGCGGCCGGTAGGGCCTTACCCGCCCTGTTGAGGGCGTCGTCGCCGCTCCCTATAATCAGGGGGACGATAGGAGGTCGCCATGTACCACAGGCTTATCAAGAAGAGCGAACCGGTCACCGAGGAGGACGTCCGTCGACTGCAGGAGACGGTGTCTTCGATCCTCCAGCAGGTCAAGGACGAGGGAGACTCGGCCCTGCGGTACTTCGAGAAGAAGTTCGACGATTACGAACCCAGCACTTTTCTCGTCAGCCCGGAGGAGGCCGCGTCGGCGCAACGACTCCTTCCGGAGCCCGTCATCGAGGAGCTTGACTTCGCCATCGAGCGAGTGACGGCTTTCGCCGAAGCCCAGAAGGCCAGCATCACCGAGTTCGAGAAGGAGATGCTGCCGGGAATCGTGATGGGGCAACGTGTAATCCCCGTCGAGTCCTGCGGCTGTTACGTGCCGGCCGGCCGATATCCCTGCCTCACGTCCGCGGTGATGTCCGTGGTCCCGGCCAAGGTAGCCGGGGTCAAGAGAATCGTGGCCTGCTGCCCGCCCGGCCAGGAGAAGGGCATCAACCCGGGGATCCTGTACACGCTCTTTCGCATGGGCGTCTCCGAGATCCTGTGTCTGGGTGGAGCCCAGGCCATCGGCGCGCTCGCCTACGGGACAGAAAGCCTGGCTCCCGTCAACCTGGTGGTCGGCCCAGGTAACCAGTACGTGACCGAGGCCAAGCGCCAGGTATTTGGGAAGGTAGGGATCGACTTCTTGGCCGGGCCGAGCGAGTGCATGGTGATCGCGGACCATACGGCAAAGCCCGAGTACGTGGCCGCCGATCTTCTCGCCCAAGCCGAGCACGACCCCAATGCACGCTGCGCCCTCGTCACCACCTCCGAGGCTCTGGCCTCCTCCACCCTCGAGGAGATCGAGAGGCAACTGCGGGAGCGCACCACGGAGGAGGTCGCCCGAGCCTCATGGGAAAAGCGGGGCGAGGTCGCACTGGTGGAGACGCTGGAGGACGCCGCCCGCTTCGCCGATGAATGGGCGCCCGAGCACTTGGAGATCCACACGGAACAGCCTCGAGCGCTGCTGCCGCTGCTGCACAACTACGGTTCACTTTTCCTGGGTGAACAGACCGCCGAGGTGTACGCGGACAAGGTCGCCGGAACGAACCACATACTGCCTACCGGGGCGAGCAGCCAAATACACGGGCGGACTCTGGGTGGGCATGTTCCTGAAGGTGATCACGCATCAGATGGTCGACACCCAGGCGTCGCTCATGCTGGCCCGGCTGGCGGAGACACAGGGTCGGTACGAGGGTATGGACGCCCATCGTTTCGCGGCCCAGATCCGCCTGGACCGCCTTGGATCAACGTCCGGTCTGTCCTAGCGGTGTGCGTTGGTGGCCGGCCCGGTGGCGAACAGCCGGGCGGCCACTCGCTTTCTGGTGTTCGGCACGAGCTTTCGAGGTCCAGGAGAGGATGCGACATGACCGATTCGGTGAGGGTAATACAGTGCGGTGTTGGTGCCATGGGCAGCAACATGGTCCGGCTGCTGCAGGCCAAACCTCGGGTCCGGGTGGTGGCCGCCATCGATCACGACGAGAAGAAGATCGGCCGAGACCTGGGAGAGGTGGCCGGACTCGACAGGGCCATGGGCGTTACGGTCAGGCATCCAAGCGACCGTGCACTGGGTCGGGTCCGAGCCGACGTCGTCCTGCTGGCGACGACGGCTTTTGCCAAGGAGGCTTTCCCCCAGATCATGGGTTTCCTGGCCAGGGGCGTCGGCGTGGTGGCCATCGCCCAGGAACTCTTCTTTCCAGTCGGGACGAAGAACCGGCGGTTGGCCGGCGAGATCGACGCCGCGGCGAAACAGGCCGGAGTCGCGGTCGTCTCGGTGGGGATCAATCCGGGATTTGCCATGGACGTTGTTCCGATCGTGTGTTCTCTCCCCTGCTGGGAGGTCGAAGATGTGTTTGTCCGGCGGGTGGTCGATTTCTCGCCCTATGGTCCAGATGAGATGAGGCACATCGGGGTGGGGCTCACACCGGATGAGTTCGCTGGAGGCGTCCGGAGCGGTGACATCGGTCACATAGGCCTGATAGAGACGGCGGCCATGGTCGCTCACTGCCTTGGGCTGCCGGTGGAGCTTCTTCTTCAGACCAAGAAGCCACTGGTGACAGACCACAGCAGGGAGACGGAGTTCGCGAGCATCTCTCCCGGTCGGGTCTACGGCTTCAAGCAGCAGGTGGTCGGCTTCGCCGGGGATCGACAGCTGCTGGACTTTGAGATGACGGCTTTTGTCGGCCCCGACACCGACGAACGGAGCCAGATGGGAGACTACACCCGCATCAATGGGACTCCATCCGTGGATGTGAGGATCAAGGAAGAGATCGCTCAGCGGGGCGGTTTGGGCACGGCTGGAGCCGCGGTCAACGCCATGCCGAAGGTGCTCCGTTCCCCACCAGGCTTCCATACCTTGAACGAGCTGGCCATGCCGCATCTATGGAGCGGGTCCCCGGGCGTCAAGCCTGTGAGGAAGATCGTCTACCATTGAACGACCCTCCTCCACAATGGAGGCAGAAGTCCAAGTTCTCTCTGATCATCCACCCAGAGGCTGGGCAATCGCTGGAGAGGATTTCTACCTACCGGCGCAGGAGGTTGTAGAGCAGCACGCAGACCTCGCCGCGTGTCGCCGGACTCAGGAATCCGTAGCTGGCCCCCATACCTTCCAGCCCGTCGAGAATCCCAGCGTAGGCGGCCTTCCTCGCGAAGAGGTAGTGCTCGAGCGGGTAGAACTGGGAGGGTAGGAAGGGCGGGAAGTAGTCCAAAGGTGGGTCGGAGAGATCCGACGCGCGGGCCACCATGGTGACGAGCTGCTGCCCGGTTATGTTGTCATAGGGAGCGAAGCTCGTCGGGGTCTTGCCCTGAGTGATCTCCCGGGCCGCGCAGACGGCTACGTACTTATCCGGGTAGAACGGGTCCCGGGGGTCCATCCCGCCGCCGACATCGCGGAACGGGCAGATCTCAGTCCCGGTGACCGGAAGTCCCAGTGCCTTCACGATCATTTTGGCGAACTGCTGGCGCATCACCAGGTTGTCGGGGCCGAAGGTCCCATCACCATAGCCGCTGACGATGCCCAGGGCGGCCAAAGCGTTGATCTGCGTGTGATAGGGGTGGGCCTCGGTGACATCGGGAAAGTCCACCTGGTCGGTCGGGGGATCCGGAAGGTGCAGCCGGCCGTAGCCGAACTGGTTGTCCGGCCCTGACGGCCCCAGATCGACGGCGTTCGCCCTCAGGTAATCCTCCACCTGCGCCGGCGAGTAGTCGGGGAAGGCCTGAAGGACCAGGGCTGCGGCTCCCGCCAGGTGAGGGGCCGCGGCAGATGTGCCGTTGAAGGTCCCGAAGAAGACCTGGACGTCCGAAGGACTCGCTATCTCCGGCGCCAGGCGGCCATCACGGGTGGGACCCTCCGATGAGTAGTCCTCCTGGGCGAACGCCGGTCCCCGACCGATGGCCGCCGAGGCCATGAAGCCACGCGAGCGGTTGTCCCCGGGTGCGCTGCCGAGGCTACGGGCGTAGTCGAAGAAGGAATAGCTGTATCCATCGTCAAAGGCGTTGTGGTAGGAGAAGAAGTCGAAGTCGACATTCGTCCCACTGGCTGCATAGCGCCTGATGAACCAAGCGTAGGCGGCGCTGGAAGGGGCCTTGAAGCTGACCCACTCCACGGGACCGGCGGCGTCGCCGGTCCCGTCTTGCCTGTTGCCACAGCCGGTTTCGTATATGTAGCTCTGACCGTCCCAACGGTACAGATACAGATCGTAGTCTTGACTGGCGCCGTTCCAGGAATCCTTCCAGGTGAGATAGCCGCTGATGGTCTTTCCCTTGTCGGCCCAAATGACCTGTACCTCCTCTTGGCCGTCCCAGTTCAGCCATCCATCGCGATCGGGATCGGTGAAGTCACCCATCCAGTGGTTTTTGCGAAAGTTCCCGGCCGATCCGGCCCAGAAGACGCCTCTGTCCACCGCGTCGGTCGCGATCGTGTTGGCGTCACCGTCACCTTCGAGCAGCCCCGAGCAGTGCCAGCCGCCCGAGAAATTGATCACCTGCACCCCTTGGGAAAGCAGCCAGTCCTTGGCCAGACCGAAGTCGGTGAGGGCATCGACCCGGGCCAGGAACAGATCTGCTTCTGGGGCCATGTCGTGTATCACCTGAGCCACTTTGCTGCCGTGGTCTCCGCCCTCGCCTTCTGAGCCCGCCGGACTCTGTCCCCACGCGGTGACGACAGAGGGAAGCTCGGTGCCGAGCAGTGACGAATAGCCCGAGAAGCCGAAGTCGATGACGCCGATCTTGATGCCCTGACCCCGGTATCCTGCCTCGTGCCAGGCGCTTGCGTTGGTCTCCGCCACTCCTTCGCTGACGATCTCCGCCGCCGACGATCATGGGCGCCCCGGGGCCCGGGAGCGGCCCGCTCGAGGGAGAAGCGTCCGAGGGAGAGGGGTCCAGGGGAGAGGGGCCCAGGGGAGAGGCGTCGCCGTCATAGGTGGGGGGCAGGTCCGGGACCACCCGACGCACACCGGCGCCTTCGAGTAGCCGCCGAAGTTTGTCTGGCGAAACCGAAGCCAGAAAGAGGCCGCGATAGGAACTGAGGAGTCTACCGCCGTTGGCCTCGATGGCGGCACGGGCTGAGGCCTCCGCGCCCGGTTCCGCCTCGACGAGCACGCGGACACCTTCTCCCTCGAGCCTCAGCCCTCTCGTCACAGCGAAGTTCAGAGCGGCGTCCTCACCTTCTGCCCGGTAGACGCGCTCCACCTGATCGAGGACGGAGTCGAGGCCGGCGGGTGCCTTTTGGGCGGCGGCGAAGGTCACGGGCAGGGTGGGAGCGTTCGGTGAAGGGGGGGAGAGCTGAATGGCGGATGTCGAGGTGGTTACCGTACCCTCCACAGGCCCCGCCAGGACACCGGCGGCCGACAGGACCATAAGCAGGGCAATCCCGGCCAGGAGGGCGACCGCCGGAACACGCCTGGAGTGCTTAGAAGACGCGCTCACTGCGAACCCCCTGTCCGGGCGACTCACGCCCTTCGCTCATGGCGGCCACTTTCCCAGATTGTAGGACCATCGTGCCTCCTGGGCAAGCGAACAGACCCATGCTGCCGCCCGGGGCGGACGTCTCGCGCCGCGGGGCCGGCGCCCCGCCTCTCGTCAGCGCGCTCGGGGCGTGGCGTAGCCCGGGGGGCGCCTCTCCGTCAGCGCCGTAGCCCGGGGGGCGCCGCGATGTCAGCGCCGCCCCGGACCGAGTAGCGCGCTTCGCACCGCCTGCTGGCGGTACGAGAAGATCCGCGCGAGCTGGCGCCTGACCAGCGGGAACGCGACCTCGCCCAGTGGCGGCAACGGCAGACGATAGCGGACGTGGTCGTCGATGAGCGTCCCCGCCTCTGTCGCCGTGAAGGTGTGCGTGTGTATCCAGACCGCGTACGGCCCGCGCAACTGCACGTCGACGAAGCGGTTCGGCGGGTCCCAAGCCGCGATCTCGGTCCGCCAGCGGAAGGGCACCCCGAAGAGACTCAGCCGGTACTCGAGCAGGGTGCCGAGCTGCATCTCGATCGGCATCGGCGTCAGGATCCTGAAGCGCAGCTCGGGCGGGGTGATGCGCTCGAGGTTCGCGGCTTCGGCAAAGAAGGGGAAGACCGCCTCGACGGGCAGCGGCAGCTCGAGCGTCGTGTGCAGGACGTGGTCCAGGGTTCTGCGGCCGCCGGGGGTGCTTTCCGTGTCTTCGGTCATCCCTGCTTCTTTGGTGCTTCTTGGCGCGGAGGTCTCCAGAGTAGCGCGCACGGCGGACGGACGGGGTCTCCGTCGCCGGGTCCCAAGCTCGGTCGCCGAGGGGGGCTCCGCGCAAAGTAAAGAATAGACCGGTAGCCGCCGATGTTATGACCAGGCCCCCGCCGGCGGCGAGCAATCCACCGGCGGGTGTTCCTTTTTCGCAAGG
>CAVPLM010000011.1:0-128054 GCA_963706025.1 uncultured Actinomycetes bacterium | reverse complement strand
TCTTGCCCCATAATAGGCCGATGGTCGGTAGAGTCAGTCGGCAGAAGCGGTCCACCGGCCGGTGGGTGTCCTGGTGGCGGCCGGGCCGGCGCTTCTCCTTGCCTGGGCCGGCAGGCGCAGGCGCCGCTTGCTGCAGATCGTGCGGCTCCTGCGGGATGCGGAAGCCGGTCAGGCCGCCGGCCGCAGCGTCTCTCAGATCTGCCAGGAACTGGCGGTATCCGAGAAGACCTATCACCGGTGGAAGAGCTTGTATGCCGGTATGAACACCAAGGAGCTTAGGCGTCCGAAAGAGCTGGAAGCCGAGAACCTGTGCCTGAAGAAGCTGGTGGCCGATCTCTCCCTGGATAACGCCATGCTCAAGGAGGGTGTCCGAACTCCTGAGCTGAGGGCCGGACCTGTACCGGACGGAGGGGCAAGCATGGCTGCTCGTGACTGGTCTCGCAGGCTACACAGGAGCAGCTCAATAGGCCTGGGTGTGATGCTCCTTGCCTGCGCGACCCTCCTCTTTGGGACAGGCCGCGTGCGGTCCAGACCGTACCGCTTCGACCACCTCCGACGAAGTTGCTGCGCAGCGAGTACGGGAGTACTTCGCGGGCGCGGGTCGCCCAGAAGCCCTCGAACTCCGGCCGGGAGATGGCGCCTATACCTGATCCGAGCGTCCTGCGCGGACGCCGCGAGGAATGAGCACTTACGGCGACGGCACCGTCTCAGCCAAGAAGCGGCCGCCTGGAGCAGGGGACCGCGGCGATACCGAAGAGGGTGGGATGACGCGCCCGGTCTATGGAGCCACCGACAGCCTTTCCATGAGCTGGTCGAGCGACAGCCCCATCCCCCGGGCCAGTCTCCGAAGCGTCCCGAGGCGCGGGTCACGACGGCCCATCTCTATCCTGCTGAGCGACTCCTGGGCGATGCCGCTCCGGCGCGACACTTCCAGCTGGCTCAGGCCCAGGCTCTCCCTCACCGTGCGGAGTCTCGCCCCCACTATCCTTCGCTCGTCGTCGTCGGCCGACAGGAGCCGGGCACGGTACTCCTCGTCGAGAGCGGCCCGCAGGCTCTCCGCGCTCACGTCCACCTCACGGCCGGTCCGGTCGATAAGAGTCACGGACTCCTCCCGAGCCGACTGAGGCGGCGACCGGGGCGATGCCCAGCCGGCGGGCAAACGGCAGATCGGCCCAGCGCACCGCCCTTTCCAGGCCGTCCTCGAATCGGAGGTAGAGCACGGAGTCCGCGGCGACGAATCTCGCCTCGGTGACACGGCAGGGATCGATCGAGGTAGCACGCGCGGCACCGGAGCCGTCTGGATGGTCATGAGCTCTCCTTCCGATCCGGATAGCTGATCACCTGCGCCCAAGCCTCGAGCATCGTCGACTGGTTGTCCCGCAGGCAGCGGCTCACCGCCGGGGGAAGCGGCAGGCCGGGGGGTTTCGTGACTCTGAGAGTGACGAGGTCCACCACTACCGTGCCGCCCCTGTCCAGTCCGCTGACATGGCAATGAGGAGGACCATGGTCGACCTCCCAGATCTCGATCCTCGCTCCACCGCATTCGACCCGGAAGAGGGCCATCCGTCTCTCCAACTATACGTCATATGATTTTAAGTCAAGCCATGCCGTCGCCGGATGACGGCAAGATGTAAGGGTCGAACATCAGGAACATGGTCCCGCCCCTGAACTGGTCACGGGTCAGACCAAAGACGGGCCTTGGCGAACGCGATCGCGCGGGCTTCTACTCCATGTTGGGTTTGGCGGTGGTCTTTGTGGCGGACACGCGCTCGGCATCGCCATCTCTTTCTACTGCTACGTATCGCCGGTTCTTACGGATGGTTCTGCCTGCGCAAGAAACCTGAGATCCCAACCTCGTCTTCACAGCGTTTTCATGTCGGTTCCCACCTTCGAACCGGGATCCGCGTGGCTGGCCATTAATACGTACACGGTAACCGTGTTAGTGCTATTCTGGGCGGGTGGTCAGCAGGAGGTGAAATGATCGTCTCGTTCGGCGACCGCGCGACGGAGGAGTTGTACCACAACCGCCCCACCAGTCGGGCGCGGCGGATCCCACGCGATGTCGTCGGCTCAGCGTTGGTCAAGCTGGACATGCTCAATGCGGCATCAACGGTACTTGACCTCAGATCTCCGCCCGGCAACCGGCTGGAAGCACTCAAGGGTGACCTGGCGGGCTTCCACTCCATCCGGGTGAACGACCAGTGGCGAGTGGTGTTCAGGTGGGAGAGCAACAATGCTCAAGACGTCCGACTGATGGTCTATCACGATTGAGAAAGGCACGACCATGATCCCGGAGAATCGGATCCCCACCCATCCAGGGGTGGTGCTCAGTCAGGAGTTCCTGGCGCCATTGGGGCTGTCCCAGGTGGCCTTGGCGGCACACCTGGGCGTGTCGGTGCAGCGTGTCAATGAGCTGGTGCGCGGCAAGCGCGGCATCACCCCTGAGACCGCCTGGCTGCTTGCTCAGGCCTTCAACACCACCCCTGAGTTCTGGACCAGCCTGCAGTCGGCGTACGATCTGGCCCGCAGCCGCCCGGCAGAAAAGGTCGAGCAGCTTGTGGCGGTCGGGTGAGGACCGAGTCCTAGCCCGGGTCACGCGGCCGGCGCGACGGGATGGTGGAGTAGGCCGCAGGGAAGGGCATGGGGCTAAGAGTGGGCACCAGCATGAAGGCGATGTCCGCAGATAGCAAGCGGCGGGGTGCGCAAGGTAAAGTCCTGGAAAGGCTACTTTGCTCCGTATCAGCGCACCCCACCAATGAACGCAAGACAAGAAAGCGGCCGGACTGAGCATTCAGCCTTGCCAGCAGAAGGACCCCGGGGTGTGAAGAGGTTCGAAAGGCCCCTCAGGATTCTGGGACGGGCCATCGTCATCATCGGTCTGGTCATCTTCTACGGGACGGTGCTTTCGGCCACTATCGTCAGTCCACCAGAGGCACTCCTGAAAGCAGGAGCCATCATCGCCGGAGTCGGGTGTCTTTGGCTGATAGGACTGCTTCTCTGGCCTCCCGGCACTAAGGGGAGGGTTACCTTGGAGGCGACGCTGGGTTTCTTTTGCTTGCCGGCGGCGTTCATCAGCATGTTTGCTGCCTCGGGCGATGAACTCGGGCTTCAGGTGTCGTGGCTGATCATCACAATCTTCTTGCTTCCCGGCGCCATTGGACTCATAGGGCAAGCAGCCCGAGCAAAACGGGAGGCTGAGAGGTGGCGCAACACCAGCCAAGATGATGGGTAGAGCCGGGCCCACTCTCGTCCCTGCCGGACCCATGCCAGGAAGGGCCAAACTGAGGGTGCTAGGCCACTACCTTGAGGCTCTCGACGCGTCTACGGGGCTTGCAGCGCGTCGGGTGCGCCGATGGTGTGAAGCTGACGGTGGTAACCCGCTCTTTATCGCGGTTGAGCCAGCCTTCCACGTCATCGAGGCTCATGCCCCAATGCTCCCCGACGATCAGGGTATTGGCCTCGTCGTGGATCAACCAGTAGCCCCCGTAGCCGAGGGCGTGGGGATCGCGCCGGCGTGACTTGCATAGGGTGAAGCCCTGCCGGGTGGCCCTCCGTCGCACTCTGTTTTCGCGCAGCTTCTCGGAAGTCTCCATCTCAGACCCTTTGCCGTTGTGTTGGAAGCTATGCCAGACCGTATATCGACACGTGCGCTGAGAAGTACAACCAGAGTCCTGTTACCCGCGGCGTACGACTGCGTCTACCCTGAACGCAAGCCCCCCGATTGGCGGCTACCAAGCTCGGCCAGGGGGGCCAGGGGGGCTCTTGTCACTGCTTTGTCACCAAAAAGTCGGCAAGAGGGTTCTTGCGGTGGTATCTCCTTGCCACCGCCTGTAACCGCAACAACCACAAACCACCTGCAAACGGTCAATTTATGCGATACCATTAGACTATCGGCTACCCCCAAAAGCCGGTGGCTATTTCTGAAAATCGTGGTGTCCCCGGTTCAAGTCCGGGTCCCGCCACTTGTCCCTGCAAATGGGCACTTTTTATTCCGCAAACCCCGACTTGAACCGGGGACAGCCGCTTAGGGGGCCGCGCGTGTCACCTTCACGGTGACTGGCACGGTTGCCCTGACACGATGTTCAGGGTGTTCCCCCGACCTTCATGTAGATCCCTCTGACCCCCTCGATCAGGAAGTAGGCGTCCTGTTTCCAGATACCGTACCTGCGATCCCCAGCATACTCGGCGAAAACAAGGACCTCGTCACCCTCGGCAAGCAACTTGTCGTGATTAGTGACCATGATGGCCACGGGTGTTCCAAAGCGGGGGGTCCCTTTGATCTCGGTCAGCTGCACGTAGAAGGTGGTATAGATCTCGGGCGCATACTCCTCGGACCATTGGTCGTGATCCGGTTGCCGGCCATCGGCGGTGTTCCAGAGCGGCGGGTCGACTTTCACGACCCGGCCGTAGACAATCAGCTCCGCGCTCCAGTCGGGTGACGGCAGGCTACCGTAGCGGATCATCGCGTAGCCACCGTTCGCGAGGTTCCATACCGCTACGAATCTCTGCCGCTGCCCGAGGCCGGTCCCGGGCTCATCGGGCGAAACCGAGGGTAGAGTTGCAAGGGGGCGTCCCCCGTGTTGGACAGCGGGGTGGAAAGGGTGGAGCTTGGAGAAGTGTCGGCGGCGTCCCTAAGCCTGCGAGGGACTACCAGCGCGGAAAGGCCGAGGAGAAGAACAATCAGAACCAGCAGGCGCATCCGTTTCATATCCCTGCCCCTGGGGTGTTCAGCTCACCGACTCGAGTTGCGCAGCGGCCGCCAAGTCGCGTCACAGTATACCGTTAGGCTGGGATGCCGGGGGATTCACGGCAGATTCGACCAGGCCGCCACCGTCACCAGTCGGAAGGGAATGTGGGCAGACCGGTCCCCGTCCAGTTGCGCCACCCCCGCTGCTGCAGGACGTGGACTACACGAGCACCAGGGAGAAGGACGTCGGGAAGGGGGTCGGAAGTGCTGTACTTGGTTCAAGTCCGGGTCCCGCCACCTCCACAACTGCCGACCTGCCGGTCTGAAGGGCGATCTCGAAGCCCACGGCCAGGTCTGGCACCTCGAAGGCCAACCCCTCCGGCGTGGCCGTGATGCTCCTGAAGATGCTGAGCACTTCGCGTTGCTCATCGATCGTGGCCTCGGCCCAGAGCTTGTCCCATATCGAGATCCAGTAGGTAGCGCTTAGCCGCCCGCCACTCGGAGACCCGAGTCTTTCCCTCGATAGTCGCCTTCTCCTCCGCGATCTGCCGGTAGATTTGCGCGTTCCGGAGACGGCCTGGCGCTCAGCCACCAACAGCCGCGGTCTCTGGTGGAACTCCGGCCCCTCCCACATGAACAACATATCCAAGCGCTTCTTTGATCGCCTCGGTCTTCCGTCTCTGCTCCGCGAGGCAGAGCGTTTCTCGTCGACTCATGAACCGCCGTGTACGGAACCGTACGCACCGGATGATGTAGGAGGACGGCGGGGGCAACCCCGCCTCCTGCCCGATTCCGGCTGGTCCGTTCGCCAGGTACCGAGCTCGGCTGGCGCGGAGACACGATGCGAAATCGGGTGGGTCAAGCTTGCCTCGCCCATCACTAACATCCCATAGTGTGGGCAGCCGAGTCCGGGGCCTCCGGGAGCGGGTCGCTGGAACTGCCGCTGAAGCCGCCCGGGTGCTAAACGAACAGTCGTGGTTGATGCTGAAGATGGTCTGAGCATTCTCGATGTCGAACTGGTTGTGTGGCTGTCCACGAACCCTCCAAGAGAATTGACGCCCACGGCTCTGGCGGTCTTCTCGCCACTCGATAATCTCCGGGCAGCGCAATTCAAGTGGCCGCTGCTTATTGTCGACATACTGGCCGAGGCGCGCACAGCCGAGTAGCTGCAAGAAGAGCCGTTCGAATGCGGAGCGGACCGCCCCATAACCTAGAGCCTTCCCCGCGTAAGAAAAGAAGAGGAGGCAGGAAGTGAGAGGAAGGGACAGGCACGGGTTTGCCGTGGTCCTGTTTGCTCTGGTCCTCCTGGTGCATCTCCTTGCATCCGCGGGCTGCGGGACGCAGGCCCTGGGTTCCGGCTCCGAATCTTCCCCTGTTTCCTCTGAGACTCCAGGCATACCCTCCCTGAAGTCCACTACCACTCAGAGAGCCACCATCACCTCTCGATTGGTCGATAGGTCGGCCTCGACCACCGCTCCTGAGCCCAGTGCGACCAATGCCCAGCCGGTTGAGCCCGGCACGCCTCATGCCTGGGCCCTTGCCGCCTCTGCGGTTCTTACGCACTTCAATGGCGATCAAGACGATCTTCTGGGCGGGCAACCGGCCACGCCTGGCTATGTACGGATGCTTGAACAGTCACTTGATGAGTGGTGGGGGATCAGTAACCGAGAGGACCTGCTGGCCATGCTTCAGTGGGTCGATGAGGGCGGTCATCGCCAGGGCTGGGATGAGCTTGTGGCTTATCTTGATAGCCTCGATGAGGATGAGTTCGCCCTGCTGTCGGCCCAGGTGGAAAGCGATCCCGAGGCGAAACACCAGGTGGACATGGTACTGGAGTACGCTCCTAAGCTGGGGGGAAAGAGCCTCATCGGTTGGGACTATGCGCGCTTCATCTCACTATGCCGCTGGGGATATGCCTGCGGATTTCTCGCCGAGGAAGAAGCCTGGGATTACATCATGCCGGTGGCCGATATGTTGCAGAAGACCTTTTCCTCCTGGGCCGATCTCGGGGAGAACTACGTGATCGGCCGCGAATTCTGGTCCTATGAGCAGACCCAGGTAAGTGGAGCCGCCATTCGCGAGGCTTATGAGTCACTGCTTTCTTCTCCGACGAGTCCCTGGCAGCAAAACGCCTGGGACATGGATCTCGGCATCATTCCCAGCGGTCCATTTCCTAGCGAGGCGCGGGCCCAAGGGACAAGTGGCCGGCCGGCTTTGCCGGGCAAAGGCCATCAGTGGTGCCGCCGAGTCTTGAAGCCTACATGGCGCGCAGCCTGGAGGGACTCTCACTTCTCTGCGTGCTCAAAGAGCAAGACGGAGTGATCTGCCTCTGGGAGTCAGAACACTTGCCGTCGCCCCATGCTCCTGGTGAAGACGCGTCTCAGTTTTGGGTCAGGGCCGGTAGATCAAGATAGGGGCTGCGAGCGCTGAGTGCCTGCAACTCTTTGATGCGAGCGGCAGATGCATCTCGGAAGGCGAGCTCTAGGTCCCGCTCATTTCCCGATTCTAGGCCCAGGAGCAGTCTGTCCAGGGCGCCGATTTCAGCAGCGACGCAATCAACGTATTGGTAGTGCGCCGCCGCCACCTCAGGCGGAGGGTGATTTCACGTAAGGCCGAAAGCATGCGCCGTGTATATGCCGTGAAATCCCTGGCTCTCTTGAGCTCTTCCGCGGTGGGGCGCAGGGGATGTTGGAGGCCCACGAAGGCGTCAACATCGGCGTCTTGAAGAAAGGTTGTTGCCCAGTCCTCTAGCTCACTCTTATAGTCCTGGATGACAAGGAGGCTGGCCGCGGCATTAGTGGTGGTTACGGTAGGGGATGGCGGCGCAGGTTCAGCCCCGCATGCGAGCGCCGTGGTGACAGTGGCGCAGAAGAGCGCAATCAAGAGTCCCTCGATCACTTTGCGCACCATGCGTCTCACCACCCCTCCTCGGCGGCCCCTCTACGTCACTCCTATCGGGAGCCGAAGGCCGGCGCTTGAGGGCGAACCGGCGAGATGTCCGATGTTCCGCGGCGCTTCCTTCGTCTGACTAGTCAAGCACGGTCATCAGGTGGCCTGGGCAGATCTGAGGGCATTTGGCACCCGCGTCCATGCCCTGGTCCCAGAAAATCAATGGAATGTCAAACTGTTTCAGAATTGATATTTAGTGCCGGCAAGCCGCTCCCGGATGTTGGCGGCTGGCGAAAAGACGTACGTACGTCTTCCGTGACGTTGCGATGCCAAATATCCTCTACTAACCAATTCCAGAAGGTCATTCCGGGCTGTTCCACCAATCGACCAGAATTCTACTGTTGAACTCATTTGATATTCTGCTGACATTGTGGCCGGGTCATCCACGGCTGCCGGGTACCCCCCTCATCGGTTGGATGGGGCGGCGCACAGTCACCACTGAAAATCATGGTGTCCCCGGTTCAAGTCCGGGTCCCGCCACCTAGCGGCGAAAAAGCCCTGCAAAATAGCAACGTTCCTGCTCAGACACCGAACAGACCCGGGGACATTTCCTAGATCGGGGAAGCGCAGAACGCGCCGTGAGAGCTGCGAGTCTATGACTGGTCGAGATTGACGGCCGGGTTGCCTTCCCCAGTTTACTAGGCCCTCAACCTACCCTAATCGCGCGGACTTCGGCAGCGCGCTCATCGATCGGGATGGTGGGCAATTCGTTCTGGCCCTCGACCGGCAGGCTGCGGAGGTGGTCCATGATCGCCTGCCATTCCTTGATCTCCCGGACTGCGCCCTTCTCTGTCGTGGTGGCGACACTATCCTTGTCCGTCGTACCTCGGGGCGGCAGCAGGTAGGGCGTGTCGCGCCGAGGCGCTTCGAGTGCCTCGACCCTCGAGGTGAGGGGCTGACCGTCCTTGTTCTTGGGGACAAAGGTCAGGCGGCCTTTGGTGTACTTGGGGATGCCCAGGGCTATCGCACCGAAATAGAGGGGACACGTGAGGCTATACAGGCGCTCGTCCTTCCCGGTGATGTCGATCGCACGGTAGCCGCGGTCGAGGTCTCCCAGCTCGATGGCTGTCACGACGTCGAACATCGGACGCGACGAGTCGTAATGGAACCTCATGCCGGAGGCGCGGGGGAAATACTCGCCCGGATGTGCCGGGTTGTCCACGAGCATGAACTCGAGAAGGTTCTTCAGCTCCTGGCCGGTAAGTAGGCGGTCACCAGGGCGCTGCCGGACGTCTCATCAACCACCCCGGCCCGAGGGGGCCACAGCGAACACATCGTAGACCGTTTGCACGCCCGAGTTCCCTCGTCTGAGGCCGGCGCGCATCATCCCGTTGGCAGTGAAACCGATGTCTGCCTTTGTGGCGCTGCCTGAAGGCATCGGTGACAAGGTTGGCCAGGGGCGTGCTGGCGATGATGTCGGTGAACGTGTTGGGTAGGTCCTGCGGGGCCACCGCCAAGGGCTGGTCGATGCTGTATCCGCGGGACGCGAACACGACCTCGGTGACCGTCTTCTTGAGCATTTCGATCTCGTTGGCGATGGCTCGGTCGCCGGCGATGGTGTCATCGATGGGGTGGAGCAGGTAGGACTCGACCGTCAGCTTGCCGCCGTCCAAGGTGACCGCCAGTTCGCCAAGGTTCTCGCTTTCCTTCCCGGCCTGGACCACGGGGGTGCGGCCATTGACGATGATCGCCTCGTGCAGGGCGGTGTGGCTGTGACCGCCAACCACCACGTCGATGCCGGGCACGGCCTGGGCCAAGCGTACGTCGTCGCCGTCGTTGAAGCGTCCGTCCTCCCCCTTCTCCAAGCCGCCGTGGCTGAGACAGATGACCACGTCCACCTTCTCCGTCTCGCGAAGAACCGTCACCATCTCCTTGGCGGTCTCTATGGCGTCCGCAAACGTGACCGCACCGGCGCCGGTGGTGTAGAACTGCGCCTCTTTGCCGATTAGCCCGAAGAGGCCGAAGCGAATGCCGCCGCGCTCGATCACGAGGTGGCGGCGGATCACCCCTTCCGTGGCCAGGCGCTGGAGGTCGATCAACGTCGGGTCGCTCTCCGCGAAACGGGTATTCGAGGCAACCACCGGCGGAACCCGGCCGGCTTTGGCGGCCACGCCGATGGCTCTTCCCAGACCGTCGGGCCCGAGGTCGAAATCATGGTTGCCGAAGGTGGTGGCGTCGTAACCCATCCGGGACAGGAGTTGCAGTTCGCCGCCGGTCTCGCGGATGGCAGCGCCGAACGCGGTCCCCATGCTGTAGTCGCCCACGTCGAGGACCAGCACGGGGCCCTGATCCTGGCGGGCCTGCTTCCGTTTCGCGATCAGGGTAGCCAGTCGCGCGTACCCGCCGCGGGTGGCGTCGTCGTTGAGCGTGAACGGGGTGTAGTCCGCGGCCGGGCCCATCCCTATGAGGCTCGAGTGCATGTCGTTGGTATGCAGGATGGTGAAGGTCTTCTTCATCGACTCCCTCGACTGTTGTTCGAATGGACCGAGTGGTGTCAGCGTATCAAGAACTCGAGCGCGAATCCAGACCGCTGGTCTGCCGGACAGCGCCACCGTTCTCGGATTGCGGACCTGAGCGGGTCGTGGCAGAACTTCCTCGAACGCCATCCATCTGGGCCGTCCGTCAAATGGGCGCTGTAGGATTTGACCACGTCGCCGATAGCCCCCGCCTGCCGGGGGTGGGGCTTTTCGCCGTTCTGCGCACCCGGCCGATGAACGCAAAACCCCGAATTCTGTCCCCCATCGGTTCGCTCCAGGGCATGAGCATAGGATTCGACCTGACGTCCACGGGCAGATCGCGATCTCAAGCCCGATGATTGACGAAGGTTAGCAGATTTGCTAACCTAGTCCCGTGTCCTACAACCTCGACTATTTCAACAAGCAGGTCCTCGACGAGATAGAGTCGTGGCCGGTCGACATTGTGGCCGACTACGCTCGGCTGGTCGAACTTCTCGTGGAGTTCGGCCCGATGCTTCGCATGCCGCACAGCCGGGCTATGGGAAGCGGCCTCTTCGAGCTTCGGCCCCGAGGACGGGAAGGCATAGGCCGTGCGCTCTACTGCTTCATTGTCGGGCGGCAGATCGTAGTTCTGCATGCATTCATCAAGAAGACCCAGGTGACGAACCAGGCTGACATCGCCATTGCTCGCCGTAGGATGAAGGAGGTACATGATGGCTAAGAACGACTACAACCCGGTCCCCCACGACCATGAGGCCTTCCTCGAGCGCGCGCTTGAGCGCAAGGGCTTTCGCGAAGCCTACGCCGAACTCGAGGACGAATACCGACTCGTGCGAGAGCTTCTCGGCGCACGTTTGGAGGCGGGTCTTACGCAGGAGGAGGTAGCGGCCTGCATGGGCACGACCAAGAGCGCCGTGTCGCGTCTGGAGGCAGCCGGCAAGCACTCTCCGTCAGTGGCGACTCTCACGAAATATGCAAAAGCTGTTGGCTGCGAGGTGGAGATCAAGCTCGTTCCAACGACCGGCAAGAAGAGCCGACCTCGCGCCCGGCAGCCTCTCTGCGCCGACTAGGCGGGTACCAACATGAACGCGATGTCCGCCGATAGTAAACGTCCGAGTCCCGCCACTTTTCGCCTGCGATGGGCACTTTTTGTTCTCAGACCCCCTTTGAACCGGGGACATTTCCCGATCGGGGAAGCTCGCGTCGCCATGCAAGGTCCCCATGTTGACATTCACCTGCGCAGAGCGTACGCTTTACCGTACGTAGAACCTGGAGGTAGAGGTATGACCACTATTAGCGCGACCGAAGCGCGAAAGCAACTCTACAAGCTGATCGACGATGTGTCGGAGTCGCACGAGCCGGTGCAGATCACGGGCAAGAGGAGCAATGCCGTTCTTGTCGGGGAGGACGACTGGCGGGCGGTGCAGGAGACCCTGCATCTCGTCTCCATCCCCGGCATGCGGGAGTCCATCCTCGAAGGTATGGCAACGCCGGTCGAAGACCTCGAAGACCAGCTCGACTGGTGAGTTGGCGGCTCGTCTACACGAAGGCCGCCCAGAAGGACGCCAAGAAGCTGGCGGCGGCCGGTCTCAAACCCAAGGCCCAGGCTTTGCTCGAGATCCTGGAGCAAGACCCCTATCTGATCCCGCCCCCGTTCGAGAAGCTGGTCGGCGACCTGTCGGGAGCATATTCCCGTCGGATCAACATTCAGCATCGTCTGGTCTACCAGATTCTGGACGAGGAGCGGATAGCTAAGGTGCTTCGCATGTGGACCCACTATGAGTAGGGGAAGGCGGACTCTCACGGATTTGCTTAGGTGGCCAAAAGCTGCCACCTGCCGAGGGCGGGGCTTCTTTCGTCTAGTGGACCCCTCCGATGAATGCAAAGCCGCAAATTCTGTCCCCTACCGATTCGCTCCGGGGTCCCGCCACCTCCACAAAGGGGGACATGTCTTTCTTTGGCCACTGAAGCTGAAGGTCGATTCCAAGTCCTCTCACTTTGAATGTTACGTCTTCTGGTGATCCCAGAATTTGAGAAACGACGCCAGCAAGCCGCTCCCGTTTCCGCTGCGTGGGGTTGAGGTCGGTGGTGTCTAACCCAGGTGCGCTAGACACCACCGAACAGGACGGGGCCACAGCTCAGGAGGGGGGGTTGAGCAATGCCGTGGCCATATGCTCGCACCACTCACCTGAACTGGTCCTGAACGCGTGGGGCGAGGGCAGTGGTGGCCCCCCCCGGCGAGCGCAGCTATCTCACGCAGGGCCGCGCTTGACGGGCGCTAGAGCGGCATATACAGTCTGTGTGGTCTTCAGTCGAGAAAACGGGGGGATGCGACCTCTAATGCTTCAATCTGATCGCGCGAACCCTTCCGGCACCATTCCGACTGTCTGTCAAGGCCTCCTCCTTCCGCCAGCCGATCACAAAGGAGCTTCTTTCCCATGACCGCCACAATGACGACCGATGAGTTCCTGAGCCACAAGAATCTCGCGCTTGTCCGTCTTTCTGCACAGACTCCGGTTATGGGCGCCAAGATCAACGAGGAATTGGCCCCGAAGGGCTACCAAGTCTCCGTTGTCTATCTGAACACCACGGGCTCCGAAGCGACGCTTGACGATGTGAAGGGCGCGGTCGAGGGCGCCATAATCGCCGTTCCCAGAAGCAAGTGTGAAGCTGCAGTCAGGGAAGCCGTTGAGGCCGGTATTCCCCGCTTGTGGCTGCAAAGCGGGTGTGATTCGAAAGAGGCCCTCGAATTGTGCGCGGAGAAGGATGTTCCGGTCATCCATGGGGCGTGCGTCCTGATGTACGCGCAGCCTGTGGGGTCGATCCACGCCTTCCACCGTGGGGTCTGGAAAGTATTCGGGCTGCTCAAGAAGTAGAGCAGCATCGCCAGGTTGGAGCGAGATCGAGTTCGTTCTTCGGTTGACTTCAGGGACAACCGGGCCTACCGTCTGCTTTCTGGCTCATTCTGCCGGTGATCGCTGGGCTGGGCGGAACTTGGCTGCCGGCTCTTTCACCCAGGTCGCGATTGCTTCCCAGTCCCGGAAGTCGGATACCGGCATTTCTTCATGGCCGGGAGCGGACTGTAGGGCGGGCGAAGCGTGGCCGGGTCGAACCTGCCCCCGCCAGGACCTGAACCGCAACCGGTAGCCAACTCGAGGGTGTACACCTTGCGCAGCGGAGCCAGCGCGGGTGGCGTAGGCGACTAGGATCGAAGCCGACATGCCGCCTCCTTTTCGCTGACCGGCACTCGCCGACAGCTCACACCAGCAACGACCGGCTAGACCCATCTGGCGGTGACGGAGCCTGGCGCACGTCACGTTCCGATTCTCATTTCCCTCTTGACTACTATTAACTTCGTAATATAAGATAGGTAATATCAACACCAGGTTAGTGCTGGTCGAGAGTGGTTACCAAGCAACGGCAAGCAGTGGAGGAGGCAGACGAATGCGGACCTTGAGAAACGTCTTTCGACGAAAACTGAGGGTGCTCCTGACCATCTTTGGCATCACCATCGGGGTGCTGGCGCTGGTGGTGATGGGGAGCATGGCCGAGAAGATCAACATGCTGGTTTCGGGCGGCACCGAATACTACTCCGACAAAGTCACGGTGGGGGCGGCGGGCACGGCCTTGTTCTCGAGCGCACCGCTCTCTCTGGGTAAGTACGACGCCATCAAGAGCGTGCCCGGCGTGGCCGAGGTCTCGGCCAACATCGACACCCTGCTCGACACCGAGACCTCAGTCTCCTTTGGCATGCCCCCCATGATCTCGGGCAGCGACCTGCGCGGCACGGAGTTGGAGAACTTCAAAATGAGCTTCGCCGAGGGACGGGCGCTAACCCCGCAAGACCTCGGCTCCGTGGTGGTGGGGTCCGATCTGGTGGACAAGCTCGGGGCGAAGGTGGGCGGCGTTGTCACCGTGCGCGGCGAACAGGTCACGGTTGTCGGGATACTCGACAAGACGCTGACCGCTCCGGACACCTCGGTCTACATGACCCTTGCCGACGCGCAGCGGGTCTTCATGCAGGACCTGCCCGAGGTCGTCCGCAGCCAGGTGAACCAGAAGGATCTGGTCACCGGGTTCGTCGTCTACCCCACGCCGGGCACCGACCCGGAGCTACTGGCCGCACGGATCAACGAGGCCGTCCCCGGGGTGACCGCCACCGGCCCGAAGGCCTTCCAAGACCAGATAGCCAGCGCCATGGGCATCTTCAACGCCATCCTCTACGGGATTGCGATCATCGCCCTCTTCGTGGGCGGGCTCTCTGTGATCAACACCATGACCATGTCGGTGAACGAACGCACGCGCGAGATCGGGGTTCGCAAAGCCATAGGCGCCTCCGACGGCCAGATCGTGAGGCAGTTCCTTACTGAGTCCGGCTTCATTGGCCTGATCGGAGGAGTCACCGGGTTGTTCCTGGGTTGGCTGGCGGTGACCGTCACGGACAAACTGCTGGAGCCTCGCAACCTGGATCTGTTCCTTGTCACCCCCAGGCTCGCGCTCGGATCGGTCGTCTTCGCGATATTCCTGGGTCTCGTGAGCGGACTCTATCCCTCTCTGCACGCGGCCCGGCTGCAGCCGGTCCTCGCCCTTCGATACGAATAGGAGAACTTCATGGAAACGCTGGAGACACTCGTCGAACAGAATCGCGGCGGCCACAACGGGGGCCGGAAGACTATCGGCAGCCAGATCGTGAGCGGCAAGGCCGCCGGCAACCACAGCCTGAGCGGCACAGCGGCCGACAGCCAGAGCTTGAACGGTAATGGGGCCGGCCGAAAAACCGTCATCCGGGGGATCGACATCCGCAAGCGCTACGTCATGGGCGAGGACAACTATGTCGACGCCTTGCGGGACGCCTCGCTCGAAATAGCAGAGGGCGAGATGATCGGGGTCATGGGCCCGTCGGGCTCCGGCAAGTCCACACTGCTACATATCCTCGGCTGCCTCGATTCCCTGAACTCCGGAGAGGTGTGGCTAGATGGGCGCCGGGTGGACAACCTGAGCCGGCGAGATCTTGCCCGACTGAGGCGGAACGAGGTGGGTTTTATCTTCCAGACCTTCAACCTGGTGCCGAGTCTCACCGCGATCGAGAACGTCATGCTGGCGGCCGAGTACGCGGGGAAGGGGAGGCGAGAAGCCCGCGGTTTGGCGAGAAGCGCTCTCGCCCAGGTGGGGCTCGCCGACCGGGAAGGGCACCGGCCCACCGAGCTTTCCGGCGGTCAGCAGCAACGGGTGGCCATCGCCCGGGCCCTGGTTAACGGCCCCAGAGTCATCTTCGGGGACGAACCGACCGGCAACCTGGATTCGGCCAGTTCGGCCGAGATCGTCGAGATGATGCACCAGATCAACCGGGATACGGGCACGACGTTCGTCCTGGTGACACACGATCCCGGAGTGGCGAAGACCTGCGACCGCGTGTTCCAGATGCTGGACGGACAGGTGACGAACGGGCACCGCGCTGGGTGAGCCGTCAGAACACGATGCGAGGTCGCGACCGAAGCCGCGGCCGGCCGGTTCAGTCTGAATAGGAGAGAGTAGGAGAGAGGCCCCTGTCGGCCATTCGACCGGGGCCTCTCTCCTCGTGTGCCCCTCCTCCAGCCCGGCAATCAAGTTAATAGTATTTGACATTATGTTATGTATGCTATACACTGCGGTTGTCAATAATTCTTTACATGGGGGCGGCATGTCAACCGAGGAGAAGCACACCTGGATCTACGCCGTGGTCTCGCTCGTCACCTATCTGGTCTACCTGGCCGTCATCATCTCGCGCGCTCAGGACGTCCCGATCACCGAAGTGGCCTACGTAACGCCCCTGCTCTGGACTCTCGGTATCACCATCGGGGCGGTGATAGTGAGCCGCATCATCCTCGCCATCATTTGGCAGAAAGACGAAGTTCGCTCCCCCGACGAACGCGACCGCGAGATCACCCGCTTCGGCGACCGCATCGGCCTGACCATCGGTGGTCTGGGCTCGTTGGCGGGTCTCATACTGGCCATGGTGGAGGCGGACTACTTCTGGATCGCCAACGCCATCTTCCTGGGATGTGTCCTCGCGGGGTTCACTGGAGCCATCGCGAAGATCGTAGCCTACCGTCGGGGCTTTCAGCGATGACGAAACCCACCAGAGTCACCAACTCCATCCGGTCTCTCCGCTTCGCCCACGGAGAGATGACCCAAGCAGAGCTTGGGGATCGTATCGGCGTCACCCGCCAGACCGTTATCGCCATCGAGCAGGGCCGGTACTCGCCCTCTCTCGAGATGGCCTTCAAGATCGCCCGGGTGTTCGGCGTCCCGCTCGACGACGTGTTCCAGTATCCAAACAGTGAAGGTGGGAAGCAATGAGGTCGCCATACAGAGGAAATGCCATAGCCGTGGGAGTCTTGCTGATCGCCTGCTCGGCTGCAAGCATACTGAGCGTCGTTCCGTTGGGCTCGATGCTGGACACGCCGGTCGATTTCGTCAGGTTGGCGGCGAACGACAACCGGGTATTACTGACAGCGCTCATCGAGTTCGTTTGGGCCGCAACCGGCGCGGGCATTGCCATCGCGCTGTATCCGGTCTTGCGGAAGCACAACAGAGCGTTGGCCCTTGGATCGGTCGCCGGCAGGGTGGTCGAGGGCGTACTCGTCCTTGGCGGCACTCTCAGCCTATTGGTGCTGCTCACCTTGAGTCAAGAAGCCGTGGCGGCAGGCGCCGCCGACTCATCCTCCCTGCAGGCATCAGCCGGCCTACTGCTGGCGGTACGCGACTGGGTACACGGGTTCCTGATCCTCCTGCCCTGGCTTCTGGCCGCGGCGATGTACTATTACCTGCTGTACAGATCGAGGCTGATCCCGCGCTGGCTGTCGGGATGGGGCCTCATTGCGGTTGCATTGTCTGTGGTCGCGACCCTTTACTCTGGTTTCACCCAGGAGTTCGGCTTCTCCACCGTCAACACCGTGCTGAACGTCCCCATCGGCGTGCAGGAAGTGGTCTTGGGGGTGTGGCTGATAGTCAGAGGATTTCGTCCGTCGACGGTGACTTCCCTGGCGTCTGAAGCGGAGACGTAGAGACCGATCTCCTGTTCGAGGAGCGCTCCGAGGGTGGAGGGACGATGTCCGTGGCCTCAACGATCAAGATCATCAACGCGGGTAGCAACTGCTTCCTGGTGAAGAGCGACACTGGCTTCGTCCTCATCGACACCGGGGTCGCCTCCAAGCGCTCCGCCCTCGAGAAAGAGCTCCAAAGCGCCGGGTGCGGAGCGGGAGACCTCAAGGTCATAGTCCTCACCCACGGGGACTCCGACCATGCCGACAACGCGGCGTTCCTGCGGAAGAAATACGATGCTCCGATCGCCATGCACCCCGATGATGCCGGCATGGTCGAGAGCGGGGACATGTCCTGCAACAGAAAAGCCAAGCCAGACCGAGTCACCGCCATGGGCCGCGTGATCATGCTGGTGGGTAGGGCAATGACTCTGGTTGGGTCCGGGAACTTCGACTGTTTTTCGCCGGACGTCTACTTGGAGAACGGGCAAAGCCTAGCCGAGTATGGATTCGACGCGAAGGTGCTCCATCTTCCCGGTCATTCGAAGGGTTCCATCGGGGTCTTGACTGCCGACGGCGAGCTGTTCTGCGGAGACTTCATCTACAACTTCTTTGGGCCGAACCAGGTCTGGATCGACGATCTGGCTGCAGCAAATACCGGCGTTGAGCGGCTGAAAACGCTGCACGTACGTACGGTCTACCCCGGGCATGGCAAGCCATTTCCATGGGAGGAGTTCGTAAGGAGGCACGGCTAGAGGCGTGATGCGATCTAGCGGCCCACTGTCGGTGGTCATCGTTCCTCAAGGTAGACTATGGGGCGCGTCTAACGCAGGCCGCCTTTTCGAAGCGGCGGGTGTGCCATGATAGGGACGCATCCAACGAGCGCGTGACCACCTCGGAAGGAGGCCGGCATGGCTGCCTCGGTCCTTGTGGCTTATGCCCCTAGGTATGGCTTCACCCAGGAAGTCGCGGAGGCCGTGGCGGCGGCGCTTCGTGAAGATGGAATGGCGGTGGACGTCCAGCCCTTGAAGGCCGTCGGGGCGCTGGAAACCTACCGCGCAGTCGTCCTGGGAGCGCCTCTTCAGAGGTCTCGGTGGCACAAAGACGCCCTTGCTTTCCTTGAGCGGCACCGCGCTGCGCTTGGCCGGCGAGCGGCCGCGGTCTTTGCCCTCGGCCCCTTTCACGATGAGGAAAAGGAATGGCAGGAGGTGCGGGCTCAACTCGACCGGGAGCTCGCCAAGTTTCCCTGGTTCACCCCCGTGGCCGTAGAGGTGTTCGGTGCCAACACGCTCGGTTTGCGCTGGAAACTCATCCCCGCTCTCAAGAACATGCCGGCGAGCGACACAAGAGACTGGGCGGCTGTCAAATCCTGGGCAAACACCCTGCCGGAGAAGCTTCAGCTTGTCGGAGAGTAGGTGAGAACTGGGATCCAGGACACCAGCCACCGGAGAGCAGGTTTCTCGGTCCTCGGAGGGAACTATCGGTCTGAGTCTGAGTCTTACCGCAACCACAGCGTCACACCGACCCAGGAGGGCAACTCGCTCCATGTCCCAGACCGTCACGCCCCTGACACTCGGATCAGGAATACTCGGCGTCAACTGCTATCGCATCACGACTGAGCGCGGCTTCGTGCTCGTCGACACCGGCACGAGGAAGCAGCGGGCCAAACTCGAGAAGAAGCTCTGCGCCGATGATTGCGACCGAGCGTCGCTCAAGCTCATCCTCATCACCCACGGCGATTTCGATCACATTGGCAGTGCCGCGTACCTGCGAGAGAAGTTCGGTGCGCCCATCGCGATGCACGGGGGCGACGCCCTGATGACCGAAAAGGGCGACATGTTCTCCGGTCGAAAGGGGCCGAATCCCCTAACGCGGGCGATCCTCTCGCTGGCGCTCCGTTTTCCCCAGGAAGACCGTTTCGAGCCCGACCTCCTCGTCGACGAAGACTCCGACCTTACCGAATACGGGCTCGTGGGCGCGAAGGTGCTATTGCTTCGCGGGCACTCGGCGGGCTCGATCGGGCTGCTACTCGCCGACGGGAGCCTGCTGTGCGGGGACCTCCTCGAGAACCGCAAGGTGCCGAAACTCGGTTCGATCATGGACGACGTCCCGACGGCCAGGGCAAGCGTCGAGCGTCTGGAGACTCTGAAGGTTGGGACGGTCTATCCGGGTCACGGGAAACCCTTCCAGTGGCGGGATCTCGGCAGATGCAACGGCCGCATCTGACCCTCTCGAGACCTCTGGCTCCGCCGAAGGAACCCGTCCCGAAAAGCGGCCGCTTTCCAGCATCTTTCACGTTCTCTGTCGACAAGTCAGCGATGAGGGGATCGGAAGGGGTCGCCAAGGTGGCTCTGTTGCTGAGCGCTGTCCTACTTGCGCTTGCGTTGGCCGTGTCTGCATGTGGCAGTGTTGACACCGCCGCGACTACCCTTGTATCGACCTCCGCAGCGACCGCCGAGTCTGGAGGCGCGGAGACCACGTCGAGGGTGGTGGAAATGCCGCCCGTGGGCGATTCCGTGACCCTGCGCTCCATGACGGCGGCGGCCATCCCGGCCGGCAAGCTCATCGAGGAACTGGAGTTCGACCCCTCCGGTAAGCAGACGCTCAGACTGGTGATCGATCCCCACAACCACAAAGGCTTCCGCGAGATGGTTACCTCGCCCAATGCGCCCTATCCGGGTTTTGACTTCTTGGTCTTCGACGACGGGGGTCATTCCGAGATGGGGGAGATGAACCTCGAGGTGACTCCCTACGGGGGCGCGGACTTCGCGCAGATTGTCGGTATCTACGACAACCTGAGTGGCAAGACGGCCAAGGTCATCGGCTTCGAGACCGTAGAAGGTCGGCAGACGTTTGTGGCGAAGACGACGCTTTCGATCGCCGAGGGAGGGGGGACCGTCGAAGTGATAGCCACAGTCGACCCGCTGACGAATCTGATCGTCCGGGAGGAGTACCGGGCGGCAGGGACGACCCAGCAGAGTGAGCGGCGCGTCATCGACGCAACCCCCGAACTGCTCAACCGGATGGACATCAAGAACATGGACACGATTGTCGCCGGGTACCGGCAGGCGAGAGAGACCGGTTTGAAGGATGCCCCGTTCCCCGTATACGGCCTGCCTGCCGGGTACCAGGGGCTGCCGTTATCCTCGGTGGTCCCTACACCCGATTGGAGGATGGTGCAACTCCAGTACGGGAAGCCGAGCTCCGGCGACTACATCCTGGTGACCACGCTCGATCCACAGAAATATCCTGACTATGGCAAGGAGTATCTTGCTCCCCTAGACCAGGCATGGGTGGATTCGGAAGGTGCCGGAGAACTGACGGAGCTGCGCTTCGGCATTGGCGACGTCGGCATACAGATCCAAACGCGTAAGGACATCATCCGGCGCGTGGCTGAAGACCTGATTGTGGTCGGGGGCTCGGGCAGCTGACAGCTCTTTCGCAACCGCGCACCGCCTCACGAGTGAGAAGACGGGAATGGGGCGGACTTCGCATTTCTGCCACACTGGCCTTGCCGCGCCAGGCGGTGCAGTGAACCTTTGGGCGTCTGACGCCCTTAGGTTAGACAGAGGCCTCGTTCGACAGTGACGGAGGTCCTTCGGGGCCCCGCCCCGTCGTATCGCCGCGCCTGCCATTAGGGCAAGCCCCCGATCGGCAGCGGCAACGCTCGGCCGACGGGGGCGCTTTCTTCTTTCAGGCTCTGCGACTGATCAGCGGCGAAGTCTTTGTGCCGCAGAGGATTCCCGGGTACGACTTGACCCGCCTGGGGTCATCTACCGACATGGGTTGCCAGTTCACACAAATAGGATCTATCCAGCAGGGCTCGGCTGGGTCTAGCAACATCAATCTCGCTCTGTCGCACTGAAACTCTCTGTCAAGGCGCAGTGGGCCATACTTGCAGTCGTGACAGCCTCGCATGATGTCCTCCTTCTTCCTACCCCTGATATCGGAAGATCGGAGCTTCTGTATTACCTGCCAAGCTTGGCCGGCGGTGGCCTAACCGCTCACAAGAACTACATCTCCTCGTGAATCTGACCCCGGATCTCCCCCTGGGGATTCTTGGTGGTGCCCACATTCACGTAGGCTTGGCCTCCCTGAAGCAGGACCGCGAAATCAGCGAGCGTCTTGCCGGCGAGCGATCCGATGAGGACCGAGCCGTTGAAGGTGCCTTGGGCGAGCACTCCGGTGAAGGTGCCGCTTTGGGTCGGACCGGGATAGAGAATGAGCACGCCTCGACCGTTGGTGCCCGGGTTGCCCTCGTGGACGCGGGACGCGATCACATCAGTGATGTTGCTCAGCGTGAGCTTGAAGTAGGCCCTCGTGCCGCTGGCGTCGATTGTGAAGGTGGCCGATCCGGTCGCCGGCGTGTCGACCGCGGGAACGACCTCCGCGCCAGAAAGCTCAGCGGTGAAGGTCGTGGCCATCATCGAGGTGGTGGGTGCCGTCGTGGAGGTCGAGCTTGCTGTGACAGTGGTGGGAGCACTGGTGGTGGTAGGGCTGGTCGTAGGGGTGGTTGTGGTGGTCACCTCGGTCGCGCAGCCGGAGAGAAGCAGCATGACGGCAATAGCAGGCGCAAGCAACAGGGTCTTCTTCACGGCCTCGACCTCCGGCAAAGAACGCATTGTGAGGTATTCATCTTCAGCCTGGGGTTCTCCTGCGTGCGCAAGCCCCCGCCTTCGGTAGTTCCAAGCTCGGCCGACGGGGGCTTCTGCTTTGTCTTCGCCACATGTCCTATAGTGGAGAAGTTGCAGGTGCACGGGTGGCGCCGATACCATCGTCATCGAGGGGATGAAGGAGAGGGGATGCGGAAGGTCGTCGCGACGATAGTGGGGATAATCCTCCTCCTCGCGGGCGCGGGTGTTGCCATCGCCCACTACGCTATCGAGAGTAGCTTCACCTCCAAATTCATCACCCTCGCCATCGCCGCTGTGCTATTCGTCGCGGGATACGCCCTCCTTGATTGGGGCGCGGGGATTACCCGCCGTTGGCGGGGGAGTAAGTGACTCGGTTCCCAGACCTCTTCACGTTGCCAAGCTCGGCCGCTTCGGGCTGTCCCTTGCGCCGATTGACGCAGAGTAGAAGTGGCCTATACTCAGGCTATACGGGAGGGAATCGATTCCCCCCATCGTGGCCTTCGAGTCCACCAACTGGGAGATCTACGACTGTGACGGTTGGATTCAGACCGAGGAGTACTTGTCTTTCTGGCACACGGAAAACGACAACCTAGCGATAATCGAGGGACTCCTTCCAGGCCGTCCGATGGTCCGTCTGAACGCCTACACCACGCTGGTGTTCGAGTTCCTCAAGCATCTCAACCCATAACATGACTGAGGAAACGAATGCAAACCAGGCATCATCGCCGCCAGATCTTGGACCTGGTATCGGACGCTCAGCGGATCGTTCAAGCGCCCCTGCCGGACACATGATGAAGTGACCGATTGATAGCGCCGTTCGCGCTGCTGTAAACCTTTCGTGGCCTCCGGGCGTGTCCTCTATGTGAGCAACTCGTCACCGGAGGAGGAACGACGAGAGCGAGCGTGCTAGAGGTGGACGCCGTACACCGGGACGACGTTGAGAGTGATCGAGACCGGCAAAGCCTCGAGAATCTCTTCCGCCTCTACTATCCCCGGTTGGTCAAGACGCTGTGTCTGATCACTCTCGATCGCGAGACGGCGGCTGACGCCGCTCAAGAGGCCTTCCTCCAACTGCACCTGCATTGGGATCGAGTGTCGGCATATGAGGATCCAGTGGGGTGGGTCTACCGGGTGGCACTCAATCGCTGCCGCGACTATCGGCGTCGACTCATCCGTCTCGCTCGCCTTCGGGATCGCCAGGTGATGGAAGCGGCGAGCGGCAATGATGTCTCCTGGTATCCCGAGCGTGAGTTCGTGGAGGCTCTTAGGGAACTACCCCGACGCCGGCGGGAGGCAGCGGCTCTTCACTACATAGCCGGGTTCTCTCAGAAGGAGACGGCGCAGGCAATGGGTCTCTCGGAAGGAGCCATAAAGAGCCACTTGTTCCGCGCCCGGGAAACGTTGGGGGCCAAGCTCGAGGTGGAGCCGTGAAGGAGTCTCAAGTGGGCGACGTGATCCAAGAGAGCTACGAAAGAAACTCTCCCTCGGTCGATGTGGATATGGGATGGGAAATGCTGAAGGCGAGAATGGTCGGAGACAAGGACCGAGGAAGAAGTGCAGATAGTGGCTCTCGGATAGAGCTTGTTTCGACGGCCGGCGAACACAAGCGGTCGTTCGCTCCGAAGGCGTCCGCCCCGCGTCGGCGGACGAGCGGCCTCCGCGTCGCAGTCTATGCCTCCCTCGCCGTCGTCCTCGTAGCCGCCGTAGCCATCGGGAGCCTGGCGGCTTTGAAGTACCTGGGCAAAGGCACAACCATCGTGTACATCACAGACGAGACGACGGTCACGTCGGCGACCGCTACGACCGAGGCGCCGACCACCACCACCCAGGCCACTCCCACGACCACCGTCGGCCGACTGGGTGAACTCGTATGGAAGTTCCAGACGGGCGGTCCGGTTAGCTCCTCCCTGGTCATCTCGGGCGGGGTGATCTATTTCGGTAGTGAGGACACCTACCTCTACGCAGTGGACGTCCAGAGCGGCACGGAGAAGTGGAAGTTCCAGACGGGCGGGCGGGTTGGCTCCCCGGCCGTCTCGGACGGGGTGATCTATTTCGGTAGTGAGGACACCTACCTCTACGCGGTGGACATCCAGAGGGGCACGGAGAAGTGGAAGTTCCAGGCGGGAAGTGCGGTCGGCTCCCCGGCCATCGCAGACGGAGTGGTCTACTTCGGTAGTCTTGATAACTACCTCTACGCCCTGGACATCCAGAGCGGCACGGAGAAGTGGAAGTTCCAGACGGGGGGTACGGTCGGCCTGCCGGCCGTCTCCGATGGGGTGGTCTACTTTGGCAGCATGGACACCTACCTCTACGCGGTGGACGTCCAGAGCGGCACGGAGAAGTGGAAGTTCCAGACAGGCGATGCGGCGGTTGGCTCCCCGGCCATCTCCGGCGGGGTGGTCTACTTTGGTGGGCTGGGGCCCGGGCTTCTATCGGACGCCTACCTCTATGCACTCGACATCCAAAGCGGCACGGAGCTTTGGAAGTTCAATACGGGCTCAAGCTTCGGGGTGAAGATCGAGTCCTCCCCGGCTATCTCGAACGGGGTGGCCTATTTCACCAGCGCGGACGCCTCTCTCCACGCGGTGGACCTCCAGACCCGCCAGCAGAAGTGGAAGTTCAAGACGGGCGGCGGCGATATGTGGTGGATCGGGCCCTCCCCGGCCGTCACAGACGTGGTGGTCCTTTTCGGTAGTGACGACCGCTACCTCTACGCAGTGGACATCCAGAGCGGCGTGGAGTCATGGAAGTTCCAGGCGGGGGGTGCGGTTGGCTCCCCGGCCGTGTCGGACGGGGTGGTCTATTTCGGTAGTGAGGATGGCTACTCTCTACGCGGTCGCCTCTAACGGGCAGTAGAGGGAGGAGGACAGTGTGAAGGTGCACCGAGTAACGAACCAGCGGTGACACTCTTGTGAAAAGGGAGGCTCCCCGAAAGGAGCCAAGGAGGAGGTACGCATCCCATGAAAGCCAAGAAAGCACTCGTTCTGGTCGTGCTCACCGTAGCCTTGCTCGCAGTGGCGCTTATCCTGCCCGCCGCGGCCTTTGGCAAGGCGGCGAATCCCAACCAGCCGGTGAGTTGGGTGAATATTGGTGACAACTCAAACGGCGCGGACCTTCCTGACTCCCACGGGGGGCTTACAGCGAAGGTAGAGAAGTTTGCAGATGACAGTGTCAGAGGTGAAGTGCTAATAAAGGTACTTCGCGAGTTTTGGCCGGATGAAGCACCTGGTGTCCGGTTTCACTACCTGGTAAAGACCAGAGACTTCACCTCTGACTGGTGGGATAGTTGGTTGGAGGCATACTATGGACTCCCCGATGACAACGCAGAATTCTATGTCGCAAGTGACGATAATTGGCCGGCAGAGCTAGGAGAACGTCCACAAGGGTGGCCCTATGGGGGCGCGGCCGTAGCCGACTTCGTGGTATACGTCCCGATTTCGGAGTACAAACAAATACCACCGTGGCTAGGGCTTTACCTTCGTAACGAACCCCCACCACCAAGCATTCCCTACAGGTTCATGTTCATCGACCGTGGTGGGCCTGGAGCAACCGACCTGACGCAGAGCTGGCTAGTCGTGGATCTTGGCTTCTGGCACGGCTGGTATGCGACACAGTTTGACCCGGCTGTTACTCCTGGTGACCCGGTTCCTACTGGCGCCGGCAACGTCCAGGTTCACGTAGGGCCATGACCGCTACTTTGTAGCTTGAGTGTTGCTCGTGTTTCATGGTTCCTCGAGCGGCATAGTGACAACGGGCAGAGTGACGGAGGTCCTTCGGGGCCTCCGTTCCTGTGTGTGGCTTTGCCCCCTTCGCCGGCCCTCAGGCTTGGTCGCTGGAGGGGCGCCATCAGCCGGTGATGCTTTCCATAGGACAGGTTTGGCGAGTCCGGCTAGCCCTTCCGGTGGCGCCAGTAGGCGAGGGCCCCCGCGAGGATCCCCACGGCCGCGATGATGATGCCCGAGGAGTCGCCTCTGGCAAGCTCGCTCACCCCCATGATGACAAGAAAGGCGGCAACGAGGGCCATCAGATACAGGCGCTGTTTCGAGAAGGCGGCTCGCGTCCTGCCCGGGGCTCCGCTCGTCGTCCGGCCGTTCGTCGCCCGGCCGCTCGCCGGCGGTTCGGCCGCCGCAGGCGCGACCCGCGCCGTGGAGGACGCCCCGGCTCCACTCACCATCGGGTGCACCGCCCGCGGACGTAGCTCCCTGGTCAAGCGGCCCCAGGTGAGCGCATGCGACGAAAGAAGGTTCTCCGCACGGAACAGCCGTCCGGCCAGCAATACGAACAGGTAGGCGAAGACGCCCAGGCCCACCAGGCCGGCCAGCGATTGCCACCAGGGGACGAGCGTCGCCCCCAGTCTGGCCACCATGGCGATCGGCGAAGTCAGGGGGAAGAGACTGAGGGTAGTCGCGAGCGTGCCGTTGGGGGCATCCGAGAACGAACCGATGAACAGCAGGGGGGCGACCAGGGGGATGATGGCGAGAAACACGAACTGATTGGCGTCGCGGGCGGTGGGCGCAAGCACGCCGAGCACGGCATAGACCGACGCGTACATCAGGTAGCCGAGCAGGAAGTAGGCGAGCGTCCAGGGGATCACGCGGGCCGCCGCCTCGCCACCGATGTTCAGGTCGACGCCGGCCAACGTCCCCTTCCCGGCGAGCACGCCGAAGAAGACCGCAAGCCAGATCACCACTTGCAGCAAGCCCACAGCCGAAAGACCGGCGATCTTCCCCACCATCAGGTCTCGCGGTCTCAAGCTCACGAGGAGGACCTCGGCCGTGCGATTCTCCTTCTCCCTGGAAACGCTCTGAAGCATGAAGCCGCTGGTCAATGCCAACGCCAGATAGAGCATGAACATCAACAAGTAGGGGAGGAGGTAGGCCGCCGCGGCATCATCCGGGGCTCTGGCACCGGCGGGGTCCAGGGCCGACGACTCCAACCCCGGGGTCGGGTCCAGGAGCAGCGCGGCCAAGTTCTCGTCACCGGTGATGCCGGTGTTGATGACGTAGGTGATCAGCTCGGTACCTTCCAGGGCCCGCAAGGGCTGATACCGGTTCTCGACCACGGTCAACCGGCCCGACTCGACATAGTCCTGCGGGATGAGGTAGTAGCGGTCGATCTCAGCACGAGCCAGCGCCGCTTGAGCCTGGGGCTCGTCCCGGTAGCTCTCGCACGATGCCCGGCGGAAGATCGGTCGGCGAGGTATGGAGCAGACCGGCCGGGTCGACGTACCCGATCGGCTTCGTGCCTGCATCGGCCCCCGGAATCGGCGTCCCCTGATCCTGATCGCCGAGCGAGGACAGTTGAAGGATGAACACCAGGAGCAGGACGGCAGCCGGCAGCAGGAGGGTGGTGAGCCAGAACGACCGCCGCCCCAGCGTGGTGCGCAGCTCGTACCTGGCCGTCAGCCATACCTGCCGCATGGTGCACTCACCCCCGCGCCCGTACGGCGTCAAAGACGTTACGCAGGGTCATCCGCCGTCCGTACCGCAGCATGCCCCGGCGGAACACCTTGGGCGCAGCCCAGATACCGAAGCCTGCGCAGCCGACTAGGATCACCCAGCCCAGGATGAGCTGCCAGAGGGGCACGACCGTGGCGCCCCAGCGGATGGCGATGGTCAGCAGCGAGGTCGTGGGGAACAGGGTGAGCGCGACCATCAGCGGTCCGTCGGGGTCGCTGCCGAGAAGAGGCGAGAAGAACAAGGGAAGCAGGAAGAGAATGCTGATGGCCCCCGCCATCTGCTGGCCTTGACGGGTATCGGTCACCGCGACGCCGAGAATGACCACCATCGCGGCCGCCAGAGTGAACAAGGGCACGAAATAGACCGCAAGTATCATGACCAGACTCCACGAGACCTCCAGCCCGCCAAGGGAGTCCACGAAGTTCGAGGCCACCGCCAGCCCCACCAGCACCACCAGCGCCCACAGGAATACCTGTGTGAGGGCTACAGCCACAAGGCCCACCGACTTGCCCGCGATGAGCTGCTGCGGCGAGACCGAAGTGGTCATGATCTCTATCGTGCGGCTTTCCTTCTCGTCCGCGACCGCCCGCAAGAGGTAGCTCGCCGCGCTCATCAGGGCGAAGGAGATAAAGAGGCCGAGGGCGAAGGGGAGGATGATGCGGGTGATGCCCTGAAAGTCCGTCTCCCGGCTTCCGTCGGCCGAGCGGACCACGAAGTCGGAGGGGCCATCGAGGGCCCGTTCGGCGACGGCGGGCTCGAGTCCGCCGACCAGGTTGGCCTTGAGAAACGAGTCGAAGCTTTCCTGCAACTGGAGAGAGGGCGGGCGGTCCCAGTAGAAGAGTTGCGCCTTCCCGGAAGCCAGGTAGTCCGAAGAGATCACGTAGAAACCGCGTAACTTCCCGGCTTCCAGGTCGGCTCTCGCGGCCTCGATCGTGGAGAACGGCGTGAACCCCGGATCGTCTCGTCCGGCTGTGAGCACGCCGCTCTGATCTACGTAGCCGAGGGTAGCCGCGTCGCCTCCGCTGCGCTCACCTGCGAAGATGCTCACCCCCATCATGGCGATGATCATAAGGGGCACGGCAAAGGTGGCCAGCAGGAAGCTGCGTCGGCGGACGTTCTTGAGGTACTCCTGGCGGGCTATGAGACGGAACTTACGCACCGTCGCCCACTCCCGCACCGTCGCCCACTCCCGCCCCCGTCGCTTCCGGGGTCGCGGGGCCCGTCCCGCCGGTCACCACCGTGATGAAGATGTCGTCCAGCGAGGGCTCGGCCAGTTCGAAGCGCTCTACCCTGACCCCCGGGCGGCCGGCCAGCGCCTTCAGTACTTCCTGTGAGTCGGCTCCCGCCTCCAAGGAAAGACGCCAGGCACCATCCTCCTGCCGGGCCTCCAGCACGTGCGGCAGTCCGGAAAGGTCTCCTTCAGCCTGCACCACGACAGCATTCGCGGCGAAGTCCCGCTTGATATCGTCCACATGTCCGTAGAGCACGGTGCGCCCATGATCGATGAGCACGATGCGATCGCAGAGCGCCTCCACCTGATACATCTGGTGCGTGGACATGATGACCGTCCGTCCGGCGCTCACCTGCTCCTGGATGATCTCTTTGATCAAACGGGTGTTGACCGGGTCCAGCCCTGCGAAGGGCTCATCCACGATGATCAGGTCGGGTTCATGCAGGAGCGCGGCAATGAGCTGGGCCTTCTGCTGCATCCCCTTGCTGAGCTCTTGGACCTTCTTCCGCCGGTGCTCGTAGAGGTCCATACGCTCGAGCCAGGGCACGAGGCGGCTCCTGGCCTCGCTTTCACCCAACCCCTTCAGGGTGCCGAGGAAGACCAGTACCTGTTCGAGAGCGACGTCCTTGTACAAGCCGCGGTCCTCGGGGAGATAGCCGATTCGGTCCTTGCAGGCCTTGTCCGGGGCGGCACCCAGTATCTGGACGGAGCCCGAATCGGGCTTGAAGATGTCGAGCATGATGCGGATGGTGGTGGTCTTGCCGGCGCCGTTCGGACCGAGAAGACCGAACACCTGACCGGGCCCGACCTCGAACGACACATCTTCCACGGCCCGCGTATCACCGAAGGACTTGCTCAGATGCTCGACCACCACAGACGATACCGGCATGACCCTCGCTCCTTCTGGGCCTGCGTGCGGACGGCCCATTCTCTCACGACAGTGTCGGTACTATCCTAGTATAGGCCTGGACATGGTCACGTATGCCGGGCGACCGGCCGGACTTGCAGCCGCGCAACGGTGTTCAAATGTGGTTGGGTCGACTACGATGACGGGGGCCTCGGAAGTGGGCTCCTTTTCATCCGGGAGAAGGAGACTCCAGTAGCAGTATGACTACCGATATCATCGTCACCGTTGTCGCGGGCGTTCTTCTCGCCGTCGCCGTGTTCGGAACGGTGTACCCTTTGCTGCCCGGCAGCCCGATCGCCCTCGTCACGCTGATCGCGTGGGGGTGGGTCCTCAGTTCGGCCGCGTCGTGGATCGCCGCAGGCATCGGAGCCGTACTGGTCTGCGTGGGCTGGTCGGCCAGTGCCCTGCTGACCGGCCGTAAGCTCAAGCAGGAGAAGATTCCACGGCGTTCTATCCTGGTGGCGGTGTTGGCCGGCATCGTCGGGATGTTCGTGATCCCCGTTTTCGGCCTGTTCGTCGGCTTCGCTGCCGGCCTATTCGTGAGCGAGTATGTGCGAGGGGGAGACTTCCGGTCGGCTCTCAGATCCAGCGTCGAGGCGCTCAAGGCGACCGGCCTGGGCATGCTGGTCGAGTTCGGGATGGTGGCTCTCGCTGGATCCGTGTGGATGATCGGAGTGATCGTCCACTTCGCGGTGGCATAGGCCCCGGTCGCTTACAACTGGTTTCAAAATGAAGCCGCGGCCGCCTAGAGCACGCTGAGCGGCACAATGCGTCGTCCTCAGTCGCGTGAATAGCGCCGCTATTCACGCTCTTTGCGTCCTTGCCTTTTGCGTGCCCAGCGCGTCCCTGACGGCGGAGCTTCATTCTGAAACCAGTTCTTATGGCCGGGGCCCTCGGCGTCGGCTGCGTCTATCGTGAGCGCGAGCCTCCGCGCGTAGCTCCCAAGCTCGGCCACTGGGGGCCCCGCTATCCGCAAGGGCACGTTTCCGTTCCTGATACTCGTCCTCGTCGATGACGCACCACTCTCTGAGCGTCTCGATGAGCAGACGCCTTTGGTCCGTTTCATCACGCTCTGGAAACTCGAGACGCTCGACCATTCGCCTGCGCGAGCGTTCCCGCATCATTTCGCGCCACTCGTATAGATTCATCATATGTAGGCCCCCATCACATCTTCCGGCGACTTGCGCACTCTCCCCTAGTATCGGCTCTTGCTCCCCTCCTTCTTAGAACTCGTTTCAGAATGAAGCTCCGCCGTCAGGGGCCTGTCTCCTCGTATTGACCCAGAGTAGAAGCGGGGTAGCGTCCCCAGACGAGGTGTAACACGAGTGGCAGATCAATCCATGTCTTCGCGCGCGGGACCGACAACGGCCTCTTGCACACCTGGTGGGACGGTTCTGTCTGGCGCCCTTGATCTTCACGTGTGGTGATAGCTGAGGACCTAGACTGAGAGGCCGACGCGGGCACTCGGCGGGCTCGATCGGGCTGCTGGTTGCCGACGGGAGCCTGCCGTGCGGCGATCCTAAAGACTTCGCCTCTGCCCGGCCAGCGCGTGCGGACTCATTATCCGGGCGTCCGCATCAGATATGTCTCCTCTCCGAGCACTCCCCATTCGCTCGCTTTGGTCGAATACCGCCCTCGGTCGCTCCTCAGTTCATGAGCCCCAGCAGGTTCCAGAGAATCTGCGCGACCTCTCCCCGGGTGGCTTTGCCGTAGGTATCCCAACCGGACAGAGTGCCGCTGGGTCCAACGATGCCGACCAGCAAGCCGCTGTGCTCCGCCTTTGCGATATTGCCGCCGTGCGTGGGATCACCCACCGGAAGGACCCCGGTCCAGCCGGCGGGCACGGGTTGGAGCGTGCCTGCCCGGAGGTTATCTGCGGCCCGCACAACCATCGTGATCACTTGAGCGCGGATGATGTTGTCGTAGGGCGCGAACTTGGTGGGATCTATCGTGCCCTTGGTGATGTTGTTACGGGCACACAAGGCCACGTACTCATGGGGATAGAGGCTGGTCAAATTGTCCGCTTCCAGATCACGGAAGGGCTTGCTGGCGTCCTCCCAATCTTCCTCGGCCGCGGCGAGCCCCAAGGTACCCACGATCATCTTGGCGAACTGCTGACGCATGACCAGGTCGTCCGGACCGAAATTACCGTTGGCGTATCCCCCGACGATGCCTCGGGAGGCCATTCCATTGATGGCAGTACGATAGGGGTGCGTGGGTTGTACGTCGGGGAAGGCCGGTCCTTCGGGCAACAGGGTCGCAGTGAAGATCTCGGAGTCGTACCCACCATCGCTGCCTCTGGGCCCCTGCCAAACGATGCGGTCGCCAGATACCTGCGGGTAGTACTCGGCGGTGTTGTTGTTGGTAATCTGCACGGTACCCGAGGCGAGTGTCCAGGTGAAGATCTCGTTCTTGCTGGGCTCGACGCTCTCGCTTTGCCACACGACGCGATCATCCGAGACGTACGCGTTTACATACTTGAACTCGTCGTTAGTGATGATCTGGAGAACGCCCTCCGCGGGAGTCCATGTGTAGATCCCTGTAAGCGCACTCCACACGACACGGTCGCCGGACACCTGGGGCCAATACCAATAGTCGGTGGAGCGCGTGATCTGGACGATGCCGCCCGTAGGCGTCCAGGTGAAAACCTCGCCCCTGTGGAGACCGCCCTCGAGGTCTAGTGGGACGTCACCGCACCACACCACTCGGTCGCCGGAGACACTGGCGAAGATGTCGTCAGTGCCGTTTCTGGTAATGCGGACTACGCCACCGCCGGGTGTCCAGGTGTAAATCTCCCTATCCTTCATGTCCCCGGGGCCGGCCTGCCCCTCCCACACCACGCGGTCGCCGGAGACGGCCGGATTGTGGTCTCCCAGTTCTTTGCTTCCGGTGATCCAAACCGTGCCGCCCTGGGGGGTCCAGGTGAGGATATCGCCATAACCGTCAGCCTCCTTGACACACCACACGATCCGGTCTCCAGAGAGCTTCGGATCGAAGTCATCGTCGTCATTGGTCGTCAGCTGAACGATGCCGGTCGCTGGAGTCCAGGTGAAGATCTCATCATCGGTGCCGCCATCGGTTCCTCCCTTGCCGCACCAGACGACTCGGTCTCCCGAGACCTCTTCGTAGGTATCCGTGTCGCTGTTCTCGGTCAGCTGTACAGTGCCGGTCGCCGGAGTACAGGTGAAGACTTCCCAGTCAGATCCCCCATCCGCCCCTTGAGCGGCGGTCCATACTATGCGGTCCCCTGAAACCTTCGGAGGGTGGTCGGTGACGGTGTTGACGGTGATCTGAACGATGATGAAGGTCTCAGATGCAGCTAGCGTGGCGCCGGCACCCAGGAGCACTAGTGCGATCGCCACAAGCAGTGTGACAACTCTAGCCCGCTTCACGTTCGACCTCCTCCCAAACTGGAGATACAGTGCGTCGCTCGGCAGAGGCCACGAGAAGGCTCTATCTCGCCTAGGCTAAGTATAGGCTGGCCCAATACGCTGTCAATTCGACGGATTGTCCGCGGCGAGTTCACGCGCAATGGGGGCGAATGGTCCCACCCCAGAATGCCCGGTTTTCGGGCATTTCGGGCTAGTTCGGGGGCAAGTCGGGGGCAAAGTCGACGATAAGGAACGGACGCGGACGGACGGGAAGACACCGGATACCAGGATCCTCTTCCTACGGCTCGACCTATCGACATCCGTTTCGATTGACCCAGAGTGGAACCGGCCTATACTGAACCTATACGGGGAGTGAGGAACTCCCCCCATTCATAGCTCGGGGAAACCTTGGAGACGGGGCTTCGCTGGAGTTGACACCGGCGCATCGCCCCGTGCGGGCATCGATCCTGCCCGAGGAGGAGGTGCGTTCCATGAGAGCCACGCCAAGCCCCGTGTCGCCGCTCAGACTGCGAATGGCGCTGATAGTACTCCTGCTCGGGATGGGCTTCGTTCTTGCCCTGCCTGCCTCTGCTGCTTCTGCCTTTCCTGACGTTCCTTCCAACCACCCTTACGCATCGGCCATCACCGAGCTCTCCGCGCGGAGCATCATCGGCGGATATGCGAACGGCAACTTCGGACCGGAGGATCTGGTCAAGCGGCAGCAGTTCGCCAAGATGATCGTCCTTACCATGGGCTTCCAGACGACAGAAGCCGACGTCTGCACCTTCAAGGATGTCTTGCCCGCCGACTCCGTGGATCCGCTCTACCCTGATAACTACATCGCGGTCGCGGCGCGAACCGGTCTCACCACGGGCTATCCAGACAATACCTTCCGGCCCTTCAACCAGATCACCCGGCAACAAGTGATAACCATGGTGGTGAGAGCCGGTGGGGCTGATCTTGAGACTCCCCCGGCTGATTGGGTAGGGGTTCTCAACTATTCCGACTCCACCCATGGGGCCAACATCAGGAAGGCCGAGTTCAATCACCTGCTGGACGGCCTGGACGGCCTCTCCTACAGCTGGAACGCATATGCCAACGCCAGCCGGGGGGAATGCGCCCAACTGCTCTACAACCTCATCTTTTTGCAGGGCGGAGGTCCCGGGCACTTCGAGAACCTGGGCGGAGAGTTCACCTCCGGTCCGGGAGTGTGCGAGCACAACCGGCCGAGGGTAGCGGCGCGCTCATCTTGTTCGCCCGCGGTGCCGACGATGCCCTTTGGTTGACGGAGGCAGGAGGACGGAACCTGGTACCACGTGGGATCCAGTGTTGGAGAAGTCCTCAACTCCGATCCTGCGACCGCGGCCCGAGGTCCCGTCTGGGGCGGTGTCTTCTGGCGCGGCACCGACAATGCCATCTGGTACAAGGGGTGGAAGAACAACTGGTCGGCGTCTCACAGTCTGGGGGGGACGTTCACCTCCGGCCCGGCGGTGGCCATGATGACCACCACCCGCGTCGACGTGTTCGCGCGCGGAACCGACAATGCCCTGTGGCATAACATCGGCAGCGGCACCAGCGAATCTTCGAGCAACTGGTCCTGGTCCGGCTGGGAGAACCTGGGCGGAGTCTTGACCTCCGATCCCGCCGCCGTTTCCTGGGGGCCCGACCGTATCGATGTCTTCGCGCGCGGGACCGACAACGGCCTCTCTGCACATGTCGTGGAACGGCAGCGCTTGGTCAGAGTGGGAGAACCTGGGCGGAATCCTCTCCTCCGGTCCGGGAGCGGCTTCTTGGGGCGATCGGCCGCCTCGACGTGTTCGTGCGCGGTCCGGCCGTATTCCCTGTGGCACAAGTCATATAGCGGCGGAACCTGGTCAAGCTGGGAGAACCTGGGCGGGGTCATCACCTCCGATCCCGACGCCGTCTCCTTGGCGCCTGACCGCATCCATGTCTTCGCGCGCGGGACCGACAACGGCCTCTTACACACCTGGTGGGACGGTTCTGCCTGGCGCCCTTGATCTGCACGTCTGGTGATAGCTGAGGACCTAGACTGAGAGGCCGACGCGGGCACTCGGCGGGCTCGATCGGGCTTCCACTCGCCGACGGGAGCCTGCCGTGCGGGGACCATCCTGCTACCGCGGGTGGTCCCTGGATGGTATCCTTGCTCCGACAAGGAGTCCTGTGCCAAAAACTCATCCCCAGCCCCGCTCAGGGGCTTTTGCATATTCTGACCACCAAGCCGACTCCGGTGCGAGCGCAGGCGGGTCTCGAGCCGGTCGCCGTTCGGCGTTGGCCCATCTGGTTGGCTCGTTTCGCCATGCTTGGCGCCTTGGCCGCTGCCTATCCCGGCCTGCGGGCGGCACTCAGCGATGCAGAAGGCCGGCAGATGCTGTTCCTGTCGGGGTTGGCCATCGCGCTTCTCTCGGTGCTCTTTCTCACCTGGGCCCACGAGACTATCAACAAGGCCGAGAAGGTCCCTCGGACGCGACTGGTCAGAGCCGTCATGACCTTCGGGGCATCGTGTGTCGCGGTGGGAGTCTTCCTGAGAGGAGCGCAGGCCGACGCGGTTCATGCCGCCATCAAGGTCGCGCACGTGCCGCGGCCGCTCTGGCCGGTCACGCGTGGCGCGGGGCGTCTTGGCATCCACCACGATCATCTCGGCCTGCTTCCGCGGTTTTCGGCAAAGATGAGTGGGGCCACGCAGGCTCCGGTGAGCCTGATCTTCCTGGGCAGTGGCGCCGATCTGCTCGAGGTGTTCGCGGCGGCCGGGTGGTGTGCGGCCGACCGGATCACCCCGCGCAGCGCCCTGCGCGCATTCGCCTGCGGGGTGCTCAACCGACCCTATCCTTGCGCCCCTGTGCTCCCCGTCTTTCTCGAGGGGAAGCTGCACGACGTGGCTTTTCAGAGGACCGATGAGGGAGGCTCCTCACGCCGTCGGCATCATGCCCGCTGGTGGCTCACCGACTTCACCTGTGAAGGCACGCAGGTGTGGGCGGCCACGGCCTCCTACGACGCAGGAGTGGGGATGGGGCGCCTCTTCCCCTTGCCCATCCACCACATCGATCCGGATATCGATGCCGAGCGCGACTATGTCGTCCGCTCACTCGCGGCTGCCGGTCCCGTGCGGGTGATCCAGGAGGTGCGGGTCACCCAGCCCATGACGGGGCGGAATGCCGCCGGGGATCACTTCTACACTCAAGGCATGGCTTTCGTCCTGGCATAGGCCGGCGCGGCGCCCCTTGCTGAAGCCGGTCACGCGGGGTCCTTTCTTCCAGTACTATTCGTATGCCTCCGTTGGTGTGCCTCCGCTGCCGAGAGCAAGGCAGGGCGCGCCGACGGCGTCCGGAACGAATCAGGATGACTTGGGGGGATTCGGCGATGAGCGATACGGCTGCAGTGAAGATCGACGGGTATTCTCACATCTCTCCGCCGAAGTACACGGAGGCCCTTCGGAGGGAGTTTCCCGGATTCTACAAGCAGATATTGGGGCGTACTCCGCCTCTTTTCGACATGGAGGCGAGATTCAAGGTGATGGACGCCTTCGGACCCATTGCCCAGGTGTTGACCGTTGGGCCGGTCCCACCCCTCGAGGTCTTCGCGGATCCCGGACGAGCAGTGGAGTTGGCCAGATTGGCTAACGATGAGATGGCCGAATTGGTGAGCAAATACCCCGAAAGGTTTGTGGCTGCGATCGCGCTTCTTCCGATGAATGACGTCGAGGCGGCGATAGAAGAGAGCGACCGGGCGATCAAAGAGCTGGGATTCAAGGGGATCTATGTGCATAGCAATATCAACGGTAGACCCCTGGACGCACCTGAATTCCTGCCGTTGTTCGAGAAGATGGCGGCCTACGACCTACCGATATACATCCATCCTTGGCGGGGCAACGACTATCCAGAATATCCAGGTGAGACCGAATCCAAGTACGCCATCGCCAGCACGTTCGGTTGGCCGTATGAGACGACGGCCGCGATGACACGTATCGTGTTCAGTGGGCTTTTCGAGAGATTCCCCGAGTTGAAGCTGGTCACACACCACGGTGGGGGAATGGTTTCGTTCTTTGAGCAAAGAATAGTACAACATTATGGTCAGCTAGGTTCGAAATATCACGACTATGGGGACTACTTGCAGGGTTTGAAAAAGCCTCCCATCGAATACTACAAGATGTTTTACAACGATACCGCTATTCACGGTAATACTCCTGCCCTAATGTTGGCGTATAGTTTCTGGGGAGCCGAGCATCTCCTGTTCGGAGCAGACATGCCATTGGGAGATGCCACGTTTGGTATGAGAAGTTATTCCCAAACTATCAGCGCTATCGAGGCGATGGATATCCCTGACGCAGAAAAGCAGATGATATTCGCAGGTAACGTCACGACGCTTCTGAGACTTGACGCGTGAAGTGATTTAGCGTCTCTACCGAGATGATCGGACGGGAGCCTCGCCCAGTCCCGTGCGACGGCGCCTGTCCCGTTAGCCCTGGGGCTCGTCTACCCGCTGCCTCGCGGCTTCCCTGAGGTAGGTCTCGACGGCCACGTCTATGGTGGGGAAGAAGTGCTGGTGGCCGATGCGGTCGGTGAGCCCGTAACGGTTGAGCCGGTCTTTGACCGGGTCCTTGAGCTCGGCGAATGCCAGGCACACCCCGCTGGCCTCCAGATCCTTGTGCAACTCCAGCAGCATGTCGGCAGCCGTGGTGTCGACATCGGTGATCGGTTCGGCCTCGACGACCACCCACCGGACCGGGGTGTCCGAGGCCGCTGTGATCTCGCGGACCCTCTCTCCGAACCGTTCGGCATTGGCGAAGAAGAGGGGGGCGTCGAACCGGTAGATGAGCAGGCCCGGGATCTGGCGCGCGCCGGTGTAGCGGGTCACATCGTGGAAGCCCGCAACGCCCTCCGCCGCCCCGAGGACGGCGTCGTGCGGGCGCCAGGCCCGGCGCACGAAGTTGAGAAGCGAGAGGACAACCGCCACCGCCATGCCCGGCAGGACGCCGAGCAGAGCCACCGCCAGAAAGGTCACTATCGACAGGATGAACTCCGAGCGACGTTCTCGATAGAGCCTCCGCACCCCGGCGATCTCGGCTATGCTGATCGCCGCTGATATGACCACGGCCGCCAGAGCGGCCGTGGGCAGGTTCTTGAGCAGGGTGGGGGCGAACAACAGCAGCACCGCGATGACCGCCGCACCGACCACGCCGGTCATCTGGGTCTTCGCACCAGCCGACTCGGCCACCGGTGTACGCGAGGAGCTGCTGCTGACCGGGAAGCCCTGGAAGAGTCCGGCTGCGGCGTTGGCCACCCCCAGCCCGATGACCTCTCGGTCTGGGTCTACTCGGTAACCGCCGCGGATGGCGAACGTTCGGGATAGCACACTGGTGTCGGCGAACGCGACCAGGAAAATACCCAGGGCGGCCGCAAGCAACGGGCCCACGTCGGAGAGGCCGATCGAAGGGAGCTGGAACGCGGGCAGGCCGGCGGGTATCTCCCCGACCACCGACACGCCCGACTCGGCGAGTTCGAGCGCGCCTACGGCCACGGTCGAGAGCGCGACTGCGATGAGGACGCCTGGGGCGCGGGGGGCCCATCGCCTGCAGGCCAGGATGACGGCCAGGCTGGCCAAGCCGATGAGCGTAGCCGCGGTGTTGCTCTCGCCCTGCAGTAGGCCCTGGATGAACTCTCCGATCCGCCCGGGCAGCTGATCGGACTCCACCGAGAAGCCGAACAACTTCGGCAATTGCCCGACCAGCACCGTGAGGGCGATGCCGTTGATGTAGCCGTAGCGCACGGGCTTCGAGAGTAGGTCGGCGATGAAGCCGAAACGGGCCAGTCCGGCCACGATGCATACCAGGCCGGTGAACAGGGCGAGGGCGCCGGCGAGCGCGACGGCTCGGGCCTCGTCTCCCGCCGCCAGCGGGATTATGGCGGCCGCGATAAGGGGAGCGAGGGAGGAATCGGGACCCAGCACCAGGATGCGCGACGGGCCGAAGAGGGCGTACGCGAGCAACGGCACGATGGTCGCATAGAGCCCATAGATGGCGGGCAGACCAGAAGCCTCCGCGTAGCCCATGCCCGCCGGCACCAGCAGCGCCGACAACACGAGGCCTGCCACGAGGTCGTTGCGCAGGTAGCCAAGCTCGTACGTCCGGGCGGTCTGTAGCCCCGGCAGCCATTTCCATACGCTTGTGGGTCCGGCAGGCGGTCCCGGCGCCGGCTCTGGCTTCGGGGCTGCGCTCACCGCTCGGGTCTGTGCCGCCCGTTGCTGCAGCTGCTGCCCATCACTCCAATTCCATTCGCCGCGGGGAGAAGGTAAGCCAGGCTACCAGCCCCGATAAGAGGATCACACAGCCGGCCACCAGGAGCGCGAAACTCACCCCGCTTCGGACGGCATCGTACGAGGCGTCGACCACCTTGGCGACGATGGGGCCGTATATTCTTTCCGCTTCTTCGGCGCCGGTGGCGAACTGCCCGGTCAGGACGGCGTCGATCACGATATCGCGGAACTCCGGGGGCACCTCCAGTTGGATGAGGCGCTCGGTGAGGAAGTCGATCAGCCTGGTGTTGAAGAGCGACCCGAGCGCCGCCACCCCGATGACGGTACCGACCTCACGGCTGGTAGTGGTGGCGGAGGCCGCCATGCCCGAGTGCCTGGCCGGGATCACCGACAGCGCCACAGAGGTGATCGGCACCACGGCGATGCCGAAGCCCGCGCCGGTCAGAGTGAGGGACAGGATGAGGGGCGTGAAGGTGACCTCGCCGGCCAGGGCCAGTTCGGTGAACAACACGCCCACCCCCGCGGCGAAACAGCCGACCGCGACGGGCAGGCGAGGCCCGGAACGGGCCACCCAAGCGCCTGCGAAGGCCGAGGCTATGATCATCGCGAGCGCCATGGGGACGAACAGCGTGGCGATGCGTAAAGCCGTGTAACCGATCACGATCTGCAGGTAGAGCGCGGTCAAGAAGAAGATGGAGAACACTCCGAAGTACGCCGCGAAGGCGACGAACAACGATCCCGAGAATGCGGGTTTCTTGAAGTAGTCGACTTTCAGCATGGGCGCCTGGCTGCGCTGCTCGACAAATACGAACAGGCCCCCCGCGACGGCGCCGATCGCGAAGAGGGCCAAGACCGGGGCCGACACGTATCCTGCGGTCTCACCGACGATGATGGCGAAGACGATCGTGGCGAGAGCGGTCGGTCCGAGTATGAACCCGGCGAAGTCGAAACGGCCCTTCTCGGGGTCGGAGCTCTCCGGGACCGTGCGTTGCGCGGCGACGAGGGCCAGCACCCCGGCGGCGACGTTGAACCAGAAGATGGCCGGCCAGCCACTGAGGCCCACCAAGATCCCGCCGATCACCGGCCCCATCGCGAGGGCAAGCCCGGCGATGGCGGCCCAGGCCCCAAGAGCCCGGGCCCTCGCCGCGCGATCGGGATAGAGCTGGCGCAGGATGGACAGCGTACCCGGCTCACAGGCAGCCGCCCCGATGCCCATGATCCCTCGGGCGGCGATAAGCGTTCCCGTGTTGGGAGCTAGGGCTCCAAGAAGGGAGCCCGCTATGAAGACGACCACCCCTCCAAGCATGACGCGCTTTCGACCTAGACGGTCTCCCAAAGAGCCGAAGGCCAGCATGAGGCTGGCGAACATCAGCGCGTACGCGTTGACGATCCATTGCATCTGCGAGACGGTGGAGTGAAGGGTCTCCTGCAGATTCAGGAGCGCGACGCTCATGATGGTCGTGTCCAGGAAGGTCAGAAAAAGGATGCCGCTCAGTGTGGCAAGCGCGCGCCGGGCGCCGGGGCTCGAGATGGCCGTGTCGGTTACGGTCACTGTCACCTCACTGGGTCGAGGACGATTGCCGGTCGATCAGACGGCGACGAAGCTATGACGGCGGGGCGTCGTGATGGCGACGACCCGGTCCGCCCGAGGCAGGCCCACAATATCAACCCCTGGAGCCTGCAGCAACAAGGCTTGCCGCTGCCGTCTCTCGGCGGACTTCATCGCGACCCTCATCGAGAGCCGCTCTCGCGGAAGCGGCGCGCTTTCGTCCGCGGTTTCGCTCCTGCCCGACGAAGGTATCATCTGGGTGTTAGGAAGCGCGACCCCGGCACCGGCGAGACCCGGGCATCGGGTAGGAGGACCGCATGCGTTGGGTCGGAAGGCGACAAAGCAGTAACGTTGAGGACCGGCGCGGCGTCAGCCGCGGCAAGGTCGGACTTGGAGTCGGGGGTGGCATCGGCGCGGTGATAATCGCCCTCGTCGTCCTCTTCCTGGGGGGCGACCCAGGGACGATCCTCGAGCAAAACCAGGGCTCGCAGATACCTGGTTCACCGGCGTCCACCGTGGCGCCTGCCAACGATGAGATGAAGCAGTTCGTCTCGGTAGTCCTGGCCGACACCGAGGACCTCTGGGCCCAGCAGTTCACGGAACTGAACCGGGTCTACGAGGCGCCTGCCCTCGTGCTCTTCTCGGATAGCACGCAGACCGGTTCCGGGTTCGCCACCTCGGCCACGGGGCCGTTCTATTCTCCCGCCGACGAGAGGGTCTATATCGATCTCAGCTTCTTCGAGGAATTGAGCAATCGTTTCCAGGCACCCGGTGATTTCGCTCAGGCCTACGTGATCGCCCACGAAGTGGGGCATCACGTTCAGAACCAGTTGGGCATCCTGGACCAGGTGACCGCCGCCCAGCAGCGGGTGAGCGAGGAGGAGGCGAACGATCTATCGGTACGGCTGGAGCTGCAGGCCGATTTCTTCGCCGGGATGTGGGCCCATTATGCCCAGAACGTGATCGGGGTCCTCGAGCCCGGGGATATCGACGAGGCCCTGAACGCCGCCAGCGCCATCGGCGACGACAGGATCCAGATGCGATCCCAGGGCTACGTGGTGCCCGACTCCTTCACCCACGGGACGTCGGAGCAACGCTCCCGCTGGTTCAAGCTGGGTTACGAGACAGGGGATTTCTCCCTGGGGGACACGTTCTCGGCGGACCCGCTCTAGAAGGCTGCCGAAAAACGAAGCCCCGGCCACCGGAAAGCACTGGGCGGCGCGATACCCATCGCAGTCCGGTGGCGAAGCGTCACTCTTCAGCAGCCTGTTAGGCGTTCCGAACCCCCTGTTATCATGTTGCCGTGACGCTACAAGAGGCATACCAGGTCCTGGGCCTGCCCCGAGATGCCACGGCTGCCCAGGTCAAGGCGGCCTACCGGCGGCTGGTCTCAGAGGCCCATCCGGATCGGGGGGGCGAGGCGGCCGCGTTCATAAGGATCCGAGCTGCCTATGAGATCCTCTCCGCCTTCCTCAAAGAGGGTCCACCCGAGGACGACATCCCCATCCCCAGCGACCTCCGTGCCGTCATCGACAGTATCGTCGGGGAGTTCCGGGAGCACCAGCGCTGGGCCGAAGCCGAGACCCTTGCTCAACTGGGGGCCTTCGAGACCCGGATGATGAGCTACATACAGTCGGCCTCTCGGAGTGAGCTGCGCCAGTTCAGCACCAAGTTCCGGATGTCCTGGGATGCAACTATTAGTGCGCTATTCATTAGATGCAATACAAGATGCGATTCAATCCTGCAGAGCTACGAGAGTTGGTACGTCGAGAGTACCCAGGCGGTTTTCGACGAGATGTACCGGAGTGAACTCCGCCGCTTCGCCTGGCGAAGGCGATTCTGGGAGGTCTTCGTGATACTGGTGGCCGTGGCCGCAGCCCTTACCGCCGTCATTGGATGGGGCGGGCCGGTCCGCCGGTGGGTCTCTGTGGCGGTGCTGGTCCTCGCCGCGATCGCGTCCTTCCTAACCTACTGGTGGTGGGTACGCAGGAGGCGCAAAGCGCGGGAGAAAGTGGAACCCTTGAGCGTGGTCCCGTTTCAGATCGAGCAGGGCGCTCAGTTCCAGACTGAGGTGGCGCTGCGCCGGGGACGGCGCACCACCGCCGCTCTGGGTATGGCCGGGTTGTTCGTTGGCAGCGCGGCGTCGAGCGGGCTTGCGTTGCCTATCGTGGGGGCGGCGGCCGGGGCGGCTCTGGGGGGAGTATTCGACCGCCTCGTCAACCCCACGGGCCAGATGCGTGTGAATATGCAGGACGAACTGCGTCGCTTCATGATCATGGCCAGGCCTCAGGTCACCGCGTACGTGCTCGAGGCCCACGAGCAACTGCTGGGTGATGTCCGAGGCCGGATCGTGGCCAACTATCAGGAGCGCGCAAAAGGCACCGTCAAGCTGCTCACAGCCGGCAGCCAACCCTCACGGCGCAGCCGGGAGTCGGACGCCGCCTAGGTGGACGCTCCCTAGGTTGACGCCGCCTAGGTGGACGCCGGCTGGTCGGTCACCACCGGGTCGGGCGCCTCCTGGAACGGGTGCATGCGCACGACCAGCGAGAACAGGTAGGGATAGTCGGCCTTCAGGTGCTCCACGTACAGCAGCCACTCCGCCAGCAGCGCGTTGTAGGCTCGGCGAACGTCCAACTGTAGGTGAGCTTCGTCCGCGGGGGAGAGGTCCGTGAGCGAGTCCCGCGCCTCCAACTCCTCCTCCACGTGGAGCACGGCCCATAGCAGGTCGGTGAAGCGCTCGTGCTCCATGAGATTGGGGTTCTCCAGCAGGCGGAGCACGAACTGGCGTTGCTCCAGAAGATGAGCCTTGAGCGCATCTCGATCGATACGGCTCAAGTCAGGGTCGCACTTCAGGTCGCGGGCATACTGCGAGGCTCGGGCGAAATCCTCCCTTTTCCAGGATGCTTTCACATGGAGCCGCTCCTTGATCTCGGGCGCCTGACACATCGCGGGCAATAGCTCGGCGAGCAGAGGCGTGCCCAACTCGCTGAAGAAAGCGCCGATCACCATGTTGAGCTTGTGCGCAAGGGCGCGCTTTTCGCGTAACGAGATGAGCCGCTCGATGACCAGGCCCACGATGAGGACTTCCAGGGGAATGAAGGCCAGATCCAACACCAGATAGAAGAAGATGTTGCGCGCGTCCCTGAAGACGAGGAAGTTGATGCTCAAGAGTATGGCCGACAGGAGCACCAGCCCAATGCCCAGAAACACGAGCCAGCGCCGGCCGCCGCGTCTCATCGGGCCACCAGCGCCGGCGATCCGGCGTGGATGGGGCGAACCTTCGTGGTCGCGCCGTAGTTGCGCCGGAGTCGGCGCCTGTCGAAAATGAGGTCTTGCATTCGTCTCTCCCCGTGCCATCACTGAAACCGTCGCCACTATATCAGCACGGTATACTTGCCGGCATGGAAAACGGCCCTGACAAGCAAGCGCCGAGCGAGCTCTACGGCACCATCGCGATCCGCGAGAACAAGCTCGAGCCGTGGCCCAATCCGCACCCAGAGAGGGCCTACCTCATCTCGCTGGACATCCCGGAGTTCACCTGTCTCTGCCCTCGTTCGGGCTTCCCCGATTTCGCCCTGATCAAGATCCGCTACCAGCCGGCCGAGTGGATCGTGGAGCTGAGATCCCTCAAGCTGTACATCAACGGCTACCGGGATCGCCATATCTCACACGAGGCGGCTGCCAATCAAATCCTGGACGATCTCGTGACGCTTCTCCAACCCCGCTGGATGCGGGTCACCGCCGATTTCAGCGTGCGCGGCAACATCAAGACCGTGGTGCGAGCCGAGCACGGTTGCCGGGAGAGGACATGAGCGAGCGGGCGGCCGGCGCGGCGCCCGCGCCCGGACCGCGGCTGGCTTCGGCGCCCGCGCCGGCGCCCGCGACAGTCGACGCACTGCCTGCTCCTTAGCGGCGGTCTGGATTCGACAACGCTCGCCGCTTGGATAAGGGAGCAGCATCCGGGGGAACCGGTCAAGGCCTACACCTTCCTCTACGGTCAGAAGCACGTCGTCGAGTTGGAGGCCGCCCGGACGGTGGCTGCGGCGTTCGGGATGGAGCATTTCCTGATCGAGCTTGCTCCCATCCACGGTTCGGCGCTCACCGACGCCGAAGTGGCCCTGCCCGAGGGACGCGATCTCGCGGGCATCAGTGGGGTGGCGCCGTCGTACGTGCCGGCGCGGAACCTGCTCTTCCTGGCGCACATGGCCAGTCTCCAGGACGCCTTCGGCCCCGGGGTCTTGTGGTTGGGAGTCCATCACGACGACCACACCGGCTACCCCGACTGCCGGCCCGAGTTCGTGGCGGCCGCCGACGAGGCGGTGCTGCTGGGCACGCAGTACGAACTGCGGGTGCAGGCGCCGTTCGTCCACTGGTCTAAGGCCGACATCATCCGTTGGGGCCTGGACCACGGCGTCCCTTACGAGCTGACCCACTCCTGCTACCAGGGCCGCCGGCCGGCCTGTGGCGTGTGCGATACGTGCCAGGCAAGGCTGGCTGCCTTCAGAAGCGCCGGTGCCGTCGACCCCATCCCCTACGAGCAGCAGGCCGGTGGCCACGGCGAAGGCGCGACGGCCGGCGGGGGCCCAACGGCCGGCGGGGGCGCGGCGGTCGACGAAGTCGCGCCGACCGACCACGGCGCGGCAACCGACCAAGGCGCGGCGAATCCTCGCGCAGGCAGCTGAGGACTCCCGGCTCCGTCGTGAAGACCACCATCACAGTTGCCGCCACTTTCGCCGCTGCCCACCGGCTGCCCGAGCACGAGGGCAAATGCTGCCGTTTGCACGGCCACACCTATGGCCTGGAAGTGACGGTGGAGGGCAAGCCTCAGCAGTTTGGCCCCGCGGCGGGGATGGTCATGGATTTCGCCGACCTTCGGCAACGGGTTGACGAACTGATCATCGACCACCTCGATCACCAGCTCCTCAATGAGCTCTTCGATTTCGTGCCCACGGTGGAGGCCGTGGCGGCCTGGGTCTTCGGCCGCCTGCAGGATGCCGGTCTACCGGTGGTGCGGGTGCGTCTGGCCGAGGGGCCGAACACGTACGTGGAAGTCACTGCCTGACAGGCAGGCAGACGGCGATATCGATGCCCCTGCCGCGATGACCACCCTGCCGCGATGACCACCCTGCGAACATTGGAGATCTTCGACTCGCTCCAGGGTGAGGGCTACTGGACCGGCACTCCCATGACCTTCGTCCGCCTGTCCGGATGTAACGGTCCGGAGCTGGGACTGGGGTGTGTGGCCTGGTGCGACACGCCCGGCAGCTGGGACCGTGGCGCCGGTGAAGAGCTGGAGGTCGCCGAGATCCTTCGCCGGGTTCATCTGCCGCGCCTCTGCCTCACCGGAGGTGAACCTCTACTTCAAGTTGATGTTGTGGGAGAGCTTGTGGCCGAGGCGCACAGGTGGGGAATTCGGGTGCACTTGGAGACCAATGGGACCGTGAACCCGCCGGCGCCCCTCGTCCCGCGCGAAGGGCCGACCGTCGCCTGGGAAGGCGCCGGCGCGGCCTCGAGCGGGGCTACCGACGCCCGATGCGCCTTCGACTGGGTCGTGATCAGCCCCAAGCCGCCGGACTACTTCGTCGCTTCGCAGTGGGCCGGGTCCGTGGACGAACTCAAGCTGGTGGTCGACGACCACCTGGACGCGGCCACCGCGGAGCGGCTGGCCGCGTCGCACCCGGGCGCCGTCGTCTTTCTGCAGCCCGCGTCCGGGGAAGGAGCGGTGGCCGGGATGGCCGGGGCGGGGGGAGTGGCCGGGAGGGGTGGGGGGGACGCCGGCCCCTACCAGGAGTCGTGCAGGCGGGCCATCGCGCTCGTCATGGACCATCCAGAGTGGCGCCTGTCGCTCCAGATACACAAGATCCTCGGGATCTCCTAGGGCGGGGATCCGCCAAGGGCGGGGATCCCCTGGGGCAGGTCTCCGCTAGACCAGGTCTCCGCCGGCGCGGGTCATATGATGTGGCTCTCGGCAAGGATGCCGCCGTCCACCGCCATCTTCTGACCCGTGATGAAGCTGGATTCGTCCGACGCCAGGAAGACGTAGAGAGGCGCGCACTCCTCGGTAGTCCCTATCCGATTCCCCAGCGGGGTCTCCCGGGCGCACCGCTCCATCACCCGGGCCCTGTGCTCGCCGCCGGCGGCGGCCATGCCCGTCTTGATCACACCGGGCTGGACGGCGTTCACGCGGATGTTGAACTGCGCCAGTTCGGCAGCGGCGATCCTGGTCATCGACAGGATCGCCCCTTTGGTGGCGCCGTAGACGAAGGAGCCGTGCTGGCCGTGGTCCGCGGCGATGGAAGCCGTGTTTATGATCGATCCTCCTCCGGCCGCGATCATCGCCGGGACGGCGTGCTTGGTCCCGAAGAAGGTCCCCTTCTGATTGACGGCGACCACGAGGTCGAAGTCCTGCTCGGTCAGCTCTTGAAGCGGCTTGTATATCGCCACGCCGGCGTTGTTCACCAGGACGTCCAGTCGCCCGTAGGTGTCGACCGCCGTCTGGACGAGCCGCTCGACCTCCGCTTCCCGGCTGACGTCGGCGTCGACGTAGACGGCGTCGCCGCCGGCCGCTTCGATCAAGGCGACGGTCTCTTCGCCCATCCCGTCTCGCCGGCGATCGTTGACCACGACGCGCGCGCCCTCCTTGGCGAATGCGATCGCGACTGCCCGGCCTATCCCCGAGCCCGCGCCGGTGACTATGGCGACCTTGTCTCTCAATCTGCCCACGTCCACCTCCGCGCTTCGTATCTACGCACCTGTCGCGCCTCCGCCCCCGCAAAAGCCCTTGACGAATCTCGATCAGACTACAGCGTAGCACCCGCTTGGCCGGTGCTTGACGAGCGGTTCAACAAAGCTATCAATCCGTGTAGAATCGAAAGGGTAGTGATCGCGAGATCGAAGCGTCGTGGCAGAGTTCCGGTTTTGGGAGGCGACTATGGATCCAGAGCAGCAAGACCAGCAGCCACAAAACCAGCCGCTGCAACAGCAGCGGCCACCAGAGCAGCATCGCGGCGAGAAACAGGACGAGAAGCAACAGGAAAAAGGGCAGGAGAAGAAACAGGAGAAGGGCCGAAATCTGGACGAGAAGTACCGGCGCAACCCGCTGGGCTTCGTTGCTTGGGCGCTTGTGATCATCTGGTTCGGCGTGACCTTGTTGCTGCAGAACCAAGACGTCTTCAGAGAGGAAGATCAGGGGTGGGCCGTCTTCTTCTGGGGAGGCGGAGTCATCTTCCTCGCCGAAGTCCTGCTCAGGATCGTCGTTCCCAGGTGGCGGCGACCGGTACTCGGTTCCTTGATCTGGTGCGCCATCTGGCTGGGGGTGGGTTTCGGCCTCTGGTTCGGGAACTGGGAGGTCATCGGACCGGTGGTGGTCATCGCCATCGGGGTGGGCATACTGGTCGGTCGGCTGGTGCCGCGGCGCTAGGGGCCGCCCGGCCGGCAGCCCTGGACCGGACTTGTTCTCCATGCTCCGACAGGGTTTCCGGCCGGCCTGCGACCGGAGCGGGCCATGACGTCTACTTCAGGGCCCCGACTATGGCCTGGGTGTTGGCTCTCATCATGTCCAGGTAGGTGGGGGCAGGGCCACCGGCCTCCGTGACCGAGTGGCTGTAGAGCTCGGTCACCGCCGTGACTCCGGTCTGCGCGGCCACCTGCTCTGCAAGTTGCGGATTGGAACCGGTCTCCAGGAAGACGGCGCGGGCGCCGGTCTGCTCTATCGTATCGATCAGACGGGCAAGCTGCTGCGCAGACGGCGATGAGCCGGTGCTCACGCTGGGCATGATGGTGCCTACCACTTTGAAGCCGTACCTATCGGCGAAGTAGCCGAAGCTCTCGTGGTTGGTGACCAGCAGGCGTTGCGTGGGCGGGATCTGGGCCACCTGCTCCTTGATCCACGCATCCAACTCGTTCAATTTGGCGATGTACGTGGCCGCGTTCGCCGCGTAGGCGGCTGCGTTGGACGGGTCGGCTTGGCTGAGGCCGTCGCGGATGTTCTCGACGTATTTCACCACAAGGGTCGGGTCCAGCCAGAAGTGGGGGTCGCCCTCATCATGGTGATGGCCTCCGTCGGCCAGATCGGTGTCGAGCACGACGGCCTCCTCCCCCTCACGCGCGGTGCGGCTCGTGAGCCCGGCAGCCGCTTCGATCAACTGGGCCTGCTCGCCGGCGTTCATGAGAATCTCGTTGAAGGAGGCCTCGAAGCCGGCGCCGTTCACGATCAGCACGTTACACTCGGCCACGCGGGCGACGTCGGCCGGGGTGGGCTCGAAGCTGTGAGGATCCGCCCCTACCGGCATGAGGGACTGCACCTGCACCTTGTCGCCGGCCACATTCTGGGCGATGTCGGCCAGGAAGGTCTCAGCGGCCAGTACGCTAAGAGAGGTTCCGCCAACTGCGGTCGTTCCAAGCGCACCGTCCTGGTCGGAGCCACAACCCGCCGCCCACATCGCACTCATCAGCAAGACCACGACAGTCACCCACAGGCCGACTGCGACAGCCCGCTTCTGCCTCAGCACGCGCATCTGCTTCTCCTATCCTCGTGCGCGTTTGCCATGCCCGCCGCGGCCCGGTAGCAGTCGTCACAGGTACCCATTAGTTCCAAGAAGTGCTCTTGGACGTGGAACCCGGTCTGCCGCGTCGCCATCGGGACGAGTTTCGACACGTTGCAGCCGGTGAACTCGGCCACCCTTCCGCAGTTGACACACACCACATGATGGCCCTTGCCCAGGCCGGCGGGCGCGAAGCCCTCGCAGTTGTCCGTCATGTGCACGCGGCGGATGGCCCCCAGCCGGTCCAGGATCTCCAGGGTGCGGTAGACGGTGGCCAGTCCCAGGTCGGGGCAGAGCTGCCGAGCCTGCTCGTGGACCTGGGCAGGGCTCATACGCGCCTGAGCGCCCGCAATCACCTCGAGCACCGCGAGGCGCTGGCGGGTTTGCTTGAACCCGTGGTGGGAGAGCTCCGAGATCACCGTGGACAGATCGAGCATCGCGATTCCAGTAGTCAGTTAGCCGGGTGTGAGGCACGTTGTGCGAGGCTAAATGAGAATGATACTCATTTAGATGCCGCAGGCAATCTAGCAGCGGAGCAGGCGGAAGTCAAGCGAAGGCATCGTGCGGAACAGAAAGGTGCAGGCAGTCGAAAACGCCAGGAACAATGACATCGACCCTCACCTTCCGCCTGGGCGGTCTTGAGATCCGCTGGTTGGCGGCTAGAGCCGTCCCAGGTTGAAGCTGCTCAGTTCGTGCCAGTGGTAGTCGAGGCGCGTCCACCAGTACTCCCGGCCGATGCAGCGGAAGTAGGGCGGGCGCAGGGCCAGGATGGTGTCGCCGATGCGGTAGCGGGCCAGGATGGGGGTCGAGACGACCAGGCTGCCCGTCTCGCCGGGCTTCATCTCGTGGAGCATCTTGATGCCCGAGCGGGTCGAGCACCTCGAAGAAGAAGAGATCATAGTTCGGCACCCAGGCCTTCTGGTCGTCGCGCTGCTGGCCGAACATGCCCTCGGTGGCGCCGTAGATCTCCCGGATGGCCACCGGCCCGTAGAGGGCGTTGAGCTGGGCGGCGTGCCGGGTGTTGATGCCCGGAGTGCTGCCCAGGGTCATGATCTGGGTCTTCCAGAGCTGCTTGGGATAGACGCCGTGGCGCCGGCTTAGGTAGCGCCCGAACTCGAGGGCGGTCTGGCAGACTCCCCCGACCAGCGTGACATTCTCGCCCCGGCATTTCTCGATGGCCAGCTCGAAGCGGTCGTCCCAGTCGCGCGGGTGGTGCCTCCGCCGAGCGCGTCGATCTCCTCCTGGGCGGGGACCGAGCGGATGGGCGTGAACTTGGACACGTGCTTGGTGTAGATGCCGGAGCTGTAGCCGTATTCGAGCTCCCGGTCGCCCACGCGGACAGTGCCCACAGTGGAGGGGAAGTTGAGGTTGAGGTTGACGCCGGCGAAGAGGTCCAGCCGCTTGGTGGCGGCCACGTAGGCCATCATGGCCCGGCCGGCGCTCACGCGCATGCGGAGGTCGGTGGGGGTCATGGGGATGAACTTGGACTCGCCCTCGACCGTGCCCCGGGTGATGGCCCAGCCCACCGGCTCCTCGCACAGGAGCAGGCCGGTCTCGCCGGCCATGACGGCGTCGATGAGGGGCTTGTAGTCGTCGTAGGTCATGACGGGGAAGGCGCGCCGGTACGCGGCGATGAGGGCGGCTATCCGGGCGGCGGCCGGCGGCGCCGCCGGCCGGCCCGCCGTCGCCGCTCGGGCGATCGCCATCGCCGCCCGCTGGGTCCGCGATGCCCTCGGCGCCGGCGACCTCCGCTGCGCCATGGGCAGTGCCGTAGCCCGTCTGCGCATAGTCGCGAAGGATCCGGCGGAGCACGGTCTCCTGGGCCTGGGCGGGGTCGGCCACCGCCCGATGCCAGGGCTCCAACTGGTCGCGCAGGGCCTGGGCCGCCGCCTGCGCGGTCTGCGCGGTCTGCGCGTGGGCGGCCTGCGCCTCCTGCGGTCCCTGTGCCCCTCGCGTCTCCCGCGTCGCCTGCGGGTCTGGACTGCTTCGGTCTTCGTTCTGCGACATCTTTGCCCCCCGAAACGGCCTATAGTGCAAGCAGCTTCAGGAATGGTTGTATCACATTGCCTTCTCGGTATCTTCGCCCTAGATGTGCGGTCCCGGTACATACTTTCCACATTGGCTCCGGTAGCCGTGTGGCACTCCGGGACGCGGCTCCGATACCTGGGCGACACTGGCTCCGGTACCTCTGTGACACTGCCCTCGTCTTTGCCTCCGGTCCCAATCCCCCGATAGCCCGAGAAATGGCTGCTATCGGGGAGGTTAGACTCACTTTGGTTGGGGAGTGGCTTCTGACGAAGAGACAGCACATGGATGTAAGATTGTCATGTCCTTTTCGGACAGTGTGGCACCAGACAGCACCTGGAGGCGCATCATGTCAAAACTGGTTTCATTTGCTGGCTTGGTAGGTGTATTTGTTGTGGCCCATTACCTTTCACGGGTCCTCATGCATCTGCGCCTAGAAGCAGGTCTTACCACAGATATGAGGCCATATCTATGGTTTGCCTCCTTTGCTGTCATTATTCTGTCGATTGCGTTGATGCTTCTATCGTGGTATGTGGTATTCCGGCTCAAAAGAGATATGTTGGTTGCATCGGTGTTCGTGGTAGTTGGGCTCGGTTTCACTTTCGCTTATGCTATTGATATATCACTAAGTATTTCACTAAGCCGGTCAATACTTCCTAGCAGACTGATGGACTTCTCCGTACCCGGCTCCTATGTGCAGTATGCCGCAGCCTTTGTGGCGGTCATCGGGATTGCGTCTTTGCTTCTTCCGAGACGACAGCAGATGAGAGCACGAGACGAGTCCAACAAGGGAGGAATCACACCTCCATGAGTGGTATCGCCTGGACGAAGGTTCGCGGGTAGTCGACCATCCCCAACAGTCTTCATCCATGACAGCGGCTCGTAGCAGTTGTTCAATTTCCTTGTCGGTCCAGACGTGCATGGTCGTCCTCCTTTTCTTGGTTTTGGGCATAGCTCCGCCCTGGGTGGGGGTGACGACAGTGGGTAGTAGGAAAACCGGCTATGCTGGATAGTAGAAGTCGTGCCGCACCAGGAAGAGCTGAACCGGCATCGGGGAGGCTAGGGAGCGAACATGCTGGAATCTTGGTGGCGAGGGGACATGTGGCTCTTTTGGATTGCCGTCGCCGTTCTCGTTGTTCTCCTCGTGGTGAGCGGCTTCTTCAGACTGAGGGCTTTCTCACGGAAAAGACGCATGGAGGTGGGCGCGTACAGGCACACCCAGTTCCCGGACGTGGCCCAGGACGAGATGCGCAACGGCTACGAGGAAGACCTCCCACCGGAGGAACGTGAGCGCCCAAGAAGGCCACCGACAGACTTGGCCCCCTAGCTAAGACAATGTCTCCGGCGGGAAGAGGCTCTCCTTCTGTGGTGGGTCTACGACAGCGGGTGCCTGAAACAGCGCGTCCTGTTCGTGCCGTTGGAACGCGGGTGGATCCTCAATCGGTGGCGTCGTACTAGTACTTTGTGCCGACCCCGTCCACAAGTCCGGGTTCGAAGTTCTCCTGCAAGCGCCGGAGGACTTCCAGACCTGGTACCGGCTGGCTGAGGGTGACCTCGAACGAAGGAGAGAAGGGATTGCCGTGCATCCACTCCATGAGGTGAAGGCTTCCAGCTGCGCGCTTCAGCCTGTCGTAGCGCTCCAGCTCGCTCACGAACGTAACATCTGTAACCTCCGGCCAGGAGGCAATCTCCGTCGTTAGCGCACCGACTTGATTCGGGGTGACCGGGTTACTAAGCCAGACGGTCATGTCGGCAGGCTCTTTGGTGAGCACCGCCCGATAGCCAACGATGCCCACGAAAGCGCCCACCACCAAACCGACGAGGATGGCCAAACCTATAACGACAAACGGCCACTTCCTCCTTGTCCGGACATTAGGGTCTTCGGCCATCTGCCCCATCATCTCCCTCCCTCCACTTCTCGCATGTTCCCACTTGGCTCCTGTAGCACCTCTCGGTCCCAGAGGGCCGTCTACTGTGCGCATGACTCCAAACGCCTTCAAAGAGTCGGTGGAGGCCCAACCCTATCATCGTAAAGTTGCGCGAGAGGTGGTGCTCTCATGGCTCTCTCACCCCTCAGCGCCACTGAGGTCGAAGTCTCGTGACTCGATTATCTTCTGTCCGGGTGGCGCCTCTACCAGCTCAACCCTAAGCAGCTCTCCTTCACCGGCGGCAACCCCATGCTGCTTCGCTGACGAGATGGCATGCTCGTAGATGGCATCGTAGGTGGTCTGAGTCTTCTCGTAGATGTAGATGTCCACCCAGACCCCGACCAGGATGACCGTCGTCCCGCCCTCGTTCAGGTGGTTCACCACGTAGGCGGCGTAGCCATCACCGGAGAGGTCGGAGACTAGACGCGCCTCCGGACTGGTATCGGCGGTCGAGGGGGGGCTGGGGGTGGGTCCTTCCTGTGCGCCCGCGGCGGTGGGCGGTTGGCCTCCTGGAAGTGCGGCTTGGTACTGCGCAAACGTCTGCCGGTAGTAGTCCCGATAGTTGCGCGCCACTTGGAAGTAGGGGTTGCCGGATGTGGGGTCCCCGCTGTTCAAGATATCCTGGACGGCGACGCCGGTCTGGTTAATCCTCATGAGCATGTGGTTGGCCGCTTGGAGCAGTAGGTCGTGGGCTTCGCGATACTCAGCGGGAATGTCCGGTACCTGGTCGAGGGTCATCTCCGCTTGCTGGAGCGCGATGAACATTTTCCCAATTTCGTCGTGGACCGCCTGTGGTATGTCGGGGGCGGTACGGTTGATGTCCGTCGCTACCTGGGACATCCGTAGGTCGTCCGCTTGCAGGAGCGCGTCCAGGCGGTGGAGTGCTAGGTAATAGTCCTCCCACGGGCTTGTCCTACTTATGAGGATGGTCGATTGTGTCTCGCCGATGTGCGGGAGGCTGGAGGTCGAGGAGATGCCGGGAGTCTTGGAGACGGAGGTGGAGGTCGAGGTGCTCGTTCGGAGGGTGGTCGTGGGGGTCGAGGGGGCATTGGTACAGGCAACTAGGAGAAGTGCAACGAGAAGAAGCCCAACTGCCGCCAAGAGTCCAAGCTTTCTTCCCGAGACGACCATGGAGTGCGCCTCCTCTTGAACCTGTCACCCCTCAGCCCTTAGACGAGGGAATTCTACTCTCGTTCCACTCTTCTACCTGCAGATCTGACAACAAGTGGGATACCTTCGCCCATACGAAGCCCGCCACGTTAAGGGCCGGGTTACGAAGGGCGCTCAAAGGCAACGAGGACGTGAAGATGGCGCAGAGGGGAGAGGAAACGTACCTAGTAAGACGGGCCGCGAACTAGCGAGCGTTTCGTCCCCTGATCTCTGGCCCGGTGCCAAAAGAACGGAGGCCCCGAAGGACCTCCGTCATTGTCGCTCGCTGACTATTCTTGGGTGGACAACCCATTCCCCCCCACTGCCCTCCGGTACAGCTAGGAAATCGCTTCGATTGACCCCGTAATCTCCAGAATCATTTCCACTGGCCCAGCCTCCTCGGACGACGAGAGATCGTCTGGGTAGCCCCACGAAGAAGTGAGGTCAACGGTCATCCGGTCTATCGATGCTCGTTGCGGCCACCCGTCTGACGTTCGAACGAAGGCGGTCCCCGAGCAATTGTGCGAACCGGACATCGCCATGGTCGCCTCCCCCTCATCAGCGGTAAGAACAGCGATTTCCGAGGGGTCCATGCCCGACTCCAGAAGCCTTTCAGTCCGGTCGACCTGCCACGAAAGGGGAGTGACCGAAGACCAGGCCAACTCCGCGAACGCACCTTCCCCCGTCAGCCCAGTCACCTCTACCTGCGTGGTTTCCCTGTTCTGGTCGTCAGTCGGACGTTTGCCCGTGTACAGATACGTCATGAATTCGTCCGGAAGCTGCCGCGTCGTTGTCCACTCGTTCCCAGTCGTCAACTCGTGAAGGGAATCGCGTCGCGGTTGTGCGAAGCACTTGCCGACCAGCGTGTTCAGCAGCATGACGCTTAATGAACCGTTGGGACCGGTCCTCGCAAGTTCGACGGAATAGTTGTCACCTCTCGGCGCTGGCCCGCTGAAAGTGAGCAAACGGTCCTCGCACAAGTGGAAGTAGGCTGTTGGGATTTGGTTCCCGCTGCTCTGGGCGGAGCCAGTCGTGCTTATCTTCACGTCTTCGTAATCAACCGTAACGAAACTCGCACAGCGATGCGGTTTGTCGATGTTGGCATCAATATGCAGCAGGGCTTCAAGCGTGACCGTTCCCAACGTTTCCCCGTTCGGACCCTTTTCGGCGACAGCCATGCTCAGTTTGTATTTTTGGTGGTCGCCGTCGACGAAGACATAGGACAGTTTGGGATTGCCACAGGCCGAAATAAGCGGCACGAGTATTAGCACCGATAGGACCGCAGCGAGGCCAGCTATGCGCCTCCTCCGGCTGCCCACGCTCGACGCTACCTGCACACGCAAGCCCAGCACAAAACTTCTTTTGGGCTTCATAGGACGCACCTCCCCCTCGGGCAGAATCGGTGTCCGCACGGAGCGAGGCGCGGGTCGAAACTCGTGCAAGGCCCCGTCTTCACGGCCTCCCCGAGCTACAAATCGGGAGAGTGACTCACTCCCCGCATGGATTCAGTATAGGCCGGTTCCACTCTGCGTCAATCCAACGGATTTCACAAGACGGAGTTCCAGGGGACGCCATTCTGTTGCGTAGTCCGTTTGCGTCCGTCCAAGTCCCTTGACTGCTATCGAGTTTGCCCCCGACTTGCCCCCGAACTCGCCCCGAAGACGCGAAAACCCGGCCACCTGGGGCCGGGCCGGACGTGCCGTTCTTGGCTTTCTGAAGCGGAGAGGGGGGGATTCGCGCATCTTGCTTCGCAAGCTGCCGTCCTTGCCTCGCCGTCCGGCTCGGCTCGGACCGCTCGCTGTTCGACAGTCCAAAGGGACTGTCTCGCTGACGCTCGCGCCCTCGCGGGTTCGGAATCCCCCCAGATCTTGGTGGGAGCCACTTCGTGGTTTCTTGCGGAAGGCTATACGGAGAGGGGGGGATTCGAACCCCCGGTACCGCTTGCCCGCAAGAGCAGCCTAGGGCCGCAATCCGGTCACTGTTTCGCGGCAAACTCTGACCAGGGGAAAGGCTTCCCGTGGCCGGGGTAGATGGTGCGAAGGTTCAGATGCTTCATTCGGTCGACGCCCACTATGGTGTGCAGACCCACGTATCCGACCGGGCGCCCCCCGGGCTGGTCCCTCCGAACATGATGACGCGTTCCGTGGAAGGGTCGTAGGCCATGCAGAGATTGAAGCGCGGGACGGGATGGGTCTCCGAGTTCAGTTCGGTCCAGCGGTTCTTGCTCGAGTCGTAAGCCCAGGTATCGGAGCAGAGGCCCACTTCGTCGGTCCCCTCCGAACATGACGATTCGGTCGCTGGCGGAGTCATAGGTCATCGCCGCACCCAATCGACCCGCAGGCGGGCTCCCCGCCGGGGTGAGGTCGACCCAGGTGTTTGAGGTCGGGATCGTAAGCCCAGGTGTCGTCGAGTCTTGCAGTTGTAACTATGCCGCCGCCGAACAGGATCATTCTATGCACGTCCGGGTCATACGCCATGGTATGGCCCGCGCGGGCGGGGGGCACAGCGCCGGACGGCTCGAGCTTGGTCCAGGCGTTGGCCTTGGCGTCGTACGCCCAGGTGTCGGCGAAGACGTCCTCCGTCCCGGCTCCCCCGAACATGATCGTCCGCTGGGTCACCGGATCGTAGGCCATGGTGTGGTACGCGCGAGCGGGGGGCACTGCTCCGGACGGCTCGAGCTTGGTCCAGGCGTTGGCCTTGGCGTCGTACGCCCAGGTGTCGTCGTAGTAGTCGCCGGTACCGTCCTCGGGGCCGCTGTATCCGCCGAACATGATGACCTGATCGGTGGCCTCATCGTACGCCATCGCGTGGTCATACCGTGCCTCAGGCTGTGCGCCCGACGGGGCAAGGACGCTCCAGGTGTTGGCGAGCGGATCGTAGGCCCAGGTATCGTTGAAGTCTCCTGCGCGCGCCGTTTCCCCCCGAAGACTATCAGGAGACCGGCAGAGGAGTCGAGGACCATGTCGTGGCCGCCGCGAGCGGCGGGCGGGCGCCCTCTGGGGTGAGTTCGGTCCAGATGTCCCCTTCTCGCGTCACGCCCAGCCCGAGGATAAGCCCGAGGCTGACGGCTGCCACCAAGACTGCCAAGGCCAAGGCGATGATCCACGTCCTGAGCCGGCGTCGACGGGGGTGCGGCACGTCCTCGGGCGGCAGTGGCTCAGGCTCTTCCGTGGTCTCAGACGGAGCCGGTGAATCCGGCTCGAACAGTTGCGGTCCGGGCGTGCCTGCCAACTGCCGGCGAACCGCCGCGACGATCTCCTCCCGCCTTTCCTCGAGACTGCCGGGGGCGTCGAGCCATTGCCACAGGTTCAGGTAGTACTCGAGGGAAGGGTTGGGAACGGCGTCGTCAAGATGTATGGAAAGGACAGGGCGCTCATACGCGATCGCCCTTTCGATCTCACGCAGAACGTAGGGCGATGAGTTCGCAGAAGCGGAGAAGATGAGGAGCACGAGGTCCGATCTGCGGATGGCCTCGATGGTCGCGGACGCCTTGTCCTCGCTCGATGTCGCGTCGCGCGAAGCCAGCCAGCACCCGATGCCGTCTGCCTCGAGCAGGGTGCAGACCCGCGTGGCCGCCTCTTCGTCCCGCCCGGTGTAGCTTAGGAAGACGTTACCGGCGGGCATGTCATTCAAAAGTGCAGGCCCAGGTGTCGTTGAGGATGCCGTGCGCGGACGAGTCGCCCCCGAACACTATCAGCCGTCCTCCCGAAGGGTCGTAGACCATCGCGTGTGCCCCGCGCCGGGAGGGCGCCGCGCCGTGAAGAGCGCTGAGTCTGGTCCAGATGTTCGCCGCCGGATCGTAGGTCCAGGTATCGTTGTAATCACGAGAGAAATCTCCACCACCGAACATTACGAGGAGCCCGCGCGAGGGGTCGCAGACCAACTCGTGCGCGTAGCGCGGAGACGGCAGCGTGCCCCCAGGCTGGAGCTCGGTCCAGGCGTTCGCCACCGGGTCGTAGGCCCAGGTGTCGCCGAATGCGGACTCGTCAGCCCAGCCGCCGAAGAGGATCATCCTGCGCGTGACCGGATCGTAGGCCATGGCCGCTTGGGAGCGCCCCGCAGGCAGAGCTCCTGTGGGTATGAGCTCGGTCCACGTGTTCGTGGTTGCGTCGAAAGCCCAGAGGTCATTGAAGAAGACCCCCTCTCCCCCCGCGCCTCCCCACATGAGTATGCGGCCGCTGGGGGGATCATAGACCATCACGTGGCCGCTTCGACCCATCGGCGCCGGGCCTGCGGGGCTGAGTTGCGCCCAGGTGTTGGCCGCCGGATCGTAGGCCCAGGTATCGCTGAGCTGGTACCGTCGATGGACTCTCCGCCACCGAACATGATGACCCTGCGAGTAGCCGGGTCGTAGGCCATTGCCGGGGCCTCACGGGCAGAAGGGGGACCCGAGGGGCCAAGCTCGGTCCACGTGTTGGCCGAAGGATCGTAGGCCCACGTGTCGCCGATGAGCTCCCGACCGCCTTCCGGCGTGTCCACGGCCCCACCGAACATGATCAGCCGTCCGCTGGTCGGGTCATTGACCATCTCTGAAAGGTACCGCGCGGGAGGCAGCGGTTCCTTCGGGTGGAGGTTCTTCCAGATCACTTGGCCGGGTGTCAGGCCGGCTCCCGAGGCCCCGTGGTTCTGGGCGAGACCAAGGCCGAGCCCCAGACCGAGGCCGATCGCCACTACTGCTGTCGCCACCGCAGCGAGGGCGATGGCCTTCTTCCTCCGACTCCAACCACCCAGCAGGCGGGAGCGCTTTGCCGCCCTCAACCCTGATTCTGAAGCGGGCGCCCCAGCGACCAGCGCGGCCTGCACGGCGGCCACGATCTCGGCCTGTTTCGTGTCGATCCCGGCGGATGCATCGAGCTTCCGCCACAGGGTCACGTAATACTCGATGGAGGAACTGAGGGCAGCGTCATCTATCCGGAGTGCGAGCACCGGCCTCTTATATGCCACGGCTCGCTCGATCTCACGCAGAACGTAGGGGGAGGCGTCGGCATGCGCGGAGAAGATAAGCAGTACAAGGTCTGAGGTCCGGATGCCGTCCAGGATAGCGGCGGCGTAGTCGGTGCCCGCCGGCACGTCGCGAGGTGCTATCCAGCAGCGGATCCCTTCCGGCTCGAGCGCGGCGCAGACTTGGAGGGCCGTGTCCCGGTCCTCCGTAGCGTGGCTCAAGAAGACCTGATGCGCCAAGAACATCACCTCGCTCCCGACGACTGCGACAGAATCCATAAGACACTACAGAGCCGGGTAAGTCAACTGTAGGTTGCGCTTATCGTCAGGCCGCTGACCGGGCAGCCTCCACCAGCGACGTGGTGGCTCGGTCGGGCAGAGTTCATGACTGATGATTGTGGTGTCCCCGGTTCGAGCCCGGACCCCGAAGGGATGGGGGGCAGAATCAGGGGATTTGCGCTCCTGGGGAGGGTGTGAACGGGCCTAAGGTCAGCAGCTTTGTTCTATCCGCAGGAGTGCGACGTCAGCGGAGGCGGAGTGCGCATCTCTGCGGCTGGTTAAACGATTTCCACAGCCGCTATTTAAGACTGTAGGATAGAACATGGCCCCACAAAAATGCGAAACCGCCCTGAAGCGGCTTCGCGCCCTGCGCATATAGCCCAGGGGTGGCAACACGAATCATAAGGCGAGTGAGCCCCAATGTCAATGAACCGGACCCGGGCCTTGCCGCTGGGAGTATGCGAAGTACGCCAAGATGGCGAAGACAAGAACCAATGCAGTGGCCACTGCGGTCACGATCTGGAGGCGGCGCATGCGGCGACGGCGTTCGCGGTCCTTCAGCGCGTCGAAGCCCACCCCGAGCATCCCGGCAAGGAGCTTCAAGCGGGCGTCCGCCCTGCCATCACCAAGCCGTCGGGCGTCAGCCGCGAGGGGTTCCTGCTGTTTCAGCGCCGGCGGGAAGCATTCCTGCTCACCACCACTATAGGGCTCGCCATCTACGATGAACGCCAAGATGCGTTCCCTGCGACCCATTGCGGCGAACGTCTCCACCTCCCGGTTCACCCACACGGACGTGGCCGCATTGGGAGAACAGACCACGATCAGATAGCGCGAGGCGACCAGTGCATCTTGGATGGTGTGACCCAGATCGGATGATGCAGGTAGTTCGTCACGATCACGAAAGACCGGACGGAGCCGTTCTAGGTGCCGACTCGCCAGTTGGCGTCTTGTGGTTGTGCTCGACGAGTTTTGCCGGCACGCCGAACGTCTCAATTGCGTGGTTAAGCCACTTGGCGTGCGCCTCATCTTTGCTGCTATAGCTGATGAACGCCCAGTAGCGATACTCGGCGGCGACTTCATCGGTCATAGCGGCCCTCTCATGCGACGGATTGTGGCACAAGTCTTCTTATTCTGACACGGCTGCGACCTATCTGGAGAAGGTCCTGCAGGTCCCCTCCGGCTAACAGCGCGGGCTACCGAGAGCCAGCCGTCCCCAGGTCCGAGGTGTGGAGGGCCTGAAGATTCGCGGCCGCCTTGTCTTTCCTGGCCGTTGCATCGCACGATGCTGACCAGCAGCCGATGCCGTTCCCCTCGAGCATGGCGCAGACGCGGGAGGATGGTCGAAAGCAACCGGCCGGTTTCCTCCCCCATGACCCTTGTGTCCTAGGCATGACGACACTGTAGTCCCAGCCTGGTAAGCCGCTCCCCGTGCCTCAAACGATCCAAGAAGTCACCAATGATCTTCTCCCTCTTGTCCTGGCCCAGCCCGGCCCTGTCCAACGAGTCCCAGAGCCCCTGGAGGAGATCGAATACTGTTCCCAGCGTTCCGACGATTCCGATCATGGTGCCCATCGTACGGTCCCCTTTCCGACCTCTCCGCGGCGCTATCTCTTGCGAAGGCGTAAGACGCGGGCTGTGACTCGCCACTAGCGCGTCGACGGCCGCTGCTCTATTGTGTGTTATGAGCTCGGTTGCAGTCCGGACGCAGCGGAGGTGTCCATGGCGCATCAGGTCTTCGTGAGCTACGCCACGGAGGATGCCGACACGGCCGCCCACGTCTGCGCGCTGCTCGAGGCGGACGGCATCGTCTGCTGGATGGCCCCCCGTGATGTCGAAGCGGGCACGGACTACGCCGCGGCCATCATGGATGCGATCCGAAACTCGCAACTGGTGGTCCTGATCTTCTCCACCTTCTCCAACGCCTCTCCCTACGTGCTTCGCGAGATCGAGCGGGCCGTGGCCTACCAGCGGCCCGTGCTCGCCCTGCGCACGGACGACACCGTGCCCAACTCCTCCATCGAGTACTACGTGAACGTGTGGCAGAAGCTCAAGGCCGCAGCGGAAGTCGAGAAGAAGCAAGAGGAGATCGTAGCCGCCGTGCGGGACGCGATCCGTGCATCGAAAGCTGCGGGGCAATCGCAGGCCGGTGTCCCCAGGAAGGCTGTCAAGATGCGCCGCTGGGCCCGCCGACGGTGGTGGATCCTCGCGGCGGCCGCCGTCGTGCTCGTCGCCGCGGCAGCGGCTGGAGGGACCTGGGCGGCCACACATACCGGCGGCCACATGGCGTCGCCGGGCCTGATGGGGCACAACACGTGGACCGAACTCTACCCAGAGGGGACGCCGTCGGCGCGCAGCGGCCACGAGATGGCATACGATTCCGACACCCATAGGATGATCATGTTCGGCGGTGGCCCGACTCTCAAGAGCGATGCCGCTCGGGCGAATCTCCTCCACGACACCTGGGCCTACGATCCCGCCGCCAACACCTGGACCGAGCTGAAACCCGCGGGGCCGCTTCCCCATAGCGCGCGTGAACCCAGCGATGGCGTACGATCCGGCTACCCATCGGCTGATCATGTTCGGAGGATTCGATGGGGCGGGGACTCGTTTCAACGACACCTGGGCCTACTATCCGGCCGCCAACACCTGGACCGAACTGAGCCCGGCAGGAACCCTGCCCCCTGCGCGCGCCGGTCACCAGATGGTCTACGATGCCTCAAGCGGCCGGTTGATCATGTTCGGGGGGCAGTCGGGTGACGGCGCCGACAGTGCGAGTTCCTCAACGACACCTGGGCCTATGACCCCGCCGCCAACACCTGGACCGAGCTCAAGCCCTCGGGAACGCTGCCCCCGGCGCGCGCCTTGCACTCTATGGCCTGCGACCCGGTCGCGCAACCGGCTGATCGTGTTCGGAGGATTCAGAGACACGGTCACTTTCAACGACACCTGGGCCTACGACCTGGCCGCCAACACCTGGACCGACCTCAGCCCGGAAGGCGCGGTGCCCTTCGCGAGACTGGCTATGTCCCTCGTCTACGATGCCGCCAGCGGCCTCATGATCATGTTCGGAGGCGGGTCCAACGACACCTGGGCCTACGATCCCACGGTGAACACGTGGAGCGACATCACCCCGGAGGGAACCTTGCCTTCCGCCCGGGAAGATCAGTCGATGGTCTACGAGCCGTCCAGCGGGCAGATGGTCATGTTCGGAGGGTTCTCCAGCACCGAGGGTGACCTAGGAGATACCTGGGTCTATACTCCGTGATCCGACAGCAGTGAAGGGGGCGTCTTTGGCGCATCAGGTCTTCGTGAGCCACGCCGCGGAGGATCGCGAGGTCGCCTCCCACGTCTGCGATATGCTCGAGGCAGAGGGTATCGGCTGTTGGATGGCCCCCCGCGACCTGAAGGAGGGGACAGACCCGGCTGCCGGGACTCTCGATGCAATCCGCACGTCGGACCTTGTGCTGCTCATCTTCTCCACCTCGGCCAACAGCTCCCCCTACGTGCTGCGCGAGATCGAACGGGCGATAGCCTACGACCGGCCCGTGCTCTCCCTCCACATAGACGACGTCGTTCCCAGTGCCTCGATCGAGTACTACCTCAACCTGTGGCAGTGGCTGGAAGTCCGCGGAGGAGTGGAGGGCAAGCAGGGAGAGATCCTGGCCGCCGTGCGGGGACAACTGACCGGGCCCGGGCTGCGGTCGAGAGCCCGGCAGAAGACGGAATGACGGCTGCCGCAACCGGCGATGAAACCGGGGCCTCTGCCGGCGAGAAGGCCGCGAGGCCGAAAAGATGGAACCGCAGGACCTGGGCCATCACCTTCGCGGCGCTTCTGGTCATCGCGGCCGCCACCGTCGGTGGCATCTATGCGTCCAGTCCGCCCAGCCACAACTTCTGGACCAAGCTCGACCCGCAGGGGACCCTGCCCCAGCCGCGGGCATGGCACGCGATGGCGTACGATCCCGATACCGGGCGCGTGATCTTGTTCGGAGGCTCGTTATCCGCCGCGAACGCAAATGACACCTGGGTTTACGACCCGGCCGCGAGCACGTGGACCAGAATCCGTCCATCCGGGGCGCTGCCTCCTGGGCGCTTTCTGCCACTCGATGGCCTACGATCCGTCGACGCACCGGCTGTTCCTCTTCGGAGGCTCATGCGGCGACGGAGGAGATTTCAACGACGAGATCGGTGGGGTCCTCAATGACACCTGGGTCTACAATCCCACGACCAACACCTGGGGCGAGCTCAGCGCCGGCGGGGCAGTCACCCGTTGGACGCGCCGATGACGCTATGGCCTACGACCCCACCAGCGGCCGGGTGATCATGTTCGGGGGGTTCGACGACTTCGGTGTTCGTCTCAACGACACCTGGGCCTATGACCCGGTCGCCAACACGTGGACCGACCTCAGCCCGCAAGGGACACTGCCTCCTGCGCGTAGCGCTCAGGCCATGGCCTACGATCCCTCCAGCGGCCGGGTGATCATGTTCGGAGGGTTGTCGGGTAGCCCGAACCCATCCTCGAGCTTGGAGGGCTTGGACGACACCTGGGCCTACGACCCGGTCGCCAACACGTGGACGAATCTCAGCCCGTCCGGGCCGCGGCCCCCCGCTAGCTGGTGGCAGTCGATGGTGTTCGATCCAGTCGAGTGGGCGGCTGATCATGTTCGTGAGGACTGGCAGGCGCTCACATAAGCGACGTCAGGAACGACACCTGGGCCTACGACCCGAGCACGAACACCTGGACCGAGTTGGACCCAGGGGGGGCGCTCCCGGCCGCACGTTTCGGTCAGTCGATGGTCTTCGATCCATCCGAGCGGCCGGTTGATCATGTTCGGGGGAGATCCGGGCGATAACTCGCTTCTCAACGACACCTGGGCCTACACGCCTTAGGCCGAAACGACCTGGACCTCAACTAAAGGGTCAGTGCCGGAAGCTTGCCGGAGGCTCAATGCCAGATAGTCAGTCCCGTCTGGGGGTCCATCTTGCGGGTGACCGGGGGACCGGACAGGGTAGTCAGCAGGATCTCCAGGTTGAAGACCCGGGTGTTGTGCCCCAGGTGGCCGCCGTAGCAGCGGCCTTGCTCGTCGGCCACCGTGATGTGCACGTGCACGATGGGTTCGCCGTTCATCAGCGACACGTTGCCCAGCATGCCCGCCACTTCCATACGCTGGTCCCAGATCTCCTCGGTGGCGTCCTCCATGAGACACCAACTCGCAGCCGTAGGTCAAGAGCCGATTCCCCCTGGACGCACCACCTGTGCGCTTCATCTGGCAGCTAACACGCAGCGACCCGCACGACGACCACCGGGCACTGGGCGAGGTGAACCACGTGGTGGCTGACCGAGCCGAGAAGGAGGCTTGCAACGCCGCCTCGGCCGCGGTTTCCCACTATAACCAGGTCTGCGCTTTTCGCTTCTCTGACAAGGATGGCACCTGGGTGACCCTTGACGACCTTGGTTTTGACGGTGAGCGTTGGTTTGAGTTCGGCTGCGCGGGCACGAGCCTTCGCCACTATTGCTTCTGCTTCTTCCCGGATACCCTCGAAGACGTCCTCTAAGACCTCCTCTGGATAGGCCGACACCGCATACCCTATTTCTGGCATATCCCATACACACACGATGCGAAGGCGAGCGCCACGAAGGGCCGCTTCCTCGGCGGCAAAATCAAGGGCCCTGAGCGAACATTCGGAACCATCCACACCGACCAGGATCGATTTCACGAAGACTCCTTTCGTGGGGCACTCGCTCTTGGGGAGCTCAACCTCTCGGGCACTTGGCATTGGACCTTGTCTTGCCGGATTATATTGCCTGCGCCTCTTGTTCTTGAGTGATAACGTGTAAGTGGAATGATCTCTGCCATGCGGACGCCTGTTTCTTCATCGATGAGGGGCACTATGGAGACGAAGCAGCTCAAGGCCGTAGTCGCAGGCGATGTCACCGTCGATTGGCTCGAATGGCCGGTGGCTGCAAGACATGAGGGGCTGCCGCGCCACCAATGCCACCTGCTCCAGCAACTGGCAACTCCATGACGGCATCCGGCTGACCGCCAGGCCCGGGGGCGCGCTTCTGCTCGCCGGCCTGTTGCGGGGAGCGGGCATCGCCACCGTGGCCGCTCCCGAGATTCTCGACCTTGAGGGAGTCCCGGCCACCGACGTGCTTCACTCCCACGTTCGGCTTGCTCGCTTTCGCCGTCTCGGCTGACGGCGACGGCAGGGACCAGGTGTGGCGCGTCAAGGACAACTGCGGCTACACCGGGCCGGACGGCGGTCGACTGCAGCCCTTGAGACTCGTTTCCGACGACCCGCTTGCGGACCTTGTCATCCTGGACGACGCCGGCAACGGCTTCCGCGACGAACCATCGGTCTGGCCGCAGGCCCTTGTCGCTGCCGGCAGCCAGCCGCTCATCCTGCTCAAGATGAGCCGGCCTCTGGCCGTGGGCCCCCTGTTCCAGGAGCTTTCCCGCAGCCACTCCGATCGGCTGGTCGTGGTCATCGATGGGGACGACCTGCGCTGCGAAGGGGCGAACGTCTCTCGTCGGCTCTCCTGGGAGCGCACCGCCAAGGATTTCGTGTGGCAGATGGCCAACAACCGCAGGCTTGCCGCCCTTGCCGCCTGCCGCAACCTGGTCGTCCGTTTCGGGCTGGACGGCGCCATCCACCGCACCGTGGCCGGCGATCGGACCACGGCGGTCCTCTATTACGATCCGGCCCGCATCGAGGGCGAGTACGACGAGCAACACCCGGGCGAGATGATGGGGCTGGGTACTGCCTTCCTTGCCGCCCTTGCCGGCCAGGTGGCCAACGGGGGCCTCGATCAGGTGGGAGAGGGGGCCCGCGCCGGCATCGCCGCCTCGCGCCGGCTGCTTGTGGCGGGGTTCGGCACGTCGGGCCGGGATCCGGACTGGACCCTCGACGAGCTCTTCGAGGCCTCTCCCCACGATCCGGTCATCGCCGACGTCGTGGTCCCCGTCAAGAGCAGTCTCACCTCGGCCGATCCCGACTTCTGGACCATCCTGCAGGAGTCGACGCACGAACGCCTGGAGGCGGTGGCTCTCAACTATGTGGAGAGGGGCACCGACCCGGTTCTGGACCGGGTTCCGGTGGGACGCTTCGGCAAGCTCAAGACCATCGACCGTACCGAGATCGAAGGCTACCGCAGCGTCAAGAACCTCATCTCGGAATACCTGGCGGCCGGCTACGTCAAGCGTCCTCTCTGCATCGGCGTCTTCGGACCGCCCGGGGCCGGCAAGACCTTCTCCGTCACGCAGATCGCCAAGAGCGTCGGAGAGGGCTTGGTTCAGAGCGTGAGCTTCAACGTCGCCCAGTGGGAGTCTCCGCGCGACCTGGCAAGCGCGCTCCACCGCGTGCGGGACGTTGTGCTCGAGGGCAAGGTGCCTCTCGTCTTCTTCGACGAGTTCGACGCCTCGTTCGAGGGGGCACCGCTCGGGTGGCTCAAGTTCTTCCTCGATCCCATGCAGGACGGGCGCTTCAAGGACGGGGAGTCGAGCCACCCCATCGGTAAGGCCATCTTCGTCTTCGCCGGAGCCACGAGCGACTCTCTCGCCGAATTCACGCGCGAGGGAGGCGACGGCCAGACGATCGAGCGGTTCCGCATGGTCAAAGGTCCCGATTTCGTCAGCCGTCTCCGCGGATACGTCGACATCCTGGGGATCAACCAGAGGGGCGACGAGGATCTTCTCTACCTGATCAGGCGCGCGGTGGCTTTGCGCATTCAGCTCGAGATGGGCGCCAGACAGCTCATGGACCATTCGGGCCGCATCAGGATCGACCCGGGCGTGCTCCGAGCTCTGATCAAGATCCCCGAGTACCGGCACGGCATGCGCTCGCTCGAATCCCTGATCGACATGAGCATGCTGAGTGGCCGAGAGATCTTCGAGCAGTCGGCTCTCCCTCCGGCCCCTCAATTGGAACTGCACGTCGATGCCGAGACGTTCATGCGGCTGGTAGCGCGCGACGTCCTGGTCGGCGCCGCCCGAGAGAGGATCGCGCAGGCCATTCATGAAGCTTTCACCGAAGACAACGTCGCCACTACGCCGGAGGAGGGTCAGCGCATGCTTCCCTGGGACGATCTGACCGAGGAGGATCGCGAGTCCAACCGCGAGCAGGCGGATTGGTTCCCAACCTACCTCGAGGCGATCGGCTGCGGCTTTCTCCCGGCCAAGGATGAAAGCCCCCGGCACGTGGAGTTCAGTGCGGCGGAGATAGAGAAGCTCGCCCAGATGGAGCACGAGCGCTGGTGGGCGCAGAAGCGGGCCGCCGGTTACGTCTTCGGGCCGGTCAAGAGCGACGTCGAGAAGACGCATCCGTGCATGGTGCCCTGGGACCAGCTGTCCGAGGCCGAGAAGGAAAAGGATCGGGAGGCAAGTCCGCGATGTACCCGAGCGTATGGCGGCTGCGGGGTTTGAGACGTACCGGCTGGGGGGATAGGCGCGACGCGACGCCGTACTGGCCAGACGAGAGACCAACCGGCCGGATCCTCATGGGCCCACGTCGGAGTCTGGCCCCCATTGACCAGCAGCCTCTCTTGAGTGCTAACGGTCTTCGCCCTAGACTCGACTTGGGCGCGAGGATCTTCGTGCGCCCTGGTCTACGCTCGAGGAGCGCGTGTGTCCCGTCCAAAGGAGGAGGAGATGGAGGATCTGTTCCCCGTTCTGTTCTGGAGTGGGCCCATCGGAATAGGCGCGTTTCTGGCCGGACTGGGGGTGCTCTTCTGGGGCATCAGCAGGCTGCAGCGCGAAGGCAGGCATAAGCCCGAGGAGCGTAAGCCTGAGGATCGGGGATAGGGGGGACGGCCCCTGGCGAGGGGCGGGCGGACCCAGCTCACATCGGCGGCCCGGCCGCGCTCACGGTGACGGGGGGTGTGCCGTGATGCCCCCCTCGGGCATGCAGACCCTCCTAAGCGTTCAGGATAGATTCAGGGCTTCTGGGCAAGAATGAATCGTTCCCTGCTCCCCTGAGGAGAGAGGAGAGGCGCGATGACGCTTGCACCCCATGCCATGGGTGGCCTCGAGCGGGACTATCTGCGCACGGTGTACGAGCTGGCAGACAGGAAGGCCAAGAGTGGCGTCTCGTTCGTGGAAGTGCGCGTGGAGACGGGCCACTCCGAGGACGAAGCGGAGAGCGCCTGCGATTTCTGGGCCGACCGCGGCATCCTCGAGTGGACCACTCTGGGACACATAGCCCTCACGCACGTGGGGCTGAGGCGGGCGGAACGCCTCGAGCGGAAAGGGTGGTCGTTCGCGCCGTTCTAGACGATTGGTGGTCGTCCGCGCCGTTCTAGACGATCCCCGGCGCGGAGCGCTGAAGCCGATCCCGGGACGTTGCGGGCGGCCACGCGGACACCCGGCCCGCGCCAAAACAAATGCCTTCCGGTATCATGGCCGCTGTCTGTGCGGCCGTTCGTGTTTCTCGCGACGACGTGCCGTGCGCGGAAAACCACCCTCCGTTCATAAGGGCTAACAACTCGTTTCAAAATGAAGCCGCGGCCGCCTAGTGCACCCTGGACGGCACGACCGTACGTCCTCGGTCGCGCAAATAGCGCTGCTATACTCGCTTCCTGCGTTCTTCTCTCGCGCTCGCCCAGGGTGTCCCTGGCGGCGGAGCTTCATTCTGAAACGAGTTCTAAGGAGCGATCTCGATGAAGGTACTGGGCATTTCCTGTGGTAGGCGGCTGAGCAACACCGAGATCCTCGTCAAAGAGGCGCTGATGGGCGCGGAGGAGGCGGGAGCCGAGGTCGAACTCGTGCACCTGCACGATCTCAACATCAAGCCCTGTACCGGCTGCAACTCCTGCGTGATCGACCTGTTCGAGAAGTGCGGCCCGGGCCGCTGCACCATCAAGAACGACGACCTGCCCTTCATAGACGAGAAGATCATGGAGTGCGACGGGCTCATCCTCGGCTCTCCCATCTACGAGAAGACTCCCAGTGGCCAGCTGAAATGCCTGAACGACCGCATGGGCCCCTCGCACGACCAGGCCTTCCGAATGGCCGCCAAGAAGATGCGGGCCGAGCGGGGCATCACCACCGGTGAGGGCCCGGACGAACGGGCCTTCAAACCCCGGGCTGCCTCCCTCATAGCCGTGGGGGGGAGCGAGTGGGACACGCTGGCTCTACCCCTGATGCACCTGTTCACCCTCTCCATGCAGATCGAGGTGGTGGACAAGATCGTGGTCAACTGGGTCGGACTACCGAAGGTGGTCGCCCTAAGGGACGATCTCTTGGAGCGGGCCCACAGGTCGGGCCGGCACGTGGCCGAGACGCTGAAGAAGCCCCTGGAAGAAGCGGAGTACATCGGCCAGCCGGGCCTGTGCCCCATCTGTCACTCCAAACTGTTGGAGATCCGCAACGCCGAGGACAGCTATCCCACCATCTGCGGCATCTGCGGCGTGAGGGGGACCTTGAACGTCGTCGACGGCAAGGTCAGGTTCGAGGTCCCGGAAGAAGAAAAGGTCCACTCCCATATGCTCCTCTCGGGCAAGTTCGAGCACCTGGAAGAACTGGCGAACAGGTCCCTGGTGTGGCCGGCAAACGTGGACGAACTGCCCAACGAAGGTGGCCAAGTACAAGAGCTACCTGTCGTACTCCAAGCCGGCCCGGTAGGGGTCCGAAGAGACGAGGCTCCCGGGTCTAGCGGGAGCCTCGTCGGCAAGTGGCGCGACCAGTCTGGTTCACGCCGTGCGTACTTGTACCGCCCGGATCTAAACCACGTTTTCTGCGGGTTCCTTCTTGGGATGCACGTGATAGAGCCAGACGGCCACCGACACCACGATCAGCGCGATGCCGATGAGGATCATGACTATGCCGTTGAACAAGAGCACAGTCGTGAGTCCGAAGGCCAATGCCGCCACGTTCAGCTGACCTTCGAGGGTCATCCCCGCCATGTAGGTGAGCTGCTTGGGATTCGTCGCGTCGAAGCGTTTACCACCCAGCAGTTCGGAATAGGTAGGGGAGATCCCCTTACGGTGTTCATTGAGAATATCGGCGGCTGCGCGGGCCTGGGCCGCGTTGGTGATGATGGCGTCCTCCGGCGCGGTCTCATCGAAAACGCGGAGAGACACTTTCTCCTGCTTCAGACGGTCGGCAAGGTCGGTGGCGTTGGTATGGCTAAGGGTTATCGAGGCTATACCGCAGGCGAGTACGGCGACGCCCAACACAATCGCGGTTATGGTCATTACTGTTCTCATGAAAATTCGTCCCCCTTGAGACTTGTCAATGATCCAGACATCCATGAACTGGACCGAGTGCACTCGTGTTTACCCACCAGCATTGCTACACAGGAACACGCCGACGCTTGCTCAGATATCAGCTCCTCTCTCCCGCGATCAATACTGTTGTGTGGCGCGTTTGGTGCTGCCGCACTTCGGGACCATCCCTCACATACTCTGCGGGGTATGGCCCCCGGCTGCGTTATGGTGTATATTACATGAGTAAGATAACCATGTCAATCATCTTTTAAACGCAGCGAGGACAGTGAGGAGTCTCGGCCATGATGCCTATCTCCACCAAGGGCAGATTCGCTTCCAGGATCATGGTCTTTCTGGCCTCTCAAGAACCGGGCAGACCTGTCAGCAAGTTCGAGATCGGCCGCGCGGAGGCGATCTCGCCAGACTACGTGGAGCAGATCATGATCCGGCTCAAGGTTGCCGGCCTGGTCGCGAGCCACCGCGGAAGGGCCGGCGGATTCTCGCTGGCCTCCGATCCGGAGACCACCACCATCGCGGACGTGCTGCGAGCGGTGGAGGGTAGGGTGGCCCCGGCACCGTGCTACTCGGCACATGATTGCGAGAGATCATCCACCTGTCCGACCCGCGATGTCTGGATGGAGGCCGCCCGGCTCCTGGATGATCTATTCGAAGGGACGACGATCGCTCACTTAGCCCGGGAGGCGGCGCGCAGGCGCGATGCTTCGGCTCGAGCGGGGCGCGACTAGGCTCCCGACCGGCGTCTGTAGAGCGCCGGTGGTTGGGCGGCCCGATAACGCCCGGCCTGCAGGAGGAGATCCCCTTCCGTCGTATGGGATAATCGGTCGGATTTGCCGATAATGGTTACTGTGAAAGTCGGCGGCTGAAGCCGGCGGCCGGCCCACCCGGGCCTGGGCCCGTGGCCGGAGGGCGTGGCGACATGAGGGGGCGCGGAGCGGCAGGGCGGACCGCGGCGCCTGTGAGGGGCAAGAAGTGCTAAAGATCCATACTTTCAGCGTCCATCCCGAGGTTCCCGCGCGCCTGAGCGGGCTCGAGGAGCTGGCGTACAACCTGCGTTGGACCTGGGACAGCCGGGCCTTCAAGGTGTTCCAGCACCTCGACCCGGAGATGCTGGAGAAGTACGCCGGGAACCCGGTGTCGCTGCTGCGCCGCATCTCGCGGGAGCGGCTGGAGCAGGCGGCCGGCGACGCGGCCTTCCTCACCCACCTGGATGGGGCGCTGGACGATCTGCGCCGCTACATGACCGAGCCGGGGTGGTTCCGGCTGCGGTATCCCGAGCGCGCCGACCTACGCGTGGCCTACTTCTGCATGGAGTACGGGCTGACCGCCTCCCTGCCCATCTATTCCGGGGGTCTGGGCGTGCTGGCCGGCGATCATCTCAAAGCGGCCAGCGGGCTGGACATACCTCTGGTGGCGGTCGGTCTCCTCTACAACAAGGGCTACTTCGTGCAACACCTCGACGACGGCGGGTGGCAGCACGAGGAGTATCACGTGCACGATCTGAGCACGCTGCCCATACGGCCGGTGCCGGCCCCGAGCGCCGGGGCGTCTGGTCCGGGTCCGGGCGCGGGCGCCGGCGCGGCCGCCGCGGCTGCCGCGCCCCTCAAGGTCTTGATCGACATGGGCGGGCGCCCCGTCTGGGTCAAGGTGTGGAAGGTCGATGTGGGGCGCATCCCCTTGTACCTGCTCGATACGGTGATCCCCGAGAACGACGCCTGCCGCCCAGCGCATCACCAACGAGCTGTATGGCGGAGGGACCGAGGAGCGGCTGGCCCAGGAGCTGGTGCTCGGCATCGGCGGGATGCGGGCCCTCAGGGCCCTGGGCATCGAGCCGCAGATGTGCCATCTCAACGAGGGACATGCCGTCTTCGCCAGCTTGGAGCGGTTGCGCGGGTTGATGGGTACTGCCGGGCTCTCGTTCTTGGAGGCCCGCCAAGCCACCGGCGCGGGCACGCTGTTCACCACCCACACGCCGGTCCCGGCCGGGTTCGACCTCTTCTCCCAGGAGCTGATCGAAGACTACCTGAGCACCTATCTCGAGAAACTGGGGCTGGAGCCGGAGGAGTTCATGCGCATGGGCCGGGTCAACGGCGACCCGGACGAGGAGTTCAACGTGGCCGCGCTGGCCCTGCGCCTGTCGCCGCGCCGCAACGCCGTCAGCCGCCTGCATCGCCGGGTGACGGCCCGGATGATGGAGCCCGGATGGCCGGACTTCCCCCGGGGCGACATGCCCATCGAGTCGATCACCAACGGGGTGCACACCGAGACCTGGATGGCGGCCGAGATGGGGCAGCTCTACGACCACTACCTGGGACCCCGGTGGCGGGAGGACGCCTCGGCCCGGGAGGCCTGGCAGCGGGTGGAACGCATCCCCGACCTGGAGCTCTGGCGCACCCACTCCCGCCTGCGCGAGCGCCTGGTGGCCTACGCGCGCGAGCAGGCCGAGCTGCAGGGGCGCGAGCGACGGAGCGCGACCGGAGTAGGGCCGCCGACCCATCCGCCCCTGCGTCCCGACGCCCTCACCATCGGCTTCGCCCGGCGCTTCGCCACCTACAAGCGGGCCACGCTCCTGTTCCGGGACACGGGCCGTCTCAAGGCCCTCCTCCTGGACGAGGCCCGGCCGGTGCAGCTGCTCGTAGCCGGCAAGGCCCATCCCCGCGACGGAGCGGGCAAGGAGTTCATCCGGAGCATGCTGGACATGGTGCGGCGCGAGGGTCTGACCGACCAGGTGGTGTTCCTGGAAGACTACGACGTGCGCAAGACGGCCATGATGGTGCAGGGGGTGGACGTGTGGCTGAACACGCCCCGCCGTCCCTACGAGGCCTGCGGCACCAGCGGCATGAAGGTGGTGCCCAACGGGGGGCTCCATCTCTCGGTGCTCGACGGGTGGTGGGCCGAAGCCTACCGGCCCGGCGTGGGCTGGGCGATAGGAGACGGGCAAGAATTCGTCCACACCGGGTATCAGGACGAGGTCGATGCCGAGGCTCTCTACTCCCTCTTGGAGCGCGAGATAATCCCCCTGTTCTACGACCGCGACGCCGACGGCCTACCCCGGGGCTGGATCGCCATGATGAAGGACTCCATCCGCATCCTGGCCCCCACCTTCTCCGGCGACCGCATGGTCAAGCAGTACGTGGAACGCTTCTACCTGCCCGCGAGCGAGCACTTCCGCCGCCTGGAAGCCGATGGATACGCCCTGGCCAAAGAGCTTGCGGCCTGGAAGGCCCGGGTGCGCAAAGCCTGGAGCGAGGTGCAGGTCGTGGGGGTGGAGGAACGGGGTCACTTCAACATAGCCGTGGGCGAGGGCGTCGAGGTGACGGCCAAGGTCCACCTGGGAGAGCTGAGTCAAGAGGAAGTCGTGGTGGAAGCCTACTACAGCCGCCTGCGTCCGGACGGGTCGCTCAGCAACGGCCACGGCACCGAGCTGGAATGGGTGGGGCGCGAGGGAGGCGAGCACGTCTACCGGGGCAGCGTGCCCAGCCGGGTCTCGGGCCTGCACGGATATGCGGTGCGGGTGCTCCCCTGCCACGGCGACGTGCTGGTGCCCCACGAGCTGCCCCTGATCACCTGGGAGCAGACCGAGGAGTAGGGGGTAGGGGCGGCCTGGGGGTGGTCCGGGGGTGGTCGCTCAGGGCAATCGGGGCGCAGCGGCTCAGGGCTACCGACGCGCCGCCGCCAAGCCTTTGTCGGTGATGCGGAGCCAGATGTTACTGAGCAGGGGATCCCACTCCACCAGACCCTGACGGGCCAGTTCGGCCACAGCACGCCTGGACCGTGGCCGCGTCCAAGCCCAACTCGCGCTGAAGCTCGACCCCGGAGACCTCGGCCTCGGGATTGGCGTGATAGGCACGCGAGAGATAGCTGAGGATGCTGAGGGTGGTCATGCCTGCCGTTGGCTCCGGTGTGGGGTCGCTCCTACGAGGTGCATAATAGCCGGTCGGGATTGGCAGAGAAGACGGAGGAGAAGAACCGGGGGCGACAACGAGGGCAAGGGGACCTCCGGAGACGCTGACCGGCTTGGCTCCCCCGAGTTGCCTAAGTCCCCCGAACGTGGCGGAAACGTCAATCCATGACAAGCAAGTCACTCTTGACGAAAAAGCCAATCCCTTGTTGTCTTATCCAGTCCGCCCTGGTGCTCCGCAAAACACCGAGTGTCTTGCGGCATTTCTTTCACCATAACGACAAGAAGGAACCATTTATCCCAAATCCTAACATCGTTAGTTATACCTTAGGAATAATAGTTCACTCCTACGTTAAGCATAGCTTGGACCTGGTTCTCACAATTGCCTCATAGTTCGTATCATAATCATTGACAAGTCGAGATCTTGTAGTTAGGCTAGTATGCACAATGTGTTCTTTGGACATGCTGGGAGATCCTCATCAAGGTCCGGATGGGGGACTTGAGGGTCTGAACTGGGAGTCCATGCGGTGAATGGGACCGTGTGGGCATGCCCAGAAGGAGAAGGGAGCCGTCGGGGCTAGCCCACCGCGCTTCAGCGGATTCGGAGTAGCAGTCTCCGCCGACCATTTCGCGCGAGAGGAGAAAGGAATGAGATACGCGAGTTGGTAGTCATCGTTCGCTAAGAACGCCGGAGCGTTAAGGCTCCGGAATCCCGCGCCGATAGACTACATGGACTGAAGCACTCAGCAGGTGAGTCTATGGGCCGGGGAAGCATCGCTAGCGTGTCGAGCCCGAGCATCGTCTGGTCTCCGCTGCGGCGAACGAGTTTGCTCGGGCTCTATGTTGGCGTTATGGCGGCGTCCGCTATTGCGCTTCTCGTGTTCCTGGTCGTTGGCCCAGGTCAAGTGGCCTTCCTCCGTTTCCCCGCAGGTATTTGCCTGGCCCGGCCTTATCCTCCTTATCGCGGTAGGGCTATTCACGGAAAGGTACAGGGTGGCAATTCGGTCGCAGGTCGGAGGTGTCCGCGGGGTTTCTTGCCTTCTTCCTTGCTGCCGCGATCGTCGGTCCACTTGGGGCCTTCGTGGTTGCCGCGATCAGCCAACTATGGATCTTTCGGCGGAAAGACTGGCAGAAGGGACTGTTCTTTGCAAGCGCCTTTGCGACGCTCGCGGGAGTGATCGGGTCTCTTCTACTGGGCTCTAGCTGGCCGAGTTCGGCGCATCAGAAGTGGTGGTGGCTGGCATCGGGCTTCTTGCCGGTATCGCTCTTTCAGGTTCTGAATTTCGTGGTCTTCGTGCCCTGTGGTGTGGCTGCGCAGAGGAGTCACGCCGAAGAGCGCTGTTGGCTGGAAGGTTTTCAGCCCTTCCTGCCCTTCCACTTCTTCTTCCTCGCCATCAGCCTGGGCCTGATCTTCATCTATCGCAACTACGTCCTTGCGGTTCCCGCCGGGACCACCGGGGCTGCTATTCAAATCCACCCTGCTGATCATCGTCTCCCTCCTTCCCGTGCTGGGGCTCATCTACGCCTTCCGGGCCTACGCCCATCAGCGGGAGCTGGCCCAGTACAACGCGCGCCTCGCCGTACGCAACGAGCGTCTGGCCCTGGAGGCCGTCGCCAGCCTGGTGACCGCTCTTGGACGTCAGGGACAACTACACCCGCAAGCATTCGGCGGCCGTCGCCCGCTGGGCCATGGACATGGCCCAGAGCTTCGGCCTGAGCGAGTACGAGGTGAGCCTGACCCACGTGGCCAGCCTCATGCACGACGTCGGCAAGATCGTGATGCTGGACGAGGCGCTCAAGTCCTCGGGCAAGCTGGACGCGATCGGCAGGGCCATGGTGGAGTCCCATTCCCGGGATGGGGCCAACATCCTCAGCAAGATCGGGGAGTTCCGGGAGCTGGCCAAAGTGGTGCTCTATCACCACGAGCGCTACGACGGCAAGGGCTATCCCGTGGGGTTGGCCGGCGAAGAGATCCCCTTCATCAGCCGCATCCTCTGCGTGGCCGACAGCTACTCGGCCATGGTCAGCGACCGTCCCTACCGGTCCAAGCTCTCCACCGAGGTAGCCATATCGGAGCTGGTCAACAACAAGGGCACCCAGTTCGATCCCGCGGTGGTGGACTGCTTCCTCGAGCTTCTCGACTCCCACGACGACGACTATCGTCGGGGCGAGAAGGTAGACTTCCTCCTGGAGTTCCAGAAGGTCAAGTTCCTCCGGGAGCGAGAGTTGCCTCCCGAGACAGAGGACGAGGCGGCGGGGGCGGCCGCGTAGGCCCAGGCGGGGCGCTTCCGGCCGCGCCACCTCGGCGGACCGGCAGCGCGGGGACTCCAGGATTCCCGCCGCGGCGGGCGAATCCAGATCTGTTGGAATGTCGCCCAGTTTGGGAGGACCATGCGTTTTCGCGTGCTCGGCCGGATCCTAGTCGCGCAGGCTCTATCCAGCCTCGGGACCTCGATGTCCACCGTGGCCCTGGCCTTCATGGTGTACCAGCTCACCGGGTCGGTGCTGCACATGGGCGGGGTCATGGCCATCTCCACCTTCCCCCTGGTGGTGACCAGCTTCGTCGGCGGAGCCGTGCTCGACCGGTTCAGCGCCAAGAACGTCATGGTGCTCGCGGATGTCGTCCGGGCGGCGCTCATCTTCTCCATGCCCTTCCTGGCCCAGGAGGCGGTGGGGCTGATCTATCTGGTGGCGGCGCTCATCGGGGTGTGCTCGGCCCTGTTCAATCCCGGGCAGATCAAGCTGGTGGGCGAGTTGGTCGACGGGGAGCACCTGGTGAAGGCCAATTCCTACTTGAGTGTCTCCCGAGATGGAGCCGAGCTGATGGGCTTTCTGGCGGCCGGCGTGCTGGTTACCTATGTGGGCTACACCCTGACCTTCATGATCGATGCGGCCAGCTACCTGGTGTCGGGTCTTCTCTTGCTGGGACTCCCCAAGGCCTTGCCGCGGATAGGACCGGTGCCGCGATTGGTGCCGCTCATCGTCGAGGCTCCGAAGGTGCTGGGTCGCTTGTGGCGGCAGCCCGGACTGCGCGTCAATCTGTTGCTGGCTACCATAGCGGCGGCAGCCGTCATGATGAGCGTGCCCAACTCCTACGGGCTGGCCCTGGACGTGTTCGATCGGGGGGCATCGGGACTGGCGGTCCTGGAGATCTTCGTGGCGTCCGGTCTGATCGTGGGAGGGCTGGTCTTCAGCCGCCTGTCGCTCCGGGGGGACAAGAACCGCTACGTGGCCTTTTCGCTGGTGGCCATGGGGATCTGTCTGGTGGCGGTGAGCTTCAGCGACTTCTTCTACCTGTCGGTTGTATTGATGGGTCTCGGCGGAATGGCGAACGTGGGGATCTTCGTGCCCTCGATCACGATGTTCCAGCAGACGCCGGCGGCAAGGGACAAGGGCCGGCTGATAGCGGTGCGGGCCGGATTCGGCCAGATGGGGACCACCGCCGGCTTTCTCCTGGGCGGAGTGCTGGGGGAGGCACTGGGTATCACCCGGCTCTTCCTGGTGGCGGGTCTGGCCGGGATCGGGCTGACGTTGGTCATCTACCTTCCCTATCGAGCCGCGGCCGGCCGGCGGGCCAGGGCCGCCCGGGCCGCGGCGGTGGCGTCGGGGGCGCGGCGCTGCGAGGCTAGGGAGGCGGCCGCGGAAGCCGCGCTCGGATTACACACCAGTGCCGGCATGGCTTGGGTGGCGGCCGCCGCGACCGCGTCCGGCACTCGGGAAGAACTGACTCCGGCAGCGGCCGGGGTGGGGGAGGACAAGTGAGCCGGCCATCGAGGATCCAGCCGCCGAAGACTCAGCCGCCGCGAATGGGCGGCATCGCTCTCAAGAATGGCGTGGTGGTGATCTACAGAGCGCTACTGGGCTGCCGCCGTCCGGAACACGGGCGGGGATATCAGCGTGGCCTCGGGGCGCAAACCCCGATTGCCTGGGGGCGGTCTGAGCGGCCACGGGGGCCGCGGCGGCTTGGTCGGCCACGCGGGGGCGCGGGGCTTTGGCCGCGGCGGCGTTGGCCGGGGCGGCGTAGCCCGAGGCGAAGCCGGCTGGGGCGGCGAGGGCGGTGAAGGCGTGCCCCTGCTCCGCGGTCTGAGTCGGTTCGGTGAGAGTCTGCTGGTGCTGGCCGAAGTGAAGATCAAGCTTCCTCAGGCGGAGCTCCCCCTTGAGGGTGGAAGGGTAGCGGGGGCCCTGATCGGGTCGATAGCGGCGACATCGGCCGTGAAAGCCCTGGCGCCGAGATCGGCGCTCGTGCAAGAGACGGGGATCGCGCTGGCCGCTTTCGTGCCGGCTGTGCTGGCTCTCAAGAACTCCCGTATCTCGGGATACCACGGCGCGGAGCACAAGGTGATCGGCGGACGAGAGGCGGCGTTGCGCTCGACCAGGCCGTCACCGGCGTCTGGAGCCGCCTCCGGAGCCGCTCCGCTAGGCCGGGCCCCTGGAGCCGCTCCAGACGCCCCGGGCTCTGGAGCCGTTCCGCTCGCCTCGCAGAGCGGGCGCGAAGCGCACGGCGGGGCGGCCGCACCGTCTGCCTCGACGGCCGGGCGCGAGGGGCCCGGCGGAGCGGCCGCAGCGTCTGCCTCGTCCAGACCGCGTCCCTCGGCTTCGGCCGCCGCGGCCAAGGAGCACGACCGCTGCGGCTCGAACTTGGTCGGGCCCTACTTGCTGGCGACCGTGGCCACCAACCTGCTGGTGCGCGGACGCTCCGGCCGCAAGACGCCCGCGGCGTCGGCCATCGCCGGGGCGGTCAGCCTGGGCGCGGCTCTGGAGGCTCTGCGCTGGGCGACCAGGAACGGCGATTCGATACTCGCAAGACTGTTGCTCCTGCCCGGCCGCGCCCTCCAGAGAAGCCTTACCACCACCGAGCCCACCGCCGAGCAGCTCGAAGTAGGGGAGCGGGCGCTGGCCGAGTTGCTGCGGCTCGAGGAAGCCTCTGGTTAAGGTCGCGGCCGGGGGGAGAGGCGCTCGGACGGCACTTAGCGCGCCGCATCCGTCGCTGCTACCCGGTCTGAGGCGGCCGGGCGCGGTATGCTTGTTCATCGCACTTGTGCACATCCAGAGACGAGGTGGTGGTAGAGCATGTTCTATCCAGTCCAATATGCCCCGACCGACCCGTCGCAGGTCAAGCAGGCCACGTTGGTGTTGAACCCGGCGGAATCGAAGCGCCTGCTGGCAAAGACGGTGGCCGGCCTCCCCGAGATCAAGAACGCCTACGCCAACGGCAGACTCTCCGTATCGACCTGCTCGACCAGCGCCCTGGTACTGGAGGAGCTGACCGGCGAGAAGCTGCCGCCCTACTCATATTGCATCGGCATGGTGGCCGACGGCATGTTGACCACCAGCCATAAGGACGATCGCGAAGTCGCGCGTTTCTTCGTGAAGGGTGAGCGGGTGGAGATGGAAGTCCTGGCCTTTCTCGATACCTTCGAGAAGGGCGATGCCGTGATCAAGGGTGCCAATGCCGTGGATCCGCAGGGGAACGCGGGCGTCCTGGCCAGCAACCCGCAGGCGGGGACGATCGGGGCGCTCCTCAGCTTCATCGCCGTGCGGGGACTGCCCATCATCTTCCCCGTAGGCTTGGAGAAGCTGGTGCCTTCGGTGCCTGAGGCCGCGGCCGGATGGGGCCAGCTCACCCTCTATCGCAGCATGGGCGAGAACGTCTGGCTCGTTCCGGTGACCTGCGGTCTGGTCGTGACCGAGATCCAGGCTCTGGGCATACTGGCGGGGGTCAAGGCTCGGCACGTGGCCAGCGGCGGCATCGGCGGGAGTGAGGGTGCGGTGGTCTTGCTTCTGGAAGGGACCGCGGAGAACATCGACAAAGCCTGGGATGTCGTTTCGAGCGTGAAGGGTGAGGCGCCCATCACCGTGCCGCGGCACAAGTTCTCCTCGGAGTAGTACCGGCCTCGACGCGGTGGCGAAGGCACGCCGCCGGGGAAGGCCGGCCTGAGATCGCGTCCGTGCCGGCGGTGGAGCGCCCGCCTACTCCTCCGAGCGCTCCAAACCTGCGAACGCTTTGGAGAGCAGCTCATACGACTCATCCAGCGACTGGGGGATCACCCGGACGTCGGCGAGCACCGGCATGAAGTTGGTGTCACCCTGCCAGCGGGGCACCAGGTGCAGGTGGAGATGATCCTTGATGCCGGCGCCGGCCGCCGCTCCCAGGTTGAAGCCGAGATTGAGGCCGTCGGGACTGAAGACCAGCTTGAGGGCCCGGGTGCACTGCTGGGACAGGTCCATCATCTCGTGCAGGGTGTGAGGCGGTAGGTCCTCCAGGTCGGCCAGGTGGGCGTACGGCGCCACCATGATGTGGCCGTTGTTGTAGGGGAAGGTGTTCAGCATCACGAAGGCATGGGTGCCCCGCCGCACGATGTATGCGGCGCGGTCGTCGCCGGCCAGGGGTTTCTCGCAGAAGATGCATCCTCCCGACTTCTCTTGGGTGATGTACTCCAGCCTCCACGGCGCCCACAGCCTTTCCATATCCGCTCCTTCTCCCCGGTGTCGGAGTGCCTGATCGCCTCGCTCCGCCGATTGTATCGCCGATGGCACGCGGGTCCGACACGCTCGGCTCGCGGCACGCTGGGGCCCGCGCTTGGGTCGCCGCGGCGCGGAGCCTGCGGCAGCGCTGCGGCCCGGCGCGGTCGCGGATCGCCTTGCCGGGCCCAGGTCGTCGGCCGCACATGGCCTTGAGCTGCACAGGCTCGGCCCGGCCGCCCAGGCCGGCGTCGCCCAGGCTCGCTGGGCTCCACGGCGTGGGTGCGCCTGCCGCGCGCGTGGGCGTAGGGCGGTTCGATGCGATATCATCGGGACTCCGGGTGCCCGGGATCCGGTTCGGATCGGCCCGGCCCTCTCGGCGGGCCCGGCTATCGATCTGAAGTCGCCCCGCGGCGGGATCGGTGACCGAGATCGGCTACGAAGCGAGAGTCAAGGAGGCTTTGGTGGGAACGGCCCAGGCGCCAGCAGTGACGAGTGAAGGGCCCGTGGCGATCTTGTCGGAGCGATACCAGGGTCCAGAGGCAGAACAGGTTCTAGACCGTCTTCAGCAGGCCGACATGCAGGACGTCAAAGCGGTGGTCTCCTGGCGGGGTGTCGTGGTGAACGGCGATGTATGCCTGGTCGATCTCGCCCGTCAATACCTGCGCCTCATCCAAGAGGAATCCTGCGGCCGCTGCGGGCCTTGCCGTATCGGCGTGGACATCATGCGGGAGCTGTTCGAGAAGCTCGCCGTCGGTGAAGGGGGGGAGGAGACCGTCGGTCAGATCCGGCACCTGGCCGAATGTATCGACGACTCTGCCTGGTGCGGGATAGCCAACACCATCCGCGACCCCATCTTGGCGTTGCTCGATCTGGGAGCCGAGCATTTCTTCGAGCACGCCGCCGGCGCTGCCTGTGGGCCCGAGACCACCCACGGCTGGGTCACCGCCCCGTGCCGCTCCACGTGCCCCTCCACGGTGGACTGCGCCGCCTATATCTTCCAGGCTCTGGAAGAGCATCCTCATCTGGCCACGACCATCGTCAAGCGGGACAACCCTCTGCCGGCGATCATCGGCCGTACCTGTCCGCACCCCTGTGAGGAGAACTGCACCCTCGCGCCGACCGGCAAGCCGGTGGCCATCAACAACATCAAGCGCTGGTGCGCCGACCGGGCGGAAGACCTGGTCGACGACCGCTGTATCTCGGGGTGTCTGGCCGACCCGACGGCCGGCGCCGAGCCGGAGGTGTGGAGGCCGCCGGCGGCGCGGCGCTCATCGCGGGTGGTCCGCATGAGGTGAGCGAGCTGACCACCGTCCAGATGAGCCAGCGGCCTGTCGAGGTGAGCTGCCGGCTCGACGACAAGCAGGCGGCGTGCGGCAAGAAGGTGGCCATCATCGGGGCCGGGCCGGCCGGGCTCTCCGCCGGCTACTACCTGGCCCGCCGCGGATACGCGCCCGTGATCTTCGAAGACCTGCCGGTGCCGGGGGGCATGGTGCACGTGGGCATCCCCGAGTACCGGCTTCCCCGCGATGTGATCCACCGGGAGGCCGAGCTCATCGAGCAGGAAGGCGTCGAGATCCGCTACAACACCCGATTGGGTCGCGACATCTCCTGGGAGGACCTGGAAGCCCAGGGCTTCGAGGCCACCTTCGTGGCCCTCGGCGCCCACCTGGGCCGGCCGCTGGGCATCCCCGGCGAAGATCTTCCGGGCTCCTTGGACGCCATCGAGTTCCTGCGCAAGGTCGCGCTCCACGAAGAGGTGGAGATCGGCGACGACGTTCTGGTGCTGGGCGGGGGTAACTCGGCCATGGACGCGGCCCGCACCGCCATCCGTCTGGGAGCGAAGAACGTCACCGTGGTCTACCGCCGCACCCGGGACGAGATGCCGGCCAACGCCTGGGAGATCGAGGAGGCGGAGGAAGAGGGCGTGGTCTTCCACTACCTGGCCGCTCCCATGCAGTGCGTGGGCGAAGACGGGGTGGAGACGCTGGTCTGCCAGCAGATGGAACTGGGGGAACCCGACGAGAGCGGCAGGCGGCGCCCCGTCCCGACCGACATGGCCCCGTTCGTGCTCACGGCCTCCAGCGTCTTGGCCGCGGTAGGACAGAAACCAGATTTTGAACCTTTCCAAGGGGATGAAGCGATCAAGCTCAACAAGTACGGCTACATGGAGTGCGATCCCTACACCCTCATGACCAGCAAACCCGGCGTGTTCGTGGGCGGCGACGCGGTGAGCGGTGGCGGGACGGTGATCGAGGCCATCAACGCGGGCAAGGTGGCGGCGAAGTACATCGACAAGTACCTGCGGGGCGAGCCGGTGGTCGAGGATATCGAGGACAAGACCCGGCGGCTGGCCGTCTATCTGGGAGCCCAGAAGAGCGTGGAACCGCTGTCCGATTGCGTCGACTACGGCGAACGCCAGAAGATGCCGATGCTGCCGCCCGAGGTGCGCAAACACACCTTCGACCCAACCGAGCTGGGCTACACGCTGGAGCAGGTGACCGCCGAGGCCGACCGCTGCCTGCGCTGCCACCGGCCGATATTGGTGGCGGTGTAGCTGGCTATGCGTCCGCGCGGGGCAGGGATAGGGTCACCCGTGTTCCCTCGCCAGGGCTACTGGCTACGTCGATTCGTCCCTTGAGGGCCTCCGCTAGGCTCTTTGCAATGGAGAGACCCGAGTCCGCTTCCTCGGCTCTCTTCTGATCGACGCGCGAGCCTGATAGAAGCGATCGAAGACGTGCGGCAGGTCTTCGGGAGCGATCCCGCTGCCCGTATCGGCTACGACTACCGTGACTCTTCGTCCCTCACACGTTGGCATCGAGCGAACGGCGCCCCCGGGAGGGGTGTGGCGAAGCGCATTGTCAAGAAGGATGAGGATCACCTGGCGAAGCCGCGTGCGGTCGGTACGGACGGTTCCGCTCGTTCGCGGTGCTCCGGAAGATCACTCCTTTCTGCTCCGCCAGCCTCCCGAAGGAGCGGGAAAGGTCTGAGAACAGCTCGGTGACCGAGAGCGGTTGGACCTCCAAGTCGATCTTGCCGGCGTCGATACGCGAGAGAAGAACAAGGTCGTCGACAAGTCGGCTGAGGTGATCGGTCTCTGTGACAACATCTGTGAGCACCTCTGCCATGCCCGGGTCGGGGGAAGCCTCTCCGCCGGGCCGTTCAGCGATTGCCGGTCGCCGGGCACTGTCTTAAGGCGTACTCCGCGCTGGCACGGATGAGGGTCACAGGTGTCCGGAGCTCATGACTTGCGTTGGCGACGAAGACCTGCTGCTGCTCCCAGGCCTTTCGCGCCGGCCCGAGAGACCGGCCGGCGAGATACCAGCTGGCCAGGCCGACAACGATCGCCGCCCCCCCGCAGGCCAGAAGCACCGTAAGCAGGATCTGGCCGAGCACGCGGTCCTGGTCGGCCAGCAGGCGTCCCACTTGGATGTAAGCGATCGGCTGGCTATTCGAGACGGCCGCCGTTGGTAAGCGATAAGTGGCCACCCTGACCTCGCGTGCCGTCCGCCAGCGTCGCCGTGCGTACGTCGGGAACGCCGGCTGCGGCCTCGTGTCCCTCGGCGACAGGGAGCGGGCAACTCGTTCTCGGAGGAGGAGAGATCTGCCACTAGGTTGCCGTTCGCATCCAGGTGGAGCACGAACAGGGGAGCGAGCTCGGAATCGGGATATGTCTTCCACGGCGGACCGCCCCTCGTCTCCGGGTTCGCTCACCTCATCCGGCTCATCTATCCTCACCCCCTTCTGCCTTACGGGCGAGCCCGGGGGGAAGGGCGGAGTCAGCCTCCACTTCGTCTATGGCGAGACTGCCAGTCCTCTCTTGGCGGCCTCGCAGGTCCGGAGGCGGTTCTATCCCGTAGACTCTCGTATTCCAATGCCACCCGATACCGTAGGGCAGCGTCGTTGTCGGACTGGAAGTAGTAGCGGAGCAGTCCATAGGTTCCCAGTCCCATAAGCAGGACCAAACCCAGAGCGGCTGCGACATAGGTGGCGGTCAGGCGAAAGCGCAGTCCCTTGAACAAGTTGCCCCCCACCTAACCTAGACGATAGCCGACGCCGCGCACGGTAGTTATCAACTCAGGCTGTCCGCGACGATGAAGCTTGCGCCGCACGAAGGAGACGAACACGTCCACCTGAGTAAGTTGAACCGGGTCGCCGTATGACCAGACGTAATCAACGATCTGCCGACGAGAAAGCGCTTGGCCGGGGTGGCGGAGGAAGAACTCTAGGAGGCGCCACTCTGTGGGAGTGAGCTCGATCGCGGTGTCGCCCCGACGGGCCGAGCGTGCACGGAGGTCGAGCACCAGATCCTGGTATCTCAGTTCCCACGAATCGGTGACGGCAGCGGCCGTGTTTCGCCGCGCAAGCGCTCGGATGCGGGCCAGGAGCTCCTCGAATGCGAAGGGTTTGACCAGGTAGTCGTCGGCCCCGCTGTCCAGACCCATCACGCGGTCTTCCAGTTGTCCGCGGGCGGTGAGCATGAGAATGCCGGTCGGGAGCCGGTTGGCCCGGACCGCCCGGCAGAGCGATGTCCGTCCCGTCCGGGGAGCATCCAGTCGACGACGATCACGTCATAGGTCCCCCGCAGCGCGTGCTCAATGCCCTCGTCGCCGTCATGAGCGAGGTCGACGTCCATCCCCTCGCCGCTCACGACTCGGGCGACAAGGCGGGCCAGCTTGCGATCATCCTCCACTACCAAGACTCGCACGCCCCGATTATCGCGCAGGAACATTGCGAAAACATTGCGGAATTCAGCCCTGTTTCGCAATCGAACGCCAAGGTTGACTACCTAGACTGGTCACCATGAGCGGGACATGACCGCCCAGCGACGTATTGTCCAGCAAGAGGAGGTACTCGCATGAGACTAAGAAGGACGGCTCTACCGGAGCGGCGGTCGTTGTCGCCACGGTAGGTTGCCTCGTCGGTCTGATGGCGGGCGCTGCTCTGGCCGCAACTACCACGACGACCGGTGTCAGGCGCGAGCGCGGTGATCTCCATCGCCGACGCTGTCGACGCGAAGAGCGGCGACATGGTTACAGTCTCAGGCACCATCGCCACCGTGATCGAGGGCAACGAATACATGCTCACCGACGGCACCACGACCGATCAAGATCGAGGGGGGCCCGGCCTGGTACCAAGGCTCTCGGCTCGCTAATCGGCCAGGGACACCGTCACTGGTGAGGTCGACCGGGGCAAGGATGGCAAAGGTGCCGCCGAGATCGATATCTTCACCGTGGCGGACGAGACGGGGACGACGACGATAGCGACCGTCCGCGAAGGCAGCGGTCGCCCGCCCTGGGCCGGTGGACCGCACAAGAACGGTCAGCCTCCCGGGTAAGGTGTCCCCGACGACGATGACGCGACCCCCGAAGAACCAGACACTGACTCCGACTAGCGCGAGTCACGTCTGAAGGATGCAGGGCAAGGCCCGCCTCTCGCGAGGCGGGCCTTGCCTCCTCTCCTCCGCCACGATGCTGACAAGAGACCACTACACCCGGCAACCCACCCGGTCCACAGCAAGACGGCGGCGCCGTGTTAAGTGGAAACGCCTGCTGCTGTGGGGGTTTGCCTTGCTGGCAGTGCTGACTGCTGCATTCACGGGGGGCTCCTATCTATGGCTTCACGGAGTGGTGAGTGAAGCCTCCGGTGGAGCTGCCGTCGCAGCGGCCAAGAATGTGTTGGACAACAAGCCGCCGGCGAGCACGCTCTCTTTGCCGGAAACGCTTCAGGGGATGAATCTTCTCGTTCTGGGTTCAGACAAGCGCAGCACCGGCAACGAAGCATTCGGTCGGTCAGATAGCCTGATGCTTGTTCACGTGGACCCGACGAACGCTTTCATATCGGTCTTGTCGCTACCGAGGGATTTGCGGGTGGAGGTGCCCGGACATGGCTTCCAGAAGATAAACGCAGCCTACGCCTTCGGCGGCGCTGCCCTAGCGATCGAGACGGTGCAGAACCTGACCGGTGTTGACGTGGATCACTACCTGGAGATCGATTTCGGTGCCTTTGAAAACGTGACCACTTCCATCGGCGGCGTGTATGTCGATGTCGACCGCCGCTACTACTACGACGGGCTTGACTACGAGAACATCAAGCTCGCGCCCGGCTATCAGCTTCTGAACGGGGCCGCGGCGCTCGATTACGTGCGCTTTCGGCACGATCAGAATACGGATTTCGGCCGCCTCGAACGGCAGCAGCGCTTCTTGAGGGCCGTCCGGGAGCAGGCCATGGGGTGGGATCTTGCCTTCAAGCTGCCGAGTCTGGTGAAGAGCCTGTTCCAGAACGTGAGCACCGAGGTGAGCGCCACCGAAGTGATCAAGTTGGCCTACTGGCTCGTGAACCTGCGGGGGACGCAGATCAAGCAGGTCGCCATCCCCGGTGATATCCAAACGATAGACGGAGTCTCCTACGTTGTCTCCTCCGACACGGCAGTCCAGGAGGCGGTGGGGGACTTCTTGTCTCCTCCAACCACGGTCGAGGATTTGTCCCTGAGCGCCGCGGTCGGCAGCGGTGGCGAAATCCGCAATACGATGACCACGTCTATCGAGTCCTCCGGGGGAGATCTCCCTTCCGCAGACAGCATTGTCGACGGCGTCAAATGGCGAGCCCTCGCTCCTGAGGCCGGTCTTGCGCTGCAGGGGCCCACCTACGTACCCGCGGGGTACACGTGCGTGGAGAGACGTGTCTACGAGATCTCCACCGCCAGTGGGGCGCGGCCCGCGATGAAGGCGGTCTATCGAGACGGAAGAACCGACCAGTACATGGGGATCATGGAAACCGCCTGGCTTGATGCTCCTGCAGCGAGCCCGGGAGAAGGCGTGGAACACGGCGGAGTCACCTTCACTGTCGTGGGCATCGACGGCAAGGTGGATCGCGTCTGGTGGACTAAGGACGGGGTTCTCAGCTGGGTCTCAAACACGCTCTTCTACAGCTTAGAGCGGGAAGAACTGCTGATGGTGGCCCAGGGCATGGTTTCGATCCCGGTTCGCTAGATCCCAGGCTTTTCCGCGGCCTGGGCAGCCCCGCCCGCCTAATGCCAGATAGTCAGTCCCGTCTGTGGGTCCATCTTGCGGGTGACCGGGGGACCGGACAAGGTCGTCAGCAGGATCTCCAGATTGAAGACCTGGGTGTTGTGCCCCAGGTGGCCGCCGAAACAGCGGCCCTGCTCGTCGGCCACCGTGATGTGCACGTGCACGATGGGCTCGCCGTTCATCAGCGACACGTTGCCCAGCATGCCGGCCACTTCCATGCGTTGGTCGAATTCCAGGTCGATCCATTCCTGCTTCGGCTGGTCGTAGTAGCGGATGGTGGCCCGGGAGACGGCGCCGACCCCCGACAGCCAGGCCAGATTGATCCCTTTGGCCCGGACGAAGTCCTCGAGTTCTCTGAGAAGGTCGCTCCCGAAGGGGGGCTTGAGCACGTATGCCGGGCCTATCGATGCCTGCACGCTCAGCATGTCGGTGCTCCTCTCAGTCATCCCACTTGAACTCGGGGCTTATGTGTTGGTCCCAGATCTCCTCGGTGGCGTCCTCCAGGGCCCTCTCCTCGTCGACCGTCATCTCGGTGATGAGAGCGGAGGGGTCGCTGAGCAGCTTGACCTCCAACTCGGAGGCGTCGAGCCGCCCGTTGTCGTCGGCGGTGGCGTTCTTTTCCTTGAAGTAGTGGGCCAATTCGTCCAGGTCCATGCCCTCCCGATACAGGACGACACGCTGGTCGCTGGGGATATCGAGGCGCATATCCACAAGATACTGATACCAGACGATGTCCCAGGCGATAGTGATGAAGGCCCGGGGCTCGGTGCCCGCGGCGCGGGTGAGGTTGGCGCGCGGCTTTCCTAGGCTGCGGCTCACGTCCCGGGTCTTGCCGGTGAAGGGGCTCTCGTTGAAGTAGCGTTGGGCCGCCTGCACCTCTTCGATCCGGAAGCCGTGCCGCGGCGCCTCTTCTTGGGCTGCTGCAGGGGCTTGGGTGGCGTCGACGATGGCCGCCGCCGCAGCCGCGGCGGCGCCGGTGGCGGGCTGGGACGAGGTGGCGGGCTGGGACGGGTGGCGGGCCACGTCGACTCCGCACCCTCCGCGAGGAGTGGCGGCGGGACCACCTCCGGTTCCGGCACCGGCGGCTGGCAGGATCCCAGGTGCGACGGGCTCCGGCGGCGGCTTCGCCGGCCTGGGCGGCTCCGACGGTCCCGGCGGTCGCCGCGGCCGGCAGCGCCGCGCCCGCGGCGGGGCCGGGGCCGGTCGTCACCGCACCCGCTTCGGCGCTCGCCGGGATGATGGCGGCCGCGCCCAGCAGCGCCTCCGCCTCCTGGAGGCGGAGGCGGGTCAGTTCCAGTTCCCGTTCCAGGCTCTGAACCCGGTCCTCCACAGTGGCCGTCTTGTCCAGGTTCTCGGTGAGGACGCCGGCAGCGAAGGTCTCGAGCGACGCAGCCAGCCGCTCCAGCGCGGCCTGCATCTCTCTCTGCAGCCCGATGAGGTCGACCACCGGTGTAAGAAGCTCTCTCGTCCTTTCCAGAGGGTCCGAATCGGCGAGAGATCGGCTCTCAAAGCCCGGCTGCAGCGGATCATGTCCCTGATGCTCTTCCGTCCCGAGAGCGGCACCAGCCGCGCATTCGTTGCACAAGCGGGCCAGGCTGCCGTCGGCGAACTCCTGGATCACGATCTCGTCGTCCAACCGGGCTCCGCAGATCTCGCATTGGTCGTCCGGAGGGAAGACGTCATCAGAAAAGGCCATGGTTCGCGCCTCCTTCCCGGGCGTACGGGCGCAGCCGGGAAATGCCGGTGATGGTTGTCGAGAGTATACCAGCCGGTCCTCGGACGAAGTCGCCCAGCCGATCGCCGGCCGGCCCTTGCCGCGCACCGGCGGGCGTAAGAGCCCCCGCCGGAACCAGAGCGCCGCTTCAGACCAGATCCCGGAGACCGCCTTCCCGGCCGGCTGGACGCGGTCCTCCGCGCCGGTCGGGCGCCCCCACTGGAAGTCCATCTTGCCGGTCTTGCCAGGCAGTTCCTGTAACATGTGACTCTGGGTTCAGACCCGAGTAGGAGTTCGAAGGGGAGGTAAGACAGAATGAGCGCGACGACCAACACAGCCCTCACGGAGAGGCGGGCCATCCGGAGGTATCTGCCTCAGCCGGTGTCCGATGACCTCGTGCGGGAGATACTGACCGAGGCCAGGTGGGCGCCTTCGGCAACGAATACCCAATCCACCTATGTCTACGTGCTCTCGGGCGAGCCGTTCCGGCAGTTCAGAGCCGACCTCCGCGAATACGCCCTGTCCGAGGCCCCGCCGGCGCCCGACCTGGGCGGCAGCCCGGAGCTGCCCCCTCTTCTGCAGGCAAGGCAGGACGATCTGTTCCAGACCAGGGCATCCTTCATCGCCGCCGAGGAGGGAAGGATGGGTGTACCGCTGCAGGTTCCGCCACTTCCCCCCATGGTCGTGGCGGCTGAGGTCTACGGGGCGCCCCTACTCCTGGTCTTGGCCATGCCCAAGGGCATCGGGGTTCCGTATGGCTGCTTCGACGCCGGACTGTTCGCCCAATCCATAGCCCTCGCAGCTCACGCCCGCGGTCTGGGGACCTGCATCGCGGCCTCGTTGGTCCGCTACCCCGACCTGCTGAGGAAGGTGATCCCGGGCACCGAGGACAAGAGCTTCGTCATAGCGATCGCCCTCGGATACCCCGAGTGGGGAGCGCCGATCAACCGCTTCCCGCGGACGCGCGTACCGGTCGACGAGTTCACGGTGTTCGTGAGGTGAAGGAGTCACCCGGCCTCTTCGAGGCGACGACCATCAGAGGGATGGTCGTTCCCAATCGATTCGTGCGCTCGGCGACCTGGGAAGGACTGGCCGCTCCGGATGGTTCCTCCACCCCGGCGCTGAACGAGATGTCGTGCGCTCTTGCCCGGGGTGGCGTGGGTCTGATCATCAGCGGTCACGCGTACGTGAGCGCCGAAGGCCGGGCGGGACCATGGCAGCTTGCCGCGGACTCGGAGGAGATGAACCCCGGGCTCGCGGACCTGGCGGCCGCGGTGCACGCGGCCGGCGGCGTCATCGCCCTGCAGATCGCGCACGCAGGACTTCGAGGCTTGAGCCCTCCTGGAGGGCCGCCGGCCCTGGGTCCGTCGGTGCTCGAGACAGAGGAGGGTCAGGTCGGGCGAGAGATGGACGCGAGCGATCTGGCAGCCGTCACCAAGGCGTTCGCTCAGGCTGCCGCCCGGGCGCGCGACACCGGCTTCGACGCGGTGCAGATCCACGCGGCGCATGGGTATCTGCTGAGCCAATTCCTCTCTCCCTTCTTCAACAAGAGGACCGATGCCTACGGCGGCAGCGTCCGGAACCGGGCGCGGCTGCCGATCGAGGTCGTCGAGGCGGTGCGGGAAGCGGTGGGCCCCGGGTTTCCGGTCCTGATCAAGATGAACTCGGAGGATTTCCTCCCCGGAGGTCTCATCGTCGACCACATGCTCGAGACCGCCGCCATGCTTGCCGAAGCCGGCATCGACGCGATCGAATTGAGTGGGGGTACCTTCCTCTCGGGCGACAGAACGGCCATGCGCCCGGGCGACGCTGCGCGTGAAGAGCCGGAAGCCTACTACGAGGCGGCCGCCGTCCGATACAAGCAGACGATCCCTGTGCCCCTGATGCTGGTGGGGGGGATCCGCACTTTCGAGACGGCCGAGAGGCTGGTCGCCGGTGGGGTGGCCGACTACATCTCCCTGTGCCGGCCGCTCATACGGGAACCGGACCTGGTGAACCGCTGGAGATCGGGAGACCGCAGGCCCTCCTCCTGCCGCTCGGACAACAGATGCTTTGTTACAGGCACGAAGGGCGAAGGGGTCCGTGTGCGTTGTCGACGACCGGGAGCCCGACGAGTGACCGCCAACCTCGGAGTGGTCGTCGGATAGTGGGCGGTGGATAGTGACGGCGAGCCGAAGATCTGAGCTGCGAGAATGACCGTTCTCAGCGACTCAGAGTGCGATCTCGAGTTCGACCGATTCCTTGAAGCCCAAGGGGAGGCGTTCCGTCGCCCAGAAGTCAGGGAGGTGGCCCGCTGGGCCCTCGAGGAGGCGCGCGGGTTGATCGTGCCCGCGATCGCCTACGAGTGGCTCACCGTGGATACGGTCGACGATGGGCGGGTGCGGGTGGGCGGGATGCTCTTCACCCTGGGAAGGCATGCCAACTTGTTGGCGCCGGCCCAAGAAGCTCTCGTCAGCGTGGTCACCATCGGTCTCCGGCTGGAGGAGCAGGCTCGCGAGTTGGGAGCTGCAGGCAGGGCGCTCGAGAGCTACGTGCTGGGGGAGGCGGGGGTCTTCGCGGTGGGATCGCTCATGCAACGGGCGCACCGGATGGCCGAAGAAGAGGCCGCTCGGAGAAGCTGGGGCGTGGGGGCGGAACTTGCTCCCGGTCAACTCAACGGATGGAGCATCGAGGAACAGAAGCTGCTCTGCAGCCTGCTCGACACCGACGCGATCGGGGTGACGGTAACGAGCACCGGTATGCTGGTACCGCAGAAGTCGGCTTCGCTCATGGTGGGGATCGGCCCGGACTACACGTCGACCGAGGTGCGGACGCCCTGCGAGTTCTGCGACCTGAGCGACACCTGTCGCTGGCGACACTAAGGCGCGAGAAGGGGGATCGAGATGGCATCCTGGGAAGCCTTGACCGAACCGATCAGGATCGGCTCGCTGACGGCTAAGAACCGCATCGAAGCCGCTCCGACACTCACGTGCATCGCTCATGCCGACCAGTCGGTGTCCCGGGAGCTGGTGGAGTTCTACCGGGCCCAGGCCAAGGGCGGCGCCGGCATCATCACCGTGCTGGAGACTGCCATCGATTCCGATAGGGCCATCACCCAACCCACGCAGCTCAACCTGGGCAGCGACTTCTACATCCCCGCCCTCACCTCGGTGGTAGAAGCGATCAAGAGTCAGGAGGCCTTGGCCTCCATCCAGCTCAATCACGGCGGCCGTCAGGCGGTGAGCCAGCTCAACGGGGGTAGGAACCCTATCGGACCGTCGGCCATGGTGGGCGTGTTCACCGAGGACAGGCGCCGGGGCGAGCAGGTGGTCGAAGAGATGAGCTTGGCGATGATCGACGAGGTCATCGACCATTATGCGGAGGCCGCTTTCCGCGCCCAGAAGGCCGGCTTCGACATGGTCATGATCCACGCCGGTCATGGTTGGCTGATCTCGCAGTTCGTTTCCCCGGCCGTCAACAAGCGTACCGACGAGTACGGGGGCAGCCTGGAGAATCGGGTCCGCTTCGGCATCCGAGTCATCGACGCGATCAGAGAGAGATGCGGTCCCGATTTTCCCATCGAATGGAGAATGAGCGCCAGCGACCTGGTCCCCGGGGGGCTGGAGATAGCCGACGCGGTTGAGTACGCGCTCCTCATGCAGGACAAGGTGGACTGTCTCCACGTCTCGGCCGGAATGATCGCCGAACCCCGCACCTACCCTTACACGCACCCTTCGGTCTATCTGCCCCACGGCGAGAACGTCGATAGGGCGGCAGAGATCAAGAAGGCCGTGACCGTACCGGTCGGAGTGGTGGGGGCCATAGTCGATCTGGACGAGGCCGGCGACTGGGTGGCCGCCGGCAAGGTGGACTTCGTGGCCCTCTGCCGGGCGCTCATCGCCGATCCGGCTCTGCCCAAGAAGACCTTCCGCGGTCGCAAAGAGGAAGCCGTGCCCTGCATCCGCTGCAACACGTGTCTGGTCCGCGGGGCGCACAGCCTGCCCGTGCGTTGCGCCGTCAATCCCTGGGCTGTGCGGGAGGACTACTACCGCTGCCTGCCTCCGATAGCCGCCAAGAAGAAGGTAGTGGTGGTCGGAGGTGGCCCGGCCGGGATAGAGGCGGCACTCATCGCCTCCTCCCGGGGTCACGAGGTGACACTGTTCGAGAAGGAAGACCGGCTGGGTGGCAATCTCTGGGCCTCGTCTGGACCGGCCTTCAAGGACGATTGGAAACGATTCCTCGAGTACCTGCTGCGACAGATGGAGAAGTCGAGCGTCAAGGTCAGACTGGGTACCGAGGCGACGGCCGAGCTGGTGGGGGCGGAGGCGCCCGATGAGGTGGTCGTGGCCGTAGGCGCGGAGCCGGCCTGGCCGGACGTGCCGGGTATCAGGGGCCCGAACGTCCTCTGGGCCGGCGACGTGATGTGTGGCCGGGAGGTGCCCGGCGACCGCGTGGTGGTCGTAGGCGATGGAGGCATGGGGCAGGAAGCGGCGCTCCATCTCGCCCGTCAGGGCAAGCAGGTGGCCATCATCGAGATCCCGGGGGGCTCGGCGCAAGACCAGACGGTCAACTTCGTGGATGCGATGGCCCTCGAAGACATGCTTGAGCAACACGGCATCAGGGTGCGGAAAGGCGTGGTCTTGGAGCGGGTGCTGGAAGGGAAGGTCGCCGTCCGCAACGCCGGCGGCCAGGAGCAGGAACTGCCCGCCGATGCCGTGGTAGTCGCGCCCAACCTGCGGTCCCGAAGCGACGTAGTCGAGGCGCTGAAGGATTCGGCTCCGGAAGTACACGTGGTAGGCGACTGCAGGGCGCCCCGGATCCTCTTCAACGCCATACACGAGGGCTTCGAAGCCGCCCTGGACATCTAGGCGATCCACCGCGGACTGATTCACGGCCGACCACGCGGAGATTCAGCAAAGCAAGGCCTGAGAAGAAGGAGAGCACGATGAGCACGGAAGTCGAAGGACAACGTCTGCAGGGCAAAGTGGCACTGATCACGGGTGGGGGCGGCACCAACAGCATCGGTCGCTCCATCGCTCTCCGGTACGGCAAGGAGGGGGCCAAGGTCGGCGTGCTCGACATAGACGGCGAGAGCGCCGTGTGGGTGGCCGACGAGATCAAGGCGGCCGGAGGGGACGCCATCCCCATCACCTGTGACATCACCCACCTCGACCAGTGCGAGGCGGCGGCCAAGCTGCTGGCCGACACCTACGGGGGCAGGATCGACATCCTCGTCAACAACGCCGCCGCTTTTCGCGGGGTCATGTCCAAGCAGCCCTGGCAACGCTTCTACGAATGGAAAGTGGAGGATTGGGACTACATCCTGGACGTGAACCTGCGGGGAATGTGGTTCTGCGCCCGCGCCGTCTATCCGTACATGAAGCCTCAGCATTACGGCAAGATCATCAACCTCACCTCCTCCACCTTCTGGGAAGGCGTGGCCGGATTCATCCACTACGTCTCCAGCAAGGGAGGGATCATCGGCTTCACTCGGGCTCTGGCGCGGGAACTCGGTCCGGAGGGGATCAGGGTCAACGCGCTCGCTCCCGGTTTCACCCTCACGGAGGCGAACAGAGAGCAGGCTGCAGGCGTGACGGACCATTGGGAGAGGACGCGTCTGGGTCAGTGCCTGCCCGAGCGCAACGAGCAGGCGGACGACCTGGCCGGACCCGCGTTCTTCCTGGCTTCCGCCGACAGTGACTTCATGACCGGTCAGACGCTTCTGGTGGACGGCGGGCTGAATCACAACTAGCGAAGGTCACGCGGACCAGCGTGGCAGGCCGCGTTCCCAAGGAGGTGACCCCGTGGCAGGACTCGCCGAACTGAGTGCGGAAGAGAGGGCCAAGCCCTACTCCAAGTACTACTACCTGGAGTTCCCCCGGCCGCCGGAGATGATGGAGTTGATCGACCATCCCCGGGCGGTCGACCCCGGGCTGGCCCTGCCCATCCAGCGGCTGAACGACATGCTGAACCCCGGTACTCTGCCGACCGAGACCGGGTACTGCGTCATGCCGGACGGTTCCGGCTTCGTGGCCCTGAATCACAAGATGCCCGGAGTCACCGCCGAGATGATCAGGTGGTGGTTCGCCTGGTTCATCAGTGAGGATCTGCGCTACAAGATCTGGTTCCCCCGCGACCACATGGGCAGCGATATCAAGGACGAAGATCGCCGGATGCTCTCCGATCCCAGCGTTCCCATGGAACGTAAACTGCAGAACCCTGGACCGGGCCACATCGCCATCGAGAGCATCGGTTCCGGCGTGGCCCGGGTGATGATCGACTTCGTGAGCCCCGAGGACTTTGGCTTCGACATGAGCAGGTACCACAGCCCGAACGTGGCCACCACGGTCTGCGGCAACGTGGTCGTTCCCCCGGCGAGCCCGGATGAACCGCCGCAGTATGTGGCCCTTCTCCACTTCGTGCGAGATATGACCGGGGGAGTCGACTTCCGTACCCGCTTCTGGATGGGATACCAGATCGTGGACAAGAAGCCGGTGCTGATGTTGGCGCCCGGTGTCCGTATTCCCGAGGAGGCCTGTTTCGGTCTCTACGAACACGACGTCCACGAGTACTCGCGGCTGGCCGGGTTCCTTCCCCAGCTGTACCGGGAGCAGGGGGGGTCGATCGGTTAGCCCTGGGATAGACGGCCTTCGTCCGCTCCCCAGCCTGTGATGCGGTCGGCGAGGGAGCAACTGCCATGCTCGGGCTCAGCGGGGCAGCACGCGGGCCGCATGCTAGACTGTCGGCCGGGCGACGTTCACGCGCCGGCGACGGGCCACCGCCGCTTCGGGCAATGGTCCAGGCGGGAATCCCCGAGAGGTGACCGAGGATGATCGATGTTCGACTGTATGCCGCTCTCGCTAGGGCGTCCGATCCAGGTCCGTCCGAGTTCGAGGTAGAGGCTAGACCCGGTCTCACGGTCAGGGACGTGGTTGTCGGAGCGGAGATCCGCGTGGGCGACGTGGCCATAGTCATGATCAACGGTCATGGCGCGGAGCTCGACTCCTTGCTCAGCGATCACGACCGGCTCGGCCTGTTTCCCGCCGTCTCCGGCGGATGATGTAGACGCACTCCCGCCCACTGGAGGCACGCCATGCCCGTAGCGAAGAAGATCGCGGGATTCTCAGAGCGCTCTTCTTGGATCAGGCAGATGTTCGAAGAAGGAGCGCGGCTTTCCGAGATCCACGGACGTGACAGGGTCTTCGACTTCAGCATCGGCAACCCCAACCTGGAGCCACCTGCGGAGTTCCAACGGGTGATCGAAGAGCTGGTGCGCGATCCGACCCCCGGCCTTCACGGCTACATGCCCAACGCCGGCTATCCTGAAGCGTGCGAGGCGGTGGCCGAGTACCTCTCCCAAGACCAGGGCGTGCGGGTACCGGCGCGGAACGTCGTGATGACCTGCGGCGCCGGAGGGGCCCTCAACTGCATCTTCAAGGCCGTTCTCGATCCCGGGGATGAAGTCGTCGTCCCGCGGCCCTACTTCGTGGAGTACGGGTTCTACGTCGACAATCACGGGGGAGTGCTGAAGCCGGTGGCAAGTGGCCCGGATTTCGAGCTGGACATCGACGCCATCGAGGACGCCATCGGTCGCAAGACCCGGGCGGTGCTCATCAACTCCCCTCACAACCCTACGGGCCGCGTCTATCACCGAGGCATCGTTGGAGGCGGTGGGGGATCTCTTGCGGCGGAAGTGCCGGCAGTACGCGCGGATCATCTACCTGGTCTCCGACGAGCCGTACCGGCGGATAGTGTACGACGGTCACCGGGTACCCCCGGTCATGGCCGCGTACGCGAACACCATCATCGCCTCGAGCTACTCCAAAGAGCTGTCGCTGGCCGGAGAGCGGATCGGCTACCTCGCGGCCAACCCATCCATCCCGGGGGTAGCGGCGCTGATGGAGGGGCTGGTCCTGGCGAACCGTATCCTGGGGTTCGTGAACGCGCCGGCACTCATGCAGCGGGCGGTCGCCCGGCTGCAGGGGGTGGGTGTGGACGTGACGCCCTATCAGCGCAACCGCGACGTCTTGTGCGAAGCGCTCACCGCGGCTGGGTTCCATGTGGTCAAGCCCGAAGGGCGCTTTCTACCTCTTCCCGCGCTCGCCGATCGAGGACGATGTGGCCTTCTGCCGGGAGATGCAGCAGCACCTGGTGCTGGTGGTACCGGGGAGCGGTTTTGGCCTGGCGGGCCACTTCCGTCTGGCCTACTGTGTAGCTCCGGAGGTCGTGGACGGGGCGCTGCCCGCGTTCCGCGAGGTGGGGGAGAAGTACTTCGGCTCCCAGAGGTAGCGGTCCGCGGGCGCGGTACGCGCCCCGGTTCCGGAATCAACCGGAAAGCCGGCGAATCAGCCGGAGCGGTGCCGAGGCTGCTCCTTGTAGCTGAGGGTATCGATCGTCACCTCATAGACCTGCGTCTGCTCGAAGTCCTGCTCGTCGAACGCCCGGTCGGCAGCCTGGGGATCATACTTGGCGACGATCTTGCGCAACGCCGCCACTCGATCCTCCCGGCTCTCGAGGAGTCTGGCCCTTCCCCAAACCAGGACGGACCGGTAGTCGAAACCGTCCTCGCAGGGCTTGGAGCCGGCGGAAAAGGATACGTCACCGGTGACGGCGAGACAGACGCGCGGATTCTCCGCCAGGGCGCGGGTCTTCCTTCCGATCCCCGTGTGGAACAAGAGACGGGCCGCAGGGCGGTCGGTCTCGGCAGCCGGCGGTCTCTCGGTCGCATCACCGAGCGTAGCGCCCATGGTGCCGCTTGGGGCCCTCGCTTCGTCAGAGGGCAAGCTCCCGCAGAAGGCGAAATTGACCGGCACGACATACGGGCTGCCTGCCGTCTCACCGTCGGGCGGGCGTTCCACCAGACCCAGGTAAGCGACTGCCGCCTCCTGGAGCAGTTTCTCTGCACCCCCCCGGTGTTCCGGGGTCGGCCGAGTTGCGTCTGTGCTCACGGGCGATCGCCTCCTCCCTGGGTGTCTCTCCGCTGAACATTAGCGCATATAATGGAGCGCGTTCAGGCAGTGGGGAAGCTTGAGCCCGTTCGGGCCGGGGCCGTGCGAGGCCCCGCGGCCGGCGGGCGGTGGGGACGGTCTACAGGTGAAGTACGTGGTGCTGATAATCGATGGGGCGTCCGGCTGGCCGGTGGCCGCTCTCGGGGGTCGCACCTCGCTGGAGGCTGCCCACATCCCAATCTCGACCGACTGGCGCGAGAGGGCACCGTCGGCATGGCTCACAACGTTCCGCGAGGGTATGGAGGCCTCGAGCGCGGTGGCCTGCATGAGCGTCCTGGGGTTCGATCCCAGCCGGTACTACGCGGGAAGAGGTCCCATCGAGGCCATGGCCATGGGGATCGATCTGGACCCGGGCCAGGTGGCGATGCGCTGCAACCTGGTGAACATCTCTGCCGGGATCATGACCAGTTACTCGGCCGGGAACATCTCGTCGGCCGAAGCAGCGGAGTTGGTGGCGGCCCTGCAGGCGGGCTTGGGCGACGAACGCCTCGAGTTCCACCATGGGGTGGGGTTCCGGCACATCCTCACGGTCCGAGATGGTGCGGAACTACTCGCCACGACCTTTACGCCGCCTCACGACATCACCGACCAGGCGGTGGCCGGCCGCGGGCCCGTGGGGCCCGGCGCCGGCCTGACCGAGTCGCTGATGGAGCGCTCCAGAGCCATCCTGGCCGGTCATCCGGTGAATGAGGCCCGCGTCGCCCGAGGGCAACTGCCGGCGACCCAGATCTGGCTGTTCTGGCCGGGGATGAGGCCGGAGGCGATGCCCACTTTCGACCGAGCCTACGACGGAAAGAGGGCGGCCCTCACCTCGGCGGTCGATCTGTTACGCGGCCTGGCTCTGCAGACCGGGATGGACTTCCTTTCCCTCCCGGGGGTCACCGACGGCCTCGACAACGACTTCGCCGGCCAGATGACCGGGGCCCTGAGCGCCCTGGACGATCACGACGTGGTGTTCGTGCACGTGGAAGCACCCGACGAAGCGTCACACGCAGGCGACGTCGCTGGGCAAGGTGCAGGCGATCGAGCGAGGTCGACCGGTTGATGGTGCCGCGCGTGCTCGCCCTACGCGAGGGGCCGTCGCCGACAGTCGCGGGCGACCGCTCCGATGATGCCGTCGCGGGGGACCGCTCCGATCATGCAACCGAGGAGGTCAGTCTGCTCGTGCTGCCCGACCATCCCACCCCTCTCGAGATCAAGACCCACGTGGCCGAGCCGGTGCCCTTCCTCATGTGGGGACCGGGGTTCGAGGCCAACGGCGCGCAGGCCTTCACTGAGACTGAAGCCCGGGCCACGGGCTTCGCCGTGGCGCCGGGCCACCTACTCATGAAAGGCTGCTCTCCGGGCATTGTCCAGTGAGTCGGCGCTAACCGCCTGACTCGCGCTGATCGGTGCCTGCCGCGTTCGGGGGCGCCACGTCACACCGGGGAACCGCCGCGTCGCTGCTCTGGGGGCTCTACCGTCGCCGGTGCGAAGCCTCTGATCAGGCCATCTTCTCGAATTCGTCCTTGCTGGCGCCGCAGTCCGGGCATTCCCAGTCGTCGGGCAGGTCTTCAAAGGCGGTCCCCGGCGCGATCCCTTGCGTGGGGTCACCCACCTCGGGGTCGTAGATGTATCCGCACAACAGGCACTGCCACTTGTCCATCGGTCAATCCTTTCTCGCTGGGGCCGATCGGGTGGGGTGGCTCTCACCAGCCCCTTGTATCTCCATTTGCAACGATATTCAATCCCTCCTGCCTAACGCGTCCGGCAGTCACCGGCCGAGGCGACGCTCGCCGGATCGGCCGGCGGGCCGGCGCATCGGGCGGCTGGAGCCTGTGCGCGTCCGGCGCAGACGGCGTCACGGCCCCGGAGCCGCGGATCCTTGACTTAGCAGTCGGCGTTCGGTAGCATGAGGCCTTGGATTAGGCCTCGAGCCCGCGAGGGTGCGCTCTCAGGTGCTCGAGGTAGCCGAGCCTGTGCCCGGACCCGAGGCTTTCTCCGCATGTAAACGCCGTGAGGGCTGAGAAGGAGGCAATGCTGCATGGAATGTAAACCACCCAAAGCGCCGACGCGTCGCTGGAAGAGACTCGCACTCTTCCTGAGCGCGTCGGTGCTCTCCACCCTGGGCCTTGCGCCCGCCGCCCTGGCTGCAGGAGAGCACGGGGGGGAAGCGAATCTGATCCTGCCCGATCTGGGACAGGTCAGCTTCCACGGCATCTCCGGCAGCTCCTCCTGGCGCTGGGACTGATCATCTGCGCCCTGGGCCTCGTCTTCGGCCTCGTCATCTTCTTCAGGTCCGCAAGCTCCCGGCCCACAGGTCGATGAGGGAGATCTCCGAGCTGATCTGGCAGACCTGCAAGACCTATCTGCTCCAAGCAGGGTCAGCTTCCTGATCCTGCTGTGGGTGTTCATCGCCATCGTCATCGGGGTCTACTTCGGGATCTTGAGCGATTTCACCGGCGTGAAGGTGCTCGTCATCCTGCTCTTCAGCATCGTCGGGATCCTGGGCAGCTACGGCGTGGCCTGGTTCGGCATCCGGGTCAACACCTACGCCAACTCGCGCACGGCTTTCGCCAGCCTGAGGGGCAAGCCGTACGGCATCCACGCCATCCCGATGCGCTCGGGCATGAGCGTGGGCATGATGCTCATCAGCGTCGAGCTGATCATCATGCTCATCATCCTCCTGTGGATCCCCCGCGACTATGCCGGCGCGTGCTTCATCGGCTTCGCCATCGGCGAGTCCCTGGGCGCGGCCGCCTTGCGGATCGCCGGCGGTATCTTCACCAAGATCGCCGACATCGGCTCCGACCTCATGAAGATCGTCTTCAACATCAAAGAAGACGATGCTCGTAACCCGGGCGTCATCGCCGACTGCACCGGCGACAACGCGGGCGACTCGGTCGGCCCCAGCGCCGACGGTTTCGAGACCTACGGCGTCACCGGTGTGGCCCTCATCACCTTCATCATCCTGGCCGTCGAGGAGCCGCTCGTCCAGGTCTCGCTCCTGGTGTGGATCTTCGCCATGCGCGTGATGATGATCGTCTCGAGCGGCGGCTCCTACTTCCTCAACGCCGCCATAACCAAGGCTCGCTACAAGAACGCCGACAAGATGAACTACGAGGCTCCCCTGACCTCGCTGGTCTGGCTCACCTCGATCGTGTCCATCATCCTGACCTTCGTGGTGTCGTACCTCCTGATCGGCGGCAGCACCGATATCGGCCAGGCGCACCCCGACTACTGGTGGATGCTCTCAATCATCATCAGCATGGGCACCCTGGCCGGCGCTCTGATCCCCGAGCTGGTGAAGGTCTTCACCTCCACCAAGTCGGCGCACGTGAAGGAAGTCGTCGCCTCGGCCAAAGAAGGCGGGGCTTCCCTGGACATCCTCTCCGGGTTTGTGGCCGGCAACTTCAGCGCCTACTACATCGGCTTCGCCATCATGGTCCTGATGGGCGTCGGCTACGTCGTCAGCACGCAGGGTCTCGACGACATCATGCTTGGCGCCGGCCGTGTTCGCCTTCGGTCTGGTGGCCTTCGGCTTCTTGGGCATGGGCCCGGTGACCATCGCCGTGGACTCCTACGGACCGGTCACCGACAACGCTCAGTCGGTCTACGAGCTCTCCACCATCGAGCAGATCCCGGGCATCGCCGCCGAGATCAAGAACGACTTCGGCTTCGAGCCCAACTTCGATGTGGCCAAGGACAACCTCGAGGAGAACGACGGCGCGGGCAACACCTTCAAGGCCACGGCCAAGCCGGTGCTCATCGGCACGGCCGTCGTCGGCGCCACCACGATGATCTTCTCGATCATCATGGCCCTCACCGACGGTCTCACCGACAACGTCGAGAAGCTGTCGCTGCATGCACCCGCCGTTCCTGCTGGGCATCATCATGGGCGGCGCCATGATCTACTGGTTCACCGGTGCCGCCACCCAGGCCGTCACCACCGGCGCCTACCGCGCGGTGGAGTTCATCAAGCGCAACATCAACCTTGAGAGTGGCGAGACCAAGGCCTCTGCGGAGGACAGCAAGAAGGTGGTCGGCATCTGCACGCAGTACGCGCAGAAGGGCATGATCAACATCTTCCTGGCCGTGTTCTTCGGCACGCTGGCCTTCGCCTTCTTGGAGCCGTTCTTCTTCATCGGCTACCTGATCTCCATCGCCGTGTTCGGCCTCTTCCAGGCCATCTTCATGGCCAACGCCGGGGGAGCCTGGGACAACGCCAAGAAGATCGTCGAGGCCGACCTGAAGGAGAAGGGCACCGAGCTGCACGAGGCCACCGTCATCGGCGACACCGTGGGCGACCCGTTCAAGGACACCTCGTCGGTGGCCATGAACCCGGTCATCAAGTTCACCACCCTGTTCGGTCTGCTGGCCGTGGAGCTGGCGGTGAGTATCGCCAACGGGCAGGGCGACCACGTGCTCACCTACATCCTTGCCGCGGTGTTCTTCCTGATCTCGGTCGCGCTTCGTGATGCGCGTCGTTCTACGCGCATGCGCATCAAGAAGCAGGAAGACGCTAAGCGACACGCGATATGCGGCGCCGCGGCCCCGTAGGGCGCCGCGGCGCCGCGCAGTGAGTCCTGGGCCGCCCGCCGCACCCGGTGCGGCGGGCGGCCTCCTTCCGTCTCTTGACTAGCGCGCCGCAACAGCGGATAAATGGAGCCGTTCGTCAACGGCGTCTTCGTACGAAAACGACCTGGAGAAGAGCGTGGGTGCTCCCTCAATGATGAAGCGGGCTTTGCTGGGCAGGCCGATCGCCACCGCCGAGGAGATGCAGGAGCGGCTGCCCAAGAAGTTCGCTCTGCCCGTCTTCGCGTCGGACGCCATCTCGTCGACCGCATACGCGACCGAGGAGATCCTGCTCGCCCTGGTCCTGGCCGGCGTCGCCGCGGTCACCCTCTCCATCTACATCGCGATCGCGGTCGTGGTCCTGTTGGTCTTCGTCGCCCTCTCCTACCAGCAGACGGTCCACGCGTACCCGAACGGGGGCGGCTCCTACGTGGTCAGCCGGGAGAACCTGGGTCTGCTGCCGGGCATGGTCGCCGCCGGGTCGCTGATGGTGGACTACGTCATGACGGTGGCCGTGAGCGTGGCCTCCGGGGTCGCGGCCATCATCGCCGCCTTTCCGGCCCTCGAGCAGCCGGCGGGTCTACATCTGCGTCGGCCTCATCATCCTGGTCGCCCTCGCCAACCTGCGCGGGGTGCGGGAGTCGGGTCGCTTCTTCGCCATCCCCACCTACCTCTTCGTCCTGCTATGCGGCGGCCTCGTGGTCGTGGGGTTCATCCGCTGGGTCATGGGAGACCTCGAGCCGCAATCGCCGACTGACGGCGGCAGCACTCTCCAGGGGCTGGCCCTGCTGTGGATCGTCCTGCGGGCCTTCTCCGGTGGGTGCTCGGCCATGACCGGAACGGAGGCCATCTCGAACGCCGTGCCTGCCTTCAAGCCGCCGGAGAGCAAGAACGCCTCCATCACTCTGGGCGTCATGGCTGCCATCCTGGCCTTTCTGCTGCTCGGGGTCACCGGCTTGGCACAGGTGCTGCACATCGTGCCCCAGGACGGGACACCGTCCTGGGAGAGATCGGGCACGCCGTCTACGGGGGGGGCTTCTTCTACTACGCTCTGCAGATAGCCACCATGGCCATCCTGGTCCTGGCCGCCAACACCAGCTTCACCGGCTTCCCTCGGCTGGCTTCGGTGCTGGCCCGCGACGGTCTGATGCCCCGCCAGTTCATGAACCGGGGCGACAAGCTGGTCTTCTCCAACGGCATCATCGGGCTGACCGTCGCGGCCATCGTGGTCCTGGTGATCTTCCGGGCGCGAAGTCCACAGTCTCATCCCGCTCTACGCGGTGGGAGTGTTCACCAGCTTCACGCTGTCCCAATCGGGCATGGTGGTGCGCTGGTTCCGCCTGCGCACGCCGGGTTGGCGGCATCGGGCGGCCATGAACGGTTTCGGGGCGCTTCTCACCGGCGTGGTCACCGTCGTGGTCCTGGTGACCAAGTTCATCCACGGGGCGTACATCGTGCTGATCGCCGTGGCCGTACTGGTGGTCGTCTTCTACACGGTGCGCCGCCACTACCTCGAGTGGCGCGCTTCTTGGAGCCCCAGAACCCGGAACAACTGGAGCGCCTGGGCAGAGTGGCCATCTCCCGGCCAAGGACGACCGTGGTCCTCTTCGTCTCCCAGGTCAACGAACTGACGGCCCGCTCTCTGGCCCTGGGCCGAGGGCTCTCGCCCGACGACTTCCATGCCGTCACCATCGCCAGCGACCCGGAGCGCGTGCTCGCTCTGCAGCGGACCTGGGCGGAGATGGAGATCGACGTCCCTCTCGTGGTGGTCGACTCGCCCTATCGGGAGTTCACTCGGCCGGCCGTGGAATACGTCCGGTCCCTCCGCCCGAGCCGGAGCCATACGGTGACCGTGATCATCCCGGAGTTCGTGGTCGAGCACTGGTGGGAGAACTTCCTGCACAACCAGAACGCCCTCCGGCTGAAGGCGGCGCTTCTGGGGGTGCCCTGGGTGGTCGTCATCAGCATCCCCTTCCACATCGGCGAAGAGGACGAGAGCGAACTCGACTCGTGGTAGCCACGAGCTGAGACGGTCTCGCGACCGCCGGGTCCGTTGATACAATGGCGGACACCCGACGGGAAAGACCGGTGCGCTTACGAACACCTTTGGGATGATCAAGCGGGCCCTGCTGGGCCGGCCCATCGCCACTGCCGAGGAGATGCACGAGCGGCTGCCCAAGAAGTTCGCTCTGCCCGTCTTCTCCTCCGACGCCATCTCCTCGACGGCCTATGCGACCGAAGAGATCCTTCTCGCCCTGATCCTGGCCGGCTCCGCTGCCCTGTCGTACTCGCTACCTGTCGCCATGGCGGTCGCCGTCCTTCTGGCCATCGTGGCTCTGTCGTATCAGCAGACGGTGCACGCATACCCCAACGGCGGCGGGTCATACGTCGTAAGCCGGGAGAACCTCGGGTTGGCCCCCGGCCTGGTCGCTGCCGCGTCCCTGATGGTGGGCTACGTGGCCACCGTGGCTGTCAGCGTGGCCTCGGGCGTGGCCGCCATCACTTCCGCCTTCCCGGTCCTGTTCGAGTACCGGGTGATAATCGCCGTCGGCCTGGTGATCCTGGTGGCTCTCGCCAATCTCCGCGGGGTGAGGGAATCCGGGCGTCTCTTCGCAGTCCCCACGTACGTCTTCATGGTGCTGTGCGGGGGGCTGGTGATAGTGGGGGCAATCCGCTGGCTGATGGGGGACCTTCAGGCTGTCGAGGGCGGCGACAGTATCCCGGGAGTTCAGGAACTCACCCTCTTCCTGATCCTGCGGGCATTCGCCGGGGGCTGCGCCGCCATGACGGGTACGGAGGCCATCTCCAACGCCGTGCCCGACTTCAAGCCTCCCGAGAGCAAGAACGCCGCCGCGACCCTGGGCATCATGGCGGCGGTGCTCGGGTTCCTGCTCATCGGCGTCACAGGCATCTCCCAAGTCATCCACATCGTCCCTGAGGCCGGGGACACGGTGCTCAGCCAGGTGGCTCGGGCGGTCTACGGTAGTGGAGGGTTCTTCTACTACGCCCTGCAGATAGCCACGATGGCCATCCTCGTTCTGGGGGCCAACACCTGCTACGCGGGCTTCCCCCGCCTGTCCTCGGTCTTGGCTCGGGACGGACTGATGCCTCGCCAGTTCATGAACCGGGGCGACCGTCTGGTGTTTTCCAACGGCATCATCGGCCTGACGGTCGCTGCGATCGCGCTGATCGTGATCTTCAAGGCCGACACCCACCGCATGATCCCTTTCTATGCGTTGGGGGTATTCATCGGCTTCACGCTTTCGCAGGCGGGCATGGTGGTGCACTGGCGCAGGCTCAAAACGGGCGGGTGGCAGCGTCGCGCCGCCATGAACACCCTGGGGGCTGTTCTCACCGGCGTGGTGGCCGTGGTGATCCTGTCGACCAAGTTCATGGAGGGCGCCTGGATCGTCGTTGCTGCTGTTCCCGCCCTTGTTGCCCTCTTCTATGTGGTGCGGCGTCACTATGCACAAGTGGCGGGTTTTCTGGAGCCCCAGGATCCCGACCAGCTGGAGCGTCTGGGGAGAGTGGCCGTCTCCCGCCCAAGGACCACTGTGGTGCTCTTCGTCTCCAAGGTCAACGAACTGACGGCTCGCTCTCTGGCTCTGGGCCGCGGGCTCTCCCCTGACGACTTCCATGCCGCCACCATCAGCGGCGACCCGGAACAGGTGCTGCGCCCTGCAAACGACCTGGGCAGAGATGGGCATCGACATCCCTCTCGTGGTGGTCGACTCGCCCTATCGGGAGTTCACCAGGCCGGCCGTGGACTACATCCGCTCCCTCCATCCGAGCGCAGATCACACGGTCACTGTGATCATCCCGGAGTTCGTGGTCGAGCATTGGTGGGAGAACGTCCTCCACAATCAGAACGCGCTCCGACTCAAGGCGGCGCTCCTGGGCGTGCCGTGGGTGGTGGTCATGAGCATCCCCTTCCACATCGGCGTGCGGCCTGAGTAGTCTCGCCGGCCGGCGGCAGGCCGGCCGGGTCGAAATACCGAGCAAGCCCATGCGCCTGCGCGCGGCCGGTGACCGGACACGACCGAGATGCCCAAGGAGTCCGCTCAGGCGTACTATGGAAGATATAAGTGCTATCGGTCGGGTGGGTGAAGGCTGTGGCGACCCTGGTCATCGACGGCGATTCTCTCAAACTCAGCGGATGTGGCGCTCGTGGCCCGGGGTGGGGTCACTGTGAACCTGGCCCCAGCCGCGATTCCGCGCATCGAGCGGGCGCGCGAGTATATCGACCGTCTGCTGGCCGAGGATGCCGTCGTCTACGGCGTGACCACCGGGTTCGGCAAGTTCGCCGAGGTGCGGGTGGCCGGGGCCGACGCTCGGGCCTTGCAGCGCAACCTGGTATTCAGCCACTGCTGCGGCGTAGGGGAGCCCCTCGAGCCCGAAGAGACGCGGGCCATGATGTTGCTGCGGGCCAACGTGCTGGCCAAGGGCTACTCGGGCGCCCGACTGGTGGTGCTCCAGACTCTGCTCGCTGTTCTGAACGCCGGGGTGCTGCCCGTGATCCCGCGCAAGGGCTCGGTGGGGGCCTGCGGTGATCTGGCCCCTCTGGCGCATCTGACGGCCGTTCTCATGGGCGAGGGCGAGGCGGTCTACCAGGGGCGGCGTATGCCGGGCGGGGAGGCGCTCCGGGCGGCCGGCATCGAACCGGTGGTCCTGGAGGCCAAAGAGGGCTTGGCCCTGATCAACGGCACCCAGATGATGACGGCGGTGGGCGTGCTCAGCCTGCTGGAGGCCGAGAACATCAGCAAGGCGGCCGACATCGCGTGCGCGCCAGGCGGTGGAGGCCCTTCGGGGAACGAGTACCCCTTACCTCGACATCACGCACAGGGTTCGGCCGCACCCGGGTCAGAGGGCGACCGCGCGCAATCTCCTTCGCCTCTTGGAGGACAGCGAGATCATGGCCTCGCACGAGGGGTGCGGCAAGGTGCAGGACGCCTACTCGCTGCGTTGCGCTCCGCAGGTGCACGGGGCGGTGAAGGATGCTCTGGCCTTCGTGCGTGGAGTTCTGGAGGTGGAGATCAACGCCGCCACCGACAATCCGCTGGTCTTCCCCGAGGAAGAAAGGGTCATCTTGGGAGGGAACTTCCACGGCCAGCCGATCTCTCAGGCGATGGACATCCTTGCGATGGCCCTGGCCGAATTGGCCAACATCTCCGAGCGCCGGGTGGAGTGCATGATGGACCCCAGCACCTCCGATCATCTGCCCGCCTTCCTGACCAAGCGCGGCGGACTCAACAGCGGCCTGATGATCGCCCAGGTGACGGCGGCGGCCCTGGTGTCGGAGAACAAGACCTTGGCCCATCCGGCCTGCGTAGACAGCATCCCGACCTCGGCGAACAAAGAGGACTTCGTGAGCATGGGGGCGTTTGCCGCTCTCAAGGCTCGGGAAATAGTGGGGAACGTGCTGCGGGTGATCGCCATCGAGCTGCTCTGCGGGGCCCAGGGGCTGGAATTCCGGGAGGGATTGCGGCCGGGGCGGGGAGTGGCGGCCGCCCATGACTTCATCCGCGAGTCTATACCTCCACTTGAGGATGATCGTCCGCAGACGCCGGACATAGAGGCGCTTGAGCGAGATGGTGCGCGATGGTTCGCTGATCGCGAGGGTAGAGAAAGCAGTGGGGCCGCTGGAGCCGGCATACGCGAAATGAAATAGGGGAGGACCCGTGAACGAGTCCACGAGCACGTGGGTTGAAGCCGACCTGATCATCAAGGACGCAGGGGAGCTGCTCACCTGCGCGCGGGGTGCCCCCGGCTCCGGCGCCCGCTCGACCCTGGGGCACATCCCGGATGGGGCGGTGGCGGCGCGCGAGGGACGCGTGGTGTGGGTCGGTGAGGGATCGGCGCTGATGGAAGAAGTCCGCTTGGCCCGGGGCGGGCAGACGGTCGACGCGGACGGACGGGTGGTCATGCCCGGGTTGGTGGAGTGTCACGCCCACCTTGCCTATGCCGCCGATCGGGCGGACGAGTTCCAGATGCGGGTGGCCGGTGCGACCTATCAAGAGATCGCCGCGGCTGGAGGCGGGATCATGAGCACGGTCCACGCCACCCGGGCTGCGTCGGACGAGCATGCTCCGCGCGCTGGCCCGCAAGCGGCTCGACCGGTTTCTCCGCTATGGCGTGACCACCGTCGAGGCGAAGAGCGGCTATGGCCTTTCCCTCGAGCAGGAGCTGCGGCTTCTGGAGGTATACCGGGACGTCAGCCTCGCTCACGCCGTCGACGTGGTGCCGACCCTCCTGGCCGCCCATAACGTGCCGGTGGAGTACTCCGACCGAGCCGACGACTACGTGAAGATGATCGTGAAGAAGATGATCCCGGCGGCGGCCAAGCACAAGCTGGCCCGATTCTGCGACGCGTTCTGCGAGCAGGGGGCTTTCTCGGTCGAGCAGTGCCGCCGCGTGCTCGAAGCCGGCCTCGAGCACGGACTGCTGCCCAAGCTGCATGCCGACCAGCTCAGCTACCTGGGGGGCACCGAGATGGCGGCGGAATTGGGAGCCGTGTCGGTCGACCACCTGGACCATGTGAGCGAAGCCGGCATCGCGGCGCTCGCGGTCACGACCGGGGGTAAGCGCGTCCCGGTGGCGGTCCTTCTGCCCGGCGCCACCTTCTTCCTGGGCGAGGGCGGCTACGCGCCGGCCCGCCGGCTGCTCGACGCTGGGGCGCGGGTGGCGCTGAGCACCGACTTCAACCCGGGCTCCAGTCCCACCCAGAACCTCTGGCTGATGGCCACGATGGGCTGCTCGCAGCTGAGGATGACGGCGGAGGAAGTGATCCGGGCCATCACCATCGAGGCGGCGGCAGCGCTGGCCCTGGACGACGAAGTGGGGAGCCTGGAGGTCGGGAAGAAGGCGGACATTCTTATCCTCGATAGCTCGAGACACGTTGAGATCCCGTATCGCTACGGGATGAACCCGGTATGGCGGGTATTCAAAGAGGGCAGGCTCGTGGTGAAGCGGGATCACGTGGAAGAGGCATGACCATGCGGCTGATCGAGTGCGTGCCCAACGTCAGCGAGGGGCGGGATGCAGCCGTCATCGAGCGGTCGTAGCGGGGCGGTCAGGGCGACTCCGGGGGTGGAGCTGCTCGACTGGAGCGCCGACCCCGATCACAACCGGTCCGTGCTCACCTACGTGGGCGAGCCGGAGGCGGTGCTGGCAGCCACCCAGGCTCTGTGCCGGGAGGCCTTCGCGGTCATCGACATGCGGAAGCACGAAGGGGCCCATCCGCGCCTGGGGGCGGTTGACGTGATCCCGTTCGTGCCCCTGCGTGGGGTGACGGACGAGGAGGCGGTGGTGTTGGCGCGGCGGTTGGGGGAGTGGATCGGGGAGCAGGGCGTCCCCGTCTACTACTACCAGGAGGCCGCCACCCGGCCGGAGCGACAGTCGCTGCCCGACGTGCGTCGGGGCGAATACGAGGGCCTGGCCGCCAAACTGGCCACCCCGGAGGGCGCCCCCGATGCCGGCCCGGCGGAGTTCAACGCCCGGTCGGGGGCCTCGATCGTGGGAGTGCGTTTCCCCCTCATCGCCTTCAACGTGAATCTGGCCACCGACGATCTCTCCATCGCGCGAGCGCATCGCCGAGGCCGTGCGCTTCTCGGGCGGCGGGTACCGCTACGTGCGGGCCATGGGGGTGGCGCTGGAGGGCAAGGGCCAGGTGCAGGTCTCCATCGACATCCTGCAGTACGAGAAGACGCCCATCCACCGGGTGCTGGAGACCGTGCGCTCGGAGGCGGCCCGCTACGGAGTGGCGGTGGCCGGCTGCGAGCTGGTGGGGCTGGCGCCGCTGGAGGCCTTCGAAGAGACCATCCGCCACTACCTGCAGCTGCACGACTTCTCCGTGGAGCAGGTCATCGAGAGCCGGCTCCTGGAGGTGTGACCGACCCTCCCGTCGGAGGCGCCGCACGTCATGGCGACCCAGAACGAGACACCTCTCACCCTCGGCCTTCCGAGGAGTTGCCGCCGCCGGCGACGTTCGCGCCCGGCATCCGCCGGGCGCCCGACCGGGGCTATCACCCTGTCGCCGCGCCAGACGGTGCTGGCGCTCAAGAACGCCCTCCGCTACGTGCCGCCGGCGCTGCACGAGGCGGTGGCGCCCGAGTTCCTGGCGGAACTGAGGGAGCGGGGACGCATCTACGGCTACCGGTTCCGGCCGGCGCCGGGGTCGTGACGGGAGCCGACGCCGCGACGGGCAACATCAAGGCCCGGCCGGTCGACCAGTACCGGGGCATCCTCGAGGCCCGGGCGCTCCAGCTCAACATCGACAACAACCTGGATTTCGCCGTCGCCCTCTACCCCTACGAGCTGGTCACCTACGGGGAGACGGGCCAGGTGTTCCAGAACTGGATGCAGTACCGGCTGGTCAAGCAGTACCTCGAGCAGATGACCGAGGACCAGACCCTGGTGGTCGCCTCCGGCCACCCCGTGGGCCTGTTCCCCACCCACCGCGACGCCCCCCGGGTGATCAACACCAACGGCCTCATGGTGGGCGAGTTCGACAACCCGGCCGACTTCCACGAGGCCGCCCAGCTCGGCGTGGCCAACTACGGCCAGATGACCGCCGGCGGCTGGATGTACATCGGGCCGCAGGGGATCGTGCACGGCACCTACCTCACGCTGCTGAACGCCGGGCGCCTGTATCTGGGGATCCCGGACGATCAAGATCTGGCCGGCCGTCTCTATCTGAGCTCCGGCCTGGGCGGGATGAGCGGCGCCCAGCCGAAAGCGGCGGACATCGCCGGGGCGGTGAGCATCACGGCCGAGGTGGACCTGTCGCGCATCGAGACCCGCCGGGAGCAGGGCTGGGTGCAGCGGGTCACCGCCGATCTCGACCAGGCTTTCTCCTGGGCGGCGGCTGCGCGCGCCGCCCGGACGCCCCTCTCCATCGCCTACCACGGCAACGTGGTCGACCTGTGGCAGTACGCGGTGGACCACGAGATGCCGGTGGAGCTGGCCTCCGACCAGACCTCCTGCCACGCCGCCTACGAAGGCGGCTACGTGCCCCAGGGCCTGGACTTCGCGGCGGCCCGGGAGCTGCTCGGCGCCGACCCGGCGGAGTACCGGCGCCGGGTGGACGATTCGCTGCGCAGGCAGATCGAGCTGATCGGCGTGATGGCGCGGCGGGGCACCCACTTCTGGGACTACGGCAACAGCTTCCTCAAGGCGGTGTTCGAGGCGGGCGTCACAGAGGTGGCCGCCAACGGCGCCGACACCAAGGAGGGTTTCATCTACCCCTCCTACGTGGAGCACATCATGGGCCCGCTCTGCTTCGACCGGGGCTACGGCCCCTTCCGCTGGGTGTGCTGCAGTCTCGACCCGGCCGACCTGGCCGCCACCGACGCCGCGGCCATGAGCTGCATCGACCCGGAGCGCTGCTGGCAGGACCGCGACAACTACAACTGGGTGCGCGACGCCGCCAAGAACAACCTGGTGGTGGGCTCGCAGGCCCGCATCCTCTACGCCGACGCCGAAGGGCGGGTGCGCATCGCCCTAGCCTTCAACGACCTGGTGCGCCGGGGCGAGATCGGCCCGGTGATCATCGGCCGCGACCATCACGACGTCTCCGGCACCGACTCTCCCTACCGGGAAACGGCGAACATCCACGACGGCTCGAACGTTATGGCCGACATGGCCTTCCACTGCTGGGCCGGCAATGCCGCCCGGGGCATGACCCTGGTGGTGGCTTCCAACGGCGGGGGGGTCGGCATCGGCCGGGCCATCAACACCGGGTTCGGCCTGGTCCTGGACGGCTCGGAGCGGGTGGACGCCATCATCCGCTCGGCGGTGGAGTGGGACGTCATGGGCGGGGTGGCCCGGCGGGCCTGGGCCCGCAACGAGGCCGCTCTGGAGACCGCGGCGGCCTGGAATGCGGGGCGCGTCGCGGGGGACGCCGCGGGCAGAACGCGGCCCCCCGGCGCCGCGCGGGCCCCCGCGCCGAGCCTTCCCCCGGCGGTCACATCACCTTGCCGCACGTGGTCGAGGACGGCTTGGTGGAGGAACTGGTGGGGGACCTGCGCTCCGCCCCGGCGACACCGTAGCCAGCGCAGCATGGATCCGGGAGACGGGGTCTCATGATCGAGACCATCATCCTTCACCATCTTCTCGGACATGAACGATCTGCCGGCCGCGGAGTGGTGGTTCTACAGGTATCACGTGCCCGAGGTCCTGCGAAATGGACCCATCAGCTACGTGAGCTAATCCTCGAATCCCCCGAGATGCGCCCGGGGTAGCGGACCTTGCGGGGGCATGGTTGCGACCGGGCGGGGGCTACGACTCGGGCGGCTACGACTCGGCGGGCACCACGCTTCCGGGCGGCGTTCCGCCGACCACGACGATCCCCAGGAAACCGTCCACCGTGAGCAGGTCACCCGTGTGGATCTCCTCGGTGGCATCAGGAACCCCGGTGACGCAGGGCAGACCGTATTCCCGGGCGATGATGGCGCCGTGGACCAGCATCCCTCCTCGCCGCTCCACGATGGCCGCAGCCAGGGGCGCGACGAAAGTCATCGTGGGATCGAGACTGTCGCAGACCAGTATCTCCCCCCGGACGAAGGCGTAGAGATCGTTCTCGCCGAGCGAGACCCTTGCTCGGCCGACGGCGAGTCCGGGACCGGCCGGCTGGCCCACCAACTGCCTCACCTTGAAGCGCGGTGCAGGTGAGGGGGCGGGCGCTGCTTCGTCTCCGGCCGGCCGCGACGCCTCCGGAGGCGGTTCTGCGGTCGACTCAGGCGGAGTCGTGCCCTCGGACCCGCTGCCGGTCACGTCGCCGGCAGTGGGGCCGCCCGCCCGGGCCTGAGCCTCGGCCAGGGCGGCCTCCACCAGCCGGCGAAAACGGCCCAGATGGACGTTGTCGTCGTCGCGCAGGCGGTAGCTGGCTCGGGCCAAGTCCAGAAGCTCCTCCTGAAAGCGCCTCTCCTCTCCCTGGAAGCGGCCCAGGTATTCCGCGGCGCGGTCGGCAGGCTGCGCGCCAGACGACCTCGGCCGCACCCGGCCGCGGTGCGCCCGTCCGTGAGCGCCTCCTCCTTCCGGCTGCCGGGCCATCTCGGAAACCAGCCGGATCAGGCGCGCGCGCTCCCGGGCTCGTACCGGCTCCGGCGTCCCCGGCCCCGATCCGAACCGGTCGAGATAGTCATCGAGGGCCTCCGTCGGTTCGGTTGGTTCTCGGGCCATCCGATCTGCGAGCTCCTCGAGAGTGGCGTTGCGGCTCACGCTGAGCAGGCCGGAGCCGGCGAGCAGATCCACGAACTCGTAGGGGTCCGCCGGTCGCACCTTGTCGTTGTAGACCTGTCCGAACAACCGCACGCCGTGAGCAAGAGGGATGAAGTCCTGGTAGTAGGTCTCCTCCCAGCGGGTCAGGGCCTCTCTGCGGCGGGCCATTTCCACTGCCAGATCCTCGTCCGACAAGCCGGAGAGATCAGTCGTGGCCATGGAGTCGGCCTCTGCCCCCATCTGGGGGATGGCCACCTGCTCCACCTGGTAGCGCAGGTCGCGGAGCGTACTGAAGCTCCTGTGCAGGTTGACATACCAGGGACGTTCGTCCCGCACAGTCGGGGCTGCTCGCCGGGCGAGGCGGTACCTCCCAGCACCTCCCGCACCTCCTCCTGGGCCCGCTCGTGTGCGATGGAATCGGCTTCAGCCTGGAGTGTCGCTCCCAGGTGGAGATCGGTCGCGACTGCAGGATCCAGAGGTCGTCTCCCGCCAGGGTCCATTCCACGTCCTGGGGCCTGCCGAACAGATTCTCTGCCTCAAAGGCGGCGGCCACGACGGACCGAAGCTCAGCGTCGCTCAGGGGAGGGGCGACCCGCTCGCTTTCGGCCAGCTCGACAAGCTGCGTCCCCCCGGCGCCACCGGCTCCCGAGGCGCCCCGGCCCTCACCGTCGGCCCCCACGGCGCCGCCGGGATCCGGGGCGCCGCCGGGATCCGGGGCGCGCTCGCTGCTCGAGGCGACTTTGTGGAGACGGACCGGTTCGAAGTGCTCCACCAGGGTTCCGGTGCCTCGTTCAACTATCCAGCGGTCCGGCTCTATGGTCCCGTCGACCAAGCCCTCGTTCAGGCCCCAGACGGCTTCCACCACGGCCTGGGACTCGTCCAGGGGGTTCTGGGAGAACGCGACTCCCGAGACCTCCCCCGAGATCAGTTCCTGGACTACGACGGCCATGCTGCTGGAAAGGACGTCCAGACCCAGCTCCTTGCGGTAGAGGAGGGCCCGGTCGGTCCACAACGAGGCCCACACCTGGCGCACGGCATCCAATAGCGCGGGTACACCTCTCACGTTCACGTAGGATTCGTGCAGCCCGGCGAACGACGTCGCAGCCGTGTCCTCCGCGGGAGCCGTGGAACGGACGACGGCCGGTCGTCCGTCGCCGAACCGCCGGCCCAGGATCTCCTCCAGCACACCGGTAAGCTCAGGCTCGAGAGATGCCCGGAGGAACAGGTTGCGGATCCTGAGCGAAGCGTCCCAGACCTCTTCCCAGCGCATGTCTTCGAAGCTCTTGCGTCCAAGCTCGAGCGCGATCGCCTGACGGAGACCGGCGGTGTCGACGAATCTGTCGTACGCGGCGGTGAGCACACAAAGGCCCCCGGGGATCCGGAGGCCGGCTCGCTGCAGAGCCGCCAGTGCCACCGCTTTGCCTCCGGCCCGGCCGAGATCGTCGGGGCCGACCTCGTGCAGGTCCAAGACCCAAGAGCCCGGGCCGGCGGACGCTTCTTCAGCCGGCATGTTCGGTGCGCGGCATGTGCAGCTCTACCACGCTCTGGAAATGGGTGACCACGTAGTAGGTGTCGACTGCGACCGTCACGAACGCACAGCCGGGGGAAGCGACGAACGTAGCCAGGTGGGGATGTTTTGCCAGGTAGGCATCTGATGCCGCGGCACGAGCGCCTTCTTCGCTCAGCTCCCGGGCCGTTCCCGTGGCGGTGACGGCCATGGCCTGGCGTACGTCGACGTCGCGGTTGGAGCGGTTGTCGAAGAGAAGGGCCACTCGGGGATGCGTCACCAAGTAGTTGAACTTGCGCGTTGCCCGCATGGTGGCGAACACGATCTGGCTCAGGTCATCGGCAGCCCAGAATGCGATCAGACTGGCGTAGGGTCCGGTCTCCGCTCCGTGGAAAGGACGGCGAAACGCTGCGAACGGAGCAGGTCTTCCACAAGCCGTCTGGTTTCCTCATGTCTATGCAAGTCGGACCTCCCAACTCCGCGGCTCAGTCGCCGAGTATGAGTTACCGCGGCGACGCTCTACTTGAACAGCAACAGGCTGATCGCCATCACGGCCATCCCCGCCACCAGCCCAAAGAGGCTGTCATGGCCCTTGCCGTACGCCCGGCTCGTGGGCAGGAGCTCGTCGAGGCTGATGTAGACCATGATGCCGGCCACCAACCCGAAGATGATCCCCATCACCTGGGGAGGGAAGGAACCACCGTCCGAGCCGAGGAAGGCGCGGAGGATCAAATAGGCGATACCGGCACCCACCGGTTCGGCCAGGCCGCTCAGCGCCGAGTAGGTGAAGGCCTTCCTGCGGTTTCCGGTGGCGTAGAAGATGGGCACGGACACGCTTATCCCCTCGGGGATGTTGTGCAGGGCGACGGCGATGGCGATGGCCAGCCCCAGGGTGGGATCCTGCAAAACGGCCAGGAACGTGGCCAGACCCTCGGGGAAGTTGTGGATACCGATGGCGAGGGCGGTAAACAGCCCCATGCGCATGAGCTTCTTGTCCACCCGGCCGTGGTCGTGCACTCCCCCCGAATGGGGGCCTCCTCCCACGGCAGCCTCTGCCGACGCGAAATCCGGCAATGGGGCCGAAGGGTCGCGCAGGGGGGCCATCTCGGATTCCGGATGGGTCTCGTGCGGGTTCTCGGCTGCCGGGATCAGCTTGTCTATCAGACCCATAAGGAAGATGCCACCGAAGAAGGCGCCGACGGCTATCCAACTGCCCAAACGGACTCCGTAGCTCTCTGTCAGCGCGTTGGATCCTTTGAAGAGGATCTCGACGAAGGACACGTAGAGCATCACTCCTGCCGAGAAACCCGTGGCCACAGAGAGGAAGCGGTAGTTCGTCCTCTTGGCCGTGAAGGCGATCAGACTGCCGATGGCGGTCGCCAGCCCGGCGAAAGTGGTAAGCGCGAGGGCAAGCCATACGTCGTTCAATGCCAGGCTCACTCCAGCTCGTCTCCTCCGGGTCCAAGAATCTCCGAGCGTCTCCGCCGGGCCCCATCTGCGGGGCCACCAGCTCCATCGTGCCCAGCAGCACGATGATGGCGGGCACCAGGGTGGTGCGCACCACGAAGGTGTCGAGCAGCACCCCGAAAGCCACCGCGAAGCCGATCTGCAGCAGCCCCAGGATGCTGGCGCTCATCATGCTGGCGAACGTGCCGGCCATGATGATGCCCGGCCGAGGTGATGATGCCCCCGGTCCGGGCGAGGGCCAGCCGGGTGCCGGCCCGGGTGCCGTGCGTGGCCACCTCCTCCTTCACCCGCCCGATCAGGAAGATGTTGTAGTCCATGCCCAGGGCCACCAGCATCACGAACATGAACATGGGCACCCACCACATGATGCCGGCGGCCCCCAGGATATCGACGAAGAGAATGCCGCACCACGCCCAGTGTGGCAGTGTAGGAGAGGAGGATGGTCAGGATGAGGTAGATCGGGGCCACCAGCGCCCGCAGCAAGAGGAGCAAGACCACGAAGACCCCGGACAAGACGTAGATGATGGCTCGGGTCATGTCCCGGTTCGAGGCGTCGCGCAGGTCGAGGAGCACGGCCGAACTGCCGTCGACCACGCCCTCGAACCCGCTCTCGGTCAGGGCCTGCGCGCATCGCCTCACGGTGGTGACGGCTTCCGGGCTGTAGGGACCGACGTCGAGGACCACCTGCAGGCGGGTAGCGGTGCCGTCCGCGGAGATGTAGGCGTCGCGGAGGGCTTTGAGCCCCTCGTTGCTCTCCAGGTAGAGCTCGGGGAGGAGGATGGCCTCGGGACGGGCGGAGAAGGTTCCCTGGAGTTCTTCCAGGCCTTCCGCGAGGAGCGCCGAGTTGCGTGAGCGCCTGCTCGAGCAGCCGTTCCGGTGAGGGAGGGCGTCGTTCCCCCGCCGGAGTTGCCTGGGCCAGCCCGGCCAGTTCGGAGAGCGCTGCCACCGCCTTCAGGTACCCGGGGTCCTGCAGGACCTCCGGGTAGCTCTGGGCCAGTTGGAGCAGATACCCATAGAGGTCGGTCAGGCCGGCGGCCGCCTCCTGGAACAAGGCGGCCAGCTCCGAGTCTGTACCTGAGCTCGCGCCTGAGTCTGAGCCTCCACCAGCTCGCGTGCTGCCGGCCCGCTCCAGGTTCGCCATCCCCTCCGCACGCCTTCGCCTGGACCCCCAGTTGGTCGGCGACGCTCAGGGTCTTCTGGTCGGGCAGCGATCCCGTGAAGCTGCGCACGGTGGTCACGTGGGGCAGCCCGGCCAACGTGGCCTCCAGCTCCTTCATGCGCGCCAGACCCCTGGGCGGTGTCGAAGCCGGCGGGGTCGACCGCCACCACGTTGAGCGGCTGCATGGCGCCGGGGCCGAGGTGGGTCGGCCAGCACGTCGAAGCCCTCCCGCGCCGGGTCGTCTTTGGGGAGGTCGCCCAGCAGGTCGAAGTCCCGGGCCAGCCCGGCCCCGTAGACGGCCAGCGGCACCAGCACGATCACCGGTACCAGGAGGGCCACGATCGGCCGCTTCACCACCTTGCCCGCCCAGGCGTGCCAGAGACCGGCCTCCTTCATGTGCCGGGCCTTGCGCGGCCAGAAAGCGTGGTCGCCGAGGATGGTCAGCATGGCGGGGGTGAGGGTCAGACCGGCCAGGAGGGCGATGGCCACCCCGATGGCGATGCTGGGCCCGCTGGTGTTGTAGAGGCCCAGCTCGGCCGCCGTCATCATGGCCAGGCCCACGATCACCGTGCCGGCGCTGGAGGCGATGGTCTCGCCCACGGCGCGCACCGTGGTCTTGACCGCCGGGGCCGGGGCGCCGACGTCGGCCATCTCCTCGCGGAAGCGGCTGATGAGAAAGAGGCAGTAGTCCGTACCCGCTCCGAACAGCACCACGATCAGGAAGACGTTCGTGTACATGGAGATGGTGAGCGTGTGCGCTCCCAGGAGGGCCACTACGCCCCGGGAGATCAGGTAGGCGAGCGCGATGGTGATCAGAGGGATCGATGGGGCTCACCGGCGACCGGTAGATCACCAGCAGGATGACCACCACCAGCAAGATGGTGATCCAGGTGGTGGAGTCGATGCTACCCTTGGAGCTGCTGTCGTAGGCTCCGAGGATGGGCCCGTCGCCGGTCATGTAGGCCTGCGACACCTGCGGCGCCTGGTCCAGACGCGTCCTGGATCGCGGCCATGGCCTCCTTCGTGACCGGCTCCGTGCCGATGGCGTTGAAGCGCACCAGGACGAGCGCCACCTGCTTGTCCTCGCTGGTCAGGCCGGCCCTGGTCTGCTCGTCGCCCAGGGTCGGGAGACCACACCTGGTCGACCGCGGCGGGCGCCTCGGCGCCGCTCGAGCCAGCTGGTCAGCTCGGCCACGAACTCGCCGGCCGGCCCCTCGTCGACGCGGCCACCGGCGCCGGCGTCGACCACCAGCACGGCGCTCGAAGGCGAGACCCGGTCGGGGAAGTACTTCTTGACCGTCTCGTTGGCGTCGAGGCTGGGCGCCGAGGAGGGGAGGAAGGCCCGTTGGTCGCTGACGGCCACGTCGTTGATGTTGGGGGCCACCAGGGTCAGCACCACGCCGCCACCACCCAGGCGGCGATGATGAGCCAGCGGAAGCGGACTGCGAACGAGCCTAGGCGGGCGAACATCGTCGGCTAGGCGTCATTCTGGAACGACCTCTTGGAGCCTGGCGGGCATGGTGGGATGGGCCTCGTCCCGCAAGCCGTTATGCGCGGGGGATCTTCTTGCGCCGCTTGTAGGTCTTGGCCAGCTCGAGGAAGATGCCCACGTCGCGGTCGAGGTCGCTGTGGGTGCCGTCGAAGTAGAAGACCCGGATGGGGATGTTGTCGTGGTCCCTGCTCACCCGGGGATAGATGGCCTCGGTGACGATGCCGTTCATGCAGGTGAAGGGGCTGATGTCGACGATGCCGTCGGCTCCCTGGTGGTAGAGATAGATGGCCCCGCCGGTGGAGAGCACCATCTCGCCCAGCGCCCCCTCCTGGGGCAGATAGGGGTGGGCGTACTCCAGCACCTCGGTCACGTGCGGCTCGGGGTGATGGGCGAAGACGTCGTGGAAGTCCTCCATGAGCGCCTTCTCGTCGCTGTGCATGATCGCGCGAGGTGATGAACGTCTTGCAGCCACTCCTTGCTGACGCGCCGCTTCTCCTCGCGGTGGCGGCGGAAGGCCTCCTCGTTCGTGTACCAGACCCACTCGCCGACGCCGGCCAGCCAGCACTCGCCGCCCTGGGCCTCGATGTGGCGGATGAGCTCGTTGTTGGAGAAGGTGTTGAGCCGGCAGAAGATCTCGCCCACCACGCCGATGAGCGGCCGGTCCTCGTCCTTCACCGGGATGGCCAGGAACGCCTTCTTGACCCGCCGGAGGCCGGCTTGGAGGTCGGCCATGCGCTCCTTGTTGCTGATGCCCTGCCGGGCGACGATCTCGGCCATGAGGTCGAGGCACTCCAGGTAGACCTTGTCGGTCTCGCCGGGGTTGACCTCGTAGGGCCGGGTCATGAGCAGCAGCTTGAGCAGGATGTCCTGCACCACCACGGCGCGCCAGGCGGTGCGGATGAGCTCGCGGGCCTGGTCGCCGATGCCGGCGTAGCCGTCGGCCGAGGTGAACGAGAGGATGGGGACGTCTTCGTAGCCCTGGTCGTCGAGGATGCGGCGCAGCAGCGGCGACGTACTGGCCGAAGCGGCAGGGCCCGTTGGCGGTGGGGAGGAGGAAGGCGGTCTTCTTGGGATCGAGCTTCTCGTCCTCGAGCAGCTTCATGTAGTCGCCCAGCACGATGCGCTGGGGATAGCACTCGTCGCCCGAGGTGTACTTGCCGCCCAGTTCCAGGGTGCGGGAGTCCTCATCGGGCGTCACCCGGGTGTCGAGGCCGATGGAGCGGAAGGCCGCGCCAGCATGCGCGAGCCTCCGTAGGGCATGCGGCAGAGCCACAGCACCCGGTCCTGAAGTCGACGTCGGCCTTGACCACCGGGCTGGTCTCGGCGCCGTAGGCGGCCACCGGCTTGGGCAGCGCGCCCAGGGCCGCCTCGGCCGCCGTCGCGGCTGCCCTTGCCGTTGCCGCTCTTGGTGACGGTCTCGGTGTCCATCTAGGTCTCCCTCACCGGTTGCTTTGGCCCTGTCCTCGCGGGCCCACCAGCGCAGGAAGCCCTTGCTGTCCAGGTAGGCCTCGCAGCGGGTCATGGCGCCGGCGTCGTTGGTGTGCTCGTCGAACTGCAGCACCAGGAAGGGGTCGGGCGAGGCCGCGCCGATGTAGTGCTTGATGTACGAGTCGGGGCCGCACTTGAAGTTGGTCATGTAGATGATGTGCAGGTTGGGGTGCTCGGCCACCACCTTGGCCGCCTGCAGGATCTTGCGCCCGTAGTTCCAGAACATGTTGGGCGTGACGTCGCGCGTCTCCTACCCCACAGGGGCAGGAAGTCGATCGGGATGATGTTGACCCCGTAGTAGCGGCGGAGCTTGGCCGGGATGTCCATGTTGACCCCGGCGTCGTAGATGTTGTAGGGCCGGCCGACCAGCACGATCCCCAGCTCGTCGTGCTCCTCCAGCATGGCCAGGGCGTCGGCGCCCGCCGCCATCAGGCGCCCGCGGAACTCGGCCTGCGCCTCGTAGGCCTCCTTCAGGGCCTCGTCCACCACGCGCGCCGGCACGCCCAAGGGCTTCATGGCCGACGCGGAGCGTCTGCCGCACGTACTCGGGGCCGCGGCGGAAGTGCAGGGTGGGCGCGAAGAACCGGTCGGCGTAGGCCTCGAAGTGCGGCGCCAGCCGGATGACGTGGGGCAGGGTCTGGCCCCAGGGGCAGGCGTGGGACTCGATCTCCGGATGGTCGGTCTCCTCGTTCAGGAGGTTGGGCAGGAAGATGTGGTCGGCCCCTCTTCGAGCAGCTCGGCCACGTGCCCGTGGGCCACCCGGATGGGGAAGCAGGGCTCGGCCACCGCGCCCTCGATGCCCATCTCCCGGATCTTCTTGTCGGTCTGGCGGGAGAGCATGATGTCGAACCCGCAGCGCCTTGAAGAAGGTGGCCCAGAAGGGCAGGCGGTCGTAGGTGTACATGGCCCGGGGGATGCCCATGGTGCCCCGCGGAGCGCCGGTGCCGCTGCGCAGCAGGGTGGAGGTGTCCTCGGCCTCGGTCACGTAGGAGTAGAACGAGGCGTTGCGGAACTCGACCAGGTCGCGGATGACGGGCTCCTTGTCCACCTTGGCCCGCTTGCGGTAGCGGTCGGAGCACTTGTCGCCCCAGTAGGTCTTCTCGTCGCCGATGGTGAACTGGCGGATGTCGCACTCGTTGGTGCAGCCCTTGCAGGTGAACTCGCGCATGGTGTAGTCGACCTTCTCCAGGTCCCAACCCCGGAAGCGGGAGGGCGTCTGGGTGGCCGCCATCTTCTCGCGGGCCAGCAGGGCCACGCCGATGGCGCCCACCACCCCGTTGTACGGCGGCACGATGATGTCCTTGTCCAGGATCATGCTGAAGGCGGCGGCCACCGAGTCGTTGTAGGCGGTGCCGCCCTGGAAGTAGATGGTGTCGCCGATGTGGCGCCGGCCGACCAAGCGGTTGAGGTAGTTGTAGGCGATGGAGTAGGCCAGGCCGGCCACGAGATCCTTCTTGTCCGCGCCGCGCTGGAGGTACGAGTTGACGTCGCGCTCCATGAAGACGGTGCAGCGCTCGCCCAGGCGCACCGGCGCCTCCGAAGACAGGGCCAGCTCGGCGAACTCGCCGATGATGTTGATGCCCAGCTTCTCGGCCTGCTCCTCCAGGAACGAGCCGGTGCCCGCCGCGCAGGCCTCGTTCATGGCGAAGTCGACCACGACGCCGTCCTGCAGGCTGATGAACTTGGAGTCCTGCCCGCCGATCTCGAAGATGGTGTCGGGCACGCGGTCGATGAGCTTGCGGCCGATGAAGGTGGCGCCGGTCTTGTGGGCGGTGATCTCGTCGTTGACGGTGTCGGCCCCGATGAGCTCGCCGATGAGCTCCCGGCCCGAGCCGGTGGTGGCGACGCCCAGGATGTTCAGGCGGGGGCCCATCTCGTTCCAGATCTCGGCCAGGCCCTTGTTGACCACCTCGACCGGGCGGCCGTCGGTCTTGACGTAGATCTCTTTGACCACCTCGCCGTCCTCGTCGAGCACCACCAGGTTGGTGGAGACCGAGCCGATGTCGACGCCCAGGTAGGCGCCGATCGTGCCGCTTCGGGCGGGAACTCGTAGGGCTTGACCCGGTCGCGCAGCAGGATGACCCGCTCCATGGAGAGGGCGTCGCTGGTCTCGAAGTCGGCGGATCGGCCGCCGTCCAGCCGGTCGGGATCGATGGTGACCATCTCGACGCCGGCGCTGCTCGTCGGCCGCGGTCAGCGCGCTGCCGATGGCGCCCATCCAGGCGTAGTAGGCGGGGACGATCAGCTGGTCTTCGTCCATCTCGAAGGCCTCGCGCAGGGCGGCGACGGCGCCCTTGTTGGCCGCCACGCCGCCGATGAAGGCCACCCGGTCGCCGATCTCCTTGCCCTTGGTGATGGTGCCGCGGTAGTTGCGCACCACCGCGTTGCAGAGGCCCTTGAGCACTTCGGGCGGCTGGTAGCCCTTCTGCTGGGCGTGGATCATGTCCGACTTGGCGAACACCGAGCAGCGGCCGGCGATGGAGGCGGCCTTGCCGGCTCCGCGCACGATGTCGCCCACATCCTCGATGTCGTAGAGCAGGCGGTTGGCCTGCTGGTCCATGAACGAGCCGGTGCCGGCCGCGCAGTCGCCGTTGGTGCCGTAGTCGGCGATGCCCACCCGGCCCGAGGTCTCGTCGGTCTCGAGGTGGATGAACTTGGAGGTCTCGCCGCCCATCTCGAAGACGGTGGTCACGTCGGGATGCAGCGCGCCGATGGCGCGGGCGATGGCCTTGAACTCGTTCTCGTAGGGGATGTCGAGCAGGTTCCCGACCAGGCGCCCGCCGGTGCCGGTCACCCGGACCGCGGTGATCATGCCCTCGGGCAGCGCGGCCAGCACCTGGCTGAGGAACTCCTGGGCCGCATCGGCCGGGCTGCCCTTGATGCGCCGGTAGGCGGTGGCCAGGATGGGCGGAGCGTCGGGATGGGGGAGGGTCAGCCTCCGTGCCGGTCTGTGACGGGTCATGAAAGAGGGCGGACCCCGAAGCCAGCGCCCGAAAGGACTCACGGTCTTCAGGTCCACCCACAACGGCGATCTTCACGCTGATGCAGCCGATATCGATGCCAAGCGTCGCCATGTCTGCGTGCAGCCTCCGCATCAGGCGGTCCGCAGTCCCCTGCCGCCGGGCAGAACCCATCGACCGCATCTCCCCAGCCCGCTCTAGGGGAGCGCCGTCATGGGGACCGTACACCGTTGATTCGCGCTTTCGAGAGCCTGGGCGCCGGTTTGACCGCCGATTCATCCCTGGGTCGCAGCCCCGATAGATTACCACGTCATCCCTCCCGGGGGCCCGGTCGGGCAGCCCGCCGCGCCGATGCAGGCCCAGACCGGTCTCCGCGGCGCCCGGCGTCCCAGCCCGGCGCCGCGGGCCGAACGCCTAAAGGAAGAACACCACGGTCACCACAACGAAGATAGGCACGAGCACCGCCACCGAATAGCCCATGTAGCCGAAGAACGAGGGCATCTTGAGGCCGGAGTGCTCGGCTATGGCCTTCACGGCCAGGTTAGGGGCGTTCCCGATATAGGTGATGGCTCCCATCATGACCGCCCCGGAAGAAATGGCAGCCAGGAGCTGGGCCGGGGCGAACCGCATGCCCGGCGCGATCTGGGCCACGGTCAGACCACCCACGGTCGCGACTCCCACCTGGCCCTGTGCCGCGGCCGTGAAAACCAGATAGGTGGGAGCATTGTCGAGGAAGGACGAGAGCCCTCCGGCCGCCCAGAAGTACTGCCACGGCTGACCGAGCCCGATAGCTCCCCGTGGGCCTGGAGAAGGGCCAGAGCTGGGATCATCGTGGCGAAGATCCCAGCGAAGAGCAGGGCCACTTCCACTATCGGTGCCCAGCGGAAACGGTTGGCCGCGCGGGGTCCCCGGGGCCCCAGCTTGAGGGAGAGGATGGCCAGGCGACCAAGATCACCTCGCGAACAAGCCGAAGTGGATGGCCTCGCCGGCCTGGGCCAACGGTGCGGAGAACAGCACCGTCACCATGACCAACGCGAATAAGAGCAGGTTGATCTTGCCCTTGATCCGCATAGGCACGTAATCCGCTTCGTCCCAGCGGCGGGCTTCGGCCGGTTCCCGGCGATACTGGAGGACCTCGATAGCCAGATACGCGAGCAGAGTGAGGCCCCGTACAGCAGCCATTGGGGCCATAGACTCAGGGTCCAGGCGAAGGGCACGCCACGCAAGAAACCCAGGAACAGAGGCGGATCGCCCAAAGGGGTCAGCATCCCCCCGATGTTGCATACGACGAAGATGAAGAAGACCGCCGTGTGCCGGGAGTGGGTGCGCTCGGAGTTGGCTCGCAACAGAGGGCGGATGAGGAGCATAGAGGCCCCCATGGTGCCGACGAAGCTGGCCAGAATCGCGCCCACAGCAGGAAGGCGAGATTGGTCCGCGGCGTGGCCACCAGGTTCCCGGTGAGGTAGATGCCTCCGGAGATAGTGAAGAGAGCAAGCAGCAGGACGATGAAGGAGATGTACTCTTCCGCGGTGCTCGCGGTCACGTGCAGACCCAGGCTACCGAAACGGACGAGCAGGTAGACCATAGTGGGAACGCCCAGGACTGCCGCCACGATGGCCTTGTTCCTGTTCGATGGAACCACTTCCTGCCGCGAGAGGCAGGATCGCGATGGCCATCAACATGCAGGCGAACGGCGCGAGGGTCCAGAGACTGAGTTGTTGGCCCAGTTCAACGCCCATGGGAATCCAGGGTTCCCAGCATTGACATGATAGCAGCGCCCACCAGGACCGCGGGACGCCGAGAGGCCGGCTGGCCGCACCACCTGGCCTGGGGTAGCCGATGCCCCAAGCTGGCCAGGCAATAAGCCCGAGTGATGGTATCTTGCGTCTCACCATGCCCGTGACGGTCGCGCAGATACTCCAGCTCAGCGTGCTGAAAGACGCGCGGCTCCTTGCCGGTCAGACCGGACTCGACCGCAGAGTCACCTCGGTGACCGTGGGAGAAGTCCCCGACATCGCCGACTGGCTTTCGGGGGAGAGATGGTCCTCTCCACCATGTTCGCGGTCAAAGGCGATTTGGACCGGCAGCGCGAATTCTGCCGGCGGGTCATGATGGCCGGTGCCGCGGCCCTTTTCGTCAAGACCACCCGGTTTGTGGAGAGAATACCCGCCGACGTGATCGAGCTGGCCGAGAAGCGCAAGTTCCCCATTATCGAAGTGCCGCAGGGACTGCGCTGGACCCGCCTGATGCAAGATGTGACCGAGGTCATCATCAACCGCCAGGCCTCGCAGTTGGAGCAGTCCCAGTCCATCCACCGCAGCCTCTTGGGGATAGTCATCCGGGGGGGAGGATGGCAGGAACTGGCCGATGAAGCCTCTCACCTCTTGGAGAGCCCTGTTGCGGTCCTCGATGTGTCACTGGAGGTACTGGCGGCCTCGGCGGGCCTTCCTGTTGCGTCCGCCGACCTGGAGACGCGGCTGGGGGGGCCGGACGTGCGTGAGCGCTTCGCCGTCATGGGCCGGGGGGAGAAGCTCTTCCGCCTGCAGGAAGAGGACCTGCCCACCATGTTCGCTCTTCCGATCGTGGTCAGCCACAAACGGCTCGGCTATGTGTGCGCTCTTACTGCCGCCCCGGACCTCTCGTCGATGGAGACATTGGTCCTCGAGCACTCCGCCACCATCGCCGCTCTAGAGATGGCTCAGGACCGGGTTCGTTTCGAGACCGAGGTGCGTCTGAAAGGTGACTTCGTCGACGACGTCATCAGCGGGGAGAAGGAGCCGGCGATTCCTTGCTGCGTCGGGGCGCCTTCCTCGGATGCGATCTGAGCCAGGGCGCGACGGTGGTGCTGCTTGGAGTCGATGAGTTCGACGGACTGGTCACTCGCAAAGGCCTCGACCAGGAGGCATTCGACAGGGCCGTGGGGCGCTTCTTCTCTGAGCACTCGCTTTCTGTCGTCCTCAGAACCGTCGTCGCTCGTCAGTCTCAAATCCGGCCATGTGGTGATCTTCGTGTGCGGTAAGACCGCCCGGAATCCAGACGCTCTGGGGCGCCTGGCAGCCGTCCTGCAAGGCCTGGGACAGTCGACGGGAGGGCTCAGCGTTTCGGCGGGTGGCGGGTTCATCTCCGACGCCGCGCAGATGGATAGGGGCTACCAGGAGGCTCTTGTTGGCCCTCAAAGTGGGTCGCAAGCTCCAGGGCCCAGGGAGCATCCTGCACTTCCGTGACGTGGGGACGTACCGGCTTCTGCTCGATATCTGGGAGAGAGACCCCAATGAGGTGCGGTCCTCTCTACGAGGAGACCATCGGACCGGTCGATCGCTACGACGAGGCGAACGGGACCCAGCTCATCCAGACCCTCGTGGTCTTCTTCAGGAACAACGAGAGTCTCACCAAGACCGCGGCGGAGCTCTATGCCCACCGACATACCATTCGCTACCGCTTGGAGAAGATCGCCGAGATAAGCGGGCTGAGTGTGTTCCAGACCGAGCACAAAG
>CAVPLM010000010.1:0-95958 GCA_963706025.1 uncultured Actinomycetes bacterium | reverse complement strand
CTGCTTCGTCGAGGGAGTGGATCCTGACGAGGAGATCATCGAGTTGGCGACGGCCAACCAGACACTGATCATGGTCTCGCCGGTGGGGGTTTTCGAGACCTGCGGTCTCATTTATCAGATCCTCTCTGCCAACGGCCAGAGTTAGGGCTCGAGAGCAACCAGGGGTCAGGAGCAAGACCAGCGATCGCCGCACATGGAATTCGTGTCATACGACATAGAGAGCAACGATTTTCGCCGGGCCGGCGCGGCCTCGCGCTCCATAAAGGAGCACTTGAAGCGCATCGGGGCCGATGCGGAAGCCATCCGGCGCACCATGATCGCCGCGTATGAGGCGGAGATGAACGTGGTCATCCACGCGAACGGAGGCCGGTTGGAGGCTTCCCTGAGCGACACGCAGATCGATGTCAACGTCGTCGACGGGGGCCCGGGCATCCCGGACATAGAGCTGGCGATGACCGAGGGGTTCTCCACGGCGAGTGCGGAGGCGCGCGCGCTCGGTTTCGGCGCGGGTATGGGACTTCCGAACATCCGTCGCAACAGCGACCGTCTGCGGGTCACCTCGCGGGTCGACGAGGGCACTCGGGTGAGCTTCACCGTCTATCTCAAGCCCGAGGCCACCGCCGCGCCGCGCATCATCTCGCTCTATGCCTCCGCCGATCGGTGCCGCGACTGCCGTGCCTGCCTGGTGGCCTGCCCCACCCAGGCGATGCGGGTCAGGATGGGGCGCCCCAGCGTGCTCGAGCATCTGTGCGTGGACTGCACCGCCTGCATCGGCGCGTGCGCGCCTCAGGCGTTGACCATCCGCGACGAAGTCTCTTCTCTCGATGACCTCACAGACAGAGGGGGCATGGTCTTGGCGGTGCCGCCGGCGCTCCTTGCCGGCTGTGGGTCCGCCTATCCCCCGGTCCAGGTTCTCGCGGCGCTTCAGACCCTGGGCTTCGCCGAAGTGGTCACCGCGGCCCCGTTCGAGCAGGCCCTGCGGGAGGCGGCGCTGGCCGCGGCGGATGCACCGGCCCCGAGGGGGGCGGCGCCCGGGCTCGCGCCCGGGGCGCTCGAGCCCGCGCCGCCGGACGAGCCACCGAGCCGCGGGCCGCTGATCGTGCCCTCATGTCCGGCCGTGGTCAACCTCATCGAACTCCGCTTTCCGTCGCTGGTGCCGCAACTGGTACCGTTCGAGTCTCCTTGGGAGGCGCTGCAGGCCACCTACGCGGACCGTCCGGTCGCCTACGTCGTCTCCTGCCCCAGCCAGCGATCGGCGCTGCTTAGCCACGATCAGATCGACCACGACCAGCCAGGCCCACCCGGTGGTTCCGGGCCGGAACGCGCCGAGTACCTGGTCCCCGAGCTGATCCGTCAGGCCGTCATGATGCGACTCACCGGGCACGGCGACGGCGTGGCTGTGGACGGCGTGGCCTGCGGACGGCGTGGCCGGCGACGGCCGAGGGGCTGCAGCCCCGGTCGGGGCGAGCCCGGCCCCGGTCGACGCGAGCCCGGCCGCTCCTGCCGCAGCCTCCACCGACCGCCTGCTCAAGGTCACGGGCATGAGCCACGTCATCGCCGTCCTCGAACAGGTGGAGAACGGTCTACTTGAAGACATGGCTGTCATCGATCCTTACGCCTGTGAGGGCGGCTGTTTCGGCTCTCCCCTGCTTTTCGAAGACCATCATGTGGCCTGTCGGCGGTGGGATCAGGGCCGGGCGGCCGTCGATGCCGTCGAGGCCATGCAGGCCGAAGGCGGCGCGGCCCGCCCCGCGGCCGCAACGACCAGGCGGCGGCCCTATGCCGCTCGTCCCGGCATCCGCCTCGACGCCGACATGTCTCGGGCCATCGAGAAACTCGGACGTATGCAAGCAGTGATCCGCTCACTGCCGGGAAGGGACTGCGGCACCTGCGGCGCCCCCACCTGCGCGGCCCTCGCGGAAGATGTGGTCATGGAACGGGCCGGCGTCGAACTGTGCCCCTACGCCGAAGGCGAGAAGGAGGACCCGGACAGATGAGACTACAGGAATTGGCCCAGTCCCTGGCTCTCAAGGAGCTCACCCCCGCACTGGGCGTGACAGACGAGGCGGGGCGACGCCGACATCACTCGAGGTTATGCGTCCGATCTGCTGAGCGACGTCTTGGCTCACGCCCCGGTCGGAGGAGTCCTCGTGACTCTGCAGGTGCATCTGAACGTCATCGCCGTCGCCAGCCACGCCGGCCTGCGCGCGGTCATCTTCTCCTGCGGGCGGATCCCCGACGACGAGATCATCGAGAGGGCGGCCGAGGAAGGCCTCTCGCTTTACGCCACCCCCGCCGACACGTTCGACGTCGTCGGCCGCCTCCACGAACTGGGCATCAGAGGAAGTGCCGCATGAAGCCGCCAGCGGAAGGAAACCATGTTTGAGCGCCGAGCCGGCAGCTATGAGACCGAGCCTCAGATCGATCCGTGCCGACCTGCACGTCCACACGGCGCTTTCGCCGTGCGGGTCGGACGAGATGACGCCGCCTGCGATCGTCGCCGCGGCGCTGGCGAAAGGGCTTGACATGATCGCCGTCTGCGACCACAACACCGCGGGCAACGTCGGCGCTACCCAGCAGGCGGCCCAGGTGGCCGGAGGCAGGCTGGCGGTACTTGCCGGCATGGAGATAACCAGCGTCGAGGAAGTGCATGTGTTGGGCCTGTTCCCCGACCTGGCGGCAGCCGAAGAGGTGGCAGCCAAGATCCGCGCCCATCTCCCGGCCGCGGACCCCGATTACTACGCCTTCTTCGGCGAACAGCCGGTGCTGGCGGCCGACGGCCATGCCACAGGCGCCGAGACTGCCTGCCTGGCTCTGGCCACTCCGCTCGATCTCACCGAGAGCGTGGAACTGGTCCATAGCGTCGGAGGATTGGCCATTGCCGCCCACGTGGACCGCAAGTCGTTCAGCGTCTTCTCTCAGCTGGGCTTCTTCCCTCAAGACGCGGGATTCGACGGGGTGGAGGTATCGCGCCACCTGCGTCTCGGACTCCCCCCGTCTGGAGGAGTTCGCGGATCTGGGGCTGCCCATGACCAGCTCCTCCGACAGCCACTTCCTCGAGGAGATAGGCACCGCCGCTACCGAGTTGTGGGTCAAGGACGCGACTTTTGCCGAATTGGCCTTGGCGCTCGCCGGGGCGGAGGGCAGGACCGTGCAGGGCAGGATCGCGGAGGGAGGGAGCGGGGCCCATGCATGACCTCTCCCTCTATCTGCTGGAGATGCTTGAGAACTCGGTGCGGGCCGGGGCCGACCGGGTCGACGTAGGCCTGGTCATCGACCGCAGCTCCGACGAGTTGTGGCTGACCGTGGACGACGACGGGCACGGGCTCACCGCCAGCCCCGAGCAGACTCTCGACCCCTTCTACACCACGAAGCCGGGCAAGAAGACCGGCTTGGGGCTGAGTTTGCTGAAAGCGGAAGCCGAAGCGGCGGAGGGCGGTCTTGACATCGGGCCCTCTGAGTATTCGGGGGGTACAAGAGTGACCGTCTACATGAGGTTCAGCCATGTGGACCGACTCCCCTTGGGGGATGTGGCCACAACGATGGTAGTCATGGCTGCGACCAATCCCCAGATCGAGTTCACCGTGAGCCTGTCGGGCGACGAGTTCGAGCCACCGCTCGTTGACGCGCCGCTCGCCGAGGGCGCCGACCGGCTTGCCCGTTATACGGAGGGGCTCGTGACCTGAAGACGCCACACCACAAAGGAAGGGATCGCGTGGACCAAGATCGTGTGAACCGCATGGAGCGTATGGAGCGAATGAGAAACGACCTAAGGGGGTTATGAGGATGCCCGACGAGACCGAGAAAACTAACGGAACAAACGGCGCACACGGCGGCTGTTCGGGGTGCTGCGAGGAGGCATCCGAAGAGGAGCTGCTCGCCCGGCTCGACGAAGTGATCGACCGCTACGAGGACCGGCCGGGTGCGCTGATCCCCGTGTTGCAGCAGGCCCAGGGGATCTTCGGGTACCTTCCCGAGGTCGCTCTCAAGCACATCGCCAGGAGGATGGACAAGCCCTACAGCGAGGTGGCGGGGGTCGTCAGCTTCTACTCGTTCTTCTCGACCGTACCGCGGGGACGCAACCTCATCCGCGTCTGTCTGGGTACGGCCTGCTACGTGCGCGGCAGCATGGCCGTCCTCGACGCCTTGAGAAAGGAACTGGGGATCGACGTGGGCGAAACGACCGAAGACCGGGAATTCTCACTCGAGGTGGCGCGCTGCTTCGGCGCCTGCGGACTGGCCCCGGTCATCACGGTCAACGACATCGTCCACCATCGGGTCAAGCCCGCTCGAGTGAACGCGATCCTCGTCCAGTACTGCCCGGAACCCGCAGCGGGTGAGCCCGTCGCGGTCGGAGCCGGCGAAAGGAGCATGTGATCATGCCCGAGAAGATCAAGAGCCCTGCGGAGCTGCTGGCCATGGCCGGCAAGGCCAAGGAGGGTATCGACCTGCGTTCGGGGGCCAAGGAGATCAAGGTCACGGTCCACATGGGCACCTGCGGAATAGCCGCCGGGGCTCGGGACGTGGTGGTCGCCTTCTTCAGCGAGATAGCCGACGCGAAGCTCGACAACGTGACCATCCACCAGTCCGGCTGTGCCGGCCTGTGCGAGATGGAGCCGATGGCCACGGTGCAGTTCGCCGACGGCGGCGTGTTCCACTACGGGCATCTGGAAAGCCGGGACAAGGTGCACGAGATCGTGGAGATCGCATCTGGTGGGCGGCACCCCGGTGTCGGCCTATCTTGTCAAGTCGGCCTAGAACCTGCCGTGCCAAGCGTGCGCGCTCTAATCTATAACGAGGGAATCTGATATGGATCACATCAAGAACCACGTCCTCGTCTGCACGGGGGGCGGGTGCATCGCATCGGGGGCGCTCGAAGTCAGCGCCGCCTTCAGCAAAGAACTGGAAGACATGGGCCTGGCCCAGGAGAACCGGGTCGTCGAGACCGGCTGCCTGGGACCGTGCGCCGTAGGACCGGTGATCCTCGTCTACCCGGACGGGGTCTTCTACCAGAACGTCAAGATAGAAGACGTCCACGAGATCGTGGAGGAGCACCTGCTCAAAGGCCGGATCGTAGAGCGGCTGGTGAGCCACGCCCCGGGTACCGACAAGACGGTCGCCGAGATGGGCGACGTGGAGTTCTTCAACCGGCAGGTCAAGATCGTCCTGCGCAACTCCGGGATCATCGACCCGCTCAAGATCGAGGAGTACATCGCCCGCGAGGGCTACCAGGCCCTGGCCAAGGTCCTCACCGAGATGGAACCGGCCGACGTGGTGAGCGAGGTGCTCCGCAGCGGCCTGCGCGGCCGCGGCGGCGCCGGCTTCCCGACCGGGCTCAAATGGAAGTTCGCCCGGCAGACCGAGTCCGACGTCAAGTACATCATCTGCAACGCCGACGAGGGTGACCCCGGCGCCTTCATGGACCGGTCGGTGCTGGAAGGCGACCCGCACAGCCTTATCGAAGGCATGGCCATCGGGGCCTATGCTGTCGGCGCGAAGCAAGGATTCGTCTATCTGCGCGCCGAGTATCCGCTGGCGGTCGAGCGGCTCCAGTACGCGATCGACCAGGCGCGGGAACTGGGGCTCCTGGGCACCGACATCATGGGGACCGGCTTCGAGTTCGACCTCGAGATCCGCATGGGCTCCGGCGCGTTCGTCTGCGGTGAGGAGACCGCCCTCATGCGCTCCATCGAGGGGCAACGCGGCGAGCCCCGGCCCCGTCCCCCGTTCCCCGCGGTCAAGGGCCTCTGGGACAAACCCAGCGTGCTCAACAACGTCGAGACCTTCGCCAACATCGCCCCCATCATCCTGAAAGGGGCTGAGTGGTACGCGAGTACCGGCACAGAGAAGAGCAAGGGCACCAAAGTGTTCGCGCTCGGCGGCGCCATCCAGCATGCAGGCCTGGTGGAGGTGCCCATCGGGGTGCAGTTGGGCGAGATCGTATACGAGATCGGCGGCGGCGTGCCGGATGGCAAGGAACTCAAGGCCGTGCAGCTGGGCGGTCCCTCCGGGGGCTGCATCCCCAAGACCGACCTGAACATCCCGGTCGACTACGAGACCCTGCAGGAGCTCGGCGCCATCATGGGCTCCGGCGGCTGCATCGTCATGGACGACGACAGCTGCATGGTCGACGTGGCCCGCTACTTCCTCGACTTCATCCAGGACGAGAGCTGCGGCAAGTGCCCGCCCTGCCGGGTGGGGACCAAGCGCATGCTCGAGATCGTCACCCGCATCTGCAACGGTGAGGGCGAAGAGGGCGACATCGAGAGGCTCATCGACCTGGGCAACATCATCAAAGACACCGCTCTGTGCGGTCTGGGGCAGACGGCCGCCAACCCGGTGCTGTCCACGATCCGCCACTTCCGCCACGAGTACGAGGCCCACATCAAGGACCACTACTGCGAAGCGGGCGTCTGCTCGACCATGTTCACCGCCCGGTGCACCAACGCCTGCCCGGCCGATGTGAACGTGCCCGGCTTCGTCAGCCTCATCGGCGAGAAGCGCTTCGACGAGGCCCTCAAGCTGCACCGGGAGCGCAACCCCCTGGCCAGCATCTGCGGCCGGGTGTGCTTCCATCCCTGCGAGAGTAAGTGCCAGCGTGCCTCCCTCGACGAATCGGTGGCCATCCGCAGCCTTAAGCGCTTCATGACCGAGCAAGAGACCGAGGTCCAAGTGCCGGAGGTCCGCGCGAGCGCCGAGAACGCCGCGAAGAAGGTGGCGATCGTCGGGAGCGGTCCGGCCGGCCTGTCCTGCGCCTATTTCCTGGCCCGGCTCGGATATGCGCCCACCATCTTCGAGAAAGAGCCCAGCCCGGGCGGCATGCTGGTGCAGGCCATCCCGGCCTACCGGCTCCCCCGGGAAGAGCTGGGACGCGAGATCAGCATGATCGAGAGCCTGGGCGTCAAGATCGAGACCGGCAAGGCTCTGGGGCGCGACTTGACACTCGCAGGTCTGCGCGCCGAAGGCTATGAGGCGGTGTTCCTCGGTGTAGGAGCCCCCGCGGGCATCGCTCTGGGCATCCCCGGGGAAAGAGGCGCAGGAGTCAGTGATGGTCTCACCTTCTTGCGCGAATACAACGTGCACGGCACCACCTGGGTGGGCAAAGAGGTGGCCATCGTCGGAGGCGGTAACTCAGCCATCGACGCCGCGCGCACGGCTCTCCGCCTCGGGGCGAACCACGTGACCATCCTCTACCGGCGCCAGCGCGAGCAGATGCCCGCCTGGGCCGAGGAGATCCTGGCCGCCGACGAGGAGGGCATCACCGTATTGCCCTTGACCGCGCCCAAGCAGATCCTTCGCGACGCCACCGGTAAGCTCACCGGCGTCCTGTGCCAGCAGATGGCCCTGGGCGACTACGACAGGAGCGGCCGGCGCCGTCCGGTGGCCGGGCGCAATCCCGACTTCACCGTGCTCTGCGACCACGTGATCGCGGCCGTCGGCCAGTCGCTCAACGCTCAGGAGCTCGTCGGTGACATGCCGGTGGAGCTGCAGAACGGCTGGTTCAAGACCGATCGCTCCACCGGCGCCACCAGTGTGGAGTGGCTCTTCGCCGGAGGGGACGCGGTCACCGGCCCGGCCTCGGTGGTAGAAGCCGTGGGCGCGGGCGAGCGGGCCGCCGTGGCCATCGACCAGCTCCTCACCGGAGCCAACCACGCCTTCTGGCGTCGCGACATCGCGGTCGACGTGTTCTTCGATCCCGACGCCGACCCGGTGGAGACTCCGCGGGCCGGGGTCGTGTGCCTCGACCCCGAGGCCCGGGCCTGCACCTTCGATGAAGTGGAGCTGTCCTGGAACCTCGACACCGCCTGCGCCGAGGCCAAGCGCTGCCTGCGCTGCGACTACGGCAAGATCCCGGTGGGGGCCACGACGGCCGGCGCCGAGGCGGCGACTGTCGCCGATACCCAAGGAGACGTGAAGTAATGCCAGTCCTCACTGTAGACGACATCAAAGTCGAGGTGCCGGAAGGCACCACCCTCTTGGATGCCTGCCGCCAGGCCGGCGCCAAGATACCCACGCTCTGCTACCTGGAGGGCGTACAGACCATCGGCGCCTGCCGCCTGTGCCTGGTGGAAGTCGAGGGAGCGCGGACGCTGGTCGCGTCCTGCGCTCAGCCGGCGGACGACGGCATGGTGGTGAGGACCAACACCCACCGCGCGCGCGAGGGGCGGAGGGCGGTCCTCGAACTGTTGCTCTCGGAGCACGACGGAGACTGCCAGACGTGTGTCCGCAGCGGCGACTGCGAGCTCCGCCAGTTGGCCATCGACCTGCATATCACCGACATCCCCTATGCGGGTGAGAAGACGCGGAAGATGAGCGATTCCACTACCCCCGCGCTGGTGCGAGACACCGGCAAGTGCGTGTCCTGCCGTCGTTGCGTCACCGTCTGCAACGAGATCCAGGGTGTGGGCGCGCTCTTCCCACAGGGCCGGGGGTTCACCACTCTCATCGGCCCGGCGTTCGCCAGCAACTTAAGCGACGTCACCTGCGTGCAGTGCGGCCAGTGCGCCGCTGTGTGCCCGGTCGGGGCTATCACCGAGCACACCGCCATCGAACAAGTGTGGGCTGCGCTGGACGACCCGAGCAAACATGTGATCGTCCAGACCGCTCCTGCCATCCGGGGAGCGCTCGGAGAGGAGTTCGGTTACGAGCCCGGCACTGTGGTCACCGGCAAGATGGTGGCGGCCCTCCGTCGTCTGGGTTTCGACGCGGTGTTCGACACCAACTTCACCGCCGACCTCACCATCATGGAAGAGGGGACGGAACTCCTGACCCGGCTGAAGAAGGCCCTGGTGGACGGCGAGCAGGTGGCCCTGCCCATGTTCACCAGCTGCTCCCCGGGTTGGATCAACTACATGGAGCATTACAACCCAGACATGCTCGCCAACCTGTCCACGTGCAAGTCGCCCCAGCAGATGTTCGGCGCCCTGGCCAAGACCTACTACGCCAAGAAGCTCGGCATCAAGCCCGAGAATATCGTGGTGGTATCGGTCATGCCCTGCACGGCCAAGAAGTTCGAGTGCGCCCGCCCTGAGATGGGGTCCGATGGTGTACCCGACGTCGACATGGTCCTCACCACACGCGAGTTGGCCCGCATGGTCAAACAGGCCGGCATCGACTTCACCAGCCTTCCCGACGACAAGATGGACAAGCCCCTCGGCATCTCGACCGGGGCGGCGGATATCTTTGCCGTGACCGGCGGGGTCATGGAGGCGGCCTTGCGGACGGCGTATGAGATCGTCACCGGCGAGTCCTTCCCCTTCGCCAACCTGCACGTCACTCCCATCGCCGGTCTCGACGGCGTCAAGGAAGCCTCGGTAACCATCGAGCGGACCACTCCGGAGTGGGAGTTTCTGAAAGGAGCGACGCTCAACGTGGCCGTGGCTCACGGGCTGGCCAACGCCCAGAAGGTGATCGACCGCGTCCGCAGCGGCGAGAAGGCCTACCACTTCGTCGAAGTGATGACCTGCCCCGGTGGCTGCATCGGCGGCGGCGGCCAACCCCGTCTGACCTCGGACGCGGTGCGGCAGGCCCGTATCCGTGCCATCTATGCCGAGGACGAGGGGCGCGAGCTGCGCAAGTCGCACGAGAACCCGGAAGTGATGGCCCTCTACGACGAGTTCCTGGGTGAGCCGTTAGGCAAGACCTCGCATAAGTTGTTGCACACCAAGTACACGGAGAAGGAGCGGGTATAGGGAGCGGGGAAAACGACCCGTGCTATTGTGAAGATGCCATGACTACAGACACGTCCGCACTCATACTCATCGTCGACGACGACTACGACTTCCTCGAGATCAATCGCATGATCCTCGAGAGGGCGGGCTATCGCGTGGTCACCGCGGCCGAGCCGCGTCAGGCGTTCGCCAGGATGGAGGCGGAGAAGCCGGACCTGGTCATCACCGACCTGATGATGACCAGCATCGACTCCGGCTTCTCCTTCTCCCGCACCATCAAAGAAGACCCACGATACGCGGACATCCCGGTCGTCATCGCCACGTCCGTGTCGAGCGCTATGGGGCTCGATTTCCGCCCCCGCTCGGATGAGGACATGGCCCATATGCACGTGGACGCATACTTCGACAAACCGCTCGATCCCACCCGGCTGATCGCCGCCATCGCCGGACTGCTGTCGGCCCGACGCGCCCGGGGCGCGTCGGTCGGCGACTCGAGTTGCGGCGCCGACAACCGAAGCGCCGACGAGGAGGTCTGATGCCCACCTGGGACAACCCCCTCATAACGATCGTCACCGACAAGTGCCGCATGTGCTATGCGTGCGTGCGGGAATGCCCTGCCAAGGCGATCCGAGTGGTCGACGGGCAGGCCAGCGTCATCCAACCGCGCTGCATCGGTTGTGGAAACTGCCTGCGTGTGTGCAGCCAGAATGCCAAGCAGGTGCGCGACGACACCGAACGGACCTTCGAAGTGCTCGGGTCGGGCGCGCAGGTGGCAGCCATGGTGGCGCCCAGCTTCCCCGCGGAGTTCGTCGACATCCCGACCGGGAAGCTCGTGGCGATGATCAGGGCGCTCGGCTTCGATTCGGTGCATGAAGTGTCGTTGGGCGCCGATCTGGTGGCGGAGGCGTATCGCCGCTTGCTGGAGGAGAATCCGGACAAGCGCTACATCACCACTCCTTGCCCGGCCGTGGTCTCTTACGTGCGCAAGTACCATCCCCGCCTCATGCCCAATCTGGCGCCCCTGGTCTCTCCGATGGTGGCCATGGCGCGGGTGTTGCGCCACGAGCTGGGACAAGACCTCAAGGTGGTCTTCATGGGCCCATGCGTGGCCAAGAAGCGCGCATCCATCGACTTCACACACCACGAGATCGAAGCGGTCCTCACTTTCGCCGAGCTGCGAGACATGTTCGAAAAGCGCGGCATCAAGCCTGAGGCCTTCACCGACGAAGACGACTTCGACCCCCCATACGGTGGCGTGGGGATGGTGTTCCCCATCGCGGGAGGATTGCTACAGACCGCCGAGATGAAGGAAGACCTCCTGAGCGGCGAGGTGATCATCGCCGAGGGAAGGGACGAGTTCGTCGACACGATCAGCGAGTTCGACGTGTCCCACGCCGATACCCGGCTTCTGGACGTACTGGCCTGCCAGGGCTGCTACGCGGGAGCCGGCATGACCAGTGACGTCACCATGCTCCAGCGGCGGACCCGCGTGAGTGCGTACGCCAGGGACCGTTTGGGCAAATACACCGAAGAGCAGTCGGCTGAGATCGAGGGGGCGAAGGAGAAGTATCGCAACCTCGACCTGTCTCGGGAGCACGACGTCGACGAACAGACCCTGGGCGATTCGGCCACTCCAGAAGAGCTGGAGGAGATCCTCCACCGCATGGGCAAGTTCACAGCCGAGGACCTGCTCAACTGCGGCGCCTGCGGGTATGAGAGCTGCCTCGAACACGCCCGCGCCTTCTACGCCGGGCTGGCCGGCTCGGAGATGTGCCTGCCTCACACCATCGAGCAGCTGCGCGCCGCGTACGACGATCTGGAAGAATCGCACCGCTCGCTCGAGGACGCCCAGGAAGCCTTGGAGCGCTCGGGCAAGCTGGCCAGCATGGGTCAATTGGCCGCCGGCATCGCCCACGAGGTCAACAACCCTCTGGGCACCCTCCTCCTGCACGCCAACCTGTTGCTCGAGGAGTGCGAAGAGGATGCGCAGGTCAGAGAGGACCTGGAGACCATCGTAGACCAGGCCAACCGCTGCAAGCGCATCATCTCCGGCCTGCTCAACTTCGCCCGCCAGAGCCGGGTGGTCCGTCAACCGACGGACGTCGAGGAGTTGGTGGAGAAGGTCGTGCGCATGGCTCCGGTAGAGGAGAACGTGTCCGTAGAGGTGCGCGGCAAGCTCGCCGACCCGATAGCCGAGATCGACGCCGACCAGATCGTACAGGTGCTGACCAACCTGTTCAGCAACGCCCAGCATGCCATGCCGGAGGGCGGACTGCTCGGCATCAGTCTGAGCGACGACCCGGAGACGGTGACCATCCGGGTCTCCGACACGGGAGAAGGTATAGCCAAGGAGAACATGGCCAAACTGTTCGACCCGTTCTTCACCACCAAGCAAGTGGGCATGGGCACCGGCCTCGGACTGGCGGTCACCCACGGCATCGTCAAGATGCACCGGGGACAGATCACGGTGGAGTCGAACGCCGATCCTTCCGCCGGGCCCCGGGGCACGACTTTCACCATCGCGCTGCCGCGCCGCGAGGAGCGGGGCTCCGCCGGCGGGAGCCCCGGGATGGCCTCCGGGGGCATCGATGAGCCGGCCCCGGGTGCGCTGGTCGCCACCGGCGCCGGCCTGTGGGCAGAGACGGCCTTACCTGAGAGCGCCGCCGTTGCGCCCGCCACCGCGAACACCGGCGCCGGCTGGGCGCCTACTAGATAACCGCCAGTGGGAGAGCAGACACAGGTACTCAGAGTCGCCATGGTGGACGACGAAGAGCCCCTCTGCCTCGCCGTCCGCCGCATCCTGGCCAAGTACCAGGCGGACGTCGCCGAAGTGGGCGTCGCGGTCACCTACGACTCCATCCATTTCACGAGCGGCGAGCAGTTTCTCGAGAGTATCGCCGCAGGAGCCGGGTACGATCTGCTGCTCCTCGATCTGAAGCTCCCCGGCATGAGCGGCCTGGATGTCTTGACCGAGCTCGGTCTACGGAACCGCAGCATCCTCACCATCATGATCACGGCCTACGCCACTTTCGAGACCGCGGTCCAGGCCACGAAGCTGGGGGCCTTCGATTTCTTGCCCAAACCGTTCTCTCCGGAAGAACTGAGGTATGCGGTCCGCAAGGCCACCGATCAACTGATCATCAGCCGGGAGGCCCGTAGGTTGGCCGAGGAGAAGCGTCAGGTGCGCTTCAATTTCATCTCCGTGCTGGCACACGAATTGAAGGCTCCCCTCAACGCCATCGAGGGCTACCTCAAGATCCTGCAGATGGACGAGCCCCCTGAGCCCCTGCCGATGATCGACCGCAGCCTGATCCGGCTCGACGGGATGCGCAAGCTCATCTTCGACCTGCTCGACCTGACTCGCATCGAATCGGGGCAGAAGCAGCGCAGCTTCGCTGAAGTTGACGTTCGCACCCCCGCCAAAGCGGCCATCGACCTCTTTGCGACCGAAGCTGCCGAACGGAGCATCACCATCACTCTGCGCGCGCCGGATCCCGTGGAGATGATCGCCGACCCCGACGAGCTCGAGATAGTCCTCAACAATCTCGTCTCCAACGCGGTCAAGTACAACCGCGACGGAGGCAGCGTGACCGTGGCTCTCGTCCGTGAGGGCGACACGGTCCGCATTACTGTGGCCGACACCGGGATCGGCATGACCCCCGAGGAGAGCGCCAAGCTCTTCACCGAGTTCGTGCGCATCAAGAACGAGGACACGATCAAGATCTTGGGTAGCGGTCTGGGGCTCTCCACGGTGCGCAAGCTGGCCCAACTCTACGGCGGCGACGCCACCGTGAAGAGCGAGAAGGGCGCCGGCAGCATCTTCACGGTCACGCTGCGCGACGCGGTGACGGGTGACGCCGCTCCGCGTGACACCGCTGGGCCCGGCGTCGCCGCGACCGGCTCGGCTGCGACGTCGGCTCCACTACCCGCCGAACCCCAGCTGAGTTAGTATTCACCTCATGCAGTGGCACCGGGGATGAACGGCGCCGGTTGTGCTACGCGAACGTGCTGATCGAGTGAGGGAGAGCTGTTGTGCCAAAGATCTTGATTGTGGATGACGACCCGGATATGGTCGAAGCGGGTCGGATCGTGCTGGAGAGAGAGGGCCACACGGTCGAAAGCGCGTCGAACATCGTCGACGGCTTGAAGGTGCTCGAGGAGAGCGATCCGGACCTTCTGATCCTCGATGTCATGATGGAGGAATCCGACGACGGCCTTCTCTTTGCCCGTCAAGTGAGGCGCAGGGGCCACAAGCTGCCCATACTCATGTTGACGAGCGTCAACCGGGCCATGGGACTGAATATCGACAAGGACGAAGAGATCGTGCCCGTCGATGAGTTCGTGGAGAAGCCGGTCGACCCCGCCGCCCTGGTGGAGAAGGTGAGGGCGCTGCTCGCGGGACGGGAAGGGGCCTCATGCTGATCACCGAACGAGACAGGCTGCGCGAGGATGTGATGGCGGTCGCGCAGCTCACAGGCTTCAACCGCGCCTCACTCATCCCCATCCTGCGCGAGGTCAAAGAGAAGTACCGGGGCGTCGACAGCTACGCCATGCAGCTCATCGCCGACGTGCTCGGCATCCATCCGGTAGAGGTGTACGCGGTAGCCACTTTCTACGCCTATACCCAGCCTCAGGCGGAAGGGCGCTTCGTCTTCCGGCTCTGCCGCACTCTATCCTGCGACCTGGCGAGCAAAGACATCGTTGCCCGCCAGCTTCAGAAGGACCTGGGCATCGGTTTCGGGGAGGCTACGGAAGACGGGGTCTTCAGCCTCGAATGGGCCAACTGCATGGGCATGTGCGACCAGGGCCCCGCGATGCTCGTCAACGAGACGGTCTACTCACGGCTTACGCCTGAGATGGTGCACGAGATCGTCGACGACTATCGCAGCCACAAAGAAGGTCGCGCGACAAAACGGGCTCCGGAGCGGACAGCATGAACAGTGATTCAATGGTGACCACGGTGGCCAACGAGTTGACCTTCGCAAGCGTCCCCCCCGGGGAAGGGCTCGCCAAGGCGCTCGCGATGTCGAGGGTCGAGATCATCGACACCGTGCGCGATTCCAAGCTGAAGGGGCGTGGCGGGGCGGGATTCCCGACCGGTATCAAATGGAACTTCGCCGCAGCCGAGAAGCACCCCCGCAAGTACATCATCTGTAACGCCGACGAAGGCGAGCCAGGGACCTTCAAGGACCGTCTGATCCTCACAGAGTATGCCGACCTGGTCTTGGATGGGATGACCATCGGGGCCCGGGCCATGAACGCCGCCCTCGGGCTCATCTACCTACGGGCCGAGTATGGCTACCTGCGCTCCCGCCTGGAAGAGGCCATCCACGCTCGCCGCGAGGCCGGACTCCTCGGGGTGGATATTGGCGGGATCAAGGGCTTCGATTTCGACATCATGGTGGCGATGGGCGCGGGCGCCTACGTCTGCGGCGAGGAGACGGCGCTCATCGAATCGCTCGAGGGTTTCCGGGGCGAGCCCCGGAACCGCCCGCCGTTCCCGGTGGTCTCCGGTTTCCTGAGCCGCCCGTCGGTGGTCAACAACGTGGAGACGCTGGCCTGGGTCTCCTGCATCTTCGCCAAGGGCGTGGACTGGTTCAAGAGCGTCGGGACGGACCTCTCCACAGGCCACAAGCTCTTTAGTGTCTCCGGGGATTGCGAACGGCCCGGAGTGTACGAATTCCCCTTCGGGATCACCGTGGGAGAGCTGCTGAAAGAAGTGGGTGGCGAGGATGCCAAGGCCGTGCTGATCGGCGGTGCGTCCGGACGCTGCGTGCCCAGATCGCAGTTCGAAAGACGCCTGGCGTTCGAAGACATCCCCACGGGAGGCTCGGTGGTCGTGTTCGGCCCGGGTCGGGATATGCTCGCCATAGCCCACAATCTGCTCGACTTCTTCGTGGACGAATCGTGCGGGCAGTGCACCCCGTGCCGGCTCGGCAACGGCAAGCTACTTGAGGGAGTGGAGATGCTCCAAGCGGGCACCTGCACTCTCGAGTACCTGAACGACCTCAAGGCTCTGGCGAACACTATGCAGGTCGCCGCCAAATGCGGCCTCGGCCAAACTAGCTCGGTGGCGTTCCTCTCTATCCTCGAGCACTTCGGAGACGATATCCATGAGTCCTAAAGCACCTCTCCTCAAGCGGCGAGCCCCGCTCAGCCAGCTTTTCCAGCCGGATCCGGAGTCGCAGCGGTCGGTCTCGCCTGACGCGCTCGGCGCAAACATCTCCGTCACCATCGACGGTATGGAGACCAAGGTACCCCTGGGCACGACCATACTGGAAGCGGCCAAGAGCATAGGCGTCGGCATCCCCACTCTGTGCTACCACCCGGACCTCGAAGTCGCGGGCTTGTGCCGAATCTGCGTGGTCGAAGTGGAGGGTCAGCGGACTCTGCAGGCCGCATGCGCCTATCCCATCACCGCGCCCATCAAGATCAACACCTACTCCAAGGCGGTGCGCATCGCCCGGCGTCACGTGCTCGACCTGCTCCTTTCCGAGCACTGCGGGGACTGCTACGCCTGTATCCGCAACGGCAAGTGCGAGCTGCAGTCTCTGGCCGAGGAGTACGGGGTCGACAAGTTCCGCTTCGGCCATCCCGAGATCCCGGTGCCCGTCGACGACTCGAGCTACTCGGTCGTGCGCGACATGAACAAGTGCATCCGCTGCCGCCGTTGCATACGCACGTGCATCGACGTGCAAGAGGTGGGTGTGCTCGAGGCCGTCAACCGGTCGAACCAGGTCGAGGTCTCTACGTTCCTCCACAAACCCCTCGCGAACGTGGTCTGCATCAACTGCGGGCAGTGCATCAACCGTTGTCCCACGGCTGCCCTCTACGCGAAGCCCGCTCTGACCCCGGTTTGGAAAGCCCTTGACGATCCTACCAAGCACGTGGTCATCCAGACGGCTCCGTCCCCTCGGGCGGCCATGGGCGAGATGTTCGGTCTGGAGCCGGGGACCACCGTCACCTACCAGATGAACACGGCGCTCCGGCGTATGGGCTTCGATCACGTGTTCGATACCAACTTCACCGCCGACCTTACGATCATCGAGGAAGGCACGGAGCTCATCATCCGCCTCTACAAGGCTCTGGTTCAGGGAGATACGAGTGTCGCCCTCCCGCAGTTCACCAGTTGCTCTCCGGGCTGGGTCAAGTACTGCGAACACTTCTACCCCGAGTACATCCCCAATCTCTCGAGCGCCAAGAGTCCGCAACAGATGTTCGGCGCCCTGATCAAGACCTTCTACGCCGAGAAGATGGGTGTGGACCCGGCCAACATCGTCAGCGTGGCCCTCATGCCCTGCTCGGCCAAGAAGTTCGAGTGTAACCGCCCGGAGATGCGCGACAGCGGCTACAAGGATGTCGACTTCGGCCTAACCACCCGCGAGCTCGGAGCGATGTTCAGGCAGGCCGGGCTGGACGTCCCCACCATGCCCAAGTCCGAGTTCGACGATCCGTTCGGGACCGCCACCGGCTCGGGCCTCATCTTCGGCGCCAGCGGCGGCGTGATGGAGGCGGCCTTGAGGACGGTGCTGGAGCTGGTGACCGGCAAGAAGCTGGAGACCATCTACGAGCACGGCGACATCCTGCCGGTGCGAGGGTTCGAAGGCGTCCGCTACGCAGAGCTGACCATCAGCGAGGTCGGCCCAGTGCCGGGTCTACTCGCGCACTTGGTGCCCGACTGGGAATGGCTGAAGGGGGCTACCCTCAAGGTGGCGGTGGCCCATGGCACGGCCAACGCCCGCAGGGTCATGGAGGACATCAAGCTCGGCGGCAAGTTCAGCGAGTGCCACTTCATCGAGTTCATGGCCTGCCCAGGCGGGTGCCTTGGTGGTGGCGGCCAACCCATCCCCACCAACAAGGAGATACGCGCCGCTCGGGCCAGAGCCATCTACGGCGAAGAAAAGACTCTCGACATACGGAAGTCGTTCGAGAATCCAGCGGTGCTGAAGGTCTACGAGGAGTTCCTCACCGACGGGCCTTGCGGCCACAAGAGCCACGAGTTGCTTCACACAAGCTACGTGGATCGGGGCAAGTTCATCGAATAGCGTCCCGGCCCGCGACGCCGGTTGGTGGCGTGATCAAGCCCTACGACGAAGGAGGAGCCCCGGATATCCGGGGCTCCTCGTCTTAGGTGGGCGATGCTGGATTTGAACCAGCGACTTCTGCCGTGTGAAGACAGCGCTCTCCCCCTGAGCTAATCGCCCACGTCAGGGCTGAAGATGATACCAGCAGCCTTCGCGGACCGCCAAGACCGAGCGGGTCACCAAGATCAGCCGTAGCGCGCTCGGACGCCTGGACCCCTCCCGAGATGCCCGTCGCTTCGCACTCACTCGGCCCGGAAGCGCCGCAGCCGTAGCGAGTTGGAGAGCACGCTCACCGAGGAGAGCGCCATGGCCACGGCGGCGAACACGGGGTCGAGCAAGATGCCGAAAGCCGGATAGAGAACACCCGCGGCCACCGGGATCAGGGCGATGTTGTAGCCGAACGCCCAGCCCAGGTTCTGCTTGATGACCCGCATGGTGGCCCGGCTCAACCGGATGGCAGTCCCGATGGGGGTGAGGTCGCCTCGCATGAGCGTGATGTCCGAGGCCTCCATGGCCACATCGGTGCCCGTGCCGATGGCCATGCCGATGTCGGCCTGGGCAAGGGCAGGGGCATCGTTGATGCCGTCTCCCACCATCGCCACCACTTTGCCTGCTGCCTGCAGATCTTTGACCGCCTGCGCTTTGCGCTCCGGAAGGACTTCCGCAAGTACGTTACGGATACCCGCCTGACGGCCGATGGCCTCTGCGGTGCGCTGGTTATCGCCGGTGATCATGTAGACCTCCAGACCGAGCGACTCGAGGTTCCGCACCGCCGCGGGAGAATCCGGCTTGAGCACGTCGGCGACCCCGATCATGCCCGCCACCACTCCTTCGACGACGACGAACATGGGGGTCTTGCCTTCTTCGGCCAGTTGTTCGGCTTTCGCCTCGAGAGCGCCGAGATCGTGGCCGCTGTCGTCCAGAAGGCGGCGGTTACCCAGAAGGACCCGGATGCTCTCCGGCGGACCGCCCTCCCCGCGAGCTTGCGCCGGCTCCGGCCGCCAGGCCGCGGGCCGGGCGAGGGTCGCTTCGACGCCCCGTCCAGGGATGGCCGAGAACTCGATGGCCTCCAGAAGCGTCAGGCCCCGGAGACGCGCTTCTTCGACGATCGCCTCCCCCAGTGGGTGCTCGGAGCCACGTTCGGCCGAGGCGGCGAGGGCCAGCAGACCGTCTGCATCCAGTGGAGCTGGAAGTCGGACCGGCCGCGGAGGCGATGACGATATCGGTCACCTGGGGCTTACCCCGGGTGAGCGTCCCGGTCTTGTCCAGGACGACCACGTCCAACTTGTACGCGCGCTCGAGCGCTTCGCCCGAACGGATAAGGATGCCGTTCTCGGCCCCCTTGCCCGTCCCCACCACGATGGCGGTAGGCGTAGCCAAACCCATGGCACAGGGACAGGCGATGATGACCACGGAAACGAAAGCCAGCAGGGCCAGAGTGAAGGCCGGCTCCGGCCCCAGGAAGTACCAGACCAAGAAGGTGACCACCGCCACCGCCAGCACCACGGGCACGAAGATGCTGGCTATGTAGTCGGCCACGCGCTGGATGGGGGCCTTGGAGCCCTGGGCTTCCTCCACCAAGCGGACGATCTGGGCGAGGGCGGTATCGCGTCCCACCTTGGTCGCGCGAAAGCGGAACGAACCGGTGCGGTTGAGGGTCGCCCCGATGACCTCGTCCCCCGGCCCCTTCTCGACAGGGATGGATTCGCCCGTGAGCATGGACTCGTCCACGGCCGAGCGCCCCTCGGTCACCACCCCATCCACGGGGATCTTCTCCCCGGGACGGACGACGACCACGTCGCCCACCACGACTTCCTCCACGGGGATATCGATCTCCATCGTTTCGGAACGCACCACCCGGGCAGTCTTCGCCTGCAGGCCGATGAGCCGGCGCATGGCTGCAGAGGTCTGCCCCTTAGCCCGGGCCTCCAGGTAACGTCCCAGGAGGATGAGACCTATGATGATGACAGCCGAATCGTAGTAGACGGCGGCTTCGACACCGGCCCCAGCTGCCTCCTCGAAAGCCTCGGGGAAGAAGGTGACCGCGGCCGAGTAGAGATACGCCACCGAGGTGCCTACCGCGATGAGTGTGTTCATGTCGCTGGTGCGATGACGAAGCGCAGCCCAAGCACCCCGATAGAACTGCCCTCCCGCCCAGAACTGAACCGGGGTGGCAAGGACGAACATGACGATCCACTGCTGCTCCATGCTCAGCCACGACTCGGGGATGAGCATCATCAGCATGAGGACGGCCCCGACCGCCAAAGCCACGATGAACTTCAGCCTGATGAGTCGCGCCTGCTTCCGGCGGGCGGCTTCGGCGGCCGCGCCCGGCTCCGCCGGCGCGGCCCCCTCCACCGGCAGAATCAGCCCGTACCCCGCTTTCTCCACGGCCTTTGCTATCTCACCAGGGGTGATCACGCCCGGCAGGTACGTCACCGTCACAGTCTCGGTGGCCAGATTGACCGCCGCCCGGGTCACGCCCGACAGCCCCTGCACCGTCTTCTCCACCCGCGCGGAGCAGGCGGCGCAGTTCATGCCCGTCACCGGATAGGTGGCCGTCTCCAGGGTCACCCCATAGCCGGCCGCTCGGACGGCGTCTACCAGAGCACCGGCTCCGACCTTTGCAGGGTCGTAGCTCACCTGGGCCCGCTCGGTGGCGAAGTTGACCGCAGCCGTCGATACACCCGGGACTTCTCCCAGCGCCTTCTCCACCCGGGCCGCGCACGCGGCGCAACTCATCTGACCGATGGGGATCTGGATTGTCGCCAGGCCGCCCGGCGGCGGCGAGCCGCTCGGCGCCGGCGAGTCGCGCGGAGGTGCGGAGCCGCCCGGCGCTGCCGAGCCGCCCCTGAGGTCGGAATCCGAGGACTCGTCGAAGGCCGAGGGAGTGCCGGAGATCGAGGGCTCGCCCGGAACCTTGGCTTCTGCGTCCATCGGTATCCCAGGGATGCGGCGTCGGCAGTCCGGTCGCGCCGCGCCCCCGACCCCTACTGCGCCTTGCTCCGCAGGTTACGGGTCTTGTCGATAGCCTGTAGCTTAGCTAAAGCCTTAGCTTCGATCTGGCGGATGCGCTCCCGGGTCACGCCGAAGCGCCTGGCCACTTCTTCCAGGGTGCGTGGGTGCTCGCCCTTGAGGCCGAACCGGAGCTCGATGACCTTGCGCTCGCGGTAGGGGAGCGTGTTGAGGGCCTCGTTCACCCCGTCGCGGTCTAGCTGCGAAGCCACGGCGTCGAAGGAGCGCACGGCATCTTCGTCCTCGATGAAATCGCCCAGTTCGGAGTCTTCCTCTTCTCCGATGGGCGTCTCCAGGGAGACAGTGGTCTGGCTGATCCGGAGGATCTCCCGGATCTCGACATCGCTCATGCCCATCTCGGAGGCGATCTCCTCCGGAGTCGGCTCCCGGCCCATGTTCTGAAGCAGTTGCCGCTGGACCCGGATCAGCTTGTTGATCTTCTCCACCATGTGCACGGGGATGCGGATGGTGCGGGCCTTGTCGGCGATGGCCCGGGTAATGGCCTGTCGGATCCACCAGGTAGCATAGGTGGAGAACTTGTGACCCTTGCGATAGTCGAACTTCTCCACCGCCCTGATCAGACCCAGGTTGCCCTCCTGGATAAGGTCGAGAAAGCTCATCCCATCGGTGTGGTAGCGCTTGGCGATGGAGACCACCAGGCGCAGGTTGGCCTCGGTCAGCTCATGTTTTGCCCGGATATCGCCCCGTTCGATGCGCTTGGCCAGAGAGACCTCTTGCTGGGCGGTGAGCAGCTTGACCCGGCCGATCTCTTTGAGGTACATCCGCACAGGATCGGTGGTCGGCACGTCCACGCTCAGATCGAGATCTTCGGCCCCCCGGCGCCACTCGCGTTGCTCTCCCCGAGCGTCAAGCTCCAGATCCTCGTCGGTCTCGACACAAGACTCATCGACGACCTCTATCCCCTGATCGAGGAGAGTGGTGTACATCTGCTCGATCTGCTCGGTGGTGAGATCGATCTCGGCCAGTACTTCCGCGATATCCTCGGTCGTGACAAAACCCCGACCGCGGCCGAGCTCGATCAGCCCATCGACTTCTTCGAGGTGGATGATCCAACCTTCCGAGGCAGGGATTCCGGTCAACTACTACCTCCCGGCCCGATGCGCTCGGGAAGGAGACTACGCACCGGGCACGTCGTCATCAGATGACATGCCTGCCTGCGGGCCACCGTCCCCGAGCCACTTGCTCCCGTAGTCGCGCATGTGGTCGATAAGGGGGATAAGGTCCCAACCCATGCTGGTGAGTGTGTACTCGACCCGGGGCGGGACTTCGGCATAGCTCTTGCGCGTGACGATCCCGGCCTTCTCCAGTCCCTTGAGCCGTTCCGACAGGGTCTTGGGGCTGATGCCGGCCAGCGAGCGTTCCAGAGCGCTGAAACGGTTGATGCCTTTGGAGAGGTCGCGGAGGATGAGGAGCGTCCACTTGCCCGAGATGATATCCGCGGTTCTGAGAACAGGACACGATTCCGGGTGCGCATCTGTGGATTGCACGACGCTTGCGCCTTCCTAAGGTGGTCGAGCGTTAGAAAAGGTAAGGCAAAGTAACAGACATGGGCTGGGTTTTCAACCTTGAGAATGCCCTGCGCCAGGGCTTCTGCGGCCGTTCGCGCGACCCATCCGGCGGAAGTCCCTCACCCGTCGGGGGTCTGTAGATGCTTCCGGAGCAGTTCGTTCACCATCTGAGGATTCGCCTGGCCCCGCGTCTCCTTCATCACCTGCCCGACGAAGAAACCCAGGACCCGGTCGCGCCCCTGCCGGAACTCCTCGGCCGGACCCGGGTTGGCCTCCACGATCCTGGCCACGATGGCTTCGAGCTCCCCCGCGTCGGAGATCTGGCCCAGCCCCTTCTCGGCGACGATCGCCTGGGCGCTCTTGCCGGTGGCGGTCATGGCCTCGAACACCTCTTTGGCCATCTTGCCCGGAAAGAGTGCCGTCACTCACCAAGCCCAGCAACTCGGCCAGACCTTCGACGGTGACCGGGCACTGGGTCACTTCCAGCCCGGCGGCGTTGAGGATAGGCGGACAGATCGCCCAGCACCCAGTTGGCCGACGAGCGCGCGTCGACCGGTAGCTGCGGCCAAGGCCTCGAAGTAGTCGCCCAGAGGCTTGTTGGCAGCCAGGAGGGCGGCATCCTTGGGGGGCAGGCCGTACTGGTCGATCAACCGTTCCTTGCGGGCCGCCGGCAGCTCCGGGAGGCCGGCCCGCACCCGCTCCACGTAGGCCTCGTCCAGCTCGATAGGAGTCAGGTCGGGCTCGGGGAAGTAGCGGTAGTCGTGCGCCTCTTCCTTGCTGCGCAGGGTCGACACCAGGCCGGTGGCCGGATCGAAGTGCACCGTCTCCTGCACGATGCGCTCGCCCGACTCCAGGGCATCGATCTGGCGCTCGATCTCGGCTTCCAGGCCCCGATGCAGGAAGCGGAAGGAGTTCATGTTCTTGAGCTCGGTCTTGGTGCCGAAGGGCTCCCCGGGCTTGCGCACCGAGACGTTGGCGTCGCAGCGCAGCGAGCCCTCTTCCATGTTGACGTCGGAGACTCCCAGCTGCTCTACGAGGCTGCGCAGCTGCGTCAGGAAGGCCCGGGCCTGGTCGGGCGTGGAGATGTCCGGCTCGCTCACGATCTCCACCAGTGGCGTGCCGCCCCGGTTGAAGTCCACCAGGGAGTAGTCGGCGCCATCGATGCGTCCTGAGGCCCCGCCGGCGTGGACGAGCTTGCCCGGCGTCCTCTTCCATGTGCACCCGGGTGATGCCCACCCGCAGGTTGCTGCCATCCTCCAGTTCCACGTCCAGATGTCCGCCGATGCCCAGCGGCAGGTCGTACTGCGAGATCTGGTAGGCCTTGGGCAGATCGGGATAGAAGTAGTTCTTGCGGTGGAAGATGGTGCGCTCCGCGATCCGGCAGTTGAGAGCCAGGGCGATGCGCGTGGCGTACTCCATCGCCTTCTCGTTGGTCACCGGCAGCACGCCGGGATGCCCCAGGCAGACCGGGCAGACGTGGGTGTTCGGCGGTTCCCCGAAGGTGACCTCGCAGCCGCAGAACATCTTGGTGCGCGTGTTCAGTTGCACGTGGATCTCGAGGCCGATGACGGCCTCCCAGTCACCGTGCCGAAGTCGGCGCCGCCCGCGCTCGGGCCGCGCCCAGCGCCGGCGCCGCCGCCGGACTGAGTGCGCCGAGCCGGCTCGGCGCTCATCGCTCCACCTCCGCCAGCGGCGCGACCACGTCGACCTGGAGCTTCTGCTCCACCGCGTGGGCCGCGTCCAGCAGCCCCCGCTCCGAGAAGTGGGGCCCGATGATCTGCAGGCCCACCGGCAGCCCGCCCGAGAAGCCGGCCGGTATGCTGATGCCGGGCAGGGCGGCCAGGTTCACCGGGATCGTGCACAGGTCGGACAGGTACATGGCCAGCGGATCGGCCATGCGCTCCCCGATCTTGAAAGCCACGGTCGGAGAGGTGGGCGAGATCAGGAAGTCGAAACGGCCGAAGGCCTGCTCGAAGTCCTGGATGATGAGAGTGCGCGTCCGCTGTGCCTGAGCGTAGTAGGCATCGTAGTAGCCGGCGGAGAGGGCATAGGTGCCGATCATGATGCGGCGCTTGACCTCGGTTCCGAAGCCTTCGCTGCGGGTGCGGGTGTACATCTCGTAGCAAGTCCTCGGCTGTGCGCGGTGCGGTGACCGTAACGGACTCCGTCGAAGCGGGCCAGGTTGGAGCTGGCCTCCGAAGGGGCGATGATGTAGTAGGCGGCGACGCCGCGCTCCACGCTGGGCAGGCTGACCTCTTCGCACACCCCGCCCAGCAGCGCGATGGCGTCCACGGCCGAGTCGAACACGTCCCGCACCCCGGGATCGCAGGCGTCACCCACGAACTCCTTGATGACCCCGAAACGCAGGCCTTCCAGATCACCCCGGTCGGGCACGCCGGCCGGCTCCGAGAGCCCGATGCTGGTGGAGTCCCGCGGGTCGCGCCCGGCGATGAGATCGAGCAGGGCCGCGGCGTCCCTCACGTCGCGAGTGAGGGGCCCGATCTGGTCGAGCGAGCTGGCGAACGCTATCAGGCCATAGCGACTCACGGCGCCGTAGGTGGGCTTGAGGCCCACGACACCGCACAGCGAGGCCGGCTGCCGGATGGAGCCGCCCGTGTCCGTGCCGAGAGCCCAGGGGGCCTCGGAGGCGGCGACGCAGGCGGCGGAGCCGCCGCTGGAGCCGCCCGGCACCCGGTCGAGGTCCCAGGGGTTCCGCGTGGTCTTGAAGGCCGAGTTCTCGGTGGAGCTGCCCATGGCGAACTCGTCCATGTTGAGCTTGCCCAAGAAGATCAGACCGGCCGCCCGCAACTTGGAGATGACGGTGGCGTCGTAAGGCGGGACGTAGCCCTTGAGGATCCGCGACGCGCAGGTGGTCTCCATGCCCTTGACGCAGAAGATGTCCTTGAGACCGATGGGCACGCCCTCCCAGGGGGATCGCTCCGCCCGCGGCTTGGCGTCCACGGTCGCCGCGGCGGCCAGCGCGCCCGCCTCGTCGACCAGCAGGTAAGACTGGACGGCTTCATCGACCGCGGCGATGCGGTCGAGGTAGGCCCGCGTCAGTTCGGTGGCCGAAACCTCCCCGGCGGCCAGCAGCTCCCGGCACCGATGGGCCGTCAGCGTGGTGACGTCGATGGCGCTTCCGTCACTCCGTTCCCCGGTCGCGGCTCTCCCCGCGGTCATAGCCGGCCCCTCGTGGTCATAGCCGTTTCCTAGCCTATCCTGGGGACCACGAACTGACCCCGCTCGACATCGAGGACCGTTGGCGGTGGCCTCTTCCTGGGTCAGGCCCGGCACCGGCTCGTCCGGGCGGAGCACGTTCTTGAGAGCCACCGCGTGGGAGGTGGCTCCAGACCGGAGAGGTCGAGCTCGGAAAGCTGCTGCACGTAGTCGATGATCTGACCGAGTTCCGGCTGCAGCCGGGCCGAGCTCCTCTTCCTCGAAGTGGAGGCGCGCGAGACGCGCCACATGCTCGACCTCTTGCCGGGAAATCATGGTGCAGCTCTCCTTGGGCGACTCGTCCGCGCTCGAGACCGGGTGGGGGCCCCAGGACGGCGGCAGCGCGGACCCCGGGGGATTATAGCCGAAAAAAAGTGGGCGCCTTGGCGAGGCGCCCGAGAGGAGAAAGGAGAGTTTTGAATGGGAAACTCTCGTTCCCTATATCGGCTTGAGAGACGAGGACTTTAGCTACCTGGTACAGCGGATCAAGGATCAGCCCTTTGTCCTCCAAAAGAAAAAGCCCCGCCGAAGCGGGGCTCGAATGACGGGAAGAGCGTACCTCTTCGTTTTAGACTACAGCCGAGACGTTCGCCGCCTGCAGGCCTTTCGGGCCCTGGACCACATCGAACGTGACGGCCTGTCCCTCCGTGAGCGTGCGGAACCCCTCCGTCTGGATCTCACTGAAATGCACGAAGAGATCTTCTCCCTCCGGCTGTTCGATGAAACCGTAGCCCTTCTCGGGACTAAACCACTTGACAGTCCCCTCAGCCAACCCTGCAACCTCCATGTCTTTCGGGGCGACGCGGATCCCGGGCCCACCCCTCTCTAACGCACGCGGCCCGGAAAGTCCGGACTCGCCCGGTTACATTAGCGGAACCTAAGAGCGCGGTCAAGCCTTCTGGCGAAGGATTCTGGTAAAAACTTGCGCCGGCGCTGGATGCCGTTTCACCCGTCGAGGTCTCGGAGGGCTTGGGCGTCACGGTAGTTCTTGAGTCGGTTCAGGGTCTTGGCTTCGACCTGGCGTATGCGCTCCCGGGTCACGCCGAACCTTTCTCCCACCTCCTCCAGGGTCCGCGGGCGCTCCCCCTTGAGGCCGAAACGCAGCTCCAGGACCTTGCGATCCCGGGTGGGGAGACTGTCGAGGACCTTGAAGAGCTCCTCTCTCCTCAGCTGGCGGAAGACCACCTCGAGAGGCTGGTCGGCATCCACGTCCTCGATGAAGTCACCCAACTCCGAATCGTCCTCGTCGCCCACCGGGGTCTCCAGCGACACCGGCTCCTGGGCCGTCTTCTGTATCTCTCGGATCTTGCCGGCGGTCACCCCCAGGGCCGCGGCCATCTCGGCCACGGTGGGCTCCCGGCCGTGCCTTTGCACCAATTCGCGCCGCACCCGGCTCAGTTTGTTCATGGTCTCCACAGCATGCACCGGCACCCGGATGGTTCGCGCCTGATCAGCGATCGCCCGAGTCACCGCCTGCCGGATCCACCAAGTGGCGTAGGTGGAGAACTTGTATCCCAACCGATAGTCGAACTTCTCCACCGCCCTTATGAGCCCCAGGTTCCCTTCCTGGATAAGATCGAGGAACAAGAGGCCCCGGCCCATGTAGCGCTTGGCGATGGAGACCACGAGCCGGAGGTTGGCCTCGGTCAGACGGCGCTTCGCCTCCACGTCCTTCTTCTCGATGAGGCGGGCCAGCTCTATCTTCCTGCTCTATGGTCAGAAGCGGGATCTTCCCTATCTCGCGCAGATACATACGCACCGGGTCGTCGACGCTGTGGTCGATGGTGACGTCGAGGAAACCAAGGAACTCCTCCTCTTCAGAGAAGTCGCCCAGTTCCTCGGCCCGTTCATCGACTACCTCCACCCCCATGTCGAACAGCAGCGAGTAAAGGAACTCGAGATCGTCGGGGGAAAGATCCGCGTCCTGGACGAGGGCGCCGATCTCGTCCACGGTCAGGGAGCCGCGCGCGCGTCCTCGGTCGAGCACCTCTTGCAGCACGTCGCGGGTGAGTTCGCTCTCGTCCGGCACCTCAGGCCTGTCCTTCCTCGGGGTCCAGATTGGTCAGGTTCGCCCGTACCGCCTGCAGGAGCTGCTCCAAGCGGAAGAGGTGGCGCTGCTGGCTGTCTGTGTCGTTGCCTTTATCGAGACTCTCCCGGAGGCTGCGGATCTCTCGGATCAGATGCTGTTCCTGGAGCCGGAGATGGAGTTCCTCGAGCACGGGCGGTGCGTACCGTCCTTGGTCCGCCTCCATCACCAGTCGCACGAAGAAGCGGCCGGCCTCAGAGTCGCCACGAGCCTTGGCTTTGAGCTGAGTGATGGCAGTCTGGTGGTCCTCGGCGTCCTTCGTCGGCGCCAGAGCATCGCGGAGCCCGATGAATACTTCACGATTGCTGGGATCGGCGAAATGCTCGGGATTGAGGGCTGGGAGGAGTTGTGCCGCCCTGCCGGGGTTGCAGGCCGCCGCCACCAGGAAATCCCGCTCGAGAACGGCCTCGCTGCTCAGGAGACGACGAGCGAGTGAGGGCTGGGAGTACGCCTCGTGGGAGTCGTCGGGTCCGGGGGCGGGGCGCGCGGGCCTTCGCCCGCGCGCCCCGCCCCCCGCATCACCCCGCAGCAGCAACGCGACGCTGTCCGGCGACAGCCGGAGCCGGTCGGCCACCACCGGGATCTCTTCTTCCCGTTCTTTGGGTGATCGGGCCTTACCCATGATCCGGCGCACATCCTCGAAGACCCGCACCCGCCCTTCGGCCGTGCCTGTGTCTCCCCGAGTCAGGGCCTGCCGCAGTTCGAACCCCAAGAGCGAGATCTTCCCCGCCATAACCTGGGAAACGCCTTCCCGCCCGTCGGCCACGGCCACGTCTGCCGGGTCCCGGCCGCCGGGCAGGACGGCGACCGTGGGTCGCAGCCCCTGCCCGCGGGCCAGATCGCCCGAGCGCAACACCGCTTCGGTGCCGGCCCGGTCGGCGTCGAACATGAAGGTGACGTTCCGGGTGAAGCGCATCATGAGTCCGATCTGGGCGTCGGTGAGCGCGGTCCCCATGGAAGCGACCACGTTGTCCATGCCTGCCTGCACGAGTCCGAGGACATCTGTATAGCCCTCCACCACCACTACCTCGTCGGCATCGGCTACGGCCCGCCGAGCCTGGTACAAGCCATAGAGAAGGTGCCCTTTCTGGTAGAGGGGCCCCTCAGGGGAGTTCAGGTACTTAGGGGTCTCGTCTTTGAGAGTCCTCCCCCCGAATCCCACGACCCTCCCTCTGTGGTCGACCAGCGGGAACATGAGTCGTCCCCGAAATCGGTCGTAGGTCTTCCCGGCCTGCCGGATCAGCAGACCGGCATCCTCCAACTCGCGGTCTGTGAAACCCTCCTTCGAGGCCCGGCGGTGCAGCCCTCTCCATTCGTCCGGCGAGAGGCCCACTCGGAAGGTGCGGCAGACCTTCTGCTCCAGCCCTCGCTTCTCGAGGTACTCCCTGGCCACACGGCCACTTTCTGTTTCCCAGAGGAACCGCTCGTAAAACGTGGCCGCCTTGTCGAGCACCTGTAGCAGACGCGCCTGCCGGTCTTTGCGGCCGGGGTCGGACCCCGCCCCCTCTTCGAACTCCACCGGCACCCCGAAACGCTCCCCCAGTTGCTCGATAGCTTCGGTGAACGAAAGGCTCTCCATCCGCTCCACGAAGCGAACGACGTCGCCGCCTTCCCCGCAACCGAAACAGTAGTAAAGGCCCTTTTCGGCACTCACTGTGAACGAGGGGGTCTTCTCCTGATGGAACGGGCACAATCCCGTGTACGTGGCTCCCCGTTTGCGCAGACTGGTGTACCCGGACACCACATCCACGATGCTTGCCGTCGACAAGACCGCCTGCACGCTGGCGTCTTTGATCATGGGACTCATTGGTCGGCCCAGCATTTGGGCACGAACAGATCCAGGTACATCCGCTGGGCGTAGCGGTCGGTCATGCCGGCCACGTGATCGGTGACGGCACGGATGAGTTCCAGCCGGTCCGCTTCCTCGTCGCCGGTGAGCGTGGGCGGCGACGGCAGAGCCTGGGGATGACCAAGGTAGTACTCCATCAGTTGCGTGACGAGCTGCTCCACCTTCTGCCTGCCTGCCTCCTCGAGAGAGCGCGCGTACACCGTCCGGAAGAGAAAGGCCCTGAGTTCGTCCATCGCTCGGCCTACCTCCGGGGTCTGGACGATGGCGCCGATGTCGGCGCTGCTGTCGACCAGATCGTGCACCAGGGCGTCGATCCGGTCGCTCCCCGTCCGGCCCAGTAGCGCGACCGGGTCTTGAGGCAGATCTCCCGGGTTGATCAGGCCGGCCCGGAGAGCGTCATCGATATCGTGGTTGATATAGGCGATACGATCGGCCAGATGGACGACACGGCCTTCGAGAGTGGCCGGCATTCTCTTCCCGTTGTGGTACCGGATCCCGTCCCGCACCTCCCAGGTGAGATTGAGGCCAAGGCCGTCGTTCTCCACCACTTCCACTACCCGGGCGCTCTGCTCGTTATGCCGGAACCTTCCCGCGCCCAGACGCTTGAGCATCTGGTCGATGACTGCTTCGCCGGCGTGGCCGAACGGAGTGTGGCCCAAGTCGTGCCCCAGAGAGATCGCTTCGGCAAGATCCTCGTTGAGTCGCAACGCCCGGGTGATGGTGCGGGCTATGCCGGAGACCTCGAGGGTGTGGGTCAGCCGGGTGCGGTAGTGGTCCCCCTCGGGCGATATGAACACCTGGGTCTTGTGCTTGAGCCGCCGGAACGACTTGCTGTGGACGATACGGTCGCGGTCGCGCTGGTAGGGAGTCCGGAGCGTGCACGGCTCCTCCGGCCTCTCCCGTCCCCGGGAAGCGGACGAGCGCTGGGCCCACTGGGAGAGCCCCGCCTCGAAGAGGTCGGCGGACAAGTGGACCCTACCGGCTCTCTCGTGCTTCACAACGTCACCGGCCTCGCTTGATCGTCGGGCTCGCGGAGCCCCCGGGATACGTCAGTCGCCCACCTTACCGGCCGCCGACTCCTCCAGGACCGCCTGCGCGGCCGCCAGCCGGGCCAGGGGCACCCGGTAGGGACTGCAGCTTACGTAGTTTAGCCCGGCGCGATGACAGAACTTCACGCTCGACGGCTCTCCCCCGTGCTCTCCGCAGATACCAAGCTTGATAGACGGCTTGACCGACCGGGCCTTCTGCGCGGCCATTTCGATCAGCTGCCCCACCCCGGCTTGGTCGAGCTTCTCGAAGGGATTGTCCCTGAGCAGATCGATGCGCAGGTAGTGGGTGAGGAACTTGCCCTCGGCGTCGTCGCGGGAGAAGGCCAGGGTGGTCTGGGTGAGGTCGTTGGTGCCGAAGCTGAAGAAGTCGGCCTGCCGGGCTATCTCGTCGGCAGTGAGAGCCGCCCGGGGCACCTCGATCATCGTGCCGACAGTGTAGTCGACGGTGACCCCGCGTTCGGCCAGCACTTCCGTGGCCGTTTCTTCGGTGAGTTCGCGCATGAGCTTGAGCTCCTGCTCGAACCCCACCAGCGGGATCATGATCTCCACGTGCGGCATCTCGCCCGACTCGGCCAGCACGTCGCAGGCCGCTTCCATGATGGCCCGCACCTGCATCGCATAGATCTCCGGCCACTGGATGCCCAGCCGGCAGCCGCGGGTGCCCAGCATGGGGTTGGCCTCGGCCAGAGCCTTGACTTTGGCGGCCAACTCCTCTTGCTTCTGCACTTCCTCCGCCGGGGCGCCGGTCAGCCGCAGGCGCTCCAGGTCCACCATCACCTCGGTGTAGTTGGGCAGGAACTCGTGCAGAGGCGGGTCGAGCAGCCGGATGGTCACCGGCAGCCCGGACATGGCCCGGAAGATGCCGTCGAAGTCCTCCCGCTGGAAGGGCAGGAGCTTGGCCAGATGGCCCTTGCGCTCCTCCTCGGTCTCGGCCATGATCATGGCCCGCACGTGCGGCAGCCGGTCTTCCTGCATGAACATGTGCTCGGTGCGGCACAGCCCGATACCCTCAGCTCCGAACTCCCGGGCCTTCTCAGCATCCTCGGGCGTGTCGGCGTTGGTGCGTACCCTCAGACGGCGCACCTCGTCGGCCCACGAAAGCACGGTGTTCACGTTCTCGTCGATGGCAGCCGGGGACAGGGCGGCCTGGCCCAGGATCACCTTCCCGCTGGCTCCGTCCATGGAGATCCAATCGCCGTCGTTCACTACCACGTCGCCCACGGTGAACTTGCGGGCCTCGACGTCGATGTTGAGGTCTTGGGCGCCGGCGATGCAGGGCTTGCCCATCCCCCGGGCGACCACCGCCGCATGGGAAGTCATGCCTCCGTGGCTGGTGATGACTCCCTGGGCCTTGATGAGACCGTGGATGTCGTCGGGGTTGGTCTCCCAGCGCACCAGTATGACCGGCTCGCCCCGCGAGCCTTTCTCTTCGGCCTCGTCCGCATCGAACACGACCCGGCCCACCGCCGCCCCCGGGGACGCGCCCAGCCCAGTAGCCAGGACGGCATACGTGGCTTTGGGATCGAGACGAGGGTGTAGCAGTTGATCGAGTTGGCTGGGGTCGACCCGTTGCAGAGCCTCTTCCTTCGTGATGAGGCCTTCGCTCACCATCTCGGCGGCGGTACGCAGCGCCGCCTGGGCGGTGCGCTTGCCGTTGCGGGTCTGGAGCATGTAGAGCTTGCCGTCCTCGATGGTGAACTCCACGTCCTGCATATCCCGATAGTGCTTCTCCAGGGTCTCCCGGATGGCGTAGAGCTCGTCCAAGGCGTGAGGCATCACTTCGCGCATCTCTTCGAGCGGGCGAGGATGGCGCACGCCGGCCACCACGTCTTCACCCTGGGCGTTCATCAGGAACTCCCCGTAGAAGAAGTTCTCGCCCGTGGAGGGGTCGCGCGTGAAGGCCACGCCGGTTCCGGAAGTCTCGCCCTTGTTGCCAAAGACCATGGTCTGGACGTTGACGGCGGTGCCCAGATCATCGGGGATGCCTTGCGTGCGCCGATAGACCTTGGCTCGATGGTTATCCCAGCTCTTGAAGACGGCCACCACGCTCATGTGAAGTTGCTTGAGCGGATCGGCGGGGAACTGCTCACCGGCGTGATCGCCCAGGATCTTCTTGAAGCGGACGGTGAGATCGCGAAGGTCGTCTGCCGAGAGATCCGTATCCAGGGCAGCGCCGACCTCGGCCTTCTTGGCGGTGAGGGCGTCCTCAAACGCCTGCGGGTCCACCCCCATGACCACGTCGCCGAACATGGAGATGAACCGCCGGTAGGAGTCGTAGGCGAAGCGCGGGTTGCCGGTGCCCTGCGCAAGGCTCTCCACCGTCTCGTCGTTCAGGCCGAGGTTGAGGACGGTGTCCATCATCCCAGGCATGGAGAACACCGCGCCGGAACGGATGGAGAGTAGGAGGGGATTCCGGGGATCGCCCAGAGTCTTGCCGGTGAGCTTCTCGAGGGCGTGGAGGTGATCTTCGATCTGTTCGGTGAGCCCATCGGGGTAAGCGCCGGTGGAAGAGTACTGGACACAGGCGGCCGTGGTCACGATGAAACCGGGAGGCACGGGGATGCCGAGTCTAGTCATCTCCGCCAGGTTCGCCCCTTTGCCCCCCAGAAGGGGCTTCATGGTGGCATTTCCCTCGGAGAAGTCATACACGAGTTTGGTAGGGCTCATCAGCAGGAACTCCCTTCGAACAACGCGACGCGAACCACTTTTGCCTGTCCCCCCGGAACCAGATATTCTAACGAAGCAGCCGACCGAAGGGAAGCGAATGCCGAGGGCCGGCCGGCCCCCTCCCTCCCTCGGCCGGGCACTTCAGGGTGTGTTATGGTAGTGCGGTAGACACAAAACGTGACAAGGAAAGGAGGTCTTATGCCCGAGCTCTCACTTACAGCAGCTCGGGAACGACGCGACTACGAAAGGACCGCCTCCATCATCTCGGGGGCCCTTGCCGTAGTCGGCAGTTCCGATCTAGCCATGCGCGGTCTCACCACGGCGGTGAAGCGCACGGTTAAATCGCCGCAGCAGCAGATGATTGCCGAGTGGCTCAAGACCTACACGGCTCCCGGCAATCCCGGCAACCAGTTGTTCAAGAACATCCGTCATCTTCATCCTAATGTACGTAAACGTTTCGTTGCCGGGATGATGGCCAACTTCTTCATGCGGGACCCGGACTACACAGAGTCGCTCCTGAAAGAACGAGGCATTTCTTCGCCGACGGCAATACTCATCAGCCCCTCCATGCGCTGCAACCTGCGCTGCGTGGGGTGCTATGCGGCCGAGTACGACTCGGAGGACGACCTCACCGAGGAAGAGGTGGAAAGCATCATCTGCCAGAGTGAGGAGATCGGCTCTCGAGTCTTCGTCATGTTGGGAGGGGAGCCGTTCGTATGGCGGCCACTCCTCGACGTGATCGAGCGTCATCCGCAATCGGTGTTCATGGTGTTCACCAACGCCACCATGATCAACGACCGGGTGGCCGACAGGATCGTCGAGTTGGGCAACCTCTGCCCGACGATCAGCATCGAAGGTGGTCGAGAGGCTACCGACGCCCGCCGCGGTGCAGGCACCTACGACCGCATCATGGCGGCCATGGACCGCCTACGCGAGCGCGGAGCCATGGTCGCCTTTTCGGCCACCGCCACCAGCCAGAACATCGAGGAGATCATCTCCGACGAGTTCGCCGATCTGATGGTGGAAAAGGGCGCGTTCTACGGCTGGTACTTCTCGTACATGCCGGTGGGCCGCGACCCCGACCTCAGCCTCATGCCCAGCCCCGACCAGCGGGACCAGCTGCGCCGCGGGGTGATGCACATCCGCAACACCCGGCCGCTTCTGGTAGCCGATTTCTGGGGCGACGGCACCCTGACCGGCGGATGCCTGTCCGGTGGACGCAAGTACATCCACATCAACAACAAGGGCGATGTAGAGCCTTGCATCTTCGCCCATTTCGCCACCGACAACATCAAGGACAAGCCGCTGCTCGATTGCCTGTGCTCCGACTTCTTCAAGGACCTCCGTCGGATGCAGCCCTTCGGCAAGAACCTGCTGCGGCCTTGCCCCATCATCGACCATCCGGCGGTGATGAAGAGGGCCGTCGAGCGCAACCACGCCTACGCGACCCATGAAGGGGCCGAGTCGTTGATCAACGAACTGCAGCCCGGTCTTCACACCTATGCGGCCGGCGTTCGCGACAAGCTGAATCCCATCTGGGAGAACGAGATGCCCTGGGCGCATGCCTGGCTGGAAGCCGATCCGGAGTACCAGCGCCGCAAGCAACGCGGCCAAGATGCCGCTCAGTTGGCCGAAGAAGCCGGCGATAGGGTCGCCTAAGAGGTGGCCGGCCGCAACTGACGCCACGCGGGCGCCGGACTGCGCGGCGCGCGCAGGACGACAGAGAAACACCGTACGTAGCATGACGCAGGGGGCGCCGGAAGGCGCCCCCTGGATTGTTCTTCAGCCCTGGACCAACTCCAGCCAGGCCACGCTGCGCACCGTCGCCGCTATCGCGGCCAACTGGCGCAGCCGGTTGACGCCGGACCGCCTCATCCTCCGCCATGACCAGCACGTCGTCGAAGTACCGGTCGACTGCCGGACGCAGCGCCGCCAGAGCGGTGAGGGCATCACCATACTGCTGTCCTTCGACCGCCGCCGCGACCGCGCCCGCCGCCTCTTGCCAGGCGTCGAACAGCGCCGACTCGGCCTCGGCCTGGAACAGCGCCGGCGACACTCCGCCCTGCGGGCGGGCGGTCGCCTCGGCGGCTTCGTCGGGGGGCAACTTCCGCGCCAGATTCGACGGCCGGGTGAAGACGGTCACCAGGTCCTCCCACGACTCTCCCGACCGGAATCCGTGCAGCGCCGCGGCCCGGGCCCGCAGATCCAGGAAGTCGCGAGAGGTGGGAAGCACCGCGTCGACCGTGTCACGCGCCACCCCCTCATCGGTGAGGCTTTTGGCCAGCCGCTCCAGGATGAAGGCCGTCGCTTCGGGCACCACGGACTCGCGTTCCACCAGGCCCGGAAAACGCTCCAGCCCGTCGTAGGCACGACCTAGCAAGCGCTCGACGTCATAACCGAGTCGGTGGTGACCGGCGATGGCCACCATGCCGGCCGCCGCCCGGCGCAGGCCGTAGGGGTCTTTCGAGCCGGACGGGGGCTCGCCGCAGGCGAAGGCGGCGGCGATGTTGTCCACCTTCTCCGCCGTGGCCAGCAAAGCTCCGGGCGCGGTCACCGGGACCACGCCGCCGGCCGCGTCGGGGAGGAACTGCTCCCGGAGCGCTTGGGCCACCTCGGGGTGATGACCTTCCATGAGGGCGTACTTCTCGCCCATGACCCCTTCCAGGTCGGCGAACTCGCGCACCATCACCGAGACCTGGTCGGCCTTGGCCAGACGGGCGGCTTCGAGGGCGCGCTCCCGGACTTCGTCGGGAGCGCCGGTCACCTCCGCCAGGTACGCGGTGAGACCCACCAGGCGGTCGGTCTTGTCCTTCATACTCCCGGCCTTCTCGTGGAAGACGATCTTGCCGAGTTGGGCCGCCATCTGTTCGAGCCCCGTGACCTTGTCTTTTTCGAAGGAGAACTCCGCGTCTTCTATCCTGCCCTGGAGCACCCGCTCGTTGCCGGCGGTGATCTGCTTCACCCAGGCGGGGTCGCCATTGGTCACGTAGAGGAACCGGTTCGAGAGGGTCCCGTCCCCCTGCACCAGCGGGAAGTAACGCTGATGCGACTGCATGGCCGTCACCAGCACTTCGGCGGGCAGGGCTAGGTGGTGATGAGCAAAAAGGCCCCTGGCCACGGTGGGCTGCTCCACCAGGAACAGCACTTCTTCCATCTTGCCGCCGGGATCCACGACCTCGAGATCTTCCTCACCGGCCGCCCGCTCCAATTCCGACCAGATCAACGCCTCCCGCTCGCGATGGTCGACCACGACCGCCGCCGAGCGGAGCGCCTCGACGTAGTCGGCCGCACGGGCGATATCCACCGCACCCCCAAGCCAGCGATGGCCGTGGCTGGTCCTTCCCGAGACCAGCCCGGCGAGGCCGAACGGGATCACCGTCTCTCCCCAAAGGCCCACCAACCAGCGTACCGGCCTGGAGAACCGCAGATCGCGATAACCCCAGCGCATGTTCTTGGGGAAATACATGTCGCGGACGATCTTGAGGCAGATGTCGGGAAGGAGCCCTGCCGTTGGCCTGGCTTCGCTCCTGGTCACGTAGTAGACGAACCGGCGCCCCGCCTCCTCCCGCACCTCGAGATCGTCGGCGGACACGCCTTTGGCCCGGGCGAAGCCTTCCGCGGCTTTGGTGGGCCTGCCTTCCGCGTCGAAGGCAGCCTCGAGCGCGGGGCCGCGCTGGACGATCTCCCGAGGGGTCTGTTCGCCGGGCACGTCCTTGATCAGCACCGCGATGCGCCGGGGAGACACCATCACCTGGACGTCCTCGCGTCTGAGCTCCACCCCTTCGGCGCCGAAAAGTCCCGCCACCCGGTCGGGCAGCAGGTCGATCGCGGCTCGGCACGCAGACGCGGGCATCTCCTCCACGCCGATCTCGAGCAGCAGATCGCGGCCCTCGCGGCTCTCGGGCGGAATCCAGGCGGTACCCTCTCCGTCGACACCCTGCCCGACCGCATAGTCGGCGGGGGCCGGGGCGGCACCGGCCCCGGTCGCTACCTCGGCGGCGCCGTCCGCGGCAGCCACGGCCGCGGCAGCGACGGCCACGCCAGTGTCCGCGGCACTAGCAGGCCCGGCGGCGGCCCCTCCATCGAGTTGACCGACGTACCCCTCGGCCACTTTGCGGGCAAGGTTGCGGACCCGGGCGATGTAGCCGGTCCGCTCGGTCACGCTGATCGCACCCCGGGCGTCCAGCAGGTTGAACATGTGCGAGCTCTTGAGTACGAAGTCGTATGCCGGCCTCACCAGCCCCCGTTCCAGACACCGCTCGCACTCGCGCTCGTTGTCGGCGAAGGCCTTCTGCAACATACCCACATCGGCCAGATCGAAGTTGTACACCGACCACTGGGCCTCGTTGGCCTTGTGCACGTCCCCATAGGTGACGCCCGGGACCCACACCAGATCGAAGACGTTGTCCACACCCTGCAGATACATCGCGAGCCGCTCGGTGCCGTAGGTGAGTTCCACGCTGGGGGGATCGAGATCGATGCCTCCCACCTGCTGGAAGTAGGTGAACTGAGTGCACTCCATGCCGTCGATCCACACTTCCCAGCCCAGTCCCCAGGCGCCCAGGGTTGGAGATTCCCAGTCGTCTTCCACGAAACGAACGTCGTGCTTGGCAAGATCGATGCCCAAGTACTCCAGAGAAGCCAGGTAGACATCCTGCACGTCGTCGGGGCAGGGCTTGAGGATCACCTGATACTGATAGTAATGACCGAGGCGGTAGGGGTTCTCCCCGTAGCGCCCATCGGTGGGGCGGATGGAGGGTTCCGTGTAAGCCACCTTCCACGGGTCCGGGCCCAGCACCTTGAGGAACGTGGCCGGATTGAAAGTGCCCGCTCCCACTTCGGTGTGATGCGGCTGCCAGATGACACAACCCTGCCTGGCCCAAAACTCCTCCAGGCCCAGCAGAACATTCTGAAACGTGGGCTTCTCTACGCTCACTGTCGACCTCACCTTCGCGCTTGAGCAGCGATTGTAGCAGCCCCGCGCAGGGCGGCCGACCTACATCGGCGGGCGGCAGCCAGAAGGCGCCGTCAGAAGGACGTGGTGGAGGTGGAGGGGGGTTGGGTCGTCGTGGTTGTCGGCGGCCTGGTCGTCGTGGTGGTCGGCTGGGTCGTGGTGGTAGTCGGCGGCAGGGTCGTGGTGGTGGTCGTCGGCGGCTCCTTGGCGACGGTGAGTTCCACGATACTACCCCTCTCCACCTCGCGCCCGGCGGGCGGATCCTGGCCGATGACCTCGCCGGGCGGGTAGTCCGGCGTCTCCGCCTCGACCGTGTTCGAGCGTAGGCCGTAGGTTGCCAGCCTGGCTCGGGCTTGAGCGACCGTGTACCCCATCTGTGCTACCGGTGGCACTCTGACGGTCGTCACCTCGGGGGCGTTGCTGACGTAGATGGTGACCGTATCCCCCGGCAGGGCCTCCGCGCCCTCTTTGGGATCCTGGTCGACGCAGGTCTTCCCCGGCTCGGTGGAGTCTCGCTCCTCCACCTTGGGCACCAGCTTCATCCCCTCGATGAGAGCCACGGCGGAGTCCTGACTCATGCCGATGAGACGCGGTATGTTCACCGTGTTGCTCGGCGCGACCACGACGATGGTCACCTTGGTACCGGCATCGACTTGCTCGCCGGCTCCCGGGCTCTGGCGGATGACCGTACCCACCTCCTTATCCTTGGCGGTCTCTTCCTTTGTGGCCACGTCCAGCCCGAGCGCGCCCAACTGTTGGGCCGCCGCGACCTGGGTCTTGCCGACCACGTTCGGCACCTCTACCTTCCCTTGGCCCGAAGAGATCCACACGCCGACCGTCTTCCCCAGTTCCAAATTGGTGCCTTCTTCCGGGTCCTGCCGGGCGATGTCGCCTTTCGCGACGTCGCCCGAGGGTTGCTCTCCCGCAAGGTCGAACTTGAAGCCCGCCGCCTCGATGACCTCCTTGGCCTTCGCCTCACTCAGGCCCACCACCCCCGGCACGGCCGCAGTCTCCACCGCGGATCTCTCCCAGTTGGAGAAGACGGCGTAGGCCCCGCCGCCGAGGGCCAGCAGGAGGACTATCACCAGTATCCAGGGCCAGACGCTCCGCCGGCGCGGTGCCTGACCATAGAAAGGCTCCGGAAGCTGCTCGGCATATTCAGGGCCTCTCGGGCGCACCTGCGTGGGCTGCGCCGCCGCGGCGACCGCGGCCGGGGTCATGACTTGGGTGGCTTCCTCGACGAACGCGGCGGGCGCGCTGACCGACTCCCCGTCCTGCACGCGTCTCAGGTCCGCGAGCATGGCCTGAGCGGTGATATAACGTTCGGTGGGCTGTTTGCCCAGGGAGCGCAGGATGACGCCCTCCAGATTCTCGGGGATGTCGGGTGCGATCGTGCGCGGCGCCACCGGCCGCTCGTGCACGTGTTGCATGGCGATGCCCACCGGGTTGTCACCGTCGAAAGGCAGCTTGCCGGTGGCCATCTCGTACATGACCACGCCCAGCGAATAGAGGTCGGAGGCCGCCTCCACCGGCTGCCCCTGGGCCTGCTCCGGAGACAGGTAGTGAGCCGTACCCAGGATGGAACCGGCTTCGGTCATGGTGGCGGCGCTGCCCGCCCGGGCGATGCCGAAGTCGGTCACCTTCACCCGCCCGTCGCCGTCGATGATGATGTTCTGGGGCTTGATGTCCCGGTGGATGACGTCCCGGCGGTGTGCGAAACGCAGGGCCTCGAGGATCTGCACGGAGACCGACACGACGAGGTCGGGGCTGAGCGGGGCGTACTTCAAAATGATCTCTTTGAGCGAGCGCCCCTCGAGGTACTCCATGGCGATGTAGTAGGTACCCTCAGCCTCGCCGCGGTCGTAGATCTGCACGATGTTGGAGTGGTTGAGGCCTGCGGCACTGCTGGCCTCGCGGCGGAACCGCTCCACGAACTGGGCATCGTTGGCGTAGCGTGAGGAGAGGACCTTGAGCGCGACCTGCCTGCCGAGGAGTCGGTCGTTGGCGAGGTAGACCTCGGCCATCCCGCCGCTCCCCAGCGCCTGAACGACTTCGTAGCGGTTGTCGAAAACGCGCCCTATCAAAGCTTTCTCGCCCTCCGCCATGCAGTTTCGCCCGTTTGCTCACGGTCCATAGCGCGCAATACTACCTTATCCACAAGTATCAGAGCCCCAGGGCTGCGGAGATGACTTGACGTGCGATAGGCGCCGCGACACTGCTGCCGGTGCCCGCGTTCTCGACCAGCACGGCCACCACCACTTGGGGATCGTCGGCCGGAGCAAACGCGGCGAACCAGGAGTGTGGACCGGCGTCAGCCACCTCAGCTGTCCCTGTCTTGCCCGCTACCTGGACGCCATCGATGGCGGCCGAGGTTCCCGTGCCGTTGTTGACCACTTCGATCATGAGGTCGCGCATCATGGCCGCCGTCTCGCTGTTGAGCGGCCGTAGCCAGACCCGGGGCCGGGTCTCCTGGAGCATGTTCTTGTGATAGTCCAGTACCTGGCTCACCAGATAGGGCTCCATGATCTCGCCCCCATTGGCCACGGCCGCGGCGGCCAGTGCGATCTGCGAGGGGGGTGGAGAGCACCTCTCCCTGCCCGAAGGAGGCCTGGGCCACGTGGGCCTCGTCCATATCCGCCGGATCGGGGAAGAAACTCCTGCTCGCGCCCAGCGGCCAGGGCGACTCCCTGTTGAAGCCGAAAGCGGACGCGTAGTCCGCGAGCGTGTCCGCCCCCATCTCCACCCCTACCTTGGCGAAAGTGGTGTTGATACTGCTCGCGAAGGCCTTGGTGAAGTCGTGCACCCCGTAGACTTTGTCGCCGTAGTTGGTCACCACGATATCCCCCGGCGACGTACTCCCCTGTGTCTTCGAACTCGGTCTGGGGAGTGACCGTGCCGGTCTGCAGGGCGGCGCCGGCCACCACTATCTTGAAGACCGAGCCGGGTGGATAGAGGCCCTGAGTCGCCCTGTTGATCAGGGGCCTGCCGGGGTCGGAGTTGATCTCCTCCCATTGCTCGTCGATGTCGTTGGGGTCGTAGCGCGGGTACGAGACCATGGCCAGCACCGCCCCCGTCTTGGGATCGAGGGCCACCACCGCCCCCTTCCTATCGCCGAGGGCCTCGGCCGCCACCCTCTGCAACGCCATGTTCACGGTGAGCTTGAGGTCGGCCCCCCGATGGGGATTGCCTACGATCTGGTCCCAGTAGTTCGTGATCCCCAGGATCCCGGACTGGCCGGAGAGCTCCTCGTTGTAGACCCGCTCCACGCCGGCCCGGCCGTAGCGCAGGCTGTTGTAGCCCAGCCAGGGAGAGGTGAGACTGCCCAGCGGGTATTCGCGGAAGATAGTACTGGCCCTCCTTGCGGTTCACGGCCAGCTCCTCCCCGTCGGCGGACACGATCACTCCCCGTTCCACCTTCATCTCTTCTTCCAGGGCCCGGGTGTTCGCCGGGTTGACCTTCAGCTTCGGCGCGGCCCACACCTGGACATAGGTGAGCTGCACCACCAGGGCCACGAAGAGCAGCACGAAGACGAGGAACAGCCGGCGGAGAGGACGGCTCATCTACGCCCCCGTCCCCACGGCCGGCCGCGGGCCCCCGACGCCCGGCGCCGGCCGCGGCCCCAGCCGGTGCTCGGCTGCCTCCTGGCGCGCCACGCTGTCGCTCGTACGGAGCAGCAGGGCCAAGAGGACGAAGTTGGACACGATGGAGCTGCCGCCATAGCTCACGAACGGCAGGGTTATGCCGGTGAGGGGGATCAGCTTGATGACCCCGCCCATGATGAGGAAGGCCTGCAACGCGAAGATGCTGGTGAGTCCGGTGGCCAGCAAACGGGAGAAATCGTCCCGAGCCCGCACGGCGATGCGAAAGCCCCGATAGGTGAAGATCAGGTAGAGGAGGATGACGCCCACCGCCCCCACCAGTCCCAGCTCCTCCCCGATGGCGGAGAAGATGAAGTCGGTCTCCAGAGCGGGGATGATGGTATCGCCCGATTGCAGGATGCAGATACCCCTGGCCCAAGCCGCGGCCGAACAGGCCCCCGGCTGCCAGCGCGAACAAGGACTGGACGATCTGATAGCCCTTCCCGGTGGGGTCTTTCCAGGGATCGAGCCAGATGTCGATACGGGTCTGCACATGGGGGAAAATGAAGTAGAGCAGAGCCGCGCCGGCGATGAACAGCGCCATTCCGACCAACCACGTAGAAGACGCGCCCGGTGGCGACGTACAGAAGGGCGAGAAGCGCGCCGAAGAAGAGGAGGCTGGTGCCCAGGTCCTTCATGAAGATCATCAGCATCATCGACAGGACCCAGATGGTGAGGAGCGGCGCCAGGTAGCGAAACGGCGGCAGAGGCACCCCCAGCACGCGGCGGGTGCTCACCGTGAGCGCCTCCCTGATGTCCACCAGGTAGGCGGCAAAGAAGACCATGAGCAAGATCTTGCCGAATTCCGCGGGCTGGAAGCGGATGGGACCGAAGGCCACCCACAGCCGGGCTCCATTGATCTCGCGCCCGAAGACGGCCGTTAGGAGGAGCAGGAGAAGCCCGGCGATGCCGATCAAGAACCGGTAGTCGCGCAGCACCTTGAGATCGCGCACGAACACCAGCACCAGCAGAAAGGCCGCCAGCCCGACCACCAGCCACATGGCCTGCTGAAGGGCCAGCTTCTCGTTCAGGCGGTACAGGAACAGGATGCCGAGGGTCGACAGCAGAGCTGTGATGGGCAGCAGATAGGGATCGGCGTAGGGGGCCAGCACCCGGCGGCCGATGTGGGCGATCGCGAACAGGGCTAGAAAGAGGGCGCCGTACGTCAGAGAGGACAGGGTGAGGACGGAGGACTTCTGGGTGTAGACCAGGGCGAACCCCAGAGTGGTGAGGACCAGCGCCGGGACGAGGAACACCAGCTCGCGATTGCGTGTGCTCACTACTGCGCGCTCAGGGTCCGGAGGAACAGCTGTCCCTCTTCCTTGCTGATGAGATCATGCGCGTCCACCCGCGCCTGCAGGTGGGGGGCGAGCGAATCACGGGCTACCGCCCCCATCTCGATGACGGAGGAGAGGTCGATGCCGAGGATGCTTGCCGGCAGACCCTGGAAGAGGGCCACGGTGCCGGCGAAGGTGCCGATGTAGTAGACGGTGGAGTTGTAGACGGCAAACCCGCCGACCAAGACCGCCACCACGACCACAATCGTTACCGCGAGGATGGCCCACCGCCGCCGGGTCCACCGCCTGCTCCCGGCCTCGGCCGGCTCCACCTGTGTGGTCGCCTCCAGAGAGGACACCGTGCCCCCCGCCTGCCCCGCCGCCGTGGCCCCGCCCACGGGGCGGCGGACAGAGGGGCTTAGGAACGGACCGATGCGCCCGCCAAGGCGCCCGCGCATCCCCGCGCCCGCTCGCCCGCCGCGGCCTGCCGTCGCCGCGGAGACGATCCCGCGGTCGCTTGGTCCCAGCAAGATCTCGTCTCCGCCATCCTGGGGGGTCTCGTCTTCGCCGGGGGGCGCGCCCTCATCGCCAGCCTCGTCGCCTTCGCCGGGGGTCTCGCCGCCGCCGGCGGTCTCGCCCCCTTCATCGGTCTCTCCGTCGCCGGGCGGCGACCCGGGAGCCGGGGAGGATGGCATCACGTCCACCACGACGACGGTCACGTTGTCTTCGCCGCCGCCGGATAGGGCGGCCTGAACCAGGAGCTCGGCGACCGTCTGCGGATCGGCGTCCTGTTGAAGGATCCCAGCCAGTTCCTGATCGGAGACCATGCCCGTCAATCCGTCGCTGCAGAGCAGGACGCGGTCGCCCGCTTCCACGGGCACTTCGATCATGTCGGGCTCGAGCTCGCCCTCGGTGCCGAGCACCCTGGTGATGACGCTCCGGTGCGGATGGACGGCTGCCTGGGCCGGGGTCAGCTCTCCCCGGCGGACCATCTCCCCCACCCAGGAGTGATCGTCGGTGAGCTGGATCAGGTCGCCCTCGCGCAGCAGGTAGGCCCGCGAATCCCCCACGTGGGCCAGAGTCAAAGATCCTTCGCCGGCCAGAGCAGCCGTCAGGGTGGTGCCCATGCCCAGAAGACCCTCCTCCCCGAGACTGCGGTCGACTATGGCCCGGTCGACCTTGATGATGGCCTCGCGGAGTTCGTCCGCCGTGGCCTGGGCCGTATCCAGGGCGAGAAGGCCCCGGCAGGCCATCTCGGACGCCACCTCGCCGGCCCGCGCGCCTCCCATGCCGTCGCAGACCGCGTAGAGCCCTCGCCGGACCAGATAGGAGTCCTCGTTGTTCTGGCGGACGAGGCCGCGATCGCTGGCTACGCCGGCCCGGAGGCGCATCACCGCACCTCCACCTGGAAGACGGTGTCGCCCACCTCCACCCGGTCACCGGCGCCCAGCTGCCGAGGACCGGAGATATCGGAGCCGTTCACCTGAGTCCCATTGGTGCTGCGCAGGTCCTCCACCTTGAAGCCGTCCGCAGCCGCTTCGAAAAGCGCGTGCTTGGACGAGACGAAGGTGTCTTCGAGGTAGATGTCCATGTCGGAAGAACGCCCGGCCAGGGCGTGCGCTCCCACAGGGAAGGAGTAGGCCTCCCCCGCCGGCAGATAGGGGCTCTTCTGCACCACGAGGGTCCATACGCCGCTCCCCGCGCGGGGGGAACGCCGCCGGAAGCCGCTACTCCCCCCGCTACGACAGGCATGTCGAGCTCGGAGGACCACGGCTGCCCGCCGCCGACCGGGCCGGTCGCGCGCAACTCGCGGCTGGCGGAGCGGATCACCCTGTAGACGAACAGGTAGAGAACGACCAGAAAGACGAACTTCCCGGCCAGCAGTACTATCTGCAGCATTGCCCCATCTCCCGGATCATCTCCCGGCTTCCAGGTGCTATCTCGTCTCCACCGTGATCCTGCAGTCCCCGACGGTCACCACGTCGTCCGGACCGAGCACGCTGCTCTTCACCGGATACCCGTTCACCATCGTCCCATTGGTCGAATCGAGATCCGTTACCATGAGACTGCCGTCCGCCCAGTAGATGGCGGCGTGCCGGCGAGAGACGTTTGGGTCGTCGACCCTGAAATCGACGTCTTTGGCCCTGCCCACGATGACCCGCCCGTGATCGAACTCGCGCACGCGGCTCCCCGCTTTCAGGACGATCGTCTGCCGGACCAAGCCGTGTTCCGCCGCCTCCGCCGCACGGATGACCTCGGTTCCTCCGCCGGCAGGATTCGCCGGCCCGACGGAGGCCATTCGGTCCATGACCGGCGCGACGGCGGCCGGCGCCGCGACCGCCGGCATGGCGGCCGTCGGCCCGGCAACGCTCTCCGCACCGGACCGCTGGGCCAGCAGGCCGAAGTGGCCCAACTTGAGATCGGGATCGAGCTCGAGTGACACCCTGATCTCATCCATGCACTTCGTATCTCTTGGAATGCGCGTGCTTCACCAGGTGACGCTCGAGCTTGGCCTCGATCTGATCCTGCCGACTTTCGAGCCGGTCGTGATCCTCCGGGCAGAGATAGACCGTGTAACGGTTGGGCACCGAGGTTCCCGACGACCACGTGACCTTTCGGGCTTCCATCTCCTTGACGAGTGTGCGAGCCAGCTCATCCGGCTGCACGTGCAGTCTGGATTCCTTCTTGGAGGGGGCGTCCGGAGGTTCGCTCGAGGGGCCGTCTTTCGGCCCCGCGCCCACCGCGCCCTCGATACGCGACTCGACCCTCCGCATCAATCCCATAGACATACCTCCTACAGGGTCTCCATACCCTCGGACGAGATGAGAAGAGCGGACAGAAACGCGATTATAGCGCACGGCACAAACGCCACCAGGAACGGGCCCAACGCCACCGGCACCCCGAGAAGCAGGATGGGAAGAAGCACGAAGCCCGCGAGAAGAACGCTGAGATACGCACTTGCTCCCCACATCCGCCGCTCCCGGGAGCGCCCACCGGCAAGGACGTACAGAGGCAACGCGAACACGGTGAACAGAAGGATCTGCAGCGTCAGTTCCGGCCGGGAATCCAGGAACCGGGCGATCTCCGTCAGCACCGTCCAGGGAGAGGTCGCGTGCTCGGCCGCCATGAGCGGCGTGCCCGGACTCGGATTGAACGTATAGGGCAGCGTCTCCCAGCCGGCCAGCCCCCCGGCGACCACCAGCACCAGTCCGCTCATGAACCCCACCAACGCTCCCCAGCGGCGGACCAGTGCGCCGGCCAGAGGCAGCACGGCCAGTCCCACCCACCCCATCACGGCGAAGGGCATGACCCCCGGGAGCAGGGCCGCCCACTCCAGCCGCCTCCAGCGAAGTAGGCCCAGCGTCACCGCAGCCGGCACCACGTAGATCACCCCCCAGCCGGCGCCGAACGCGAAGATCGGGGGCGCCAGCAGCGCCAACGTGAGCATCGCGCCTCCGAACGGCCAGATCAGAGCCACGAAGGCCGGCACGGCGATCAGCGGGGCTGATCGCCACCTGCGGATAGAAGGGTGCCCGCGGCAGCAGGTACAGGAGACAGCAGAGCGCGAAGACCGCCGGCCGCCACGTGCTGACCCAGATAGACGACCCGGTCCCGGTCCAATCTGGACGGGGCGAGCCGCTCTCGAACCCGGGTGGCCAAGCGCTCGTCCGGGACCTCTTCCGGCATCTGCTTGGCCGCTTGAGTCAAGAGCCGCCCGAAGGCCTCCGCGTCGGGACGAGCGTAACGGTCGTGGGCCATGGCCCGTCCCAGGGCATCGCTCAAGGCGAGGGGCAGATCCGGACGATTGACGGAGAGAGGAGGGATCTCCGGGCGGGAAACGTCGCGAAGGAGATCCTGAAGCTTCTTGCCCTTTAATGGGTTCCTCCGGGTGAAACCTTCGTAGAGGGTCAGGGCCAGCGAGTAGACGTCGCTGCGGGAATCGACGTTCCTGCCCTCCCTCTGCTCCGGCGACATGTAGGCCAGGGTCCCCACCAGGTCGCCGTCCAGGGTGATCGGAGGCCCGATCCTCCAGTTGTGCGACCCCGAAGTCCATCAGCCGCACGTCGACGGCCGCTCCCTCGACCAGCATGATGTTCTCCGGCTTGATGTCGCGGTGCACCACGCCCCGCTTGTGGGCGTGCTCCAGGGCGCGGCACAGCTGGATGCCGGCTTCCAGGATCTCGGGATCGCTCAAAGTCTGGTCCCGATAGTGCTCGCGAAGGGTGTTGCCCTGGATGTACTCGGTGAAGAGCAGCGTCCTCTCGGGCTCGCGGACCATCTCGTAAACGGTGAGGATGTGGTGGTGGCTGAGCTTGGCCGCCGCCTGGGCCTCCCGCAGCACCCGGTCGTCGACGTCGACGGTCTGCTCCACGATCTTGATGGCGACCGGCCGCCCCATGTGCAGGTCGTCGGCCAGATACACGGTGGCGAACGCCCCACTGCCCAGCTTGCGGACGATCCGGTAGCGATCGTGGAGGAGAGGCGTGTCGGCCATGGCCCCAGTATATCGTCAGGGCTGCGCTGATACCCGTTCGCTTCCAGCTGCGCGGGTGCGACCCTTCCACGAACGGGTATCAGCGCACTGACCGAAGGGTGGGGCGGCGGGGCGCCGGGCGCGACTGCCCCGCGAACGGACATCAGCCCACCTATTCCAAACCTTCTCATCATAAGAGAGCGCCCTGCAATGCCGGACCTGACCGTAAGGGGCCCCGGGGCGGGCGCACCTCATGGTCCGCGTGGGGCCCCCGAGCCCGACTGATAGTCAGGGACCTCTCGGGGGCCGGGTGTCTGGGGGAGGAGTCGCGCAGGCTTTTGCGCGCAGCCGGAGCAGATACCCGGCCCCCGAGAGCTTGCTGATAGGAGCGGTTGGGCTCGGGGGCTCCGCGCGCAGCCGGAAGAGACACGCCCGCCCCGGGGCTCACTCACCGTAAGGATAGGCGTCACGGGGGGCTATGTTATACTCGTGCGCACTCCGGGCGAGTGGCGGAATTGGCAGACGCGCTAGGTTCAGGGTCTAGTGAGCTTACGCTCATGGGGGTTCAAGTCCCCCCTCGCCCACCATCATTCTCGCGTTGCCACTGCGTATGACCGATCTGGACAAGGACGACACTCTAGCCGATAGCCACGGGAGAGCAGAAACGGCGGCAGTTGCAAGCTCCTGCCCAAGCCTCTGCTCCGACTGATCCTGCTGCTGGCAGGCATCATCATCGTGGTGGTGGTCATCGTCGTCGTGGTCCGGAGCGTCATGGGTGGCGATGAAGCCGCCGACTACCAGCGCTACATGAGCGGAGTGGCCGACATCCTCGAGCAATCGGACGCGTTGGGTGCCGAATTGGCCGGCCTGCTCACCGACCCAGGTGACACCACCCGCGCCGAGATCCAGACCCAGCTCGACCAATACCTCGCCACGTCGGAGAGGTTGAAGCTGGAAGCCAAAGCCCTTGAGGCTCCGAACGCGTTCATCGAACAGAACATCCACCAGTTCTTCGTGATGGTCATGGCGTTCCGCCACACGGGGCTGACGGATCTCAAGCCTTCCCTCATGAACGCTCTCGAGGTGCAGGACACAGAGGTGTCGTCCGAGCAGATTTCCCGCTCGCTCTACTATCTGACCAACTCGGACTTCCTTTACAGGGAGGTCTTCATGCCCAAGGCCACCGAGATCCTCAAGGAAAAGCAGCTTACCGGGGTCATCGTCCCCGACACTGAGTTCCTTCCCGACCCGGATATCGCCTCTAAATCTCAGGTCCAGCAGATCCTTGCCAAACTGAAGAGCACGGGTAACCTCCAGGCCGTCCACGGAGTGGCTCTGTCAAGACTGGTGGCCATGCCCGATGAGAAGGAGATCGTCAGCGGCGACACCTACAACCTCCAGTCCAGTGACGAGCTGGCCTTCCAGGTTACCGTCGAGAACCAGGGGAACATGGCAGAGAAGAACGTGCCGGTCGTCGTCACTCTCCTTTCCGCCGATTCTACAGAACCCCAGAAAGTCACGGTCGAGATCCCCGAGCTGAAACCCAAAGAGGACCAGACGATCACCGTCGAGGGCCTGAATCCCACGGCCTATGGCGAGGTAGCCCTGTTAAGGGTGGAGGTAGGACCGGTCAAGGACGAGAAGTATAAGGACAACAACTGGATAGAGGCCGACGTCATCTTCACACTCTAGGGGTCTGGAATGAGCGCAGAGCAGGCATTCGAGATCGTCGCCATCGTGGCCATAGTTATCGCCGCGGCCGCCGGAGTCGGGCTGGCGCTGGTCTATAGACGCCTCCAGCGCTATCAGCACAATCAGCATGTGATCATGGGCTCCCGAGGGACGGTCGATATCGTCGAGCACGTGACGACCCTGGACGAGAAGCTCGTAAACATGCGCGTCGCCCTGGAGGACCTCACCCTGGCAGTCCGGGATCACGACGTGCGCTTGGACAGTTCCTTCTCTCGGGTGGGCATAGTGCGCTTCGATGCCTATCAGGACCTGGGCGGCAGGCAAAGCACCGCGGTGGCCCTCCTCAACAGCCAAGGGGACGGCGTGGTCATCACGACCGTGGTCAGTCGTGATTTCGCCCGCATGTACGTGAAGCTCCTCAAAGAAGGGGGTCCCGACATACCTTTGGCGCCGGAGGAGAGCGAGGCGGTGGAGCAGGCACGCGGCAGCGGTCCCTTCACCATCCGGCCCCGGGTGGAAGGCGGCCTCGCCAACAGCCTGGGCACCGACAAGGGTGCGGACTTGGAGGCGGAGGAAGTGCCCGTGTCGGTGGGTATCCCGGGCCGCCGCCCCCAGAACGATAGGGAGGTCGCGAGAGAGAACCGCAGGCGCAAGCGCCAGGGCCTGCCCCCGGTGGAAGAGGTGGTGGTACCGTCGGCCAAGGGATGGGAGGAACCCCAGACCCCGACTCCGGCAGGCGCGACCCTGGCAGACCAGTTCCTCGAGGAGCAGAAAGCCGCCCGGCTCGGGGCCGACAACGGGGCCGATGTACGCCGGCTCCCAGGGAGAGGTGGACGACCGTGAGCTGTGAACCCGCCGGTCGTGATCTTGCCCGCTGGCCGGTATCGTCCCTGAGCGAGCCGCTCCCCCTGGCCGCGTCGACACTCGGCTTCCTGGGGCCAGGCGGCACTTTCACGGAGGAGGCGCTTCGGGCCACCCTGGGCGAGGAAGAGCCCGAAGGCCGCAACCGGGAGTTCGTGCCCTTCCCACCATGCAGGACACCATCGAGGCGGTGTCGACCGGCGAGGTCGATTGCGCCATCGTCCCCATCGAGAACTCCATAGAGGGCTCGGTTTCGGCGACGGTCGACATCCTGGCTCACGAGATCGACAACCTGCAGATCGTCCGAGAGGTACGGCACCCGATCCGCCACAGCCTCCTGGCTCGCCCCGGGGTGACCCTCGACCAGATCACCAAGGTGTTCTCACACCCGCACGCCAATGCCCAGTGCCGCGGTTGGCTGCGCCGCAACCTGCCCGGTCGGGAGGTCGAAGCCGCCAACTCCACCGCCAACGCGGTCGAGCGGGTCGCGTCTTCGCAGGAGCCCTGGGCGGCCATCGGCAACCAGCTGGCGGGTAAACGGTACGGTTGCGCGGTGCTCGAGGCCGATATCGAAGATCATAATGACAACGAGACCCGCTTCGTGTTCCTGGCCCGGCAGCGAGAGCGCCAGGATTGGTTCGAGCCCTACAAGACCTCGGTGGTGTGCGAGATCATCAAGGACCAGCCGGGCGCGCTGCTTCTGATCCTGCAGGAGTTCGCTTTCCGCCACATCAACCTGACCAAGATCGAATCCCGGCCTTCGAAGCGGAGGTTGGGCGACTACATCTTCCTCGTCGACATGGAGGGCAAGGTGGACGACGCTCCGGTGGCCGACGCCCTGCGCTGCCTGTGCTGCAAGCTGCCCCGTCTGACCGTGCTGGGCAGCTACCCGGTGGGACGGCCGCCCCGCCAGTCGACGCGGCCATGACGTTCGCTCCGCTCTTGATCACCCTGCCCTAGGAGAGCTCGTGCTCGACCTCAAGCTCATCCGCAGCGAACCCGAGCTCGGTGCGCGAGGCGCTGCGCCGCCGCGGCGCCCAGGCCGAGGCCGCACTGGAGGAGCTGCTGGAACTCGACCGCCGGCGCCGGGAGATCCTGGTGGAGGTGGAGGAGAGACGCAGCCTGCGGAACGCGGTGAGCGAGGAGATCGCCCGCGCCAAGCGCAACAAGCGAAGACGCGACGGCCAAGATCGAGGCCATGCGGGTCGTGGGCGACGAGATCAAGGACCTGGAGGCGAGGCTCAAGGACGTGGAAGCCTTGCTGGAGGAGGAGCTGCTCCAGGTGCCCAACCTGCCCGAACCGTCCGCCCCGGCCGGGGGCGAAGAAGACTCGGTGGTGATGCACCACTGGGGCACTCCTCGGAAGTTCGCCTTCCCCCCCCTGGACCACCTCGACCTGGCTCTGGACCGCGACCTCATCGACATGGAGCGCGGAGCCCGTACCTCGGGCAGCCGCTTCGCCTATCTCAAGGGCGACCTGGTGTTCCTGCAGTTCGCGCTGGTGCAGTTCGCCCTGCAGAAACTTGCCTCCAAAGGCTTCCGGCCGGTGGTGGTGCCGGTGCTGGTGCGCGACGAGGCCATGTACGGCACCGGCTTCTTCCCCACCGACATGCAGCAGGTCTACCGCGTGGAGGCCGACGGGCTGAACCTGGTGGGCACCTCGGAGGTCCCGCTGGCCGCTCTGCACATGGACGAGATCCTGGACGAGGCCGAGCTTCCCCTGCGCTACGTGGGCTACTCCAGTTGCTTCCGGCGCGAGGCGGGGGCCGCCGGCAAGGACACCCGCGGCATCTTCCGGGTGCACCAGTTCGACAAGGTGGAGATGTTCAGCTTCTGCGCCCCCGACAGATCGAGCGAAGAGCACGACTTCATGCGCTCCATCGAGGAGGAGATCCTGCAGGAGCTCGGGCTCCCCTACCGGGCGGTCAACATCGCCGCCGGCGACCTGGGCGCGCCGGCCGCCAAGAAGTACGACCTGGAGGCCTGGCTGCCCACCCAGGAGCGCTACCGCGAGGTGACCTCCTGCTCCAACTGCACCGACTACCAGGCGCGACGCCTGAAGGTGCGGGCCAAGGGAGACAAGGGCGGGCCGTATCTGCTCCACACCCTCAACGGGACCGTGGTCGCGATCGGCCGCACCATCATCGCCATCATGGAGAACTACCAGACCGAGGACGGAAGCATCGAGGTCCCGGCCGCGCTGCGGCCCTATCTGCCCGCCGGCATGGACGCACTGAGGAGCTGAAGGTGGAAGCGAGCGCGGAAGGACGGATACTCATCGGGGCCCGGGACGCCCTTATCGTGGCCGACGTGCAGCGGGATTTCTGCCCGGGCGGGAGCCTGGGGGTCCCAGGAGGGGACGAGGTCATCCCCGTGATCAACCGCATCGTCCCTCTTTTCGGCCGCTGGGTCTACACCCGCGACTGGCACCCTGCCGATCACGTCAGCTTCTCCGATCGACCGGAGTTCCGCGATGGCTCCTGGCCGCCACACGCCGTGCAGGGAACGCCGGGCGCGGAATGGTGCGCCGGTCTGGAGATGCCCATGAACGCCATCCTGGTCAGCAAGGCCGACGACGCCCTCCACGAGGCCTACAGCGCCTTCCAGGTGGACCGGTTCGACCTGGGCCGGTTCCTCCGCCATCGCAAGGTCGAGCGGGTGTTCATCACCGGTCTGGCCACCGACTACTGCGTACGGGAGACGGCGCTGGATGCGCGGGCCGCAGGCTTCACCGTCTACCTGGTGGAAGACGCCGTGCGCGGCGTCGCCCCGGAGACCACCGCCCAAGCTCTGGCAGACATGGACGCGGCCGGAGTGATACGGGTGAGGTCGGACCAACTGGAGGACTCGGGCGAGCGGCCGCCGGCCGACTACGACGAGGATGGAAACCCAGTGGAGCATCACTGATGGAGCTCGACCACTGATGGAGCGCGACCACTGATGGAGCGCGACGTCTCCCAACGCTGGGCCCGGCGCGAGAACCTGGCTCTGCTGACCGACTTCTACCAGCTCACCATGATGGGGGGCTACTGGAAGAGCGGCCGCAAGGACCTGACCGCCTGCTTCAACTACTCGTTCCGCGACCTTCCCCCTCACAACGGTTTCGCCATCACCGCGGGATTGGAGCAACTGCTCGATCTGGTGGAGGGCCTCCGTTTCACCGAACAGGACCTGAGCTACCTTTCCGGGCTGGGAGTCTTCGACCAGGCCTTTATCGACTATCTGCGCACCTTCCGGTCGCGCTGCAGCATCGAGGCCGTGCCCGAGGGTACGGTCGTCTTCCCGCACGAGCCCATCCTGCAGGTGGAGGGGCCCCTGATCGAGGCTCAGTTGCTGGAGACCGCGGTACTCAACACGCTCAACTACCAGACCCTGATCGCCACCAAGGCGGCGCGCATCCGGCTGGCCTGTGGCGAACGACAACCTGGTGGAGTTCGGCCTGCGCCGGGCCCAGGGGCCCGACGGCGGGCTGAGCGGCTCCCGGGCCGCATACGTCGGTGGCGCCGACAGCACGTCTAACGTGCTCGCCGGCAAGGTCTTCGGCATCCCGATACAGGGCACGCATGCCCACTCCTGGGTGATGAGTTTCGAGGACGAGCTCGAGGCCTTCCGCACCTATGCGGCCTGCTATCCCGACCCCATCCTGCTCGTCGACACCTACGACACGCTGACCTCGGGGTTGCCCAACGCGGTCACCGTGTTCAAGGAGCTGCGCGCAGCCGGCCGGCCGGTGCGCGCAGCGGTCCGACTCGACTCCGGCGACCTCGCCCGGCTCAGCAAGGCAGCCCGGAGGATGTTCGCCGAGGCCGGGTTCGATGACCCGCTCATCGTGGCCTCGAACGAGCTGGACGAGGACCTCATCGCCGATCTCAAGCGGCAAGGGGCGCCCATCAACTCCTGGGGAGTAGGGACGCACCTCATCACCTCGTCCGACCATCCGGCCCTGGGCGGAGTCTACAAGCTGGTGGCGGTCGCAACCGGGCGAGGGCGCCTGGGAGCCCCGCATCAAGCTGTCGTCGAATCCTGCGAAGATGACCGACCCCGGCCGCAAGCGGCTCGTACGCTACTACGACGGCGCGGACCGCCCTCTGGCCGACCTCATCCGCCTGGACGACGAGGTACCCGATTCCATAGACCCCGGGCAGGCCTACCCACCGGTACCTTTCGCCGAGCGGCACGACCTGTCGTTCCTCAGGGCCGTATGGGATGCAACCCGCTGCGAACCGCTGTTGCAGCCTGTGATGATCGACGGCGCCCGCCTGGACCACCGGCCTTCGCTCGATGAGATCCGGGCCCGGGCGCGCGCCCAGGTGGGCGCGCTGCCCGAGGAGATCAGACGTCTGCGGAACCCCGAGATATATGCGGTCGGACTGTCCCCGCGGTTGGCGGCAGAGAAGGTGCGCCTGATCAGACAGGCGCCGGGTGTGCTGGGGGCGGGCCCAGCCGCGTCCTAGGGCGGCGTCGGACGCACAAGGGCGCCGGCGCGGCCCCTATAGCCGGCGCGGGCCCGGCCCCTCCGGCCTAGCAGTTTCTTTGCCGTGGGGGGCTCTCTCCCACCGGGATCGCGGTTGCCTGGCCCTTAGCCAGCACCTTTCCCTCGGCCCCAGATGCCACTAGTTCCACCACCATCAGGCGGCGCCCCCCGTGAAGCAGGCGACATTCGGCGGTGACCTTTTCGCCGAGGCCGGCAGAGCGGAACTGACTGATGCTCCACTGCACCGCCACCGCGTCGACCTTCGCATTGACGGTGAGGGCGAAGGCCACATCGAGGAGAGCAAAGACGAACGCGCCGTGCGCCAACCCGTGGACCTGCAAGAACTGGTCCGTCACCACAGCCGAGACCCGGGCGTGGTCCCCCCCAGCTTCTTCCACCTCCATCCCGAACAACGCGAGGAGCCTGTCGCCCGCGATCAATCTGCCGACCCGGTCGCTGATGGTCTGCTCGGCCACGTGTACCTCCCCTGCCTAGTCAGAAGCTCGTTCTGGCGATTTCGCGCCCCGGCGCGCGTCACGCGCATCGCGTCGTGCCGACGGCGTCCCGGCGAAGCGTCCCTGCTCAAACTAGCACCGGAAGGATAGACTGTGAACCACCGTGATTGACGCGCCGCGTGCGCCGCCGGCCCACTGAGACAAACGGCCGTGCCGGCCGACGATCGACTTGAAGGAAAGGAGGCGCTGATGCCCAGCCGTATGCGGATCATCCTGGAGGATGGTGAGGTCGACGCTACTTTCGATGATTCACCGACAGCGGCAGCCATCCGCGCTGCGCTTCCTCTGCAAGGAAACGTGTCCCGTTGGGGCGATGAGCTCTACTTCAGCATCCCCGTCACTGTCGAGGAAGCCCCGGATGCCCGGCAGGACATGGCCGTGGGCGAGCTTGGCTACTGGCCGCTGGGTGCCGCGTTCTGCATCTTCTGGGGACCCACCCCGGCCAGCATGGGATCGTTGCCGCGAGCCTACAGCAACGTGAATCCCTTCGGAAGGATCGACGGGGCCCCAGACGCCGTCAAAGCAGTGCTGTCCACGGCGCGGGAGGGTGAGGGAATCCGCGTGGTATCCCCCGCCGGGGAAGGGGGCTGAAGCCTCGAGCCTCTCCTCGTGCCTCTAGAGCTGGGAGCCCGCGTTCAGAACCAACGTCAACAGAGCCGCAACGACGACCACCATTGAGATTATGAAGGTCTTGGTTCGCAGTCCGGGACGACGCCGATGGGTGGTGGTCAAAGGGCACACGTGCAGGTGGCCGTCGTTCTTGAACGCCCGCGGTTGACGACCGAAGCGCCGAACCTGGTCGTTCCCGCTCCAGCCCGCTCCCGGCCGGTAGATCGCCGCCTGATGACCTCTCAAACCGCCGAGATACGCCGCTTTCATGGCTTAGCCTCCACGCCTTCGACACGTCCGTCACTCGGGCGCGTCCCTCCGCCCTATGCCTCCGTTGTCGGCACAATTTCGCCGTTCTTTAGCACTTTCCTCCGGCAGCCGATGGTACGGTAAGTTGTTCGGACATACGCTTTGCCGGCTTCAGCGTCTAACATGGGGTAAGAACCGGGAGAGCGACATCTGAGACTGGCGTAAGACAGGCGCAACAGGAGGCACACATGTATTGCCCGCAGTGCGGTGGCACAAACGAGGAGTCGGCCAGGTTCTGCGCCGCGTGTGGCCTGGATCTGGACAAGTACCGGCAGCAATGGCAAGAGCCGGGGGCGCAGGCGACCGAGCAGCCGGCCGGGCAGCCGGTCGAGCAGCAACCGGCAGTCTACCAGCCGGGATCGCAGCCGCCCCCCTACCAGCAGCAGTACCAGCAGCAGTACCAGCCGCAGTACCCTCCGGCCTACCCAGCTCCTCAGTACTACAAGACGACGCCCCCATATGGGGCAGTCCCCCGGGTCCCCAGCTACATGGGCTGGGCGATCGCCACCCTGATCCTCTGCTTCTGGCCCACCGGCATCGTGGCAGTGGTGTATGCGAGCCAGGTGGGGAACAAGCTGGCCCTGGGAGATATCACCGGCGCCCAGCAGTCCTCGCGCAAGGCCAAGACGTGGTCCTGGGTGACCTTCGGCATCGGCATAGCCGGGATCGTGATCGCCATCCTCGCCACCATCCTGCTGGCCGCGGCAAGCGTCACCGTTTACTAGGAGCTATACTCGGCGCATCCGCGACTGAGCCCTGGCCGGGGCCGGCGAGCCGAAGCCTCGCGGCCCTGGGCGCGTCATCGGGCCGCGCTGTGCGGTGCCGATGAGCGACGCTCTCCCGGGCGGCCGCGCAGCCAGTACTGCGGAGGGGTGGCGGAGTCTGGTTGATCGCACCGGTCTTGAAAACCGGCAGGCCGCAAGGTCTCGCGGGTTCGAATCCCGCCCCCTCCGCCTTGTTTGCAGGGGTTTTACTCGCAGATAATCTAGCTAGTCTGGCCGCCAACGACCTTCAGGCCTGGTTTTGGCACCATTTTGGCACCGGAGGAAATCGTTGCTGAAATCGTTGCTGACAGCACTCATGGGTGCGAGACGGACACAAGGACACAAGACGACAAGCATTCCACATACTCGGCGGGCCCCAAGCCGACTGAACATTGCGTTGAACCACGCATGGTAATAGGATTGGGGTAGACGCCCAACTTCGAGTCCGGCCTCCTTCAAAGGCGCTTCATCTCAAGCACCATTGATCCAGCGGGGCAGGAGTCCATCGCGGTTCGGTCAGGTTCGTGCCAGGAAGGGAGAGACGGATGCTTCGACTGAAGCAGCATACCAAGATCCCGATAGGGCTGAGCATGAGGACGCCCCCCGCAGTACCGGAAGCAGTTCACCGTCTCTTGGTGTTTACGGCTACGTTGCTTCTGGCCGTGACGGCCGTTCTTCTATCGGGGACACCCGCCTCGGCCATAGAGGGCGGACCCGCTGGATGGACTCTCAACAAGATCACGGACAACGCGGCAGCCGACGAATGGCCCGACATTGACACCACCAACCCGGTAGTCGTGTGGCAACAGAAGCCTGCGGGCCAAGACTCGGAGATATGGGCCTGGAACTATCGGCTTGGCCTAGGCAGGCAGCTTACATCCAACGCTACTGACGAAGCATACCCGAAGATCTGTGGAGACGCTGTTGTATGGCAAGGCCGAGATGCCGACGGAGATTGGGAGATCTACCTGCACCGCTTCTCCACCGGCCTCACCACCAAGCTGACCGACAACACCTATGACGACACTCAGGTACAGATCCACGGATACCTGGTGGTGTGGGTGTGCCATGATACGTCCCTTGTCCTCGACCTCGTGTACGTCTACGACATCGCTACGGCCACGCTCCAATCGGTCGTGGGCGACCATGGTCAAATAAGCCACCCTCAGACCGACGGGTCATGGGTCGTCTGGCAGATTCAATCCATCCATGATCCGGGTTTCGACTTCGAGATCCAGTACTGGGACGGGTCCATGGTCCGCCGGGTCACCGATAACGATTACGACGATGTCTTCCCGGAGATCAGCGAGCACCAGATCGTCTGGGAGGGGCAAGACGACGGGGATTCGGAGGTGTTCTACCGCTCCGACGGTGTCACGACCAAGCTGACCAACAACACGCGGAACGACTCGGAGCCCTTCATAGATGTCTCGGCGATGGGTACCACGATAGGCTGGCGGTACTACGACGGCACCGATTGGGAGGTGCGACTGGCCACCAGGACGCCCGTCAGTCCTATCTGGAAAGACGCCACGCTCACCAACAACACGGCGAATGATCTGCCCACCGACGTCACCGGTCGTGGGGCGGTCTGGTTCGGTGGCCCGGGCGTCTCCCAGGTATACGTCTATCTCCCACCCGGCGACGCCCCCACCGGCGAAGTGGTGAACCTGAGCAACAGTCCCTATGACGACCGGTATCCTCGGCTGGGAAACGAAGCGGTGGTGTGGCAGGGCCGTGACGCCGGGGGTGACTGGGAGATATTCGTGGCCACGCATGACGTCGAGCCGCCGATGACGGAGATCCTCGCTCCTGCCGACGGCGCAGTCCTGAGCGTGTCGCCGGCCGTGATCTCCGGCACAGCGACCGACAACGTCGGCGTGACGTCGGTGCAGGTGTCGATCGATGGCTGGCCCTGGCAGGAGGCCACCATCGACTCGGGTGCAGGGACCCCGCTGGCCACCTGGCACTACGACTGGAGCCTCCCGGTAGAGGACGCCGGGGTGGGTCACGTGATCTACGCCCGTGCTCTGGACCTGGCCGGCAACTCGCAAACGAGCACCGATCAGCCGGTGGTATACGTGGACCGCATCAGCCCGGTCATCAGCGGCTTCACGATCAATGGCGGTGCGGCCCAGACCGACTCGACCACCGTCACGCTCACCTACACAGTGACCGACGGCTCACCCCTCATGCGGATGCGATTCAGCAACGACGGCACTACCTGGTCGGCCTGGGAGCCCTACGCGGCTACCAAGTCGTGGACCTTGACCACTGGGCTGGGAATCAAGACCGTGTGGTGCAGCTTCGAGGACGTCCATGGCCACGTGGCGGGAGACGGGCTGGTCAGCGACACCATCGAGTTGATACCAAGCGATACCCCTGATCCAACGCCTTTCACCGATGTTCCGTCTGGACACCCCTACTACGATGCCATCAACGGCATGCGCGACGCCCACATCATCGACGGCTACCAGGTCGGAGATACCTGGGAGTTCCGGCCCGATAACAGCGTCTATCGTGCCCAGTTCGCCAAGATGATCTGCGGGGTCATTGGCTTTCTGGTGCTGGAGGACGATTGGCCCGACCCTGCGGTGCCTTTCACCGACCTGGGTCCCGACATACTGCCCGGTCCAGGCGTCGTCAACAGCCTCTACCCGCACGAGTACGTGGCGAACGCCTATCTCGCCGGCATCACCAGAGGGCAGACGGCGACTACCTTCGCCCCGTATGTGGGCATCAGACGCGCCCAGGTGGTCACCATGACGGTGAGAGCCGTGCAGAATCTGCGCCCCGGCGTGTTGACGGATCCACCCGCGGGCTATGTCGGAACACTGGGTGACTTCAGCCTCGATCACGCTCGCAACATGCAGATGGCCGAGTACAACGGGCTCCTGGCCGGACTGGTCGGCTTCGGACCTTCTTGGGATCCGTGGAGGGTGGCCACGCGCGGGGAGACGGCTCAGGTGCTCTACAACGTACTCGCCCGGATCGGGGGCACTCCTCCTTCATCCAATCATCCCCCAGTTGTCGACGCGGGTCTCGACAAGAGCGTGACCGCGGGTTCCCTCTTCCCACTGGGCGCCAACTTTACAGATGCCGATGCTTCCGACACCCATACAGCCCTGGCCTACGTGGATGGGCTCACGGTCGACTTGATAGTGACTGAACCGACAGCCACCTCACTTGGGAAGGTGGCTGAGATGATCAGATTGACCACACCTGGTCTGTACGTGGTGACCTTCACCGTAACGGACAACAATGGGGGCGTCGGCTCCGACACCATGGTGCTCACCGTCACGGATGTCTAGTCGTAACCTCTGGGAACCCAGGGCTCTTTGAGTCTCCGTTCCTCTATAGCGCGCAGGTGGTCGATGAACGTGGCAAGCTCTGCAAGGGCCAGCTTTCATCCCAGAAACCGCGTTGTGACCGGAGCCGCGCAAGCGGTACCGGGGGTTCGAATCCCCCCTCTCCGCTTAGGAAAGCCAAGAATCGTGTGTCGAGACCCGGTCCGAAAAGCCCGGTTTTTGCGTCTTTCGGGCGAGTTCGGTGGCAAGTCGGTGGCAAAGACGCCGAAAGGGAGCCGAAAGGGAGCAGAAACCGTGAGGCAGTCATCGCACGCAACGAATGGACGAAGGTGGACGCGAAGACACGAGGCATCATGCCCGGTGCGCCGTGAGCTAGCGCCAAGCCCCCGCCGGCAGAGCGGCTTAGTGGGGCGGTCTCGAAAACCGTTCTGCCGCGCAAGCGGTACCGGGGGTTCGAATCCCCCCTCTCCGCTCATTTGCAGGGGTTTCCTGAGGCGAGGCTCGGCCGCCAGGGTCGAGCCTCTCACATCTTTCGGGCGAGTTCGGGGGTAAGTCGGGGGCAAAGTCGGCACCATCAGACAGCACACAACAGCACAGACCGGTCCTGGAACAGATTAGACGCGGAATGGTGGTCCGGCGCCAGCAAATACGCCAAAGCGACCCCCTGATCGCCGAGGCTAAACAAGGCGTGGCCGCTTCTTCCATCCACGGTCCTGGACTATGATGATCATCAACCGCCACCAACGCTGGGACCCGTACATGAGCCCGTTTTCCGACAGGTCGTACATCTGGGTCTTCTATGCCTCCGCCGGACTCCTTTTTGCCGGTGTGGTGCTACGTTCGGTGCTAGTGCTCGAGGACGGCACGGTCCTGCTCGAGGCGTTGCTACTGCTACTCGCCTGGCTGGTGTTCTTTGCCAGTGAACCGTTGATCTCCAAGAGATGGGGGACGTGGTCCATTCTCTACATGGTCCTGCAGATAGGCATCGTGGTTGGCCTGTTTCTCCTCCCCGGAGATGAGGACTTCTTCGCCGTCCTGTTCGCTGTCCTCTCCATGCAGGCGCTGCAGCGTTTCGGCCGGCTTGGGGCTTTGTGGCTGGTCGCGTTCATACCTCTTATGCTCTTCGCCTTCCTCGGGGACTACGAGCTTCCCCAAGCGATGACGTTGACTCTCGTCTACACCGCCGTCAACGTCTTCCTTGGCCTGTATGCGTTCGCGACGCGCCGGGCCGAGCAGGCGCGCCTTCGCAACAAGGCCCTGGGCCACGAGTTGGAGATGACGAACGCCGAACTCACCGAGTATCTGGAGCGAGTAGAGAGCCTTGTTGTGGCCGAAGAGCGCAACCGGGTGGCCCGCGAGCTACACGACTCCGTCACCCAGACCATTTTCAGTATGACACTGGCCAGCCAGTCTGCCGCCATCCTCCTACGACGCGAGCCATCGAAAGCTGATGAGCAGCTCGAGCGCCTCCGTCAGTTGGCCGAGAGCGCGCTAGCTGAGATGCGCCTCCTCGTTTCAGAGCTCAAACCGGACGCCATCGGCGGCGGGAGTCTGGTCGAAGCAATACGTCGCGATGTGGATCGGCGACGGAGTGACGGCGTCAGCGTCTCGTTCGATGTCCAGGAAGAGCCGCTCGATGCCGACACCGAGCCGCTGTCGGCCGCGGAGGAAACCGCCCTCGCTCGCATCGCCCGGGAGGCACTCAACAACGTCGTCAAGCATGCCGGTACGTCTCAGGCAACGATCCTTCTTCGCCTGGGAGGCAGACCTAGGCTCGAGATTAGGGATCAGGGAAGAGGCTTCGACCCTCAGAACGCAGTGGATGGGACGGGCATGGGATTGGCGAGCATGAGCGAACGCGCCGCCGAAATAGGCTGGGTCTTTGAAATGGAAAGTGCACCGGGGCAGGGGACGCGGGTCGTGGTCCAGCGATCTTTAGGCCAGAGAGGTGGGAGATGAGCACGCACGAGATCGAGGGCGAGAAGATCCGGATACTCATCGTGGACGATCATCAGATTGTCCGTCAAGGGCTACGCACTTTTCTCGAGTTGCACGAGGACATGGCGGTTGTTGGAGAGGCGTCCGACGGGCAGGTGGCGGTGGAAATGGTGCGGCAGACGGCGCCGGATGTCGTGTTGATGGATCTCATGATGCCCCGGCTGGACGGTGTGTCCGCTACCAAACAGATCATGGAGATGGACGTCCACACTCGGGTGATCGCCTTGACGAGCTTCGCCGAAGACGCCCAGGTGTTCCCCGCCATCCAGGCGGGCGCTTCCAGTTATCTTCTCAAAGATGTTTCCCCCGATGAACTAGTCGACGCCGTACGTGCGGCCTCCCGCGGGGAGCCGCGATTGCATCCTGACGTGGCCCGGAAGCTGATGGAAGCCATGCGGGCCCCAGAGCCCTCGGGCCCCGACACGGATGCCGACTCGGCGCCGTCCTCGGCGGCAGATCGAGGCTCACCTGCGGGCGATCTGACCGACCGCGAGCGAGAGGTCATCCGATTGGTCGCCCAGGGCAAGAGCAACCGGGAGATCGCCAGTCAGTTTTACATCAGCGAGAAGACGGTGAAGACGCACATCAGCCATATCCTGGCCAAGCTAGGACTCAAGGACCGCACTCAACTGGCCATCTTTGCGATCCGCAACGGTCTTGCCGAAGCTGACTGACATTGGCGTCTGGCCGCGGGTGGTGCTTGTCGTCATCTACCTGGCCGGAGTAGGTCTCGCGGCGAGACTACTCATCTCAATCGAGTACAGTGCGCGTTTCCCCTGGTTTGTCGCGCTTTTGGTCGTGTTCTTCGCCCTCTTTTCACTGGTGTGGGTGCTACCGAGTCGACACCCGCCGTTGCTCCACCTCATCTTCGTCGTACAATCTGCCATCGTCTTGGCGCTGCTCGCCCTGGGACCGGAGTTCGACTACGTGACCGGCCTCTTCGTGCTCCTTGCTTACCAGGCGGCGATGGTCTTCAGAGGGTGGTTCCGCTGGCTGTGGATCGCCGTCTGCGTCGCCCTCATCGGTGTATCTCTGATGATCTTCGCGGGTCCACTCGAGGGGCTCGGCTTGGCTCTGACCACGATGGCCATCGGCATGGCCATGGCCGCCCTGGCTATCGCCGGCCAGGAGATCGAAGCGGCAAAGAGCGAGAGCGACAAGATGCTCGCGCAGTTGGAGAGGACCAACGCCGAACTCAAGAGGCGTGCGGCCCAAGCGGACGAACTGGCGGCTCTGCAAGAGCGCAACCGTCTGGCCCGAAAGTTGCACGACTCGGTTTCCCAAGCCATGTTTAGCATCCTGCTCACGGTCCGCTCTGCCCAACTGATGCGCCGAACAGAGCCCGAAGGGGTACAGGAGCAGCTCGCGCTGCTACAAGAACTCACCAGGGAAGCGCTCGCGCGAATGCGGGCATTCGTCGCCGATCTCAGACCTAAGGACCTATCCCGGTAGGTTGTTCGCAGCGAGACCGAGCGAAAAGGACATGGGCAAGGATCGAGGGGCAAACAGCCCAGAGGCGTACCGATAGGTACGTTGAGGACTGTTTGCTCCGAGGACACGGCCCATGGCCTTTGCAGCCGGCCGCAGCAGAACATGCCTACCGGGATAGGTCCTAAGTCGTAGTCGCATAGGCCTCCGGTCGTAACAGAAAAACCGTCCTGCTGGCCACCGGTAAATACATCGCCGGATCGATGTGCCGCGCCTTCATCGGCGTCATGCTTGAAACGTGATCTACGCCATCGGAGGCGGGCATGTTCAAGCAAGATTCAAAGACTCGGGTCCTAATCGTCGACGATGTGGCCGACGTGCGTCAAGACCTTCGCGTCTTCCTTGAGGTGGTCGGCGACTTTCAGGTCGTCGGCGAGGCGAGGAATGGACGAGAGGCAATTGAGCAGGCGCGCGCCCTTCACCCCGACATCGTGATCATGGACCTCGCCATGCCGGTCCTCGACGGCTACACCGCCGCCACGCGCATCAAGACCGACCTCGCCGGGTGCCGTATCGCCGCCCTTACCGTTCACTGCACCGAACTCGACAGGTTGCAGGCGCATGCCGCCGGCTTCGATGCCTTCGTGGTAAAAGGCGCGCCGCTGCTGGAGCTTCTGGGGGCCATCCGCCCCCTGGCTGATGAGACGAATCGTGAATCGGATCGGACATAGGAGGTAGGTCATGAAATCCGCAGTGGACACTCAACGGCGCCACGACATCGACTGGCTGCGGACGCTTGCGGTAATGATGCTCGTCTTCATGCATACGGCGACGATCTTCACGGTTAACGCGGGAAGCGTCGTGAAGGGCCCGCCGAACACGGGTATCGTGGCGGTCTCGACGTTCTTCGGCGAATTTCTTATGCCGCTGATGTTCTTCATCGCGGGCGCGTCCGTCTGGCTCGCCCTCGGCCGCCGGTCGCCAGGCCGGTACCTGGGCGAACGCGTGAAGCGCCTGCTGGTGCCGCTCGCCTTCGGCATCGTGGCCGTCCTGCCGATCCTCTCCTACCTGTACGCGGTGAACAGGGAGGACTACCACGGCAGCTTCTTCGGAACCTACCTGCCTATGCTCGCCCGGTTCCCATTCGGCCACCTGTGGTTCATCCTGTACCTCTTCCTGTTCTCGCTCGTGACGCTGCCGTTATTCCTGTACCTGAGGACGCCCAGGGGTTCTCGGTTCACGGCACGTCTAGGCAGCCTCTGCGAGCGCCGCGGCGGCCTTGTCCTCTTCTTCGTGCCGCTGATACTCCTCGAGATGGTGCGCCGCGTGATGCCCAACCCTAACGACAACGACGCAGCGCGTTTCCTTCTCATCGCCTTCTTCGTCTACGGCTTCCTCGCCTTCTCGGACCCGCGGATCGGACGAGCGATCGAGCGGAACGGGAAGGTCGCCCTCGCCCTGATGGTGCCGGTGATGGCCACGATGGTCTCGATCGTCGTCGGGTACGGCATCGCCGAGGGCGCCGAGTTGCAGCCCTGGATGTACGGGGTGCTCGGCCCGCTGGCGATGATCAATGCAACGCTGGTGATCGTCACCATGCTGAGTTACGGGAAGCGCTACTTGAACGCAGACAGCAGGGCGCTCCGTTACCTGAGCCAGGCTTCCTACCCCTTCTACATCCTGCATTGGGTGCCGATCGCCTTGATCGCCTACTTCGTGATGCAGTGGAACCTGGGAGCGGTGGCGAGCTACCTCATCATCGTGCCCGCCTCCTTCGCCGCACGTTCCTGATCTACGAGGTCGTGGTCAGGAGGACAAGCGTGACGCGGTTCCTCTTCGGCGTGAAGCAACCACGGAAGGCGCGCCAAATGCGCGTGGAGAGAGGCACCCCCGCGGTGGGGATGCGGTAGGGAACAGGGCCGAGGACTCACGGCATCCGCGAAACGTGCTGATGTGGAGTCCGCCCGCTCCATGCGAGGCGAAACTAGGGTAGTCATGAAGAATGGCGCCGAGGGGAGTAGCTCAATGGCTCTTATGGATCTGCCTCTCAGATCGAGGTTCAGGGGTCGTGCCATCTGAGATTGCTCCTCACTGACCCTCGGGATGACAAAGGGCCGTCCCCAAGGACGGCCCTTTCTGGGTGGTTGCTCCCAAGCCTTCGCAGCTGGGGTGGCTTCTTGCCGTCACGTGCCGCGCAAGCGGTACCGGGGGTTCGAATCCCCCCTCTCCGCTTAGGAAAGCCAAAGATGGCATGTCAGAGCCCGGCCCCGGAGGCCGGGTTTTCGCGTCTTTGGAGAGAGTCCGGGGGCAAGTCGGTGGCAAACTCGTCACCAAGGAACAGCAGCATACCGCTACGGAACAAGTGTCTTCCTGATGTGGCCTGGGTACATACTCAAAACACCGGCCGATGTCAACGAGAGCAAAGGGGTGTGAGATGGCCGCTTCATTGGAGCCAGTGACCAAAGTGAGCGACGAGTTGAAGTCACTGCTAAACGGTGCGATTGCCAGGGAGATCCAGGTAAGCGTCCAGTACATGTGGCAGCATGTCCAGGTCGTGGGCGTGAAGGGCGTGGCCGTCAGGGACGTGTTCCAAGAGACCGCCATCGCGGAGATGAAGCATGCTGAGAAGATCGCTGAGAGGCTCTGGTATCTCGGCGGCACGCCCACGACCAAGCCTGCACCGATCGAGGTTGGGAACACCCTGAAGGAGTTCCTCGAACTCGATGCAAAGGCAGAGGTGGAGGCCGTTGAGATGTATCGCCAGATCATCGAGATGGCGACGAAGGAACACGACGTAACGACGGCCTTCATGTTCAAAGAGATTCTCGAAGACGAGGAAGAACATCACGATCTGTTCACGACCATGCTCGAAGAGGTGTAACCCTCGGCCACCGCACAGGGTGGCGGCGCACGTCACTTCCTGACCGCTTCGGCGAAGCTCGGCCCAAGGACGCCGGGTTTTACGGTCTTTCGGGCGAGTTCGGGGGCAAGTCGGGGGCAAACGCGGCAGCAGCGAAGGCAGCAGCGAAGGGAACGAGACGGACGGAGAAGCATCCCGCGCCAGAATGGCCTGCCCGGCGTCTTTGGACCGGTGGCATCAGTTCGATTGACGCGCAGCCAAGCCGGCCAATACTGAACCTGTGCGGGGAGTAAGTAGCTCCCCTCATCTATAGCTCGGATGGGCCGCCGGAGAGGGGCCTTACGCGAGTTCACACGCGCGCCTGGCTCCTCTTTTCGTTAGCCTGCCCGAGAAGGAGGTGGCGGTCCGGTGAAGCCCAAGGGAAGTGCCCTAATTGCGGCGCTGATCCTTGCCCTGCTCGCTGTGGTGCTGGTTCTGGCCGCCTGCACAGGTGAGGACACGACGACCACCACCCAGGCCGTCACTGTGGCAGTTCCGGGTCCGGAGCTGGCATGGGCCCGGGTTCCCGACGAGGAGGGCGCTCTCGGTGGAGCGGGCATGCAGGTGGTTAAATCCGTGGCGATGGGCGGGCCGGGACTGGTCGTCGTGGGCGGGAGCGAATTCGGTGGCGAGGCTGATGCGGCGGTGTGGGTGTCAACCGACGGCTACACGTGGGAGCGCGTACCCGACGAGGAGGGTGTCCTCGGCGGGACCGGCATACAGCTGATTAACTCGGTGACCGTGGGCGGGCCCGACCTGGTTGCCGTGGGCCAGGACGACCCGAAGGGCTCGCCTGCCGTGGGCTGGGTGGATTCAGATGCGGCCGTGTGGGTATCGGCCGATGGGTATACCTGGACCCGCGTTCCTCATGACGAGGCCGTGTTCGGCGGACCCGACGACCAGTAGGTCAACTCTGTGGCGACCTGGAAAGCAGGGCTGGTCGGCGTGGGTGGGGACCAGTTGGGTGGCGAATGGGACGGGGCGGTGTGGGTGAGCCTACCCTCCGGCGGCTGAGCAGGACGCGCGGTTCGACCGCTTGCCGGCCTACCTTGGCAGAGGTCCTTCGGGGCCTCCGCTCTCTTCATGCCGGGCCGCGCAAGCGGTACCGGGGGTTCGAATCCCGACCCCTCCGCCTTGTGCAGGGAGTTCTTGAGCGAAATCCTTCGACACTACTCGCAAGGAAGCGCTGTTCGGATGCTTTGTGGTGATTCTGTCGCCATTCTCTGACGCGACACTGACGCGACGCGACCGACCCGACGCGACAGCCGCTTGGGATGACACCCCAGTGGACTCTTGCGCCTTCCCCATTGCCTCGTCCAGCAGGTTCACAGCTGCGCTCTTGACCTTCCAGTATGTGGCCGTACAGGTCGGCGGTGACTGCAGCACTACTGTGCCCGAAACGTTCACTGACCAGCTTGAGGGGCCGATTCAGATGCAGCAGATGCGAGCATTGCCCATGCCGAAGATCATGCCACGGATCTGCTTGCGCTCGGATGACGCTATTCGTTGGTCAGCCCAGCTTTCGCCACTCCGGGAAGTGCCTGAAGGCTTCGCGCAAGGCGTTCGGTCCTATCGGCTTCCCGTTGCAGGACCAAGGCTCCATACTCGGTCAGTCTGCTTGCGCTCGGATGACGCTATTCGTTGGTCAGCCCAGCTTTCGCCACTCCGGGAAGTGCCGATTGAATAGGTCCGCCAAGAGCGCTTGCACCTCGACTTGTGCGGCTGAGTATCGCCTGAGAAGCTTCCGCCCTTCTGGTGTCAGCGAGGAGCCACCACCCCGCTTTCCGCCGACTCTGCGTTCCAGGAGGGGAAAGCCGAGTTCTTGATCGGCGGCGTTGATGATCAGCCAGGCCGAGCTGTTCGAAATGCGCAGCTCGGCTGCGGCCTTGTGCAGCGATCCTGTTCGCTCGACGGCTTGGAGGATCCGCACACATGCGGGGTCAAAGGCTCGCCTAGTCTCGGTCAGCCAGATCTCACATTCCAACTTCAATATCGACCTCCCTCGTCAGGAGATGGCGCGTACTCGGCACATGACAGCCGCCGCGATGACTCACCTATGGGGAGGGTCCGCAGTGGGGAATTCGGTCTGGACGACGGCAGAATGCAGGAAGGAAACCAAGCGATAGGTGAGGACGCTTAGTCTGTCACCTCCATGCTGACTGCAATATCCGCAGGCTTTCCCCAATACATAGCGGAGGTGACCAGCAGATCAACTCCGGTCGCAGCGTACGCGCTCGCATTCTCCTCGGTGATGCCACCTGCGGCGGCGACGACCACTCTCGGCGCCACGCCTCGGAGAGCCTGGACGAGTGTGCGCAGATCCTCGGGCCCCATCTTGTCTACTTGGACCATGTCGGCTCCGGCGAGAGCGGCAGCCAACGCGTTAGTCTGATCGGTGACCTCTACTGCAACCTTCTTCTCTCTCGCCCGATCTTTGATTGCCGGCAGACGAAGCCACAGGTCCTCGGGCCCTCCAAGAAAAGCCACGTGCTGTGCGAAAACGAGCACGGTCTCAGAAAGACCCAGCCGGTGCGGCAGCCCGCCTCCGGCATATACCGCCTTGGTCGCGACGGCCTTGGTGCCGGGGAAGATCTTACGGGTGGCCACCACCTCGATGGCCGGGTTCGAGGCTCGTGCCGTCCGGACCAGCACGTGGGTACGCGTCGCTATCCCCGAGGCGGACTCCAGCAGGTTCAACGCGGCTTTCCACCCCATGTGAAGGGAGCCGGCCTGCCCGCTCGCCTCCAGGAATGGTTGGCCTTCGGCCAACCAGGTGCCGCTCGGTTCTGCGGCTGTCACGGTGCACCCCAGTCTTTCGAGGAGCCGCGCCGCTTCTTCGGTGCAGCACAGCACGGTCTCATGACGAGTGGCGAAGACCATGCGGCCTGATCTCATCCCGATCTGAAGGAGAGTCGTAGTGAGATCACCGTAGGGACAGTCTTCCCGAAGAAACCGGTCAATCTCCTCGTCCGGCAGACGGTATGCGACGGGGGTGGGCACTGGGCAAGAACTCACGCTTTCACCGCTTTCTCCCCCATCCGATTGGAGACGTACATCACGACGGCCGCGACGGCGACGAACAGGAGCACCATCCACAGAGCGTTCCGCCACGATCCGTACAGCGTTTCCGTATAGATGGTAATCGGCATAGTGTTGGTCTTGCCGGGCCAGTTCCCTGCCACCATTATCGTCGCCCCGAATTCACCCATGGCCCGGGCAAAAGCCAGAGTGGCACCGGCAATGATTCCTCTGCCGGATAGAGGGATGACCACCCGCAGCACCGTATCGATCTCGGACCGGCCCAACATGTACGAGGCGTTGATGAGCTCCTGGTCAACGTCCTTCATCGAGGCGCGGGCGGTGATCAACATGAGAGGGAAAGACACCACGAACGAGGCGATCACTGCCGCATACCAGGTGAAGACAATTCCAAGCTCGTGCCCGGTGACGGAGAAGAATGCCTTACCGAGGAGACCGTTATTTCCTATTAGAAGCAAGAGAAAGTAGCCGGTCACCGTCGGCGGGAGCACCATGGGCAGGGTCAGGATCAGGGTAAGCACGTCCTTTCCCCTGAAGCGCTTGCGGGCCAGCACGTAAGCGAGGGGGATGCCCACGATCAGCGTGATCACGGTGGCGCAGGCCGCGACCTGCAGTGACAGACGCAACGGGAAAAGCATGCTCACGATAACCTGCCTTTCAGGACCGGCGAAAGAAGCAGGAGAGAGCGGCCCCTCATGTCGGTGCTCTCTCTTCTGCTCCTCGCGTGGGCCGATCGCCTCTACTGGGCTGGGGCGGCTAAGAACCCGTAGCTCTGCAGGATCTTCTGGCCTTCGGAGCCCACGACGAAGTCAACGAACGCCTGAGCCGGAGTCTTATTCTTGCTGGCCGACACCACGCCTATGGGATAGGCGATCTTACCGTGCCAGCTTGGGTCGGAGGTGGCCACGATCTTCACTTTGTCGCCTCCGGCCACGGCCTCGGTGGCGAAGATGATGCCCGCGTCGACTTCCCCGTTGGACACGTACGCAAGAGCCGCTGAGACATTGGCAGCATATATGACCTTGGGCTTGACCTGATCGAACAAGCCGAGCTTGTTCAGGATCTCCTCCGCGGCCACCCCGTGGGGAGCGACTTTCGGATCGCCGTAGCTGATCTTCTTCACATCGGCTTGGGCCAGATCCTGGAAGCTGGTGATCCCCAGCTTGGAGTCCGCCGGCACGACAAGCACGATCTCGTTGCTCGCGAAGACCTTGACCGAGGCTTCGTCAACGAGCTTCTGATCGAGCAAGGCGGTCATTTGCTTCATGGCCGCCGAGGCGAAGTCATCCACCGGGGCGCCGGCCTCGATCTGCTTCTGCAAGGTGCCCGAAGCGTCGAAGTTGAAGGTGGTCTTCGAGTTGTTCGCCTGGTCGAACGCCTTGCCTATCTCGGTGAAGGCGCCCTTGAGGCTCGACGCGGCAGACACCGTCAATTCCTGCACCGCCGCAGCCGTAGAGGAAGTGGTGCTTGCCTCGGTGGTCGGGGGAGCGGTGGTTTCCGAGGATACGACCGCTGTCGTGGTCGGCGCCGCCGTTGTGGTCGTGGTCGATTCTGAGCCGCAGGCTGCGAGGCCCGCGAAGAGGAGAACGAGCAGAACCGCGAGCGCAATCGCTGCCAGGGGGCTTCGGTGAAACCTGTGATGCATGGACGACTCCTTCAAGGACGAGGGGTATACTTCGCGAAGTATAACGGTGACCCGGCACGACTGCAAGTGCTCCAAGACAGTGGCACGTGTGGCCGTACGAAGTCTGGGTGTTCTCAGGTCTCTTTGCCCGTTATACTGCTCGGCGGATAACCCTGCGCGAAGGCGAGAGGGAACGTCGATGGCATCAGAACCTGGACCATAGCGGCACGAGGAATTACGTGTCGCGCAATCTCACTGGATGCACCTTGACCAAAGTCGTGATCGTCGGCCCCCTTGATGCCGGCATGAGCAAATGAGCGAGCGCTGTCTCCGGGTCAGCATTCACCGGGAACTCCCCCCATTCACCCTGGATCTGCGCTTCGAAATGGGCGAAGAGGTACTTGTTCTTTTCGGTCCGTCTGGGTCCGGCAAGTCTATGACTCTGCAGTCAATCGCCGGCCTGGTTACGCCAGACCGCGGGGAGGTCGTCTTGGACGAGCGCGTACTCTTCCGGCGAGGAGACGGAAGACCGCACACGAATATGCCTCCCCAGAAGCGCGGCATCGGCTACGTGTCCCAAGGATATGCGCTGTTTCCCCATCTCACCGTCCTCGGGAATATCCGCTATGCCCTCGGCCGCGATTCGGCGGCACGCGAAAAAGCATTCGCGCTGATCAGTCAGATGGGTTTGGATCAGTTGGCCGACCGGTATCCCCGGCAACTTTCCGGCGGCCAAAAGCAGAGAGTAGCAATCGCCCGGGCGCTTGCCCGGGATCCTGAAGTTCTATTGTTGGACGAACCTTTCTCCGCGCTTGACACCGGACTCAGGGAGAGATTGAGATCGGACTTGCGCACGCTTCAGATTGAGCGACGCCTCATCGTTCTATGTGTCACCCACAATGCAGAGGACGCGTTTGCTCTGGGAGATCGAGTGGCACTGCTGCAAGACGGCGGACTCCAGCAGGTCGGCTCGGTGGCTGATGTCTTTCGCCGACCCTCAAGCATGAATGCGGCCAGGGTGCTGGGCGTGCGCAATATCTTCTACGCACGTGTGGTAAACGCGGCCGCCGGAGGAATCCTCCTCGATTGGAACGGCCTCATGCTGCACGCGCCCGCTCAACCCTGTGCCGCAGGCGACAGCGTTCCTGTCTATATCGCTCCCGAAGACATCAAGTTGCTCTACCCAGACCGGCCTGTGTTGGGCAGCCTGGCGGCTAACCAACTGAACGCAACAGTGGTGAACGTCGATGACGGGCATCGCATACGGGTCATTCGGCTGGTACTAGATAATGGCTACGAATTGGAGGCAAGGGGAGCGACCTACTACTACCAATCACTCGATCTGCGGCAAGGCAACATGGTTCGGATTACCTTTCGCCAGGAGGGCCTGCGCATACTTCACGAGGACCAGTCCAGCTAAGCGGCGCCGGCGGTTCGAATCCCCCGATCAGCACGTTCACAGATACTTCTTGGGTATCTCCGCGCCGACTGTGAAATCGAGAGGTCCCATGTGAACCATCTGGTAGACATTCACTCTGAAATCCGGGTTGCAGCACACGTGGATATATGCTTCCTTTGGGCTCATCTCGTAGTCACTGATCATCCAATCCATGAGATCGATCACAGCTCTCCTCACGGCTTCCTCCAACGGTTTGCAGCTGCATACGGAGACCAACGATGACGGCTTTTCCAGTCTAGGATTGTGAATTGTCTTCCCTCGGATCACATCACAGCTGTACGTTACGTCGGCCGAACACTCGTCGGCCCATCCGTAGAACTCCGTGTCTCCCTGGGACGCATGAACGTCGCCGCTGAAAAGTAGCCCTCCGTCATGAAACGCCGGAAGGTAGACCTTGGTACCTTCCTTGATATCTCGACAGTCGAGATTGCCGCCAAACGGTCCCTGGCCGGCTATGCTGGATGCCACTTCTCGGTCGGGGGCAGTGGCAAGGGTGCCGATGAATGGCGCCAAGTCCCAGGCAACCTTCCGGAAGTCTTCCTGGAACCCATTGAGTAAGGCTTTGCCATCCGCCAAGGTACCGCTGGGTCCACTGACATGCTTGAAGATATGGGTGTATGGCGAATCGAGTTCAGGCCAGAGTATCCCAGGCCCAAGGACTCCTCCCGCGTTGCTGCCCCAGCAAGTGAACCCCTGCTCGCCGACAACGATCTGCTCGACATTCACGACGAGCACATCGCCTCGCCGCACACCGTCGACGAATACCGGGCCCCCGACAGGATTCAGTTCTGGGGGAGTCCTCTTTGGATCCGGCAGCTGTGCGAGGGGATCGCTGATGCATCCGTTCGCCGCATCGTTGCTCTCGATGACGAACGATTCGCCTAACTGGACCGTGAGTGCGGGGGGTATCTTGGAATCGAGCTCGAAGAAAATCGCGCGGTCACGTGTCACTCTTTGTAGGGTCATGTCTATTCTCCATCGCTTGGATCTGTCGGTGTCCGTCCATCAGTCAGAAGGCGCCCGCCGAGTCGCTACTCCGGCCCCGGGTAGACCTGCTCCTGTTCTTTCGTTTCGCTCTGGCCGGCCTGCGGGCGCGGCACCATGGACAGCTTCATCGTCGCCAGCAGGCCGACGATCACGGCAATTGCGATCACGGGGTAGGCCTCCCGTTGCACAAGTATCGCGACAAACAGGGCGGTGAAGAGTGGTGCCTTCATGGTAGCTACCATGGCGCCGGCCATGGTGGCGGCTACGGCGACCGCGATCGGGATGCTCGGGAAGATCAGGTGCACGGCCATCCCCAGCGCTACTCCGGCGAACATCGTGGGGAAGATGTAGCCGCCCTTCCACCCCGTGGCCAGCAGAAGCGAGGTAACAAACAGCTTCACCACCGCCAACACGATCAGAGTGACCACGCCGATCTCAGCTGCGGTATCGATCACCTCGAGTGTCTCGTACTCGCCCGAGAAGAGGGTCAACGGCAGCAGCGCGCCCGCGATGCCCATGCCCAAACCGCCTATGAGACCGCGCAGGATAACGTGCTTCCGCAAGGGTTCCATGATCTTGCGCAGGCGAGCGAACACGATGATGAAGATCGCGCCTGCTGCCGCCCCGGCCAAGCTAAGCGGGACCGCCAGTAGCAGGTCGTTCAGGTGGGGCGTGTATTCCGGAAAGACGTAGATGTTGCCAAAGAAGGAGCCGGAGAGAAGCACGAACACGATGGTGGCGACCGCTGACGAGATCAGGCTGGGAAAGAGCGCCCAGATGTAGGAGACAGCTCCACGCGCGGATTCAAGGGCAAGTACGGCTCCGCCGAACGGCGAGGTGATGAACGCGCCCAGCATCCCGCTGAGGCCGGAGAATCCCAGCGAGCGCGTGCTCCGCTCGTCCATCTTGAGCCGGTCGGACACCCACGTACCCAGGCCGCCGCAGGCGTCGGCCATCGGTGCTTCCGGGCCGAGACTGCCACCGGCTCCCAACGAGACGAAGGCCGTGATGACCACACCCGGCGCCTGACGGTAGTTGAAGCGGCCGCTCCGGCCGAATTCTGCCATCAGTTCCGCAAAGACACCGGAGGAATCGCCGAAGACCCTCACCAGCACGCCTACCAGGACGCCGCCGACGACGCAGATGATCACCGTCAAGAGGGGGGCCCAAGGACCCTCCGTGCCCAACACCCGATCCCACATCACCACCTGGACTTCGTGAACGATCCAAATGAACGCGAAGGTGATGACCGCGCTCAGCAGGCCCATGAGGCCAGCAAGCAGGAGCAGCCTGAGGTATGGGCGGGGTTTGATGTCGTCGCCGTTCATCGTCAAATCTATTCGGCCATTCCCGGTCCTGAACCTGCTACCCGGTCGCAAGAAGTCCTCGCTATGGCCCTCGTCGACCTATGCATGAGAAGCGGGCGACCACGCCTGGCCGCCGGATAGAGGCCCCCTTGGGGACCCGGCCGGACTACTCATCCTGATCGGGATGGACCGAGTCCTCGAACTCGAACCAGGCCTTGACCGGGCTTTCCTCGCTGAGAATATCCATGACTCCTGGGCAGCCCAGGATCAGCCGGAACAGCCAGAAGCCCATGTCCCAACCATCGGTCTCGTCATCAAGACCGGATCGCCCTTCGGATTCCTCGCGCAGAGTCTGCTCTGCCATCTCCCTCAGCCTGGTCCACTGTCTGGGCTTGAGGTCGGGGAATTCCAGCGTGAGAGTGAAACGCTGCACTATCGCCTCCTTGAGCCGTGGTCGGTACGGCAGGCACCGAGCGAACCTGATTGAATTGTGCCACGAGATGGACCCGGGCGCGATAGCAGGGCCGGCGGCGCGACCCGCGCGCAGGAGGGCGGGGTTCCGATCGCCGTGTTTCGAAAAGGCTCCTTTCCGGCGATAACCTGTGCGCAGGGAGGTGCGCCGACTCGACGACCGCGGGAGCCAACCGCGATCATTCACCAAGGGGAGCGAACATGGGAACGCGAAAGATCGTTGAGATAGACCGGGACCTGTGCAACGGATGCGGGCTTTGCACCACGGCCTGCGCGGAGGGTGCGCTGGCGCTGGATGACGAAGGCAAAGCTGTGATCGTGCGCGAGATGTTCTGCGACGGCATGGGGGTCTGTCTCAACGTCTGCCCGACAGACGCCCTGAAGATAGTCGAACGGGAGAGTCCCGAATACGACGCCGAGGCCGCCCGCCGGCACGTCCTGCGGACGCGCGGGGCCGAGGCCGCCGCGGCCGTCCATCCGGGTCCCGGGGAGGGAGCCACCGCGCCGGCCCCGTCCGAGCTCACCCAGTGGCCTATCCAACTCCATCTCATTTCGCCGCAGGCGCCCTACTTCAAGAACGCCGATCTGCTGATCGCCGCCGACTGCACCGCCTTCGCCCTGGGGAGCTTCCATGACGATCTGCTCAAAGGGCGAAAGATGGTGATCGCCTGCCCCAAGCTGGACGACACCGGCCCCTACGTGGAGAAACTGGCCGAGTTGATCCGTGAGAACGACCTCGCGTCGATCACCGTGGCGATCATGACCGTGCCCTGCTGCGGCGGCCTCGAACGCATGGTCGACCGCGCGGTGGAGCTCTCCGAGACAGACGTCCCGGTGGAGACCGTGGTCGTCGGTATCGACGGGCAGATCGTCAGCCGACCTTGATCAGACCCTGACCGGGACCGGGGAATCCGAGGGGCCCACCCCAACGGGGCCGAGCGGGGCACCGTTGGGCGCGGGAGTTCCGAGCTTCCGACGACGGGAGCGCCGCGGGCGCGCCCGCGGCCCGACCGGCGTCTGCCCGGCCCCGCCCCATGTTAAGCTTCCCCGATGTTCGAGGTAGACCGCAGGACCAAGCTCTTCACCATCGGGGCCACGTGTTTCGGCCTGTTCATGGTGATGCTGGACAACACGGTCGTGAATCTGGCCCTCCCCACTATCCAGCGCGAACTGGGCTCGAGTCTCACCGGCCTGCAATGGATCGTGGATGCCTTCACCTTGGTCCTCGCCGCCTTCATGTTGACCGGGGGGACCCTCGGAGACCTCTACGGCCGCAAACGGGCGTTCATCGGCGGCCTGATAACCTTCACCGCCGCCTCCCTTCTGTGCGCCCTTTCCCCCTCGATAGAGCTACTGATCGCCGGACGAGCTATACAGGGATTGGGCGCGGCAGCCATGATGCCGGCGACCCTGTCCATTCTCACCAACACCTTCAGCGATCCAAAAGAGCGGGCGCAGGCCATCGGCATCTGGGCCGGGGTGTCGGGTATCGCCCTGGCGGTCGGACCGGCGTTGGGCGGGGTCATGGTGGACGCTTGGGGCTGGCAGAGCATCTTCTACCTGAACGTCCCCATCGGGGTCGTGGCCATGGTCATAGCCGCCCGGCTGGTGCGAGAGTCCAAGAACCCTGAGGGCCGCAGTCTCGACATACCCGGCCAGATCTTGGGGATCGTAGGATTGGGCGCGCTCACCTTCGCCTTCATTGAGGCCAACAACTACGGGTGGCGGTCGGCCGTCATCGTGACTCTGTTCGCGGTGGCCGCGGTGACTCTGGTGGCATTCGGTCTCTGGGAAGCGCGCGCCAAGAGCCCCATGCTGCAGCTGAAGTTCTTCAAGAACACGACGTTCCTGGGCTCCAACCTGGTCGGTCTGGCGGTGAGCTTCGGACTCTTCGGCATGCTGTTCTTCTTGGCCTTGTTCATGCAGAACGTCCAGGGTTACTCGGCCACCGGCGCCGGCGTGCGCCAACTGCCGGCGACCCTGGCGGTGATGGTCTCCGCCATCATCGCCGGGCGCATCGTGGGCCGCGTCGGGGCCCGGCTGCCCATGACGATCGGGATGACGATGATGGGCGGCGCGATCCTGGCCTTCACCGGCGTGCAGGCTACCACTCCGTACACTTCGTTCTGGTGGATCCTCACCGTCATGGGGATCGGCATAGGTCTGGTCATGAGCCCAATGACGACTGCCGTAATGAGCACGGTACCTGCAGCTCGAGCTGGGATGGCGTCGGCCACCTTGAACACCACCCGACAGGTAGGGGGGGTGTTCGGCATCGCCGTCCTCGGCTCTATCGTCACCAGCCATTTCGCCTCGCAGTTGCAGGGCGCGCTGGCAGCGCTCGGTCTCCCTTCGTTCATAGTCGACCAGGTGGTCGCGGTCGCGCAGCAGGGACGGAAGTCCGCGACGATCCCCTCCATACCCGGTCTGGACGTCGCTGCCATCCAGACGGCCGTCGGCGAGTCCTTCACCTCCGGTCTCCATGTGGCCCTCTGGGTAGCAGGCCTGGTGGTGCTCGCCGGAGCCGTGGTGAGCGCGGTGATGATCCGGGGCACCTCGCCGGAAGCACAGTTGGCCCGCCACGCGGAGGCCCAGGCGGAGACCCGGGCGAAGGCCCGGGCGAATGCCCAGACGAAGGCCGATCCATCAATCGCTGCGGCCGGGTCCACACAACCAGGAACGGCCGTACTGCCTTCTGAACAGCCTGAGTAGCCAGCTTCCAGCCATCAGGTGTCGTTTCCCGCCAGGATGGGAATCTAGTCGGCGATCCACGTTTCGTGGGGTCTCAGATCCAATCCCGGGAGGACGCATGGCCAGAAAGAACATCGGCAAGAGCTTCAATATCTTCCCCATGCCCGTGGTCATCGTGGGCACGGTCACCGACGGTAAGCCCAATTTCATGACCGCCGCCTGGGTCACCAAGCTCAACTCCGATCCACCTCTGTTGGGCCTCTCGCTGGGTCGCAAACAGCACACCGCCAAGGGGATCGAGCAGACAGGCGAGTTCAGCGTCAGCTTTCCCTCAGTCGACCAGGTGATCCTGGCCGACTACCTCGGTCTGGTTCACGGCTACGAGGAAGACAAAGCGGCCCATGTGGACATCTTCCGCGGGGCCTTGGAGTCCGCCCCCATGGTGCGCCAGTGTCCCGTGACCCTGGAGTGCCGTCTCATCCAGAAAGTGGACCTGCCCAAGGATTTCTTCTTCATCGGTGAGGTGGCCAACGTCTATGCCAGCGAGGCCGTGCTGACAGACGGCAAGATAGACCCCGTCAAGCTGCGTCCCTTCGTCCTCACCATGCCCGGCAACACCTACTGGGCGCTCGGCGAGCCCGTGGGAGAGGCGTGGAGTATCGGCAAGGCCATGCTGAAGACCGCGGAGGAATCCGACTCATAATGATCAAGTCGTCGGCCCAGGTTCTGCCTGTGGCTCTTGGGCACGTGCCGGCGGCCGAATGGGCGGCGGCTATCGTGGTTCGCCACTCGGCCCGCACCTTCAACGGCAAAGCAGTCGACGCGCCAACGCTCCAGCGGTTGGAGTTGCTGTGCGAGGGTCTTCCCGCTCCTGAGGTCGCCCGAGTGGTCTTGGTCCGCGACGTGCCCGACATCGTCTTCACCGGTTTCGTGGGCAGTTACGGCCGGGTCATCGGATCGCCTTCGGCGCTGCTCATGATAGGCACCGAGACCGCGCCCACGTTCCAGGAGAGTGCAGGCTATCTGGGGGAGGCCGTGATCCTGGAAGCCACCTCGCTGGGACTGGGCACGTGTTGGATCGCGGGCTTCTTCGATCGGGCCGTGGCTTCCACCCTGGTGCCGCTCGCGCCCGGGGAGAGGGTCCTCTCCATCTCGCCTCTTGGCTACGCGGAACCGCGTCCTCGCGCAGGCGAACGGCTGATGAAGCGAATGGTGGGGGCCCACAGGCGAAAGCCGGTGGAGGTCATAGCCCCCGAGTTCGATGAGGAGTCGTGGCCCGCCTGGGCGGCGGAAGGGGTGCGTCTGGCCCGGGTGGCTCCCTCGGCGGTCAACCGACAGCCCTGGCGGTTTGAGCTCGATAGGGCGGCTACTGCGTCCGGCCTGCCCGCCGAAGACCTCCTGCCCGCTGGGGCCGTGACCCTATCCGCGGTGACCAAAGGACCCGAGGGCAACGTCCCTCGCCGTCTCGATTGCGGGATCGCCATGCTCCATTTCGAGGTGGGGGCGCGACTTATGGGCGCGTCAGGGCGCTGGGAGTCGTTGGAGCCTCCGAGCGTGGCGCGTTATCGGCTGATAGGACCGGCGGAGAACCCTGCGGAGACCTGAGGACGCTGCCCAGTGCGCCCTGATTCCTTCGCTAGGGCGTGCGTGTTGTCAACCTCCTGAAGAAGACCATGCCGATGATCGCAGCCACCCCGAAGGCGGCCAGCATCAGGTAGCCGGCCATATACGAGCTGTCGGACTGGTTACCGGCATCGAGGAACAGCCCGAAGAGCCACGGAGCGATAAGAGAACCGACGAAGCCCATCGCCGTGTTGATGCCGGTCGCCGGTCCCACCTGCTCAGGTCTGGCGACCACTTCCGGCATATAGCTCATCATGGGAGGGAAGAACAACATGCTGAAGCATCCCACGACCAGCACCATCACAAAGATGAGGGGAACCCCGGGTACAAGGGCTACCAACACCGTCCCGACCGTCATAACGATCAGAGACCAGAAGATGACTCCGAACTTGCCCCACCGGTGAGCGGCAACCGCCCCCAGAGGGTTGCCCACCAACTGGGCGGCTCCCAGGCCCGCGACCAGGTACACCGAGATAGTCTCCGCCGATCCGTGCACATCCTGCAAGAAACTGGGGGTCCAGGCGAGGATACCCACGCCGACGGCCAGAGCGGCCACGTTGGTCAGCCCGAGTAGCAGCACCCTGGGGTTGCTGATGCACGCCCGGAGCGAGGTAGCCAACCCACGAAGAGTGGTCGCCCCCTCAGGGTGACGGGGCAAAGACCGGACCGCTTTCTGGGCCGTAGCCGCCACCCCCACCGCCAGCCCGAGAGCCGCGTTGGCGAGAAACACCGCCTGGTATCCGCCGGCACTCTGGATGCTGGGCATGATAAGCAGGGCGGCCATCGTCCCCAGTCCCCAACCCGAACCGAGAATGCCCCAGGCCCGCCCCAGTCTCTCCGGAGGCAGAGAGTGGGCCAAGACCGGGCTGCAGGTGGCGATGACCATACCCCCGCCGATCCCCTGGATGGCTCGGCCGACCAGGAAACCGCCCATGCCCGAACTGAACGCGAAGATGAGGGAACCGACCACGAAGCACCCGCAGCTGACGATGAGGAGCCGCCCGCCCCAGCGGGCGGCTCCGATCCCCGACGAGATCCCCGACACCCCGTAGAAGCCCATGAAGACCGAGGTGAGGAGCCCTATCTGGGCATCGGTGAGACCGATACTGGTGCGTAGCTCGTTGGTGATCACCGGCATGACCGACAGGGTCACCGCACCGGTGATGAAGACGAACATAAGCGAAACGGCCAGGACATCCGCGCCCCGGCGAGTGGTCACCATGTACTGGCCTGCGGCCACCTCGCCGGGCCCAGCCATGTCGTCAGCCATGTCTCCCTGTGCTCCCGTTCTCCCGGCCGGCGGGTATCGGGCCGTATCGATTGACTTGTCCGCCATACTACCCAAAAAGCAGACCCGAGGAGACGGCCCAACGGGACGCGCATGGGCAAGCGCCCCCAGGGTAGAATAGCGACCGACCAGCGACCGACCAGCGACCGACCTGCGGCGACCTGCGGGCGACCCGAGCGCGAAAGGCACGAATTGACCAGATTTCTCATCCGCTGGGGGATCACGGCGGTTTCGGTGGCCGTGGCCGCATGGATCATCCCCGGTATCTACGTGGAGGAGCCCCACCGGATATGGGCGGTCGTGCTGGTGGCTCTGGTCCTCGGTCTCGTCAACGCGCTCATCCGCCCCGTAGTCTCTGCCCTCAGTTGCGGGCTGATCGCCCTCACCCTGGGCCTCTTCACTCTGGTCATCAATGCCCTCATGCTCTGGCTGGCTTCTTGGATCGCGACTGAGTGGCTCGAGCTCAACTTCCACGTTGACGGTTTCTGGAACGCGTTCCTAGGTGCCCTTGTCATCAGTGTGGTCTCCCTCCTCATGTCGGCTCTGGTGGGGAAGAAGAAAGGCGGGAAGCGCTGAAGATCCAGCTGGCCATTGTGGGGAATGGAGCCGCGGCCGCGGAGTCAGTGTTGGCTCTACGGGCGAACGGCTACGAGGGTGGCATCCACCTGTTCGCCGACACCGAGCACCCTCCCTATAACCCGATGCTCGGGACCTACCTGGTATCTGGAGCCATCACGCTGGAACAGGCGTTTCCGTTCGGCGACGAGCGCGGCTTCTACGGAGCCAATCGGGTCGACGCCCACCTGGGCCAAGCCGTGGTCAGGCTCGACGCGGTCGAGCAAATCCTTACCACCAAGGGCGGCTCCGAATATCGGTACGATCGCTGCTTGGTGGCCAGCGGCGCCCGGCCTTCAGTGCCTCCCATCCTGGGGCTGAGGGAGGCCCTGGCGCAGAACGAAGACCGGCGGGTCTTCACCATCCAGACCCTCGATGACGCCCTGGCTCTCAAACGAGCGGTGGAGGCGCTGCCCACAAGTGACCGGCGGGACCTGGGCAGGCGGCGCCCGAACGGGCAGCGCGCGAACGGGCGAGTCGCGGGATCGGGTGGCGAGAAAGCTCCCCGAGCGGCGGTCATCGGAGCGTCGTTCGCCGGGGTCAAGGTCGCGGCCGTGCTTCACGAGATGGGCATGCGGGTCTGTCTGATCGAGCGCGAGCCGCACATCCTGCCCCTATCGGCCCACCCGGACTGCGCCCGCCTCATGGAGACCCACTTGCTCGAGGAAGGCTATGAGTTGCGGCTGGGGGCCGCCCTGGCACGTGTACAGACCGACAGTGGCGGCACGGTCAGGCTCGACTTCGGCGCCCTTCCCGGCGCGGCCGACCCGGGCGGAGCCGGCGGGACCGCCTGCGAGGAATCTCCCACCCAGGAGGACGTGGATCTGGTGGTGGTCTGCACCGGTTCGCGCCCCGCCTTGAGCTTCCTCACCCCGGGGCAGGTGGACGTGGGCGACGGGATCCTCGTGGACGAACAGATGCGCTCGAACATCGCCACCCTCTATGCCGCCGGCGACGTGGCCCAGGGCAAGAACCTCCTATCGGGGCGGCATGAGATAATCGGCCTGTGGTCGAGCGCCCGCTATCAGGGGCGCGCCGCGGGACGCAGTCTCGCCGGCGCGCCGTCCGACTATCGGGGGAGCGTGCCTCACAACATCACCCATGTGGGCAAGATGCTCTTTGCCAGTATCGGCTGCCTGAAGGACTACGACAGGATGGCCGCCTGCGCTGAAGGTGACGCGTTTCAGGTGCGGGTTTGGCAGGACGAGCGTCTGGCAGGTGTCAATCTCTTGGATTGCTGCCTCTCTGCGGGGGCCACGAAGCAGGCTCTACTGAGGGCGGCCACCGGTGCAGTAAGCGAGACGGAGGCGACGTGGATAAGCTTCAACGGATGACCAAAGGCAAGATCCCGGGCGAAGCCACCGGGATCGAGGTGCGGAAATCGGTGTGTACCATCTGCGACCCCACCACCCAGTGTGGCCTCGACTGCTACGTCAAGGACGGCCGCATCATCAAGGTAGAGGGATCTCTGGAGAACCCCCACAGCGCGGGCACCTTGTGCTCCAAGGGCGCGGCCCAGCGCCAGTGGGTCTACCATGAAGACCGTCTGCGCACCCCTCTCAAACGGGTGGGACCGCGGGGTTCGGGCGAGATGGTGCCCATCTCGTGGACGGAGGCCCTCGATACCGTGGCCGAGAACCTCCAGCGCCTGAAAGCCGAGAGCGGCCCCGAGTCGGTGATCTTCTACTGCGGCTACCCCAAGCAGCTCCGACCGTTTCTGCAGCGGCTGGCCTTCCAGTTCGGATCCCCGAACTACTGCACCGAGTCGAGCACCTGCTTCACCGCCATGGCCATGGCTTGGCGGCTAGACTATGGGCAGATGGCAGGACCGGACATGGCCCACACCAAGTGCATGCTGGTGTGGACCGGTAACCCCTTCTATGCCAACACCCCTGTCGCGCGCCGGTTGATGGACGCTCGTGACCGGGGGGTGAAGTTCATCGTCGTCGACCCCCGGAACTCGCCCATCGCCGCCATCGCCGACCTGCACCTTAAGCTGCGGCCCGGTACCGACGGCGCCCTGGCTTTGGCCATGGCCAACGTGATCATCAGCGAGGGGCTCTACGACAGAGAGTTCGTCTCTGAGTGGACCCGCGGCTTCGACGAATATCGATCGTACGCCGCCGAGTTCCCCCTCGATCGGGCCGAGCAGATCACCGGTGTGCCCGAGGCCCAGATCCGCGAAGCGGCCCTGCTCTACGCCACCAGCAAGCCGGCCGCGATGATGCCCAGTTCCACCCCGGTCGTCCATCACACCAACGGGGTGCAGAACCAACGGGCGGCGGCGGCGCTCGTCGGGTCTCACCGGCAACTTCGACATCCCCGGGGGCAACGTCTCCCAGCCGCCCAGCTGGCTCGAGGTCGGCGGCGCGGGCTTCGCCACACGCGACTACCAGTTCAAGATGCCGCGCAAGTGGAGCGACATGCCTCCCCGTCTGGGAGCGGACCGGTTCCCCGTGTGGACCGAGATGATCGATCAGGGTCAGGCCATGGACATGCCCCGGCAGATAACCACGGGTGACCCTTATCCGCTCCGCGCTCTGGTGGGTTTCGGGATGAACTACAGGATGTTCCCCGCCTCGAAGGCATGGCTGGAAGCCGTCCAGACCCTGGATTTCATCTGCGCGGTCGACCTGTTCACCACCGACACCACCAAGTACGCCGACATCGTCCTGCCGGCCTGCGGGTCGGTGGAGCGGAGCGAGGTGCGTGGCTATCCGCAGAAATACGTGATCTGCACCCAGCCCGCGATCGAGCCGCTGGGTGAGTCCCGCTCCGACACCGACATCATTTTTGGTCTGGCTCAGAAGCTGGGACTGGATTACCAGAAGATACGACGAGACCTCCTCGGAGGATCTTGGCGGCTTCCTGCCCAACGGCGCCCCGGACTTCGGCGCCGCCTTCGATGCAGCCATGGATTGGATCCTCGAGCCCAGCGGCATGAAGATGGCCGATCTCAAAGAGCATCCCGGCGGCATGCCGGTGCCGAACCCCCTGCCGGTGACCTACAATAAGTACGAGAAGAACGGCTTCCCCACTCCGAGCGGCAAGATGGAGTTCGTCTCCTCGATCCTCGAGAAGTACTCCGATCGTCCCGGCATCGATGGTCTCCCGGTCTACAACGAGCCGAAGCTCAGCCCGGTCTCGACGCCCGACGTCGCCGCCGACTACCCGCTGGTGCTGGGCACCGGGACGCGGCTGCCCATGTTCATCCACTCCCGCACCTTCCGGCTGCCCTGGACCCGCAGCCTGCGCCGGGACCCGGCCGTCGACCTCAATCCGGCCGACGCCGCCCGCTACGGCATCGCCCAGGGTGACCTCGTCGAGTTGTCCACGCCGCAAGGGTCGATCCAGGTGCGCGCCAACGTCACCGAGCTCGCCCGGTCCGGAGTCGCGCACATGTTCCACGACTACCCGGAGGCCGACGCGAACACCTTGCTCGCCGGTGACTACCTGGATCCGATCTCCGGCTTCCCCGGCTTCAAGGCATCGCTCTGCGCGGTCAAGAAGGTGGCGCCCAAGCCCTCGGGCGCGCAGGAGGTGACGCGGTGAGCCACGCCTTCTATCTCGATGTCGACCGCTGCACCGGCTGCTTCGCCTGCGCCGTGGCCTGCATGGATCAGAACGATCTGGAGGTCGGTCCCGAGCCCACTGCCTGGCGCCAGGTGTTCACGGTCGAGACGGGAGCGGGCGCCGAAGCCCGGCTGCGCTACATCTCTCTCGCCTGCATGCACTGCGAAGATGCCCCTTGTCTCATGGCCTGCCCCACGGGCGCCATCGCCAGAGAGGCGGGCACCCGGGTGGTGAAGGTCAACGCCGAGCTGTGTATCGGCTGTCACAGCTGCTCCATCGCCTGCCCCTTCGGGGTGCCCCGCTTCGGCAAGGACGGGACCATGCAGAAGTGCGACCTGTGCAGTATCAGGCTCGAGAACGGTATGGAACCGGCCTGCGTGCGTGTCTGCCCCACCAAGGCGCTCCGCCAGGGCGACCCCAATACCTTGAGCCAGGACGTGGAGAGAAAGGCGGCCGAGCGGCTGGCCGGCAGTTCCTGAGCCGCGGCCGGTGACGGCCGTCGCTTCTTGAGCGACGAGAACGGCGACGGGTACTGATCGACGCGCGCCGATCGATGGGCGCGGGTGAGGCGAACGGTCGCCTAGTTCGCCGGCTCGAACATGGAGAGGTCTACGGCAGGGACCTGGCCTCTGTTGGCCGGGTTCAACACCTGCTTGACGCTCAGTACGAACTTGCCTCCCATCCGCTCGTCCAGGTCGAGCACCGATCCGGGTTCCTCGCCGACCACCAGACGGACCTTCGGCCGGTCCAGTGCAGTTCCCAGTGCGGGAGCCGCGCACACCACGCCGAGGTCGCCACTGGTGAGTTCCACCAGAGTCCCGGGGGGGTACAGACCCATGATCTCCACGAACAACTTGACCAGGGTCGGACGGAAGAGAGTCCCCCGGTTTTCTAGGAGGTAGCCGAGGGCCTCGTGGGGAGTGAAATTGTAATCTCGGTACACGCGGGCGGTGGTCAGAGCATCGTAGGAGTCGACGACCGAAACGATGCTCCCGAAGAGGCTCACTTCTTCTTTGAGACCCGTGACCAGGGGCGGGTAGCCGCTCATGTCGTGTCTGAGATGGTGCTCGAATGCGACCACCACCGCCCGCATGGTGGAAGGGGTGAAGCGACCGCTGCCCAACAGAGCGTACGCTGCCAGAATGGGATGGCGGCGCATCTCCTCCCATTCTTTGAGATCGAGCGTTCCCGGCTTGTGAAGGACGTCCGGTATCACCTCCAGCTTGCCGGCATCGTGGAGGAAAGCGGCGAGACAGAGCTCTCCCAGCTTGGACTTGCTCAGCCCAAGACGTTGACCCAGCAGCACGGAGAGCACCGCCACATTGGTCGAGTGCGAGATGAGATAGCGGTCGAAGTCCTTGATGGTGGTCAGAGCCACCAACGAGCTGGGATCGCGAAGTATCTGATCGACGACCGCCTGGGTCACGTGACGGAGCCGCCGGACGTGGGTGGGCTCGCTGGAATCAGTCCCGTCGCGCATATCATCACTCATCTGCATGGCGGCGGCGTAGGCCTCGATCGGAGCGACAGCTTGTGCCGCGGCGCCGCCCACGAACATGTCTACCTTCACCCGGTGGACACCCCGGGCACCGAACATCCCCGCCAGGTCATCTACCCCCGTGGGCCGCTCGCGGGCAAGCACAAGCGCTACCTGCAGCAGCTCCTCCTCTGTCACTCCCTGGACGAAGGTCAAGGTGTTGGCGCCCCAGGCTTCAAACAGCTGGACGAGATAGGAGAAGCGCCCATAGGTGGAGACCGTCGTCCGCACCCGGGATCTGCCCACGAAGACGCAGTGACTGTGGGCGCCCACGGTGACCGATCCTTCTTCTCCACAGTGCTCGGCCAGCATCGAAGCCAGGGTGGCGCAGGCCTGCTGCATGACCACGTTGTCCGCGTCGTAGTATGCGGCAGTGCGGATGGTCGCAGCCAGAGTCATGACGAGCGTCTGGCCGGAACGGGGCGAAGGTACGGACTCCAGGCGCTCGTTCATGGCTGCCTCCCCCAACCGGAGTACTGCGCCTCCTGGAGGACTCGCGAAGCGGTCTTCTTGATCTGCGCCTCTCCTGATTTCGCCGCCTCCAACAGCGCCGCCCGGGCGGAAGGTCCAGGGATCGTTCCCAAGGCCTTGAGGGCGGCGATACGCACGGGGGTCGGCCGAGCGATGAAGCGTTTGCGCCTCCAAAGCCTGTCCAGGACCGGCACCGCCCGTTCCTTTGCCAGATCGGCGAGGGCGATCAAGAAGGCCTCGATCTCGTCCGGGGGCCGGCTGTCGAAGTCGCGTGCCTCGATCTGGGCCAGCACGATGGCCTCGTGTTGCCGCCTGCCGTGGCGACCCAGACTCCTTGCCGCCAGCGTGCGTACCGACGAGTCCTCGTCGGTCACGGCTTGGGTCAGCACTTGTAGCGCGGGCTCCCCTCCGAAGGTATCCAGGGTGCGCATGACCTCTCGCCTCACCCGCACATCCGGGTGACGCCGCAATCGCTCCAGAGGCCGTACCAGCTCCGGGTCACGCATGCCCGCCGCCAACTGGACGGCGTTCCGCACCACGTACCAGCGCGTGTCCTCGAGAAGTGGAGTCAGATGGGACCCCGATACCCCTCCCCCGGTGTCGAGTACCACGAGTAGAGTTTTTCGCACAGCCCGGTCCTCGGTAACAGCCAGTGCCTCGAGAAGGGCCGGGATTATCCAGGGACGAGCGGTGGCCACAAAGCGATCGATTCGGGCGACCTGCTCGGGCGCCTCCTGGCCGGTTCCGGCCAGGAGGCTACTCACCCTCTGTGCCGTGACCGCCCGGCCCATCACCAGACCCGGGAAGCCGGCAGGACAGCGTCCCTGCGCCTCCAGTCGCTGCAGTTGCTCGAGGATCAGCTCGAGCCCTTCGAGGTTCCGGTTGTCGATATAGGAATCGACTACGGTGACCAGAGCGCGGGTCAACGGGTCGTTCTCATCGTAGGCCCCTGAGGATCTCCCGGCTATCTCGAGCAGCACCACGAGGAAGTCATCGACGAGGTTCGACGGGTCTTCGACGGCCTGCTCGCTCTGTTCGATCTCCTGCGCGCTGAGGCCAAGGCTCTGCACGTCGATCTCCGCCGGCTCGACCACCCTGAGATCGCCTGGTCGCACGCCGGTCTCGAGCTTGTCGGGCAAGGCCACTTCATCCAGCCGGCGGAGCACCGTCTCCCTGAGTGCGTCGATCGTCCCCTCGCGCAATACCTCCCCTCCAAGAAACGGGTCGGCCACATGGTAGTCGATATGGACGAAATCCTGCTCCCAGAATCTCGTCACCAGATCGTGCTCGGCGTCCGTCAGATCGTCCGCGTGGGCGAGGCAGAGGGTCAGCGCCTCGATCTCCCCCTCTTCCAGCCCTGGATGTAGCGACAGGGAGCGCACACCGTCCCGGAACATGAGGAAGGCGAGGTTGTCGCGGCTGGCCTCGTAGGAGTACACCCGCTCGCCCTCATGGAGCAACTGCTCCTCTGCGACCTCGAGGAACAGGGTGCCGCGCTCGTCCACATAAGAAATGAGCATCCCCGCGAGCGAGTCCAGAGTCTGCCGGACCGTGGGGTGTCCAGGCGGATAGAAGCGGATGTCGTGATAGGCACGGTGAAGCTGCGCACAAACCGCGCTCACCGCTCTGTGCCCCGGGGAGAAAGCCTGCTCTGTCAACATGGTTGACAGTTCGCCCAGTCGGGGGTGAATCCTCTCGCCCTGACCGCGTCGCGCGAGCAGAGGGCGGCCGACCCGATGCCGCGGGGGCAGCCAGTGCCCCTTGGCCGAGGCCGCGCCGGCGCCCGCCTCGGCCGGCGGCCACGAGCCGCGGCGCCTTAGAACTCTTTCAATAGTCTTACCACCTCATTCCACACTAAACATAACAATCCATCTATCCTTCAATCACACTCATAACACACTATAACACTCCCTCTATCCTCCCTCACTACTCCCACGAGCGCCCGCAGATTGCGTCCCAAAACCGTGGAGTATTCGTCCAGGTCGAGCCGCGAGAGCTTGGACAGTACCGAGCCGGGAAGCTCTTCCGCCGGGAGGTCCTGGAGAACGATCTCCGTCTCGTCGAGGTCGAATTCCTCCACCACCTCTTCCCGCCTCAGATAGTACTTGTTGGCGGGACAGACCAGCTGGCAGCGCATGCAGCCGACCAGGCAATTGTGGGCCGTGGGGTCCAGCCAATCCGGCCAATCGCCCTCGTGCTCGTTCAGATAGGTGAGGCAGCGCTCGGCCGCGATCACCACCCCCTCCTCGGGGAAGGGGATGCAGCCGGTGGGACAGGCATGGTAACAGGCATGGCAGGCTCCACAACTGCCCATGCGCCGGGGAGGGCTCCAGTGACCGGACGCCGGTTCGCGCCCCCCCACCAGGAAGGACGAGAGCCCGGCCCGCGGCTCTCCCGGGGGGACAAGATCGGCATCGGTGGCGAACGCGTCCAGTCTGGCGAAGCTGCCGAGCGCTCTGCACGTAGGCGATGTTGTTGCGCCCGTACTCGGCCAATCCGGTCCGGACGGCGAGCAACTTCACCGGCACCGGCACCCGGGCCACCGAGAAACCCTGCGGGACCAAGGACCTCTTCCAGCAATCGCAGGCACCGAGCGCGAGAGGCCGAGGAGATGTAGGTGGGGGGGATCACCGCCTCCAGCGGCCCGTCCGCCAAATGGAACCGCACCTTCACCGGCGGCGAGGGGGTGGCGGCGACCACCAGCGAGCGCACCGCCGGCACTCGTGGAGGCGGTTCGAATCGGAGACTGTCGGCGTACTCCTTGTAGAGGCTTTCGGAAAGGAGCCCCCGCTCCAGCAGCATCGCGAAAGTCTCGTTCAGGTTCTCAACTACCTCGACACCCACCACCCGGTGGCCGAACCCGGCCTCACGGAACCCCTTTTCTATCGCGTCGATCATGGTCACGGGAAGACCTACCAGTCTATGACTCCCAGCAGCAGCAGGATCCCAAGGAGAATGGGCTGGTGAGCCAGGTAGATCAGCAGCGAGTTCTGGCCCATCCGCCTGAGCGCCTTCACCGAGCGTTTGTCCGCAAGGTCCACAGGCTTGTAGCGCCGGACTCCGCGCGGGTAGAGCATATTGCCGAGAAAGACCCCGATCAACACCCGGCCGAACATGGGGACCAGAGGAGCGTAGTCCACCCCGCTACCTGGGGTCGGAGCCAACCACTCCAGCCACGGGAAGTCCGGTCTCCAGGCCCGCATCACCGGGCCCAGGCCGATGATGATCACGCCCAAAGCGAGATTGAGCCAGCGGAAACGGAGCAGTGGGTACGCAAGAATGATCGAGATACCGATGAGATGGAGGATGCCGAATCGTACGTACCGATCGGGGCCATAAGCCACGAAGGTCGCCACTCCTACCAGCAGACCCCAGGTGAAGATGGTCAGACCCCTGATGACGTACTTGCTCCATAGGCTGCCGGTCGGACGGACCTCGCGCTCCCGCTGATAGCTGAGCGTCAGGGAGACCCCCACCAGGATGGTGAACAATCCGGCGGTGGCGACCTGCCAGTAGCTCCAGAAGCCGGAGCGGACGGCGATATCGTATCCGCCCAAGCTCCGCAGATCCCACATCAGGTGGTAGACCACCATCATGCAGATGGCTATGCCTCGCCAGGCATCGACTTCCCACACGCGCCCGGAACGCAGCTTCCAAACCGGCCAGACGCTGGCACGCATACCCGCCAGATATGACCGCAGGTAGGAATGCGTCGCGGTATTTGGGCTGCTTCTAAGCATCATTCACGGCCGAATGCCCCCACATGCGACCAGGCGCTTCGCAGCCCTGGGGTCGGTCACCAGAAAAGCAACGGCTTGGGCGCGGAGGAGCGGGCACCGGCTTCTGTCGCGCGTCCGCTCATTATCGGGGAGGCCAAAGCCACATTCAAGGAGTTCCCGCGCGGTCACGCCGCTCTTCGACCAGTTCATGGGGTTTGCTATGGTGGAGTTCTGGTAATCAAACCATCGATGTCCCGTCCTGCCCGATGGAGGTGGATCGTGGAAGAACCCGGAAGCCAATACCCGTCGACCCCCGCCGCTTCTCCGACTCCGGCCGAGACTGCGCCCCCCGCTGCAGGGCCTCCGGCTCCTGCTCCGACCCCACCGTATTCCCCGGAGCCCCCATATCCTCTCACCTTCAACGTGGACTACCCCGACCGACCATTGAACCGGCTCACCACCGGGCTCCGCTTCATCTGGATCATTCCCATCGGCGTAATCGCGGCCCTTCTCAGTACGGGAAACCTCAGCCTCGAGGGCACGGACTACTCCTGGTCGTGGACGACCGTGGGTATCCTCTTCCTTCCCCTCCTGCTCATGATCCTTTTTCGCAAGAAATACCCGCGCTGGTGGTTCGACTGGAACCTGAACCTCTCGCGTTTTCTCATGCGCGTGGCGGCGTACGCCACGCTGCTCCGTGACGAGTATCCCTCCACCGATGAGGAACAGGCCGTTCACCTGGATTTCGCCTATCCCGACGCCAGTCGGCTCAGTCGCGGGCTGCCGATAGTGAAGTGGTTCCTGGCCATCCCCCACTGGTTCGTCCTGGCGTTCTTGTGGATTGGAGCGGCCTTTTGCGTGGTTATCGCTTGGTTCGCAATTCTCTTCACCGGCAGGTATCCCCGCGGTTTGTTCGACTACGTGGTGGGCGTGAACCGCTGGACGCTTCGTGTCGAAGCTTACGCGGTACTACTGATCACCGACCGGTATCCGCCCTTCTCACTTTCCGAATCTACCGGAGGGGCGACTTCGCCCGTCGAACTACCTCCGTCTCCCCCCGGCTTCTGTTCTCAATGTGGGTCGGCGGTCACACCCGATTCGGCCTACTGCGTGGTATGCGGGAAGAGGCTGTAGAGATCTCATGAAAGAGTGGTCCCAGGGGGCGTCGCGGTCCTAACGGTACCCTTCCCGCTATTCCACTGCCCGGTCGACCCCTCTCACCTGGTCGGCCAGGTCGCAGGCCTCCTTGTACAGAAGGATGCCCTGCAGTACCGTGTCGCCGAGTTCGAGGTGTTCATCGGACCGCTCGTCGTACGCGGGCCAGGGGACCGCGCCCTCGCCGTTGGGATCGCCCGTCGCCGCGAATCGGGTCCAGTAGCCCATGATCGCTTCCGACAGATCGAAGTCGATCTGCTCGATCTCCCCCAGTCCCGTAAACAGGCCGGCGTTCCCGAACACGTAAGGGATCTCCACCCCGTGGAAGGCTCCCAAGGCGTTGCCGAGCGGGACCCTGGTGAACTGATACAGGTACGCCGGAGCCGTCTGTGAGCTCGCCTCGCCGGTCGACCCAGCCGGCGCGGTCACCCCGGCCCCGAGCGCGCTCATGGCTCGGGCCGCAAAACGAGCCGTAGAAGCGAAGCCGACCTCGGTAAGCATGCGGCTGAACATGGGAGTGATGTCCTCCGGGCTTTCGACGGGGTAGAGCGCGAGCGCCTCGTCCGCGTAGTCTCCAAAGATCTGCCGCATCTGCGCCTCGTACTCGGCTGGAGAGACGGTGAGTCCGGCCGTGAACGCATTGCCTTCGTCGGCGTTGGAACCGATCAGCAACGGGACGCCGTGCTGTTTGCCCGCGGTCCAGAGCGTTGTCGGTAGGTCCGGCAGTAGATAGCCATCGGCCACGGGCTTCCAGACAAGGCCCTGCTCCATGAGGCTGGAGTCCTCCCCGACCGACGCCGCCGCGGCCAGCAGTTCGTCCGGGGTCTTGGCCCGCATCTGCGCGGCCACGTCACCTGTGACCGCGTCCGACCCTTCGATGCCGAGCCCCTCGGCGAAAGCCTCGCCCGCCCCCTCCGCGCCCTCGAGCGTCCCTGTGGTAGACACCCCGAATCCGTAGTCGAGCAGGATGCCGCTCTGAGCGATGGCCCGGTCGAAGAGCCCTTCAGCCAGCGGGCTCACCAGCAGGTCCAGGATGCTGATGGCACCGGCCGATTCGCCGAAGACCGTCACGTTGGCCGGGTCGCCGCCGAAGCCGGCGATGTTATTCCTCACCCACTGCAGGGCCGCGATCTGGTCGAGCAGGCCGTAGTTGCCCGACACCCCCTGGGCCGATTCGGCCGATAGAGCAGGGTGGGCCAGGAACCCGAGCGGCCCCAACCGGTAGTTGATGGTGACCACCACCACTCCCATGGCAGCCAGGTTCTGCCCCCCGTAGACCTCCATCGATCCCGATCCAGTTTCAAAGCTGCCCCCGTGGATCCACACCATCACCGGCAGCCGCTCGTCGGCCGACTCTGCCGGCGACCACACGTTCAGATACAGACAGTCTTCGTCGGTGGCGCCCACGTCCAGATAGAACATCTCCGTCTGAGCCGGTTGCGGGCACGCGGGCCCAAAGGAGGTACAAGCCCGGGGCTCCGTCCAGGACGCCACGGGCTGCGGCGGCTTCCAGCGCAGGTCGCCCACCGGAGGCGCCGCGTAAGGGATGCCCTTGAAGCTCGAGATCTCCGCTCCCTGCACCTCTTCTGGCGCGCCGGTGATGGGGCCGCTCTCCAGTTGCACTCTCTCCAGGCCGGATCCACAGCCGGCCGAGAGAAGCCCGCCGGCGAGCAAGGAGCACACCGAGAAGCACAGCAGTGCATTCCGTCGAGACCTCATCACGCACCTCCCGAGAACCGCCGCCGCGAAAACGCCCCTACCTGCCCTCGAGCTCGGTTATCTCCAGAGTATCGCTGATATCGATGCATCCGCACACGCTCATGGCGGCCGGGCAGCCTTCGATGTAGCCGGAGAACGCCTCACGCGCTTCCTCCGCTTTGCCCGCCGGCACCTTGAGCTTGTAGGCGACCCGGATCCGGGAGATGCGCAGCACCCCATCGACGTCTTCGATGTCGCCCTCCACATTCGCCTCGTAGCGGTCGGTGTGCGTAGGGATCTTGCGGCTGGCCAGCGCCGTGGCCAGTGTCCCCATCATTCAGCCACCGACCGCCCCCACGATGTGATCCAGCGTGGCGGCATGCTCCACTTCGGGATCCACTCGGTAGAACTTCTTGATCCCTCCGTGCACCCCGTAGTAGATGGGCTCGCAGAAGCCCTCGATGACGGCCTTGCGGGTCGGACCGTTCTCCCGGGTGATGGTTATCCGTGATGTATGAACCACTTCGCCCATCGGCTCAGCCTCACTCCTCGTCCGACTGTGGATAACCGAGCTCCAATTCCTCGTCGGAGGCGGGCCGCACGTCCACTATCTCCACGTCAAAATGCAGCCTCTTTCCGGCCAGGGGATGATTGGCGTCCACCATGACCGCGGTCTCGTTCACGGCCACCACCTTGAAGGGCGCGTCGCCGCTTGGGGTCTCCCCCAGGAACTGCATTCCCGGCTCCACCGGCACGCCCTCGGGGAACTGGTCTCTTGCGACTTCGAAGATGGCCTCCTCGTCGACCTCGCCATACGCATCGGCCGCCTCCACCACCACCTGGGACCTATGCCCGGCCGCGGCGCCCTCGAGGGCGCCCTCGAGACCGGGGATGATGTTGTCGTAGCCATGCAGATACGCAAGAGGATCGCAGTTCTCGCTGGAGTCGAGGATGTTCCCTTCGTCATCGGTGAGCGTGTAGTTGAAACTCACGACGCTGCCGCGGGTGACTTGCATCGGATACGTCCCTTCGCTGAGGTTCAGGAAGGGGTAGGTTACTACATCACGAACCGGCCGGTGGGCGACCCCCTGCCGGTGGGCGACCCCCTGCCGGTGGGTTGTCCCCTGCCTGGTGCTTCTCCCACCAGGTGCGGTGGCGCTCGCGGGCGATCTCTTCCGGAAGTGCTCCCCTGATCATCGAGCTCAGGTAGCCGCGGCCATGACGGGTCAGGAAGACGTGGGCCAGGTGGCCCGCGAGCAGCGCCACTCCGGCGATGGCGAGGAAGCCATGCAACCACAGTGCGCGCGACACCAGCCACGCCGGCAGTCCGGCCTTCGCCAGCAGCAGGCTCCCGGTGACGGCGAAGCCCAGGGCCATAGCCGCCACCAGCAGGGCGCTGGCCTTCTGGCCGGCATTGAGCCTGCCCTGGGGCGGCATGTCGCCGCCCCGCAGCGTGCGGCCCTTTATCGCCGCCCAGAACCAACGGCGGTCGTTTGCATCCCACATGTCGATCTCGCGGACATCATGCGCCAGACGTCTCCGGTCGGCGATCAGCATCAAAGCCAGCGGTATGAGGACCATGGCAAAACCCGTGACCCCGTGGCGCAAGGCGACACTCTCCCTCGCCCCGCCCAGCCAGCTCCGAGTGGCGGGTATCCACATGAGCAGCCCGCTGACTAAGGCGATGAGGAAGAACAGCGCGTAGAGCCAGTGCGCGAGACGTTCGGCCAGGACCCAACGGGGGATCCGTGGCGGCTCCGCCGATGGTGACAACGGTAGTGACGGCTCAGCCGATGGTGGCGTCGGCCGGGTAGCCACGCTGCTCCCAATAGCCCTTGTATCCTTCGGGGCCCAGGGCGACCGCTTCCATCCGCACCACCCACTTGATGTTCTTGTAGGCGTAACTCCCGGGCAGGACCAAGCGCAGCGGCTGTCCCATGCCAGGCTCGAGAGGGGCCCCGTTCATCTCGTGGGCCAGGAGCGTGTCCGGACGTAGCGCTTCCTCGAGCGTCACCGACTCGGTGTACACGCCGTCATTGGAGTCGAAGACGAGGTGGGTGGCCAACGGGTCGATATCGGCGCGCTCCATCAACTCGCGCACGGTGACCCCCTTCCACTTGACCTCCGGCACACCCCAGCCCTCGACGCAATAGAAGTCCCGCGTGCGTTCCACCTGAGGGAGGTCGGTGAACTCCGCGAAGGTGAGCGTGAGCGGTTTTCTGACCAGGCCATCCACGGTCAGACGCCAGCTGTTCGGGTCGAAATCCTCCCGGGAACGATCGTGTTGATGCGGAACTCTCCTCCGCCCACCGAGCCCTTGATGCTCGTGGGGAT
>CAVPLM010000009.1:0-27286 GCA_963706025.1 uncultured Actinomycetes bacterium | reverse complement strand
CAAAGCAATGGCCGATCAGCTAACCACCGTAGCCAAGGCGCGGGCTTGTGGGCCTGGCCGGCCGCCTCTCGCCCTTCGACCTTCAACTCGTGGAGCGGGCAGTCACCATCCAACTTGGTTTGGCAGAGCTCGCCGGCTGAGCTCTGATCTTCAAGGCGGTCGGTGCGGGGAACGCGGGCGCCAACCAGCCGGTCGACCGATAGCCTGGATTTAGTGCCCACGCGCGTCCTCCCGCGATTCATCTACGAATTCGCCGCCATACCAGTACCAAGGGTGGAGAGGAACCAGGCTCCCTCGATGTTCACTGGACCCAACTGGCTGCATTGCGGGAGGTGACTTCGATGGTTGAGAAGAAGGTAGCATAATGCTACCATGCGCACGGGCGGACGATTGGCAGCGGCAGCGCTGGGGGGCCCCGTTATGACCCGGCGCTCGTGCGTCGACTCGCACGCGAGAACCGGGTCGTTTCTACACTGCGAGTCGCAGGGTGGCTCATCAACCATGGTTATGACGCAAGAGAGCAGCTAACCAAGACGCTTGTTCGGGTGAGCCGATCTGCAGTGTGGGTGGGTTCCTGCGTCCTCGCCAACGGTGAGATCGCCGACGAGTACATCGTCGCGGTCGAGGGTGTCGAGTGGTACGTGAAGATCTATGTTGACGAAGAGCAGGCTGCGGTGAACGTGTGGTCGTGCTGGTGGGAAGGAACAGCCCATTGATGGTCACTGCGGAGGCTGATGTGAACGTTTTTCCCAATACGTGCGGGGCGTGCGGCGGTACCGTATCGATCTCCTGCGACCCATTGCCAGTAGAGATGCGCGGCGAGACCATCGCGGTCAGCGGTATCGAACACGCGGTGTGCACTGACTGCGGGGAAACCTTCTTGAGCGTCGAGGCGATGGAAAAGCTTCAGAAGGAAGCGATCCAGCTCATGAAGCGAGCGCGGGGACTGTTGACTGCGGACGAGATCCGGGCACTGAGGCACTCGCTCGATCTTTCGCAAGCCGCGTTCGAGAAGCTGATCGGGGTTGGCCCGAAGACCGTCGTGCGTTGGGAAAGGGCACCGTGTTTCAGAGCGCGACCGCCGACCGGCTCATGAGGCTGATCCGTGCTATGCCCGAAACCGCGGGAGTGCTCGCAAGCTCCGTGCCTTCTCCGCGATCCCCGGCCGCCCGTTCGCAGGCTCGATCGTGATCGGTGAGACGGTCCACACCGAATACAAATCACGGTTCGTGGTGATCGGGACCATCGCCGGCAAACACTGGTCGGCGGTTATCACCCACCGTAAGGACCGGATCCGTGTGATCTCCGTGCGCCGGTCCCGCGACGAGGAGGTGGCCATCTATGAAGGCTAGAGAGTTTGACGAGAAGTTCGATGCGGGCCACGATCTGACGGACAATCTCGACCTGGCGGCTGCACATCGGCCACTGCGGACGGCCCGGCGCGTGAACGTCGACTTCCCCTCCTGGATGGTCGAATCGCTCGACCGCGAGGCTGAGCGTCTCGGAGTCACGAGGCAGTCGCTGATCAAGATGTGGATCGCCGAGCGGCTGGAGCGCACGGCGTCATAGGCGGCGCGGGCGTGACCGCGTAGAGTTGGCGCGGAACCATTGGGGTGAAGTAAGATTCGGTTGACCCCACCCCCCCAGACCCCGGTGGACCTGGTCTCCGCTCGGCCTCCGGCGGAGGGCTGCGCGCCGGCGCAATGACGGCTTAATCTCCCCTCGCCCTCGAGCCCCCAAGATCTCTTCTCGCCCCATGTCAAGGATTTGACCCCCTCGTGCGAGTCTATGCCGAAAGCAGGACAATAGGGATGCGGAGATGGGGCTGACTAAGGTGCACACGAACGGCAAAACGTTGTTGAAGGCGGGGAGCGTGACCCGTTTGAGCGACTGGCCGATGAGCGATGACAGACTCCGGGAGCGTACGCGCTACACGTGCCCCGAAGACGTGTTCGAGCACGAATACGTCCGTCTCGTCCAAGCCCTGGCGATCGTGGCCGGCGACCGGGAGACAGCCGCCGACGCGGTCCAAGAGGCCTTCGTCTGCCTTGTCCGCGGGTGGGACCGTCTAGCCACCTATGAGGATCCAGCCGGCTGGGTGCGCCGAGTCGCTTTGAACCAGATCCATGAGCATCAGCGCTCGATCTGGAAACAAGCCAGACTCCTGCTCAAGATCGAACAGCAACCCATAGTGCCGGAGGAGGTCTGGTCGCTTGACCCGGAGCTCTGGGAGCAGCTGAGGGCCCTGCCTCCGAAACAGCGCGCGGCGGTTGCCCTCTACTACGTGGGCGACTTGACCGCGCGCGAGGTGGCCGAAGTCATGCACGTCTCGGAGGGCACGGTCGACCAGCACCTGCATCGCGCCCTGCGGACACTACGAGAGACACTGGAGGTACAGCGGTGAACGGGAACCGGCAACTCGAAGAAAGACTGAAGCGCCTCGCGGTGCCCGTGGATCCAAGCGGAGTATGGGACGTCATCGAGGGACGGGCGCAGCAGGATAAGAGAGCATCTCAGGAACGTTGGCCATTGATGGCTGGGGTTGACGAGCGGGTTAGTGGCCAGAAGCGGTCGTCCGCGCCCAGAGAAGCCTCCGCGCCGAGAGCGTCCACGCCGAGGCGGAGGAGCGGCTTGCGCATCGCGGTCTTTGCCTCCATCGCCGTCGTCCTGGTGGCCGCCGTGGCCTTGGGCGGCCTCGAAGCTTTCAAATACCTGGCAAAGCCGGACTTCGTGCTGAGGATCACCGACGACACCGACATCGATACCGGCGGCCAGCCGACGGGGAACGACGCGCAAAACGGGTACTGGGAGCGCCTGCCGTTGGCGCGCAGTGACGTTCCCATCAAGACCCTGGTCTTGGATCCCAGCACCCCGTCGGACCTCTACGCCGAAACGGCGGCCGGCCTATTCAAGTCGACTGATGGCGCGGGGAGCTGGAACCAAACCCTGAGTTTCTCGGCCTTTGCGGGCCAGGTGTTCGTGGTGGCATTCGATCCCGCTTCCCCTTCCACGGTCTACATGATCGCGTGGCTGTCGGGCGATTCTCCGGGGCCGCCACAGCTGCTCAGATCTGATGACGGAGGCGCCACCTGGGCGCACCTGACCGACGCAAGCACCCCGGGATTGAGCGGGTATTTCGGAGCTATATCGTTTGACACGGCATCCACCCCCTCCACGGTCTTCATGTTTGGGAACAGTGGGTGGTACCGCTCGACCGACCGGGGCGAGACCTGGACCGGGCTTACCGAGGAAGAGGCAGACCAAGCTATGGGCGGCACGGGTGTTGAGGACCTTCGCGAACATGCCTATCGCGACGGTGTTTCCAGCCTGCCCGCCGCTGCGCAGCAGGCTCTTGATGCGTTCCTGGCTTCCTTTGACGGCACCGTGACCGATGCGGACACGGGCGCTGTTGTCGGCGTCGTCCCTGGCAACAACGGGCTACCTGGTGGGGTATCTGCCTCCGATGGCGCCAGGGCTGGATCGGTGATCGTTGACCCCGATCAACCCTCGATCCTCTACGCGCCGACCATGGAGGGCGTGTACAAATCCACCGACGGCGGGCGGAGCTGGAGGAAGGCGAGCACCGGCTTCGGGAATTCCGGCAGTCAGCAGCTTTCTAGTCGATCCGATTACTCCCTCGACTCTGTACGCGGCCACGAGCGCCGGGATCTTCCGATCCACCGATGGCGGAACAGACTGGACCCTGATCCTGGCGGGCGAGGGCTCCGTGGCCCTGGCGCCCTCGACTCCATCGAGACTCTACGCGTGGACCTCCATTGGACTGTTCCGTAGCGACGATGGCGGGGAGAATTGGGCCGGGCTGACGGGTGTGGGCCTGAGCGGACCCACCGCAAGTGCCCTGCTCAGCGTCGCGGCCGACAACCCCGATATCGTGTTCGCAACGCCCACGATGGCGGCGAGCCTGACGGGCCCGGAGGGTGGTCTATCCAGATCCACCGATGGCGGGAACACCTGGAGCGAGGTCCTTGAAGGGGCGACCTGCGTCGTCGCCGACCCGAAGACACCCTCCACCCTCTTCGCTGCCGCCTCGAGCCGGGTGTTCAAATCGACAGACACGGGAGGCACGTGGACGGTCGTCTCTCCCGAGGAGTGGGTGGATGCGGTCGTAGACATCGCGGTAGATCCGCATGACCCCTCCGGCGTCTACGCGGTCCAGTGCTCGGATACCGGCGCGTACTCGGTCTCCCGCTCCGTCGACGGGGGAGCGACGTGGCAGAAGGTCGACCTCGAAGGCCCCGCGAAGTACATCCAGCAGTTGCTGTTTGATCCTCGGTCACCCGACACGCTGTACGTGGTCACGTCCCAAGTGGTCGAAAGCGTAGCGAAAGCAGGCATCTATCGCTCCGTCGACGGAGGAGCCACCTGGGAGAACATCATGGGGGAGCTGCCCGACACGGGGTACCTCAACATCGTTATCGATCCCGCCTCCAGCGGAGGGCTTTACGCCACCACCACCGGCGGCGTCTTCAAATGGGTGCAGGGCAGCAACTAGCACTGGTGACTTGGTACAAAGCCTGAGTTGGGGTGACCGGCGTAACCAAGGACGAGAATCCAGATCGGAGGGGGTGTGCGATGGGAGCCAAGTTTCTGCCGAGCGGCACTGTCAAACGATGGCTCCTCGCCAAACGGTGGCTCCTCGCCAAACGGTGGCTCCTCGCCTCGATCGTTGTGCTGGCCGCCGGGTTGGTGGGTCCGGTGGCCGCATGCGGCGGTGAAGAACCGATGTCGCGGGCCGAGATCGCTCAGTGGAAGACGGATGCAGTCGCCTTCGCCGACCGGTTCTTCGGTATGTACGGGGACGTTAGCGCTACTTTTCCCGAGTTCGCCGACAATATCGCCTTCTACGACCCGGGCGACGGTGACTTTCTCATTGAGGGCAAGCAGCAGGTAGTTGCGCTCACCCGGTCCATGTTCTCCTCCTTTCCCGACTATAGGTTCCGCCAGAAAGCGGTGTACCTCTCGGCGGATGGTGCCGCCTACAACGGCGTGATGGAGAACCTGTGGCCCCCCGGGTTGCCGGAGCCGGCGAATCATCCTCCGGTGCGCGCGCTCGAACTGTTCCGGTTCAAGGACGGCCTGGTAGCCAGTTGGGAAATCTGGGCTGTGCCGGCGACTCTCGAGATGCTGTCGATGGCATGTTTCGCCCCGGGTGAAGGCGGCTCCGAACAGCTGTGGGCGATCGCCGACCGGTATCTCGCGGCCTGGTCCTCGGGGGACAAAGACCGGATCGCCGCCCTCTACCGCGACGACGCCGTGTTCTCCGACACCATGCGGGGCATTCAGGCCCAGGGAGCGGCCGCCATCGGTGAGCTGGGCGACACGCGGTTCGGGTCGGGCGGCCCGCTCACGCTCGAGGTGATCGACCTCTACGTCCAGACCAACGACGGCCTCGACCCGTCTGCCGAGCAACCACCCGAGCAGGGGGCCATCATCGCGGTGGGGATCCACTACCGGTGCAACCTGGTGGTGGCGGGCATACCGACAAGCGTCGAGAGCCTCACCACCTTCGAGCTCGGCACCAGGCATGAGAAATCGTTCGACATCGATCCGCACGGTCTCATCACCCGGGAGGAAGTGTTCTACGACGCCGACAGCCTCCTGGCGTCGGGGCTCGTGCAGTGAGTCCGGCAGCGCCTGGGTGTGGCACCCGTCAGCCCGGCAAAGGAACCGATCTCCTGCTATTGCGCCGAGTACACAGTCACGTGGACACTTACGGAGCCCGCGTTGTCTCCGTAGTAATCCGGCCGGTCGTTGAAGAGCAGATAGAGATCGCCGTCCCGTGGCACGGCGAAGGTCCTGTTGCTCCCCACCGGCAACAGCTGAGGCCCGATACGCGCGATCAGCTCTCCGATGGGCTCGGTGACGAGGATCACGTCGGACTCGTCCGGGTGCGGCATGACGATGCCGTCCGGTCCCCCGATGTTGCCGTTGCCCATGTCCCAGGTCCCGGAGGCCTGCACGTCCACCACGTCACCGGTGTGGACCGATCCCACACGAGTGCCGTTCTTGTCGATGGCGTTGATGGTGACGTTGTACGTGGTGGCGTTACCGGCGTTCAGGATCTTGAACTCACTGAACGAGACTTGGGCCGCGGATCCCCCTCCGTTCACGACCAAGGACACGGCTCCGGCTTGTGGAGTGCTCGGGGAGCCGGTGAGCTGCACCACCTTTGTGCCGTTCCAGTAGCAGGTGACGGTGTTCTGTTTACCCAGGACCGCTAGGTCGCCCGGCTGCATCCCCTGGGCCACGATCCCCTGAGGCACAGGTAGAGCGACGTCGCCGGTCTCCTCCAGCTCTCCGCCGGCGCCCCACCTGGAGTACTGGAGGTGGTTGTTCGCAAGCACCAAGAAGCGGTAACCGCCTCCCGTCGCGGGATCGCCGGTGGTCGGATCGGTCCTCACGCATATGCCGAACCCGGGGTTGGCGCCCGACAGCGGAGTGGCCGTGAACTCGGCCCTGAAATCAGCGTACAAGCCGGTCAGCTTCGTCCGAGCCTCGGAAGCCTGGCCCCCGGAAGCCGCCTCTCCCACATAGCCCGCCACTTCGTAGTCGAAATGGGCGCCGCCCGTGGAAACGTCCTGCCAGTTGCCGGAGGGAGTCAGAAGCTGGTCGGAGTAAAGGAGCGAACCGGGCCTGGCCCGTTCGCGCAGGTTGTAGAGCACCTGGGCCACCTCGCCTCGGGTGGAATCTTTCCAGGGGTCCCAGCCTGCTTTTCCGAACCCTGCAAGACCGTTGAGCAGCCCGTTCACCGTGGCTTTGGCAAGGTTCTCGGTGTGGGGCGGGGCGTCATATAGGAGAGCTCCTGCGACATTCGAAGTGGTCAGGACCGCCGGGGCCAGCCCTTGTGCGGCGCGGACCACCATGCTCGCGATCTGGGCCCGGGTGATGTTCTCATAGGGGTCGAATCTGCCGGGACTCTTGCCTTCGGTGATCTTGTTCGACGCACAGACGGCAACGTAGTGCGCCGGGTAGAGGGGATCGATGCCACCACCATCCACCACATCGGCGAATGGGCATACGTCGGTGAGCTTGACGGTCAGACCCAGGCTCAGGACGATCATCTTGGCGAACTGCTGGCGGATGACGGGGTCGTCCGGACGGAACGTGCCGTCCGCGTAACCGTTGATGATCTGCGCTGACGCAAGGGCCTCGATAGCGGTCTTGTACGGCGACGAGCCAATATCACTGAATTGGACCGAGGACGAAACGACGTCGCAAAGCACGACAGAGGCGCGAGCGTCCGTCGCCCTCAGCACACCGAACGCGAAGACCAGGGCGACCGTCAGCAATAACGTCAGCCCAGCCGGCAGCGCCGCTCGGACGGTCACACCGCCGCTACCCAACCGGACCCGTTCGCCCATCCGACCACCTCTTGGCGACCGGCTGACTGCTCTCGCTGTACCCATGCCCGTCCACCCCCAGTCCATCCTTCCTTTTTCCGAAACCGTAGACAGCAGTGCCATTGTTGTCAAGCACCGCGCGTCACTCGAGAGCCGGTCACCGGGCACCGCTGTTCCTCCCTCGTGGTCTCGAGCAGGACCCCAAGTTCCTCGGCTCTAAACCCTGCGCCCCGCGCGGTCGATTATCCATGGGAGGTAGTCGCAGTCCCGGGGTGTGCGCCATGAGTACTTGGATCAAGGAAGATATCGCCAATACCGCTGCCTGCAGCGGCGCTCGCGACCACCCCTCCGGCTCCGGCTGCGTGGCACACTCCCCTGTAGACGCCCCTCAGACTCCGGTTCGAACGGTCTCTCCGCTCCGGGGAGATCCCTGGGCTTCGCAGGACGCGCTGCTTTCGCTCATGGAGGCGAGTCGAGCTGCTGCCGAGTCTGAGAGCCTGGAAGAAGCCCTGAAGATGCTGGTCTGGCACGCGTCCGAAACTCTGCAAGTACCGGAATGCATCGTGTATGAGTACGATGCCCCTTCGAGCACCATCGTCCCGTTGGCGATCTACGAGCGGGTGCCGTCCGGCTGGGAGGGTCTGGGCGAGCGATTGCCACTCTCGGAGTGTCCTGCAGAGAAGGCCGTTCTAGCGAGTGGACGACCCCTTCTGGAGAGGATCTCGGACCCTGATCTGGCTCTGGAGAGCCTGGAAAGCATGCAGAAGTGGGGCGAAAAGACGTGCCTCTCGATACCGCTCCTGGTCGGCTCTCAGCGCATGGGGCTCATGGCTTTCTACGACGCAGAGGAGGAGAGGGAATTCGACGATGCGCAGATGGCCCTGGCGCGTGGCTTGGCCGCCCTCGCCGGCCAAGCCATACACTCTGCGCAGTTGCTTCGGCAGACGGACGAACGGAATGTGAGGCTCACCTCTCTCCTCCACGCGAACCGGGTGATCAATTCCAGCCTGGACTTGGACGAGGTGCTCGAGGCGGTCGCGAATCAGGCCATCACCGCTCTTGACTGCGACGGATGCACCATGTACCAGCGCGGAGAGGAGGATGACGGGCCTTCCACGGCCGGCGTTGGAGGGACTGGAGGACTTCAGGGCGAGCGGGTTCTCCAGCAGCGCTCACAGGATCCCGACCTGGACCCGGCAGTGAAGGCCGAGATGGAGGAAAGCGGAGAGAGAAGCCGCCTGATCATCCCCCTTCCTTTTGGTCGTTCGAGACTCGGTACGATGGTCATATCGCAGTGCACTAGGGATCGACTCTTCAGCGACGCCGATATCGAGTTCGCCCGCGGGTTGGCGGAACAAGCCGGCCTGGCCATACATAACGCTCGGCAGTACCAGGAGTTGCGTCGCGTCCACGTCGCGGGACTGCAAGCGCTGGTCAGTGCGCTGGGGGCCAAGGAATGGTATACGCAAGGTCACGGTGCCCGCGTCGCCCAGTATCTATCGCTCTTGGGAACGAAACTCGGCTGGAGCGAAGACACGGTGCAACGGGCGGAGGAGGCGGGATACCTGCACGACATCGGCAAGCTGATCGTTTCCGACGCCATCCTGCACAAGACCGGTCCACTCTCGGAGCGAGAATGGATGATCATGCGCGCCCACCCCGAGACAAGCGCGGACATCCTGCAGAGCATGGTGCAAGAGGAGCAGACCGACGCGATCCGTCATCATCACGAGAGATACGACGGGGGCGGCTACCCGTACGGTCTGAAGGGAGAGGACATCCCCCTCATGGCCCGCGCCATGTGCGTGGTCGATGCCTACGACGCTATGTCTTGTCTGCGCCCCTACCGGCAGGCTCTCCGGTACGCGGATTGCCGGGAGGAGTTGAAGAACGGCCGCGGTTCGCATTTCGATCCCGAGATCGTGGACGCGTTCCTGGACGTGCTGGACGACATGGACCGGCGAAGAAGGGTGTGCCTGAGTGTCGCCGAGAAAGCCGCAGCGCTCGTCGACGGCGACAAGCACGAACGGCTGAAGACAAGGGAGGACGAACAGCGGCCCGAGTACCGCGAGATCGCCGGAGTTCTTCGGGACGTGCTGAGGGCGAGTGAGGGGATCCGTTTTCTGACCACGCAGAGGAAGGTAGGTTCCAGGGTAGTTTTTGTCGTGGATCCGGAAGAGATCGAGCAACGCAAATCCCACATCGGGGACGAGTTGTTCGCCGTCGACGACGAGATGCGAGAGGTACTTGCAGGGTTGCAGGCAGACAGGAACGCACTGTACGCGGACGAGTTCGGTGTCTGGATCACAGCCTCGGCCCCGCTACGCGATGGCGAAGGGAACATAGTGGGACTGATCGCCGCTGATTCTCCGGCTCGGCCCTCTCCGGTCCACGATGGCGAGGACGCCGCACCCGCATCAATGGCCTCCTTGCTCGGAGAGGTGACCAAGCGCATCGCTCGGGCCGAGTTCGAGGCCACGATCGACGGTCTTACCGGTATCTACAACCACCGCTATCTGCACGAGCATCTCGCCGGCGAGGTGTCCAAGGCGATCGAGCGGCGATCGGAGTTCGCAGTTCTCTTTATCGATATCGATCACTTCAAGGCCTTCAACGATCGCTGGGGCCATTCGCTCGGAGACGAGGTTCTCCGCGCAGTCGCCCACATCATCGAGGGCCAGATCCGCCGGGGCGACATCGTCGCCCGCTACGGAGGCGAGGAGTTCGTGGCGGTGCTGTCCGACTGCGATCTGGGCAGCGGCATGCAGGTGGCCGACCGTATCCGGGCTAACGTAGCGAGATCTCCTCTGGTGGTCGGGACCGATCCCGTCACCGTCAGCATCGGCGTTGCTCTCTTCCCCGCTCATGCGGCGTCCAGAGCGGAGCTGATAGAAAGAGCGGACACTGCGATGTACGAGGCCAAGCGTCTCGGTCGCAATCGGGTCCAGGCCTGCCTCTAGGCTTCTCTCGAGCGGCGGCCGCCTCGTATCTCGACGGGGCGCTCGAAGCGAGAAACGCGGATGCTCGGGCTGAGGGCGCCGGCAAGCTCCACTGCGCGTAGGTCGCTTCGATCTCTTCAAGAACTTCGATCTTCCACTCGCCTATGACGCCGGCCCAGTCCATCGCCTCGTGCAACTCGTAGTATGGCATCGGTCGATCTCCTGCCGTGACGCGGCGGTCGCATACCGGCATGGTCCGCGGCGCCCCGGCTTCTCTGCCTTTCCCGGCTCGAACACACCATCGCGGAACACGGGCTGGCACGGCGTCTCCGCCCGCGCGACGCTCCTGCCCGCGCCCCCTGCTGGGCCCCGCGGGCACCCCACCCCCGGGGCGCCGCGCGCTCCTGTCAACTAATCGGTCCCTCTGTGCGTGTCTATCTCGAAAGTAGGACAATCGAGGGAATAGGACCGGCTCGGTGCACACAGGTGGCAGAGCGTTTTCGAAGACCGGGAGCGTGACCGGCTTGAGCGACTGGTCGATAGGGGAGAGCACGATCGGGGGGCACGCGCGCTACTTCTGTCCCGAAGACGTCTTCGAGCAGAACTACGACCGTCTGGTCCAGGCGCTGACGATCGCGGCCGGCAATCGGGAGACGGCCGCCGACGCCGTTCAAGAGGCTTTTGTCCGCCTTGTTCGTGGTTGGGACCGTCTATCCACCTACGAGGATCCGGCCGGATGGGTTCGCAGAGTCGCGCTGAACCAGATCCGCGACCATCACCGTTCGCTCTGGAGACAGGCAAGGCTTCTGCTTAAGATCGAGCAGCAGTCCCATACTCCGGGTGGAGCCTCGGCTAGCGACGAACGGCTGTGGGAGCAACTGGCAGCTCTTCCGCTCAAACAGCGCACCGCACTCGCCCTTTACTACATGGACCATTTGAACACTCGGGAAGTGGCCGACGTCATGCACGTGTCGGAGGGCACGGTCAAGCAGCATCTGCACCGGGCCCGAGAGACCCTCAAGGAGACTTACAAGGAAGCGCGCGATGAATGAGGACTGGGAATTCGAAGAGACCCTGAGACGGCTTTCCGGGCCCGTGGATCGGCGCGGGGTGTGGGCCGCGATCGAGGCGCGGGCCGGGGGCGAACACTGGGCCATCGGGGAGCGAGGCCAAGAAGGCGCCCAGCCCGGCGCGAGGAGGCCGCGGGGACTCAACCTGCGCGTGGCGGTCTTTGCGTCGGTCGCCGTGGTCCTCGTAGCTGCCGTAGCCATTGGGAGCTTCGTGGCGGTTCGGAATCTGACCCGACCGGACTTCGTGCTGAGGATCACCGACGACACCGACCTCGATACCGGCGGCCAGGGGACGGGGAGCAGCACGGAAAGCGGGTACTGGGAGCGCCTGCCGTTGGCGCGCGCTGGTATTCCCATCAACACCCTGGTGTTGGACCCCCGCACCCTGGTGTTGGACCCCCGCAATCCGTCGGACCTTTACGCCGAAACGGCTGCCGGCCTATTTAAGTCGAGTGATGGCGCGGGGAGCTGGAAGCAAACCTTGGACTTCTCAGCGCTTGCGGGCCATGTGGACCTGCTCATCCTCGATCCCGCTGCTCCGTCCACTGTCTATGTGATCATGGGCCCATTGGACGATGCCACGTCCCGCCCGGTGCTTCGGTCGGATGACGGCGGCGCCACCTGGGCGGATCTGACCGAGACAATGCCTCCGAACACGAAGATAATGGTGTGGCCCCCCATCATGTGGGTCGACGCTACATCCTCTCCTTCCACCGTGTACATCTGCGACCAATCGGCGAACGTGTTACGCTCGACCGATCGGGGCGAGACCTGGACCGAGCTCAGCCAGGAAGATGTGGTCCCCGAGGTCGGCGCCGCCGTCAAGCCCCCCTTGCCCGCCGCCGCGCAGCAGGCTCTCGATGCTTTCCTCGCTTCTTTTGAAGGCACCGTGACCGATGCGGACACCGGTGCCGTCGTCGGGGTCGTCCCGGCCGGTAATGGCGTCCCCGAAGGCACCAGGGCTGAATCGGTGATCGTTGACCCCGATCAACCCTCGATTCTCTACGCCCCGACCATGGACGGTGTGTACAAATCCATCGACGGCGGCCGGAGCTGGAGGAAGGCGAGCACCGGCTTCGGGGTTCCGGCGATCAGCAGATTTGCAGTCGATCCGCTTACTCCCTCGACTCTCTACGCCGCCACGACCGCCGGCATCTTCCGATCCACCGATGGTGGCGTGGAGTGGACCCTGATCCTGGCGGGCGAGGGCTCCGTGGCCCTGGCGCCCTCGACTCCATCGAGACTCTATGCGTGGACCTCCATTGGACCGTTCCGTAGCGACGACGGCGGGCTGAATTGGGTCGGGCTGGCCGGCCAGGGCCTGAGCGGGCCCACCGCACGGGGGCTGGCTCTCGTCGCGGTCGACAACCCCGATATCGTGTTCGCCATGGCGGCGGGCGTCACGGGCCCGGAGAGTGGTCTATCCAGATCCACCGATGGCGGGAACACCTGGAGCGAGGTCCTTGAAGGGGCGACCTGCGTCGCCGCCGACCCGAAGACACCCTCCACCCTCTTCGCTGCTGTGTCGAGCCAGGTGTTCAAATCGATAGACACGGGAGGCACGTGGACGGTCGTTTCTCCCGAGGAGTGGGTAGACGCGGTCGTAGACATCGCGGTAGATCCGCATGACCCCTTCGGCGTCTACGCGGTCCAGTGCTCGGATACCGGCGCGTACTCGGTCTCCCGCTCCGTCGACGGGGGAGCGACGTGGCAGAAGGTCGACCTCGAAGGCCCCGCGAAGTACATCCAGCAGCTGCTGTTCGATCCTCGATCACCCGACACGCTGTACGTGCTCACGTCCCAAGTGGTCGAAAGCGTAGCGAAAGCAGGCATGTATCGCTCCGTCGACGGAGGAGCCACCTGGGAGAACATCATGGGGGAGCTGCCCGACACGGGGTACCTCAACATCGTTATCGATCCCGCCTCCAGCGGAGGGCTTTACGCCACCACCACCGGCGGCCTCTTCAAGTGGGTGCCCAAGAGCGAATAGTGGGCGAGGCTAGAAAGGAAAGGGGTGCGTCGTGAAAGCCGGATTCATGTTGCGTGGTCGAGTCAACCGGTGGCTGCTGGTCGCCGCGGTGGTGCTGGTGTTGGCCGCGGCCGCGCTGGCAGTGGGTGGCTGCGGCGGCGGGGGCGATGATCAGGCTCTGTTCGACAAGATGGGGGCGGCCTGGATCTCCAACGACGTGGCCGCGGCCAAGGAGGTCTATACAGCCGATGCCGTTATCCGCTGGCCGGAAGGCGCTGAGCCCGCTGTTTCCAACGGCATCGAGGAGATCAGCAACCTGGTAGCACAGTATCCGGTCGACCCAACGCCCATGGAGACGAGACGTTCACCTACGTTCCCTCCGCAGAAGACATCGAGGCCCTGAGCCAGGCATACAACGGCGCGCGGTACATAGCCGGCCCGGTGCGGGTGGGGCGCGATTTGTATATGGTGGTGCTGGAGGTCAAGGACGGCAAAGTGGCCAACCAGTGGGTGTCGTATATGTATCGGGTGGTCGGCGACTAGAAGAAGACCCGGCACTCCATGCCTAGGACCGCGGCGGCCTGAGCCATCACCCGATCGGCGGTGGCAAGGGTGGTCATACCCGAGGATCGCATCACCCCGAGATGTAGGGCGTCGAGGGTGCGGAGTGGGATGTCGGGGTGCGCCCCCAACAACGATTCCGCGATCAGGAACGACCCCACGGTATGCGGTAGAAGTACGAGATGGCCCATCGCGACGTCGCCTTCGAAGGTCGCGAGGATCTTGCCCTGGGTCTCCGAATCTACATGGCCCTCCCGTGTGCGCCTGGCCATCAGCGACCTCATCTCCGCCTTGGTGAGAAGGCTTATGTAGACCGGGCAGACCTGCCCGAGATACTCCTCCACATCTTCAGACTGCTCCTCATTGAGGTACCACTTCGCGAGGGCGCTGATGTCGAACTAGACGCTCGTCGCGGCTACCCCATCTCCCGATCAGCCCGGACGAGCTCCTCGCTGGGAACGGTCATGCGGGGCATGCCGGCGCGCAGATCGGCGTGACTGGGAGCGGAGTGGGACGGATTCAGAGGAACCAGTCTTACCAAGGCCCGCCCATGACGCGTCAGCACGACCTCGCCGTCCCTCTCGAGGATCTCGCTGATCGATGAGAGCGACTCCCTCAATTCTCTGATCGACATATTCCTCATCGCCTGCCCCCTGGCCGGTACCACTTTGTAACATTGTGGCATTCATTGTGTCACTATGCCACAGCCCTGGCACCGCGCGAGCAGGGGAACGGGGTCAGCCGGTCACATCGACATGAGGCTGATGATGTTGCCCTCGGAATCCTTGAACCAGGCTGCTTTGCCGCCACTGAGCTCGACGATCCCGTTGACCGTCTTCAGGCCGATCTCCGGGATGTCATAGTCCTCGAACACCACGCCCCGGGCGCGGACTTCATCCGCCAGGGCATCGAACTTGTCGGCCGGCACTCCGAAGGCCAGAGTCGTGTTTTCGGGAGCCGGCATACCTGGCCGCTCGTATATGGACACCATCGTGCCCCCTCCCGCTGAGAACATCCCCTCGCGGGTGGGACCGGGAGACTCCTGCGCCGGAGTCAGCCCCAGTACCTCTGTGTAGAACTTCTTGGCGCGGTCATAGTCTTCCGCACGGAGGACCCCGCAGACCATCGTGTCACCGAGCGCTGCCACAGCGATCACCTCATTCCACTCTTCAACTCGAGCCCGGAACGTCCCGGGCTCCTTGCCGAGTGAACTACCCGCGCTCACGGGGATGCGAAACACCGTGCGTCCGTGCGTCGCTCCATACGCCGGCTTTATACGATCCGGGATATCCTTCCAAAAGAGTACGTCACACCACCTCCACCGCCGAAGGAGAGTAGTAGTGAGCAGCGGGGCAGTGAGCAGCGGCGCAGTGAGCAGCGGCGCAGTGAGCAGCGGCGCGTTGCGGTTCTGGAGGCGAGACCCTCGACCCTGGTGGTCTTGGGCCGGTTTGATCGCCGTCACAATGCTTGCCCTCGGGCTTTTCACCTGGGGCCTCTCGCGCAACGGCATGGGCAACGCCTACTACGCTGCAGCGGTCAAGAGCGCCAGCACGAGCTGGAAAGCCCTGTTCTTCGGTGCTCTCGACCCGGGGTCGTTCATTACCGTGGACAAGCTGCCGGCCTCTTTGTGGATACAGGGGTTGTCCGCCCGGCTATTCGGCTTCTCGAGTTGGAGCATCCTTCTGCCGCAGGCGCTGGCGGGGGTGGCCTCGGTCCTGATCCTCTACCGGCTCGTGCGCCGATGGCAGGGAGACGTAGCCGGAATCCTCGCCGCGCTGGCCTTCGCGTTGACGCCCGTGGCCGTGGTCATGTTCCGGCTCAACAACCCGGATGCCTTGCTCACCCTGCTGCTCCTTGCGGCCGCCTGGGCGCTCTGGTCCGCTCTCGAAAAGGGATCCACCTGGATACTCATGGGATGCGGTGCGTTGGTCGGGTTCGCTTTCCTGACCAAGATGTTGGAAGCCCTCGTTGTTCTGCCGGCTTTTGCTCTCGTGTACGTGGTGTGCGGCCGTCCCAGACTGGGGCGTAGATTGCTGCAGGTGATGGCGGCCGCCGCCGCTCTGGTCGTCTCCAGCGCGTGGTGGGTGGCGATCGTCGAGCTGTGGCCGGCTGCCGGCCGGCCGTTCATCGGCGGGAGCACCGACAACTCCGTGCTCGATCTTATCTTCAGCCGCAGTGCCGGCTATCTGGGGAGCGCCGGACCGGTGCCGAACTTCAGTGGAGCGGCCGGCTGGCTACGGATCTTCAACGCCGAACTCGGCGGTCAGATCTCGTGGTTGGTGCCTCTCGCTCTGGTTGGGCTGGGAGCCGGCCTTTGGCTCACGCGCCGGCGCGGCCGCACCGACCTGGCCCGTGCCGGCTACCTCCTGTGGGGAGCCTGGACCTTGCTCTACCTGGGCGTCTTCAGCTGGGCCACGGGAGTACTGCACCCGTACTACGCCGTGATCCTCGCCCCCTCGGTCGCCGCCCTCGCCGGCGCCGGCTCGGTGGCGATGTGGCGGCTGGGGCGCGCCAACCGCTGGCTGGCCTGGCTCCTGCCGGGAGCCGTGGTTGGTACCGCGGTCCTTGTCGGCCTACCTCCTCGGCCGAACGCCGGGCTATGCCCCCGGTCTGGCCACCGCGGTGGTGGTGGCAGGGTCTTTGGCCGCGGCCGGGCTGCTCCTGGTCATTCTGCGGGTCGTCAACGCCAAGACCCTGACCGTCGGTGTCGCCGTTGTGGCGACCGCCTGCGTCTTGGCCGGACCGACGGCCTACTCGCTCAGCACGGTTTCGCGAAGCGTCACCGGAGCGCTCGCGGCCGCCGGGCCCGCGTCCGCGGCGCAGCTCCCCGGCGGCATGCCGGGCGCCGGCGGCCTGGCCGCCCTGCCGGGGCCTCCCTCGGATGCTCTGGGCGATCTTGCCGCCGCTGGGCAACCCGGGGCCGAGACGGCGGTGGATCAATCCCTGGTGGACTATCTGGTGGCGAACCGGGGGAGTGCGGAATTCTTGGTGGCGGTCGCAGGAGCCCAGGCGGCGCAATCCATCATCATCGCCACCGGCGAGCCGGTGATGGCCATGGGGGGATTCAGCGGGGCCGATCCCTGTCCGACGCTGGCCCAGTTCCAGGAGATGTCGGCCGCTCATCGGATTCGATACGTTCTTGTAGGCGGCAACCGAGGCCCGGGTGGTCCGATCGGACCGCTGGCCGCCTCGGAAACCGCGTCACCCGCTGCTCCCGCGGCTGGAGAGCCGACTTCGAACTACGGTCCTCCGGCTGGTGCCTCAACTGGGTCGGTCGGCGGCTTGCCAGGAGGCCCCGGCATTTCCGGTGGCACGTCCGCCTCAATAGAGCAGTGGGTGAGACAGAACGGCACGGTCGTGGACGCAACCGAGTACGGCGGGAGCTCCGGCAGCGGCACGCTATACCGCCTCTGGTGACGTCGGGGGCGCGGCAGGTGAGGAGGGGATCTATTCCCGCGAGCAAGGACAGGCCAGAACTGCGGATTTCGCCGGGATCGAGCGGTCGACCGCCAGACCGGGAAGAACTGCGGCGTCTGCTACACGGCACATGTCCGCCGGCCGGGAGCTCGGGGCCTGCCGGGAGCTCGGGGTTGGCCGAGCCCCCGGGGTCGGCCGGGCAGTCGGGGTCGCCGGCGGCGCAAGGGATCCCCGCGGCGGTCCTGATCGGGTTGCTCGGGCATCCTGAGGGCCCGTCGATCATCCTGACCCAGCGGACCGCCGACCTGAACAATCACCCGGCGGAGATCAGCCTGCCCGGAGGCCGGGTCGAAGCCGATGACGACGGTCCTGCGGGGGCCGCTCTGCGCGAGGCCTTCGAGGAGATCGGCTTGGCTCCAGAGAGGGTGGAGATCTTGGGTTGCCTCCCACCCCACGAGACAGTCACGGGCTTCCAGGTGTATCCCTTCGTCGGTTGGATCGAGCCCCCGGTCGAGTTCGAGCCTGACAGGCGCGAGGTGGCCGAGATCTTCGAGGTACCTCTGAGCTTCGTGCTCGACCCGGCGAACCATCACCGCGGGAGCATCGTCCAGGCCGGCCCGCGCCGCCACTTCTACGTCCTACCCTACCCGGGCCACCGCATCTGGGGAGCCACAGCGGGGATACTCGTCGAGCTTGCCCGCACGCTGGGTTTCCGAGAATAGCTCGGCTGATACCTTCACCGTGCCCGCGTTGCCACCGCCGTGAGGATGGTGACGAGCCCGTCAATGTGGGTCCGGTGGTAGATCACTGCGAATCCGGCCTGCTCAACGGCCCGCATGAGTTCGGTGGCGCTGAGGAATTCGGCAGCCGAGACCTGGAGGTACTCGTGCAACTCCCTGTCTCGAGCCAGCCAGGAGCCCACTTTCGGCAGGATGTACCGGAAGTATAGGTGGGCGGGAGTAGCCCAACTGATCGACGGTGGGCGGGTGAACTCCAGGATCACCAGGCGACCCTCCGGTCGCAGAAAAGCGTGCATGCGGGTCAGGGCCGCGTGCACGTCCTCCACGTAGCGGAGGCCCCAACCCAGGATCACGGCGTCGAAGTCTCTCAGGCCCAAGTCGTCGCGCAGCAGATCTCCGGCAACGTACTCGACCGGTGGGTGAGAGCCGGGCCGGCCCGCGCCCGCTTGCTCGAGACGCATTCTCGCATGATGGAGCATGACCGGACTGAGGTCGGCCAAAACCAGCCGGCCCTCGCTGCCCAGCAGCGCAAATGCCTGCTCGGCCAGAGCCCCCGGGCCGCAGAACGCATCCAACACTCGATCGGTCGGACGCAGGCGAGCTGCTCTGATCACCTCCCTCCGCCAAAGGACCACCTGTCCCAGACTGGTCACCATGTTCACCCGCTCGTAATAGCGGGCGCTTGCGCCGAAAAGATCCCTAAGATAGGTCGAATCCGTCGGAGCGCGGGTCTCCCGCCGCGGCGGGCGTAGACGCCGATGTGATCTGCTGCGCAGGGTCATAGGACACCTCGTATGGCGAAGAAGACCACAGTAGCCAAGAAGGCCAACGGCGGGAAGAAGCTTGCTCGGTTGAACATGCGCTGGGCTGCTCGCTCACCGGGAGCGCGAACCAGTCCGTAGGCAGGAAGGGTCATCGTCCAGGCTGCCGCCACCACCAGCAGAAGACGGAGCACGAGACTGCCTTGTTGCAGTGCGGCCACCGGCAGGATCGCGATCGTCCCCGCGAAGCTCGCCCTGGCGGCCCACTCCGGGCCGTGCACTGCGGCGAGGGTTCTGATGCCGAGGGGGGCATCGTGGGACAGGTCCGCCAAGTCGTTTGTCAAGTTCCGCCCGAAGATCTCCCAGAAAGTGAGCAGGACAAAGAACGCGAGGGCGTAGAGGTCCATGTCTCCCACCGCGTACCATCCGGCCAACCCTCCCAGACCCACCATGGCTCCACCGGGGATGGTCTTGAGCCAAGTCCGGTGCTTGAGCGCGCAGTATATGGCCTCGAGGACGACGCAGCCAACGAACATGGCCGCACAGCCAGGTCGCAGCAGGTAGGCGAAGACCAGCGCGACCAAGCCGAGACCGACGACCCAGGCAACCGCGAGACGAGTGGAGAGCACGCCGAGAGCGACCGGGTGGCGCACGCTCATGACGTCCACGTCGTAGACTTCGGCGACTTTGGGAGAGGTCGGCAGATTGACGGCCTTCCGATCGGTCCGCAGATCCAGCAGATCGTTGGAGGCATAGACGGACAGCATCCCCGCCAGCGAGGCGACGAATCCCAGACCTATGACGCGCAGCGTCGGGAACCCTCCTTGAGCGATGAAGGCTCCGAGCGCAGGTTGGGCAACGGAGAGGAGCGCTTGACGACTGTGCGAGAAGTCGAAGAGCAGAGAAGCCTTGTTGGCTACTGCACCGGCTCTCACGTCACCCACCAGATCATCCGGGATTGCCCTGACCGGAGCAAAAGATGTCGATCAAGGCGGACGACTCGGGGGTCCGCCGCCATGACCGAGTCGAGTGGAGTCGTCATGACCCCGAGTGCTCCTTTCCCGAGGGTTCTTCGAATCACCGGGTCACTCTACCCCGGAACGGGGCCTTCCACGCTTGGAATCTCTCCCACTGTGGCAGACCCGACCGGGCCCTCGCGGAGTCTCTAGGCCGACAGGAGGAGGACTCCCACGAACACCAGCCCGATGCCGCCCATTTGGGGGAGGCTCACGCGTTCCTTCAGTATCACGCGGCCGAGCAGCACCGTGACCACATAGTATGCGGAGGAGGCCATGGCCGCTATCTCCGGATTCGGGCCGGAGGAGGCGAGATAGAGCGTGAGGTACCCAGCCGTGTCTAAGCCGGCCTGGACAGTCAGCACGGGCCACCACCGTCGAGGGATTGTGGGACGAGGCCGCCCCCGGGCCCATCCGACGGTCAGGACCGCCACCAGGACTACAAGGGCCACCGCCCGGGGGACCCACAAGGTCTGGAGGGTGCCGACCTCGGTCACGACCTCCTGGGTGATGCTGATCACAGCCGCGAAGCTGATAGCGGCGGCCACGGAAGCGGCGGTCGTCCGCTTCCGCGATGGTGAGCGGCCGACGGGGGTCGTCGTATGCCCTGTTTCGACCTCGCCACCTCCCCTGGCCACTACGACCACGCCTACCAGGGTGAGAAAGGTACCCGTCCACTGGAGGGCGCTCGGCCGGCTGCCCAGAATCACCGCGATGAGCACCACCATTGCCGGATAGCTTCCCGCGATGGGGGCGACGAGGGTCACCGGCCCCCAGACCAGGGCCCTGTAGAAGAACAGGTACCCCACCAGGAACGAGAGGCCGGCCAGGACGAGGAGCAAGAACGTGGTCAGGCTCCACACGAATGCGGTGCCGCTGGCGACCATCCACAGGCCCAGGAACACCAGACTGATCACCAGCAAGGCCAGCAAGGCGTTCACGAAGCCCACGGCCCGGCCGGTGAAGCGGGCGAGGAAGTCGGCGGTTCCCCAGGACAGAGCCGAAAGGGAGCCCCAGAATCCCGGCGTCATCTGGTCACGAGCATCGTCTTGCCCAGCATGATCTCGCCCTGCCTCCTCTTGCCCCGCATGTTCGCCTGCGGCCATCTACTTTGACAGCTTGGTCGCTTCGAGTGAAGTGGGGGTGACGTCACCAGGCCGGTCGTGCGACCCACTCTCGTAGAGATCCCCTGCCGAGCCGCGTGGCTTGGCCGGCTAAGCCTCTCCCTGCATACTGCCGATAAGCCGAAGAGAAGGTGAAAGCCTACGGAGGCACGGCGATGCTACTCGAGGGATCGATCCAAAGGTTCAAACTGACGAGTGTCTTGCAGTTCCTTGCCCAGAACGAGGCCACGGGCGTTCTCGAGGTCCACGATTTCGAGGAGTACGGGTTCATCTACCTGGTCGACGGCCGGGTGGAAGGGATATCGTTGCCCATCAGCGACGAGAAGCTGGGAAGGCGCCTCGTAGAGGTGGGCTGTCTGAGCCTGCAGCAGTTGGCTGAGGTTCTCATGGAGGATGCGGCGCTGACCCACGAAGAGAAGAGGGGGAAGCCGCTCGGGCAGCGCCTTGTCGAGAAGGGGCTCGCGAGCGAAATGGAGATCTGCGAGGTCATGCGTTGGCAGACGCACGACCTGGTGTTCGAGCTTGCCCATTGGCAGAACGGCGTCTTCATCTACGACGAACCCGAGCAGATGCCTCACTTCGAGGTCGCGATCCAGGGTGACGTGCATGAGCTTCTCGCCCAGGCGCAACGGCGCATCGACGAGGGCGAGTGCGCGCGTAAGCGTGCGATCGTCGTGGGTGAGGAAATATGCTACGCGTGCCCTCTGAGCGAGGAGTGCTCTCCGGAGATCAAGGCCAAGCACCTCAAGAACGATGTATGCCTGTGGCGGGCGATGAGCGCCGAAGTCGACGACCGTCGCGGTCGCCAGCCCGACTCCAAGCAGCTCTACCGCTCCGAGGAGAACGACGCCAAAGCGATTCTCGACGCTTCGATCGACTGGCAGTAGTCACCCCCGCGAGCCAAAGCTCATCGTTTCCGCCGGCGCCGCCAGGGCGATGATCTCGAGATATCGAGTGTGACCGCCGGAGTGTGATCGCCGGACGGATGGGGAACACTGCTTGCCATGCAGGCAAGGACGGCTTTCCCCCACCAGATTCGAGAGATCGAGAATGCGTGGATCCCGCTCCGGGATGGGACTCGTCTGGCTGCACGTGTCTGGATGCCGGTAGGCGCCCTCCGATCCCCGGTGCCGGCCGTTCTGGAGTATCTCCCCTATCGTAAGGACGACGCCACTGCCGCGGCCGACGCCCAGCGTCATCCCTACTTCGCCGGGTGCGGCTACGCGGCGGTTCGGGTAGACCTGCGGGGGACCGGTGACTCAGACGGGCTGCTGCGGGGCGAGTATCTAGCGCAGGAGCAGGACGACGCCCTCGAGGTCCTGGGATGGCTGGCGGACCAGCCCTGGTGCACCGGTGACGTGGGTATGATCGGGTACTCCTGGGGTGGCTTCAACGGCCTACAGGTGGCAGCCCGCCGTCCGCCTCAGCTCAAGGCCGTCATCACGATCGCCTCCACCGATGACCGCTACCTGGACGACTGCCATTACATGGGCGGGTGCCTGCTGGGTTCGGACATGCTCAAGTGGGCTTCTTCGATGCTCTGCTACACGCTGCAACCGCCGGACCCCCGTTTCGTGGGCGAGCGCTGGCGCGAGATGTGGCTCAACCGTCTCGAGAATGCGCCGGAGTTGGCAGGCGACTGGGTATCGCATCAGCTCAAGGACGCATTCTGGAAGCACGGCTCGGTGGCGGAGGACTACGGCGCGATCCGGTGCCCGGTCATGGTCGTCGGCGGCTGGGCCGACGCCTACACCAACGCGGTACCGCGGCTTCTCGAGCATCTGACGGTCCCCCGCCTGGGTCTGATCGGTCCCTGGGGGCACATGATGCCCTACGAAGGAGTGCCGGGTCCGGCCATCGGTTTCCTGCAAGAAGCGGTGCGCTGGTGGGACCAGTGGCTCAAGGGGATCGACTCGGGGATCATGGACGGGCCGCGTGTGAGGATATGGATGCAGGAGTACGTGACCCCGGCCACGTTTCACTCGGTGCGACCCGGCCGCTGGATCGGTGAGGCTTCTTGGCCGCCGGCGACGGTCGGACACATGTCCTTCCTGTTGGGGAGCAGCGGAGATCTTACGCCGGCGGCGACTCCTGGCGCCGCCCGGGGCGCCGCGGACGCCCAGATCACCAGCCGGGTCATTGCTCCGGGCGCGGGCGCCGCCACCCCGGGCGGGTCCTCGGCGGGTGACTCTGGGCCCTTGGCGGCCCCGGCGGGTGTCCGATTCTCCGAGGTCGCGATCCGCGGCCGGCAGGAATGCGGCGAAACAGCCGGTGTGTGGTGCGCCAACGGCAACCCCGACGAGATCGGTGGCGACCAATCACCCGATGACGCGCGCTCCCTCTGCTTCACCACAGTGCCGCTGGAGACACCTGTCGAGGTTCTCGGTTTCCCGCTGGCGCGACTGCGCCTGAGTGTAGACCGCCCCTGCGCGCTCGTCGCCATCCGGCTGGAGGACGCTGCGCCGGACGGGGCCTCGCTACTGGTGAGCTGGGGCATGCTGAACCTGACTCATCGCGACAGCCACGAAGCCCCGAGGCCTCTGGACCCGGGCCGCTGGTATGACGTCGCGGTCGAATCCCGCGTCTGCGGGCACCGCTTCGATGTCGGCCATCGCATTCGGCTGGCACTTTCACCCACGTACTGGCCTCATGCCTGGCCTTCTCCAGAGCCGGTCGAGTTGAAGCTCGCGGTCGACGGCTCGAGCACGTTCGATCTGCCGGTCAGGAGACAGGAGCCGCCAGAGGGCGCCGAGCGGGCGGATGAAGCGGTGCCGGCGTTCGCTGCCGCGGAAGTGGCCGGACTCGGCGGCGGGACTGGCGTCGGGGCCGCGGACCCGCAGGACGCTCGACGCGACGAGCGGTCGCGGACGATCACGGTCGACGGTGTGAGCCGGCGCCACGAGATCGTCGATCACGAGGAGCACGAGCGCATCATCCCGGCCACCGGTGCTCGCTACACGGATTTGGCCACGGACGTATTCGCCATCGTCGAGGACGAGCCCTTGTCGGCGACGGTCCGCTGCGAGCGGGAGACGCGCTCGGCAGGCTCCGGGGTGGATTGGCGGGTGACGATCGCCGGTGAGATGACCTGCGACGAGCGGAGCTTCTACGTGAACGAGGAGTACTCCGCCTACGAGGCCGAGGCACCTGGTCCTCACCAAGACGCGGACCCACACGATCCCGCGGGAGTGGGTCTGACCTAAAGGCCTGGGGCTGGGCGGCGCCGGGCCTGAGCGCCGGTCGACCTAGAGCGCCCGGTCGAAGATAAGGGCCAACAGGATGGCCGGGACCGCCCCGTATGCCACGATGGCGTTGTTGAACGAGCCGATCCCCGACATTATGGGGACTCCCAGACCGCCGGCCCCCACCACCGCTCCCAGGGTCGCGGCGCTCACGAGGATGACCAGCATGGTCCGCACCCCGGTCATGATGACGGGCAGGGCCAGCGGCAGCTCGAGCTGGAGCAATCCCTCCCTGCGGGTCATGCCCATGCCCTTGCCGGCTTCGACCACGGCCTGCGGCACCCCGGTGATGCCGGCCACCACGTTCACCATCACCGGCAGGATGCTGTAGATGATCAGAGCTAGGAGGACCGGCTCGGAGCCATAACCTATGGCCGGGACGGCGATGGCCATGATGGCCACCGAAGGTATCGACTGCCCAAAATTGGCGATTCGGAGCACCAGGTCACGGAACGGCCGTCCGAGCGGGCTCATGATGAATATCCCGGCCGCCACGCCGATGACGATCGCGACGACGCCCCCGATGGCGACCAACACGAGGTGCTCCAGTAGGAAGGTCCACAGAGGCGAGCGGTCGTACACGAGCGGATCTTCGTTCGGAAAGAACAATCCCAGCAGCCGCTCCACCCCAGGAGTGTAGAACGTCCAGACCAGCAGAAACAGCACCATCACCAAAACGCTCCGCCAGTTCCGCCGGATCCCGGGGGTATACGTGGTCATGAAGCCCGCCTCACCTGCGTCACGACTTCGCAGAAGGTAAGCCCGCCGGTCACCTGCCCATCGGTGACGACTGCGACCTGATCGGCGCTTTCGAGGACCATGATGGCAAGGACGTCGCGCAGGTTGGTCTCGGGAAGGACCCGAGGGGCTTCACCCGTTGGTGCAGGCCCAAGTGTCAGATCCGAGACCCGGTGCCGCGAGAGTATGCGCAGTCCGAACTCATCCCCGAAGAAGTCGCGGACGAACTGCTGGTCTGGAGTGAGCCACAACTCCTCCGGCGCCCCTACCTGGACGATGCGGCCGTCCCGCATGAGCACGATGCGGTCGCCCAGGATGACCGCCTCCTCGATGTCATGGGTGACGAAGACCACCGTCTTTCCCAGCCGGCGGTGCAGGTCTGCGAACTCGCGCTGGAGCCGTTCCCTGCTTATGGGGTCGAGTGCCCCGAAGGGCTCGTCCATGAGCAGCACCGGCGGATCGGCTGCCAGAGATCGGGCGACCCCGACGCGCTGCGCCTCGCCTCCGGAGAGCTCGCTCGGCCGTTTTTCCGCGTACACGGCCGGATCGAGCCCCACGAGTTCGAGCAGTTCGGCGACCCGCTTTTCGATCCGGTCTGCGTCCCAGCGTAGAAGCCGGGGGACGGTGGCGATGTTCCGCCCCACCGACATGTGGGGGAAGAGGCCCACGCTCTGGATGGCGTAACCGATGTGACGCCGTAACTCCTCCGGCGCGACGGTGTTGATGGAGCGACCATCGATGAGCACCTCACCTGCGTCGATCTCGACCATGCGGTTGATGGCGCGTAGGAGCGTGGTCTTACCGCACCCGCTCGGTCCGAGCACGATGGTCAGCTCTCCGTCGGGGATCGTCAGCGACACGCTATCGACCGCGACGGTCTCTCCAAACCGCTTGGTAACGTTTCGAAGCTCGATCATGCGCCGCTCAGGTCCGTGTCGATCTGTCGTCCGCCGGCGCTCAGGCGCTCGACGCCCCGGAGCAGCGTGTCGAAGAACAACGCCAGGACCACGATGGGGATCACTCCCACCAACACCAGGTCCATGCTCGTCTGCTCCAGGCCCATGAACATGATGGTGCCCAGGCCGCCTCCCCCGACGAAGGCCGCGATGATCGCTCCCGCCGTGCTCTGGACGAGGGCGATCCGGATCCCGGCGAGCACCACTGGGAAGGCCAGGGGGAGCTCCACCTCTTTGAGCGAGCGCCACCGGCTCATGCCCATTCCCTTGGCGGAGTCGAGCCACCCCGGGGTCCAACTGTTGGATGGCGACGAGCGTGTTCCGGGTCACCGGGAAGAGGGCGTATATGAACAGGACCACCATGACCGGCGCCCAGCCGATGCCGGAGATGCCCAGGGCCTCGAGTGGTGGCACCCGATCGCTGAGAGACCCCAGGATGGGGATCATGATGCCGACGAAAGCGAGAACCGGCAGTACCTGTCCGAGACTCAAGGCTCCCATGATGACGGTCTCGGCCTTCTTGCTCCGGGCCGCCCAGATGCCCAGGGGCACCCCGAAGATGATCGCACCGATGGTCGCCCCCAGCGCATAGAACAGGTGCCTGGCAGCTCGGGCCCGAAGTCGTCCCGCGTCAATGCCCACTCCCTCACGATCCCGAGCTCGCTCAGCGCGCCGAAGGCAGCCAGCAACACCATACCCAGAAGCGGCGCCAGCCCTATGACCATCCGGCCCGCCCGGCTCGGAGTATCGGCTGAGGCGGCGAACAGGACAAGGAACAGGGCGAAAAGGAACACATAGAAGCCCCACCCGAACGAGGTCCGCGCCGCCGGGCTCTGCCCGGCGGCGAACTCGGAAGCCGCGCGCCCCCGTCTCGGCCAGAAAGAGCAGCAGGGCGGCTGTGGCGAGCAGCCCCCGAACCACCCCGGAGAAGCCGCGGACCGGGGTCCGAATTCCTTTTTCGCCCGCTTTTCCCTCGCGCCGGCCGCTCCAGAGGGCCGGCGCCGCCAGACCGGCCACCAGCATCAGGGCCAGCGCGACCCAGCCCGCAAACCCGAGGGCGCTCACCGCCGAGGCTGGATCGCCCTCAACGATGCGGTTGGGCCGGAACGAGACAAAAGGTGCGAAACCGAGCGCGAGGGCTCCGATCAGCCCGCCTGTGACGCTGATGATGGCATTCGCGCGCTCAGCGTTCGCCCGCCCAGCGCTGGTCCGCCCAAACCGGGCCCGCCCAACTCGGGCCCGCCCGGCCCCAGCGGGCCTCTCGCCCCGGCCGAGGCCGCGGCCGAGTCTATTCGAGGAACCCATTAGCCTCCAGGTAGGAGGTGGCTACGGCCCGGGGATCTTCACCGCCGAAGGCGATACGGGCGTTCAGCTCCTGCAGCTTGGCCTGAT
>CAVPLM010000008.1:0-213560 GCA_963706025.1 uncultured Actinomycetes bacterium | reverse complement strand
AGGCCTGCCTCTAGGCTTCTCTCGGCCGAAGGTGGCGAGGATCTTGCCCTGGGTCTCCGAATCTACATGGCCCTCCCGTGTGCGCCTGGCCATCAGCGACCTCATCTCCGCCTTGGCGAGAAGGCTTATGTAGACCGGGCAGACCTGCCCGAGATACTCCTCCACATCTTCAGACTGCTCCTCATTGAGGTACCACTTCGCGAGGGCGCTGATGTCGAACTAGACGCTCGTCGCGGCTACCCCATCTCCCGATCAGCCCGGACGAGCTCCTCGCTGGGAACGGTCATGCGGGGCATGCCGGCGCGCAGATCGGCGTGACTGGGAGCGGAGTGGGACGGATTCAGAGGAACCAGTCTTACCAAGGCCCGCCCATGACGCGTCAGCACGACCTCGCCGTCCCTCTCGAGGATCTCGCTGATCGATGAGAGCGACTCCCTCAATTCTCTGATCGACATATTCCTCATCGCCTGCCCCCTGGCCGGTACCACTTTGTAACATTGTGGCATTCATTGTGTCACTATGCCACAGCCCTGGCACCGCGCGAGCAGGGGAACGGGGTCAGCCGGTCACATCGACATGAGGCTGATGATGTTGCCCTCGGAATCCTTGAACCAGGCTGCTTTGCCGCCACTGAGCTCGACGATCCCGTTGACCGTCTTCAGGCCGATCTCCGGGATGTCATAGTCCTCGAACACCACGCCCCGGGCGCGGACTTCATCCGCCAGGGCATCGAACTTGTCGGCCGGCACTCCGAAGGCCAGAGTCGTGTTTTCGGAGCCGGCATACCTGGCCGCTCGTATATGGACACCATCGTGCCCCCTCCCGCCGAGGGCATCCCCTTGCGGGTGGGACCGGGAGACTCCTGCGCCGGAGTCAGCCCCAGTACCTCTGTGTAGAACTTCTTGGCGCGGTCATAGTCTTCCGCACGGAGGACCCCGCAGACCATCGTGTCACCGAGCGCTGCCACAGCGATCACCTCATTCCACTCTTCAACTCGAGCCCGGAACGTCCCGGGCTCCTTGCCGAGTGAACTACCCGCGCTCACGGGGATGCGAAACACCGTGCGTCCGTGCGTCGCTCCATACGCCGGCTTTATACGATCCGGGATATCCTTCCAAAAGAGTACGTCACACCACCTCCACCGCCGAAGGAGAGTAGTAGTGAGCAGCGGGGCAGTGAGCAGCGGCGCAGTGAGCAGCGGCGCAGTGAGCAGCGGCGCGTTGCGGTTCTGGAGGCGAGACCCTCGACCCTGGTGGTCTTGGGCCGGTTTGATCGCCGTCACAATGCTTGCCCTCGGGCTTTTCACCTGGGGCCTCTCGCGCAACGGCATGGGCAACGCCTACTACGCTGCAGCGGTCAAGAGCGCCAGCACGAGCTGGAAAGCCCTGTTCTTCGGTGCTCTCGACCCGGGGTCGTTCATTACCGTGGACAAGCTGCCGGCCTCTTTGTGGATACAGGGGTTGTCCGCCCGGCTATTCGGCTTCTCGAGTTGGAGCATCCTTCTGCCGCAGGCGCTGGCGGGGGTGGCCTCGGTCCTGATCCTCTACCGTCTCGTGCGCCGATGGCAGGGAGACGTAGCCGGAATCCTCGCCGCGCTGGCCTTCGCGTTGACGCCCGTGGCCGTGGTCATGTTCCGGCTCAACAACCCGGATGCCTTGCTCACCCTGCTGCTCCTTGCGGCCGCCTGGGCGCTCTGGTCCGCTCTCGAAAAGGGATCCACCTGGATACTCATGGGATGCGGTGCGTTGGTCGGGTTCGCTTTCCTGACCAAGATGTTGGAAGCCCTCGTTGTTCTGCCGGCTTTTGCTCTCGTGTACGTGGTGTGCGCCCGGCCCAGACTGGGGCGTAGATTGCTGCAGGTGATGGCGGCCGCCGCCGCCCTGGTCGTCTCCAGCGCGTGGTGGGTGGCGATCGTCGAGCTGTGGCCGGCTGCCGGCCGGCCGTTCATCGGCGGGAGCGCCGACAACTCCGTGCTCGATCTTATCTTCAGCCGCAGTGCCGGCTATGTAGGGAGCGCCGGACCGGTGCCGAACTTCAGTGGAGCGGCCGGCTGGCTACGGATCTTCAACGCTGAACTCGGCGGTCAGATCTCGTGGTTGGTGCCTCTCGCTCTGGTTGGGCTGGGAGCCGGCCTTTGGCTCACGCGCCGGCGCGGCCGCACCGACCTGGCCCGTGCCGGCTACCTCCTGTGGGGAGCCTGGACCTTGCTCTACCTGGGCGTCTTCAGCTGGGCCACGGGAGTACTGCACCCGTACTACGCCGTGATCCTCGCCCCCTCGGTCGCCGGCCTCGCCGGCGCCGGCTCGGTGGCGATGTGGCGGCTGGGGCGCGCCAACCGATGGCTGGCCTGGCTCCTGCCGGGAGCCGTGGTTGGTACCGCGGCCTTGTCGGCCTACCTCCTCGGCCGAACGCCGGGCTATGCCCCCGGTCTGGCCACCACGGTGGTGGTGGCAGGGTCTTTGGCCGCGGCCGGGCTGCTCCTGGTCATTCTGCGGGTCGTCAACGCCAAGACCCTGACCGTCGGTGTCGCCGTTGTGGCGACCGCCTGCGTCTTGGCCGGACCGACGGCCTACTCGCTCAGCACGGTTTCGCGAAGCGTCACCGGAGCGCTCGCGGCCGCCGGGCCCGCGTCCGCGGCGCAGCTCCCCGGCGGCATGCCGGGCGCCGGCGGCCTGGCCGCCCTGCCGGGGCCTCCCTCGTATGCTCTGGGCGATGTTGCCGCCGCTGGGCAACCCGGGGCCGAGACGGCGGTGGATCAATCCCTGGTGGACTATCTGGTGGCGAACCGGGGGAGTGCGGAATTCTTGGTGGCGGTCGCAGGAGCCCAGGCGGCGCAATCCATCATCATCGCCACCGGCGAGCCGGTGATGGCCATGGGGGGATTCAGCGGGGCCGATCCCTGTCCGACGCCGGCCCAGTTCCAGGAGATGTCGGCCGCTCATCGGATTCGATACGTTCTTGTAGGCGGCAACCGAGGCCCGGGTGGTCCGATCGGACCGCTGGCCGCCTCGGAAACCGCGTCACCCGCTGCCCCCGCGGCTGGAGAGCCGACTTCGAACTACGGTCCTCCGGCTGGGGCCTCAACTGGGTCGGTCGGCGGTCTGCCAGGAGGCCCCGGCATTTCCGGTGGCACGTCCGCCTCAATAGAGCAGTGGGTTAGGCAGAACGGCACCGTCGTGGACGCAACCGAGTACGGCGGGAGCTCCGGCAGCGGCACGCTATACCGCCTCTGGTGACGTCGGGGGCGCGGCAGGTGAGGAGGGGATCTATTCCCGCGAGCAAGGACAGGCCAGAACTGCGGATTTCGCCGGGATCGAGCGGTCGACCGCCAGACCGGGAAGAACTGCGGCGTCTGCTACACGGCACATGTCCGCCGGCCGGGAGCTCGGGGCCTGCCGGGAGCTCGGGGTTGGCCGAGCCCCCGGGGTCGGCCGGGCAGTCGGGGTCGCCGGCGGCGCAAGGGATCCCCGCGGCGGTCCTGATCGGGTTGCTCGGGCATCCTGAGGGCCCGTCGATCATCCTGACCCAGCGGACGGCCGACCTGAACAATCACCCGGCGGAGATCAGCCTGCCCGGAGGCCGGGTCGAAGCCGATGACGACGGTCCTGCGGGGGCCGCTCTGCGCGAGGCCTTCGAGGAGATCGGCTTGGCTCCAGAGAGGGTGGAGATCTTGGGTTGCCTCCCACCCCACGAGACAGTCACGGGCTTCCAGGTGTATCCCTTCGTCGGTTGGATCGAGCCCCCGGTCGAGTTCGAGCCTGACAGGCGCGAGGTGGCCGAGATCTTCGAGGTACCTCTGAGCTTTGTGCTCGACCCGGCGAACCATCACCGCGGGAGCATCGTCCAGGCCGGCCCGCGCCGCCACTTCTACGTCCTACCCTACCCGGGCCGCCGCATCTGGGGAGCCACAGCGGGGATACTCGTCGAGCTTGCCCGCACGCTGGGTTTCCGAGAATAGCTCGGCTGATACCTTCACCGTGCCCGCGTTGCCACCGCCGTGAGGATGGTGACAAGCCCGTCAATGTGGGTCCGGTGGTAGATCACTGCGAATCCGGCCTGCTCAAGGGCCCGCATGAGGTCGGCGGCGCTGAGGAATTCGGCAGCCGAGACCTGGAGGTACTCGTGCAACTCCCTGTCTCGAGCCAGCCAGGAGCCCGCTCTCGGCAGGATGTACCGGAAGTATAGGTGGGCGGGAGTAGCCCAACTGATCGACGGTGGGCGGGTGAACTCCAGGATCACCAGGCGACCCTCCGGTCGCAGAAAAGCGTGCATGCGGGTCAGGGCCGCGTGCACGTCCTCCACGTAGCGGAGGCCCCAACCCAGGATCACGGCGTCGAAGTCCCTCAGGCCCAAGTCGTCGCGCAGCAGATCTCCGGCAACGTACTCCACCGGCGGGTGAGAGCCGGGGCGGCCCGCGTCCGCTTGCTCGAGACGCATTCTCGCATGATGGAGCATGACCGGACTGAGGTCGGCCAAAACCAGCCGGCCCTCGCTGCCCAGCAGCGCAAATGCCTGCTCGGCCAGAGCCCCCGGGCCGCAGAACGCATCCAACACTCGATCGGTCGGACGCAGGCGAGCTGCTCTGATCACCTCCCTCCGCCAAAGGACCACCTGTCCCAGACTGGTCACCATGTTCACCCGCTCGTAATAGCGGGCGCTTGCGCCGAAAAGATCCCTAAGATAGGTCGAATCCGTCGGAGCGCGGGTCTCCCGCCGCGGCGGGCGTAGACGCCGATGTGATCTGCTGCGCAGGGTCATAGGACACCTCGTATGGCGAAGAAGACCACAGTAGCCAAGAAGGCCAACGGCGGGAAGAAGCTTGCTCGGTTGAACATGCGCTGGGCTGCTCGCTCACCGGGAGCGCGAACCAGTCCGTAGGCAGGAAGGGTCATCGTCCAGGCTGCCGCCACCACCAGCAGAAGACGGAGCACGAGACTGCCTTGTTGCAGTGCGGCCACCGGCAGGATCGCGATCGTCCCCGCGAAGCTCGCCCTGGCGGCCCACTCCGGGCCGTGCACTGCGGCGAGGGTTCTGATGCCGAGGGGGGCATCGTGGGACAGGTCCGCCAAGTCGTTTGTCAAGTTCCGCCCGAAGATCTCCCAGAAAGTGAGCAGGACAAAGAACGCGAGGGCGTAGAGGTCCATGTCTCCCACCGCGTACCATCCGGCCAACCCTCCCAGACCCACCATGGCTCCACCGGGGATGGTCTTGAGCCAAGTCCGGTGCTTGAGCGCGCAGTATATGGCCTCGAGGACGACGCAGCCAACGAACATGGCCGCACAGCCAGGTCGCAGCAGGTAGGCGAAGACCAGCGCGACCAAGCCGAGACCGACGACCCAGGCAACCGCGAGACGAGTGGAGAGCACGCCGAGAGCGACCGGGTGGCGCACGCTCATGACGTCCACGTCGTAGACTTCGGCGACTTTGGGAGAGGTCGGCAGATTGACGGCCTTCCGATCGGTCCGCAGATCCAGCAGATCGTTGGAGGCATAGACGGACAGCATCCCCGCCAGCGAGGCGACGAATCCCAGACCTATGACGCGCAGCGTCGGGAACCCTCCTTGAGCGATGAAGGCTCCGAGCGCAGGTTGGGCAACGGAGAGGAGCGCTTGACGACTGTGCGAGAAGTCGAAGAGCAGAGAAGCCTTGTTGGCTACTGCACCGGCTCTCACGTCACCCACCAGATCATCCGGGATTGCCCTGACCGGAGCAAAAGATGTCGATCAAGGCGGACGACTCGGGGGTCCGCCGCCATGACCGAGTCGAGTGGAGTCGTCATGACCCCGAGTGCTCCTTTCCCGAGGGTTCTTCGAATCACCGGGTCACTCTACCCCGGAACGGGGCCTTCCACGCTTGGAATCTCTCCCACTGTGGCAGACCCGACCGGGCCCTCGCGGAGTCTCTAGGCCGACAGGAGGAGGACTCCCACGAACACCAGCCCGATGCCGCCCATTTGGGGGAGGCTCACGCGTTCCTTCAGTATCACGCGGCCGAGCAGCACCGTGACCACATAGTATGCGGAGGAGGCCATGGCCGCTATCTCCGGATTCGGGCCGGAGGAGGCGAGATAGAGCGTGAGGTACCCAGCCGTGTCTAAGCCGGCCTGGACAGTCAGCACGGGCCACCACCGTCGAGGGATTGTGGGACGAGGCCGCCCCCGGGCCCATCCGACGGTCAGGACCGCCACCAGGACTACAAGGGCCACCGCCCGGGGGACCCACAAGGTCTGGAGGGTGCCGACCTCGGTCACGACCTCCTGGGTGATGCTGATCACAGCCGCGAAGCTGATAGCGGCGGCCACGGAAGCGGCGGTCGTCCGCTTCCGCGATGGTGAGCGGCCGACGGGGGTCGTCGTATGCCCTGTTTCGACCTCGCCACCTCCCCTGGCCACTACGACCACGCCTACCAGGGTGAGAAAGGTACCCGTCCACTGGAGGGCGCTCGGCCGGCTGCCCAGAATCACCGCGATGAGCACCACCATTGCCGGATAGCTTCCCGCGATGGGGGCGACGAGGGTCACCGGCCCCCAGACCAGGGCCCTGTAGAAGAACAGGTACCCCACCAGGAACGAGAGGCCGGCCAGGACGAGGAGCAAGAACGTGGTCAGGCTCCACACGAATGCGGTGCCGCTGGCGACCATCCACAGGCCCAGGAACACCAGACTGATCACCAGCAAGGCCAGCAAGGCGTTCACGAAGCCCACGGCCCGGCCGGTGAAGCGGGCGAGGAAGTCGGCGGTTCCCCAGGACAGAGCCGAAAGGGAGCCCCAGAATCCCGGCGTCATCTGGTCACGAGCATCGTCTTGCCCAGCATGATCTCGCCCTGCCTCCTCTTGCCCCGCATGTTCGCCTGCGGCCATCTACTTTGACAGCTTGGTCGCTTCGAGTGAAGTGGGGGTGACGTCACCAGGCCGGTCGTGCGACCCACTCTCGTAGAGATCCCCTGCCGAGCCGCGTGGCTTGGCCGGCTAAGCCTCTCCCTGCATACTGCCGATAAGCCGAAGAGAAGGTGAAAGCCTACGGAGGCACGGCGATGCTACTCGAGGGATCGATCCAAAGGTTCAAACTGACGAGTGTCTTGCAGTTCCTTGCCCAGAACGAGGCCACGGGCGTTCTCGAGGTCCACGATTTCGAGGAGTACGGGTTCATCTACCTGGTCGACGGCCGGGTGGAAGGGATATCGTTGCCCATCAGCGACGAGAAGCTGGGAAGGCGCCTCGTAGAGGTGGGCTGTCTGAGCCTGCAGCAGTTGGCTGAGGTTCTCATGGAGGATGCGGCGCTGACCCACGAAGAGAAGAGGGGGAAGCCGCTCGGGCAGCGCCTTGTCGAGAAGGGGCTCGCGAGCGAAATGGAGATCTGCGAGGTCATGCGTTGGCAGACGCACGACCTGGTGTTCGAGCTTGCCCATTGGCAGAACGGCGTCTTCATCTACGACGAACCCGAGCAGATGCCTCACTTCGAGGTCGCGATCCAGGGTGACGTGCATGAGCTTCTCGCCCAGGCGCAACGGCGCATCGACGAGGGCGAGTGCGCGCGTAAGCGTGCGATCGTCGTGGGTGAGGAAATATGCTACGCGTGCCCTCTGAGCGAGGAGTGCTCTCCGGAGATCAAGGCCAAGCACCTCAAGAACGATGTATGCCTGTGGCGGGCGATGAGCGCCGAAGTCGACGACCGTCGCGGTCGCCAGCCCGACTCCAAGCAGCTCTACCGCTCCGAGGAGAACGACGCCAAAGCGATTCTCGACGCTTCGATCGACTGGCAGTAGTCACCCCCGCGAGCCAAAGCTCATCGTTTCCGCCGGCGCCGCCAGGGCGATGATCTCGAGATATCGAGTGTGACCGCCGGAGTGTGACCGCCGGACGGATGGGGAACACTGCTTGCCATGCAGGCAAGGACGGCTTTCCCCTACCAGATTCGAGAGATCGAGAATGCGTGGATCCCGCTCCGGGATGGGACTCGTCTGGCTGCACGTGTCTGGATGCCGGTAGACGCCCTCCGATCCCCGGTGCCGGCCGTTCTGGAGTATCTCCCCTATCGTAAGGACGACGCCACTGCCGTGGCCGACGCCCAGCGTCACCCCTACTTCGCCGGGTGCGGCTACGCGGCGGTCCGGGTAGACCTGCGGGGGACCGGTGACTCAGACGGGCTGCTGCGGGGCGAGTATCTGCGCAGGAGCAGGACGACGCCCTCGAGGTCCTGGGATGGCTGGCGGACCAGCCCTGGTGCACCGGTGACGTGGGTATGATCGGGTACTCCTGGGGTGGCTTCAACGGCCTGCAGGTGGCAGCCCGCCGTCCGCCGCAGCTCAAGGCCGTCATCACGATCGCCTCCACCGATGACCGCTACCTGGACGACTGCCATTACATGGGCGGGTGCCTGCTGGGTTCGGACATGCTCAAGTGGGCTTCTTCGATGCTCTGCTACACGCTGCAACCGCCGGACCCCCGTTTCGTGGGCGAGCGCTGGCGCGAGATGTGGCTCGACCGTCTCGAGAATGCGCCGGAGTTGGCAGGCGACTGGGTATCGCATCAGCTCAAGGATGCGTTCTGGAAGCACGGCTCGGTGGCGGAGGACTACGGCGCGATTCGGTGCCCGGTCATGGTCGTCGGCGGCTGGGCCGACGCCTACACCAACGCGGTACCTCGGCTTCTCGAGCATCTGACGGTCCCCCGACTGGGTCTGATCGGTCCCTGGGGTCACATGATGCCCTATGAAGGAGTGCCAGGTCCGGCCATCGGCTTCCTGCAGGAAGCGGTGCGATGGTGGGACCAGTGGCTCAAGGGGATCGACTCGGGCATCATGGACGGGCCGCGTGTGAGGATATGGATGCAGGAGTACGTGACCCCGGCCACGTTTCACTCGATGCGACCCGGCCGCTGGATCGGTGAGGCTTCGTGGCCGCCGGCGACGGTCGGACCCATGTCCCTCCTGTACTGAGGAGCGACGGGGTTCTCGCGCCCGGCGGCGACTCCGGGCGCCGCCCGGGGCGCCGCGGACGCCCAGATCACCAGCCGGGTCATTGCTCCGGCGCGGGCGCCGCCACCCCGGGCGGTTCTCGGCGGCGACCTGGGCCCTTGGCGGCCCCGGCGGGTGTCCGATTCTCCGAGGTCGCGATCCGCGGCCGGCAGGAATGCGGCGAAACAGCCGGTGTGTGGTGCGCCAACGGCAACCCCGACGAGATCGCCGGCGACCAATCGCCGGATGACGCGCGCTCCCTCTGCTTCACCACAGCGCCGCTGGAGACACCTGTCGAGGTCCTTGGTTTCCCGCTGGCGCGACTACGCCTGAGTGTAGACCGCCCCTGCGCGCTCGTCGCCGTCCGGCTGGAGGACGTCGCGCCGGACGGGGCGTCGCTGCTGGTGAGCTGGGGCATGCTGAACCTGACTCATCGCGACAGCCACGAAGCCCCGAGGCCTCTGGACCCGGGCCGCTGGTATGACGTCGCGGTCGAATCCCGCGTCTGCGGGCACCGCTTCGATGTCGGCCATCGCATCCGGCTGGCACTTTCACCCACGTACTGGCCTCATGCCTGGCCTTCTCCAGAGCCGGTCGAGTTGAAGCTCGCGGTCGACGGCCCGAGCACGCTGGATCTGCCGGTCAGGAGACAGGAGCCGGCAGAGGGCGCCGAGCGGGCGGATGAAGCGGTGCCGGCGTTCGCTGCCGCGGAAGTGGCCGGACTCGGCGGCGGGACTGGCGTCGGGGCCGCGGACCCGCAGGACGCTCGTCGCGACGAGCGGTCGCGGACGATCACGGTCGACGGTGTGAGCCGGCGCCACGAGATCGTCGATCACGAGGAGCACGAGCGCATCATCCCGGCCACCGGTGCTCGCTACACGGATTTGGCCACGGACGTATTCGCCATCGTCGAGGACGAGCCCTTGTCGGCGACGGTCCGCTGCGAGCGGGAGACGCGCTCGGCAGGCTCCGGGGTGGATTGGCGGGTGACGATCGCCGGCGAGATGACCTGCGACGAGCGGAGCTTCTACGTGAAGGAGGAGTACTCCGCCTACGAGGCCGAGGCACCTGGTCCTCACCAAGACGCGGACCCACACGATCCCGCGGGAGTGGGTCTGACCTAATGGCTGGGGCTGGGCGTCCGGCCTGAGCGCCGGTCGACCTAGAGCGCCCGGTCGAAGATAAGGGCCAACAGGATGGCCGGGACCGCCCCGTATGCCACGATGGCGTTGTTGAACGAGCCGATCCCCGACATTATGGGGACTCCCAGACCGCCGGCCCCCACCACCGCTCCCAGGGTCGCGGCGCTCACGAGGATGACCAGCATGGTCCGCACCCCGGTCATGATGACGGGCAGGGCCAGCGGCAGCTCGAGCTGGAGCAATCCCTCCCTTCGGGTCATGCCCATGCCCTTGCCGGCTTCGACCACGGCCTGCGGCACCCCGGTGATGCCGGCCACCACGTTCACCATCACCGGCAGGATGCTGTAGATGATCAGAGCTAGGAGGACCGGCTCGGAGCCATAACCTATGGCCGGGACGGCGATGGCCATGATGGCCACCGAAGGTATCGACTGCCCAAAATTGGCGATTCGGAGCACCAGGTCACGGAACGGCCGTCCGAGCGGGCTCATGATGAATATCCCGGCCGCCACGCCGATGACGATCGCGACGACGCCCCCGATGGCGACCAACACGAGGTGCTCCAGTAGGAAGGTCCACAGAGGCGAGCGGTCGTACACGAGCGGATCTTCGTTCGGAAAGAACAATCCCAGCAGCCGCTCCACCCCAGGAGTGTAGAACGTCCAGACCAGCAGAAACAGCACCATCACCGAAACGCTCCGCCAGTTCCGCCGGATCCCGGGGGTATACGTGGTCATGAAGCCCGCCTCACCTGCGTCACGACTTCGCAGAAGGTGAGCCCGCCGGTCACCTGCCCATCGGTGACGACTGCGACCTGGTCGGCGCTTTCGAGGACCATGATGGCAAGGACGTCGCGCAGGTTGGTCTCGGGAAGGACCCGAGGGGCTTCACCCGTTGGTGCAGGCCCAAGTGTCAGGTCCGAGACCCGGTGCCGCGAGAGTATGCGCAGTCCGAACTCATCCCCGAAGAAGTCACGGACGAACTGCTGGTCTGGAGTGAGCCACAACTCCTCCGGCGCCCCTACCTGGACGATGCGGCCGTCCCGCATGAGCACGATGCGGTCGCCCAGGATGACCGCCTCCTCGATGTCATGGGTGACGAAGACCACCGTCTTTCCCAGCCGGCGGTGCAGGTCTGCGAACTCGCGCTGGAGCCGTTCCCTGCTTATGGGGTCGAGTGCCCCGAAGGGCTCGTCCATGAGCAGCACCGGCGGATCGGCTGCCAGAGATCGGGCGACCCCGACGCGCTGCGCCTCGCCTCCGGAGAGCTCGCTCGGCCGTTTTTCCGCGTACACGGCCGGATCGAGCCCCACGAGTTCGAGCAGTTCGGCGACCCGCTTTTCGATCCGGTCTGCGTCCCAGCGTAGGAGCCGGGGGACGGTGGCGATGTTCCGCCCCACCGACATGTGGGGGAAGAGGCCCACGCTCTGGATGGCGTAACCGATGTGACGCCGTAACTCCTCCGGCGCGACGGTGGTGATGGAGCGACCATCGATGAGCACCTCGCCTGCGTCGATCTCGACCATGCGGTTGATGGCGCGTAGGAGCGTGGTCTTACCGCACCCGCTCGGTCCGAGCACGATGGTCAGCTCTCCGTCGGGGATCGTCAGCGACACACCATCGACCGCGACGGTCTCTCCAAACCGCTTGGTGACGTTTCGAAGCTCGATCATGCGCCGCTCAGGTCCGTGTCGATCTGTCGTCCACCGGCGCTCAGGCGCTCGACGCCCCGGAGCAGCGTGTCGAAGAACAACGCCAGGACCACGATGGGGATCACTCCCACCAACACCAGGTCCATGCTCGTCTGCTCCAGGCCCATGAACATGATGGTGCCCAGGCCGCCTCCCCCGACGAAGGCCGCGATGATCGCTCCCGCCGTGCTCTGGACGAGGGCGATCCGGATCCCGGCGAGCACCACTGGGAAGGCCAGGGGGAGCTCCACCTCTTTGAGCGAGCGCCACCGGCTCATGCCCATTCCCTTGGCGGAGTCGAGCCACCCGGGGTCCAACTGTTGGATGGCGACGAGCGTGTTCCGGGTCACCGGGAAGAGGGCGTATATGAACAGGACCACCATGACCGGCGCCCAACCGATGCCGGAGATGCCCAGGGTCTCGAGTGGAGGCACCCGATCGCTGAGAGACCCCAGGATGGGGATCATGATGCCGACGAAAGCGAGAACCGGCAGTACCTGTCCGAGACTCAAGGCTCCCATGATGACGGTCTCGGCCTTCTTGCTCCGGGCCGCCCAGATGCCCAGGGGCACCCCGAAGATGATCGCACCGATGGTCGCCCCCAACGCGTAGAACAGGTGTCTGGTCAGCTCGGGCACGAAGGTATCCCGCGTCAGGGACCACTCTCTCACGATCCCGAGCTCACCCAGCGCGCCGAAGGCAGCCAGCAACACCATGCCCAGAAGCGGCGCCAGCCCTATGACGATCCGGCCCGACCGGCTCGGAGTATCGGCTGAGGCGGCGTAGAGGACAAGGAACAGGGCGAAAAGGAACACGTAGAAGCCCCACCCGAACGAGGTGCGCGCCGCCGGGCTCTGCCCGGCGGCGAACTCGGAAGCCGCGGCTCCCGTCTGCGCAAGCAGAAGCAGCAGGGCGGCTGTGGCGAGCAGCCCTCGAACCACCCCGGAGAAGCCGCGGACTCGGGTCCGAATGCCTTTCTCGCCCGCCTTTCTCTCGCGCCGGCCGCTCCAGAGGGCCGGCGCCGCCAGACCGGCCAGCAGCATCAGGACCAGCGCGACCCAGCCCGCAAACCCGAGGGCGCTCACCGCCGAGGCTGGATCGCCCTCGACGATGCGGTTGGGCCGGAACGAGACAAAAGGCGCGAAACCGAGCGCGAGGGCTCCGATCAGCCCGCCTGTGACGCTGATGATGGCATTCGCGCGCCCAGCGTTCGCCCGCCCAGCGCTGGTCCGCCCAACTCGGGCCCGCCCAACTCGGGCCCGCCCGGCCCCAGCGGGCCTCCCGCCCCGGCCGAGGCCGCGGCCGAGTCTATTCGAGGAACCCATTAGCCTCCAGGTAGGAGGTGGCTACGGCCCGGGGATCTTCACCGCCGAAGGCGATACGGGCGTTCAGCTCCTGCAGCTTGGCCTGATCGAGGCTGAGGAACACCGGCTTCAGGATGGCTTCGATCTGCGGATATGCCGCGATGATCTCTCCCCTGAAGACCGGGGCGGGCTCGTACACCGGTGGGACATCCTTGGTATCGGTGAGGATGACGAGGTCGAGTTCGTTGAGCTGCCCATCGGTGCCGTAGGCAAGGGAGAAGTTGACGTCGTCGGTGCCTTTGGCAAGCGCGGACAGCATCTCTGCGGTATTGCCGGTCGAGAGGGCGATGAGCTGGTCGTTGGTGAGGGTGAACCCGTAGGCCTCCTCGTAGCCCTTGAGGCCCAAGGGGTTGTCGATGAAGGTCTGGGCCGCGATCAGCTTGACCGTGCCGCCGCCGTTCACGTACTTGGCGAAGTCCTCCATGGTCGTGATCGACTCAGCCTCGGCGAGCGCCCTGGTAGTGGCGATGAACTCGCTGTTGTTGGCGGGAGCGGGGGTCAGCCAGTCGATATCGTTCACGTCCTTGTCGAGCTGCTTGATAGCCGCGTATGCCTCGTCGGCGTTCTTCCACTTCGGGTCTCCCTCTTCGCCCTCGTGGTAGTACTGTCCGGACCCGGTGTAGTCGATGGTGGCGTCTATCTCTCCGCCCACGAGTGCGGCCCGCACCACTTCGGGGGTGCCGAGCTTGGTCTTGTCCTCGGTCTTGATGCCGTTCGCCTCCAGCATCTGGATGACCATCGAACCGAGCAGCGTGCCCTCGGCGTCGAGGAGCGAACCCACGCGGACTACGGGCCCGGCGACGGCAGAGGAGGCGGTAGTGCTCGACTCCTCGGCCGGTTCGTCCCCGCCGCAGGCGGCGAGCGCCGGTCGTCAACGCCAGTGCCAGAATCACAAACAGGACCAGTGCGATCGTTCTCTTCATGATGAAGTCACCCCTCACTTGCTTGCTGAACCGTTTGTTAGTTCCCAGCTGGCGCCCATCTTGAACCCCGCTCATGCTCCCTGCACTTGACGCGACTATCCTGCGAAAAGGTTGTTCAAGGATTCGGCCAGCGTCGGGTGGGCGAATACCGCGTCGCGGAGCCGGGATGCGGTCAGCCCTCCCATCATCGCCACCTGTATGACGGACATGATCTCACCGCCCTCGACGCCCAGCACAGCGCAGCCGAGGATATGGTCGTCCGCGTTGTCGACTACGACTTTCACGAACCCGCGCGACTCATCGATCTCCAAAGCGCGCGCCACATAATCCATCGGCAGCTTCATGACTCGCAGGTCGAATCCCCGCTCCCTTGCCTCGCGCTCGCTAAGCCCCACTCGTCCGAGTTGAGGGTCCAGGAAGACCACGTAGGGCACGAGGCGGTCCGTGGTGGCTGCCCGACCTCCTTCGAGCAGGTTGGCGCGGACGATGCGGAAGTCGTCATAGGAGACGTGGGTGAACGCCGGTCCTCCGTTGACGTCGCCGAGGGCGTAGATGCCGTCGACCTCGGTCTCCAGCCGCTCGTTCACCGGCAGGTAGCCCTTCTCATCGACCCGCAGACCGGCGGCCTCCGCATTAAGAGCCTCTGTGTTGGGGGTCCGTCCGGTCGCCACCAACAGGTGGGATCCAACCAGCAGGGTGGCGCCCGCCGGGCTCGCTATCTCCAGCTCCATTCCGCTGCCCGCGATCTCCTTCACAGAACGGGCATTTGCCTCGAGGAAGAGCTCCACCCCGTCCTCTTCCAGGATCGCGGCCACAGCCTGCGCGACATCCGCATCCTCTCGGGGGAGAAGTTGCTCTCGCCTCTGGATCACGGTCACCCTGCTCCCGAAGCGCCGGAACATCTGCGCAAACTCCACGGCCACGTACCCTCCGCCCAAGATGAGCAGGTGCTCGGGGATCGAGTCGAGCTCCATGATGGTGGTCGAAGTGAGATAGGGGACTTCATCGAGGCCGGGCAGGGGAGGTAGCGCCGGGCGGCATCCGGTGTTGATGAAGATGTGGTCGGCCTCGACGACGATCGGGGTCGCATCGCCGGAGCGGATCTCCAGCCGATGGGGGCCGAGGAAGACGGCCTCTCCCATGAGGAGATCGAGGTTGTCGGTGTTCGCAAGCCGCCGCTCGCTGCCACTCCGCCAGCTTTCGACCAGGTCACGCTTCCGCTGTCGCACGGCGACCATATCCACCGAGACCTCGCCGGTAGCTATGCCGTAGCTGGAGGCTCTTCGGGCGAGATACGCGACCCGAGCCGAGGCGATCATGGTCTTGGTGGGGGTGCAGCCCTCGTTTATGCAGGTGCCGCCGACATGCGACCTTTCCGCGAGGGCCGTGCGCCACCCGGCCTGGGCGAGGCTCCTGGCCAGCGGCACCCCGGCCTGCCCGGCCCCGATGATCACGGCGTCGTACGGGCGCACCCGTTCCATCGACCCTCCCGTCGTCGGCCGGCCATCGAGGCCGCGGCCTGGAAGCGACCTACCGGCGCGCCTGGCGTTCCACCGGCCTACGACCACTACCTCGGTTTGGCCCCCGGTCTAGCCGGCCAGGGTGGCCGAGAACACCTGCCAAGCGAGCAGCGCCTTGGCCGTCAGGCTCAAGATGATGTAGACCTTCTCCCCGAACATGTAGTCGCGCCAGCGGCCGACCTGCTTGTATTGGAGGACCATGTTGACCGCGAATATGTTGAAGAACACGAACAGCGAGAAGATGATCCCGTAGACGAAGGCGGGTGGTTGCTGGTCACCGAAGCCCGGGCTCCAGACATAGATGAGCACGATTATCCAGGGGATGATCCCCGCGAAACACCCAAACAAGTAAGACAGCCAACTGGGTTTGCCGGGCTTCTCGTATTTCTCCATGAGGAGCCCGAACAGGATCATGGAGGCATTCACACCGAAGATGGCGATCATCGCCGCGAGATCGGTGGCGCCGACGATCATGGCGATGAGCACGATCATGATCGAGGAACTGATGGAGTATTCAATCCATCGTCCGTAGTTGCGGCTCTGGAGCAGATTGCGCTTGTACCAACCGAACACGCCCGGCGAGGCGATGATGAGTAACGCTGCTGCCGATATGGCCATGAAGGCAAAAACGCCCCAACCCAGCGGGAAATCCCCGATCTTATGGAGGGTCGGCTCCGTCCCGGGCGGGCCGCCCATATAGGTGGCCACGACAGGTATTGCGAAATCATTGGAAAGAACGGCGATTATCACCGCCTGGACGGCCAAGAACAGGCCTACTCCGATATTCCACCAGCGCAGATTGCGAAAACGTGCCTCGACGTTTTCAGGCACAGGCTGACGCTCTGCAGCAAACTCTTCCACTCCCATCGATCTTCCTCCCTTGTCTCTTGCTATGTCTTCGAGCGGGGCGGCGGTCTCCGTGCCTGGCCACCTCAAGTGGAGTACCACCATTTAAGTTGTTCTAGTCGCGCAAGGCAAGGCAGCCGCTGTCCCTGGCGATGCCCTTGATCATGTCGCGGAATATGAACTCGTGCAAGGGCCACATGGAAAACCAGTAAAGGTGGCCGGAGAGACCCACCGGGTCCCATGTAGCGGTCTGCACGATGCGGGTCTGCCCGTCCGCCAGAGGGATCAGCTCAAACTGAAGCCATCCTCTGCCGGGTGCACGCATCTCGGCCGCTAGGCGCAGCAGCCGGTCCGGCTCCAATTCCTCGACGCGCCAGAAGTCCAAGGTGTCACCGGGGATCACGCAGGTGGGGTCGCGGCGGCCGCGGCGGGAGCCCACGCCGCCGCTGATCTGGTCCAGCAGGCCGCGCAGACCCCAGAGCCAGGTCCACGCGTACCAGCCCTTCCGTCCCCCGATGCAGAGGATGGCCTCGAAAGCCTGGCTGGGGGGGCAGGGCACGTCCACGGTGCGCTGGTCGGTGTAGCGCCGGCCGACGCGTTCGGCCGGCCAGTGCTTGGGAGGCGGGGAGGTGGAGCGAGCGTCGCTCCAGCGAGTCTCCGCGTACTCTCGATCTTCGTTCGCGAGTGACCGGGCGATCGCTGCCTCTATGCCCATGGGCCTGATGTGGGAGAAGTCGCGGGCTGCGGCATCGCTCGTCACCACGGTCTCGTTACGCACACCTTCAAGAAGGTGGCGCCCCACCCGGTAGTACAGCGGCGTCACCAGCGCGAGCCAGCCCGAGGAGACACGAGGCGTGAGCCAGGGGAGCTTGATCATCGGCCGTCTCAGACCCTGCGAGCGGGCGTAGGTCTGCATCATACCCGCATAGGACACCCTGTCCGCCCCTCCGATCTCGTAGATGGTGCAGCGCTCCCCTACCTGCACATCGAGCGCGGCCACCAGGTAGCTCACCACGTCCTCCACTGCGACGGGCTGCGTCAGGTTGGTCACCCACCTCGGGGTCACCATCACGGGGACACGATCCACCAGACCCCGTATCATCTCGAACGATATGGAGCCACTGCCCAGGATCACCGAAGCCCGGAACTCTATGGTCTCGGCCCCGCTCTCGCAGAGCAGGCGGCCGACATCCTGGCGGCTGGCCAGATGTGACGAAAGCCTGTCGTCGGAGCGCCCCAGACCACCCAGGTAGATGATGCGCCGGACGCCCGCGGCCGTGGTAGCTTCCGCGAAGTTCCGGGCGGCGAGGAGTTCCCGCTCGTAGAAGTCCTCGGAGGCCGTGCCAAGCGAGTGCATCAGGTAGTAGGCCGTGTCGACGCCGGTGAGCGCCTCGACCAGCGACGGTGGATCGAACAGGTCTCCGCGAACCAACTCCGTCGTCTCCGTTAGACGCGGGACGAACGACGCCGGTGCGTCGGCCGGCCGCAGACGCTCGGGATCCCGCGCCATCAGGCGAAGGGGACGGCCGGTGGCCTCCAGGGGCCGGATCAACCGTCCTCCGATGTAGCCGGTCCCCCCGGTGAGCAGAATGAGGTCGGTGCTTTCCATGTCAAGAGCTTACCAGCAGCGGGGTCTCTGGAGTGCACCGCCGACCGGATGTCTCGGCTCACCACTGAACGCTTCCGCAAACGCGCTCTGGAGCCGTGGGTCTGTTGTGGACCTCCTTGAAAAGTGAGCGCCCACCCGCTAGAATGAGTGAGCGTTCACCCCGACAGTGGAGGTATAGGTGTCCATCATACAAACCGACAAGCTCAGCCGTCGTTTTGGCGATATCGTCGCGGTACAGGAGCTTGATCTAGAGATCTCAGGAGCGGGAGTCATCGGCCTGGTGGGACCAAACGGTTCCGGCAAGTCCACTCTCATCAGGCTCTTGCTGGGTCTCATAAGACCCAGCGGCGGCAGTGCCACGGTATTCGACTCACCGATCTCTCATCCCCGAGAATACGCGCATCGCGTCGGGGCGCTGATCGAGAGTCCCGCGTTTGTCCCTTCCCTTTCTGCACGTAGCAACTTGCGTTCGCTGGCGCGTCTTCGCGGCCTCTCCGATGCTCGCGTTGATCAAGTTCTCGATACCGTCGGGCTCTTGGGTCGCAGCAAAGAACCGGTGAAGCGCTTCTCGCTCGGCATGAAGCAGCGCCTCGGTATCGCCGCCGCCCTGCTCCCCGACGCGGAACTGCTCGTGCTCGACGAACCGACCAACGGCCTCGACCCCGCCGGTATCGTCGAGATGCGCGGGCTTCTGCGGGCGCTTGGAGACGATGGTCGCACCGTCATCGTGTCATCGCACTTGCTCAGCGAGATCGAGACAGCCTGCGACCGTCTTGCCGTGATCCGGCACGGAGAGCTTCTCTTCTATGGCCCGCTGGAGGATCTGGTCACGCAGGCCGGCGAGAGCATCGAGACAGTGCCGGAGCATCCAGGCGACGTCGGCCGCCTGGCCGAGTCCCTCCGGTCCCGGGGCTGGAAGGTGACCGCCCTGGAAGAAGAGGTTCATGTGGTGGCACCGGTTTCGCAGGCGGCGGACGTGAATCGTGCCGCCGCAGAGGCCGGGATCACCTTGCGGGCTTTGCGGCCGCAGGAGGCGAGTCTGGAGGAAGTGTTCCTACGCATGACTGGTGCCGAATCGGGTGACAACGGCTGGCTCGTCGACAACCTCGAGGTGAAGTCATGATCCGGGCGATCCGTTGTGAATGGGCCCGTCTGAAGAATCCCTACTACATCCTTGGGGGCATCGGCTTGATGGCCGCGCTCGGTCTCATTGTTACCATCATCGTCTTCTTCACGGCCACGGGAGGCTCCGCGATGGTGCCTCCCGGCGGACAGGCGGTCTCGGTGGCGGTGCTCGAAGCCTCCGATGGGATGTTCACCGGACTGAGGAATGGCGCCAACATGTGGGGGATAGTCGCACTCGCCATATGGGCTATCGCAGTGTCGTCCGACTATTCGAACGGGTTGATACGTTTGCTCGTCCAAGCCGAGCCCCGTCGTCTACGGCTGCTCGGAGGCAAGGTGGTGGCGCTGACGCTGTTCACGTGTGTGGCCACCCTGGTCACGACGGTCGTGGTCCTGATCGCCTCGCCGGCGATCGCGGGTGCGACGGGGATCTCCGCCGATGCCTGGCGGGATGGGTTGGCGAGTACGATGATCGATGGCTATCTTCACATGACTCTGTCCGCACTGATGTGGGGATTCATGGGGCTTTTCGTGGGGGTCATGACGCGTAGCACCGGAATCTCCATTGCCGTGGGCATCGGCTATCTGCTCGTATTTGAAATGCTGTTTGGTATGCTTCTGGACAGTGGGGCGAAGTGGCTGCCCGGCTCGTCTTTCTCGGCTGTCGCCGCGGGAGGAACGAGTGACATGGCTTTCAGCACGGGTCTGCTGACGGCCGTCGGGTACGTCGTCGTGACACTCGCGATCGCGGCCGCCACCTTCCATCGCCGGGATATCACGGCCTAGGGCGCACGCGACTCATCAGGAGGACATGTGACTGCCTCAGCAGCACGCGGGACCGACACTCGCCAGGCTCTGATCGATGCGGCTCTCGAGGTATTCCTGCAACGCGGTTTCGCGCGGGCGACGACCCGAGAGATCGCGCGGACGGCTGGGTTGGCGGAGGGCACCATCTACCGGCACTTCGTCGACAAGTACGATCTCTTCCACGAGGTGTTTCTCTCTCCACATTGGGCATAGGGGAGGAGCTCCGGCGACTGCCTGAACGTGCCGGACAAGGCACAGTGCGCGGCAACCTGGAGCACCTCTTCTCCCTGGTCGGCGGCATGCAGGCGCAGGTGTCATCGCTCATGGCGTCGATGTGGGCCGACCCCGAGCTGGCGAGGAGCTTCGGCGCTCACGTGCAGAAGAATGCTCTGGCGGGATTCGAACGACCAGAACCGGTGACGATGGTGGCTGAGTACATTCGAGCGGAGCAGGAGTTGGGCAGGATCCGACGGGACATCGACGCCGTCGAGGCCGCAGCCGTTGTTGTCTCGGTGCCCTTCGCCTCCGGCATGGAGCGAGCCCTGAGCGCACACTTTGCCGCTCAGGGAGACCTCCCTGCCTCCGGGGACTTCCCTCCGCCTGCGGCCGGCGCGCTAGACATACTCGTTCGAGGTCTGGCCCCATAGCCGGAAAAAGGGCGGGGTAGTCGACAAGTGAGTCGGCATCCGTCACTGTTGCCGGATGGCGACACGGCCGGGATTCACCCTGCCTCACAAATTGGGCTACAGTGCCACTATGGCGCTGGATGAGGACCTGGGGATAGACGAAGGCGACCAACGTGTCGGGGGGCTTCGGCCGCGCGAGGACTCTCCAGGTGATCACTCGCCCTCACAGCGTTCTGCAACCGCCGCCCCGGTCGCTTCCGTCGCCCCGGTCGCCGCCGCCGCCCCGGTCGCGGTCGCCGGTCGGGCCGCCTCCAACCGGCGGGCCGCCTACCTCCCTTTTGCGGCGCTCGTCCTGCTGGCTCTCCTCTGGGGATACAACTGGGTGGTGATGAAGGTCGGCATGCAGTACGCCGAGCCGTTCACGTTTGCTGCTCTTCGCACCTTCGTCGGAGCGGTCTTCATGTTCGCGCTGGTGGCCGCACTTCGCCGCCCGCTGCGCCCCGTGGCCTTCCGGCTGACCGCGGTCTTCGGCCTCCTCCAGACGGCCGCCTTCGTTGGACTCATCATGTGGGCCGTCTACAGCGGTGGTGCCGGCAAGACATCCGTTCTCGCCTACACCATGCCCTTCTGGCTTCTACTGATCGCCTGGCCATTGCTCGGCGAACCGGTAAGAGGGCTTCAGTGGGCCTCTGTCGTGCTCGCGTTCGCAGGTCTGGTGTTCGTTCTCGGCCCCTGGAATCTTCACGGGCTTAAGAGCAGCCTGCTCGCCTTGAGCGCGGGGTTCGTCTGGGCGGTGAGCTCCGTCGTGGTCAAGGTCCTGCGCAAGCATCACGAGGTCGATATGCTGTCGCTCATAGCCTGGCAGGGCCTGATCGGTTCGATCCCCCTGATAGTGGTCGCCCTTATGACGGCGACGACCACTCCCACCTGGAACGCCAGTTTCATCGCAGCGCTGGCCTTCAACGTGGTGCCGGCCGGTGCGCTCACCTGGGTGCTATGGCTCTACATCCTGCACACTTTGCCCACCGGCACCGCCGGCATCAGCAGCCTGGCCGTCCCGGTCGTGGGTGTCATGGCGGCCTGGATCCAACTCGGGGAGCGACCAGGAGCCCTGGAGGCGGTGGGCATGGGGCTGATCTTGGTCGCCCTGGCCATACTGACCGTGCGAGAAGTGCGCCACGGTCGACAGTCGAGTGCGATCCAGCCGGTGGTCCAGGCGGTGCCCTCAAGCATCGCTCGGGAGAGCGAGACCGAGCCTCAAACGACGTCTCCCGTATAGAGCGATTCCGCCGGCCTTCGACGACTACTGATACTGTGGTGAGGGCGGTGGCGTAGGGACGACTGGCAGGTCTGCCTCGCGGCTGAGTCCGAGCGCATGGTGGAGGAATTTGGATGTTCTCGGCATTTCTGTGGGGAGGGTTGGCGGCAAGCTCGCTGTTGCTCGGGTATCTGCTTGCCGAGCGCGGACTTTCCAACCGGACCATCGGCATGGTCATGGGTTTCGGCGCCGGAGCACTGATCAGTGCCATCGCCTACGAGTTGGTGCCCGAGTCGAAGATCGGCGGCTGGGGCATGGCTGCGTTCTTCGTGATGGGCGCCCTGGCCTTCTTCGTGGGTGATTGGCTCGTAGATCGTCAGGGAGGCGCGCACCGGAAGAGTATCCGGGGTAAGCAGGAGGAAGGTTCCGGCGCGGCTGTTTTCGTCGGCACGCTGCTCGACAATATCCCCGAGTCGCTTGTGTTGGGAATGGGTCTGTCTCTGGGCGGCTCCATAAGCGTGGCGTTCCTCGTGGCGGTATTCGTCTCCAACCTCCCGGAGGGGATTGCTGGAACCGTGAACCTGGCTGCTGCGGGTCACTCACGACGCAACATGCTCTGGATGTGGATCTCACTGGTCCTGGTCTCGGCTGCCAGCGCCGCCCTGGGTTACGGCCTGATCCAGTGGCTTCCCACCGCGGACGGGCGTCTGGCTCAAGCCTTCGCCGCTGGGGCCATGCTGACCATGCTGGCCGACGCCATGATGCCGGAGGCCTTTGAGCATGGGGGGAAGCTGGTGGGTCTCTTCACTGTGTTGGGATTCGGGGTCGCCGCCGCGTTGTCGTTGCTCGCATGAACGCCCAGATCGTCCTGAGCCGTTAGGGCCCGAGGGGGTCTCGGCGGCCCGGCTCCGCGACGGCGGGCGCGGCGGAGGGCCCAGCGCGAACAGCTCGGCGAGTGGGTGACGCTTCTCAAGACGCGGGCGCCGGACCTCGTCGACTTGTCCACCGTGGATCGGGAGGCCGCCAAGATCGCCGCATACTTCACGGCCGAGTGAGCGGGACCGCTCAGGCTAGGGCTCTAGACCTCGCCGCTACTCCCGACGAACTCGTACGCGGCTAGGAGCACCTCCTGGTAGTCCCCGATCTACTCGCGCGGCGCGCACGGGAACTGCATCCATTCGCGCATCTTACCTCTGCTGCGGGGCTGGAATGGGGCAAAGCGCGAGTCGTCGAGCAGGTGTCGAGCGAGCTCTTCGGGCACTCTGATCCCGACCACGTCTACCTTCACGGACTCCCGGCAGCCCGAGAAGCAGATCGCGAAGGGTCTCCTGACATTTCTGGTCGGGCACTTCTGGATTCACTTTCCCCGCCGCTTCGCGAACTGGACGACCGCCTGTCATTGATACGGCGGAGCCTGTAGCGCAGCATAGTATAGGGACTCCTGGACCCCGAGCTGGGAACGCTCCGGACCGACCTCGGACAGAAGATCGTCCAGTATTAGAGCGCTTCCAAGAATCGGCCGAGTGACCTTAGGAACTCGGCGGGTCTCTCTTCCATCACCAGATGGCCTGCCCGCGGGATGACCACGAGCTCGGCGCCGGGGACGGCGGATGCCACTCTCGCGCTGTCCTCTGGCGAGACGATCTCGTCGGAGTCGCCGGTTATCACCAAGGTGGGGACCTTGATGTCGCTCAGGCGTTCGGCCAGGTCCCCCGAGCCGCCGGCAAGGGATAGCTCCCACAGACCGCGGTCCCAGTCGTCGACCCGCAGCGGCTTCTTGTACCCTTCGCGGACCTCGGACGTGATGAGGGAGGGATCTGCGTAAGAGCGATCAAGGATCGATTCCAGCGCGCCGACCAGCCGCCGAGCCACAAGCGGTCCGAGGTGACGGATCTGGGGGATGTAGAGCAGTGGCTTGATCCAGGTGGGTGGACCGCCGCCGTATACGGCCGGCGCCACCAGCACCAGAGCCTTCACCCGCTCCGGATGCGAGAGCGCCATCTGGAGTGCGAGCGTGCCCCCGGCGGAGTGGCCGACGAGCACTGCCTCTTCCAGACCCAGGTCATCCATCATGGCGACCGTCAGTTGGACCTGCCCCTCCAGCGAGTATGGGTTGGTCTTTGCCCAGTCGCCGTGGAGAGGACGGGTGGTAAGGCCGAACCCGGGACGGTCGAAGGCCACCACCCGGTGCTCTGGGGCCAAATCGGGCGACACGTCCCTCCAGGAGAACGTGCTGCCCCCGAAGCCGTGAAGCAGTAGGATCGCAGGCTCACCCGCCCCGACGTCCTTGAAGTGCACGTCGAGGGTGGCGGTGTCCACGGCGTCACCCATCGGGATGAAGCGGCTGTCAGGATCGGCCAACTCCCGGGGAGGCACGGTCCCCTTGAGGGGACGTACCGGCACGAGGAACGGCCCGACTATGATGACCAGCAGCAGAAAAGCCACCAGCGCGTAGATGATCATGCGGCGCCTACTCGGTTTCTTCACGGGCATGAGACTACCCGAGCACGATAGCGTGTGAAACATGCGGCGGGGGCTTGAAGCGATCGGAACGGGATCAGCGCGCCGCGCGCTCGTCCCGTAGGTCGTATATCATCCTTGCAGGTGGAAGAAACTCGTCAGGAACATGAATGACGCTCCTAGAGCAGTCAGGAGCGCCGGGAGGAGGCCGAACATGAAGGTCGTCATCGTGGGGGCGGGGATGCAGGGCCACGTGCTCACCTGGAACCTGGCCCGCAATCCCGCGGTCACCGAGATCGTTCTGGGCGACTACGACGAGGGACGGGCCCGGTTGGTCGCCGAGCGGGTCGGGGGAGGCAAGACGACTCCGGTCTTTCTCGACGCGGCCGATACCGCCGCTGTCGCCGAGGTGGCCGCCGGGGCCCGGTTGGTGGTCAACGCGGTCATACCCGAGTACAACCTGCCCATCATGCGTGCCTGTCTGGCCGGTGGCGCCGCCTACCAGGACATGGCCTCCGGACAGACCCGCACCAAGACTATCGACGAGGCGTATCTCGAACAAATGACGCTCGGGCAAGATTTTGAAAAGAACGGCATCCTGGCCCTCCTCAGTACGGGAATGGACCCAGGGTTCACCAACACCCTCGCCGCCAACGGCTACGAAGACCTCGAGCGCTGTTTCGAGATCCGCATCAAGGATTACGCCATCTTCGACTCGCCGGTCCCGCTCCAAGTGTGGTCGCAGGAGACGTATTACACGGACTGCGCTCAGCCGCCGCTGCTCTTCGAGGACGGCGAGTTCAAGCGGGTGGAGATCTTCGGGCGTCGCGAGTGCTATCCCTTCCCGGCGCCCTTCGGTGTGGGCGTGGTCATCTGCCACGATCACGAGGAGGTGAGCACGCTCCCCCGGCTGCTGCCCCGCCGCTACGGCGACAAGGGGCTGCGCTACGTGGACTTCAAGATGGGCGGTCCCGAGGAGGGTTTGGACGCCGACATGGCCCTGGTGGCCTCGGGCATGACCAGCAAGATCCCGGTCACGCTGAAGGACGGGTCCAAAGTGCGGCCCATCGACGTCTTCGTGGCCACGCTTCCCTCCAACCCGCCCATGGACGAGTTGGCGCGCTTGGCCCTATCCGGGGAGATCACCGACTACGGTGTCGTCACGGTAGACTGTGTCGGGGAAAAGAGCGGCAAACCCGCCACCATCACCTACGCCGTCTTCCCACCGGACATCAGGTGGGTCAACGAACGGATCCCGGGAGCCACGAGCGTGTCGTACGGGACGAGCACTCCCGCCTCCATCTACGCGGAGCTGATCGTCGAGGGACGGGTGGCCCAGACCGGGATCGTCTGTCCCGAGGAACTGCCCCGGGAGGTCCGCGACGCGTTTGTCGCCGAGTGCGGCAGGCGGGGCCTGCCGGTCACCCGGACCGAGACGGTGACGGTGAACTAACCGACGCGGGGTGGCCGGCCGGACTACACGGTGGCCGGGCGGGGGCGTGGGCGGCTACGTCGGCGAAGCCGCCCCGCGGTAGTCGCGGAGCCGGCCCCAAGCCTCCGAGACCTCATAACGCGCGCGGGTCGAGTGGAAGTGCACCCAGACTGTCGCCTCGTCGAGATCCGGGTGTGTGAGGAAGAACTCACGGTCGCCGTACCGGAACGCCTCGATGACCATGGGCAGGTGGCCGCGGAAGATGTCGTACCTCCATCGTGCCGAGCCGACCACCAGGCCGCCGCTCACGTGGCAGTGGACATCCAGCCTTGCCGTGTTCTCCATCCGCCACTCCGCCAGCACCTCGTCGCGCATGAGGCGGGTGTACCAGCCGGAGATCTGGCGACGATCGTAGCTGGGACCCACCGTGAGGAACAGCTCTCCCGTCGAGTCCGAATGGGTGAGGGTGTACGCGCGAGCGAGGACGGGACCCTGGGGAGATACCCCGGGCGCGAAGGTGACGTGAAGCTTGCGAGGGTCCAAAGTGCTCACGCGGTCCTAAACGTGATTCCGCCCCGGACGTCCGCGATCCGGCACGTGAACTCCGGAGGTGCTGCGCACGAAGAGATTATCAGCCTCGGGGCTGCCGGGAGGGACGAGTATCATGATTCGGGCACGGAATCGGCGGCGCGACGGGAATCCAGAGGAGGCGCGACATGGGCACGCAGCCTCAGATGAGCCAAGGCCCTTGGTGGGCGGCTGTCACCGTGTGGGCCGTGGTCAACTCCGTCAACCTGCTCCAGTCCGCGGGGTTCCTTTCGAGGGTCCTTACCGGCGGCAGGTCGGTCAACCATATGCTCGGCTACGTCATGATCGCGCTGGCTGTGCCCGCAGCCGCTGCCATCGTCGGATTCGGCCGGGCTCGAGCAGGTTGGCTGCAGTGGATCGGCCCCGCCGTCTACCTTGTGTTCGTGGTGCTGATGATCGTCGTCGAAGACGTGTCGCCGATCGAGTTCCGATCCCCGCCGCGCTACGGCATCCTGGTGCCCTATCTCGTACTCTTCTTTGGCGCGATCCTGCTGATGGGCCTTCCGATGTTCCGGCTGAATCGTGGGCTATGGCTGGTAACGGTGGCGACAACGACGCTCCTGCTGGGCTCGATGGGTGTGGCGATGTACAAGGGAGTCGGCTGACCGACACCGGCGCTGCCCCCAACGGGCGCTCAGTCAGACGGAAAAGCGTTACAGTTGGTCAAGCTACGTGCCGGACATGAACAAAGGAGATCGCATGGGCACCAAGTGCAAGGATGTCGAGAAGCGCGTTGAGAAGCTCGAGAAGAAGGTCAAGAAGTTGGACGGACGCCTGGCCAAGCTGGAGGAGGCAGCCAAGGAAGCGAAGACGGCGAAGAAAGCCAAGACGGCGGACCAGACCGGAGAGTCGGCGGGGGACGCCCCTGACGCTCCCTCCCGCGCCGCCGAGGTGGTCACCGAGTCGGGCGATCCTATCGCGACCGAGTCCGCCCCCGCCGCTGAGATCGCTGCTGACGCGCCGTCCTCCCCGGAGGTCGAGACCCGGGAAGACGACTAGTTCCGCGCGCGGCGAAGTCCACTGACCGACTGGGAAAGGACCATCCGTGAAATACCCCGACATGTTTCGAGTGAAGCCGGGGAGCGAGGTGAAGCTGAGCCAGATGGACGCTTCCTCCACCGCCGACGACAAGGACAAAGCCAGCGCGCAGGAAGAAGTGGAGAGCCTCTGCGTGCGGCTGGCCGAGCTTCAGGAACTCATGTATGCGGAGTGCAGGCGGTCGCTGTTGATCGTGCTGCAGGCGATGGATGCAGGAGGCAAGGACGGAACGGTCAACCACGTGATCTCCTCCATGAACCCGCAGGGAGTCACAGTCCAACCTTTCAAGGTCCCGTCGGCCGAGGAGATGGCTCACGATTACCTGTGGCGGGTCCATAAGGTCACGCCCGCCAAGGGACGGGTCGTAGTCTTCAACCGCTCGCACTATGAGGACGTGCTCGTGGTCCGTGTGCATGGTCTCGTGCCAAGGGGAGTCTGGTCCAAGCGCTACGACGAGATCAATGCTTTCGAAAAACATCTGTCAGACAACGGCACACACATAGTCAAGTTCTTCCTGCATGTCGACAAGAAAGAGCAACTCAGGCGGTTCAAAGACCGCCTCGAGGATTCCACGAAGCACTGGAAGATCGCCGAATCCGATTACACGGAGCGGGAGCTCTGGGACGAGTACCAGAAGGCGTATGAGGACGCCATCTCCAGGTGTAGCACCGAATACGCTCCGTGGTACGTCATCCCCGCGAACCACAAGTGGTTCCGCAACCTGGCCATATCGCGCGTCCTCGTGAGGACGCTCGAATCGTTGGCTATGCAGTTCCCCCCGCCTTCGGTGGACATCCAGGAGATCAGGCGCCTCTATCAAGCGGCGGCGCAGGAGAGCGCCTAGCTGGTCGTCGACCCCCGCCCGCGGTGGGCCCGGGACGGCTGAGGACGATAGATCGCTCCGGCCAGCGCGGACGAGGCGGCCAAGACTTCATTCTGAAACGAGTTCTTAAGGCGTGGGATCGGCCTGGGCGCTCTGAGTCGCTTTGAGCTCCTTCGCGAAGAAGGTCAGCGCGCGCTTGGTCTTCGCCTGCTGGTCGCCGCTGCGGTCGATCCCTCGGTCGTCCAGGAAGCGTCGCGTCTCGGCGAGAACCGGGATGATTTCAGACGGAAGGCATTTGGTCGAGAGTTCGAGTATCCGGCTGCCGTCCGGGTAAAGCCACATCTCCGCGACGAGTCGGCGCTTGAGATCTGTGGGGGTGAAGGGCAGCTTGAGGACGAAGATCGGCCCCAGCAGCGACAGCGCGTCCAGCTCGACGCCCTCGGGTGCGTGCTCGGCGACGAGGGCGCGCTGCTGTTTTGTGAAAAGCTTGCGCAATGGGAGCCGGCCGGCAGCGACCCGTCTCACGTCGTCGGCATCCACGCGGTTCTTGAGGGTTCCCGAGCAGACGAACCCACCTGGCATGGCATCCACCTCGACGACGAACGCAGGCGAATGGCGAAGGTCGGAGGAGAGCTCCTGCGGCACGACCGGCCGCAGCTTCACCACCGAGTCTCCTCCCTTCCCCTGGATCCGGCGAGACCGCACGACCACCCCTGCCCCGTCGAGCGCGAGCTCGGGGGTATCGTAGAAGAAGACCTGCCTGATCTGTGCATACAGGGGGTCCATGTCCAGCGCGGCTATCGTCGAACGATGGGCCTCTTCGGGGATCGTCACCTTCAGCTCGACGCTGTCCGACGCCGGCAGGAGCTCGAGCACGGCGGCGAGTTGCTCGGGCGTCAGCCTGGCTCCCGGCTTGCCGCGTCCTGTCCCCGGCGCGGCTGCGGGCGGCGCCTGTGAGACCGGCTCCGCGAGCTCGGGCTTCGGCGCAGGGCCGGCTTTCGGCGACTTGACCGGTTTCTTCGAATTGACGGTCTTCTTTGCCATGACGTGTGTTCCTCCTACTCGCGCTTCTGATGTGCTAGGGAGCCCGCTTGCCCAAAGCGGTCGATCAGTAGACCGTGGCGGAGCCCGCGGTCGCTCACGGAGAGGGTGTCCCGACCGAGCTTGTCCATGACAGTCCGAACTACGCACGCGCCGGCGAGGATCACCTCGGCGCGGCGCGGTTGCAGGCCGACGATCCGGCGGCGGGCCTCGCTGTCCTGGGACCGGTAGAGCTCGATCTGACGATCGACCTCATCGCGGCTGAGTACGGAGCCTTGTACCACTTCGGGATCATAGACCGCAAGGCCGCGCATCACCGCGGTCATGTTCGTGACGGCTCCACCCATGCCGACGAGCGTGTCGGGGCGGGGAATGTGGTCCAGCCGTCCGAGTTCGCCGGAGATGGCGTCCAGCGCCTTCTCCAGATCCTCTCGGGTCACCGGGCCATCGAGCCCGAACTGCTCGGTGAGACGGACCGCGCCCAGGTTGAGACTGAACCGGTCGTCGACCAGCCCACCTCGGCCGATCGTGAACTGCGTGCTGCCGCCGCCTGTGTCGAAGATCACGAGGCTGCCGGCGGCCAGACCCAGCCCGGACACCACGGCGATGTAAGCGAGCCGCGCCTCTTCCTCGCCGGGAATGACCTCCAGGTGGACGCCGCACCGTTCCCGTAGGCCGGCGATGAAAGCCTGGGAATCCCGCGCGATCCGCAGGCCCATGGTCCCAACCGCGACGGTGGCAGACGCGTGGTGCCCCTTCGCTTCCTCCGCCATCTCGGCGATGGCCTCGACGGTCCTCTCGACCGCGGCCGGTGCAAGTTCGCCGCCCTCGCGAAGGCCCTCACCGAGGCGCGTCACTGCCGACCGGTCGACGATCGTGCGCCATCGCCCCTCCCCAAGGCGTTCCCCCACGTGGAACTTGACCGAATTGGTCCCGACATCTATGACCGCGTAGACCGGCATGCGCTGGATCAGGTCCCGATGCCCATAGCGGTCTTGAGCCACCGCGGATAGCTCGTGTTCGGGTGGCCGGACAGACCGAGATCGCGCACCGCCGCGATCACGCGGTCGGCATCAGTCGACTCGATGGCGATGGTGCGCGCCCGCTCGCCCACGACCAGCACTTCGGTCATCTCCGCCATGCACCCACCGACGGTATAGTGAACTCTCTCCTTGTGAAGCGGGACCGCGCGCACGTCCATCTTCCCGGCGGCAAGTTCCAGCAGGAGCTCGTCGAGCGTGTAGTCATCCTTGCCCGGGGCCGGCAGGGACGCTCCCAGCGCGGCAAGAACGCCTTCGGCGTCCTCCCGGGAAAGCGGCAGTTTCGCCTTCAGTACGGGCCGCCACTGCTCGAGGCCTGCCTCGTTCACCTGTTCCAGGGACTTGATGTCCATCAGGCCCATGCGGATCTTCACGGCTCTGTCCGTGACCGAGGAGACCAGGTAGATCTCGTCGCTCTCCTGGACCATCTCGGGCTTCAGCGCGGCGAACCGGGCGTCAGCCTCCCCGAAGTCGGTCCCCCAGGTGCGCCATTCCCAGCGTGGCACGATGCCTTCCACAGTTCATCCTCCTGCCTCGAATCGTCAACCCTTCGGAGGGCGTGCTCAGCACCAGACTAGCAGAATCCGCTTTGGCCCCATCCAAGAGCGTAGCCGACCACATCTCCTGAGTGAGCAGCGCATTGGCAGCCCCTGCCAAATCCCCGGACCGCGGGACCGGTAAACATCGGCAAGCTCGCCAACATCTACTTTGCCAGCTTGCCGAACGTTTTCCAGAGCCAGCGATGAAAGGCGTGGAAGGACTGCACGGGCTCTGCATACATGAGAACGCACGCCCCGTGAACGACGGAAGTACCTTCTCGCTCGCTTAGTTCGATAGCCGCCTTCGATTTGCACCCACTTTGCAGCCACACGCGAGGGATCTTCGCTTCGATGGCTTCCTGGACCGCCTTCTCGCTCTGCTTGGAGGGGGTAGCGACTATCACGCCTTCGACGGGGTCTTTCAGCGTGCTCAATCTTGGCTCGGACACCGACTCGTCCACATAGACGACGGAGACCTTGTAGCCCTTTTTGCCTAGTTCCTCATCGATCTTTACCCCTTGGACGCGGGTTGCTGGGGAAGAACGCACAAGTGCTAGCTCGCGGTGGCTGAGGAACTCGTCGATCATTGCTCGAGTAGCCATGGGGGAGAGACTCCTTTCCGAAGCGGTTCGTGATGGGGCCCAGGCCGCTGCTCCGTCACTTCAGCCCATCTACGTAGCCCTGTGACTCCTCAAAACACCCGCCCACGTGAAGCCCGTCCATCGGTCTATACTCAAGATGTGGGGAGAAGCCTCCCGGCCGCCGCGGAGCTCCGCCCTTGGCGCGGAGGCCGGCGCCTCGGCCGCGCTGCCGCGGCCACCGGGCTCCCCTTCAGCGCGAGCGCGCGTACACCGCTTCGGCCGCCTCGGGACCGCCAGGTTTCACGGCAACCCCCTGAGTCTTCAGGACCGACTCGAGAGCCGTGAGGAAGAGCCGCACGTTGCGCTCGGTCGCCGAGTGACCCTGCAGTCCCACGCGCCAGACCTTCCCCGCCAGAGGACCTAGTCCCGCGCCGATCTCCAATCCGAACTGCCCGAGGAGCGCCCGGCGGGTGCCGAGGTCGTCGGCTCCCTCGGGGATACAGACGGAGTTGAGAGAGGCCAGACGTTCCGCGGGGGGCACCAGCATCTCGAGCCCCATGCCCTCGATGCCCGCGACCAGAGCTTCGTGATTGAGACGATGCCGGGCGAAACGCGCCTCCAGACCTTCCTCCAGGATGATCCGCAGGGCCTCACGCAACGCGTAGATCATGTTGACAGGCGCCGTGTGATGGTACTTCCGTTGTGCTCCCCAGTAATCGCCCACCATGGTCAGATCGAGGTACCAGGAGGGCACCTTGTTCTTGCGCGCCAACATCGTCGCCACCGCTTTGTCGTTGAACGAAAGTGGAGCCAGTCCGGGGGGGCAGGACAGGCACTTCTGCGTGCCGCTGAAAGCCAGGTCTATCCCCCGGGCGTCGAGGGCCACCTCGACCCCACCCAGGGAGGTGACGCAGTCCAACATCATGAGGGCCCCATGCTCTTTGGCGATCGCCACGATGTCGGGCAGCGGCTGACACACGCCGGTGGAGGTCTCGGCGTGGACGACGGCTACGATCTTGGGCCGCTTGCCTTTCAAGGCCTCCGCCACTGCCTCGGGCTGGGCCGCCCGGCCCCACTCTACCTCGACGGGGATGACCTCCGCCCCCAGCCGGCCGGCGCAGTCGACCATGCGGCTGCCGAACACCCCGTTGACCACCACGGCCACCTGGTCCCCAGGTTCCACCAGATTGACGAAACAGGCTTCCATCCCGGCGCTGCCGGTGCCCGATACCGGTATGGTGAGCGTGTTCTCGGTCTGAAACACGGCCCTGAGCAGGGTCTGGGTCTCCGTCATCAGCTCGAGGAAGTCCGGGTCCAGGTGCCCCAGGGTGGGCGCGGCCATGGCGCGCAGCACCCGCGGGGGCACGTCGCTCGGTCCGGGACCCATCAGCACGCGGACCGCTGGGTCGAGATCGCGATAATCGTAGATGTTCAGCCCCTCGGGCATCCTTGGCCTCCTCAATGGCTGTAAGCAGCGACCAACTGCTGTTTCACTCGTAGCCTCGTTCAAGCTTCGCTAAGATAGCAGGCAGGCGAGCCGGCGTTACGGGAAGCAGGGGTAGTGACTGAAACGTTGCTGAAAGAACTGCGGGCCATCGTTGGGCGAGAGAACGTGCTCGACAGGATGGTCGACCTTCAGACCTACGAATACGACGCGTATCTGGAGCGGTCTCTGCCCCTGGCTGTGGTGTTCGTGCATTCCACGGCGGAAGTCTCCGCGGTGGTCAAACTGCTCGCCCGCGAAGGAGTCCGGATCGTGCCGCGCGGCGGCGGCACCAATCTCAGCGGGGGAGCCATCGCTCTCGAAGACGCGGTGGTCCTGGAGATGGGCCGCATGAGCAAGATCCTCGAGACCGACCTTCCCAACCAGCGCATGCTGGTCCAGCCGGGCATCTTCAACCTCGACATCTCGACTGCGCTCTCGCCCCTCGGCTACTACTACGCCCCCGATCCCGCCAGTCAGAAGGCCTGCTCCCTGGGCGGCAACATCGCCGAGAACGCGGGCGGGCCTCACTGCTTCAAGTACGGGGTGACGTCGAACCACGTGCTCGGGATCGAAGTAGTGCTGCTCCGACGGCGAGGTCGTCTGGCTGGGAGGAAAGAGTCCTGACCTTCCCGGCCTCGATCTGACCGGGGTCTTCGTGGGTAGCGAAGGGACCCTGGGGGTAGTCACGGCTGCGTTTCTGCGCATCCTCAAGAAACCCGAGGCGGTCAAGACCCTGCTGGCCGTCTGCGGTTCGCTCGAAGAAGGAGGGCAGGTGGTCTCGGCCATCGTGGCCGCCGGGCTGGTCCCTGCCACACTTGAGATGATGGACAACAGCACCATCAACGCGATCGAGGACGCTATGGCCTGCGGCTTTCCCCGGGACGCCGCCGCGGTGCTCCTCATCGAGCTCGACGGACTGAGCGACGGCATGGAGGAGACGGCCGAGCAGATCGTGGCCATCTGCCGGGCCAACGGCGTGCAGGACGTGCGGGTGGCCCGGGACGAGGCGGAGAGGGCCGCGCTCTGGAAGGGGCGCAAGGGCGCCTTCGGAGCTATCTCCCGCCTCGCCCCGAACTACCTGGTCGCAGATGGCACCGTGCCCCGGACCGAGCTGCCGGAGGCGCTTCGCCGAGTCGCTGAGATCGGGCGGCGGTACGACCTGCAGGTGGCGAGCGTTTTCCATGCCGGCGACGGCAACCTGCATCCGCTTCTGCTCTTCGACAGCCGTAACGAGGAAGACAAGAAGAAGGTGATGGCTGCCGGCATGGAGGTCCTGCAGGTCTGCGCCGACCTCGGCGGGACGGTGAGCGGCGAGCACGGCATCGGCATCGAGAAGCTCGAGGCCATGCATCTGGTGTTCGACGACAACGATCTGCGGGCCCAGGGCTTCGTCAAAGAGGCCTTCGATCCGCAGGGTCTCTGCAACCCGGGGAAGGTACTACCAGGCCCGGGCGCGCCGGCCCCGCCGGCCGCGGCGGCCGCGGTCGACGTCTAGGGAGCTCGCGAACGGCCAAGCCGTTCGCGCGGCTCCAGGCGAGCGCCTCCCGCGATCTCCCTTCGGTCACAGTCCGCCCCTGATGCTTAGAATGGCGGGAAGAGAATCACGGACGGAATGCAAGCAAGGGAGGGCTCATTGAGGTCGTCTCGTTATCTGCCGGTGGTCGGGCTGGGTCTTCTTGCGCTGATCTGGGGCTACTCGTGGGTGCCTCTCAAGATCGGCGTCGGCTATTGCGAGCCCTTCACGTTTGCGGCCTTGCGTACGCTTCCCGGCGGTCTCCTGCTGCTGGGTTTCGCCGCCGCCCTCCGCCGTCCGGTGCGGCCAAAGGCGATCAGACTCACCGTGCTCATAGGTGTCCTTCAGACCAGCGGTTTCTTGGGCCTTACCGCTGCAGCCCTGGTCGCCGGCGGGGCTGGTCGCACCGCCCTCCTAGCGAACACCTGGCAGTTCTGGATCCTGCTGATGGCCTGGCCGATCCTCGACGAGAAGCTCCACGGGTTGCAGTGGCTCTCGGTCGGGTTGGCGTTGGCCGGTCTGGTTCTGATAATCGAACCTTGGAACCTAGAGAACGCAGTAAGCGGCCTGTTGGCTCTGGCCGGGGCCGTTTGCTGGGCTGCGGGTTCGATCGCGGTCAAGATACTGCGGCGTCGCCACGAAGTCGACCTGCTGTCGCTGACTGGGTGGCAGACCTTCTATGGGTCGATCCTGCTACTGTTGATCGCGGTTTTCGTCGAAAGCGATGCGCCGGAATGGACGAGCGAGTTTGTCTGGTCCTTGGTCTTCACCCTGGTCATGACCACCTGCGTGGCGTCCTTCATCTGGCTCTACGTACTGCGGGAGTTGCCGGCCGGTATCGCCGGTCTGGGGACGATGGCTACCCCGGTCGTGGGTCTGCTCGCCTCCTGGGCGCAGCTGGGGGAGCAACCGACCGCGCCCGAGGTCGTAGGGATGATCGTCATTCTGATCGGGTATGGCGATCCTCTTCGCCCGGGGCATGAAGAGCACCGCTCCCGTTCCCGTGGGCGGACTCGCAAACGGGGAGGGGAACCTAGTCTCGGATGCGGATCAGGGCCACGGAGAGCCGGTCCTCCCTGACGAGGCAGGGAGGGGATGAGGTCCGCAAACGGCCGGCGCCGATCGAGGCGCCCGCGTTGTTGTTCCTGCCTACTCCCGTTCGAGGGGCAGCGGCTGCGGCATGGTGAGCCACACGCCGTAGAGCACGCGGGAGGCGTGACCCCGTGTGGCCTCTGACCACGGGTCGAACCGGCCCGGGGACTTGCCGTCGACCAGATCGTTGTAGTGCGCCCAGTTGACGAAGGAGAGGTCGAGGGGCAACACATCGGCGAACCCGGCGTCATACCCAGGCGGAGGCGGACTCAGCCAGTCCTGAGCTGCCCGCACTACCATCCTCACCAACTGGATGCGGGTGACGGTGTCGGCGGGCCGGAACGTCCCATCGGGGAATCCCTCCACGATCCCGGCCCGCGTGGCTTCGCCGATGAAATCGGCCGTTTCATCGGAGACCGCCCCTATGTCCGTGTAGACCGGTCGCGGATCCGGTTCCGGCGTATGGGCGCCAAGCAGGCGCACGAGCATCGTGGCCAGCTGCGCTCTCGTGATGGGTGCGTAGGGTCTGAACGTATGGTCGGGGAATCCACTGACTATGCCCAGGCGGGCCAGGGTCTCGATGGGTTCGCGGAATATGTGATCGAAAGGCACGTCCACGAATAACGGGATCCACGGTCCGGAGGCCGTGAGGAAATCGGCGGATACCGGTACCTCCACAGGCACGCCGTCTGTGGCGCGGGCCTCCCTGGTCACGACGACCGTGTAGATCGTCTCGCCAAGTAGCGGGTCGTTCGGGTCGATCACCGCTGTGCGGGTCTCAGCGTTGTAGAAGACCATGATGGGCACCGGATAAGGGGGCCACGGAGGGGGCATCCAGTCAGGGTCGAGTGTGGAGTCCACCTTCCAACCCGGTCGATCGTCTATGAACCAGATCGGCCCTCCGTATAGTTGCACCCCGCCCTGGCGGAGGGACTGGATGTCCATGTCACGGTCGAAGGTGATGCGGATGTTGGTATCCACCGGAACGTCGGCAGCTCCATCCGGGGGATCGAAGGCGGTCACTTCAGGGGCCGGGCCCACGTCGCCCACGGTGATCTGAGTCTCGAGATAGCTCGGCGACGGCTCGATGGTGTCTCCGTCCGGCAGCTGCGCCTGTGCGCCCTCTCCCCTTACAGGTGTGAACCAGGGTCCTTGCCAGGTCATGTAGCCCACCCGGTACACCCCGGTACGTTCGGCCGCGGTGATCTGGGCGAAGAAGCCAACGGTTGTGCCTTCCGACACAACATCCTTGACCGGCCCGAATGCCTGCCAGGCATAGCCTGGCGGCGCAGGCTGGAGCGTTTCGTATTGCCGCTCCTCGTCAGGCCCTGAAGCTCCGAGGCTGATCTTCTGCCCGCCGTCCAACCGGTAAGTGACGGACCGGACCTCCCAGTCCTCCGGTACCAGAACTCCCAGCCGTATCCAGGTTTTCCCATCGGTGGGTACCGCGGCCGCGTCTTTCTCCAGAGGGTAGGGCCGCGGCTGATCATGACCGACTGCATTCACAACCGCGGAGAAGGTGGCGCCGGGTTGGATCTTCTCCGGTTGCTCGACGGAAACGAGTTCCACCCAAGCGAAGAGCATGATGGGCATGGCCGCCAGGGCGATGGCGGCAACGAGCCTCTGCGGGCTCATAGCGGTCCTCCCTTCAGACCGACCACGTGACCAACGGTGCGACGCGAAGCCTCTTGTAGCAGTTCCGTGGGCCCCGGTGACTTCCTCCTGATAGTGTAGCTGGTCTGCCGGCGCCGGCTAGATTTTCCCTCTTCTTTTTTTTTTTTTTCTATTTCCAAACCTACTTTTATTACATCTTCTGCTTTTATTCCACTATTCACCCTACCTTTACACCCTCTTCACCGTCGTTTATTGCACTGCCTATTATCTTTTGCCTGATAGTTGGTGAAACGCCCGCCGTCTCACCACCGATGCTGAGATCGTCACTCTGTCTGTGGCTCAGGTGCTCATGGGCATACCTTCTGACCGTCGCTTCCTTCGTGCGGCCCTTCTTCAAATCGGTCATCTCTTTCCCGTTCTTCCTACTCAAGATGCCTATCACAAGCGCCGTGCCCGTCTCTCCGACGCCATCGGTGGCTCTTCGACGTCTTCTGTTCTAAGAGCCCCGTATCATCATGACGATCTTCTCCTTCTTGACTCCACCCCGGTCGAATGCGCCCGTTCTGTGGAGACCGCCCGACGCTCGGCTCTCGCCGATATCTGCGGCTACGGCTACTCCCGCAGCCACTCCCGCTACTTCTGCGGATACCGCCTCCATCTCTCTGTGCGCTCCGGATGGCACCCCCCGGCGCGTCCAGCTCGCTCCGGCCAACCAGCCCGAACGAGAGCTCGCGCTCCTACTTCTTCCCCTCGCGCTTACCCGCGGTGAGACCATCTTCTGCGACAAAGGCTACTCTGCCCGTGACTTCGCCCTACTGTCCGGAGCTCCGCCGTACCATCGTCCGCTCACCCCTAGCCAACTAACCGCAGAACAAACCCTCATCTCGCTCCTATCCTCCAACTCATCAAGTCCGTCTTCTGCACCTGCAAAAACCTGCTCTCCTTGTAGCGTCACAGCGCCCTCACTCCCACAAACCTCGTCGTGCGCATCCTCTCCCACTGCTCGCCCTCGCGACCTGCATCTGCCTCAACCATCAACTCGCCGTCCCACCCATCCATACACCCTACGTCCTTCTGCATACTTATCGAGCCCCAGATGTCGGTGCAGCTCGAGAAACGAGCGCGGTCCCATGTCGAGGAGCGTACGAAGATACGCAAAGCCCTCGTAGGGAAGCGAATATCGTTCCAGGCCGGGCTCCGTGCATCCGGCGCATTCAGGTGACCTGCCGACCCGCGCACGGATGCTTCGCGCCTCTCCAGAAGTGAAGAGCGTGGCTACGGGTACGCTCCCGATGTTCCCCACCGATTCCGCGAACAGCGGGCACAAGAAGACCTCTCCGTTGCTACGAACGAAGAAGTAGTTGAACCCACAGGAGCACGGTTTCTTGATGCGCCCGGTTCGCAGGTACCCGGCCAGCGTCTTGGCGTGGTAGCTCCACTTGAAGTCCGGGCTCTCGTAGAACGCGGCCAAACGGTCCCGTTCGGTGGCGGACAGAGCGAGGTCTTGCGCCCGGTCCGGATTGAGGTAGCGACCTGGCGTGACGATGGCCGGAGATATGATGGTGAACAGATCCCGCTCTCGGGCGTACTGCGCGATCTTCTCCAATTCGCCTACGTTCTGCGGCATCACCGTGGTCTTCAATCCGATGATCAGGTGCGGATTGCTCCGCCGCAATTCGACCAGCCCACTGATCGTCTGGCCGACGCAGGCCCAGGCCCCCTCGTAGCGTCGAATCTGGTCGTGTAGGTCGCCCACGGCATCGAGGGCACATACCATGACCAGGTCGAGTCCGCCGTTTCTCATCGGCTCGAGCATCTCGGCGACCATGTTCACCACACGCTCGTTCAGAACCCCGTTCGTGGTGATCGCGATGGACCTGAGTCGTCTCAGATGAGTCCGTTTCAAGTCGCAGACGGCACGGACAAGAGAGACCAGGTCGTCACGGAGGAACGGCTCCCCGCCTGTGATGTCCAACTCCCTCAGATCGCGTAGAAGATCGCTCGAGAGGAGCTCGACCCACTCCCTCAGGGGCAGATCGGGTACCGACGCGGGTATCTTCCAGATGTTACACATCCGGCACCGGCACACGCACTCATGGGTCACCTCCAGGCTGACGGCCTGGGGCTTCCCTGGCTGCCCACCAGTCTGAGGCAGCGGTGACGAATGCCGTTCCGCACGAGCTTGGCGGCGATCATCGTGGTGGGGAGTAGTTCCGTCATGGCCCCCATGAGCCCAAAACGGGGCCCTCCGCCTTCTGCACCAGATAGCACTTGGCTCGTAGGCTATCTCTCTTCGTACGATCCATGAAGACGGTGAACGGGAGGCTTCGCAATAGTATGAAGCCGAACCCATCGGTCCATTCATCGATCTGCCGGCTGCTGTGGCGGTACATCGTCACCGGTTCGCCGGTGCCGGTATGCTCGGGCCCCACCACGAATTCGAAGTCTTCATCCTCAGTGCGGTCCCCGACCTCGAAGACGAACGTACCTCTCGTCCTAAGAAGGCGCGCGGCCTCGGCGAACACGGGAGACAGGTCGCTGAAGAAGTTGAGCACTCCCAGGCAGACGGCGTGATCGAAGCTCTCCGAAGCATATGGGTAGGGAGTCGTGGAAAGGTCGTGGCGCGTGAGGTCGGCAAACCCCTTCATCCGGCAAGCCTCGAGCATGTTCTCTGAGATATCCATACCGTACACACGCAGCCCAGCTTTGCGAAAGAGGACCGATGCCAACCCGGTCCCTATGCCGATATCGAGGATCGACTGACCCGGCCGGATATGCTCGTAGACCATGCTGAAGGCGAGTTCCGGCCCCAGCCACCCCGTTGCCTCTGCCTCCTTGTCATAGGCTTCGGCCATCTCGCGGATCTGCTCATCGTCTGAAGGCATCTGGCGTCATCACCCCTGTAAGAGGAGTCTCAGAAATGGTATGTCATCCCGGCGGCCGCGGGCGATACTCGTTCGCCCAAGGCATCGCGCAACTGGGTCACCGGGCGTTCGCCGGTGCAGTGGCACGGAGCCAGCACATCCGGGTTATGCAGTCGCAACGCCGAGATCGTCTGGTCCAGGCGCTCGGGGCCGGCGTCGAGCAGGTGAAAGCCTCCGATGACGGCTCTGACCCGGACCTTTTTGGTCAGGCTGAGCACGTGATCCAAGGTATTCACCACACCCGCATGGGCGCAGCCCAGGCAGACTACCACCCCCAGGTCCGTCTCGATCCAGAGGGCCAGATCGTCCTCGATGGGATCGGGGCACGTTCCCGCTGGATCAAAGTAGAAGGGTCCTCCCGCATCCTCGTAGCTGGTGAGGCGCGGGATGGGGGCGGTGATCCCGACCTTCTCGGTCAGCAGCAGAGGCTGCCGGACCCAGTGCATACGCGATGACGGCCACCCATCCAGAACTGCCCTGGCTTGCTCCGATATCCCGATGGCCTTCGCTTCCCTGTCACGAACGGCGTAGCGTGGCTGGAGGACTCCCGGATGGCAGTAGATATCGATGTTCGGAGCCTGCTGGACGACATAGGCTATTCCGCCCGCGTGGTCGTAGTGCCCGTGACTGAGCACGAGGATGTCGGCCGTGGCCAAATCGACGCCGAGTTTCCGGGTGTTGCGAGCAAATGCAGGTCCCTGTCCTGTATCGACCAGGATCCGCTTGTTCTCGGTCTCAATCCACAGGGACAGGCCGTGCTCGAACCCAAGCCCCTTGCCGGCCTTGTTGTCGACCAAGATCGTGATGCTCACGTTCTTTGACGTCATAGTGTCAGTCTACCGGTGATCGCGGGAATCGTTCGTCGTTTGGCTGGGTAGGCCCTTCGGGTATCTGAAGCGGCAGAGTCCGCGACCCGTGGAGGTGCAACCATGGCAGAGTTGGCCAACTGGCCTGAGCTCGAGATCCTCAGCAATCCCCTCGAGCCGGAGGCGACCGCCTTGGCCCCCGTCGAGATAAGGTTCCAGGTGAAGCCCGAGCCTGGGGAGAAGTGGGATAGCGAACTTGCGGCCGAGTGCTCGATCGCGGGCCACCCGGCTGCCACTCCAGGCGCTGTGCTGAGTTTCCGAGCGTGGGAGCAAGATTCTGAGCCGACCCTCTATTGCTACGCCATCGCCCGCAATCTGCAAGAAGGCGCCCAGGTGAAGCTGAAGGTGCATCCGCGAGATGAGAAGCAGCGGGAGAAGCCGGAGATCGTTTGGGAGAAGGAGTTCAAGGTTAGGAAAGAAGGCGATAAGTTCCGGCTGGAGTGAACTCGCGCCCAGATCCTGATCAGCGGCGCTTGGTCACCGCCGCCATGCTGACCGATCTACCAGAACCTGCCCGGCGATACCTGGAGTACACGGGCGTGGTGGGCCAGCCCTGGATCGACACCGTCCGCATCAGGTACGAGGGCGTGTTCCGCATGGCCGCCGACAAGCCCTGGATGCCCATCAGAGCCGAGCAGATCTACACTACCGATCCGCCTGGGTTTCACTGGAAGGCGCGGCTCAAGATGTTCGGCTTCTGGATGGTGAGCGGGAGCGACACCTACAAGGCCGGACACGGGCACATGTTCGGGAAAGTGGCCGGTCTCTTCACCATCTTCGACGCGCGGGGCGATGAGCTGGACCAGGGCACGATGATGCGCTACCTGAACGAGATGACCTGGTTCCCCGTGGCCCTCCTCAGCGACTACGTCACCTGGCAGGCGGTGGACGATCATTCGTTCGATGTGACCTTCACCGACCACGGAAAGAGCGTGAGCGCACGTTTCTTCGTCGACCAGGCGGGGCGCCTGAACAACTTCGTGACGAAGCGCTATCGCGAGAGCAACGGGACCTACACGCTCGATACCTGGACGACGCCGATGACGGAATACGGCAGATTGGCCGGGCTTAACCTTCCCGTCCGCGGGCAGGCGGTATGGAAGCTTTCCGACGGTGATCTGCCGTATGCCGACTTCACGCTGACCTCAGTCGAATACAACGTGCCGATCGAGGACTTCTGACTAGTATGGAGCTCGCGCCCCCCGCACCTGGACGGGCCAGGGAGGTTCCAGGACCGGACGTGGCATCGCGATGTCCTGCTTCACCTTCGCCTCGCTATCATGGAGCGCGATTCCCGGCGGCGGTCCGGGCGGTACGAGGAGGGGGAGGGTGAAGGCGGCATGACGCGCGTTGCCAGACTGACCAACAGCACCACCGGGGGCCCGGTCTTCGTAGACGTCAAGGATGGCGAGATCGTTCGCATCCTGCCTATCGATCTCGACGACAGCGACGGACCCTCATGGAAGATCGAAGCCCGGGGCCGGACGTTCTCCCCTCCGCGCCGGACCACTCTGTCGCCCTGGACGGTGGCGCACAAGTCGGTCATCTACTCGCCCGAGCGCATCCTCACGCCTCTCAAGCGGGTGGATTTCGACGCCAAGGGCGACCGCAACTGCAACAACCGAGGCGTATCCGGCTACGAGCCCATCAGCTGGGACGAGGCCTTCGATCTCGTGGCGAGCGAGATCGTCCGGGTCAAGCGGGAATTGGGGCCGGCCGGCATGCTCACCACTCCCGGCTCGCACCACATGTGGGGCAGCGTGGGCTACCGCTTCAGCGCCTACTACCGATTCATGGACCTGGTCGGGATGACCTACGGCGAGCACAACCCCGACAGCTGGGAAGGCTGGCACTGGGGCGCCATGCACATGTGGGGCTTCAGTCATCGTCTGGGCATCCCGGAACAGTACGACCTGTTGGAAGATGCGCTCAAGCACACCGAGATGATCGTGTTCTGGTCGGCCGACCCCGAGTCCACCTCCGGCTGCTACGCGGCCTTCGAGAGCACGGCCCGCCGTCGTTGGCTCAAGGAGCTGGGGATCAAGATGGTCTTTATCGATCCCTACTTCAACCACACCGCCGGCCTCCACTCCGACAAATGGTTCGCGCCCCGCCCGGGTACGGACGTGGCGGTGGCCTTGGCTATCGCCCACGTGTGGCTCACCGAGGGGACGTACGACACGGAGTACGTCGCCGAGCGGACCTCCGGCTTCGCCGAATGGCGGAGCTACGTGCTCGGCGACACCGACGGGATGGCCAAGACGCCGGCCTGGGCGGAGGAGGAGTCGGGCGTCGCGGCCCGCGACATCCGAGCCCTGGCGCGCGAGTGGGCCTCGAAGCCGACCATGCTGGCGGCGGGCGGCCTGGGCGGCATGGGTGGCGCCTGCCGGGCGGCCACGGGCAACGAGTGGGCGCGGGCCATGGTAGCGCTTGCCGCTTTGCAGGGCATGGGCAAGCCGGGCAGCAACATCTGGGGCACGACCGCGGGCGCTCCGGTTGATTCGTCCTTCGTGTTCCCCGGATACTCCGAGGGAGGCATCTCCTGCGACCTCGATCACACCGCGGCAGGGTTCCGCTGGGCGTACCGCATGTTCCCTCAAGGTGGGGCTGTGCGCTTGGCCCATCACTCCGGTGACGGCCAGACCGTGCCGCGGCTGCGTATACCCGAGGCTATGCTCCACGAGCGCCTGGAGTGGAGGGGCCGCGGGTTCTGCGGGTCTTCCATCGAGTCCCAGTTCCGGGAGTACCACTACCCGGCCGAGGGATACGCTCCGGTCGGCATGTACTACCGCTACGGCGGCTCGTTCTTCGGCACCATGACCGAAACCAATCGGTACGTAAAGGCCTATCAGAACGACAAGATCCCTTTCGTGGTCAATCAGTCGATCTGGTTCGAAGGCGAAGCCAAGTTCGCCGACGTCATCCTGCCTGCCTGCACCAACTTCGAGCGCTGGGACATCAGCGAGTGCGCCTACGCATCAGGCTACGTCCCCGACGGCAACAGCTCGCCCAACCATCGCATGGTCGTCCTGCAGAAGAAATGCATCGAGCCCCTGGGGGAGTCGAAGTCGGACTACGAGATCTTCGCCGGTCTGGCCGAGCGCCTGGGGGTCCACGGGGCCTTCACCATGGGAGGAAAGACCGAGCTCGACTGGGTCAGACAGATGTTCGAGGCCAGCGACCTCCCGAAGGTCATCAGGTGGAAGGAGTTCGAGAAGAAGGGTTACTATGTCGTACCGGTGCCCGAGGGCCAGGCTTCCACCCCTGCACTCCGTTGGTTCGCCGAGGGACGGCCGAAGGACACGCCGGATTGGGGCCCGCATCCTGCCGACACGGTCCGGCTTGCCGGTCTTCAGACCAGATCGGGCAAGATCGAGTTCGTGGCCTCCAGTCTGATTCAGTTGGAGCAGGGCGGCACGCTCGACCTGGAAAGACCGGCGCTCGGCCCCCAGTACATCGAGTCGTGGGAGGGCCATCGCACCACAGATCTGGTGGCGAAGTATCCCCTGCAGCTGATATCTCCCCATCCACGCTTCAGCTTCCACACCATGGGTGACGCCAAGGATTCGTGGACCAACGAGGTCAAGGATCACCGCCTCCGTAGGGAGGACGGCCGTTACTACTGGATCATCAGGATCAATTCAGGTGACGCCGCGGCTCGGAGCATCGCAGATGGCGATCTGGTACGCGCCTTCAACGACCGGGGCTCGGTCATCCTGGCGGCGCAGGTGACGGAGAGAGTGCCGCCGGGGACGGTCCATTCGTACGAGTCGTGCGCGGACTACGACCCGCTGGGCGCTCCCGGGGAATCGCCCGACCAGGCCGGCTGCGTCAATATTTTGACTCCGAAGCGGTTCATCACCCCTACTTCGACAGGGATGGCGAACAACTCCTGCCTGATCCAAGTGGAGAGGTGGGCGGGCTGAGGGCTGACCGGCCCACGGGTACCTAGGAGTGGGGCCGGCGTGCCCGGGCCGCCGGAAGAACGTGAAACCCAGCGCGAACGTGAGGAAAGGGAGATCCTGGCAACCTGAATGAGAGGGCGACCAAGCTACTCCTGCTCTTCGACCGTCTCGTGCCAGGGACGGCGCTCACCCACCTTGGCGCGCAGGCGCCAGGTGCGCGACTTCGGTTCAGCCTTGATCGTCTCCTCGAGCCGTGCGAGCTTGGCGCGCACTTGGTCGCGCATGCCGGGCTCCACGGCGTATGCGTCGAGCCGCTTGTATAGGCGCGCCAAGTTGAGCTCGACATCGTGGAAGAGGCCCCAGTCGCGTGCGCAGAGCTGGGCGATATAGGGCACGTCGATCGCCTTGGGATCGTCGGCGGTGCCGAGCTCTAAATCCTGGAGAAGGGTGAAGATGTCGCGGTCGTCCTTCTCGTTCAGGTTGGCCATCTGCAGCTTGGTAAGGAGCACATCGCTTACCGTGATGGTGTAGTCGTCGAGGTCCAGCCGGTCGCTCAGGTCGATGGCGTGGTCCATCTTGAACGTATCAAGGAAGACGTCGATATGGTCGTCGTCGTGCCGGCTGTAGCAGGCCCATTGCTCCTTGAGGCCGCACTCGCGGGCGAACTGCAGCTGACGTCCGCCGGTCGCTTGGCGCACGTGGACGACCTCCTCGAACCCGAGGTCGGTGAAGAGACTCGCGATACGCTCAGCGTCACGCCGATGCCCCACCATGTCGATGTCGCCGTGGTCGCGCTCGCAGAAGTCGAGCGACTGGCAGTGGAAACGCACGGCGAGGCCGCCGAGGAGGCGCAGGACGATGCCTCGCCCGCGGGCGGCGTCGATGACGCGCTCGGCCTCGGCGATCATGTCCGCACGGGTTGCGAGTATGAGTTCTGTAGGCACCGGGGTGTTCATGGCCCCCAATGTCCCCCGCGTGAAGCGTTGGCAAACAAGCGGGACGCTTCGAGGAGACTCGGCCTTGGTGCACTTGGTGAACAAGGCCTGCTGTATCCTGGAGCGGGCCGAACGAAAGCGACAGGCGGTGGCTGGTCGAGACAGTGAAAGGAGCAGCAATGGAGTACCAGGATCTTCTCGAGCTCGTGCAGGCGCGGAGGAGCACCAGAGCGTTCACGACGGATCCCGTGCCGGACGCCCTGGTGGATCGGATCATCGAGGTCGCCCGCTGGGCGCCATCGGGGACCAACTCCCAGCCGTGGGAGTTCGTGGTGGTTCGAGACAAGGAGACGAAAGACCGTATCGCTGGGTTCGTGAAAGTGCAGGCCTACCCGGCGCATGAGGTCGAACTGACCCGGCCGGAGGACATGAGATGGCCTTCGGCGGCGCGTCCGGTCACAGACCCGGGCTGGAAGGACGCCCCCGTGCTGATAGTGGTGTGCGGCGACACCCGCACCAAAGAATCGTACCCACTCGTGACTCAACTGGTCCGGGGCGATCTTGTCTTCGACTCCTCGCTGGCCAGCGCCTTCCTCTATATGACCCTGGCAGCTACCACCCTGGGTCTGGGCTGCCAATGGACCACTGCGGCCAGCAATCCCTACGTGATGCCTCTCGTCAAGGAACTACTGGGGATCCCGGAAGACCTGGTCGTCTACGACATGATGGCCCTGGGCCATCCGGCGGTTCAGCCGAAGCCCCGCATCGTCCGGGAGCGGGCGGAGATCACCCACTACGACCACTACGACCTGACGAAGCACCGCACCGACGAGCAGGTGAAGGAGTTTCTGCGCGGTCTTCGCAAGTAGCTTGGAGCACCGACCCGCAACGATACCCGAGCAGACCCGGGTGCCGAAAGCCTCGACCAAGCGCCCTCCTACCGTGCGGGCCCCGATGGTGTTGCTGGCCAGTCAAGCGCTGGGAGCTATCGGCGGAGGCATCGGGCTTGTCACTCACGGGATCTCGTCGCTCAGCCGCCGACGACTTCGATCGTCTTGAGAGGCGTGCAGGGGGGAACGCAGACGATCTTCGATCCCTACTCCGACGTCACTCGGGCCCAGGTGATCACCATGGTGGTCAGAGCCGGACGGGCTGTGAAACCCGAGGCTCTGCCCGATCCGCCTCCCGAGTTCTCCTCGGTCTTGGGCCAATTTGACAACGTACACGCTCCCAATCTACGGATCGCCGAATACCATGGCCCCCTGGGGGTCTGCCGGGCTACGGTCAGGCATGGGACCCGTGGGCCAAGGCCTCGCGCGGAGAAGAGTGTCAGCTTATCGCCAACCTGATGCACGAGCTGGAACTCGACTAAGTGGGCGGGACCGCGTCAGTCCTCCAAGATCTTGGTGGGTTGGTGGCGGTCGGTGGTGGAGCCGTCTCCGAGTTGGCCGAACTCATTGTTTCCCCACACCCACAGGGAGCCGTCGCTCTTGAGCGCGAGGGAGTGGTACCAACCGGCGGCCAACGCCCTCCAGTCGGTGTCTGTCCCGATGCGGGTGGGCACAAGACGCTGCTCGGTGGTACCGTCACCCAGTTGGCCATAGTAGTTTGCTCCCCAAACCCACAGGGAACCGTCGGACCTGCGGGCCGAGGAGTGGTATCTTCCGGCCTCTATCGTCCTGCAGTCGAACTCGTTTCCGACGCGGGTGGGCACACTGCGGTGGGTGGTGGTGCCGTCACCCAGTTGGCCACCATCGTTCATTCCACAGGCCCACAGAGAACCATCGCTCTTGAGGGCGAATGACTGGAACCACTCAGCGCCAACGGCCACCCAGTCGCTGTCGGTGCCGACGCGCGTGGGCACGAAGCGGCGGACGTCGGAGCCGTCACCCAGTTGGCCGTTGGAGTTCTGTCCCCAACCCCAGAGGGAGCCGTCCCTTCTGACAGCCAGGGAGTGGGCCCGACCGGCAGCGACGGACTTCCAGTCGCTATCGGTCCCGATACGGATGGGCGCGGGCCGAGAGTCGGAGCTTCCGTCACCCAATTGGCCACTGGTATTCAGTCCCCAGGCCCAGAGGGAACCGTCTGTCTTGATGGCAAGGGAGTGATTCCCGCCGGCGGCGATTGCCATCCAGTCGCTGTCGGTGCCGACGCGGGTGGGTGTCAGGAGCAAGCCGCCCTGGGTCCATCCCCAGGCCCAGAGGGAACCGTCTCTTTTCAGGGCCAGGGAGTGCTGCTCGCCTGCGGCGACGGCCCTCCAGTCGGCATCGACGCCGATGCGGGCGGGCTCGCGCCGGTCGGTGGTAGTGCCGTCGCCCACTTGGCCGTAGGCATTGTTGCCCCAGGCCCACAGGGAGCCGTCGGATCTGATGACCAGTGAATACCAGTCCCCGGCCGCGAGCAGGCTGGAGGATTCGGCCCGCTGAAGAGCGTTCCATAGCATCTGGGCCACCTCTCCCCGGCTCGCGTTCTGCCAGGGGTTCCAGGAGGAGCCGAAGGCGACTAGACCCTCGAGCAGGTCGTTGTATTCGGCTTCGGCCATCTTGGCGGCGTGATCGGGGCTGAAGTCACCCAGAGTGCCGGTGTAACCGGCAGGTGGCGCGACAAGGGTGCCGGGTCGGAGGTTGTCCAAGGCCCTCACCACCATTGTCACCACCTGGGCCCGGGTGATGTTGGCGTAGGGGGCGAAGGAAGTGGGGGTTCTACCCTGGGTGATGGCGTTCTGGGCGGCGGCGGCGATGTACCCCCGGGGATAGGGCCAACTCGACTCCACATCGACGAAGGGGCACTGGTCCGCGGGAAGGGGTTCCAGCCCCAGGCTGAGCACGATCATCTTGGCGAACTGCTGGCGCATGACCAGGTCGCCGGGCCCGAAGTTCCCGTTGGGGTAGCCGCTTATGATTCTGCGGGCGGAGAGGGCGGTGATGGCCGAGGCGTAGGGATGATTACTGGGGACGTCGGGGAAGGAAGCGGCAGAGGCCGACCCGCTCCCGAGCAGCCCCAACAGCGCCGCGCAGACGATAACGAGAACCAGTGTGCGACGAATGGTCATGGCCCTCCCTCCTAAGGTGAAGTCCGAGCCTCTTCGAAGCCGAGTAGTCCCCAGTTAACCGCGCAGTTCCTAGGCTACCGATCAGTCTGGCGGAACCTGCATCTCAGTCTACAACAGGTCTTTGCCGAGGAGCAACGGGTATCGATGCCTTAGTCGGCCGCGACTCAGCGCTGCGTCTGCGTCTCCACGATGCTCTCCACGTTATACGTGCGGCGAAGCGCCGGCTTGTCGATCTTGCCGGTTGCGCTGCGGGGCACCGTGTCGAAGATGATCCTGCGGGGCCGCTTGTAACGGGGCAGCGAAGAGCAGAACTCCGCCATCTCCTCCTCTGTGCACCGGTGGCCGCGCTTGAGCTGGATTATCGCCGCCGCGATCTCCCCGAGGCGCTCGTCCGGCAGGCCGATTACCGCCACGTCCTTGATGGCATCGTGCCCGTGGAGGAAGTCCTCCACCTGTACCGGGTAGATGTTCTCGCCGCCGGTGATGATCACATCCTTCTTGCGGTCGACCAGGTAGATGAAGCCCTCTTCATCCGTGCGCGCCATGTCGCCGGTGAGGAGCCAACCATCCCTCATCACCGCGGCGGTGGCTTCCGGATCGTTATAGTAGCCCCTCATGACCCCCGGGCCCTTGACAGCCAGCTCCCCGACTTCTCCCTGCGGGACCGGTTCGCCGGACTCGGCGACGATCCTCGTCTCCCACTGAAAGCCCGGCTTCCCGATGGCGCCCACCTTGTGGATGTTCTCGATCCCCAGGTGCACGCAGCCCGGGCCGACCGACTCAGTCAGACCGTAGTCCGTGTCGTAGAGATGGCCGGGAAAGTGCTCCTTCCAGCGGTGCACCAGGCTGGGTGGAACCGGCTGCGCCCCTATATGCATGAGCCTCCACTGCCCCAACTCGTAGTCTCCGAGTCTCACGTCCCCCCGGTCGATCGCTTCAAGGATGTCCTGCGCCCAGGGGACGAGGAGCCAGACTACGGTGACCCCCTCGTCCGATATGGTTCTGAGGATCCACTCCGGCTTCACCCCCCGTAGCAGCACGCCCCTGCTGCCGGCCAGAAGGCTGCCGAACCAGTGCATCTTGCCCCCGGTGTGATAGAGCGGTGCGATGCACAGGAAGTTGTCTTCTCGGGTCTGTCCGTGATGCCGCTGTTCGGTGACGCACGAGGACATGATGCCGCGATGATCGTGCAGTATCGCCTTAGGAAAGCCGGTGGTCCCCGACGAGAAGTACAGGGCGGCATCTTCTTCTTCCGAGATCTCGATCCGCGGGGCTTCGGCCGAGCATTCCGAAGTCAGCTCGGCGTAGCTCTCCGCGAACGTCGGGCAGTCAGTGCCTACGAAGAACCGGGGCTCGACCTTCGGGATACGGTCGACGATCGACTCGATGCGCCCGATGAACTCGGGCCCGAACGCCAGCGCGCCGGCCTCCGAGAGCTTGAGACAGTACTCGATCTCCTCGGCCGTGTATCGGTAGTTCATCGGCACCGCGACGGCGCCGGTCTTGAGGATGCCGAAATAGATCGGCAACCACTCGAGACAGTTCATGATGAGGATCGCGACCTTGTCTCCCTTGCCGATGCCCTGTCCCAGCAACAGGTTCGCGAAGCGGTTGGCGGCATCGTCGAATTGGCGCCAGGTCATCTCTCTCCGGGAATGCTCGTGCGGATTGGTCTCCATGAGCTCGTATTCGCGCCACGTGACCTCGTGCTTCTCTCCTAGCTCAGGATTGACCTCGACGAGGCAGACCTCGTCTCCGTAGAGCCTTGCGTTGCGCGAGAGTAAGTGGGTGATCAGCATCTGCTGTGCTCCCTGCGGTTCTCTGCCGACTGCATTTCGCATCATCGCACATGGAGGCGCTCAAGCATTGACAACGTGCCTTTCGGGTATCTGGTGTCATGTGCGTGGGGCACCACCTATGCCCCGTGTTGGTGTTCAGCGGCACGTGGAGGCAGCCGATGCGTGTCAGGTCGATGACGGCCGTGACCTTGCCTCAGGCGAAGGCGCTTGTAGACAGTGTCTTCCCCCGTCAGGGCCCGGTTGAACGGCTGTTCTTCTGGGCATGGAGTCGCCGTGACCGGCCGGTCGTCAAGGTCCTGCTCGCGGTCGTCGGTGTGAAAGACCTGGGCGACTTCTGGGTCGCGCTCGACGACGACGACAGAGTAGCCGGCACGGTAGGTCTATACCGCAATCGCAAGGACGCCCACGAGGCTCTCTGGCTCTCCTGGTTCTGTGTATCGCCTGAGCACCGTGGCACGGGTCTCGGCGGACGCCTTCTCGACCTCGCCATCGAGCGGGCGAGGGTGTCGGGGGCTCGGTACCTGAGGCTCTACACCGGTGACGACCCTATCATGGCCAAGGCTCAGCATGTCTACGAGAGCCGGGGGCTCCGTATCTACAAGACCCTGAACCTCTTTCGAGTCCGGGTGATCTACCGCCAACTAGATCTGTTCTGAGGCGCCTTGATCGAACCTCACTTCGCGAGCCGCACCAGCAAGACCCTCGCAAGGGCGGCGTGTCCACGCCCGATCCATTTGACGACGCTGTCCGGCGGAGAGCAGGGCAGGGTGGCGATCGCGCGCGCCGTAGTGAACAATCCCCCCTGGTCCTTGCCGACGAGCCGACCGGCAGCCTGGATACCGCCAATGGGAGGCAGATCCTCGCCGTGTTACGTGAGTTGGCCGATGGCGGTCACGCGGTGGTCATGGTTACCCATAACCCTGAATCCGGCGCGGTCGTCGACCGTATCATCGAGATCCGGGACGGGTGCTGCCAGGCCCCTTAGCGGCCACGCGCTGTTAGCATCCCCACCCAGATGCGCTATGTTTGGCGGAAGATAGCCCGGACATTTTTCCTACTCGGTCGCAAGTGCGCTGAATACACGGAGATGCGTCTTATGAATCTGCTACAGGCGATCGGCAACACCCCCCTGGTGGAGCTCGTCAATCTCACTGCCAATCCCAAGACGAGGATACTCTGCAAGCTTGAGGGCTGTAATCCGGGAGGATCGGTTAAGGATCGCCCCGCCCTCTACATGATCACGAGGGCCGAAGAACGCGGCGAGCTCACCAGGGAGAAGACTATTCTGGAGCCGACTTCCGGCAATACGGGCATTGCCCTGGCCATGATCGGCGCGGCCAAAGGGTATGAGGTACAACTCTGCATGCCTGAGTGCGTAAGCACCGAGCGCCGCCTCATTCTGGAGGGCCTCGGATCCCATGTGGTCCCTACACCGGCCAAGGAGAACATCGACGGCGCCATCCGCCAGGCCCATGCGCTCATGCAGGCTTCACCGGGCAAGTACTACATGCCCAATCAGTACGACAACGAGGCGAACGTGCTTGCCCACTTCGAGACCACAGGCCCCGAAATCTATCGGCAGAGCAATGGGCAGGTCGACTACTTCGTGGCCGGCATGGGCACTACCGGGACCTTGATGGGTGCCGGAAGGTATCTGAAGTCCGTGAAGCCCTCTGTGAGGATCGTCGGTGTTGAGCCCGTCATGAGCCACACTATCCAGGGGCTAAAGAACATGACCGAATCCATGGTGCCCGGTATCTACCAGCCGGAAGAGCTGGACCTGAAGGAAATGGTCGAAGACGGCGAGGCCTTCGAGACAACGAAACTCCTTGCCACCAAGGAAGGCCTCTTCGTCGGTACTTCGGCGGGCGCGGCCGTTGCCGTAGCCCTTCGCATAGCCAAGATGATCGACCACGGGACCATCGTGGTGGTGCTTCCCGACCGGGGCGACCGCTATCTAAGCACCATGCAGTTCAGATCCATCTGCGCAAAGTGCCCACCGTGATCGCGGCGAGCGAAGACCTGATGCCGGCGCCCTACTTGTCGACCGGTTCCAGGTAGAAGTGCGTCCAGGCGATCTCGTCGCCGGCCAAGCCGTGGATGATCACCCCGGCCATATCGCCCGCAGAGCCGTCAGCCTGAGTGCCCTGCCAATACCACTCCGCCCACACGATGTCCTTGTCGGCGGCAAAGCGCACGAGCGTGGCCTTGAAATCGGCCATCCCAGCCATGACCGGCGCCCAGTTGCGCCAGACCTGATCCCTGCCCCGGGTGCTTCGTGCCGGATGGGCGGGGTGCTCAATGACGACATCCTCCCGAAAGCAGCCGACCAAGGCTTCGAGATCACGATCGTTGATCGCCTGTTCAAGCCGTCTGAGGATACTCTCTGCAGCGGGCTCCGCTTGCTCTTGAACCACAGCACCACTCCTTTCTCGCCCCGCACCCTGGGCAGCGCAAAGGCATACTCGCTATCCCCAAGCGTCCCCTATTCTACCGGGCCTCGAAACATCCGGTGGGGGCTGGTCGGCCGGTTCCGGGCGGACCGAAGAAGCGACGGCGACCGTCGTTGTCCGTCGGGCCTGGCGACCTGGTTCTTCCGTCAGTCCTAGACCTCAGGTGCTGGGCTTCTCGCCTTCCTACCCTGATAGAGGTTGCGGTTGGTCCACTCTACTTGCCATTGCTCGCGCCGCCTATAGGGGCCATCGAAGTAGTAGGTGCCCCCTTCCGCATCGACACAGGTGCCGGGACCCAGACGGTCGGCGTGTTTCTTGGCAAGATCTAGGTAGGGGTGGCAGCCGATCGCCTCGCGCTCGCCTTCCAGATCGTCGGGGTCCTTGAGGCGGGAGACGACATAGCGCACCTCCTTCTTGCTCCTCACTGGCGGTCTCCCTCTTCTTTCGTTCGAGTAGGTGGGACATCCCACCCTAGGAGTGATGTGATTCTTCCGGGTTCGTATCGACCCGGGATGGAAAGTGGCAGAAGACGGCTGGCTCGCGAAAGCACGGATGACATGCCTTCTGAGCAGTCACTTTATCACGCACGTGCTTCTGCAGTGAGACGCACGGGTAAGGGGATCGTCTCGGCCCGCCACCCTCGCTCGCCTCCGCAGCCGGGCGTTGGGCATTGTGCTATGCTGCCGTCAAGCATTCGACAGGAATCTTCTCCAGGCGCAGCGCCGAGCTTCAGAACCTCCTCGCCCAGTCTCCAGTCTTTCCCTCTCGTTTGTCGCAATGTAACTCCGTTCATGGAGGCTGTAGTGGTAAATTCAGCAAAACTGTACGTGGGCAATCTCAGTTATGAGACCTCCGAAGCCAGCATCAGGACGGCTTTCGAAGCTCACGGCGAGGTGACCTCGGTCAATCTCATCACCGATCGCGATTCCGGACGCCCCAAGGGCTTCGGTTTTGTGGAGATGGGCTCGGCCGATGAAGCCCAGAAGGCCAAGGGCGCCCTGGACGGCACCCAGCTCGACGGTCGCGCCCTCAAGGTCGATGTGGCCAAAGAACAGGTGCCCCGTGCCCCTCGCTCCGGCGGTGGCTACGGCGGCGGCAGCAGCGGCTACAACAGCGGCAACCGCTGGTAAGAGTCGCCTCACACGTGCACTGAGGACGGGATCGATGCCCCGGGTCGCGGGGCCTGCGGCTGACGGTCGACACAGAGGCTCTGTAGTACAATCCTGCGCGCGGTGACCCCGGGCTGCATTGCTGACCAGGGGAGACGGGCGAGTCTGTTATCCTGCCCCCAGAATGCAATCGAAGGGACAGGGATGGATAGAAGGATCGATCCGTACCGGGCCGGGATTCACGACAGCAGCCCCGAGATCTTGACGAGTTGCACACCAAGAGCCGCGGTATGATCGAGTTCCTTGAAGGCAACGACGCGGTGGTTCGGGCGGCGGTCGATGCGGGCTGCCGGTTCTTCGCCGGCTACCCGATCACCCCGGCCACCTCTATCCTCACCGGCCTGGCCCGGGAGCTCCCCAGAGTGGGCGGCGTAGCCGTTCAAGCCGAAGACGAGCTTGCCTCCATCGGGATGTGCATCGGGGCGGCCATGGCCGGTCTCAAGGTCATGACCGCTACCTCGGGGCCCGGGATGAGCCTGTATTCCGAGAACATCGGGCTCGCCATCATGGGTGAGACCCCGATCGTGATCGTGGATGTACAGCGCCAGGGTCCTGCTACCGGGTCTGCCACCCAAGGGGCCGACGGGGACATCCAATTCCTCCGCTGGGGCACGTCCGGGGGGCTGCCACTGTTCGTGCTGTCGCCCGAGAACGTGAAGGAATGCTATGTCCTCACCATCGAAGCCTTCAACCTTGCGGAGCGGTTCAGGACTCCGGTCATACTGGCTTCCCAGAAGGAGATCGGCCTTCTCAGGGAGCGCATCGACCTGGAGGAAGTGCGGCGCGAGGCACCACCGCTGGTGTCGCGGACCCTCGCCCCAGACGACCAGAGCTTCGTTCCCCATGGGTTCCAGCGACCGGCCGATGTGCCTCTTTTCAGCCCGCTTGGGGGCCCGCACGTGGTGCGCTACACCACGAGCATGCACGACCAGGCCGGGTTCCTGACCAAGGACCCGCACATCATCGCCGAGATGATGGAGCACCTCCAACGGAAGATCATCGACTATGCACCCCCCCTCGCCCGCTACGAGTTCGATCTCCAGGAAGGCGCCGATACCCTCATCGTGGCGTACGGCGTGACCGCTCGTTCCGCGCGGGAGGCGGCGGCCTTGGCCAGAAAGGCGGGGCGGCGGGTGAGCCTGCTGGTCCTCAAGACCCTCTACCCGGTCCCGGAGCACGCCATCGAGGAGGCCCTGGGGACGCTTTCCGCGGATGGACGGGTGCTGGTCCCGGAAATGAACCTGGGCCAATATGTGGAAGAGGTGCGAAAGCTGGCAGCCCCGCTGGCGGTGGTCCCGGTAAGCAAGATGAACACCGATCTTGTGACCCCTGCAGAGATACTCGAAGGAGGGGGGCTGCTATGACGGAAAGCGGGTATTTCCGCCCCGACACCCTGCCGACCACCTTCTGCCCCGGCTGCGGCCACGGCAAGATCGCCGGCTACCTGGACCGAGCCTTGCAGGCCCTGGGCTACGCCCCCGAGCAGGTGGTGCTGGTCACCGACATCGGCTGCATCGGCATGGTGGACAAGAGCTTCAGGACGAACGCCTTTCACGGGCTGCACGGGCGGTCCATCACCTACGCCTCGGGCATCAAACTGGCCAATCCCGCCCTGAAGGTCATCGTGCTGATGGGCGACGGGGGCATGGGGATCGGCGGCGGGCACCTGCTGGCAGCCGCCCGCCGCAATATCGGCATCACCGTCATCGTCGCGAACAACTTCAACTACGGCATGACCGGGGGGCAGCAGTCGGTGACCACGCCCGTGGGCATGGTCACCTCCTCCACACCATGGGGGAACGTCGAGATACCTCTGGACATCGTCGAGACTCTTCGCCCGGCCCGCCCCTCGTTCCTGGCCCGCACCAGCGTGGTGTCCGACGACGCGGCGGAGGTCGTGGCCGAAGCCGTGGCGACCGAGGGCTTCGCCCTGGTCGATATCTGGGATGTGTGTGTCGCCTACTTCGCCCGTCGCCATCCCCTGAACCGGGAGACCATGGCTCGGATGATGGAGGAGCTGGAGATGCCGCCCGGGGTCGTGCGCCGGGACGGCCGGCCCGAGTTCAGCTGGGCCTACCGGGAGCAGAGCCGCGGCGCCCAGATCGCGAAGCCTGCCCCCGGGGTGGGATTGGACCCGGTAGTCCGGAGCTCCCTCAAGGAGCGGCGCGGGATCCTCATCTGCGGATCAGCCGGCCTCAAGATTCGCTCGGCTGCGACCGTGCTCGGCGCCGGCGCCATACTGAGCGGGCTGCAGGCCACCCAGAAGGACGACTACCCGGTGACGGTGAGGACGGGCTACTCGGTGGCGGAGGTCATAGTGTCCCCCGATCCCATCCTCTACACGGGGGTCGACGTCCCGGACATCGGCCTCATCCTCTCCCGGGACGGCCTCAGCTACCTGGAGAGGAAGCTGGCCGGTTTCCCGCCGACCACCCGGTTGTTCGTCGAAGAGAAGCTGGGCACGGTGAGCACCCGCGCTCAGGTCACGTACCTGCCCTTCCAAGAGACGGCCAAGAGCGTGCATCACCTGGCCTTGGCCGCCGTGGGTGTGGGCGCGGTCCTCAGTGCGGAGGATCTCTATCCGCCCGAAGCCTTCGTCGAGGCCTCACGGCGTCTTCAGGACGAGAAAGCCGCCGCCACCAACGTGGAGGGACTGAGGCTGGGGCTGAAGCTGGTGGAGCCTTAAGAACGAGCTCCAAGGGCGCTACCGGAGATCTCGCGGGCTTCCGCGCGTGGACCCAATCGCCCCCAAGGCGTGGATCGCGTCGGGGAGTTCCCAGAGATAGTCGACCAGGTGGACCCCCGCTGCGGAAAGAGCCGCCTCTTTGCTCGCGATGGTGCCCTTGCCCCCGGAGATCATGGCGCCGGCATGTCCCATGCGCTTGCCAACGGGGGCATGTCTACCCACGAGTAGGCCCACGATCGGTTTCCGGATCTCGCCGGCGATGACCTCGGCAGCTTTCTCCTCGGCGTCGCCCCCTATCTCACCCACGAGGACGATCACCCGAGTGGCCTCGTCTCGCTCCGCCAGGCGCAGGTAGTCGGCGAAATCACGGCCGATGACCCGGTCGCCACCGATGCCGACGCACACCGACTGGCCGAGTCCGGCATCGGACAAGACTTTGGTGATCTCAAAGGTGAGGGTCCCACTCCGGCTGATCACCGCGATGTTGCCAACCGAGGTCGAGCTGGGAGGGATCATGCCCAGGCTGGTCTCGCCCGGGACCAAGATGCCGGGACAGTTGGGACCGATGAGCCACACGTCTCGCTTCCGGGCAAGATCACACGCGTACATCTCGTCGTAGAGCGGCACGCCTTCTGTGATCACCGCGACCAGCGGAATGCCCGCTTCCACCGCCTCCTCTATCGCCGACCTAGCAAAGCGGGCCGGAACGTAGACGACGCCGGCATCGATGGGACCGGCTCCGGCTATCGCATCGGCCACAGTGTCGAAGACGGGCACGCCCTCGGCCGTCTCGCCGGCTTTGCCGGGGGTCACACCTGCAACGATCTGCGTGCCGTAATCCAGCATGAGGCGTGTCTGCGTCCTCCCGAAGTTGCCGGTGATCCCTTGGACGAGCACGCGGGTGGTGTGGTCACACAAGAAACCCATGGCTCACCGCCTCCTCTGCGAAGCTACGGCCAACTCGACCGCGGTCTTGATGTCGGGAGCCACCCGTATGCCCGCTTCTTCCAGCAGGCGGGCGCCCTCTTCGGCCCCGGTGCCGTGGACCACTGCGATCGTGCCTACCGGATCGTCAGGGATCTCCTGCACGGCTCGTATGATGCCACGAGCCGCCTCCCGGGCCCGGGTGATCGCGAGACTCAGCATCAGCAGATGGGCGCGGACCTTGGGATCACGCAGGCCTCGGTCCTGGAGGATGCGCATCCCTTGGTATGCCTTCTCCGTGCTGGCTCCGCCCCCCGTATCGAGGAAGTTGGCAGGACTGGACCCGAGTCGACCGACCGCATCGAGCAGAGACATGTTCAGGCCTGCTCCATTGGCCATCAGGCATATCTCCCCGTCCAAGTCCACGAAGTTCAGTGAGGCCGCCTTGGCTCGGGCTTCCAATTCACCCAGAGGGGGACGTTCGACCAAGACCAGATCCTGCTGCCGGAACAGGGCATCGTCGTCGATGGTCACCTTGGCGTCGGCTGCAACGAGCCCCCCGGCGGTGGCTATCAACGGGTTGATCTCGATAAGCTCCAGGTCGTTCTCAAGGGCGGTCTTGAGCAGGTTCGCGAGAAGTGCGCCGATCTCGGCCAGCAGGGGTTTGCCCAGCCGGCCGGCGTATTCAACCGCGAGTCGAGCCTCCAGACGGGCTGTGACCCACTCGGGCGTCACCTTTGCGAGTTGGTCGACTGCCACCGGCATGCGTAGGAGCTGCTCACTGTTGGCCTCCACGTCCATCCCTCCAAACGGGGAGAAGAGGAGCACGGGCGAGCCGGCCGACATATCGAAAACCACCGAGACGTACATCTCCCGACCCGGCGGTACCCGCTCCTCCACCAGAAGACCGACCGGGGACTCGCCCCGGATGGCGAGTGCTCGGATGCGGGCGGCCTCCGTCTCGAGCTGCCCGGCGGTCTCCACCACCGCGATCCCGCCGGCCTTTCCCCGTCCCCCGATCAGGACCTGACTCTTCACCACGCAGGGATACCCGATGGTGTGCCCAGCGGCCCGCGCTTCGTCAGGATCGCCGGCGAAGATTCCTCGTGGGGTGGCCACGCCTGCCCGCCTCAGAAGAGCTTTTCCCTCGAACTCGTAGAGATTCATGCAATCTTCTCCGCTTTGACACGTTGGCTTGCCGCCGCACTGCCACGCTCACGGGGCGTCGATGAGGCCTGGGATGGCATCCCGGACGATATCACAGCGGGAATGGCGAAACCGGGTATGCGCTAGAGTGGAAAGGGAAGGCACGGCTTCCCGCAAACGCAAGGTCCTGCCAACGAGCTCGAAGGGAGAGGTGGGTGCGCGAGTTGATTCAGCCGGAGGGGCTCTGGGACCCCCGGCCTCGGTATGCTCAGGTGCTGAAATCCGGCAAACAAGCATGGATCGCCGGTCAGGTCTCGGTGGATGAGAACGGGAACACTGTCGGAGAGGGAGATATCGAAGCCCAGACTCGCCAGGTCTTCGAAAACTTGAGGAGAGCTCTGGAATCGATCGGGGCCGGATTCGACGATATTGTGAAACTGCACGTCTACTCTACCGACATCGATGCCCACTACTCGACGATCGCCGCCTTTCGGAAGGCGCACTTCACCAGCCCTGTGCCCAGCACTACTCTCCAGATCTCGAGGCTCGTGCTGCCGGAGTGGCTTCTGGAGATCGAGGCGGAGGTGCTCCTGCCGTAGCCGATCCGGCGGACGCGCCCAGGATGCCTGGCGCTGGCGTCAGCGGCCGTGAACGGGATGCTGCGCGAGAGCCGCCTGGTGCTTTGCGTCCTTTTCGCTCGGGCTGAATCCCTGGCTTAGGCGGCCGTTGAGCCAGACGCGCCACACCCACAGCGGCCGCTCGGACGTCGATGTCTGCGCCTCTTGTACTTCGATCCTCATGGCCCCGTAGTGTCCTCTCGCTCGTCAACTGTCGTAGATTCGGGTTGCGCGTGGGTCCCTGAGCGACGGAGAGCCCGGTCAGCGACGACGCGCCCGTTGAGATTGGCGGAGGAGGAAAAGACGGGAAGGCAACAGTGGGTTTGCGCTTGCTGCGCACAATTCACGGGTGCGGTGCCCATTCTGGCCCTTCTGAGAGCAGAGAACGTCTCTGCTGCGCTTCAGTATACACCTCGAGTCGCTATCGGAGGCCCTCAGAGCAGACGTCACGCTGCTCTGCTGAAGCGAGGTCTGAGCGAGAGTCCTCCCCGCCGGCTTCGTTCAGCTTCCTTCGAGGCTGAGCGCGAGAAGAGCGAGGTCGTCCGGCAAGGCTCCGCCTGCAAACTCGACGACGTGCCTGAGTACTTCGGCGGGCACTTGATCGACTGGTTGAGACACCACCTTCCTGAGAACATCGACGAGTCTTTCTTCCCCGAAGAAATCCGGACCGCGACGAGCCTCGGTCGCTCCATCGGTGTAGAGAAACAGGAGGTCGCCGCTCTTGAGCGAGACCTGGGCCTCTGTATAGGCTGATTTGTTCCACGCTGCAAGAACGGGGGATCCTGACTCAAGAAAGAGAGTCTTTCCGGTCTTCTTCCGGATGACGGGAGGCGGGTGCCCGGCGCGGGCGTACCGAAGCCTACCGGTGGCGAGGTCCAGTCTGCCAAAGAAGGCGGTTATGAAACTTGCCCCATTGGACTGCCTCCAAAGGACCTCGTTGGTCCTTGCCATGACCGCTGCCGGAGCCCCATGCTCGTAGGCGAAGGATTTCATGGCGTTCTTGGCCAAGCTGGCCAATGCTGCCGCCCCGATACCTCGGCCCGCGACATCGCCGATGAGAAGACCTACGTGCCCCCGATCCATGGGGAAGAGGTCATAGAAGTCCCCGCCCACGTCGGCGCCGATGGTGGCCGAGCGATGAGCGTGACCGAACTTCACGCCGGGTAGCCTCGGGGGTACGGTCAGCAGCGCCTCCTGGAGGCTCTGGGCAATGATCCGCTGGTGCTCGAACGCCTGGGCGTTCTCAAGGGCCAAGGACACCGAAGCAGCCAGGCGGGCAGCGAAGCCGACCTGGGTCTCGATCGTAGCTACGGGTCGCGACTGGAAGCCGAACACGAAGGTGCCGACCGGGCGGCCATGCGAGGAGAGCGGAGCTGCCAGTAATGACCGCATACCTAACCGGCACACTACGTCACGATTGCAGCGGTCGTCGGCAAGGGCGTCGGGTACGCCGATGGGAGACCCCTGCCTCATCACCTGGGAGCTGAGCGTGAACTCGTCGTCCTGGAACGTCTGTCCCAGGAGCTCCTCGGGGTACCCGTGGGTGTAAGCCACCACCCAGTGCCCGTCCTGACGGAGGTTGACAAGGGCCGATTCGGCCCCCAGCGCTTGGGCAGCCTCCGTGATAACTCGGTTCATGAGTTGATCGGGGTGGTGGATCGTGCCCAGGGTAAGATTCATCCCGCTGAGTGCCTCGCTCAGCCGCAGCGCTTCGCCGCGCTCGGCCTCAAGCTGCCGCCGGTCGGTAACGTCGGTGACCAAAGCCAGAGCACCCTGGTATCGGCCCTGCTCATCCACGATAGCCGTCGTGGAGAGGGCGGCTACAAGCGGCCGGCCATCTTTACGCCGGAATTGGAAGTCATGTTGCTCGCCGATGCCCTGCCGACGGCGATCCACGTTCCGCTCTGCAGCCTTGCGCCACTCCTCATCCATGAAGACGAAGAGCGGCTCGCCGAGCATCTCCTCCGCGCTGTACCCGAGCATGTCGGCCATGCGCTGGTTGACGAAGGAAGTCTTGTCATCGGCGTCGATGATCCAGATGCCCTCGCTCGCAAGCTCGACGATCTGCCGGTAGCGTTCGCTGCTGAGTCGCTCGGTCACCTCGGCCCGCCGTAGCTCCCTCTCGGTCTCTGCCGTGATCGACGCGAGCTCTTCGTTTTCCCGGCAGACCCCTTGCGCTTTGGCGCGGAGACCGGCGAGTGCCGCAGACACATCCCCGAGCAACTCGGCGAGGGGGGGTTTGCGGACGCCTGTCTCCGCCCGCCCCTTGAGGGCTTCCACGAGCTGCTGCAGTGCCTCGAATCCCTCATCCAGCGAGCCAGAGACTACCTCTTCGTTCTCCACCCGTACGACCCTCCTCTCTCCGTCCCGGCCATACACAGATGGATACAGCAATAATAGCTGCGGGTGCTTCTCTTGTCGAAGGTGAACATGTCACGTAAGGGTCACATGACGGTAGGGGCAGGGGCAACCGGGCGGTTTCGGCCCCGATGTAGGCACCGGCGGTGGTAGCAGCAACGCGGCTTGAACAGGGAGAACCTCGAATGCCCCCGGAGTGGCTCGAACACTCGACATGAGGTTCAGGAGGCCGCCGTCCCAGTGTCCACCACGTATTCCCGAGGGCTCCGCTGCTCACAAGACGGCCAATTAGGCGGCTATTTGGTCCATGGCGGTACATCAAGTGCTACAGTGAGGGTGTTGCCGACCGATTCTCGTACACGGGATCATGTACCGTTTGTCTCGGCATGAGTCAGGGAATGAAGACGTGAAGCACAAGGCCGGTTCGATCCCTTTTTGGACGCGCGTGGCGGGTTCGGTCCTGGCACTCGCGGTCCTGCTAGTCGGGGTGTTGCTGGCTCTCCCGGGGGACGCCCAGGCCGCCGGCCACTGGACCGGGGGCGCGCTCACCAACAACAGCGTCGACGATGTGAATCCCCGGCTCAGTTCCACCCACCTCGTCTGGGCGCAGAGAGGCGGCTCCGGTTGGAACATCAGGCTACGCGAGCTGTCCACGGGGACTACCACGACCATCGTCAGCGTGCCTGTGGGCATCCCGGACTTTGCCCCGGACCTGTGCATCGGGGGCGACTACCTGGCGGTATTCAGCCACGGACACGATCGTTGGTATCTCTACCAGCTCTCGACCGAGAGCTTGACGATAGCTGACGCCACTGACGTCACGATCGCTTCCGTCGACGGTAACGACGGCACCTACGTGATCTTGAGGTTCGATGACGGCGACCCCGACATCGTCGCCTACAACATCGCGAGCCATGGCTGGACCAAAGTCACGAATGATGACGTCACTGACTTCGAACCCCGCATCGATCGCGGACGTATCGTGTGGGAGACGTCCAGCCTTGTCGAGGGACACCCACACACCTTCGAGCGGAGTGTCATGTTCCGCGACCTGAGCACAGGGGTCCTGAAGACGATCTTCACCAGAAGGGACGCCTCCATCTACTCCCTTGGCATGACTCCTCGGATCAGCAAGGACTGGGTCGGCTACACCAACCTGACGTCGAATAAGATCTGTCTGCAACGGCTCGCCGACGGCCTCACCGTTCAAACGGATGGTTCTCCGTCGCGGGGGTGGATCTTGACCGACGACTACGCGTTTTGGACCGAGCGCGACCTGAGCGATCGAGTGGACCTCTACACGCTTGATCTGCGTACACTGGAGAAGACGCGGCTGACTTCCGACAATGCGCGCGAATTCCTCCTTACCGCGGAGGGCGGCCGAGTGGTCTATGTGAAGGCAGTCGACGAGGCCAGCCTGTACGATCTAATGGTCGTTGACCTTGATGCGACACCTGTGCAGCCCTACCGGCTGGCCCAGCGAGTCACTCCTCCTGCAGTTGGATGGGGAAGCAACGTCTCCATGTCCGGAGATCTCATCGCCGCCTCGCTCAACGATGGCTCCGACAACGAGATCGCCTGGGCCCTCTGGGTGGAAGAGGAAGAACCTCCCACCTTCACCGACGTTCCCGCCGGGCATCCCTACCGGGAAGCGGTGGAAGGGCTGGCCGCCCGGGGGATCGTGTCCGGGTACGACCCCACCACCTTCGGCCCCGACGACCTGGTCAAGCGCCAGCAGTTCGCCAAGATGATCGTGGGCACGCTGGGGCTTACGCCGGTCGAAGCCGACTTCCCCGACCCGGCCGCTCCCTTCACCGATCTGGGGGCAGACGACCCGAGCAGTCTCTATCCCCACGAATACGTGGCCGTCTGCGCCCGTAACCAGATCACCCTGGGTAAGACACCGACCACCTTCGATCCCTACGCCTACATCACCCGGGCTCAGGTGATCAGCATGGTGGTGCGAGCGGCCGACCGCTTAGCGCCGGGCACCCTGGCCACTCCGGGCCTCGCCTGGACGGGAGCACTCTCCTACGGAGACCCCACGCACGGAGCCAACATCAGGCGGGCCGAGTTCAATGGTCTCCTGGCCGGCATCCAGGGCCCGGCCGGCACCCTGGCCGGCTGGCTCACCGGCGGGTATGCCACCCGGGGTGAGGTGGCCCAGATGCTGTGGAACCTGCTGGAGAAACTCGAGTGAAACGGGAGATTGCGCATTCCTCCAGTCGCTCCTAAGATGTGGACAACGGTGCTACCGGTCGAATCCCGGACGCGCGATCACGTACCGTCCGCCTCGGCCTGAGTTCGGGGGGTGAAGAGGTGAGGTCCAAGGCCGGTTCGGTCCCTTCTGTTCTGCGCCTCGCCGCTCTGGTCGCGGTGGTCGTGGTCCTGGCTCTGGCGGCGCTGGCGGCCCTCCCGCCGCAGAACGCTCAAGCCGCCGGCCACTGGACCACGGGGGTTCTGACGAACAACAGCGTCGACGATTACGGACCCCGGCTCAGTTCCACCCATCTCGTCTGGGCCCAGGACGCCGGAGCCAACTGGAACATCAGGCTGCGGCAGATCTCCACGGGTGCGACGAAGACGATCGCTACGATCCCCCACGTGTCGGGTCAGAGGCCCTTGCTCAGCATCGATGGCGACTACGTGACGATCTACTCCCAGAAGTGGGGATCGTCAGCAGACCTCTTCCAGAATTACTGGCAATTACACACGATCTCGACCGGCGTGACGCGGCCCTTCGTGCCTGTCGTCTTCGCCCCGGGCATAACCAGCGTGACCGTTGCGAGTGGACACGTGATCCAATCGGTCAATGATGGCGACGGCGAGGTCAGAGCCTACAACATCGCCGCCGACGAGTGGATCCAGGTCACCGACAACTCTTGGGGCGACGGCGTGGCTGGAGTAAGCCACGGCCGCGTGCTGATCGAGAGCGGCAGGGACTTGGACCGGATGGTGTCGATCTACAGCCTGGCCACCGGCAGCAAGACGACGATCGTCACTCAGACCACCGACGCTCACACGGGTGTCTATCCGCAGATCAGCGGGGACTGGGTCCTCTACAAGGACCTCGTCTCCTCGTTCCAGGTGTGCCTCTACCGCCTCGCCGATGGGCTGACCCTCCAAGTATTGCCTTGTTCCAATTTCGACCATGTTCTGGGCGACGACCACGCCGCCTGGACCGAGCCCAGGGGTAGCGAAGCCGAGGACGGGAACGATCTGTACGCCTTTGATCTCAACACGCTACAGAAGACGCGGCTTACGAACGACACGAAAACCGAGCAGGTCGTTGCCGTGGAGGGCGACCGGGTGTTCTACCTGGTATATCGATCTGGTAGTCACGGCGGGGGCTCCGACAACCGATTGTGGGATGTGAAGGTCGTCGACCTCTCCACGACTCCACTCCAGCCCCACGTGCTGGTTCAGAACATCAAGTTGGGCACCACGTCCATGCTCACGTTCGGCCACAGCCAGATATCATCCGCGTGTGGAGACCTGTTCACGCTGATGATCAACGATGGCTCCGACAACGAGATCGCCTGGGCCCTCTGGGTGGAAGACGAAGAACCTCCCACCTTCACCGACGTTCCCGCCGGGCATCCCTACCGGGAAGCGGTGGAAGGGCTGGCCGCCCGGGGGATCGTGTCCGGGTACGACCCCACCACCTTCGGCCCCGACGACCTGGTCAAGCGCCAGCAGTTCGCCAAGATGATCGTGGGCACGCTGGGGCTTACGCCGGTCGAAGCCGACTTCCCCGACCCGGCCGCTCCCTTCACCGATCTGGGGGCAGACGACCCGAGCAGTCTCTATCCCCACGAATACGTGGCCGTCTGCGCCCGTAACCAGATCACCCTGGGTAAGACACCGACCACCTTCGATCCCTACGCCTACATCACCCGGGCTCAGGTGATCAGCATGGTGGTGCGAGCGGCCGACCGCTTAGCGCCGGGCACCCTGGCCACTCCCGGCCTCGCCTGGACGGGAGCACTCTCCTACGGAGACCCCACGCACGGAGCCAACATCAGGCGGGCCGAGTTCAATGGTCTCCTGGCCGGCATCCAGGGCCCGGCCGGCACCCTGGCCGGCTGGCTCACCGGCGGGTATGCCACCCGGGGTGAGGTGGCCCAGATGCTGTGGAACCTGCTGGAGAAGCTCGAGTGAAACGGGGAGGGGGGCTCGAACCCGGTCAACGCTGATGGAGTCTGCGAGGATCAGTCGGCGCGGGAATCCTCCGTCAAGAGGCGCGCCAGCGACTCTCGGAATCGTTGCCGATCTTCGTCCAGGAACGGGGCAGGTCCTGTCGTGCGTCCCCCGGCGCGTCGATGTCGCTGCTCGGCATGACGGACGGCCAATTCGGCATCGATTGTGGTTGGCAGGTATTGGCGACCTCGTGGGCTCAAGGCCCGGCATCCTCGGCCCAGGGCCATCGCTGCAAGCCCGATGTCGCCCGTCACCACGATGTCCCCTGGACTCAGCCGCGGCACCATGGCGAAGTCGGCGGAGTCTCGTCCCGATCCCACCTGTAGGATCTCCACCCCGGTTCGTCCCGCAAAGTGGGAGAGGTTCTGCGACTGGTTGGCGACCAGGACGACCGGCAGCGAGCGCGACCGGGCCACTGCTATGGCGTCGCGCGTGACAGGACAGGCATCGGCGTCGATGAAGATCGTGGTCATGTCCAAACTATACTTGGCCACGGTTCGATGTGCTGGATGACCGAGCACGTCTTGCTGCGCTTGCGGCATCGTGGGTTTATGGTTTGCGGCTAATTGGTGCAAGCGCCTGGCGAGCCTGGGGGCGACGCCGGCACGGCAGTCGCGCATCGGGACGCCAAACCGGGGTGCAAGGGGCTTGACGGACTTCCCGGCCGGGCGGAGTATTGAGGAGTCCGGTGGTATCGGGGAGGAGGAACAGTGGGTAGGCATGACACTTGTCCAAACGTGACTCGGGAGTCCCGAAGCAGCAGGGGGCGAGAGCGGTTGCGTCGAAAGCCGTTCCTTTTAGCTGCGACCCTCGGGGCAGCGATCATCTTGGTCCTTGCCGGATCGGGTCTGGCGCTGGCATTCACCGACACCGTAGGTAGCCCGTATGCAACGGCCATCGACGAGCTGGCCGCTCGCCACATTATCAATGGTTTCCCGGGTGACGTCTTCAAGCCGAATGACCCTGTTATACGGCAGCAGTTCGCGAAGATGATCGTGCTGACTCTGGGCTATGAGGTCCCGGCCACTGCGACTTGCCTCTTCACCGACGTGGACGCCACACCAAACCCCAACGATCCGCTCTACCCGGCCAAGTACGTGGCAGTGTGCGCCGCCGAGGGCATAACGGTCGGGACGACCCCATCGACGTTTGCTCCCTACGCCAACATCACCCGGCAGCAGCTCATCACCATGGTGGCCCGGTCGGCTGATCTTCCCGATGCGCCGGCTGGATTCGACCCAGGCTTCACCGTCGGGCAGTTCGGGACTGAGGAGCACTTCGCCAACGCCCGGAAGGCCGCCTCGGCGGGACTCCTTGCCGGGTTGCAGGGGGTGGGCCCTGGGCTCAACTTCGGCGCTGCGGCCAGCCGCGGGGAATGCGCCCAGCTGCTCTGGAATCTGCTCAGTCTGGCGGACCCGGCCCTGCCCATGTTCGCCGATCTGAAGACGGCCGGCCCCGTGGGGTTCACGTTCACGATCAACACGCCGATCATCTGGTCTGCGGAGCATGAGGACGATGGGGTCTGGGATAAGATCCTTCCCGCCAGCACCATCACGGGCCACGTGAGCGTACAGACCCTGGCAGTGGGCAGCGGACAGGTGACAATAAAGCTGACCATCGACGAGCTCACTCTGCCTGAAGACACGGAAGACGCCCAGGACACCATGGCTGAGATCCTACCCGCATACCTGCTTCTCCGTCTGGACGACCAGGGCACGGTGCTCGGCATCTCCTACGCGATCAAGGACAAGCCTGAGCAGGTTCTAGACCAGACGATGGTGGCAGGGTTGGCCACCTTCCTCACCCCGTTCACCTCGGCGCTGATGCTGCCCTATTCGGGGCAGCTGGCGAAGCCCGGCGACCACCTGGACATCCAGAAGACCTACACAAGCCTGGGCAAGAAGATCATGGACGTGGAGACCCAGGGCGACTACCTGTCGTTTGCTTCTGGAGTCGCGGATCTTGGCTTCGACTTGGCGGTCACCAACATCGACATCCCGCTGCGCTTTGACATGAAGCCGTTTCTGCCTCTGCTCGGTCACGATGTGCCGACGGGAAACGAACCGTGGATTCTGGACCTCAGCGTGGGCACGACGATCCTGGCCAACGGCGAGTACAACCTGGATACGGCATCCGGGCTGCCCACCGGGATGACGCTCTCAAGCACCATGATGCTCGACGCGTGGATTCATCAGGTCCCGTCGAAGCAGTTGCTCACGATCTGGCCGAACTCCGATTTCGCCCACGGCTGGGTCGATCACGCCTACCTGAGGGCCGCGGACCGCAAGAGTCCGATCACGGTTACCTTCAGCATGACGAAGGACGCCGCCCAGTAGGAGTCCGGGCCCACCTGAGCGACCGTCTGGGGGGCGACTCCCGGCCGATCGTCGCCGCGACTTACGTCCGACGCCCGGCGCCTTCACAGGCGCCGGGTGGCATCATCTCATCCATCGTTCGGGGATCGTCCCCGCCTGCCGGCATGCCCCCAGCTCCTCATCGGTCGTCTGCCGTTCGGCGATCCTCGCGCTTGCGCTGTTCCGCGTCCAGAATGGCCTTGCGGAGACGAACCGAGCTGGGAGTGGCCTCTACGAGCTCGTCAGCGGCTATCCACTCGAGGGCCTGATCGAGGTTCGGTTTGCGGGGGACCTTCAGGCCCACGTCGATGTCCTTGGTCTCGGAGCGGTAGTTGCCCAGCTTTTTGGTCTTGGTCGGGTTGCAGACCAGATCCTCCGGCCGTGAGTGCTCGCCCACGATCATGCCTTTGTAGACGCGATCGCCGGGCGAGATGAAGAGCGTGCCGCGGGCCTGCAGGCTCTCCAGCTGGTAGCCGGTCGCGAGGCCTGTCTCGATGCTGATGAGCGAGCCGCGGTCGCGCGCCATCACCTCTCCCGCCCATGGCCGATAGCCGCTGACCTGCGAGCTCATCACGCCATTCCCCCTCGTCTCGGTCAGGAACTCGGTGCGGTAGCCGATCAGGCCGCGGGTGGGGATGGTGAAATCGAGCCGGACGACGCCTGTGTCTCCCGCATGCATCCCTATCAGCTCGCCCTTGCGCCGGGCAAGGTTCTCGATGACGACACCCTGGAACTCCTCGGGCACCTCGACCACGAGGTCTTCGTAGGGCTCGAGAAGGTCGCCGTCCGCGTTCCGGCGCGTGATGACCTCGGGCTTCGAAACGCACAGTTCGATGCCCTCCCGCCGTATCTCCTCGATGAGGATGGCCAGGTGGAGTTCTCCCCGTCCCGACACCTTCACCCCGTCGGACCGGCCCAGATCTTCCACGCGAAGCGCGACATTCACTCTGGCCTCGCGCTCCAGGCGGTCCTTGATCTGGCGCAGTGTCACCGCCTTGCCTTCCTCCCCGGCGAACGGACCGGTATTGATGAGGAAGAACATAGATACCGTCGGCTCCTCGATCTCGAGCGGCGGCAGTGCCGGATCGACAAACTCCGGAGAGCTGATGGTGTCGCCGATGTGCAGTTCTTCCGGTCCCGCGATCCAGACGATGTCGCCGGCGCCGATCTCGTCCACCTCCGCGCGCTCCAGGCCCCGGGTGGCGAAAAGGTGCGAACTGCGAGTCACGACGGTGTCCAGCGACGGGCTCGTCACCACGATCTCGTCCCCGAGCCGGTGGGTGCCCGAGAGCGCGCGACCACAGCCGATACGCCCGAGATAGTCGCTCCAGGCCAGCGTCGATACCTGCATGCGGAAGGGTTTGCTCCTGTCGACGTGGGGCGCGGGGACGCTCTCTATGACGGTCTCGAAGAGATCGTCCATGCCCTCCCTGCGGGCGCTATCGAGATCTTTGACCAGCCAGCCGTCGAGCCCGGAGCCATAGAGCACGGGGAAGTCGGCCTGCTCGTCAGTGGCGCCCAGTTCGAGGAATAGGTCGAACGTCTCCTCGAGGGCCCGCTGGGGATCGGCGTGCGGGCGGTCCACCTTGTTCACGATGACGATGGGGCGGTAACCGAGGCGCAGCGAACGGCTGAGCACGTAGCGGGTCTGCGGCATCGGGCCCTCGTTGGCGTCGACCAGAAGGAGCACCGAGTCGACCATGGACAGCACGCGCTCCACCTCACCGGAAAAATCGGCGTGGCCCGGGGTATCGACCAGATTGATGCGGTACCCCTTCCAATCCACCGTACAGTGCTTGGACCGGATCGTGATCCCGCGCTCGCGCTCGAGATCGTGCGAGTCCATCACCCGCTCCTCCACACGCGCGTTCTCGCGGAAGACGTGAGCGGCCCGGAAGATCGAGTCGATCAGCGTCGTCTTGCCGTGGTCGATATGGGCGATTATCGCCACGTTTCGTATGTGTGCAGCCGAAAGCGACATGTTCGCGGTTGGGGACCTTTCTGTCGGTGGCCGGCGGCGCCGGTGGGGACCGCGGAGTATACAGGGTACTTCGCACCCCGTGTCCACGACCAGCTATCGCAAGTTACCGGCGTTCGTTCCGCGGGTACATTCTTCTCCAAATATGAGAAGGAGGCGGCGCCGTACCTGAGGGGAGCACAATATGCGCAACACTCTTGATCTTGACCGCTATCCGCTCGACAAGCCGGGTAGCGCCGCTTGGGACGTTCTGGTGGCCCGCTGCCAGGCCGATCTTGCCCGCGACGGCATGTACAACCTTGAGGACTTTGTGAGGCCGGAGGCTCTGGATCAGGCCCTCACCGAAGTCGGCCCCGTACTGGATTCGCTCTCATTCGCCCAGCGGCGCCGTCACAACATCTATTTCGCGAAGGACATCCCGGGCCTGCCCGCGGATCATCCCGCGCTCAAGACCGCCGAAACCATCAACCACACGATCTGCGCCGACCAGATCATTCAGTCCGTGCCCTTGTGGATCTACGAGTGGCCCCCCTTCATCACCTTCCTTGCAACCACGATGCAGAAGGAATCCCTCTATCCTATGCGCGATGATCTGGCGCGGGTGAACGTCATGGCCTATCGCGATGGCGAGGCTCTGGGCTGGCATTTCGACCGGAGCGAGTTTACGACTACCCTGCTGCTGCAGGCGCCGGAAGAGGGTGGTGACTTCGTCTACCGGACCGACCTCCGGACCGATGATGATCCGAATTATGATGGCGTCGCCAGACTGCTCGCCGGCGACGACCCCGACGTTAGGACGTTGAGACTGAAAGCCGGAACCCTCAACGTGTTCCGGGGCAAGAACACAGCGCACATGGTCGGCACGGTGCGCGGGGCCCGCGCACGAATCATCGCCGTCTTTTCGTATTTCGACCGGCCCGGCGTCGTTTTCTCTAAGGAAGAGCAGATCGGATTTTACGGCCGCACATATCTGCCATAAGCGCATCGAATCCTTGTGCGCGTGTGGGCGGCTCAGGCGACCACATCCACGATGGCATCACCCCTTTCTGCGGCGATTCCAGCACGAAGCGCGTGGCTACTCTCAATCGGAGGGATATCGCAAGAGGACAGAAGAAGCCGGGGTTCAGGGAAGCGTGGAAGCCAGAGGGCCGAGAGTTTCGAGTGGGCGCGGCCGGGGGATACAAATAGCCAGGCACCTGGCGAAAAGACCGCCGCGGTCATACTGCGATGGGCTTCACAGAACGAAGAGGGGAGACAACATGCTCTGGCTCATCCTGTTCATCATCATCGTGCTCGTCGTCTTCGGCTTGGGCTTCGTCGTCAAGGCCCTGTTCTGGGTGGCACTGGCGCTGTTCATCGTGTGGTTGATCTCTCTCGTCGTCTCGCTGTTCCGCCGCCGCTAGAGCGAGCTAGACGGGAACACGGCCGAGAGCACGAAGGGAAGGTGAGACAGGCATGCCGAGGATGGGTAACCGCCGGGGGAACGCGCTGTGGTGGGCGCTGGCGGCGCTGGTCGTGGTGGTGATCGTGGTGGTAGTGGTCCTCTTCCTGGAAGGCATACTCTAGTCGCGGGAGGCACGATTAGCATGTTGAAGGCAAGCGAACTCATCCATCGACTGCTGATAACCCGCGACGCGGGGGAGCAGGTAGGGAGAGTCGAGGACCTGGTCGTCGACCAAACGGGCAGCCGAGTCTTGGGAGTACTGGTCGACGAGAAAGGCTGGTTCAGCGGCGCCCACGTCGTACGCTGGCCGGCAGTGCTTAGCGTAGGCGAGGACACCCTCGTCATCGATTCCAAGACCAGCGTAGTGAAGGCTTCAGAGGTCCCGGAGATGAAAGACGTGTTCGATCGCGGCAACGTGCTCGCCGGAGTCCGCGTACGCACCACCGACGGGCAGGATCTGGGCAAGTTCGAGGCCTTCTACTTCGACGAGAAGAGCGGAAGGATCTTGGGTTATGAGCTTTCCGGCGGCACCGGGCGGAAACGACGTCCCGCTCCTTCCTACCTACGCCCACCAGTTTCGAGGCGGGCAAGGACGTGGCCTTCGTGTCGCCCGAGGCGGCCGACACCTTGCAGGACTTGGAAGAGGCACTCAAACAGAGCTGGTGAGCTTAGGCGGGTCAGGGCTGTTGGGAAGTGCCCTCGTCCGGCTCAGTGCGCGCTCCCAGCGAGACAAGGCCTCGCTTCAGGCCCTCGATCTCCTCGGTGAGGTGCTCCAGCAGGAGCTCCGCCTTCACGTTCACCTCGTAGTCGTTCTCCGCCCGCAGTCGGTCCCGGGTCTCCAAGCGGTTCTGACTCATCATGATCACCGGCGCCTGTAGGGCGGCAACGCACGAAAGCACCAGGTTGAGAAGGATGAACGGGTAGGGATCCCAGTGATGGATGGCGGCCACCACGTTCAGAGCCATCCAGAGGAAGATGAAGATCAGAAACGAGACGATGAAACGCCAGCTGCCCACGGCGTCGGCCAGAGAGTCGGCCATGCGATCACCCGGGGTGAGCCTCTCGTCGTGGATGGCGTTGACGTCTGCTGCTGTGCGGTGGAGAAGAAGCTCGCTTACCTCTGCCTCCAGGTTTTGGAGCCGCCTGCTCACGTTATGGTCTTCCATTCCTTCCCTCCCCCAGTGGCGTGAACTCCCATGCTATTCCACGGCGGACCGCGAATGCCTACACTAAGGGTATTCTGTGTGTTTGGTGGTCGATGAAGGGAAGGTTCGGAGCGTCGTCGCCGACAGGCAAACCGCGGCGACGGCTTCTACCAGCACCAAGTCGCCGCCGACTACATGGTCGGCAAATGGGGTATGTCACGACGAGGAGCAGCGTCGACCCCCGTTGGTGGTGACTTTGGAGCCCAAGGAGCCACTTCATACAAACGCATGGCCGTCGGTGGCGCGGACAGTCCTCATGCTGGCGGTCTTGGTGGGGCTCGCTCTGGGTATCCGAGCCACTCGCAGCGTGGCTGCGCCGATCCTCCTGGGCCTCGTGGTGGTCATCGGGGCCAGTCCCCTTGTGGGAATCCTGACCAAGAGACGTGTGCCATCCGTGCTCGCGTACATCGTCTCCCTTCTCGTCATCGTGATCGTGATCCTCGCCTTGCTCTTCCTCATGTCGTTCATGATCTTCCAGACGAGGGATCTTCTGCCTCAACTCCAGGACCAGTTGACGGCCTTGGAGCAGGACTTTGTGGACACTCTTGCCGGCTGGGGATTCGACATATCGGGGGTGATCGAAGAGCAGATCTTGAAACCGGAGAACGTGGTCGGTTGGGCATCATCCGCTCTTTCTGCGCTCTACGGCGCTCTCAAGAGCGTGAGCCTCATAATCTTCATCGTGGCCTACCTGCTCGTGGAAGTATCGGGCTTTCGTAGGCGGTTCTATGAAGCCTTGGGAGAGGATCGCCCGGCCCTCCGGAGATGGCTGCAGTGGACCGGCGAAACCCGCAGCTATCTGTGGATCACCACCGTCCTCGCCGTGGTGGTGGCCATCCTTAACTTCGCTCTGCTCTGGGCCCTCGGCGTGCCCTACCCGTTTACCTGGGCCTTTCTCTCCTTCATCATGAGCTACATCCCGAACGTGGGGTTTCTCATCGCTCTGGTGCCTCCCTTGACCCTGGCCATTCTCCAAAGAAGCTGGGGCATGGTCATCGGAGTGCTGGTGGGATACATAGTGATCAACTTCGTGTCCGACAATGTCTTCAAGCCCAGATTCCTCAAGTCGGGCATGGACCTGCCCGCGGCGGTATCGTTCCTGTCCGTGCTCATCTGGGGTTTCGTGCTGGGACCGATCGGAGCGCTTCTTTCCATACCCATGACCATGATGGTCAGGACCATATTCCTCGAAGCCTCGCCCGAGACCGAGCCGCTCGCCCTGCTGCTGCGATCCGGCGACGATCCTGCGCGAACGAGGAGACGGGCACGGTGGTGGTTCAAGAGAGATAAGAGCGGAGGCCCGACACCAAGGACCTGACCGAGACGCTTCGGCGCTCCTCGAATTCAATCCATGGCGTGGGCATCTCGTGGCGCGCTCGATCGAGGTGTCCGGAGCCACGACGACGTGTAGGTCGGCGAACACCCGGTTCTCTGGGCCGCGTGTTCGCACCGAGTGACAGCCCGGCCACGCCGTCTGGCAGCAGGTCCGTTCCGGCCTAGACGACGGGCTTTGCTCGGGCTTCTGTCAGGCGTCCCGCAGAGCCTCCTTCAGATCGGTGATGGTCTCCACGGCGGATGGATCGACTAAGGCCACGTCCTTGCCGGCCTGAAAGCTGGCCGGGGTGGGAAGGAACGACCGCCCCTTGCCTCCGGAGAGTTCAAAGCCCTTCACGATGCCGGTCTCGGGATCGAAGTAGAAATCCTCGATCTTGCCCAGCTCCCGTCCATCGGTGGTCGCTACCCGGGCTCCGACGAGCACATTGCCACCCTCAAGGACCTCGCTCATCTCCGGGACCTCTGAGGCTTTCTTGACGCTCGCCTCCTCGTCGATGATGACGGCGTCCAGACCGATAACCCGAAACGAGGGCCAGGGCACGACCGTGGCTTCCTTGAACCATCCGGCCTCGTCCACCAAGATCCCGAGGATCCGGCTGCCTTGACGGTCGAGAATCAGGTCCTCGACTTTTCCCACCTTCTTCGCCACTGTCTCTGGTGATCACCAGCAGGCCGCCGGCGTCTTTGCCCTTGCGCATGGTAGCTACCTCCCTAGTAGATGATGCCCGTCGCCCACAACACGACGAACACGACAACGGCGATGATGATGACAGTGAGGACCAGCCACGGCCATCTTGGACTGCGCTTCCCTCTGACTCTTGGCATCATGCTCTCCTTTCGGCGGGAACCTGAGCTTAGCGGCCCCGCCCGCGGGCCGCGTTCGCCCGCGATCAGTCCCAGTATGTCAGCAGCACTACCGCCCCGAGGACGGCCACCCCGAAACTTCGCCAGTTCCATCCGGTGACGCCTGTGCTTCCGAACGCGTTCATGATGAACCCACCCAGCAGGGCGCCCACGATGCCTACGATGATGTTGTAGATGATGCCTCCACCGCCGCCGGTGAGGAATCCGGCCACCAAGCCGGCCAGGCCACCGAACACGATCCACGCCAGAATGCCCATGATCGAACCCCCTAAAGAGGATCGCGTTGCGTGACCCCGGTCTCTGCGCCTGTTGCCCAGAGTCTCTATCGGTGTACCTGTAATCCCCGGGGTCCAAACCCCGCTGGTGACGATCACCGGGGGCGTTGCGGTCCCTCCCTCACCCTCTAGTCCGGAACCACGATCATGAGCGACTCAGCGAAACCAGCCCCTACGCTTGAAGTAGAGCAGCTCGGTCAAGGCTATGCCCACCATGAGCACCATCACGATACCGAATCCCCACGGGGTCTCGGTGGCCGGGAGACCGCCTACGTTCATTCCCAGCAGTCCGGCGATCAGGCCTAGCGGCAGAGCGATCACCGACACGATGGTCAGGATGCGCAAGCGCCTGTCCACCTGGTCGCTCTGGGTCATCTGGTAGTAGCTGTAGAGATCATTGACCCGACTGTCAAGGCGATAGGTCCCCCTCTGCGCGAGCTCCAGCTCCGACACGAGGTCCTGCAGATATGCGTCGCGATGAGGCTGCTTCAGAGCCGGGTTGTCCGAGGCCTTGAGTCCGACGACGCTATAGAGCTGGTTCTCGATGAGAGAAGCCAGCCTGTCCACTTGCCACCTCAGCCTCGTCAGCTCCGCCGCGTCGACTCTGGCTGGATCCTCAGTGAGAGTCCGAGCAGTGCGCAGCACTTGATCGCGGACGTCGATCTCAGCTCTTACGCTCAGATCGGCCAGGTGATCGAGGATGAGATACATGAGCTGAGCAAGGTCCTCGCTGGCCGCTGCTTTGTCCCCCATAAGTTCCTGAACGAGATCATCGAGAGCCGGCATCGGGGCTGAGCGAAGGGTCAGCAGCACACCGGCCCGCAGAACCAGCGTCAGGTATGCGGGGTCGTTGGCTTCAGCTGCGAGCACCGCCGGGAACTCCAGCAGGACCGCCGACTCGAAAGACAGCACCCCCGGTATGTTCTTGGGGATCAGACAGCGCGCGAGCGCAAGGGGATGAAGCGCAAGAGGCGCTAGCGAGTGTGCGGAGCTGCTCTGGTTCGGGGTTCTCAATATCGAGCCAGATCTCGCTCGTCGGGTCTAGGCTCGCCGCTTGCCATCCGGCGGGGGCTGAACCCTCAATGAATCTGCCGGAGTCAAGCAGGTACCACGTCACTTTCACAGTCGGCCTCCACGTGGCCCGGCGTAGGGATGGGACAAACGGGTCAGCAAGACCCGTTTTCGCGTCTCAGAAATGACAGAGCGGCCGAGTCGAACTGGTCTCTGGCACAGCTCCACTCGTATCATGCACCTTTTCCTTCTTGCTTCGCAAGCGAACCGCAGGTCGACTGGCGGCTCTTCCTGCTGGCCTGCGCCGGGACGTTCGCATGCGACGGCGGGCGCCAGTGGGATGTGTCACACTATCTACTGGCGACCGACGCGCGAGGGCGTGCCCCAGGCGGGAGTGCACGCCCTCAGCCCTGCGAAGGAGACCGGGCATGAATGACGGGCCACGTCGAGTGGTCATCACCGGATCGGGCATCATCTGCCCCCTGGGCAACGACGGCCAGACGGTCTGGAGCCGGCTGCTCGCCGGGGAGAGCGGCATCGGTGCCATCACCAAGTTCGACGCCTCACGTCTGACCTCGCGCATCGCCGGTGAGGTGCGGGGCTTCGACCCCGAGGACTTCATGGAGAAGCGCGCCGCGCGGCGCATGGACCCTTACTCACAGTACGCGGTAGCATCGGCCCGCCAGGCGGTGCAGGACGCGGGGCTGGCCGTGGCGGCGGAGCCGGAGCTCATCGGGGCCGTCGTGGCCAGCGGCGTCGGCGGGCTGGGCACGTTCGAGCAGCAGTCGCGGGTGCTGCTCACCGAGGGACCGAAGCGCCTGAGCCCGTTCTTTGCGGTGATGATGCTCCCCAACATGGCCGCGGCGCAGGTCTCGCTGGAGCTCGGGCTCAAGGGTCCGCTGAGCGCCGTCTGCACCGCGTGTTCCGCCGGCGCCAACGCGATCGGCGACGCGTTCGAGATCGTCCGCCGCGGCGCCGCCGTGGCGATGCTCGCCGGGGGCACCGACGCGGGCATCAACGAGATCGGCGTGGGTGCCTTCGACGTGATGCGGGCCCTGAGCACGCGCAACGAGGCACCGCAGGAGGCATCCCGCCCCTTCGACGCCGGCCGCGACGGGTTCGTCATCGGTGAGGGCGCGGGCATCCTCGTGCTCGAGGAGCTCGAACACGCCCGCGCCCGCGGGGCGCGGATCCACGCGGAGATCGTGGGCTACGGGATGAGCTCGGAGGCCTTCCACATGGCGTTGCCCGACGAGACGGGCGAATCCCAGGCGCGGGCCATGGCCGCCGCGCTGAGGGAGGCGGGTATGTCTCCGGACGAGGTCGATTACGTGAACGCCCACGGGACCTCCACGCCGGCCGGCGACATCAGCGAGACGCGCGCCCTGAAGGTCGCCTTCGGCCCGCGGGCGGCTCAGGTGCCCGTCTCGTCGACGAAGTCGATGACCGGGCACCTGCTGGGCGCCGCCGGCGCCATCGAAGCGCTGTTCTGCGTGCGCGCGATCACCGAGGGCGCGATACCGCCCACCATCAACCTCACCGACCCGGACCCGGCCTGCGACCTCGACTATGTGCCCAATACGGCGCGGACCGTGCCGGTACGCACGGCGATGTCGAACTCGTTCGGGTTCGGCGGTCACGACGTCTCCCTCGTATTCCGGCGCTACGAGGAGTGACCCGGGCCCCGCGCGCTGCCCGGGCGGCCTGTGCGAGCCTAGGCCCCGACCCTCTCCCTGATCTCGCGCTTGATCACCTTCCCGAGGGCGTTGCGCGGCAGAGAATCGAATACCACGAGCTTGCGCGGGACCTTGTACGCTGCGACGTCCTTGTCCTTCAGAAACGCCTTGATGTCCGCCAACGTCACGGTGTGCTCCGCCTTGGGGACCACGACCACGCAGACGTCCTCGTCCCCGGTCCGTGGGTTCGGCAGTCCGACCACCGCCGCTTCTTGGATCGCAGGCATCCCCGCGAGCAGGTTCTCGACCTCCTCGGGGGCGATCTTGAACCCGCCGCGCACGATGAGGTCTTTGAGCCGTCCGACGAAGCGATAGCGGGACGGCTCGCCCCCGGCCATGCCGACCTCGAAGAGGTCGCCGGTGCGGAAGTAGCCCTCGTCGTCGAAGGCCTTCGCCGTCAGGTCGGGCCGCCGCCAATAGCCGGGGAACATAGTCGGGCCTTTGACGCGGAGCTCGCCGAGTAGGCCGGGCTCCTCAATGACCTCTCCCGTCACCGGGTCGACCAATCGGCTCTGCATACCGCGCGTGCAGCGGTTGGTGAAGGCGAAGCCCTCGGCGCCGAACCGGGGGAAGAAGCGCGCCCGGTCCTCGGGGTCGGGGCAGTCGTCGATGCCGCTCGCCAGTACCTGGCCCTCGTTGGCGGCGTAGAAGTTCATCACCACGATGCCGCGCTCCTGCCACCCGGCGACCATCGCCGGAGAAAGAGGCGCCGAACCGGAGCCGATGCAGATCACCGAGGAGAGGTCGGCCTTGGCGAGCAGTTCCTCGTTGCGCAGGAGCAGCGTCAAGAGGACGGGCGGAGCCACGGGGAACTGGGCTTTCTCCACGGCGATCTGCTGCAGGTACACAGGGAGGCTGAAGGGATGATGCAGGGCCATCTTGCCGCCGGTGAGGATCCACACGGTCATCATCGCTCCGATGCCCGACAGGTTGACCATCGGGAAGGGGCAGAGGACGGTGCACCCGCGCGGGAGCCGGGCCCCGTCGACGGGAGCCCAGGCCGGCGCCATCCAGTGATTGTGGCTGCGGGGGACGCCCTTCGGGTCCGCCTCGGTGCCGGAGGTCCAACAGACCGTGAAGATGTCGTTGGCGTCCACCGGATGGAGCTCGAGCTCGGCGCGGAGGGCGGCGGTGTCCTGCGGCTCGAGGAGCAGCGCATCGAGCGCGACGACCCCGGCAGGCACGTCGCCCCCGGTGGCGATGATGGTGGTGAGGCTGGGGAACTCGGGCTGCAGGCCGCGCACCATGTTGAGATGGGCGTGGCCCTCGAACTCGACGCAGGTGATGAAGGCCTTGGGCTCGAGCAGCGGCATCACGTAGCGCAGCTCGTGGGTGCGGAACTGCACGGGCACGGGGCTGCAGATCACGCCTAGACGGGCACAGGCCAGCAGCACCTCGACGATCTCGACGGTGTTCGGCAGTTGCACCATGAGTACGTCGTCCTTGCGCAGGCCGGCGCCGAGAAGCGCCGCGGCGAGATCGTCCACCTGCGCCACGAGCTCGCGATAGGTGAGCCGTCGCGGCTCGCCGGGCATGAGGTCGGCGCGGTTGGGCGGGTCGACCAGCGCCTCGGCGTCCGGTGTCAGCGCCGCGGTTTCGATCACCAGGTCCATCAGCGTCTTGTCGCCCCAGATGCCCGCCGCGGTGTACTCGGCAACTCGGTCGTGTGCGTCGAGGATCATGTCGCCCCCCAGCGTCGAGCGGCGTGGCCGCCGCAATGCAGTCGAGTCTTGCCGTCCACTATACGGAGGAGGAAGCGCAGGGACAATGGCCGGCTGGACGAGTCGAAGGCCCTGCCCCGTCCGCGCCGAGAGATGAAGCGTCTGGGATCCCTGAGCCGTCAGCCCTGCTCGGTCTTCTCGGCCTCAGTCGCGGTCTCATCGGCGCTGTTCTTCACTTGCGGTGCAGTCCCAGCAGAGCCGTCATCGGTCTTGGTGTCGACCTTCACGTCTTCCTTGACCGCCGACTTGAACTCCTCTTCGCCTTCCTTGAGCCCTTTCTTGAGCCCCACTAACGAACGACCAAATGAAGAGCCGATACGCGGGATCAACTTGCCTCCGAAGATCAGCAAGATGATGACGACAACGATAAGGATCTCCCAGGGGCCTAACCAACCAGGCATCCGAATACTCTCCTCGTTAGTACTGCAAAAGCTTGGACACCCACATTGTCGCACGGTCCGGCTTATCTGTACCTGAACGAGTTGTGGCTTGGGCGGGACGCCGGCTTTGACCCAGGCGTTCAGGAGCGATTCAGGTTGATGGTGCAAGCATATTGGTTGTGGAGTCACACCACATTGCTCAACCCCCCTCCTTGAGCTGTGACCCCCCAACCTGTCTGGTGGTGTCTAACCCGAACAAGGGTTAGACACCACCACTGCGTTCAAACGACACCGGCGGCCTCCTCAAGTGTCGCCGCCGGTTGAGTAGTGGGCCAGATTTGCCGGGTCGAAACCTGACCCCATCCAAATAGCGTAGGTTTCTCGGCGAACGATGAATCTGAACGCGGCACTCGCGGCACTCGCGGCGAAGATGGCTGCCCGGCGAGGATTCGAACCTCGGCTAACTGGTCCAGAGCCAGTCGTGCTGCCGTTACACCACCGGGCAATCGATTCGATGCGGCAGGGAATGTAACCCAAGGCCCCGCCCCAGACGAAGCGCGAGGAAGTTTACCATCGCGGCCGGGATGCAGCCTAGCCTTGGCCCTGCTTCCTCTCGATCCTGGCCCAGGCGTCCTTCATGGTGACGGTGCGGTTGAAGACGGGGACACCGGGGCGGGAGTCCTCCGGATCGGCGCAGAAATAGCCCAGCCGTTCGAACTGGAAGCGCGATCCCGGGGCCGCCGCCGGCCAGCGACGGCTCGAGCTTGGAGCCCTGCAGGATCTCCAGCGAACTCGGGTTGAGCGTCTGGGTGAAGTCCTGGCCCTCGGGCACATCCTCCGGGTTCTCCACCGCGAAGAGCGTCTCGTAGAGCCGCACCTCGGCGTCGAGGGCATGCGCCGCCGACACCCAGTGGATGGTGGCCTTGACCTTGCGCCCGTCGGGCGCGCTGCCGCCGCGCGTGGCGGGGTCGTAGCGGGCCCGCACCTCGACGACCTCGCCGCTCTGCGGGTCCCGGACCACGCCGGTGCAGGTGATCAGGTACGCGTAGCGCAGCCGCACCTCCACTCCCGGGCTCAGGCGGTGGTACTTCGGCGGCGGCACCTCGCGAAAGTCGTCCTGCTCGATGTAGATGACCCGGGAGAATGGCACCCGGCGGGTGCCCATCGCGGCGTCCTCGGGGTTGTTGACCGCCTCCATCTCCTCGACCTGCCCCTCGGGGTAGTTCTCGATCACGACCCGGAGCGGTCGCAGTACCGCCATGGCGCGCGGGGCCCGGCGGTTGAGGTCCTCGCGCACGAAGTGCTCCAGCAGCCCCAACTCGACCATGTTCTCGCGCTTCGCGACGCCGATGCGCTCACAGAACGCGCGGATCGCCTCGGCCGGGTAGCCGCGTCGCCGCATACCTGAGATGGTCGGCATGCGCGGGTCGTCCCAGCCCCGGACCTGCCCCTCCTGCACGAGCCTGAGCAGCTTGCGCTTGCTCATCACCGTGTAGGTCACGTTGAGGCGCGCGAACTCGCGCTGGCGCGGGTGCGACCGGGGCAACTCGAGGGCCTCGAGGATCCATTCGTACAGCGGCCGGTGCACCTCGAACTCGAGCGTGCAGATGCTGTGGGTGATGCCTTCGATGTAGTCGCTCAGGCCGTGCGCGAAGTCGTACATCGGGTAGATGCACCACTGGTCGCCCGTGTGATGGTGCGAGGCGTGGCGGATGCGGTAGAGCACCGGGTCGCGCAGCCAGACGTTGGGCGCGCGCAGGTCGATCTTCGCACGCAGCGTGCGGGCGCCGTCCGGGAACTCGCCGGCGCGCATCCGCTGGAACAGGTCGAGGTTCTCCGCCACCGGGCGGTCCCGGTAGGCGCTCTCCTGCGCCGGCCGGTCGGGCGCGCCGCGCATCGCGTCCACCTCCTCGGGCGTGTGGTCGCAGACGTAGGCCTTGCCCCTGCGGACCAGCTCGAGCGCGTACTCGTAGAGCGGCTCGAAATAGTCGGAGGCGTAGAACGGCTCCAGCGCCTTCCGCCGCGCGGCTCTTGCCGCCGGCATGACCGGGGCAAGGTAGTAGTCCTCGCGGCCTCCCACGTCGCGCTTCTCCGCCAGCCGGCCGACCGGCTTCAGGCCCAGACAGTGGTCCGCCCAACCGGCGATGAGCCACTTCACGTCCGCCGTGATGGAGTCGACGTACTCGACGTCCTCCTTGGCCGGATTCGTGTCGTCCATGCGCAGGTTGCACTGCCCGCCGAACTGGCGGGCGATGCCGAAGTTCAGGCAGATGGACTTGGCGTGGCCGATGTGGAGGTAGCCGTTGGGCTCCGGCGGGAAACGCGTCACCACGCCGCTGATGCGGCCCGCGGCCAGGTCCTGCTGGACCATCTCCCGGAGGAAGTCCTGGCGCTCCTGCGTCGGCTGGTCCTGGCGCGCCGCTTGGTCCTGGTTCACGTTCGGGTCCGGCATGTCGCCCCTGCTGCACCGGTCATCGCTGCTCCTCACTCTCGGTCCCTACCGGAATCGAGGCCTCTTTTTCTCACAACCCCCTAACCGAGTCAAGGTCCCCGGTTGTTCATTCGGTCCGTCCCGTCCGTCTACGCTCGCCCGCTGGTGACGCCCGCTGGTGCCGAGTTCGTCACAGTATGTCACCAAGGGGTCTCCAGAGACACGAAAGTCCCATCTCGGCTACCGGGCTTCACTGTGAGAATTGCCTGGAAAAGGTGCAGAGGGGGGATTCGAACCCCCGGTACCGTCTGCGGGGCACGAGGCCATTGAGTCAGTCGTTCCATTCACGGCGAGGGTATGGTGGTCATGTTGCCAGTGGAATTCGAGATTGGCAGAGGCCCCTCGACCAACTCTACGAGGTTTGTCCGCCTCTCGAACCCCACCATGGTGGTCGCGTCCGGCTCGCCCGTCACGGTGTAGGCGAATACCATGACCTGGTTCCCGTCATCACCGACGGCGACGCCGATAGGCTGGCTGGTACTCGCTCCCGCGGTGACCCCGGTACCGCTCACCGAATCCAGTTCGGCCGTGCCGGCATCGACCGGGGGTCCCGCGGCGAGTGCAGCCACGTCGTCGAGCACCCTCTGCCCGTCGTCTTGGGCGCTCACGACGATCTCGCGCAAGGCCCGCCAAGTGCCCTGGCTCACAGGTCCGAGAAACGTGAGCGCTCGGGTCTGGCTTCCAGGCTCCGTCGTGCCGGTGAATACGGTTGTCTCCGGGGAAGTGGTCCCGCCGAAAGGTGGTGGGGCGGTCGCGCCCGTGCCTGGGGGGACGGTGATGAAAGTTGACCCCGCCGTCGTGCTCGTGCTTCAACCTCACTGAGCAAGCTTCGCAAAAGTGGCGAGTGGCAGGAAAGCCTGTATCCTTCGGCGCTTCATTTCGTAGACCGCCGCTGGATCTCCCTCCCGGCCCTTGTCGGTTGCCACCGCCATCACGTAGCCTGCGGCTCGTGTCGCCTCGATGACTCTGCTGTCGTAGGTGCCCGCCGGGTAGCAGAGAACGAAGCTCGGTTCACCGATCGCCTCCGCGATGGCCTGGCGTGAGTCGACCAGTTCCGATTCAAGCTTCGACGCGGACACCGCCCTGAGATCGGGGTGGGAGACTGTATGCGACTGGATCGACATTCCCTGGACGGCCATCTCCTGGAGCTGCTCCCAGCTCATCTGGCCCTCTTTGCCCACACTCCCGGTTATGACGAAGAAGGTACCCGTCAATCCGTACTCCTTGAGTAGAGGGAAGGCCACCTCGTAGTTGTCGATACCTCCATCATCGAAGGTCAGCACGATGGGCTTGGCCGGCAGTTCGACCTGTCCGGCCATGGTCAAGTAGACATCGGCGAGGCTGACGGTGTGATGACCGTTATCCACGAGGTATTGCATCTGCGCCCTGAAGTCCTTGGTCCGCGTGGTCAGCGCGTCTGCGTAAGGGCCCGCCGGTGGGGGAGTGTCGTCTACGTAGTGGTACATCAGAATGGGCACGTGGACCTTGATGGCCTCCGCCGGAAGTGGGCCAGCCGGCAGGTCTTCTTGGGAGATCGATCGCTGAGTGCTGACGGTGGCGGCGACCGATGTCGCTGTTGTGTCCACTTCTGCGGATGAGGCAGCCAACCCGACCATCACGACTACCAGAACAACGGCCAGAAGAACCGCGACAGCAAGAAGGCGCTGTCGACGACGAACGCTCTTACGGCTCATGTCGGGCGGGTGATGTTTCGCACAGCGTCAAAGCCTTCTCACTCTATCCCGCACAGCAACTGCTTCTCTTCTAGTTTCGGGCGCAAATCTCGAACGCCTCCTCTTCAGGTAGGACCAGTGACCTGGCGCGCAGCCACACCGCTACAACGATGCAGGGCCCCGGGCTTGCTGTCGCGGCAGCTTCTCGGTCCACACCTACGGATTGTATGCTCATCTTTAGGCGCACCAAACGACCAGCGCTGGGGAGGCGACATGGATGGTAGCCTGAACGGCATCCTTCCTGAGCCCATCAGTCCGGAGAACGAAAGAGCCCTTCTTGATCTGCTAAGGCGCAAGATGATGGTCTCGCTGGATCTCGCCGTTGAGGTCCTGCACGCCATGGAAGGGCGCTTCGGGCCTGAGGCGCGCGAGGTGATCCGCGACCTGGCTAAGGAGCAGGAGTTCGAACCCCGGATGGAGTTGGGGGAGCCTGAGGCGGATCTGCGCGAGTTCTGCGCAATAGCAGACGCGGCGGCCGCAGGGTCGCATCGCTGGCAGCGCGTCACCGACGAGCGGAACGAGATCGGCTACCACTACACGCGATGCATGTACGCCGAGATTCTACGAGAGCTCGGCGAGCCCGAGCTCGGTCTGGTGATATGCGTGCGAGAGGAGGCACCGAGGTGAGCGTGTTCGTCGTCGAGACATACGTCGTGAGAGCGGAGAAGCTGCAGGACTTCGATCCAGCGCTTCAGGAGTTTCTTGATTTCAAGGACCAGAACCCGGCATTGTTCAAAGACCTCAAATCGTGGAAGCTGCTGAAGCAAGAGTACGGCAGCGTCTCGGACATGTACATCGAGATGTGGGAGTACGAGAGCTTGGCGGAGATGGAACGCGTATCCGACGAGATCTTCGCCGACGAAGGCATGAAGAGGATCGGGAAGGGATTTCATCAGCTGGTGGAGCCGACTTCGTTCTCGGCCAGCATCTGGTATCCGGTCGCCTAGACTTTCATGTCCTTCTCACTCGAAAGACTGTTCGTAGACGTCTTCGGTCCCCAAACGGGCGACGTTGTGACAATCATGTACGACCTGCCCCACGGTGAGGTTCAGGACACCCAGGAATGGCGGGACCGACGTCAGATGGCGCAGGACTGGCACCAGGAGATCGCACAGTTCTCTAGGAAGTACGGTTTCTCACTCGACCCCGTTGTCATGTATGAGGCCACCGGTATGCATAACGGCGAGTTGCCGGAGTATGGCCTGCGCCAAGGACACGGTGTTCGCCTCGAAGACGTCGCCGGGGACTCCACCATCATTATTTCGATGCCCCAGTTCTCGGCCTCGGCACCGCTCATTGTTTTCACCAAGAAATACCAAAAGCTGCGCGTGGCGAGCCTGCCGGGGGTCACCAAAGCGATGCAGGAGACGGGGTTGTCCGCCGACTACAGCAGGATCGCCGAGTCCTGTGCTCAGCTGGCACCGCTCTTCGACCAGTCCGACGGCATCGAAGTGACGTTCTCCACAGGGCACGCCTGCCATTTCGACATATCCGACCATAAGCCCGCCATCCAGGACGACGGTCGCTTGCACCCGAGTGCAGATCCGGGTGCCTTCCGCTTCAGGAATCTCCCCTCCGGCGAGGTATGCGTGGTTCCCAACGAGAGGCCTGACAGCGGAACAACGGGCGAGATCCCTGTGAGTTACGGCGGCGAGATCGCCGTCTTCGTGGTGCAGCGCAATCAGATCATGGACGTTCGCGGCGACGCCCCGATGGCGGCCGAAAAGCGGCAGAAGTTCGGTGACGAGAAAGCCTTGCGCAATATTGCCGAGGTGGCGATCGGCTGCAACGACAGGGCCGTCGTCACTGGAAATGTGCTGGAAGACGAGAAAGCAGGGTTCCACTGGGCATACGGGCGGAGCGATCACATAGGGGGGACGGTGGGCCCGAAAGACTTCTCCGCGCCGAACAGGGCGCTCCACCAGGACATCGTGTATGCCAAGGGGAATCCCATTGTCTGCAGGCGGCTGGACTTCATCTTCCCAGATGGAACGAGGCGGACCGTCATTCGAGATGGTGTTCTCAACATTCACGATGGAGATTGAACGCGCCTGAAAAGCGGCTGGAGTGGCCGGATGCTTGCGGGCCGTGCACTCAGGTGAGCATCTCATCAACAGTGATCAGGCCATCGACCGGACTCGCCGGCGCTTGCACGATGTCGCGGGCCTCAAGGTCCTCGATAGCCGGCCCGTATTGGCTATCGGCAGGGACATCGGTGAAAGCCAAAGCGGGAACGGCAAGCAGGAAGAGCCCTGCCGCCGATGCAGTGAAGCAAACGAGCGACGCGCAAGCCTCGGCGCGGACTACCGGTGATCGCTAGTAGACGATCTGCCAGACCGAGAAGTCGTCGAAGTAGACGGCGAATTCATCCGACTGGCCCGTGGCGACTTGGAATCCCACCTTGCCGGTCGCGAACGTACCATCGGTGAACTCACCGACTTCGACGCCGTCCACCCATGCCCCGAACGAGTCGCCCATCATAGTGACTTCCAGGTGGCGCCAAGTATTGACAGACCGCGGCAGATCGACGGGCGGTGACATCTCTGTCCATCGACCGTTGACTCGCCTCCAGAGTTGCGCGGTGTCGTTGCCCATCACGCGTAACTCATACCGGTTATCCATGTCCTGTAGTCGGAAGACAAGGCCGTAGTACCAGTCCCCCGAGACCCACATCGGCCAGGCCCAGGCATCGCAGTATACGTCCTCGAATTCTTCACCCCACCACGACGCGGAAGTCCAATAATTGGTGGTGATTCCCATCCAATAGTACTCACCCGGGTCGTAGCCCACCCGATAATTGGGGAAGTCGCCGACGGCCCAGCCGCTGTCCGGGTCCGAGAAGTCGTCGTACGCGAGGAGGTTCGAGGTGGGGATCTTCTGCCGGAGCCGCCACAGGATCTGAGCCACCTCACCTCGGGTGGCGTTCTTCCATGGGTCCCACACGCCGACACTGTCCGGCCGGACGCCCCACAGGAGTGAGTTCACTTCCGCAATATGGGCGTTCAGGCCGTGTGTGGGATCATCGAAGTTCCGCATCACGCGCTTGGGGTCGTCGTAGTACGCGCCGGTGGGTGGGTCGAGCGTGATGCGGACGATAGGCGCTGAGCGCACAACCATGCTCATGACCTGAGCCCGGCTGATGTTGCTGTAGGGGTCAAAGGTATTGGCGGTCTTTCCTCTGGTGATCTCGTACGCGGCGCACACTGCCACGAAGTTGTCGGGGTAGAGGTCGTTCGCACCGCTGCGTTGGACGTCAGAGAAGGGGCAGATGTCGTTCTCGGTCACCTGCAGACCCAGGGCGAGCACGATCATCTTGGCGAACTGTTGCCGAGTTACCAGCGCCTTGGGCCGGAAAGTGCCGTCAGGAAAGCCATTGATGATTCCCAGGCTGGAGAGGTCGGCGATGGCCTCCGAATAGTCGTCGCCGGGCTTGACATCCGAGAAATCCGAGATACCGAGGGCAACACCGGGGCAGAGCAGGACTGCGATCAGGCCAATAACCCCGAGGAAGAACAACGGTGACCCGACGACGAACAATCGTGACGTACGCCTCATCGTATCTCCACTTCTCCACAGTGCCCGGTCTGCACTCTGTCCCTAGACTGAACGACCCGAACGGACGTGTCAAGGGCCGGCCGCCCCAACGGCCAGATGCGCAATCCTACTGAGCCACCCGGCGAAAGAAACATGACGCTTTGCCCCGGCCCCATCGTAGGTGGCGGGCCGGCAGACTACGGCCCGATCGTAGGTGGCGGGCCGGCGGTCGTGGTCGTCGTCGGCCTCTGGGTCGTCGTCGGCCTCCTGGTAGTCGTTGTCACTTTCTTCGTGGTCGTCGTTGCCTTCGCGGTCGTGGTTGTCGGTTTGGCCGTGGTCGTCGTTGTTGCCCTGACGGTGGTGATCGGCTTCGCGGTCGTCGTCGACATCACGGTTGTTGAAGTGGTGGGGGCGGAGGTCGTCGTCGACAGGGACGTCGTGCTGGTGGTAGTGGCTAAGGTCGTAGTTGTCGATTCGGTGCCCCCGCCCTGTAGCGCGAAGGTTGCCCCTGCCCCGATGGCTGCCACCAGGACGACCGCCAAGACGGCCACCACGATCACTCTCTTGCGGTTGCCGCGGCGAGGCGCAACTCCTCCGCGTTTGCCGCCGGCGCTCGGTGCCGCGGAGTCCGACACGGCCGCGGTAGGCGGTGCCTGGAGATCGTACTTACCGACCGGAGCCTCTCCCTCGAAAGACGTGGTCGACCCGGCCGGCGTCGACACCGGCGGAGGCGGAGGAGCCGGGGGCGCCTCCCATTGCGTCATCGCCGGGACCGCGACAGACTCGACCACAGGCAGGGTCTCGATCCGAGTCGCTCCGACCACGGGCTGCTCGACGGAGGTGGAATCCGGCGTCGGGGCGAGAGGCGTGACCGGAGGCTCCGGGGTGGCCAGCGGCGTGGACACAGGCGTCGGGGGCGGCGGTGGCGTCTCCGATACAGGGATCGTCTCCAACGGGACTGTCGCTGCAGCTGCAGGTGCCGCGGACGCAACTGTCGCCGCGGACGCAACTGCCGCCGCGGACGCAAGTGCTGCCGCGGATGCAAGTGCCGCGTCGGACGGTGGAGGCGTCTCCAGCGGTGGAGGTGTCTCCGCTGTGAGGGAGGCGGTCGGCGCTGGGGGTGCCTCCGACAATACCGTCTCCGCGAGGATCGCGGCCGGCGCCACCACCTCCGTGACCGGAAGGGTGGACTTGGTCGGAGTGAGGGCGGTCGCGAGTTCCTCGGCGAAACTGATCCCCATCTCGTAGCGCTCCCGCGGCTGTTTGGCGAGCGCTCGGGTGAGCATCGGCTCGACCGCAGGCGGGAGGTTCGGGCGTAGGGCGCGGATCGACGGGATGGGCGCGGAGATGTGCTTGATCAACACCGTCACGGTCGTGTCGCCGTCGAAAGGTACGGCTCCCGAGAGGCATTCGAAAAGCACGATGCCGAGCGAGTAGAGGTCGGACCGGACATCACAGTCCTGGCCCTGTGCCTGCTCGGGGGACATGTAGTGCGCCGAACCGACCACCGTCCCCGGCGAGGTGATGGAGGTCGAGCCGATCATCTTCGCGATACCGTAGTCGGTGAGGATCGGCTCTCCATCCTCAGACATGATGATGTTCGCAGGCTTGATATCCCGGTGTACCATGCCCCGGCTGGCCGCGTAATCGATGGCGCTGCAGAGCGGCGTGAAGATCCGGCCGATCTCCGGGAGCGATAATCCTCCGGAGGTCTTTCGTCCCGAGAGCACGGTGGACAGCGTGGGGCCACCGATGTACTCCATCACCATGTAGTACATGTGCTCCTCGTGGTCAAAGTCCAGCACCCGCACGATGTTGGGGTGGCGCAGGGCGGCGACCGCGTGGGCCTCACGCCGGAAGCGGTCGATGAAGGAAGGGTCGGTGGAAAGGAACGGGTGAAGGATCTTGACGGCGACCTGCTGGTTGAGGCCGGGGTGACGGGCCTTATAGACCGTGGCCATCCCACCGCCACCGATCATGGCGGTGAGCTCATACTTTCCGAGCGTGCGCCCGATGAGGCTCTCCATGTGGACCTCCCCCTGCTTCGCGCTCTGGCGAAACGCCCTCTCCAGCAGCCGCACCCTTATTGTACTGCGCGCAAGCGTGGACCGCGATGCGGTTGCCCCACGCGGGCGCCGGCCGGATCGATGAAGCCCGCCTTGTCTCCCTGCCCGGCCGGCGTGCGCGCATCGCGGCGACCGCGTCGGCGGCGGCCGCTATTGGACGACTTCGGAGACCTCGAAGCTGAGTGCGGAGATGCCCTGGACGACGAAGCCCAATCCGACCTTGTGCGGTCCGGCGATCGGCGGCGGCGTCCCGTGGACGCCTATCGCCAGGCCCTTGCCTACCTCCAGCGTGAAGGGCTTGTCCGAGCCGACCTCGCTGAAGCGGACTTCGTCCTCACCGTCGGGGCGGAAGTAGCTCTGCTCGAGCGGGAAGGGCTGTCCGTCCAGTGTGACCGGCAGCATCTCGGTCGCGTAGCCCGACCCGAGCTTGTTCTCCACCCGGAACTCGAAGCCGTCCGGGGTAGGCTTGAGGCTGCCCTTGACGTACAGCCGTTTGAGAAGAAAGGCGGGGACCGTGACCATGAAGCACCTCCAGGGGCTAGCGTCGCATCCGGAAGAAAGCTGTCTCGGCAGCAACGACCTCCGGCGAGAGGACGTTCACCGCACCGCACCAGGTCGCAAAGAGGAAGGCCTGACAGAGCTTCTCGAGGTACTGGCACGCGCACAGGGCGGCTCTTGGGTCGCGCCCGACGCTCAAGGCGCCGTGGTTGGCCAGCAGGCAGGCGTTGCGATCTCCCAGCGCTGCCACGGCGGCGCCGACCAGGTCCTCGCTGCCCGTCATGGCGTGCCGGGCGACCTCGATCTGTCCACCGAGGAAGATCATCTGGTCCTCCAGGATCGGTGGGATCGGTCTGCCGACGACGGCGGCCGCGCTGGCCAATGGTGGATGTGCGTGGATCACGGCGTTCACATCGGGCCGGACACGGTAGACCTCGGCGTGCAGCAGCAGCTCGGCCGAGGGGATGTCCTCGCCGGCGACCGGCTCGCCCTCCTCATCGACCACGACGACGTCCTCCGGCGTCAGGAGATCGTAGTAGCGACCATGCGGAGTGATCGCCAGCAGCAAACGGTTCTCGTCCGGTACCCGCGCGCTCACGTTGCCGCTGTCGCCTATCGTGAGGCCTTGGCCGACCAGCGCCTGGGCAGTTCCTAGTACCTCGGTCCGTATGATCTCGTATTCCATCTCACCCCCTTCGCTACTCTTCTATCCCAGCGCCTGACTGAGCTGCCGGAGCGCTTCGTATGTCTGGACCCAGCGCTCGTAGGCGTCGAGATACTCCGCCTGTGCCGCCGGCCTGGGGAGCCTTTCTACACCCGCCTGCCGCATGCAATTGGCGGCCTCCAGGATATCAGCATAGAAACCCGCGCCGGCGGCAGCGCAGACGGCTGCCCCCTGCGCGCTGACGGGCGAAACCGCTGCCACTTCGACCGGCATTCCGAGGACGTCCGCCAGGATCTGGCTGAACATGGCGCTGGCCGCCAGTCCGCCGCCGAGCCTCAAAGCGCCTGGGGGCGCCTGCGCCGCGCGTGGGGGCGCTTGCCCCGCGCCCGGGGGCGCTTGCTCCACGCCTGGGGACGCCTGCCCCGCGCCTGCCGCGCAGCACTGGACGCGAAGGAGGTTCGCCTTGACGGCGAAGGCGATGTTCTCCAGGACGGCACGGGCGAACTCCGCGCGGCCGCAGGTCAGCATGTCGTTGGCTTGGGGGAAGAGGAAGCCGCCCCACAGGAGCTGCGGGTCGGCGTAGTCGGCGACGCGCGGCCCAAGAAGGGCGAGTGTGGCACTCGAGCCCGGCGAGGCCTGCTTCGCCAGGCTGTCGAAGTCCTCGTAGGCGGCGCCCGGCAAGAGCAGTTCGCGCGCCCACCGGTGCGCGGAGCCCGCCGGCCCCGAATTACCCTCCAGCACCCAGGGTGCCCCCGCCGCGCTGCAACTCGTCCACAGGGAGCAAGATGGATCGAAGACAGGCCGCTCGGTCACGAGTTGCGTCGGCGCGCTCCAGCCGGCCACCAGACCGGCCTGGCCGGGACGGATCGCGTCCATCGCCAGCATGCCGCACCCCGTATCGCTGCCACCGATGACGACCGGGGTTCCCTGCGCCAGGCCGAGTGCTTCGGCAGCGGCGGGCAGGAGCCGGCCGGCGACCTCCCCTGCCGAGCGGACGGGCGGCAAGATGCTCAGCGGGATCCCCGCATCCTCGGCCTGTTCCTCGGACCATGCGCGCCGGACGACGTCGAACAGGCCGGACTCGGCCGCGCTGCTCGGTTCGGTAGCCATTTCTCCGCAGAGCCGCCAGGTCAACCAGTCCGGCATCATCAGGAGATGCGCCGCCTGGGCGCACACCTCGGGGCGGCGATTGCAGAACCAGAGCCACCGCGCCGCCGCGAACATCAGCGGGGGGAGGTGCCCGGTGATGGCGTGTATGCGAGGACCACGTTCGTTCAGCAGGCGCAACCCCTCGAAGGCGCCGCGCAGGTCGATGTTGGGTCCCGCGTAGAGCTCATGTCCCGAGGCGTCGAGCAGTACGGTCGCCTGGCGCTGCGCGGTCGCCGCGATCGCGACCACCCGGTAAGGCCCACCCGCTTGTTCGGCGTTGCAGACGGCGCGGCCGGCGTCGCACAGCTCCGCCCAGAAACGATCCGGAGCGAATTCGCGACCCCAGGGCGCAGCGTCGTCCGGCGTCTCGTAGCTCCAGAGGCGAACGGCCTCTGCGAGCAGACGGCCGCTAACGTCGAACAGCGCGGCCCGGCCGGCGCTCGTTCCACCGTCAAGGGCCAGAAAAGCGGGCTCGCTCGTTCCCATGCGCCCTCTGCCGGCCTACCTTTCCGTGTCCCGCTCAGCCCGTCACGAGATGGACGGGTCGCTGCCCCTGCCGCCAGCGCCGTAGATCGCTCAAGATCATCTCCGAATGGCGACGCACCACGTCGCCGGTGGCGCCGCCCAGATGCGGCGTGAGCAGGACGTTGTCGAGCGCCAACCACGGGGAATCAGGCGGCAGGGGCTCGACCCGGTACACGTCCAGCCCGGCGCCCGCTATCCGGCCCGCGCGCAACGCGTCCAGCAACGCGCCCTCGTCCACGATCGCCGCTCGCGCAGTGTTGATCAGATAGGCGGACGGCTTCATCCAGGACAACTCGAGCGCTCCGAGCAGCCCACGCGACTCCGCGTTTACGGCGGCATGGATCGAGACGAAATCCGACCGGGACAGCAACTCCTCCAGCCCCACCAGCGAGGCGCACGCTCCGCCCTTTGTCCCATCCCCGGCCTGTGAGGCGATCGGATCGTAGGCGATCACTTCCATCTCGAAGGCCGCCAGCCGCCGCGCCACCTCACGGCCGACCCTACCGTACCCGATCAAGCCCGCGGTCTTGCCCGAAAGCTCGATCCCCTGCCAGGCCGTCAGATTGTCCACCGCGCTCGCCCACTGCCCGCCGCGGATCATGGCATGCGCCGCGGCAATGCGGCGGGCCAGTCCCAACATCAGCCCGATCGTGAGTTCGGCCACAGCGACAGCGTTGCGGCCCGGTGTATTGACGACGGTCAGGCCCCGGGCCAAGGCGGCGTCCAAGTCGACGTGCTCGCCGATGTCGCCCCGACAGGCGCCCACGAAGCGTAGGCCGGGGGCGGCAGCGAAGGTCTCCTCGAAGACGAAGTCGGCCTCGATGATGAGCACGTCGAACCCGCCCTCCTCGAGGCGCACTCCCAACTCGACCGGGTCGGCGATCTGCCCGGTCTCCAGCCATGGCTCGTAGACCACCTCGCCGTCACAGGCGAGTTGCGCAAGGGCGTCGGCATGAAAGGGCGCAAGTACTAAGGCTTTCATGGACGCGCACCTCCTCGCTCACGCAGGCACGGGAGTGAAGAGACCCCGTTCCGTCCTCCGAGACGAAGTCCATACTAACACCGGCCGCGAGAGTCGGCTGCCCGACGCCGAATACGCCAAGAAGACGATTTCTGTCACGGCCGTGGTGAAGGGAAGCCATCCATTGGAGACGCTGCGAGACCCGGCCGGAGCCGATGCGTTGATACTGGTCTCTACTCTGTTTGCCTACGGGATTCCCGGCGCGCTCAGGCCGAGGCCCAGAAGCTCGGCGGCCAAGGAGACGTGCCCCACCCTGGCCATGCTCGCCAAGGGCCGCTAGAATGAACGGCGGGAGTGTCCGGCGAGAGGAGGCAGGGATGACGACGCATGCTCGATCAAACGGGCAGGCGGTGGAGGGCGAGCGAGACGAGACAACCCGCGGTCTTCGATCCACGGGCGTGGTTTGCCTCGCTGCCGCTAGGATCACGTTGTTGGTCGCGGTGGCAGTGGCTCTCATGGGCGTCGGCATCCTTTTCGGGGAGCCCTCGCTGGCTACGGCCGCAACCGGCCAGGCCGCCTTCACGCTAACCAACGGGGTTCAGTCATACGACGACACCACGCCGGGCGGCATGGCGCTGAAGGAGCTGTTCAAGGCAACATCGATAGTGGTCCAGTCAGGTGAGGCCAACGGTCTGACAAATCTGCCCATCTCGCTCACCTATGGTGGCAAGCCGCTCACGGGTACCGCAGCGCTATCCCTGACGGGGACCTTCGAAGACGCGACGGGTCTTCTCCAGGGTACCTACTACTACGAATACGACATCGTCTACAACTCAGCCTGGTTTGGCACCGAGCGCCAGGTGGGCGCGTACAACGGGACGGTAGAGGCGGCCTTGGGCGCGGATGCGAAGACGGCTAGCCTCTTTTTCAAGGGCTCCTGGACGGTGACTCACTACACCCCGGCGCCGGGCGGCGGATGGCAAGAGGCCAGCCCGAGCTGGGGCTCAGACGCGCGCCATGTCACGTTCACGTTGACCGGGATCGTGCCCGAGCATGGCACGGTGCTTGGAGGGTTCAGAGGCACCGGGCAAGATAAGGGTCTCGCACGATGGAGGCACCACGTGGACTGAGGCCGCATCAGGCGAGGCGGTAACGGTGGACGACATGATCTCGGTCGAGAACGTTCGCCGGCACTCGGACCAAGATCGTGTTCCCGGACGGCTCGTTCTTCGTGCATGAAGGCCGGGACTGCATCGTGAGGTTGCTGTCGGGTGGCCTTCAGCTCCAGCAGGGCGAGGTGTGGCTCAACCTGAAGAAGCAAGGGACGCGATTCGAGGTCGTCACTCCCACGTCGGTCGCCGGGGTGATGGGCACCGAATTCCAGGTGATCGTGGCCCCGGGCGTCAAGGACGAGATCGCTCTCTTCTCTGGGCAGGTAGAGGTCACTGCAAATGCTGGAGGTAAGGTGACGTTGAGCCCCGGGCAGAAGGTGAGCTGCACCCAGTCCGGTCTTGGCCAGGTCCAAGCGGTGGGTGCTTTTGCCGATATCTCCTCCAGCCCATACAAGGCCGCCATCCTCGGCATGAGCCAGGCGGGGATCGTAAGCGGGCGCCAACAAGCCGGCGTCTGGGTGTTTGCCCCGCTTGAGGTAGTGAAGCGCATGCAGTTCGCCAAGATGGTCTGTGGAGCCATGGACATCAAGGTAAGCGAAGACTCCTGGCTCGATTCCGCGGCACCCTTTCCCGATCTGGGGACTGACGTAGCGAATGACATCTATCCTCACGACTTCGTTGCCGCCGCCTCCGCAGCCGGCATCATCAAAGGCGACAACAAGGTAAGTTCAAGCCCTACGACGGCATCTACCGGATAGGCGTCATTCTTGATGGTTGTTCGGGCACTTGACAGCCTGGCTCCAGGCTCCTTGGATGCGGTCCCTGCCGGCTTCAGTTCGAGCATCGGTGGGTTGTCGGGCGAACACGCCGAGGCCATGAGAAAGGCCGAGTACAACGACCTGACGGACGGGCTTGCCGGGTTCGGCACGGGCTGGAACGCATGGGCGACGGCCACTAGGGGGGAGGTAGCTCAGATCTTGTGGAACGCCATGTGGCGTTAGGCGGCCCCGGCTTCCACGCGATCGACGTCCATTCCCTCCTGCACTTTGTGTCCAGTTGCTGCAAGGATGTCTCCCCAGTCTGCCTCGCTACTGCGAGCGTCAACTGCAACTCATGAACCGGATGTGCTCATCATATGTCCAGCACCGAAGACGCCAAAGCGCGGTTTCGACGGGGGATTCGAACCCCCCGGTTTCTCAAAGCGATAGTTCAGGGATGCGCTGAGTCAGCTCTGCCCAGTCGTCGCCGACCGCCTTCTGCACCAGTTTCTTGACTCCCGCAAAGGTCTCCGGAGGCATGAGCATTTGCCATACCCGGGTCATGTTCGCGCGGTCGTCGTGGCCGATCAAAGGGAATAGCCAGGCGACCACCTCTGGGAAGCGCTCCTGGGGGACTGTGCTGGCCATGACCCCGACTGCCTTGCCCTGATCAGGTAGGGAAACGCGTTCCCTTATGAGACGGTAGACGTGCGCATCTTCTTTGGCCAGGTGAATGTCTAGATGGAACTTGAAGGCAGCTGTGGCTCGTGCTGTCTCCAGCGGGTCACGGGCAGAGACCGCGTCGTTCAGAGCGTCGAACGCGGCGTCTAGACCGCGATGGTCTCTCAGGTACGCCTCGGCCACGGACGGAGCGACAACCTCCAACGCAGGGAAGATAGCCAGTTCTTCACCGTGGGCATGCCACACCAGCACTTCGTTGAAGAAGCGGAAGCGGTCAATCGTGGCTTCGAGCCCCGGTCTGCCGCGCGCCGTGTCCAGCGCGGCTGTGTCGATGTCTGCCATGTCGCGTCGGAAGGCGTTGTGGATCGCGGTGACTGAGTCGATTGGGGTAGTCATGATCACTCGTGCTCCCTCCAGGGCGGCTGTTCTGATTATGACTTCGTTCTACCCAAGACGAGGGCCGAACACGCCTATGGCCAACTCCTGGGATAATCCCCTCGATTGTCCGGCCTGGTCTGGTAACGGCGAGGTAGGCGGAAGATCGGCGACGAAGACCGCGACCAGCGCTATCGAGACTGGGGTGACCGTCTTCATCGAGGTAGACAGATCGCACAGTGGGTGCTCGAACACATGAATGGAAGGATCGCCTGATGATTACCTTATCGTTGAAGGATGACGGTGCGTTCCTCGGAACGATCGACGAGGCTGATCTGCAGCTGCTGATCGATCAGCTCGAGGAGGAAGACGAGCAAGACACGGATTACTACATCACTCCGATGACCATAGAGACTCTTGAGCAGCGCGGCGCTAGTTCTGGACTCATACGTATTCTCGAACAAGCTGTTGGGGATTCAGAGGGCGTGGAAGTCGTTTGGAAAGAGTCATGAGTGCGTGTTCTAGCGGGGCCTTGCAGGCGGTGCGCTGAACGCGCGCGGGCGGCTCGCGGTTCCACGGATACTTCGCGAGTTGCCCGAGCCGATCTCCCGTTGTGGCCGCCAGCAGGACGCTTAGGCGTCCACCTACTACTCCAGCCCGGCTTCTCTCAGCGCACCGATCAAGCCTTCCTTGGTGGGGCATAATCCGATGAAACGCACCAGATCACCGACGATGATCGCCGGGGCGGAAGACAGCTTCAGCTCCTCGTAGCGCTCGTCGCGGCCCTGGTGATAGACGACATCCATCTGGTCGCCGTACTCCGCGGCGACATCATCGATCAACCGCCGGACCGCAACGCCGCCGGAGCAAGCAGGCACCGAAAGAAAGACCTCCACCTTTATCGGATCCATAGCCCGCCCTCCCGGAGCGCGTTGTTCATTGTGCCTTCATCTGGAGCCGTTCCTTCTATCTTGATAACGCCGTTGATGACGGCCGCCGGCACGCAGGAGAGGTTGTATTCCTCGTACTTCTCGAGCGCCTCCCGACCGACGTACTTCTTGACCGTCAGCTCCTCCGCCGGGTACTTCTGGGCGTACCGGTCTCCCATCGCCAGGATGGCGACGCAGCCGGGGCAGGGCGGATCTCCGCTGAACACTTCCATAAGCACAGGCACGTCACCCTCCTAGTTCTGATCGAAAGATACGTTCGAGTTCGCTCTCTTGCGGGACGCGGCCCTGGGAGATCACTTTGCCGTTGACAACCACCGCGGGCGTCATCATGAGCCCCAGTCCCAGCCCTTCCGGGGAAAGGGCCGAATGCTTCGCCACCGTTACCTGGCCAGGGAACTTCTCCGCCGCCTTCCTGGCTTCCCCTTCCGCCTGCTTGCACTTCACGCAGGGCGGCTCGCTACCGAAAACCTTGACCTCGATCAAGACCCTCCACCTTCCATGTCCAGCATTGCGGCCCGCTAACAGCAGGACGCCGCTTCTTGCCCTCCCGCCTCACCAGTCGATGCCTTCTGCGCGAACCACCGTTCCAGCGCTTGACGCAGTTCCTTCTTTCGCTCTTCACCGACCGCCTCGGAAAGCGCAGCCAAGATGGTCGCCTGCTCCGGCCTGAGATCGGGGGAGACGCGGTAGTGCATCCAGAGCCCTTCTCGGCGGTCCCGCACCAGCCCGGCGTGGTAGAGATAGCGGAGATGACGTGACACTTTCGACTGTGTCTGGCCCAGCGCACCGACGAAGTCGCACACACATAGCTCGTCATGCTCCAAGAGAAGCGTCATGATCTGTACGCGCGTTTCGTCGGACAACGCCTTGAACGTGTCGCTCAGGGTATCCATATTCCGTAGCTCCCGAACTCTCGACTCGGCGAATTATAACTGTACAAACGGTTGTTTGCTGGATCAACCTCCAACGAAGGCTCGGTACGCCGCGAGGAGGGCATCCCGGTAGTCCGACTCCTCTTCAGGAGCGATGTAGTGGAACATCTTCACCGTCTCGAGAAGAGCCGAAGCGTTCGAGTCCTCTGCCCGCATCCCATCGGAAGCCAACTTGGCGAAGACCATGGGCAAAGCGTTTATCTCCACCTGCTTTCCGCGCACGCAGACGGATCCCGTCGGCGCAGGCTTCATGCAGGCGCATACGTCCGCCTCTGGGTCCTCTGCCATTTGCGGTTTCACGCCTTCGCTCATGAGCGCGTCGACCTCGGCCGCTATCCGGTCGGCCACAGCAGCAACGGCCGTCTCGTCGGCCTGCCCACGCCCGCGCAAGGAGCGTGAACAGCCTGCTGCCTCAGTGCCCAAGATTTCCGAGACCACCAACGCACGCGCAACGGGCCCGCCGTGTTTCTCAGTGCCCCACCGCGCGCACTGCTTGTCGCACCCATCGATAGTGATCGTGGGGTGGGTCCGAGCGAAGTTGCGCTCGCCTTCGTTACCGGCCAAGAACAGCGGCAAGCAGAGAGTGACAGCATCGTGAGGACGCAGGGACTCGAGCACCCGGCGGACGGCACTGCGCGAGATGGTGCCTTCGGGGATCTCCTCGCCACTGCAGGAGATGATCCCCACCTTGGTGGCCTTGTTCATTTCGGCGGACATCAGGCCACCTCCTCACCTGCGCGGAGGCGAGCGGCCTCTGCGGCCACGGCTTCAGCGATCTCCCGGCTGATGGCCCAGCCCTCTTCGGTCAGCTCCGACCCGCTGCCCGGCTGGGCTCCCCGGTGGCTGCTCAGGAATCTGGCCACCTGAAAGGCTTCAGCCACCTTTGCTCCGGCGATCTCCACGTTCTTCTGAGCACAGGCCTTGCCGCAGCCATCGATGGTGATGCAGGGGTGCGCCTGCACTTCGGCCCGGGTCTCTTCATCTTCTTTCACTAGAAGCGCCAAGCAGACCACGTCGGTCTCTCCCGGCGCCAGCTCATCGGTGACCAGGTAGGCGGACTCCCGGCTGATGAGCCCGTGGACTTTGCCGATGCCGCTACAGGGGATGACCAGCACCTTGTCGCAGTCGTTTTCCATGAGTCCTCTCGCTCTTTAGTCTTCGGCGGCCTTGCGCTCCACGTCGGCGGCGTACGCCGGTCCATCGACCAGTAACGCCTGGTCTTCCTCCCAAGAGGTCAGTTCCAGTTCGACGATCCAGCTGCCGTACGGATCTTCGTTGATCGACTCGGGCACGTCTGTCACCGCCTCGTTGATCTTCACGACCGTGCCGCTCACAGGGGAGACTACCTCGAAGGTAGCCTTGGTCGACTCGACAGTGCCCACCTCGTCGAATTGCTCGATGGTCGTGCCGACGTCGGGCGGGTCCACGTAGGTGATATCCGTGAGCCGCTGCTGCATGTAGTCGGAGATGCCCACTCGGGCCCTGCTTCCGGCCACCTGCGCCCAGACGTCGTTAGCGTTGAAGAAGAATCCGGTCAAGGGGACGCGGAACTCGTACTTGTCGTAGACGACTACCGTGAAATCCGATGGGCTTTCAAACTCCGCCTCCGCCGGTGCTTCCTTGGCTGCCCGCGTCTCTTTGGATTCGGCAGTCTCAGCTGCCTTGATGTCGTCGACGATCTTCCGGGCAAGCTCGAGAGCATCGGAGCCGAGGCGGAGGTCAGGTTCAAGGGCGCCACCTGATTTCTTGACCACATCGGAAACGATCACCTTCTGGGCCGGTTTCGTTCCTTTGGCCGCGGCGAGCTTACTCGCACACTGCGTGGCGCACCCGTCGACGACGATTAGCCGGTTCTCGGCCAGTGTCTTCTTGTATCGGGCAGGGGTGCGGTTGAGCACGACCGGGCAGACGATCTCGGCTCCAGTCTCCTGGGCCAGGCGGATGGCCACTTCGCGGGTCACCGAACCCTCGGCCTTGTCGAGACCCGTGCAGGCAAGGACTGCGTAGCTCATGCCCCGCCCTCCTCGGTGCGCGACTCGCCTTCCGCCGCATGCAGCTTCTTGATGAGGGCCACGGTCTCCGGCTTGTCGGGGAACGAGAGCGCGTCGGGGCCGCAGGTCTTGGCACAGGCCCGGCAGAACACCACGCAGTTGTCGGGATTGGCTACCACGAGCTTGACGTCGCCTTCTCGCCGCTCGAAGACCCGGTGCGGGCAGAACTCGTCACACTCCATGCAGAAGTCGCACTTGTCGTAGTCGATGGTGGGAGCCCACGGGATCTTGCTGCGCGGCACTCCCATGAAAGTGGTCTCAGCCATCCTCGCCACCGTCCTCGTCGATGCCCATGTCGCGCAGCGCTGCCGCCACCTTCTCAACCGCCTCGTCGGTGGTCATGTCGCGGATGTCGAGAGGCACCATATCCTTCTTCACGTCCATGCCCTCGGCGGCGAAGGCGTCCCGGAACATCTTGTACTGCATGTTGGGGGCACAGGCAGCAATGACCAACGGCCGCTTGGCCTGGAGAAAGTCGGCCAAGAAACGGTCCCCGTCTTCCTCGCAGAGTTGCGGATGGATCATCCCGAATTCGACCGGCAATTCGATCCGCACTCGATTTATGAAGTCCCAGATGTCCATCTTCTCGAATCCCGGGCACTTGCCGGTGCAGACGCACATGATCAGGCCGGGTCGTTGCTGCTTGCTCTCGGTGGTTTCCAGTTCTTCCGCTGTCTCGGCCATCAGTCCTCAACCTCCACAATAAGTGCGACGACTATCACGACCATCCGCGCCCCGACCGGTGGATGTCGATCTCCAGATGCTGGTGGCGTGGGCTGCGCGTGGGTCCATTGAGAGTGTCTCCTTGCTCAGTTTCCGCGCCGCAACATTTCGGCGAGCGTGGCCGGCAGACCGGCGGCAAGGACTGCGTCGGCCGCAGCCTCTACATCGTACGCGACCCGGACGATCTCTACGTCCACCGGTACTTCGGTGGACGACCTTAAGAGGACATAGGCGGCTCGAGGGTCCCCGTCTTTGGGTCGCCCGGCCGAACCCACGTTGACGAACAACGTCTTTCCGTACCGGCGGAACCAGGGGTCGTGGGTGTGTCCGAAGGCGAGGACGTCATCCGATTCGGCTTCCGCCAGTCGCCGGTAGGTCCGTTCGTCGCGGTCACGGGAGAGGTATTCGTTGATGCGCCGGGGACTGCCATGCACCAAGTGGACCTTCTTGCCGGCGAGGTCCACGTGCAGCTCCCGCGGCAGGGTGCGCAGATAGGCCTTCCTCTCGGCCGTCACCGTGGCGACGGTGAAGGCATAAGACGCCTCGCCGATGCGCTTGGCCTCCGCATCCGCATAGAAGCAGCCGCAATCGCCCGTCTCCCAGGCGACCCCTTCGTCGTAGTTTCCGAGGATGCTGTCGATGCCCTGGCTACGAATCAGGTCGATCACCCCGTTGGGATCGGGGCCGTATCCGACCAGATCACCCAGGCAGCAGATCCTGGTGATCTCTCGGGCCCGCAGGTCGTCGAGGACTGCCTCGAGGGCGAGGCGGTTCCCGTGCACGTCAGAGAAGAGCGCCAGAGTCTCGATCGTTCGCCTCATCCCCTCTCACGTCTCCTCTCCGTTGTCGCGTCAGGTCGTTATTGGGGTTTCGTCGCGCAGATGTTGGCAGAGAGGACGTAGTCCTCGAGGTTTCTCCCTGGTTCCCATTCTTGGATGAACTCCCGGCTTTGCTCTTTGGGACGGATGGCGATGTCCACGAAACCCGCCGCCCGAAGCATCTCTTCAACCTCCCTCGTGGTGGCGGCTCCCGAGATGCAGGCCGAAAGCAGGCGCATGTCGTCCCGCCATTCCTGCGGTAGCTCAGCCGTGGCCACAACATCGCTCACTGCCAGACGTCCCCCCGGCCTGAGCACCCGGAAGGCTTCCTCATAGACCGCCGGCTTGTTCGGAGATAGGTTGATCACACAGTTGGAGATGACCACGTCTGCCGTCTCGTCGGGTACCGGCAGATGCTCGATCTCGCCCAGACGGAAGTCGACGTTCTCGTATCCGGAGCTCCTCGCGATCTCACGGGCCGTGCCTACCATCTCTGGGGTCATGTCCACACCGATCACGAGACCATCCGAGCCGACCGCCCGGGCGGCGAGGAAGCAGTCGAAACCTGCACCGGCACCCAGATCCACCACCACTTCTCCCGGCTTCAAGTCCGCAATGGCCTGCGGATTGCCGCAGCCCAGGCCCAGGTTGGCTCCCTCAGGTGCCGCCGCCAGTTCCTCCTCGGTGTAGCCAAGCTTGAGCGACTCGGTGTGACCTACCTTGCGGGCGAGATACAGTTCGTCGCCCTCTTCGTCCGCCGGCGCTGGACCGCAGCAGGGCGAACCGCCGCAGCACGATGAGCCTGTTCTCGCGATCTCCGCGTACCGGTCGCGCACGGCTTCGTGGACCGTCTCTTGGTCCTTGCCTTGTGACATCATTCATCTCCCGTCTTGGTATGTGTCTTGGATTGTACGGCCGATCATCGGTCGGACAGCCAAGATCCTGCCCTTCCGCGCCCACCACCGCAGGCGCCGTGTCCGTTTCCCTGGCCGGCCAATATCGTCGCTGCAACCAGAAGGCCACGTTGACGAGGCCGATCATGACCGGCACCTCCACCAAGGGACCGATGACGGCCGCGAAGGCTTGGGCCGAAGCCAGTCCGAATACGGATATGGCAACTGCGATGGCCAACTCGAAGTTGTTGGAGGCGGCCGTGAAGGCAAGAGTGGTGCTCTTGCGATAGTCGGCGCCCACCCTCTTGCCCATGTAGAAGCTGACAAAGAACATGACCACGAAGTAGATCAAGAGAGGAATGGCCACACGCACGACGTCCAGCGGCAGTTGCACGATGATCTCGCCCTTGAGCGAGAACATCACCAGGATGGTGAACAGTAGGGCGATCAGGGTGATGGGGCTGATGCGGGGGATGAACTCGTGGTCGTACCACTCTTTGCTCTTGAAGCGCAGCAGAGTGAACCGGGTGAGGATACCGGCGACAAACGGGATGCCCAGGTAGATACCCACGCTCTTCGCGATCTCGGCCATGCTCACGTCCACCTCCGTCCCTTCCAACCCGAACCAGCCGGGCAGAACGGTGAGGAACACGTAGGCGTAGACCGAGTAGAACAGCACCTGGAACACCGAGTTGAAGGCCACCAGTCCGGCAGCGTACTCGCTATCCCCCTTGGCCAGCTCGTTCCAGACGATGACCATGGCGATGCAGCGGGCCAGTCCGATCATGATCACGCCTTGCATGAGTCCCGGCTTGTCGGACAAGAGCAAAATGGCCAGGAAGAACATGAGGATGGGACCGATGATCCAGTTCTGCACCAGCGAAAGCCCCAGGATCTTCGTATTGCGGAAGACGTCTCCCAATTCCTCGTAGTGGACCTTCGCGAGCGGCGGGTACATCATGACGATAAGACCGATGGCGATGGGGATCGAGGTGGTGCCGATAGACGCGCTCTCGATGGCCTTGCCGATCTGGGGCCAGAGGTAGCCGGCCACCACGCCGATGGCCATGGCCAGGAAGATCCACAGGGTCAAGAACCTGTCAAGAAAAGAAAGACGCTTCATAGCCTCCCACGCGTTTCGCCGCGACTGGAGTTACTGATCATGCCGTCCTCGCGTACACACGCTTGAACGGTTATAATGGTAGCGCAAATTGAGTCGAAGTGTGTGAGGATTCGATGACACACCCTTCCTCGGATGCGCGTCAACTGGCAGGGAAGCTCAAGGCCCTGTCCGATGAAACCCGCATACAGATGGTGGTCCTGCTCGCTGAGCATGCGGAGTTGTGCGTCTGTGACTTTGAGCATGCGCTTGATATCACCCAGTCAAAGGCCTCGCGCCACCTGCACTACCTCTTGAACTCGCGACTGGTTGACGATCGTCGGGAAGCCGTGTGGATCTACTACCGGTTGGCCGATGATCTTGAACCTCCGCTACGTGCCATTCTGGCGAGTGCTAGAGAGGCCTTGGATCCGCAGGTTCTATCCGCCCTTGATGAGCGGCTCCAGCACTGGCTCGCAGTGAAGACGTGTGCCGCGGGAGGCTCGTGTGTTCCCACTTGATGGCAGCGGCGGCCTGTCTTGAACCTTCTTGACCACCTCATAGCTACCGTCGATACCGATGGTCGGTTGGTGCTTCCCCCTGAAGTGGCAAACCGCCTGGGCCTACGTCCGGGAATTTCGGTCACCCTGGATGAGGAGCCCAACAGCGCCCGTCTCCGCCGCCCGGTAGAGCAGCTGGCCAAAGTGTATGTGGAGCCCACCAGCCGCTGTAACCTCACCTGCCGCACCTGCATCCGAAATGCCTGGGCAGAACCTTTGGGCGACATGAGCGAGGAGACCTTCACTCGCCTGCTTGAAGGACTTGCGGCCTTCGATCGTTTGCCAGCTGTGTTTTTCGGCGGGTTCGGCGAGCCCCTGGCCCATCCCGGGATCCTGGAGATGGTGGCTCGGGTGAAGGATCTGGGCTCCCCCAAAGTCGAACTCATAACCAACGGCTGCCTCCTAAGCGAAGAGACCTCCCGCTCCCTGATTGAGGCCGGTCTCGATACTCTCTGGGTATCGCTGGACGGCATCCGTCCTGAGAGCTACAGCGATGTGCGCCTGGGCGCCTTGCTCCCCCAGGTGCTGGAGAACTTGCGGGGGTTCAGAGAAGTCCGCCGCCGGTTGTGTGACTGCTCCAGCCTTCCCGAACCGCACGAACTTCCGGGCTGGGGACTGGTCCGAGGGCTCGTTGACCAATACGTATCCATGGAACGCTACCTCTTGGACCTCGTACGGGATTTGAAGGACGACAGCTCCACGGTCTTCACCACCTCGTCTACACATCTCCAAGATACTAGAGGCTCCCGTCCGGCCCCCGAGATCGGCATCGCCTTCGTGGCCATGAAGCGAAACATCACCGATCTCCCCTTCCTCCTTTGGATCGGACGACTAGTCGGAGCCAGCCGATTCAATATCAGCAACGTCATCCCTTACACCCGAGAGCTGCTCTCCGAGATCCTCTACGAGGACTCCCTCGGAATAGCGCCGCTACCGACCCCGTGGCCCGACGCATTAAGACTGCCGCCCATGGACGTGACTGAGACCACGCGGAGACCTCTCTGGGTGGTGATTCACGGCCGACATGAAGCGACGCTTCTTGGAACAGATGTGGGCGGGATCACCAGGCGCTGCCCTTTCATCGAGGCGGGAAGCACATCGGTCTCTTGGGAGGGCAACGTCAGTCCCTGTCAGGCGTTGGTGCACACGCATGAGGAGCTGCTATTTCGTCGAATACGCCGCGTCGACCGCTACGCGATCGGCCACTTAAACGAGCGGAGTCTCACGGATATCTGGTCTGATCCCGATTATGTCGCCTTTCGCAAGAGGGTCCAGGACTTCGACTTCGCCCTTGCGTCGCCTGCGGAGGCTGCAGCATGTCTGACGGCAACGAGGAGGACTGCGAGGACGACACCTTCCCGCGCTGCGGAGCATGTTTGTGGAGCCACGGGGTGATACGGTGCCCCTAGCGTCAAGATCCAACCCCGACCCGTGATGTTCCTCCGCACGTGGTCACAGGGCGGACAAGCCGACCACCGTGAATAACGGCCCAGCTCCAGGAGAACTGACAAGTGACTGCTGTGAATAAGAATAGGCCACAAAAGCGTCTGCGACTGGAAGTGGTCATCGCCGGCCCGCCCACGCAGAAGTGTCGGGCCACCGTGGCGGTGATGGAGGAGATGACGCGTCGCTTTCCCGACCTCGTGCGGTTGGACGTCTATGTGTGGGGACAAACACCGCCTGTGACGACGACCGTGTCCTATCGGGCCCAGAGGAAGTATTGTCGGGTTCCGGCCGTCTATATCAATGGACGCTTGGTCACTAAACAGGTGGTGCCGGAGTCTCGGAAGGTCGATGCCAGGATACGCGAGGAGTTGGCAAAGGGACCGGAAGGTTGGCAGGAGTAGGGTGGAGACTATTCCTGGAGGGGAGTGGCAGGTCCCGGTAGCGTTCTATTGTCCCCTTTGCGGCGTTGAGCTGCTGGAGAAATCGCGACTGCAGACCTGTTCATATTGCGGGGCCGAGGAGAGGTGTGAATGGCTCTGCCCCCAGGGCCATTATGTCTGCGAGAGCTGCAGGACGGCATCCTCCGAGGAAATCATCGAGCGCCTGTGCGTGGCAACCACGAACCCGGACCCGCTCGAGATCGTCGACCTCATCATGAAGCACCCTGTGTTCAATCAACATGGTCCCGAGCATCATCTGCTGGTGGCGCCTACGATTCTGGCGGCGCTACGGAATCAAGGTTGCTCGGTGCGAAAAGGTGCAATCCGGGCTGCCCTCCGTCGGATGGGAGATATACCGGTAGGCGTATGCGGCACAAGGGGTGACTGCGGAGCCTGTGCCGGCCTGGGCTGTGCGGTCTCTCTTCTGACCGGGGCCACGTTCCGTTCGGACCGGGAGCGGTCACTGGCCCTGCGAGGGACTGCCCGCGCGTTGATGGACGCAGCCCAACTCGGTGGTCCACGTTGCTGCAAACAGAGCGTGTACGCCACGCTTCAGGCTGCCGCGGGATTCATGAGCAGCGAACTAGGGGTCGCATTTGTCGTTTCGGACGTGATCCACTGCGCGTTCTCCCAAGTGACCGAGGAATGTAAGAGGGAACGCTGTGTCTACTTCCACACCAACTAGGCCTCCATTCCGGCTACTGTTCGACGGCATCAAGGGCCCCTTCCGGCATTTTGCCGTGGAGGAGGCCCTGCTGCGTGGCGTCGATGAAGGGACCAGTCCCGACACTCTTCGCCTACGCCAAGTAGTGCCTTCAGTCTGGATCGGCGTCTATCAGGTGCCGGAGGAAGACGTGGATCTGGAGTATTGCCGGAGCAAGAGCATACCCGTCGTGCGGCGCCACAACCCCGGAGGTGCCGTATACCAGGATGAGGGGAGCTTCTGCTTCTCGCTTTTCTTCCGGCATAAGGAGTTGTTCGACCGAATGGGAATAGCTGAAGCAGCCGAACTCTACCCGATAGTCGCACGCGCCGTGGTCGATACGTGCGCGGAATATGGCGTGGAGGCGGCCCATTCACCGACGAACGACTGCACTGTTGGCGGACGCAAGGTCTACGGTTCCGCGCAGGTGGAGTGGGGCAAGGCCTTCGTGCACAGCGGCACCTTCCTCGTTTCCACAGATTGCGCAGTGATGGAGAAAGCGCTCCGGCCGTCGCGGCTGAAGTTCGCCGACAAGGGGATCGACACTGTTCGAGATCGGGTCATCACGCTGAGCGAGGCGGCCGACCGGTTGATCCAAGTGCATGAGGTGATGGAGAAACTCACGAGGCACCTCGCGGATCGGCTTGAGATCAGGCTGGTTCCGGGAGAACTCTTGAGAGAGGAACGCGCTCGCACGGGTGAATTGTACAAGGTGAAGTATGCACGCCCGGAATGGACGTTCCACCCCCGGCTGGCGTACACGTCGGTCCTCTCCACCAAGACCCCCAGTGGAGTGCTGACCCTCGTCGTCGACCTGGACGGGCCCATTCTGCGAAGGGTGGACGTGCAAGGCGACTTCTTGCTGCCCCGTCAGATCGACCTGCAGGCGCTGACCGAATCCATGTGTGGCAAGACGCTCGATACGGCGCGAGCCTTAGTGCAGTGCAGCCCGTTGCCAAGTGATCTGACGGATGCTCTTGCGAAGTTGCTGTGGGAGTTGGAGGTCCCTGTCTAGGTCTTACCCCGGGTGTCCGCCCCTTCTGGATGAAAGCAACCGATCTACTCGAAGAGTTGTTCCAGGGAACGACCATCGCGCAGTTGGTCGAAGAGAGAGACTCCGCCTGAGCTTCACTCATGGGCACGCGCCCTCTGATTACGCGCAACCTCTTCAGGATAGAGGGCCAGGACCTCATCCAAGGTGCGTGCGTCTTGCTCGATCGTCTCGTCGCCCCGCAGAGCTAGTGTCAACCACTCAAGCAGTGGACTGAGAAATTGGCCGGCGTCCCCGTCGGGCAGTCGGTAGTACGCCCAGCGTCCCTGCTTGTGCACCTCAACGAGGGCGGCAGCGGCCAGAAGAGAGAGGTGCTTGGAGATGGTGGAAGGAGCGAGTTCGAGTACCTCGACGATCTGGCATACGCACAGCTCACCGCGGCGTAGAAGCAGCAAGATTCGGACACGCTGAGGATCGGCCAGAGCCTTCGTCACACGCATGGTCGATTTCACCGGTTGTTCGTTCATCAGCTCGTTAAGCCTTCACCAGGGTTCTCCAAGCCGAGCCCGATCAGGTGCGCACCGTCTTCGCCCCCGCCTTGGTCACTTCTTTCTCGATGTCCTCAACGGATACCACCTCGGGATCGTAGACGACGCTCAGACGATTCGTCACCATGCTGAGAGTGAGACTCGCGACCCCTTTAAGCTTCTTGAGTCGTTTCTCTACGATCGAGCCCTCCCACGCGTTTCGCCTGAAGTCCAGTCCCTAATGATTCCGGAGTTGGCAAGCGGTGAATGAGGTGACTGCTCGACTGGAGGAAGCCGGAGTGCTCCGTCAGGTGACTGCTGGCGGGCGAAACAGGGCCTTTGAAGCCCCGCGGCTCACCCGTGCGTTCACGGACCTTGAGAGGCAGCCGGCGAGTCCGACTGGGGACACTTGCACGACGCCGCCGACACGGAAAGTGCCACACCGCGGATAGTTCAATCGGCGTCCGAGGCGTGACTCCGGTGTTGACTCCCGTTTACGCTGACACCACTCGGAAACCACGCGGTTCTTCTGCCATCAGGGTCCGCACTGACAGGCCCCAGCGGTCTTAGGACTCGTTTCGGAATGAAGTCTTGGCCGCCTATCCGCGCTGGGCGGAGCGATCCATCGTCCTTGCCTCACTCGCGCCGATCGCACCCTGTCGGCAAAGCGTCATTCTGAAACGAGCCCTTAATACGCATTGATAGCCCGGGCGATCGCCTCGATGCTCTCGCCGTACGTGGTACCGGGAACGGCCCAGCGTCCGTTGAGGTCGGCAAGGACGGACGCCGCGCCGCGAGGGTTGACGAAGTCGAACCGCGGATCGGTGGTCGCATCGGCCCACGACGCCGGGCTCGAGGTGTAGACATAGGCCACCATGTGGGCCACGTGGGCCATGACCCCTGCCTCGGCCGTCGGGAACGACGCGCCTGGTTCGTGACCACCGGTGGCTCCGATGCCCGCGTAGTTGTTCTGCTCCGGCACCACATCTCCCCCGTACATGCCATAGCCGGTCTCTTTGATCATCTGCGCCCAGAGCAGATCGGCGCGCAGTCCCGCTTCCGCACCGTAGCGTACGTAGTATTCGGCCAGAACCGAAGCGGGGACCGTGAAGCGAGGCGAAGGACATGCCCCGGCAAGGAACGAGGCCAGCCGCTCCGCTGTCCCGCCCCATACCCCTTCAAGCGGTGTCTGCCCCCCGCTGAGGATGACTGTGGTGGTAGGGTCCGGTTCGGCCGAGAGAACGCTGGACGTGGTCGTGGTGGACTGAGGCGGGCCTGCCGAAGTGGTCGTCGTCAGGCGGTCTGCGGCTGCGGCGCCTGTCCCACGGCCTTGTTCAGTCATGACCCTCTCATGTAGGGAGAATGAGCCCCCCGTTTGAGCGACGGACGTCGTCGCGACGGACGTGGTCGCGACGGACCGCATGGGAGCCGCGGAGAGGCTCCGCGGTGGTGAAGCGCTCTCCCCGCATCCCGAGGTGAGGGCGGAAGTGAGCGCTATCGTCATGAGCACCGCTACTCCAGAGAGCGATGCTCGAGCAATGCTCTTTCGGCGTGTGGTTCCCGCGCAGTGGCTTTTCATCGGTACCCCATAACGTGCTGCTGCAGAATCATGGGCTGGACGGAACCACCGTGCAACTCATAGCCGGTATCGGCAGCGCCGAGGCGTGCCCTGAGGATCTGGTAGCCTCACCATATACCTTGGAACACCCAGGGGCCGATTCGTGGCGAGATACCTGGGCTCTGGGAATGGTCTGGCACAGGGCCACGCCGTCGCTGAACGAACCGCCGCTCAGCCAGTGCTGCTTCTGGACGGCCAGATTCTTGATGTAGGCGATCACGGCCGGGCCACCAAAAGCGGTTAACCCGAGGCGAAGAAAAGGGAGAAAGATCCCCAGCGGGTGCGAGGAGCCGGCGTTCGGCGTCGGCCGGCTCGCTGACGCTCGTGCCGGACGGAGGAGTCCTGCTCTACCGCTGCGGAGTACCCGCATCTGCGACTAGACCGGCAGCGCGGAACCTGGCAACAGCCTGAGCAGCATGATCAGCGAGTTGCTGCATGGAAGCCGCTCTCTGCGAAAGGGACCTCGCTACGAGCTCTAGTGCCTCGATGCCTCGTTCGGTGATTGCGTAGACTCGTCGGCTGGGGCCCGCTTCAGGCGTCTGCCACGACGAACTGAGCAGCCCCTCTTCCTCCATGGCGCGTAGGAGACGATACATACTTCCCGGGTCGATGCAGATCAAGTCCCCAGTGAGAGCCTCGATCTGATCCACCAGGTTGTATCCGTGGGCAGTGGACTGGGCGAGCGAGGAAAGTATCGCCACTTCGAGCACCGATCTCCGATAGCGGCCGCCGCCTGGGCCACCGCCTGGGCCACCGCCCGGTCCGCCGCCCGGTCCGCCGCCCGGTCCGCCGCAGGAGCCTGGTCCCGCTCCTCGCCTGCCTCGGCCTCGAGTCCCGCCTTGATCAGGGCCCATCCTCGGTCACCGCCCGTTGTCTTGCTGGTTTCCGGAATACGAAGTCATCGATAGCCTCATGCAAGGCTGACGCCGCGTGGTTGGAGCAGTGTTGCTTGGACTCTGGCAGCCCTCCCAGAGCATGCATGATATCAAGGTCGTCCAGCTCATAAGCCTCATCGACGCTCCTTCCCGTGGCCAACTCACTCATCATACTGCAGGTGGCTATGGCCGCGGGGCAGCCCAAGACCTTGTATTTGACCTCGGCAAGCACATCGCCCTCCACCCGGATCCAGACCTTGAAGTAGTCACCGCACTCGGGATCACCCACGACTCCTACGCCATCGGCATCGGCGATCTCACCCACGTTACGGGGACGCAAGAAGTGCTCGAGGACGGGATCCAGGTATAACCTTGCGCGTCCGGGCTCTTCTCCATCCACGGCTCGCTCCGTCCCCGATCAGTGATCGCACACGTTATCCCCGATCACCAGAGCGCCGTCCAAAAACTGCTGGACGATGGTCTCCGGCTCGGCCATGGGCGCACCGGTGACGACGGTCACCCCCTGCTCGGCGAACAACTGCTGGGCCCGCGAACCCATCCCTCCGGCGATGATGAAGCCGGCTCCTTTGTCGGCCAGCCAGGCGGGAAGCAGCCCGGGTTCGTGCTCGGGAGCGGGGACCCTGGTCAGGCCGAGCACCTTTTTCGACGGCGCATCGACGTCGATGAGGGTGAATTCCTGGCAGTGGCCGAAGTGGGGACAGAGGAGTCCGTCACTGGTGGGAACGGCGAAACGGAGAACGGAGTCGACCTCTGCGACCGGGACCGCATCAACGCGGTCAGCCTCTGGGCCGCGGCTTCCCGCCGGCGTGGCCTCAACAGATGTGTCCTCGTCAAGGGCAAGTATGGGGCCCACGGCCTTGGCGAACTCCTGGGCGGCAGGGCTCTTCGAGTAGTGATAGACAAAGGACCGGCCGGCGTCGCCCGCCTCGACGATAGTGGGATCGAGAGGTACCGTGGCCAGCAGAGGGACGCCGGCCTTGGCCGCCATCGTGGCTCCGCCGCCCTTGCTGAAGACGTTGGTGACCTCCCCGCAATGCGGACAGACGAAGCCGGCCATGTTCTCGATGACCCCCAGGACCTTCAGGTCGAGCAGCGCGCAGAACTTGATCGAACGGCGCACGTTGCTGAGCGCGGTCTCCTGTGGAGTGGTCACGATGATGGCTCCGTCCATCTTGCCGATGGCCTGGCAGACCGCCAGCGGCTCGTCACCCGTACCCGGTGGCGAGTCGATGATCAGATAGTCGAGCTCACCCCATTCGACCTCTCCCAGGAACTGCTCGATGGCGATCGCCTTCATGGGGCCGCGCCACACGACGGCTCCGTCCTGCTCGCCCAGCAAGAAGCCGATCGACATGACTTTGAGACTCTCGCCCACCTCGACGGGGACGAGGACCTGTCCCTCGGTGACCACCGAGTGACCATTCAAACCCATGAGCTGGGGGACGGTCGGTCCGTGCAGATCCACGTCCAGAAGCCCTACACGCTTGCCTTCGAGCGCGAGAGAAGTGGCGAGACTGACCGCGACCGTGCTCTTGCCCACCCCGCCTTTGCCGGACAGGACGATGATCTTGTGCTTGACGTGAGCCATTCTCTCGTTGACCGCCAGCGCGCGGTCGTTGCCCGGCTGCGTGCAATCCATCTCTATGCCTCCGCTTTCTTCAACATGCTTTCCAGGACTCCCCACATCTTTCGTATCTGATCGGCGACCACGCTGGGGCCGTATTCCACGATGCTCTTCCCCTCCACCTGCGCCCGCACCACGGCGATATCGTAGTCCAGCTCACCCACCACGGGGAATCCACGGGCGGCGCAGAGGTCACTGATGCGTTCGGCCATGTCCGGGTTGAGGTCGCTCTTGTTGATGCATACCGCCAGGGGCAGGCCGAAACCCCGCACCAGGTCGGCTGCCCGTTCCAGGTCGTGGGCCCCCGAGACGGTCGGTTCGGTCACGGCCAGTACCAGGTCCGCCCCCGTGACGGAGGCGATGACAGGGCAACCGATGCCCGGGGGACCGTCGACGAGGACTAGGCCGGCGCCCGTCTCCTGAGCCAGTGCCAGAGCCTGGTTCCTGACGACGGTGACGAGCTTACCCGAGTTCTCCCCTCCGATGTTGAGTCGAGCATGCACCAGGGGACCGTGGCGCGTATCCGAGACGAACCATTCCCCGCGCTCGGCGTCCAACATATCCACCGCCCCGGACGTGCAGACCCGGGCGCAGAGCCCGCATCCCTCGCAAGCGAGATGATCGACCGCATAGACCGACCGACCGCCGTTGTATCGGGCCATGTGGACGGCGTCAAATCGGCAGTGCTCCATGCACAGGCCGCACGCGCTGCAGCGCTCCGGCGCGATGCGGGCCTCTTTGCCGGAGACGAAGGGCTCCCTGTGCTTGCGCTTAGGATCCAGCACCAGATGCAGGTCGGCGGCGTCGACATCGCAGTCGGCGAGGACCTTGTCGGGGACGAAGGTGGCCAGAGCCGCGACCAGACTGGTCTTGCCGGTGCCCCCTTTTCCGCTCAGGACCACCAACTGCTTTGGCCCCTGTGTCGAGTCGAAGGAGGTCACGACGACGCCACCTTCTCGGCGGGGGACTTTGTTGCGGAGACGGAGACATCGGCACCCTCTGCTCGCAGGTTCCCGATTCGGGCCTGCAGGTCGGCGGCAAAGGTGCGTAGCTCGGAGGCAAAGGCAGCGTCGGTGGCGGCGAACACCTCTCCCCGGGAGCAGGCCTCGGCGATATGTCTGTCGGCGGGGATCTCAAGAAGGATAGGCACGCCTTCGCTGGTGCAGAAATCGTTGACCCGGTTGTCACCGATCCCGGCTCGGTTGACGACGACGCCGCAGGGGATGCTCATCTCCCGGGCCGTCTGTACGGCCAACTTGAGATCGTGGAGCCCGAAGGGGGTGGGCTCCGTGACCAGCACGGCGAAGTCGGCGTCCCTCAGAGTCTCGACCACGGGACAGGCGACCCCCGGAGGAGCATCGATGATGACCGTATCGAGATAGGGGGCCATGACAAGATCCTTGACCGCCCGGATGATGGGGGTAGACCGGGCCTCGCCGATGTGCAGGCGTCCCCAGCGGAGATAGAGGCCGCTCACCTCTCCCGCGCCGATCAGCCCGATCTCCCGGTAGGTCTCGGAGATCGCCTCCTCCGGGCATACGTAGGAGCAGACCCCGCAGGCGTGGCACAGCTCGGGGAGGAGTAGAGGCACTCCTGGTAGCGCCAGCAAAGCATGGAACTCACACGCCCGGGCGCACAGGCCACACCCGGTACAGGCCTCCCCGTCCACCGCCGGTACGCGGGTCCCCACCGATTCCGTAACGTCGAATAGGGGCTTCAGATAGAGGTGGCAGTTGGGCTCCTCGACGTCACAGTCGAGGAGCCCAACGGATCCCTCACCGGCAAGCGCCACGGCCAGGTTGACTGCGAGAGTGGTCTTGCCGGTGCCGCCTTTGCCGCTGGCAATAACGATCTTCACTCGGTCTCGAGCTGGGCCAAGCGCTGCTCGATGGTCTCCAGCACCGATTTCAACCGCTGAGATTCGCTCTTGAGCAGAGCCATCTCCTCGTCACGGTCGAGAACGGGACCTGGACCGGGAGCCGCGTAGGCGTTGAACGGGATGCCGGTCGCGTAGTAGCGGTTACGATAGCCGAAGCCGCCACCAGCCCCACGGCCGCCTCCAGCCCCACGGCCGCCTCCGCGCCCGTAGCCCAGGCCGGGGCCAGGACCGCCGCGACCAAAGACTCGGCCGCCTGTGAAGCCCGGGACTGCATATCCGGCACAGTATCCGGCGGCTCTTCCCGTCATCGGACCTTCACCAAATGGTCCCGTTTCATCTCCTCTAGGCATTTCTTACCTCCTTCATTTGCGCATGACGATGCTGATGCTTGATCGATCTACCAATGGCCGTCTACGTCTGCGGTGGGGGCCAGCGAAAGCTCACCCGTTTGGAACTTGCCGATCGCCTCATCGACCGTTCCCCGGGGCGCGAGATACACGTGGATGCCTCCGGCCTCCAGGGCTCGAAAGGCCTTCGGCCCACAGTGCCCGGTGATGAGCACGGTGGCCTGGTTGTCGATGACGCTCTGCGCCGCCTGGATGCCCGCGCCCTGGGCCGCGTTCATGCCGGCAAGATTGTCGATGGCCTGCACCGTACGCTCCGGGGTGTCTACGATGAGCAGATACCGGGCTCTGCCGAAGCGCTGATCGATCGGACTAGACAGATCTGGCCCCGCGGCGGTGATCGCAAGTTTCATATGGTGTTCCTCTCCGTTAGGTCGAACGGTTTCGTCTGTTGGCCTGGCATCGATCGTTGCGACCTCGACCGGCCCCCGGGCCGCGTCCATCTCTCGGGCCTTGGCCGGCGCCCAGGCCCTGTCGTCGGCCCCCGCGAACCTGCCGGGGGCCGGAACAGTTGGTGCTCCCGGCGCCTGTGGCCGGGGTGCCGCCTCTGACGAGGGCCTTGAGCGAAGTCGGCCGGGCCGACCGGCCTTGCCTGCGCTCAAGGACGAAGGCGGCCACGCTCAGAAACCCGGAGAGCAGTCTCTCGACGACTTCCAGCTTGGATGTAGGCGCGGGCTGCGGTACGGCAGACGCGGGGGGCGGCGTGTTGGCATCTATCCCTGTCGGGTAGAAAGAAGGGGCCCCCGCCCAGGCCTGTTGGGTCCGTGCGTACGGAGCGAGGACGGGGGTAGGGGAGTGCTCAGAAACGATCTCCACAGAGATGATGGCGCCCGTGAGACATACATCCACACATCGGCTACACGAGGTACAAAGAGCCTCATCGATCGATGCCTTGGTTTTCTGGAGAGATATGGCCCCCTGAACGCAGACGTCCACGCAAAGGCTGCAGCCGGTACACAGGTTGTCATCAACGTACATCATGGCACTCTCTGCATCTAGATGTTAACTACATCTATATGTAACCATTAGCGGCCCATGCTGTCAAGCGCCGCGGCAAGCTATTTACTTGGCGCCAACTCAAGCGCCGCCAGTCCTGTCCTCGCCTCACCACCGGCTTGTCGCGAAGAGAAGGGGAGCAATGGCCCCGTACGCAAGGTTGTCTTACTGCAGGTGGTAGTATTATCTAAATGCTTCTTGCAGTTAGCTCAGGCGAGTAATGATGGAGGGCCCATGATCGCTGAGGAGTTGCGCAACTACCTGGTTTCGACCGCCACTGAACAGCGGGTCGCCGATGTGCGCATCGGCCCCGGCTACACAGCGGCCATGCTGGAGGATGGGAACGTGGGTGTGGCCTACACGTTCCGCGAGAAGGCGGCCGCGGACTCCTCGGTCTTCACGGGCGGGCGGTTCCCCGTCGGTAGAACAACCACCGAGATCCTTGGGTATCTGGGATCAGATGAGGCGTTAGAGTGCAGTGTGGGGCTGGCCGTCGCCAATGCTCTCGCCAACCGGCGCAGCGCCGGCCAGCATGAGGGGGACGTCCTCCACGTCATCTCAGTCGGCTTCCTGGACCGGGTGGGCATGGTGGGGTATTTTGGCCCCTTGGTGGCCCCACTAGAGAAGCGCGTCCGCGAACTGGTCATCTTCGAGCGCAATGCCGCTCGCTCGGAGCGGGTGCTCCCAGCGGCGGAGGCTCTTGCGGAGCTGCCCCGCTGCGAGGTGGCCATCATCACTTCGACCGCGCTCATCCTGGGTGATCTTGACCCTCTGCTGGAGGCGGCGGCCGGATGTCGCGAGATTGCCCTGGTCGGTGCCTCCACGCCCCTGGTACCGGCAGTCTTCGCACCCCTCGGAGTCACCTTGCTTTCCGGCATCACGGTGACCGATGGACCCGGGATCCTTCAGGTGGTAAGCGAAGGAGGCGGGATGAGGCTTTTCGGCGAGCGCATCCGCAAAGTAAACATCAGGCTGTAGCTTGGTGAGCCCAGTTAGCAGCCTTGCTTTGGAGCCGGTTCTTCCGCGGAAGCCAATACCCTGACCGTCCTTGAGAAGATGCTAAGCTAAGTGCTAACAACACTTATATGCCAGCCATGTACAGGAAGGAATCTCACGTGTCAGAGCCGTTCAACAAACCAAAGAGAACCATCGCGGTGCCCTCCCTGGCCCCAGGAGGCCTTGAGGCAGAGCGCTCTGGGCACTTCGGCCATTGTGACTTCTTCACGCTGGTCGAAGTGGGCGGAGACAGCGGGACGAAGGTGAGCGTGGTCGCAAATACCCCCCATCAGGAGGGCGGGTGTCTCGACCCAGTGAAGCTTCTTGCCTCCCTGGGCGCAACCGAGATCGTGGTGGGTGGCATGGGCGCCCGTCCTCTGGCGTTTTTCGGCGACATGGGTATCACGGTCTACGCCGACCAGGAGTTGCCCACGGTGAAAGAAGTGGTGGATGCCCTCCTCCAAGACCGTGTCCCGGTGATGTCGGCGAGGCAAGTGTGCGGAGGAGGTAGTTGCCACTGAGCCGATTCCTGTGCCGCCCGACGGCCCTTGCATCACATTGGGAGCGGCCGCCGGCGTACTAGCCCCAAGTTACCCCCGCTCGCCCGCACCGAACCCGCCCAACTGCAGGGGAAAGGTGCCCAAGCCCAGGAGGGGTTTCTGACTACGTGAAGCGCGGGGGGATTGGGGCACCCAAGAGCTCGAAGGCCCGCCGTTGCAGAGGCGTGGGTTCGGCGGGCCGATCGAAGGTGACGCCTCCTTGGGCGGGCAGCAAGATGGTATTACGGGTAGAGAACGGAGGTCCCGCGCTTGCTCGACGAGGCGGCGGACGGTCTCGTCTTCCTCTACACTGAGGAGGAGCGACAGCACCGGCGTCTCTCGCGACGCGTGCAGGTCAACTTCGAGGATGGGGGTCGAGATGGGCAGAGTGAGGGAGCCGGTGGTGGTCGGTGGGTACCGGCTGGGACGGCGGCTGGATGCGGCCGGGTCGGCGGAGACGCACCAGGCGACGGGGCCGGGCGGGGAGGTCGTGGTTCTGAAGGTGCTGCGGGACGTGTCGCCGGAGCTTGCCGCCGACATGTCCGCGCGCCTGGAGGCCGTGGCCGGACATCCCGGCCTGATCACCCCGAGCGCGTGGGGCCGCGACGGGGATAACTTCTACGTGGTGCGCGACTACATCCCGGGTATCGACCTCGAGAGCATGATCCAGGCGGGAGGACCGCTGGAGCCTTCGCTCGCGGTCCGCTACCTCCTGCAGGCCGCCGCGGCGGTGACCGCCATCGAGTCCCAGGGCGTGTCCCACGGCAACCTGAAGACCTCCAACCTGCTGGTCTCGGCCGAGTCCGACGAGGTGAAGGTGCTGGGGTGGGGCATGGCGATCGCCAGCATCCTGCCCGAGGGGGAGAGCCGGGCGGCGGCGACAGCCTACTACCTCAGCCCGGAGCAGATCCAGAGCGACCGGGTGATCCCTCAGTCCGACGTCTACGCGCTGGGAGTGATCCTGTACGAGCTGGTAACCGGAGCGGTCCCGTTCGACGGCACCTCGGCCGCCGAGGTGGCCCAGAAGCACCTGACCACGCCGCCCACCCCTCCGAGCCAGCGCCGGGCCGGTGTGCCCGGGTGGATCGACAAGGTGGTCCTGCGGGCGCTGCAGAAGGACCCGGCCGCCCGATACCCGTCGGCCGAGGAGATGAGGCAGGCGCTGGCCGCGCGGCTGTAGCCGAGCCTCAGGTTCGGGCTCCTATCTTTGAAACTGGGGACCACGACAGACCGCTGCCAACAGAGGCAGGATCGAAACGGACTCGCGTGCCCGGATGCCCTGATCGACGGTTAGCTGGTCCCGATTGCGGGAAGTAGGAGGACACATACTACCCACGGGAGGAGGCGCATCGTGGCCGTCTATACATCTGGGGATTGGCAGGTGAAGCCAGGCCGCGAGCAGGAGTTCGTGGATGCCTGGCGGGAGCTCGCCGAGTGGAGCACCAATGAATACGGCCCCAACGGGTGGGGCAAGCTGTTCAGGGACAAGGAAGACCCGGCCCGTTTCAGAAGCGTTGGAGCTTGGCCCGACGAGCGCGCAGTAGAGGAGTGGCGGGCGAGCGACGGTTTCAAGCAGCGTCTCGCCAAGATTCGCGAGTTGCTGGAAGAAATGAGCATTCGCACGTTTGATCTGGCCACCGAGGTCGGGCGGATGTCGGCCCAGTAGTAACGAACGCACGCGGCGCCGGAGTAGAAGGCTTCACCGGAACGTACAGATCGACGATGCGTTTCGATTCAGGGTGTTGTCCCCTACTCCGGGTTTATCGCCCGGACGATTGCTTCGACATGCTGGCCGTACTCGGTACCGGGAACGGCCCAGCGTCCATTCAGGTCGGCCAGGACGGAGGCCGCGCCCCGAGGGTAGACGAAGTCGAACCGCGGATCGGTGGTCGCATCGGCCCACGGTACCGGGCTCGAGTCGTAGACATAAGCCACCATGTGGGCCACGTGGGCGACGACTCCCGCCTCGGCTGTGGGGAACCACGCACCTGGTTCGCCGCCGCCGGTGGCTCCGATGCCCGCGTAGTTGTTCTGCTCCGGCACCAAGGCCCCGCCGTACATGCCGTAGCCGGTTTCGTGGATCATCTGCGCCCAGAGCAGATCGGCCCGCAGTCCCGCTTCGCGACAGTAGCGGATGTAGTACTCGGCCAGGACCGGGACCGGGACCGTGAAGCGAGGGGAAGGAGAGGCCTGAAGAAGGAATGAGGCCAGCCGCTCGGCCGCTCCGCTCCATACCCCTACGAGCGGTGTCTGTCCTGCGGTGAGTACGACAGCGGTCGTCTCGCCCGCCGCGCCCGCTGGGGCGCTGGAGGCGGTTGTGGTCGACTGAGGCGCGTCCGTCGAAGTGGTCGTGGTCGGGCGGTCCGCGGCCGCCGCGCCGGTCCGACGGCCCTGCTCGGCCATCACCCTCTCGTGCAGGGAGACCGAGCCTCTCCCCTGACCGCTGGGCGCGGTCGCGCTGGGCCACACGGGGGCGTCGGAGACCGTGGGCCCCGCGGAGAGGCTCAGCGGCGGAGACGCGTTCTCTCCACATCCCCAGGTGAGGAGGGAAACCAGCGCTATCGTCATCAGCGCCGTTGCTCCGCAGATCGATGCTCTGGCGATGTTCCTTCGGCGTGTCATTCCTGTGCGGTGGCTGTTTGCGGTCATCCACGACCGGCTGCTGTAGGATAATGGGCCGGCCGACCATCATGCAACTAGTCACGGTATCGGCATCGTCGAGCTGCGCCCTGAGGATCGGCAAGCCATCGTGCAGACTGAGTGAAGAATCCCACGAAAGAGACGATTTCGATCTCCAAACGAAGCGGGGGGATTCGAACCCCCGGTACCGATTGCGCGGGTTCTCAACGCCGTGGCCGCGAGGCGCTGAGTGCCTCTCCGACGGGAGGCCAGTAATCCCTTGACTTACCTCGTGAAGGAGACTATGCTGTACTTTCGAACTCTATGAGTACAGCAGTACAGCCAAGCGGAGAGGCATATGCCGGCCACGAAAGACGAAATAGCCGCAGCGTTCGGCGAACTAGCCCTGCGCTACGGTTACCGCCGTGCATCGGTGGATGACCTGGCACGAGCGCTGCACATCTCGAAGCAGACGATCTACGAGCACTTCGGGACCAAGGAAAGCATTTATCGGGCCTCGGTGGAGCTCTGGGCGATGCAGCAACGGCAGCGTGTGGAGTCGTTGCTTACGGAGACGAGCGCGCTCGGCCGCATCGTCGAAGTGACCAGGATCGCCTTCGCCGACGCCCGTCGTGGGTTCGAGGCGAACCCCTACCGAGATGCCGGTGAGCCGCCCGAGATCGTGGCCGAGGTGAACGCGCGCGTCTTCGGCCCGATGGTGCAGGGCCTCATCGTCCAAGGAAACGAGGCCGGCGAACTGCACGTGGAAGATCCCGAGATGACGGCTGTCTTCGCGATGGCAATTGGAACAGAGGCCATCCGCATGATGCGCGACGATCCGTCCAGCCGCGCCCCGGAGGCCGCGCTGGACGCGATGCCCCGGCTGGTGGCCGGGTCATAGCCGCGACTGTGCACAAAGGAGTAGCGGAACCGCGGAGGGTCGTGATGAGAGCCGTCATCTTTTCAGACAGCGACTGCAAAACCGAGCTGTCGGAGAACCTGACGGCCGGTTTGGCCCGGGTGCTCGCGGATAACGGCGCCCAGGTTCAAGCGATCGGACTCCAGAGAGACCGCGTGGCCCCCTGCCTTGGCTGTTTCCTTTGCGCGACAAGACACCGAGGGGAGTGCGTCAACAAGGATGCCGTGGGTGAGATCAGAAGGGACGTGAAGCAGTTGGGCCTGACGGTCTTTGTGACTCCGGTCGTCTTCGGACACTTCTCCTCGACCGTCAAGAACGCCCTCGACAGAGGTACCGGCAGTCATGCGTGGCAGATAGTCATCGGGTGCAGCAGCGATATCGACGCTGAGGAGAAGAGCACCTTCATCGATCTGACTGCCAAGCACTGTGGTAGCGCAGATATCGTTCACCCCGGGATGGATAGCAGGGTCGATGTCCATGTCACGCAGTCCCTCGAAGAGAACGCCGCGATCTGTGAGAGTCTGAGACGAGACCTGCTGGCCGCGGGTCAGGCATGAGACGCATCTGTCTGATAAACGGTAGTCTCCGGGGCAAGAAGGCGTCATCCCTCGAGTTCCTAAGGGATGTCGAGAGTCGGCTCCCCGACGCCGAATACGCCAAGACGATAGTCACTGTCAAGGCACGCCTTAACGGGAGCTATCCGTCGGAGGTACTAGGACAACTGGCCGCCGCCGACGCTCTGATCCTGGTCTTCCCTCTCTACGCATACGCGATTCCCGGAGCGCTCATGCGGCTCCTCGAGGACTACTACTCGTACACCAGATCGGGTAAACAATACACGCGAGAGGCCAAGGTCTACGCGATCGTGAACTGCGGTTTCCCCAGACCGGTGATATTCGGCGAATGCGTCCGGGTCTTGATGAATTTCTGCCGCCGGCTCTCTCTCGACTGGAGATTCGCGGTCTGCATCTCCAGCGGGCCGGTCGTGGTGACGACCAAACGGGTGCCCTTCCTGGACCTGAAGCTGAAGAGGGCCTTTGCCGCGATAGCTTCGGACTTGAATAGTGGTGGTTCGGCACCACGAGTTGACTACTTCATCAGGCCCGCGATACCCGCGCCGATCTGCCTCATGGTCAAGAGACGATACGAGAAGAAGATGGACATGAGATAGCGCCTCGAATCTGTGATCCCGCGTCTTCGCGTCCGTCCCGGTCCGTCCCGGTCCGTTCACTGCCATCGAGTGCCGTCGAGTTTGCCCCCGAGTTGCCCCCGAACTCGCCCGACGCGTCCTGCTACCATGGCTTTCGAGTTCGCGCGCACCGAATACCGTCCCCGAGGAGCAGCAGATGGCCGGCAAAAAGAGCGCCTCGTCGATCGCCGCTTCGCTCGTGGTCGTTCTGGTCGCCGGCCTGGTCGCCTGGGCCGGCTCCCAGGGTGGGGTCACTGTTGGGGTCATGCCGGTCTTCGCGCTTATCGTCGGCTACGCCTTCCTCGTGCAGTGGCTGGCCTTCGTACCCTCCTACCTCGGGCAGACCGAGCGCTTCTACGATCTCACCGGCAGCTTCACCTACATCTCGGGCATCGTGCTTGCCGTCGTTTTGAGCGGGGCCAGCGACGCCCGCTCCATCCTGCTGCTGGTGCTGGTACTCGTGTGGGCCGGACGTTTGGGACCCTTCCTCTTTCGCCGGGTGCGCCGAGCGGGCAAGGACGACCGCTTCGATGAGATCAAGCGCTCTGCTCCCCGCCTCTTTATGACCTGGACGCTGCAAGGGCTGTGGGTGAGCCTGACCCTGGCCGCCGCGCTGGCGGCCGTGACCTCGACCGAGCCCCAGGGACTCGACCTGCTTCGCGTACGTAGGCCTGGGCGTGTGGGCGATCGGTTTCGGGCTCGAAGCCATTGCCGACCTCCAGAAGAGCCGTTTCCGGGCCGACCCTGCCCACCAGGGCTCGTTCATCACCTCGGGTGTGTGGGCCATCTCCCGGCACCCCAACTACTTCGGGGAGATCACCCTGTGGATCGGCATCGCCCTCATCGCCCTGCCGGTGCTGCGGGGCTGGCAGTTCGTGACCCTCATCTCGCCGGTCTTCGTCTATCTGCTCATCACCCGGGTGAGCGGCGTGCCGCTCCTTGAGAAGAAGGCCGACACGACCTGGGGCGGCCAGGAAGCGTACGAGGCCTACAAACGGCGGACACCGGTCCTGGTCCCCTTCCTCGGACGTAGGCAGCGGTAGCGCGAGCACCCGCCTGCAGACGGAGCTAGGGCGTCTACAGACCGTGTGACCGGTTGTGAGGCACGCGAATCTAGGTAGCCTGTCCACGCCGATTTGGCCGCCTACGTCAGGAAGGGTGAAGAACACCACCATGGACGAACAAGAACAATGGCGTCTCTTCTACGAGATATTCGACCCCACGATGCCGCGGCTAGGCCCGGGAGATGACGCTTCGACCCTGCGCGCTCTGAGTAGTCTGCTGGTTGCCGGGGGTCGAGGCTCGGACAGGCCACAGCCCAAGCGCATGCGGGTCCTAGACATCGGCTGCGGCACCGGCGCGCAGACGCTGCAACTGGCCCGTCATCTGGACGGCACCGTCTTGGCCGTAGACAACCACCAGCCGTACTTGGACGAGCTGGAGAGCCGCGCCCGCGCCGAGGGTCTGGGGGAGAAGATCCGCTCTTGCCTGAAAGACATGCACGCCCTGAGCGAGGAGGAGGGAGTCTTCGACCTTGTCTGGGCCGAGGGGTCTCTCTTCGTCATGGGCTTTCAGGCCGGACTCGAGGCCTGCTTCGCCCGGCTGGTGCCCGGTGGGCTGGCGGCGGTTTCCGAACTCGCCTGGCTGCTTCCCGACCCGCCGGCGGAGTGCGCGCAGTTCTTCGCCGCCGAGTATCCCGCGATGCTCGACGTGATAGCCAATGAAAGGCTCATCGCCGACTGCGGGTTCGAGCTCGTGGGCGAGTTCGTGCTCCCCGATTCATCGTGGTGGGACTTCTACTACCGCCCACTCGAAGCTCGTCTCGCCCGGTATCGCAACAGTCTCGCCGCCGATCCGGAGAGGCTGGAGCTGCTGGAGCGGATCCAAGCGGAGATCGACATACGCCGCAAGTACCCGGGGTACTACGGCAACGTGTTCTTCCTGCTGCGGCGGCCGAACTAGTCCCCCGCAACCGCTTGGCCGACGAATGGACCAACGCAGATGGGCCTGCTCATGTCAAGGAGTCACGACCGAGGTCCAGGTCTCGCCGAGCCTGAAATAGAGGGTTGTCGTTGTGGTCGAGGGTTTGCCTTGTGGCATCTCACACGACGGGGGATACTGTGGGGCGGCGAGTTTGCCCTCCAGAAGAATGAAAACAACGATATTGTTTAGTGAGATTATGCGAATGTACTGATGCAGTTTTATCGTGGTTTGAAAGCGAAGTTAAATCGTAGACTATAGGAAAGAGATAGGAAAACAAGGTGAACATCATTCAGTTTGAGAAAGCTTACGATCTAAGCGTTCTGACATATTCCGACATGCAGATGCATCCCGCGGAGGAGGCGGCAGGCGCGAGGACATTGGTCGAACGGCACGACATGCCCGAGGACGTGCCTCCCATGTGTGGCGGGGGTAGCGGACCCGCGCCGGGATGGCCTATCTACCACGACGTGCAGATCACAACCCACACGGGAACGCATGTCGATGGAACCTGGCATTTCAGCAAAGAAGGAAAGGCGATCTACCAGTTCCCGCTCGACGCCTTCATGGGACCCGGCGTCGTGCTCGATTTCAGGCATCTGGGGGACAGCGCGCCCATCACGGGGGAGGACCTTGAGAAGGCGGAGCCCACGATCGAGGAAGGCGACATCCTCATCATCAATACGGGCCGGCACAAGCAATTCGGGACCAAGGAGTATGGCACCCTGCACCCCGGACTGGACGGGGTTGCCGTAGAGAGGTTCTTACTGGAAAAAAAGATCAAGATGATCGGCATGGATACGATCTGTGTGGAACCGGGCAGCGAGCAAGACCACTGGGACCATCCCTTGCATCGAGTGTGCCTCATAGAGAACGAGATACTGCTCATAGAGAATCTGGGGGGCGAGATCGACGAGGTGACCGGGAAGCGCTGCTATATCATGGCCCTTCCCATCAGACTGAAGGCCGACTCCGGCCCGGCCAGGGTCATTGCGCTTGCCTGACAAGTCGGGGGAGATCCTCGGTCGCCGTTGGAGAGGGGGGGATTCGATCCCCCGGTACCGGTTGCGCGGCCGGGTCTCTTGAAGGACGGCCTAGTTCCCTGCTATCGCAAAGACATACGGGGTGAACTTCAGTTGATAATCGTCGGTACGAGGCTCTAGTGATAGTTTTGTGGCCTGCAAGGGGTCTAGCGCTTTGAAGAGAATCACCCCGGAGGATGAGGCGGCCGGCGGCAGTTCCGGCTCCACCCACGGGTAGTAGGTGAGGTCCTCGGGTGCATACTGAGTCTGCCCCTGCATTGCTCTGGCCTTGTAGCCGTTGAACATGGCGGTAGCGGTTGACTGGTTGCTTACTGTGACGTAGACGCGGGTCTCGTTGGCGGCGAACTCCACCTTGTCCACGGTAACGACCAAGCGGTGCTGGTCGACGCTCTGTGCCACTTCGACGGTGCGCAGTGCCGGCGGCGCAAGGGCGTCTCGGTCGACTACCTCCGCCGTCTCGGCGTGCACGGCCACGGCATCGAGCGTCGCCAGGAAAGGGATCTTGCCCTCGGCCGTACCTCGCACAGTGCCCAGCACACGGACGCAGTCGCCATCGGCGATGGTGAACGACGGGTCCTCGAACTCGACCACGGCGAGCCAGTCTACGTTGGTGGGGTGGGGCCACATCTGCCAGTAGGTGGAGTCCCCGTCCTTCACGGGCTCGCCCAGCACTTCGCCTACAATGTCCACCCACGCGCCCTCAAAGGCGTCGGGATCGGCGTCGAGTTCAGCCCAATTGTCGCGTGTGAACGTCCGGTCGAATGCTGCCGAAGCGTTGGATGACGAACTTGAGCCACCACAACTGGTCAGCATAAGCACGGAGAGCACGAGCGCAACTTCTGCGGCGAACATGAGGGCGACACGCAGGGATTTGGCCACCCGTATCTCATCCGAACCCCATCGGGCGCACAAAGCAGAAAGCCCCGGAGACTCCCAGGGCTTTCCTTTCTCGGGTCGTCCGGGCATCACTTACTGGACGTTGTACTTGGCCAGTGCCTCCTTCGCGGCGGCGTCATCCATGGTGATCTCCGGCTCGGCGTCATCACCCTTAGGAAACGTCGTCACGTCCTGAGCTACATCGTCGATCGCCCAGAACTGGCCGGCGCCTTCTGGATCATCGGTCGCCCACAGTCCTACGTGGTTCTCCGTGCTGCTCGAGAACTCCATGGCTACGAAATATAGGTTCGCCGCGTTCGCGCTGCTGATCACCCAAGCGGTCAACGGCCTGACCACTTCACCGTCCTTTGCGCCCGCACCGATAGCGTCCAGGACAGCCTGAGACGACATCTTGGCGACCTTCTCCCCTGCCGGAGCGCTCATCGCCCCGGTCGTTTGCGTCGCCGCAGCCGTCGTATCCGTCGACTCGCCATCTCCACCGCAGGCAACAAGCGGTATGACAAGCAACGAGATGATAAGCAGGACCAGCACGCTACGCAGCCTCATTACGCGAACCTCCGTCTTGTCTTAACGAGAATCACTCTTGCCGACCGTGATCGGTCAATGCCCGGACATCCTATCATCCCGATTCGGTGCCGGTTCAAGCCTCGTCCATGTGTCACAGTACCGGAACTGGTGTCGTCCACCTACCGCAACAGGTGTCGCAAAGGTACCGGAACTGTGCCCAAGAAGTGCCCCCGAACTCGCCCGGAGTCTCCTGGACGGGGGTGCTCAGCTATGCCGACCCCACTCACGGAAGCAACATCAGAAGAGCCGAGTTCAACGGACTGCTGGCCGGCATCCAGGGACCGGCCGGCACCCTGGACGGCTGGCTCACCGGCAGCCACGCCACCCGAGGCGAGGTGGCCCAGATGCTGTGGAAACCTCTTGAGCAAGCTGGAGTAGGTCGGCAGTTGCTCGATGGCGCAAAGGGGTGAGGACACGTTCCTGGTGGGAAGGGCGACCGGAGGCTAGAGGTCAGCCTTACCCACCCAGGTCCTGACCAGTCCGTCGATCTGGGTTCCGAGCTGCACCGAACCCGGCCAGTCGCTTCTCTACCGAGCCCTCGGACGAGCTGGGATCATCGACGGACCACGATAGGCGCTTGCCTACTCCCGGCCAGACGGTGGGACAGTTCTTCTCGGCCTCGGCACACACGATAATGAGGTATTGAAAGAGAACCTTGCCCAGGTACTCGTCGATGCCTTTCGCCCGCTGCCCCGAGAGATCGTATCCCCGCTCGGATGATCCGATTGTCGGTCCATGCCAAGCTTCGCTGATCCCGCTTGGTTACGTGCTTTGCCTCTCCCCCGTGGCAACGAGAGCCGCCTGCCTGGTTTCGAAGACGCGCACGTTCGGATGGACGAGGAACCCCTCGCCTTCCAGAAGGCGGCGGACGTCGACGTTTGGCCCGATCACCCCCAGCCATCCTCTCCCGTGCAAGGCCTGCACCCAGGCGAGGAGGACCGAGAGACCGGCGTCGTCCATATGGGTGACGTTGCTGAGATCCAGGAAGACGATGTTATGGCGGGACTCGAGTCTTCGGTGAAGGGCCGCCTGCAGAACACCGCACGTGCTGTGGTCTATGGTCCCAGTGGCCACGAGCATGGGAACGTCTCCCAGCAGGGCATCTATCAGTTCCATTGCCGTCCCCTCCTTTGAGTGAGATACAAGGCGGACGCTACACCCACGGGCCCGGAATGATCGTCCCGCCCAATGTATACCCGTCCGTGCGGCACTCGTGAGTGCTGTTCTCTTCGAGCTAGCCGGGGGGACCGGCGCCCCCGGAGGAGTCGGCAGCCTCGGTAGGGGTGACGGCCTCGCGGTCGGACCCGGCAGATCGCGTGTGGCTCCCTAGCCACCTAGCGAGCGAGAAGGCATTCCGGCCCAGTGCCAGGCCCACGGCCACACCGCCTGCAATGGCAAGCGAGATGACGGCTGCGTTCTTCAACGGATCCGCAGCGTCCCCTGTCCCCAGAGTGAGAGCCAACATCCCCTGGTAGATGCTGAACCCCGGGACCAGAGGCAGTATCGCCACCCCGGAGTACACACTAGCGGTCCCGCCCTGGAGGGAAGCCCCGATGACCCCGGCGAAGCCTACAAACATGGCTGCGAGAAGATAGGCGACCCAGCCCGCCCCGCCCTCCTCCCGAGCCGGCAGTGCGACGATCAGCCAGCCGATTGCGGCTATCGCCACCGTTGGTATCACCCGGGTGCGCGGCATTCCCCAGGCCACTGCGATACCCAGCACGCCGACTCCCGCCGCAAGGACCGAGATCCACAAGGGTGCTGAAGTAACGTCGGCTTGGAGTCCCACCCCGAGCCCGGCCCCGATCTCGCCGCCGACCACCACGCCGAGCGCCAGGGCGCCCGCGGTGACCAGGGCTTCGAAAGCGCGGGTGATGGCCGAGACAGGCGCGTTGCCAAGACCGTCGATGACGGCCGTGACGAAGGCGCGCCCCGGCAGATAGATGAAGAGCCCGCCGACCACGGCGGCGGCTACCGAGAACGACAATCCAGCAGCCGCCAACAGGTTGGGAACAGCAGCCAGGATGATCGCGGCAACGAATGTCCCTGATATGAGCGGAAGGCGCAGCCGGCTGACGACGGAGTTGACCGGGAGGGTGAGCGCCGTCGCCAGAAGTGCGACGAGTACTGAGACGATGTCCAGACCGTTTAGGAACAGCACCCATCCAACCACGGAGACCAGGATGGCGGTGCGCGCATAGCGCCGCCGCATGCTGGGAGCCCGGGCGAGCGCCTGGAGTTGCTCGAAAGCCGCCGCAAGATCGATCTCCCTCCGTTCGACCCTCTGGAGCAGCGACACGGTCTCCGCCATCCTCTCCAACCGTGGTTCGGGCGCTCTCACGTCCTGCATCATGGTCACGGGCAAAGGCATCCCCGGCCCCCAGTAGCTCAGAGTCAGGGTGCTGAGGTTGGCGTCGATCATGCAGCCTTCGAGTCCGATCGCAGGCAGGAATCTGCGCAAACGGTCCAGGACCTCGCTGACCGATGGGCTCGCCTCGAGCATCTGCTTCCCTGCCTCCGCGACGAACTTGACTGCAAGCGCCGTATCCGCAGGGGGTAAGGTGACCGGGGCTTGCTTCGCACTCTTATGCGGGCGGCGCCAAAACATTGCCTAACAATAGGGATTCAGCCCAGGCGAAGCAAGACAGCCGCCGCGGCCGGCGTGCAGGCCGCGGCGCCGCCGGGTATGTTACAGTCGGCCGATGAAGCCGGTCGAGACGAGCACCACTGCTCACCCGCCTGCGCGAAGCCCTTGTGGACTACCTCTTCGGCCTGAACGAGTTCGGCTCGTCCGACCTTGCCCGGCGCCGGTGCTTCCGTGCATCCGTCCTGATAGCGTTCGGACAATCGGGCGGGAGGTGGGGGCCCTGGGCCTTGGGCGAGAACCGCGGCGCTCTCTCGGATGACGCGGGATCGACCGGAAGGGGTTGCTCGGCACCGGGGTGATGTGCTCCTGCTCGAGTCCGCCACCTTCCTGAGCGGGGTCGGGAACGGGATCACGAGCGTCGCCCTGCCCTGGTTGGTGCTGGAGCGCACCGGCAGCGCGGCCATGGCGGGCGTGGTCGCGGCTGCAACCGCGGTGCCTCTGGTGCTGGTAGCCCTGGTCTCAGGCACTGTGGTCGACCTGGTGGGTCGACGACTCTCCGCGATCGTGTCCGATCTTCTCTCGGCGGTTTCCGTACTGCTCATACCGCTCTTCGATGTGTTGGGTGGCCTCTCCGTCGGCGTCCTGGTCGTGCTCGCAGTCCTGGGCGCCCTCTTCGACCCGGCCGGGTCCTCCGCCCGTGAGGCCATGCTCCCCGAGGCAGCCGGTAGGGCGCGATGGACGCTCGACAGGGCTAACGGCATCCACGAGACGGTGTTCGGACTCGCCTATCTGGTGGGGCCGGGCGTCGGGGGATTGCTGATAGCACTGTGGGGAGCAAGCAGCGCACTGATCGGCACGGGTGTGGCCTTCCTGCTCGCCGCGGTTAGCATCGTTCCGCTTCGGGCCCTGCCCGGAAGCGGGCGGCCGCCGCACGAGACCCGCCCGGCGGGATTGTGGCGTGGGACCACCGAGGGACTTCGCTTCATCGTTCGCGACCCCCTGCTCCTTCCCCTCACCGTGTTCGTGGCCCTCATCGTGGCGCTCTACTATCCGGTGGAGGGCGTGATACTCCCCGTACACTTCACAAGCTTGGGAGCTCCGGAACGCTTGGGCACAGTGCTGATGGTGATGAGCGGGGGTATCGTGGTGGGTACGCTCGCCTACGAGCGACTCGTCCGTTGGACGTCGAGACGGCGCCTGTGGTCCATCTGCATGATCGGAGCGACTCTTTCCCTGGTCTGGATGGCCTTCCTGCCTGGGTTTGGCCAGCTGCTGGCTGCCGGGGCTCTGTCCGGGATCTTTTGGGGACCGGTGGGTCCGCTATTCAACCACGCGATGCAGCTCCGGACGCCACATCGTCTGCGCGGGCGGGTGGTGGGGACCACCAACTCGGCAGCGATGGCCGCGGGGCCGGCGGGTTTCGTGGCGGTGGGCTTCTTGGTCGAGGGGGTCGGCACGCGTCCCGCCTTCATCGGCCTGGCCATCGGCCTGCTTGCCGTGGTCGTGGCGGCGCTGCCCTTGCGCGCGTGGAGGTTGCTGGATGCAGACCCGGTGCCGGGATCGGCGGCATCCGACCATCCGATCGCGCGCGTGGCCCCAGACGAGTGATTCTGATCCGGCGGTGCGGGAGTTGATCTCGAATACGGCAAGCTTCCTCTCTCGACCAGATTTCCGGTCTCGAGGTGTCCGAAGCTATATCATCATAGGCTCGAGGCGCCACGGTTCCGTAGGCGGCCCGGGATTCATGAGCAACCACCGGTAGGGGAGAGGGTGACGGCACAACCTTCACGACGCTGGGTTCGACCTGTGATCGGACTTGCGCTGACCATCGCGTGGATAGCCGTGGCCGGTATCGGCGGCCCCTATTTCGGCCGCATCAGTGAGGTCTCGGTCAACGACCAGGCGTCCTATCTTCCCAGCAGCGCCGAATCCACTCAGGTGCAGAAGCGCTTCACCGACTTCTTCGGGGACTCTACGATCCCCGCCGTGGTGGTGGCCGAGCGCGCCGGCGGGATGAGTCTGGAGGACAAGACCTGGCTCCAGGCGCGGTCTGCACGCCTGCCCGAGCAGGTCTCCGCCATCTCGGGAGGAGTGTCTCCGTCCATCCCGTCCGCAGACGGCGAGGCTGCGCAGATCTTCGTGCCCCTGTCCACGGGGGCCGACGTCAGGGCGGCGGTCGCGGAGCTTCGCAAGAGCCTCGAGGGGGCCCCGGAAGGCCTCGCTGTGTACGTCACCGGCGCGGCGGGACTGAGCGCGGACTTGGGCAACGGGTTCGCCGGCGTGGACTGGCTGTTGCTCGTAGTGGCGGTGACGGCCGTCTTCATCATCTTGGTGGTCGTCTACCGCTCGCCGCTGCTGCCGATCATGGTACTTCTGGCGTCGATGAGCGCGCTGTGCGCAGCGATCGCGCTGAGCTTCTATCTGGCGAAGGCCGATCTCCTAAAGATCAACGCCCAGGTGCAGGGTATCCTCTTCATCCTCGTCATCGGAGCGGCGACCGACTACTCGCTTCTGTACGTGTCGCGCTTCCGCGAGGCCCTGCGCGACCACCGGTCGGTCTGGGACGCCACCAAGGCTGCGTGGAAGGGATCGGTCGAACCGATCGTCGCCTCCGGCAGCACTGTCATCGCCGGGCTCTTGTGCCTGCTCCTTTCCGACCTGGCTTCCAACAAGGCGCTGGGTCCGGTCGCCGCCGTCGGCATCGTGTTCGCGGTACTGGCCGCTCTCACGTTCGTTCCGGCCATGCTGCTCCTGGCCGGGCGGGCCGCCTTCTGGCCTCGCCACGTCGAGTACGGCAGCGTGCACGGCGAGCAGAACCCGAAGAGCAGTTGGGTCAGGATAGCCGGGGCGGTCCGGACTCGAGCGCGGCCTATGTGGATCGTCGTTGGGATCGTGCTGGTGCTCGGTTGCTTGGGGCTCCTCGGTCTGCAGGCCGGTGGGGTGTCGGCCAGCGACCTGGTGTTGGGACCGTCGCAAGCGCGTGACGGGCAGAACGTTCTTGCCGCCCACTTCCCCGGTGGCTCGGGTCAGCCCGCGCAGGTGATCGTTCCGGAGGAGAAGCTCGGCGAGGCTGCCGCGGTCGCTCTCGCCGTTGCTGGAGTGAGCAGCGCTTCCGTAGTCTCGGCGGACTCACCGAGCGGTATGATCCCGGTTCCCTTCCCGAAGGGCGGACCACTGGCGCAGGCGACACCCACCGTCGCCGATGGCGACGTGATGCTGCAACTCACCCTCGAGGACAAGGCGGACTCGCTGGAGGCCGAGCAGGCGGTCAAGGAGTTGCGCACCGAGCTCCGCTCGGTCGACCCGTCGATCATGGTCGGCGGTACGACGGCCACGGCACTCGACACGAACCTGACCGGCGCCCGCGACCGCAACCTCATAATCCCGGTGGTGCTCGTGGTCATCACGCTGATCCTGATGGTGCTACTCCGCAGCGTCGTGGCTCCGCTCCTGCTCACGCTTACGACGGTGCTGAGTTTCGGCACGGCCCTGGGCGTCTCCAGTGTGGTCTTCAACAACGTGCTCGGATTCCCCGGCTCCGACCCGTCGGTCCCACTGTATGCGTTCGTGTTCTTGGTCGCCCTCGGCATCGACTACAACATATTCCTGATGACACGCGTCCGCGAGGAGTCGCTGGTGCACGGAACCAGGGAGGGCGTATTGCGCGGACTGATCGCCACCGGTGGTGTGATCACCTCGGCAGGAGTCGTACTGGCCGCGACTTTTGCGGCCCTGGCGGTGATTCCGATAATGTTCCTGGTGCAACTTGCTTTCATAGTCGCCTTCGGGGTGCTGCTCGATGCGCTTGTCGTGCGCGCCCTTTTCGTCCCCGCACTGGTGTACGACGTCGGCGACAGGGTCTGGTGGCCCTCGAAACTCGCTGCTCGGAGCCGACGGATCACGATCGCCGGCAGCGGGGAGAGCCTCCAAAGCGACCACGAAGGCTGACGTCCGGCCGAACGCTTATTCCACGCCCGGACTTCGAGGGGAGTCTCGCCGGGGACGACCGTATTTACACGCGTTTGCCGGGCCGTGAGGCCCCTTTCAACAACAACGGCCGCACTCTGCATGATGCTTGCTCCCGCGTTTCAGCGCAGCTTGCCCGGCTGCTTCAGTGATTCGAGTATCGCCGGGTCGGCCCTAGGGTCCGCTCCGGAGAAGAAGTCCGGCCCCGGATAGCCAAGCTCGAGCTGTATCACACTACCGAGTTGGCACGCCTTTTGTGATAGTGGCGGTGAACACTGCCTAGAGCGCCGCTGGGGGCGATCAGTTTGGTGCCGCGCGAGGAAGTAGCGGGAGCCGCGGGGTTGTGGCTGAAATGGCGGGCTGGGCCAGGCGGTGGGGGATTCGAACCTCCGGTATCGGTCCAGCCCTCCCCAGACGTGGGAATCTGTCATATTATCGAAAGCCACAATCCGTTCTCAAGGCAGACACGGGCCTTGACGGTCGAGCTTGGTAGGTACGCAGGTGGCCCCGAATCCTTTGCTAACGGAATTCAGCTCTCTCCTGGAGGACAAGAACCTGGAAGGTCCCGTCCTGGATCTGGCTTGTGGCAGGGGGGAAAATGGGCTATTCCTGGCCGGGAACCTGCCGGTCATTCTTGCAGATGGATCCCCAGAGGCGCTGGCAGTGGCCCGAAGGTCGGCAGAAGACCGGGGACTCAAGGTGCAATTCTGGGAGGTTGATCTGGAGACCGGCAGGGATCCTCTTCAAGAGGACTACTACCGGGCGATTCTGGTCTTCCACTACCTCCATCGGCCGCTTATCCCCCGTATCCGAAAAGGAATCCGCCAAGGGGGAATCCTCATCTATGAGACCTTCACCAGCGAACAGCCCAAGTACGGCCACCCTCATAATCCGGACTATCTGCTGCAACCCGGAGAGCTGGCTGACTGGTTTCAGGACTGGCACATCATCCACTATTTTGAAGGCCTGTTAGAAGACCCTCGAAGAGCCATGGCCCAGATTGTCTGCCGGAAGCCTAGCGAGTAGCAAGAGCCGCGGGCGCCTTCAAGACGCCTTTTCTTGCGGCTGGGCTCGCCGCGCTTAGATATCTCGACAATGGGGAACATCAGGGCAAAGTAAGGTCAGATTCCCCCGGGAGAGTTCACATGCACGACGAAGAGCCAGCCGAGAAGTCCCTCGATTGCATCGGCCTGTTCTGCCCCGAGCCTCTGTTTCAGACGCGCGAGGCTATGGACGGTCTGCGTGTCGGCGACATCCTCGAAATACTTGCGGACGACCCGGCTGCGGAAGAAGACCTTACAAGGTTCGCCAAGCGGGCGGGCCACGAGGTCGCTCTGATAGAGGATCGGGGTGACTACAAACGGTTCTTGATACGCAAAGGCCGCTAGGAGGCGAGCACCATGAAAGACGAGAATGCCATCCTGTATGTGCAAACCAGCGACGCTCCTCCACGACAGTACTCTCCGCTCGTACTCGCCCAGTCGGCGAAGGCGATGGATCTGAAGCCCACGGTCTACTACCTCGGCATGGGCCTGCTCATCTTGCGACCCGGAGAGGCCGAGAAGATCAAGCTCGGTACGTTCCCGAGCGTGCGTGAGATGCTCGACAAGACCATGGAAATGGGCATCCCCATTCTGGTGTGCGAAGCGTCCAAGCAGATGCTCGGATGGGATGCGGTCGAGCTCATCGAGGGGGTGAAGATTGTGGGCGCGGCGACCCTGAATGATCTCGCTCTCGATGCCGGCGCCACCATGTGGTTCTAGGCAGACTCTCCGATGGCGCTCCCGCCGGAAGATGAGGTGTACCTAGACTATCAGTCGGCCCGACCGGTGGACCCCCGGGTTGTCGAGGCCATGCTGCCCTACTTCACGGAGCGCTTCGGCAACCCAGCCTCCTTGCACGCCCCGGGTGACCGGGCGACGGAGACGTTCGAGCAGAGCCGGGCCGCCGTCGCCGGCTTCCTCGGCGCGTCGCCCGAAGAGATCGTCTTCACGTCAGGCGCCACCGAGTCGAACAACCTGGCGCTGATCGGCTATGCGAGCCGAAACAAGCGATCCGGCGACCACCTGGTGATCTCCGAGGTCGAGCACATCTCCCTGCACAACATCGGCAAGTACCTGGAGAAGGAAGGCTTCCGGGTCACCAAGGTGCCTCCGGACCAGTTCGGCCGGATCAATCCCGACAAGCTCCGCACCCGGATCACCGACGACACGATCCTTGTCTCCGTATGCTGGGCCAGCAATGAGATCGGGACCCTGCAACCCATCCCCGCCATCGCCGAGATGCTCAAGGGCACCGGCGTGGCGCTGCACGTGGACGCCGTGGCTGCCGAAGGCCAGGTGCCCATCGACATGGCCACCGTGCCCGTCGACCTGTTGACGATCTCGAGCAACGACATCTACGGTCCTCCCGGGCTCGGAGCGCTGTACGTGCGCTCGGGGGTACGGCTGGCGCCGATCACCATGGGCGGTGGACAAGAGCGTGGGCTGCGGTCGGGCACAGAGAATCTCCCGGGCATCGTGGGTATGGCTGCCGCCGCTCGGATCGCCGCAGCCGAACTCGCCACCGAGGCGCCGAGGCTCGCCGCGATGCGCGACCGGCTCATCAGCGAGGTGCTCTCCACCATCCCCGACTCGCACCTCAACGGCCATCCGGTCGACCGCCTGCCCAACAACGCCCACTTCCGCTTCGACGGGGTCGAAGGCGAATCGCTGTTGTTGTCCATGAGGGATCAAGGGATAGCGGTGTCCACCGGCTCGGCTTGTTCCTCCAAGACCCTGGAGCCCTCACGCACCCTCATCTCCTGCGGGCTGCTCCACGAAGAGGCTCACGGGTCGCTCGAATTCACGTTCGGCCGGTACAGCCGCGAGTCGGACATCGACCGCGTGATGAGCGTCCTGCCCGGGATCGTCAAACGCCTGCGGGACATGTCACCGCTCTACGACAAAGCCTGAGGAGTTTCTATGAAATCCACTCAATACTCCGAAAAGACGCTCGACCACTTTCGCAACCCCCGCAACGTAGGCATTCTCGAAGGCGACGACGTGGCCGTGGGTCGCGTCGGTAACCCTGTCTGTGGCGACCTCATGGAGATGTACGTTCGCGTCAAGGACGACCGTATCGACGACATCAAGTTCCAGACATTCGGTTGCGGCTCGGCCGTCGCCACGTCCAGCATGATCACCGAGCTTGTCATGGGAAAGACCCTCGACGAGGCTGTGGAGGTCACCCGGGCCGACGTGGCGGACGCCCTCGACGGCCTGCCGCCGGTCAAGATGCATTGTTCGAACCTTGCGGCCGACGCGCTGCACGACGCCATCAAGAACTGGCGCTCGGGTAAGCGCCTCACTCCCCTCGGCGCGGAAGAGATCGCCGCCGCGGGAGCGGGCTGCGGCGCCCGCGAGGCGACGGTGGTCCAGGGAGTCGCAGAGTATGCCGGCAAGGGCGTCTACGTCTCCCTCGACGATGTCTCGGTGCTCGCCGACAAACGCGTGCTCGTGGTCGACAAGGGAATCCCTTCGGCCCGGCTTGCCCTCGCGCTCACGGGCGTCACCCCCCGAGTCATCTTCGTCACCGAGCTCGAGACACTCGGCCTCCCCGAGGAAGTGGCGACCGGCGTCAAGCGCTCGGACGTCAAGGTGCTCCTCCGCTCCCGCCTGCTTGCCGTGCGTGGCGAGGGCGAGGTCGAAAAGGTGCTCATCCGCGATCTGGACGAGGACGACGAGTACGAGTTGTTCGTCGACGCGGTGGTCCTCCTGGGGACCTGATCTCGATCGCTTCGCGAATCATAGCAGTCGTTGCGCGAGCAGCGCTCGAAACCCGGCCCCATTGACCGGGCTTCAGATCAAGTTTGTCCTCCGAACGAGCGGAGAGGGGGGATTCGCGCATCTTGCCGCGCAAGCTGCCGTCCTTGCCTCGCCGTCCGGCTCGGCTCAGACCGCTCGCTGTTCGACAGTCCAAAGGGACTGTCTCGCTGACGCTCGCGCCCTCGCGGGTTCGGAATCCCCCCATACCTTGGTGGGAGCCACTTCGTGGTTTCTTGCGGAAGACCATACGGAGAGGGGGGGATTCGAACCCCCGGTACCGCTTGGCTCTCCCCCATCGTAGCGTGGTGGGGAGACAACCCGCTCGAGTGTTCCGAGGGTACCAGCCCGGTGAAGGCCATGAAGGCGTAGAGCAACCACGTGGCCGCGTATTTCATCTAGCCCCGCGGTCATACGTCGCAGTTCCTGGCCTACCAAGAGCGCCTTCATGTCACGCCTCGACATAAGGATTCACGTCGGGAACGCCACGATCCTTCTTGAGATACTTGCGGAACGGAAAGTAAAGGATAGGCGCGATCGCAATGGCGATCGCGGCCAGCCAGATGGCCCGCCACCCCTCTTCCTTCACCTGGCTCACGATGGCGAAAACGATGACCGCCGCGGGCAGGATGGTCGCGATGATCAGCCCGACCAGACCCCCCGGTATCTTGCTCCGCGGGATGTCGGGTCTCTTTCGGCGCAGCCACCAGAGGGCCGCGAAGTCAAGGAGCACCGTGAACGAGTTGAGCAGCACGTCGAGGACGACCAACGCCGCGAAGGCATTGACCGAGAAGATGGCAAAGAAGAAGCCGGTCACCGCAATGGCGACCCACGGCGTCCCCCACTTGTGGTGAACGCGGACCAGCCACAGGGGCGCCATCCCGTCCTGCGCCACAGCGAACGGCATTCGCGTACCCGAGATGCTACAACCGATGAGCAGACCGACCATACTGAGGAAGGCTGCCGCCATCATGAAGTTGCCTAAGAACGACCCGAACCAACTTCCCTCGCCGGCCGTCTCGTCACCTACCGCCTGAGCGATGTCCGGCAGCCACCAACCTTCCGTGGCGGTGGGGTCGACCCCCGCCGCGTCCATCTGTTCCTGCGTCATTCCCCCCTCGAGCAGCACCTGTCCGATGCCATCCTCTTCTTCGAGACCCCAGAGCAGCACCTTGTTGTCCTCACCGGCGCCTCCGTAGAGGGCGGCGACCGTCGGAAGGGCGTAGGTCGCGATTACCGCGATGAGCACCAGGGCCATGGCCAAGGGATAGGTGCGTCTGGGCTTGACGATCTCGTCACCAGCGGTGGTCGGCGACTCCCAGCCCATGTAGTTCCACATGACCACGAATAAGCCGATGCTGAAGGCACCCCACACCGACGTGTCCTGGGGCAGGAAGATCATGTCGAAGGTGCTCCCGTGCGCTCCCCAGTTGTAGAAGCCGAGCACGGTCATGATTGCGATCGGTATCAACAGGATGACCCCGATCCAGACGCTGGTCATTCCGGCCAAACGCACTCCCCGTATCTGCAGGAGCGAGATGATCAAGATGATGGCGATAGCCGCCAGCCACTGCACCACCCAGCCTGGCATACCCCAGCCGCCTTCAGTCAGTTGGGGGACCCAGAAGCTCAGATAGGTCACCGCCAGCACCGGGTAGATGGCCACGTCGACCAACGTCAGCACCCAGTCCATCCAGGCGATCAGAAAGCCGGGGAACGGCCCAAAGGCCTCCTTGGTCCAGTAGTAGTAGCTGCCCTCTACGGGCATCATGGACTGTAGTTCCCGCACCATCAGGATGTAGGGGAGGCTGTAGATGAAGGGGATGATGCAGATGAGAAGGAGGGCCATGCCGGCCCCCGAGTAGCTGAAGAGGGGCTCGATCCCGAACGTCCCCCCGCTGACGGTGAAGTAGATGATCCCGAAAAGCGGCAGCAACGTCAGCGAACGCTTGAGCATCTTGCGTTCGGCGCTGATCTCACTCGCCACGGACGGGACAGGTTCGTTCGCCATGGTCGCCTCCCATCAGTTGGAGCGCTTGCATACGTGCGGCAGATGAAGCTCTCCAGGCCACATGTGGCGCGGAGAACACCGCCCGTTGGTAAGCGGATCTGAGCATCCCCATCAGACACCATCGCGCCGACGTTAGCAAGTGCGCAGGCGTATTGTTAGGGCGCAGGATCGTTCCGTCCACGGAGGTGAACCATGAAAGTGCTGCAGCTCGGCGTCGGCTCGGTCGGCGAAGTCACCGCGCGTACCCTGGCCTCGATCCCCGAGGTGAGCGGGGTCGTGCTCGTCGATATCGACGAGCAGAGGCTGGCCGAGGTGGCGCCCCGGCTTGCTGCGGGCAAGGTAGAGCTACGGCCTCTGGATGTGGAGGATGCCGAAGCTCTCGTGGCCGCTCTGGCCGATGTGGACCTGGTGATAAACGCGTTGATACCTGAGTACAACCTGGACGTCATGAACGCCTGTCTGGAAACCGGGACCCACTACCTGGACATGGCCGCGGCTGGGCCCCGAGACATTGTCGGTACGGCGGATGTGGACGAGGAGTTGGCGCTTAACGGCGACTTCAAGCGCCGGGGACTGACCGGTCTAGTGTTCTTCGGCATGGACCCGGGAGCATCCGACGTATTCGCGCGGGCGCTCTACGACCAGTTCGACACGCTGGAGGCGCTGACGGTCTTCGACGGCGACAACAGCACGGTCGAGGGAGTGGAGTTCGCGCCCAGCTTCTCCCCCAGTACCATGGTGGAGGAATGTCTTATCCTGCCACCGCACGCCTTCGAGGACGGGCGCCTTGTCCGGCGGGACCCCATGACCGTTTGGCGACACTTCGAATTCCCGGAGCCTGTGGGCCGGCTGAAGGTGTGGAATGTCGACCACGAGGAATCGCAACTGATGCCGCTCTACCTGTCGGGGAAAGGCCTGAGAAACGCCGACTTCTTCATCGCCCTGGCGGATGAATGGGTGAACCTGCTACAGGTGTGGAGCAAGCTCGGGTTCGCCCATAACAAGTCCATCGAGTTTGAAGGGGCCCGGTTCCGGCCCTTGGACCTACTGGTCTCACGCCTGCCGCGCTCAGTGGACCTGATCGGCAAGATGCACGGCACGGCCTGCGTGGGCACGTTGGCCGAAGGCACCGTCGCGGGCAGGCCGGTGCGCCGGTTCATGTACCAGGCGACTTCACACGACGAGGCCTTCGAGCGGTACGGAGTCCAGGGGACGGGGTTCCAAACCGGCATTCCCGCAGCCTGTGCAGCCATCATGTTGATCCGTGGTCTCATCACGAATAGGGGTGTGTTCCCCCCGGAGCGGATCGACCCCAGACCGTTCCTCGACCTGATGGCGGCGCACGGCACTCCGACGAACGTGATCGATCTGCCGCCCGAGGAATAGGCGGCAGGACTAGGCGGCAGCGAGTTCTTGCTCAAGCCGTGTCGGGCTCAACAGGGGACCGCCTCGGCTTTCGAGAATCGGCCGCCCTAAGCCCGAGGTGGACCGGCTCGTTTCGAAGAATACCTGCGCCCAAGCGGAGAGGGGGGATTCGAACCCCCGGTACCGCTTGCGCGGCACAACGGTTTTCGGGCGCTGGCGCCCCCTTGTCCCAGGCTTAGTGCCAGGTACCCCCGTGACAGGGGCAACCCTCTGGACAGAGGCACCGTTTTGTCCCATTGTGGTGGTGGTCTCTCGGGGCCGCTAAGTAGGGGCGTAGACAACGTACGCCGGACCAGGAGGTTTGCAGGCAGTGTCACGGACCGCTCAGCCGGGACCGAGTCGATCCTCTCTTTCGAGACAGGCGTGGCTGACAGCCCTCACTGCCGCCCTGGTCTTCCTGGTCGCGCTCGGCAGTCGCAGGTCGTTCGCCAACGTTTCTCCCTCGCGCACTTTGCTCGATGCCCGCGTCGTTCTCGGTGATCTCTTCGTGATCCTGGGCGCCATCCTCGTCGCGGAGTTCTGCCTGCTGGTCTACATATGGGTATCGCATCTCCGCAAGCGGAGATCAGGGATTGACGGAGGCGAGGCGCGTGCTCCCACTTCCTGGGGTCAGAGGCTTCTTGCCAGCCTCGTAGCGCTGATGCTGTTTGCGGTGTTCATCGGGGTCGCCGCTCGGAACGGAGGTGATGGCTCCACGACTCCGCTCGGCTTCGCTCCGCCGGTCGGCCTGCCCCCTTTGGGAAGCGATCAGTCCGCGGCCCAGACCTTCGTCATCCATTGGTGGATCCTCTTGGGACTGGCGCTGTTCGGATTGGCCGGCCTGCTGCTGACAGTCCTGCTGCGTCGCCGTCGCCTTGAGGTCGAGGCTGAGAGCGCACCGTCAGAACGCGAAGAGTTGTTGGCTGCGGTCGAAGCATCGCTGGAGGAGCTGGAAGAAGATCCCGACCCGCGGAAAGCCGTCATCGGCGCTTATGCGAGCATGGAACAGGCATTGTCGCGGCACGGGCTGGCACGGAGACCGTCTGAGGCTCCCCTTGAGTATCTGGCCCGCTGGTCGAGCGCGGTCCGTGTCAGCCGCTCGCCGGCCGAGGCTCTCACCCGACTGTACGAGCGGGCCCGGTTCAGTCTCCACCTGGTCGATGAGGACATGAAGCAAGAGGCGACCGCAGCTCTCCTCACGCTTCGGCATGAGCTGGGGGAAGAGGTGGGATGAAGATCTGGAAGGCAGCCTTGCTTGGACTGGCTGCAACGGTTGCCCTCGTCATCGCCCTCATGCTCACCGGGGTGGCGCAGGGCTTGGTCTTGCTCGCATACGTGATCTTCCTGGTGGCGCTGCTGTTCGCCATGCTCATCGGCCGGCTCCGGCGCGTGTTGCCCCTGGCCGTGGAGTTTCGTAGGATGCTGCCCCCGCCCGCCCTGCCGGAGGCGCACGCGGAGCAGTTCGAGACGGTGAAGCTCTGGGTCGCGATCGCCCGCTACAGCCGGTCGGACCTCTACTTCCGGCTGCGGACCCCTGTGCGCGACATCGTCGCAGCCCGTCTCTCCCGGAGCTACGGCGTCGATCTGGAGCGTGAGCCCGACCGAGCGGCGGGCATCCTCGGGGAGGGGCGCGCCTGGGAACTCGTGCGGCCGGACTACCGCTCGGACTCAGACCGGTCCGCCCCGGGCTGGTCGGAGCACGAAGTCGAGCAACTCGTCGAGGAACTGGAGAACCTGTGATGGAAGACCTGGCGTTCGAGCGAGTCGCCTTGCTGGGGGCGGCGATCCTGCGTGAGGTCGAGCGCGCAGTCGTGGGCAAGCGAGCCGTACTCGAGCTGGTCCTGCTCGGCCTGCTCGCTGATGGGCACGTGTTGATCGAGGATCTTCCGGGGCTAGCCAAGACGCTTATCGCCCGCTCATTCGCCCAGGCGACCTCACTGGTGTTCCGGCGCATCCAGTTCACCCCCGACCTCATGCCCTCCGATGTGACTGGCGCCTCCATCTTCAGCCAGAAACGGGGCGAGTTCGAGTTCCATCCCGGACCTGTGTTCGCCAACCTGCTCCTTGCCGACGAGATCAACCGCGCCCCGGCGAAGACCCAGGCCGCCTTGCTGGAGGCGATGCAGGAGCGGCAGGTCACCATCGAGGGCACCACTCACCGGCTGGACCGGCCCTTCCTGGTGCTCGCCACGCAGAACCCCATTGAATACGAAGGCACCTATCCGCTGCCCGAGGCACAGCTCGATCGCTTCCTGCTCCGCCTATCCGTCGGTTATCCGGAGCGCGCAGACGAAGCGCTTGTTCTGGCGAGGCGCGGCGAGCGTCGGCAGGAGTACATCGAGCTCGACCCGGTGATCGACGCGGCCACGATGCTGGCTATGCAGCGCACCATCGAGAAAGTCTACGTCTCGGAGAGCATCCGGCTCTATATGGTCGACCTCGTCCGGCAGACACGGGAGAACCGCCGCGTCCAGGTGGGATCGAGCCCTCGGGGCTCCCTGGCCCTGTACACCCTTGCGCGGGCCCGAGCTGTTCTTCAGGGGCGTGACTTCGTCACTCCCGAGGATGTGAAGGACGTTGCCGTGCCGGCGTTGGTCCACCGTCTGACCCTGCGGCCGGAGCAGTGGGTGCAGCGCGTGTCGACGGAAGAGATCGTCCGGGAAGTGCTCGACACCGTTCCCGCCCCGTCACCCAGAGAAGCAGAACCGGCGCGCGGATGAAGCGCTCCCCCAAGCTGGTCATCTATGGCGCCTTTGCCGCGGTCGTCTTTCTTCTGGCACTCGCGCTCGGCCGCCCCGAGTTAGCGGCGCTGGGCGCGCCGTTCGCCCTCGTTCTCGTCCTCGGCCTTGCGTCGCCCCGGCCGGGCATCGTCAGGGCGACGCTCGAGGCCAAGAAGGAGCGGGTGCTGGAAGGTGACGAGGTAGAGGCAGAACTGGTTGCCCACGCATCGTCCAGGACCCCGGCCCTCTACCTTTCTTTCTCCCTTCCCGACGGTGTGAGGCTCGCCGTGGGAGAGGCTGCGTTCTTGCTCGCGCTGGACGCGGAGGAGGAGCGGCGGGTACCCCTTCGCCTGACGTGCGACCGCTGGGGGGCCTATAAGCTCGGCGACGCCATCTGGCGCGTGAGTGACGCGGCCGGCCTCCGTTTCATGGACGCCCGCGTGCGCGGCCACTCGCTACTCCAGGTCTACCCGCGGACCGAGCGGCTCCGGTCCCTGGTGAAGCCCTTCGACACGCAGCCCTTTGCCGGCAACCGGGTGGCCCGAGCCCGCGGCGAGGGCATTGAGTTCGCCGACATCAGGTCCTACGCGCCCGGTGACCGCCCGCGTCGCGTCAACTGGCGGGCCTCGTCCCTGCATCAGACCCTGTATGTGAACGAGCAGCATCCCGAGCGCAACAGCGACGTCATCATCTTCGTCGACAGCTTTGCGGAGGCTAGAGGCCACGATGAGAGCACCCTTGATGTCGCCGTCCGGGCCGCTGCCTCGCTGGCAAGCCACTACCTGTCGGTACGCGACCGTGTCGGATTCGTCAGCTTCGGCGGCCTGGTGCGCTGGCTCACCCCGAGCAGCGGCAGCGTCCAGCACTATCGGATCATCGAGGCTCTGCTTGAGACAGAGATCGCCTTCTCGTTCGCCTGGAAGGACATCGATGCGCTGCCGTCCCGCTGCCTGACGCCGCAGGCTCTGGTCATCGCCCTCACCCCCTTGCTGGACGAGCGGGGCCTGCACGCGCTGCTCAACCTGCGCCGGCGGGGGTTCGACCTGGTGGTCATCGAGATCTCGCCGCTGGCATATGTCGGCGACAGTACAGACTCTCTGGATGCTCTCGCTGCCCGGTTCTGGCGTCTCTGGCGAGATGCCATGCGCTTTCGCTTCGAGCAGTCGGGGGTCGCGGTCCTCGAGTGGGACGGCCGAGCCCCTCTCGCGGCTGTAGTGGAGGAGGTGACAGCATTCCGTCGCTTCGCGCGATACGTATTCGCATAGGGCTGGGGGCAGTGGCGGTCGTCATGGCCGGCGCCCTCGTCGCCTATCCCATCGTGCGCGCCGGCAGCCTAGTCCCGGCTGTGACGGCGCTCGGAGCCGTTGGCGTGCTTTTCACGCTGCTCGCTCTGTTCTCCCGCATCCACTTCGCAGGCCCCGCCCTCTTCAGCCTGGCGGCCGAATATGTGGTGGTCGAAGCGACCGGCCGGGCGGGCACCTTCTCGATAATCGCGTACGCCGCCGGTCTGGTGGTCTTGACAGAAGTCCTTCTCTGGCTGGGGCAACTGCCATCCTCAGCCTTCGTCGATACCCGTGTCGTCGGAGTGTGGCTGCGGAACCTGGGGTTGACCGCTCTCGCCGGCGCCCTGCTCGGGCTCATCGCCCTGGCCGCCACTAGCTTTCGGGTCCCCGGCGTTCTTGCGGGAACCCTCGTCGGCTGTGCGGCGGCTGTCATCCTGCTCGCGCTTCCCTGGCTTCTCGTCAGGAAGAGGGGCGGTCGAGAGCAGCAGGGGCGGTAGGGGACCCCCATCTCGCGGCCTCTGATGGGGCCACGCAGGCGCGTCCTCCATTGCGCGGAACCGAGCAAAGGTTCATGGTTGTCTGGCGGCCTACCGGAGAGAGGGGGCTGTATCGTCCGGTGCCTTCACGTCCGTCTCTTTCCCTTCCCTGCTACCGAGTTTGCCACCGACTTGCCCCAAAGACGCGAAAACCCGGCCTTTACGACTGGGCTCTATCTGAAGAAACCCCTTCAAATAGGCCGGTACCGGTTCACCTCTCTGGGGACGCTATCCTCGGCGTCTTCTATAGGTCTTTGATCATGTACTCCCAGAGTCCGATTCCTACCAGCCGCCTGGTGATCTCGCTCTTGTCCGTCTTCACCAGGCGGAAGCCCCGGGCGAGATAGAGTTCTCTGGCCGCATCGTTGCCACCGGCTACGTAGAGGGTGAGTCTCGCCTTGCCCAAGGTACGCGCTCTTTGCTCGGCGCATTCCAGCAGCATCGCCCCGAGTCCTTGCCGATGCAGACCCGGGTCGACGGCAAGATGGGCGACGTAGGCCTCGTCCGGTTTCACTCTGCTGCCAAGAATCGACAGCGCGATGACGGCCCGGAGGCCCCGCAGGATCCCCAGCCTCCGCACAAACGGCAGCATCCCCTTCCATCCCGGCCCGCCGCCCTCCGTGGTGGCGAGATGAAGGACGCCGTGTATTTCGGCGCCATGCGCGGCGACATAGTGCCCCGGGTATCGGTCGAGGGGTCTGTAGTGGTCGACGATTGACTCCGTCGCCCCGTTGGCGTCGTCTCCGAATATGGCCTTGAACTTGTCAGGGAAAGCCCGGACGAGGACTTCCACGTACCCGTACACGTCCTCGCTTCGAGCCGGTCTGACCGTCGGTCTACCGTCCGCATTCATCAGCGATCTCCTTTCAACCACGAAAGATAGCGCGCTTTGGCGGTCACTGGGAGGCGGCGCAGGGAAAGGGACGGGTGGGGCCGAACTCGCCCCGAAGACGCGGAAACCCGGCCTTGGCGTCCGTCTCATTCCGTTCATTCTGTCCCGGGTGTCGACGCGGACGGTCCATGCCAAGCTTCGCTGATCCCGCTTGGTTACGTGCTTTGCCTCTCCCCCGTGGCAACGAGAGCCGCCTGCCTGGTTTCGAAGACGCGCACGTTCGGATGGACGAGGAACCCCTCGCCTTCCAGAAGGCGGCGGACGTCGACGTTTGGCCCGATCACCCCCAGCCATCCTCTCCCGTGCAAGGCCTGCACCCAGGCGAGGAGGACCGAGAGACCGGCGTCGTCCATATGGGTGACGTTGCTGAGATCCAGGAAGACGATGTTATGGCGGGACTCGAGTCTTCGGTGAAGGGCCGCCTGCAGAACACCGCACGTGCTGTGGTCTATGGTCCCAGTGGCCACGAGCATGGGAACGTCTCCCAGCAGGGCATCTATCAGTTCCATTGCCGTCCCCTCCTTTGAGTGAGATACAAGGCCAACGCTACACCCACGGGCCCAGAAATGCTGCGGGGCCCGATAGGGGGCGTTCCGGACACACTTGGTGCCGCGGTGGTCGTGGTCAGCTCAGCTAGGTTCTCGGGAGTCATGCACCCGGCTACCACGAATACGCAGCCACAGAGAAGCGCGGTAGCAGGGATGACGATCAGCCTGCGGACGTTCACGGATCCCCCGATCGTTCGCACATGCGTGTCGGTGCATCTTTGCGCCGGCGCTTGCGCGTCCCAATCTGTGGCGCAGGTAGGCCACATGCATCTCGGGAACGTCTCTGACCTCGATCTTTACCTGACCCGCTTCCATCGCCAACCTCCACGACCAGTTTTTAGAGACAGGATCAAGGATACGCAAGGCAGGAGCAGTTGCTTCTCGTTGTTTGCGGACCCCTTGGCTTCCGTTGCTTTCGCCTTTCCTATCTTTGCTGCGTGACTTGCTGCCGGTGCGCAGCCAGTCGCTTGCGCTCATTCCGAAAGCCTCTCGGAAGATCGCGCAACAGGGAGGTATGATCAAAGAAGTCATTGCGTGAAGCCGTAACCTGGGAGGGTGAGTGACAGACTCGGCTGCTCTGAATCGCAAGCACTTCATATCCGAGGCTATAACCCCGGTTGAGGCTTCGTTTGACACCTCATCCATGTGCACCGGCGAGCCGGGATTACCCACACGTTTTGTATGGCGTGGCACCCAGTACGACGTGACGAGGGTGATCGACAAGTGGAAGACGGCCGGGCCGTGCCGGCATGGGAGCGGGGAACAGTACGTCCGTAGGCACTGGTTCCGAGTAGAGGTCACCGACGGAACCCAGATGGACATCTACTTCGACCGGCAGCCGCGATCAAAACAGAAGGCGCAAAGATGGTGGCTCGCCGCCATCGTGGAAGAGGAGACGGACTGACCACTGCTGGAGAACCGCACGGGGCCACGCCGACCTCAGGGGGACGCGATGACCGATAAAACCGGCTCGACAAACGGCACGACCGGCCCAAGCGTAGCGGTCATCGGGGCGGGCATCGCCGGCCTGTGCACCGGCTGCTACGCCCAGATGAACGGATACCGGGCCCACATCTACGAGATGCACACGAAGCCCGGCGGCCTTTGCACCGCTTGGACTCGCAATGGCTACACCATTGACGCCTGCATCCATTGGCTCACCGGTTCTCGGCCGGGAAGCGACTTCTACAAGCTGTGGCAGGAGGTCGGCCTGATCCAAGGCCTAGAGATCATCGACCTCGATGAGTTCACCAGGGCGGAGTTCCCTGATGGCCCCAGCATCATCTTCTACGCCGATCTCGACCGTCTCCTGACGCACCTGATCGAGGTGGCTCCGGAAGACGCCGAACTGCTCAAGAGATTCCTGGGCGACGCCAAGCGCATGGCCCGTACCGAGCTGCCCTCCGACCTGCCGCCTCGAGAGCTGATGGGCCTTGGCACCACGCTGCGTCTGATGCCCCGGCTGCTCCGCGTCATGAGGCCGCTTCGTAGGTGGAACAGCCTGACCATGGCCCAATTCGTGGAACGGGTCCGAAACCCGCGTCTTCGTGCAGCCTTCCGGGATCTCATGATCCCCGAGATGTCGGCCTTCGCGCTCCTCCAGACCCTGGCGTGGTTTCACGGCCGGCAGGCCGGCTACCCCATCGGGGGATCCATGCCGCTGGCGGAGGCGGTGGAGAGGAGGTTCAGGGCATTGGGCGGAGAGATTGACTATCGGGCCCGAGTGACTGAGATCCTGGTGGAGAATGATCGCGCCGTTGGTCTCCGTCTCGCCAACGGACGCGAGGAACGAGCAGACGTGGTGGTATCCGCAGCTGACGGTCACGCCACCATCTTCGACATGCTGCAGGGTCGCTACGTGGACGACACCGTGCGCGGGTGGTTCAAGGAGTTCATACCTTTCCCGCCCCTGGTGTTCGTAGGCATCGGGGTGAACCGGACCTTCCCTGAGGAGCCTCGGCTGGCGAGCGGGTGTACTCTGGGCCTGACCGAGTCCATCCAGATCGGGAACACCACCGTCGACCGTCTGACCTACCATCTCCATAACTACGATCCCACGCTGGCTCCCGCGGGCAAGACCGCCATCACCTGCCTGATCACCGCCGACTACGATTACTGGAGAGAGCTATCGCAAGATCGCGGGCGCTATGAACAGGAGAAGAAGGCCATCGCCGATGCTTTGGTGAAGACCCTCGACCGACGATTCCCAGGGTTGGCAGAGCTGGTGGAGATGGTGGACGTCGCCACCCCCGCCACCTGGGAGCGGTTCACCGGCAACTGGCGCGCCAGCTTCGAGGGGTGGCTGCCCACCCCGGCCAACCTCACCGCTGAGTTGCGCAAGACGCTGCCCGGACTGGATGCCTTCTACATGGCCGGCCAGTGGGTCTCGCCCGGAGGGGGCCTGCCCTCGGGCGTGATGACCGGACGCCAGGTCGTGCAACTGATGTGTCACAAAGACGGGAGACACTTCCGGGCCTCCTCGTCGTGACGGCGACTCCGGTGCGCGCGGCCCCGGTCGGTCGGTGAGAGAGACACGATCGACCTCGGTGGGGTGACACTCCGGATCTACGAGGTTCCCGGGCACTGCCAGGGACACATCGCGGTCTTGGACGAGCGGCGCTGGATCATCGTTGCACCTCTCTACTATCAGTGTCATTCCTTTGATATCAATCACTCTCGTTCTCTCGCCCCTTTTCGCAGGATAAAGAGGATTTCTGACCTCCGCTTTCCACAGCTCGCCTCTTGCTCTCACATATCCAATCGGGTTAAGGCTAACCATTACGGTCGCCTCTAAACCTATGAGCTGCCTCATAGGATCATTATCCTCAGAGGAATAGGCCCTCCAAACTTTGGTGAACATGACCATATCCTTGATTATCCATAGTGCCAGAATAGTAATGATTAGCCAGGTGGAGATACCTATGAAGCGCTTGACCACAACCAGCGCGCCGACTAGTAGTGCCAGCTCTGCGAGGTGAAGGACAGCATATCTGAGAAGCACCTTTGAGTTTAGCAAGGTATTACTAAGATCCGAGTTGGCGTTCCCACCCGATATACGGCCAATGAATAAACCATCCGAGAATCGTACTCCGTTATGCTGCCTATTCGGAGGGCCTATCTCGGCCCTGGAACATTTGCCACAGGTCCAATCTGATTCTATACCCGCATGGTGGGAGAAGCATGGCTGCCATTCGGTGTCCTCGTCCGTCTCGTCTCTTTCCGTGCTGTCGAGTGTCAAGTCCCGGTACCCGTTTTGCGTGCCGTCGAGTTTCCCCCGAGTTGCCCCCGAACTCGCCCGAATGAAGCGAGAAGCTCGACCTCATGGGCCAGGCGCTGCCGTGCCGTTCTTGGCCTGCGGAAGCGGAAAGGGGGGGATTCGAACCCCCGGTACGCCGAGGGCGCAGGAGCTTCAACTGTCTCCCTAACCCGGTCGCTATTCCTTCGCCTTTGGCGCGGGTTCGCTGAAATCCATAGGGCGCTTCCTACGGTTCACGGTGAGCTTTGGGCAACACCTTTCACCTTGCTCGTCCGACCGCAAACTCGAGGGCTGACCCCGCGATGAGAAGGATTCCGGGGAGTAGCCAGCGCCAGAGATCCGACTGATCTGAGTAGGACGTATAGGAGACCAAAGTAGCCACGACAAGCAGCACACCGGCGGCCCCCATGATGATCCAGGAAGGTTGTGGACGGCTTAGCGCCAGAGCCGTAGCCACAAGACCCGCCACGCACATTACGATGGCGACCAGGGGCAACCATGGGGTTGGTGTCGAAAAGTCCCTTGTCTCCGTGGCGGCTACGACGGCGAAGATCAGACCCCACCAGCCACCGAACAGTCCCAGAGCCGCTGCTGCTTTCCTCATTTCCCGCTCCCCCGTGAGATGCAGGAGCTGACTTCCTACTAATGAGTATACCTCTGCACCCGCCGAGCGGACGTACTTCACACATGAACGAACTGAGTGCCTGCGAGTCTGCCCCCGAGTTGCCCCCGAACTCGCCCGACGCGTCCTGCTACCATGGCTTTCGAGTTCGCGCGCACCGAATACCGTCCCCGAGGAGCAGCAGATGGCCGGCAAAAAGAGCGCCTCGTCGATCGCCGCTTCGCTCGTGGTCGTTCTGGTCGCCGGCCTGGTCGCCTGGGCCGGCTCCCAGGGTGGGGTCACTGTTGGGGTCATGCCGGTCTTCGCGCTTATCGTCGGCTACGCCTTCCTCGTGCAGTGGCTGGCCTTCGTACCCTCCTACCTCGGGCAGACCGAGCGCTTCTACGATCTTACCGGCAGCTTCACCTACATCTCGGGCATCGTGCTTGCCGTCGTTTTGAGCGGGGCCAGCGACGCCCGCTCCATCCTGCTGCTGGTGCTGGTACTCGTGTGGGCCGGACGTTTGGGACCCTTCCTCTTTCGCCGGGTGCGCCGAGCGGGCAAGGACGACCGCTTCGATGAGATCAAGCGCTCCGCTCCCCGCCTCTTTATGACCTGGACGCTGCAAGGGCTGTGGGTGAGCCTGACCCTGGCCGCCGCGCTGGCGGCCGTGACCTCGACCGAGCCCCAGGGACTCGACCTGCTTCGCGTTCGTAGGCCTGGGGGTGTGGGCGATCGGTTTCGGGCTCGAAGCCGTCGCCGACCTCGAGAAGAGCCGTTTCCGGGCCGACCCTGCCCACCAGGGCTCGTTCATCACCTCGGGTGTGTGGGCCATCTCCCGGCACCCCAACTACTTCGGGGAGATCACCCTCTGGATCGGCATCGCCCTCATCGCCCTGCCGGTGCTGCGGGGCTGGCAGTTCGTGACGCTCATCTCGCCGGTCTTCGTCTATCTGCTCATCACCCGGGTGAGCGGCGTGCCGCTCCTTGAGAAGAAGGCCGACACGACCTGGGGCGGCCAGGAAGCGTACGAGGCCTACAAACGGCGGACACCGGTCCTGGTCCCCTTCCTCGGACGTAGGCAGCGGTAGCGCGCAGCCGTGCTGGGGGCATCACGGTGAAGCGCAGATGGTGGGTGTGGGCGCTGGTCGCGCTTGGCGCGGTGGTGCTCGCAGCCGTGCTAGGTTTCGTGATTTGGGCGGAGACCCCCTTGGGACCGATGCCCGAGGCGGTCGCGGCCATGGTGACGGACGAGCAGGTGACGGTCATCCAGGACGATGTGATCCTGTTCCGGCCGAACGAGACGACCCCGACCATAGGTCTCGTCTTCTATCCCGGGGCCCGCATCGACCCGGTTTCCTACGCTCCTGCCATGCGCGCCCTGGCTGCGCAGGGCTTCTTGGTCGCAATTGCGCCCATGCCCCTCAACCTGGCCGTATTGGACTCCGATCGGGCTGCGGATGTCATCGCAGAGTTCCCCGAGATCCGCCGGTGGGCCGTGGGCGGGCATTCACTGGGGGGAGCCATGGCCGCTGCCTTCGTGGCCTCGGATCCCCCAGCGGTAGAGGGCCTCGTATTGTGGGCGGCCTATCCTTCGTCCGGCGACGATCTCTCTCCCTGGGAAGGCCGGGTGACCTCGGTCTCTGCGACCGAAGACGGCCTGACGACTCCGGATGACATCGTTCGGACGACGCCCCTGCTGCCCGGGGGCGCCGAGTTCGTGATCGTCGACGGCGGCAACCACGCTCAGTTCGGCTGGTATGGAGAGCAGCCTGGGGACGGGGTCGCCACGATCAGTCGTGAAGACCAGCAGAGCCAGACCGTAGCCGCCACCCTGCGCCTGCTACGCGCGCTCGCCTCGACCGGCAACTAGCGATGGACCGTCGGGAGCTTGGTCAGCTCTGGAACAGCGCGGCCCACAGGATCGCGTCCAGCACGAAGGTGTGGAAGGCGAAATAGCAGCTACCCACTACGGCCGCCCAGTAGGCCTTGCCTCGGTTTCCCGGCCGAAGAGTAAACAGGGCCCACGCCAGCGCGATGGAGGCCAGCCCCACCAGGAACAGCACGACGCGGATGCCCGCCCAGGTACCACTGCTGGGATCGTCCACGTACAGGTTGGTGAGCGGCATCCAGAAGGCTGAGGGGATAAGAATCAGGACGAAGATAGGATAGAAGATGCTGTACCCGAAGCGGCGGCCTACGGTCACCTCCTTGGGGTCCACGCGCAGGAGGAGCAGGTTGAGGAAGGCGAAATACCCGATGGCTGAGAAGACCATGGAGACCGCGTAGACGGGCCGGATGCTCTCCGGGACTCCGCCCCAGAGCACATCCGTGCCCGAATCCCCGCTCAGCCCGAGGATGTAGCTGCCGATGACAGCGATCCCCCCAATGACGTTGATGAGCAGGAGTATCAGCTTCTGCTTGCCCACGTGCCACCCCCCTTCGCGTAACGGACTGAAGACGGCTCGTCGGATAACGCCTACGGCCGGCATAACCTGCAGCTGTATTCCAGTCGCCGAGGTCCGCTGCCGCATTCATCCTACGCCTCTGCGTCCGCGTGTGTCCAGGGCGGCCATTCCCAGCCTCGTCGCAGCGACGGGCGCAAGCTCGTGCCGCTATGTGGTCCGGTGTCCTCTTGCCCAATGGAAGCCGGCCGCCACATCGACTGCGCCCTTGCGATCGGCCGCTTCGCGGGGGGCTAGCCACATGAGACGATGTATCCAGGAACAGGATCAGACGGGGACGCTCGTGCTTTCCGACCGTGGCACGCCGTCTGGTTCTTCGGGATACCCACACTCCTCGTGAGGCGCTGTTTCCTCGACGACCGGTATGTCTGGCAACGGAGCAAAGAGCTCGTTCTCGGCAGCCTTGCGCTGCAAGTAGTGCTTCTCCCAGATGCCACCCGTGATCGCTTCGAGTCTCCGGCTGTAGGCCACCAACCCGCGCGTGTATTCGCGGTCTATCAGTGTCTCGGCAGCGTTGGTGTCGGTCGGCTCTGGTTCGTACTCAATCAGCAATCGTTCCAGCTCATCGTGATGGTCGCGGTTGGGGCATGGGGCCAACATGCTCCTCCCGTCGTCGATGTACTCGTACTGCCACTGGCGAACGGCTTGGAAGAAGGGCTCTTGCCACACGTCGTTCAGCGTCCTGCCTCGCGCGTACACATCGTGGATGTTCACCGGGGAGTAAGGCATGAACACGCACGGCGTCACGGCGCCGTTCCAGTCTATGTAGAAATAGCCGCCCTGGCCATGCCCTCCGGCAGCTATGCAGCCATCGACACACGTACCGTGGTTCCAGAAGTCGGGCAGGAAGAGCTGCTTCTCTCGCACGATCTCCCACGAACGTTTCCACATCCAGGCCCGTTGTTCCGGGGTCGGCATCAGATCAAGGGAGAAGGAGCGGCCAATGGGCATGTAGTGGAAAATGAAGCCCAGTAAGGCGCCCTTTTTCATCATGAAGTCTATGAACTCGTCTGACAGGATCTCTTCCACGTTGTCGCGCGTGGCCGTCAACGAGATGCCGAAGGGCACCCTGTCCCGATTTAGCCGGTCCATTGTCTCGCAGACCCGGTCGAATACCCCGGCACCCCGACGTGCGTCGGTGCGCTCCCTGAAGCCTTCCACCGAAAGGCACAACAGCGCATTGCCGGCTTCGGAGAGTCGCTTGCTGACTCGATCATCGATGAGGGTACCGTTCGTATAGACCATGAAGAAGCAGTCCTGGTGCTTCTCGAAAAGCTCCATGATGTCCTTGCCTTCGGAACGGTAGACAAAGGGCTCTCCGCCGCTGATGACGAAGAACCGCTCTCCCCACAGGCTCTTGGCCTCTTCCATGATGCGATCGACGAGGCTCCATTCGAGCTTGTTCCTGTTGTCGTCCGAGTCGGAATAGCAGCCCGGGCAGCGAAGGTTGCAGGCTTTCCCGGGGGCCATTAGTAGGAAGCTCGGAGCCCGCTTGCCGAAGGCTTCCTGGAACTGCTGCTGCTGTTCTGGATTCCCCCGATCAAGGAAGAGTGTCTTGATCAGGACCTGGAGCATCCCTCGTAGAAAGGCGTCCGAGAGATGCTTTCCTCTCAGGCCACGACGAAGCGATTCCATGATGGCTATCCCCATGGCTATGCGATCATCTTGAACGCTCGGCAGATAGCGGGAATCTGAGCGAGAAGCCTTGAGCTTGCTCAGCAGATACTTCTGCACTTCCCGGGCGACCACTCCCTGGACGACACGACTATTGGCGAGCTTGACCAGTCCGGGTGAGGAGGCCATAGATAGCCTCCCTACCATGAACCGCAGCGTCTTCGATGTTGATCCGTTGTCTGCCGCACCGCCTTCCCTCATCAACGATGAATAGGAAAGGTCGGTGGCTTGCCTACGTTCTGCCATCGTCATCACCCCTGGTGCGAATGGTTACGAAGACCAGACGAACTCACTCTAGCATGGGGTGTTGGACACACAAGCGTCGCCGGCGCCTGGTGACAGGCTCGCTGATGACCGGCGCGCCGCACGCTGACTCGTGAGTGGGAGTCCGTCTTCGTCCGTTTCGTGCTGGCGTGTTGACGAGTTTGCCCCCGACCTGCCACCGAACTCGCCTGAAAGACGCGAAAACCCGGCCATGCGGACCGGGTCCCCAAACCCGATTCCCAGCTTTCCCAAGCGGAGAAGGGGGGATTCGAACCCCGGTACCGCCAAAGGCGCACAACGGTTTTTGGGTTTGGGTCGAAAAGCCCTCGGGGAGTTCGAAACCACGCTCCGACAACGACGCACGCAGACAGGCGCGCATGAGCTCCAGCACGTCTAGATCCGGGCGGACCATCGCCCTGGCATGGTAGTGGCCCGCTTCGCCTGTCTGGTTGCCTGCCCCATCGCTCACCGCGTCTTCGCAACGCGGCGGTTCTCCGGCGGGGGAGGTATGAGGCGGCCCAGTACGCCGTTCTCGTCTGAGTGGGCTAAAGTTGCGGACAGAGAACTCTCGAAGCCGGCCCGAACCGGGGTCGAAACAAGGAAGGGTCATGCGCGAGCTAGAAGGACTCTCTTCAACTGAAGTCACGGAGCGCCGCTCTCGCTATGGGCCCAATGCCCTACCCGAGCCGCGATATCGCCTGGCTCGGCTGATCCTGAGGCAGTTCCGAGGCATCTTCAATCTTCTGCTGCTGGCTGCGGCCGCTGTGACCTTGGCGCTGGGCGAGCCCATCGATGCCTCGTTCATCTTGTTCTTTGTTTTCGTTGGGACCGGACTCAACGTGTTTCAAGAGTACAAGGCAAACGCTGCCGCGGACAAGCTCAAGTCATACCTCGTGCGCACGGTCACCGTCCGGCGTGACGGTAAAGAACAGGAAGTGCCGACTGAGGAGCTCGTCCCCGGCGACATCCTGAAACTGGAATCGGGCGACATCGTCCCTGCGGACGCCATCGTGCGGGAAGCCCGCGACCTGCTCGTGGACGAGACCACCTTCACCGGCGAGAGCATTCCCGTGGCCAAACAGGCTGCCCCCGCTGCAGCTCAAAATGTGACTGACGAGCATCGCCTCCTGCAGGGAGTGGTCATAGTCCGCGGCAACGCGCTGGCGGAAGTCACCGCCATCGGCGTGAACACGCAACTTGCCGCCATATCCGCGAAGGCCTCCTCGGTCCAGGCCGAGAGCGAACTCGTAAAAGGGGTCGATCGCATCAGCAAGTTCATCCTGCGGATGACCATCATCACCCTCGTGTTCATCGTTGTCGCGAACATCCTTATCGAAGGCGGCGATACGGATATTTCGCACCTGCTCATCTTCGCCATCGCCCTGGCGGTCTCCGTCATCCCCGAGGCCCTACCCTTGGTCCTCACCTTCTCCCTTTCGCGCGGCGCCCTCCAGTTTGCTCAGAACGACGTGATCGTCAAGCGCCTTTCCGCCGTGCAGGATCTCGGATCGGTCAATCTGCTCTGTACCGACAAGACCGGCACCATCACCGAGAACCGCCTGGTCCACGTGAACGACTATCTGGTTTCGGCATCAGGCTTCCATCCGCTGGTGCTTGCCCGCCTGGCCGCTCACGATCTGGAAGAACGCATCCCCGAACCTTTCGATCGGGCGGCGGACGAAGGACTCTCCTCTGAGCAGCGAGCCGAGGTGGGCCGTTTCGAGTTGCTGGAAGAAGAGGCCTTCGATCCCGCGCTCCGCAGCAACGGAGCCGTGGTGCGCCGCGATGATGGGCTCCAGCTGCGTGTCCGGCGGGGCAGCCCTGAGTACTTCTTCGAACAGGGACTGATCGATCATGGGCAGGTGGCGGACTGGCTCGCGGACGAAGAGCGGCACGGCCATCGGGTGCTGGGCGTGAGCTACTCGGCGGACGGCGCCACTCAGTTCGGCGGCTTTGTCTCGTTCGAGGATAAGCTCAAGGCCACCACTCTTGAGACGGTGGCGGAGGCCAGGCGCCTTAACGTAGCGATAACCATCATCACCGGCGATGCCTTGATGGTTGCCGAAGCCGTGGGACGAGATGCGGGACTGGTGACCGACCCCGACGAAGTGATGGAGGCGACGGCGTTCCTGGCCCTACCCGTTCACGAGCAGCACAGTCGGGTCGGCGCGATCCGCGTATTTGCCCGCACCAGACCCGAACAGAAGCTGGAGCTGATAGAACTTCTCAAGGAGCAGTTCACCGTAGGCTTTCTGGGCGAGGGCATAAACGACGCACCGGCCCTCAAGGCTGCGCACGCCTCCATGGTGGTGGAATCAGCGGCGGATGTAGCCCGCGAGACCGCGGACATCGTCCTTCTGAAGAACGACCTGCGCGTGATCGTCGGCGGCATCCGCGTGGGGCGGGAGACGCACGCGAACACGCTCAAATACATCCGGGCCACGCTCATATCCAACTTCGGCAACTTCTATGCGGTAGCCATCGGGTCGCTTTTTATCAGTTTCCTGCCCATGCTACCCAAGCAGTTGCTGCTGCTCAATCTTCTCTCTGATTTTCCCATGATGGCCATCGCCTTTGACCGCGTCTCGGAGCAGGAAGTGGCCCGCCCGCAGCGCTACGATTTTCGTTCGCTCTACATCATCTTCATAACTCTGGGGCTCATAAGCACAGTCTTTGACTTCCTCTATTTCGGTCTCTTCTACCAGATCTCGCCGGAAGTGCTGCAGACCAACTGGTTCATCGCCAGCGTGATCACCGAACTCCTTCTTCTGTTTTCGATTCGGTCGATGCTGCCGATCGAGAAGGCTGGCTGGCCGGCGCCGCTCGTCGTGTATCTCTCGGCGGCCGCGCTCGTCATTACCGTAGCTCTGCCTCTCATCCCCTGGACTGCGGAGTTCTTCGAGTTCACCAGGCCGACGATGGCCCACCTGGGCACCATCCTGGGGCTCGCGCTGCTCTATCTGCTCTTCACCGAGCTCGCAAAGCGCCCACTTGCTCGTTTCCTCGCCAAGCAGGAGCAAGACCGGTCAAGCTGACCGCCAGGAGTTGCCGCCGGGGCTTCGCCGGTCGGCGGAAGGCAGGAATCTCCATGTCCTGCTTGGCAATGCTCACCGGACCTCCAGATCACGCTATGTTCTGACAAGTGCAGCCCCAGGATTTGAGCCAGAGCAGCGGCCACTGATTGCCAGTCCCCGGGAGCAGAACTGTACGCGTCCGTCCAGCACCCGTTTTTTCCCTAGTTTGCCCCCGACTTGCCCCCGAACTCGCCTCGAAGACGCGAAAACCCGGCCACCCGGGCCGGGCCCGACATGCCGTTCTTGGCTTTTCTAAGCGGAGAGGTGGGATTCGAACCCCCGGTACCGCTTGCGCGGCACAACGATGCTGTCCAAAAGGCCTGCCGTTGCCCGAGGTGTGCCCACCGGGCGCTGCCAGGGCTTCCCAGGCTCAGCATACGAGGCCGGAGGCCAGGAGGCTGTGTCGGCGTCGTAGAGCACTTCCTCCCGGGTGATCAAGCCGTTGGGATCGATGGAGGAAGCTCGGTCGGTCTTTGGCACATGGTCTGGGGGATCTACGGGGTGGGGCGATACATGTACGACACCCACTGGTTGGCTACCCTCCCGTCACGGATCTCTATCACCGACATGTAGAGATCGCGCCCTACCCTCACCGGGTAGGCTATGAATTGCGCCCCTTTGTACGCCACGCTCAGGGCCTCGATGTCCTTGGCGGAGGGGACGTAGGTGAATGTTTCGTCCCCAATCCGCGTGGGGTCGACCGGGTAGTCTGCTACCAGTTTGGTGATGGCATCGATGCCGGTGGACACGGCGGGCTCGCTTCCTTCCGGCCACTGGATGACGGCATCGGCTGCGTAGACTTCCTTGGCCGCGGCGACATCGTTGGAGATCCAGGCCGCCCCCAGCTTGTCTAGGAGAGCCGTATCGCTACTCCCACCGCCGCATGCACCCACGGCCACCGCGGCCGCGGCCAGCACCACCGCCGCGACCAGCAGCCACCGGTTGACTCGACCACGTAGCAGGAATCTGGCTTTCACGGCGCACCTCTTTCTGGCTCGCGTTACCTGTGCTCACGCGCCTTACTGCCTTACTCGTTCTCGGGCACCCACTGGAAGAGGCTGAACCCCGTCGCGGCGTACAGCCCTCCGCCGGGGGCAGGGTCGATCACGATGTTGGGCGCTTGGCTGACCCTATCCGCTTCATGGGCGTCGAGCCCCCCGATGATGCTCTCCCAGGTGACTCCTCCGTCCGTCGAGCGGTAGAGGCCTGCGCCTATGCCCCATCCCACCATTCTAACCACCGGCACATAGAGCGTGTCGGGTGACCGGGGATCGAACAGCAGCCGCTGTGGAGACCAGAAGGGCTCCCCAAGGCCTTCGAGGTTTGCGAGGTCGACCTTCTCCCAGGTGGCTCCGCCATCGGGCGAGCGAAAGACCGGGTTCGGTCCATCACCGATGCCCTGCCATTGGATCACGTAGACGTTGGAGGGAGTGTGCGCGTCTACCGCGATGTCTTGCAGCCCGTTTGTCCACTGCTCGGCGGGGGCGACGACCGTCCACGTGCTCCCAGCGTCCGTCGATTTGAGCACCTGGCCCGCCTCGCCCGACTCAGTAGCGGTGAACAAGGTAGAGGGATTCAGCGGATCGGCGACGAGAAGACCACCACCGCTGTGTACCGAACGCAACCCCTTCGAGCACTTGGCTCCAGGTGTTGCCGCCGTCGGTGGATCTGAACAGGCGCTTCATAGGCGTGTCCGTCATCCCCGTCATCGCGAACACGGTGTCGGGGTTGTCGGCGGCGACCAGAGCCAGGCCACCTTCCGCACCGCTAGGGGCGGTCTGCTCGACCAGGCCTGCGCCGGCAAGCTGGGTCCACTCGGCCCCGGCGTTGTCGGTGCGGAACAGCCCCGCCGATGTCCACGCGTATAGCGTAGAGGGGGAGGAGGGCGCCAGGACCACCGAGCCTTGACCGGGCAGGATCATGCTCCACGTGATGCCAGCGTCGTCGGATTTGAAGATCCCCTCAGGCGTAGCCGCATAGAGGATGGCCGGCGAACTAGGATCGGGAACCACCCTCCAGGCCACGGAAGTGTGCAAGCTGGCATTTGCCTTCTTCCAGGTGGTGCCGCCGTCCGTGGACTTGTAGACGCCCTCTTCGGTGCCGGCGTACCGGATCGACGGATCGCCGGGGTCGATACGTCCCATGGAAACTGCAAGGACGGCGCCGGTGTCAGCGTCCGTGACCGTGCCCTGGAAGTCCGTCCCGAGCCCGCCCTCCGGTTGCTGTGCCAGCGCCTGGGCTGCCTCTTCCGGGCTGAGCATGGTCCAGCTCTTGCCCCGGTCCGTCGACCGCAACACCGGCTTGGCGGCGAGGACCACCGGGTAGGCGCCCGCCACATACACCGTGGACGGGGAGGATGTTGTGTCGAACCACATCCTGGATGTGTTCCCGGGGCCCAGATCTATGATCTCCCCCACAGCGGCGATCACATCGTTCCACGCCCAGTTCAAGTCCACCCAACTGGCGCCGCCGTCATCCGACCTAAACAGTGCGGGCCCACCGTCCCAGGCCGTCACGTAGACCGTGGATGGGGAGGCCGGATCGATCGTGATAAGGGTTACATCCGTCACGGCAAACAGGTCGCTCTCGAGCGGCGCGAGCCGCTTCCAACTCCCGGCCCCGTTGCTCGATTTGAACAGACCATCGGACCTCGCCGCGTAGAGGATCGACGGGTTGCTGGGATCCATGACCAGGATACTGACGGCCCCGCCCAAGCTGGTCAACGGCAGCCGCTCCCAGTACCCACCTTGTGCCCCGGTTGCCGTCGTATGGTCTGTCTGACCGGTAGCCGTGGGACTGAGGGTGTCGTCGGTAATGACGAGCACGGGCTGGTCATTGCCCAGGTGTTTGGCGGCCTCTAGGCTCCCGACGGTTATGGAGGCCACCAGGACGACGGCGATGGACGCAAAGACCGCAACGCGGAGGCCGCTCCTGCGCCTGGGGGCGGACGCCTTCGGTGCGAGCGACCGCTCGCTATCACCGGCCTGCTCACCGATCCAGCCAGCCAAGGGCAGACCTTCCTCGGGCGCTCTCTGTTCTTTCTGCGCGCGGGCTTCGATGCCGGCCCATACTCCGCCTCGATCCACCGGCCCCGCGAGCCACTTCAGTGTTTCTTCGAGTTGCCGGTCTAGGTTCACCACTGTCCCTCCAGTGTTTCTCGTAGTGTCTGCCGAGCGCGGTGCAGGTGCTGCTTGACCGTGCCCTCCGACACGTGCATGACGTCGGCCGCTTCACGCTCGGTCAAGTCGCCCACGTAGTAGAGAGCGAGAGCGGTGCGCTGTTTGAGAGGCAGGGCCCTCAGCTGCTCCCACACTTCTTCAGCCATCGCCGAGGCTCCCTCCCGCGCGGGGGGCTGCTGCTCGATTCTGAGCAGGAGTCTCGCCTGTCTCCAGACCGAGCGTTGGTGATCGTGGATCAGGTTCAAAGCCACTCGTCGTACCCAAGCAGCTGGATTCTCGTAGGCGCCCAAATGGCCCCAGTCGCGTACAAGGCGAACGAAGGCCTCTTGGACCGCGTCGGCGGCTGTTTCCTTGTCACCGGCCACGATGGTCAGCGCCTGGACCAAACGGTCGTAGTCGTGCTCGAAGACGTCTTCGGGGCAGCCATAGTGCAGGTGCTCCCGGACTCTGCCATCACTCAGCGGCCAGTCGCTCAAACCGGTCACGCTCCCGGTCTTCAAGAACGTTTTGCCGTCCGCCTCCACCTTAACCAGTCCCGTCTCCGCTTCCCCATTGTCCTGCTTTCGGCGTATACACGCACGAGAGGGTCGAATTGTTGACATGGGGCAAAGAGAAATCGCGCCCGTCGGACGAAGGGGTCACCCGTCATCGAGCGGGCGCTCACGGACACAAGTGAGGCGAAAGGACTGGCGTTCCTCCGGTCCCTTCACTGCCGTCTTCCCTGCCGTCGAGTCTGCCCCGACTTGCCCCCGAACTCGGCCCGAATATGCGAGGACCCGGCCTCACGGACCGGGCTTCATGCTGAGAAACCCCTAGCGCCGGATGTGTCTCACGCCGAGACCAAGAGCGGCGCCTGCAGCGACAAGCCCGGCGAGGAGAGCGGCACGTTCCTTCGGTGGGATCGGCGTCGTGCGAAGCGCGAGCGGCGCGAGCAGCGGCCGCAGCACTCCCCCGACAAGCATGAGGATGTTCCCGCTGGGAAAGCCGAGTTCGAGGTCGATCAGGGCTTGGCGTCCGCCGCGCGCCGGGCCGCTGCGGCCGGCGACGATGCCGGCGGCGAGGTGCGGTCGGCGGTCGGTGCCTTTTCCGGCCGGGGTGCCGGTGCCGCCACGGGCGAGGAGGTCGTTGAGGGCCTCTCGTAGGGCAGGGGACTGGCCCCAGGTGCCGCAGAAGGCGACCATTCCGCGGCTGTCGATGAGGTAGGCGGCGGCGGCCAAACCACCGTATGCGCGCTGCACGCTGCAGGCGAGATCATCGACCAGTACCGGCCACGGTACGTTCTCTTCGCGCTGGTAGTCGCGGCCGTCCTGAAGCTTCTGCTCGTTGGAGCGGTACGCGCCGTGTCGCTCCCCGGGGTGCGCTTGGCGCATAAGCACTTCGACGAACCGCACCTGTTCGCCGTAGAGCCGATACAGTTCCTCCATCGTTGCCACGCCCCCGCGCGTGACTGGGCACGTGTAGCTCACGAAGTGGAGGAGCACCGGCGCTCCGCGGAGGTCGCTCAACTGCAGGGGCGGACCGTCGGTGGAGGGCAGTTTGAAGTCCGGCGCTTCGCGGCCGGGGCGAAGGCCGGGGCGCAGAAGTTCCGCGAGCATGTGTCGCATCCGGAAGTGCTCGAAGTTGAAGTCCTCGCTTGGATCGAGACGTTCGACGAGCCGCTCCGCTTGCTCTGTGTCACGCATGACGCACCCCCTCAATGTCGATGCCTTTCCTTTTTCAATCCGCGCACGAATCGAGCCGCTAATCGGTGAAGTCTTTGCCCAGCCGGTAGGCTTGGTCTAGATAGCCCCGCCTGGACTCGTCGTCCGTTACCGGCACGCGATAGAAGTAGACGTGTTCGACCTTCTTGACCCCTGGGTAGCGCAGTCCCCAGTCGTCGATGATCCGGGTCATCGGTTCCTTGAGATAGGTCTCATAGTCCTCTTCCCGGAAGAGAGTCGTGTTGATGACCAGGGCCTTCTCATGCTGAAGCAGCGGCACTCGACCGGCCATTTCTCCGCGCCATCCCTCGGGCGTCAAGGCGTAGGCGTCGCCGTAGGCGAAAACCCGTTCGAACCAGCCCTTCATGATCGCCGGGAAATGCAGCCAGTACACGGGCGAGATGAAGGCCAAGCCTTGGGCGCTCTTGACCTTGTCCCACTGGGCCGCAACGTCCTTGGGCCTGTGCTCATGGATAATCCGGGCCACTTCCAGTGTGTCCTTGTTCCGAAGCCAACGCTTGGCGATGAGCTTCGTCACCGGATTCCCGGCGGAGTCCACCACGCGCTTCTTTAGGTCCATCTGCTCGAGTATGTCGAGCGGCATGCTTGGGTGCACGTAGCTGGGGAAGTCCTGCATGCGAAAGACCGGGTCGAAACGAATGGCGTACAAATCGACTACTTCGCTCGTGTGGCCGGCATCCTGGAGTCCCTTGGTGAACTGCTCGAGGATGGCGTGGCAGAACGACCTAGGATCGGGATGGGCATAGACGGTCAAGACTCTCATGGACGCTCCCTTCGGTGACCGGGGCGTGACTAGTCGCGCTGTCCTCTGCTTACGCCGTAGAGGATCTGAGCCCCGACGGCTATCAGGAGAACGGGGAACACCGGGAAATCGATTCCAGCCATCGAGAAGAACCCCGCGGCCATCGCGGCGACTCCGAGGACTGTGGTGAAGCCGCTGATCCGGATGCCTTTGCGATGCCGAATGATGTTCATCCCCACCATGATGAGCCCCACGCCCACGAGCCAGACCCCTGCGGGAACCCAGCCTGCGGGCAGGAGGGCGAGCCCACCAATCATGATGAGAAAGAGGGCCCAGCCGCTCCGCTCGAGCTGAAGCTCCAACGTGCGCTTCTGAGACTCCCCTGTGCTTGTCGCTCCGATGGTTGTCATGGCTGATCCTCCTTTGCGATTGAACGATCGAGTCGGCCCTACCCGGCCGCTCGTTTGGCTGCGACTTCGGCGAACCCCCGGGCGAGGGCCTGAAGTCCGAACTCGAACTCAGCGTCGAAATCCATGAGGTTTCCCTCGGCGATGGCCCGAACGAGGTTGGGCGACTCCGCCGGGTCCAGCGCGTCCTTCATCTTCCGTAGTTGGACGTGCGGGTCATGCTCCGGTCCCATCGGCAGTTGGACCTGCCGGAGGACGGAGGCAGTGACATACGTGGAAAAGACGTCTACGGCCGTAACACTCTCGGCAGGAGTGAGACCCCGTTCGATGAGCCTGCCCATCATCGCGTCACCCGGTCTCGAGGCGGTCGGCGTGGGCGCGGCCCGCACCACCATGAGGTAGACGGCGTGGGGATGGCGCAGCAGGGCCGTCCGATAGAACCGCCCTGCCGCCACCACGAAATCGTACAGGGGAAGTGAGAAGTCGAACGAGAACTCGTCCGCGTACATGTCGACATTCACCGCTTCGACTATGGCATCCTCAAGAGCGGCCCTGTTGGGCAGGTAGTAGTAGATGGCCATGGGATCGACGCCCAGGGCAGCGGCCAGACGGCGCATGGAGAGAGCCGGCAGCCCCTCCTCGTCGACCAGGGCCAGCGCAGTGCTCACGATCCGTTCGCGACTCAGCGGCTCCTCCGGATAGCGACGCCCGGTTGACCCCCGCTCACTTACCGATCTTCTGGTCTTTGGAGTCACAATCTTCCTCTCTCGTGCCTGTTGTTGGTCACGCGGTGCGCTCGCGAAGCTCCGCTTGGTAGATCTTCCAGCCCGGCCACCAGGTCATATGCCAGCGATGGATGCGAGCGGAGACCGAACCGGGCTTTGCCGCCCCCCTGCAGCGAATGCTGCAGTTCTCGCACTTGTGCAGTTTCATTACGTTCTCGATCATGTCGCGCCTCCTCGGTGCTGTTGCGTTTCTCTCGCTATGCCGATGACCAAGCCCTCAGGCCGCCAGCAGCTCTTCCAGCGTCTCCCGCGTCTCTGGGTCCCGTACGTAGGATTGAAGAACACTCACGACCTGCTCCCATCCCAAGGACGTGGCCACCAGAAACTCGTCTAGAAGATGAAGACGTTCCTCGTCGGACAGAGCCGTCTGGGACTGGTTCAGTTCGGCTAATGAAGTTGCTGTACCCATTGCCTCTTCTCCCGCTCTGTCGTTTCTACGGTGTCGAACACTCTACAACGTAGAATACAAACACGGTCCCTCGAAGGAACCAGCCAGCTGTCGGGATTGTTGCCTGGGCGGTAGGCTGGTCTTTGACCTGGCCCGAGGGACAGGAGAGCCTCAAAAGACGGGCTGCCAAGAGCGGCTGCGACAAGCCGGGCAATCGACGCAAGGGAGTGTGGCAGTCGCGCTCCTGGTCTTCGACGGGCGTCTGCCCCTGCCCCTAGGGGCGAACCTCGGTGACCTTCTGCCCGATGCCTATGGCGAGCTTGAGCTCGGGCGGGATGATCGGACCCGGCGCAACCCATCCGTTATGTGCGGACTGCTCGCGTCCATCCACGCCTGTTCTGTGGTGGCGTGTTTGCCACCGACTTGCCCCCGAACTCGCCCGAAACATGCGAAAACCCGGCCTCTCGAGCCGGGCTCCCGACACGCCATTCTTGGCTTTCTGAAGCGGAGAGGGGGGGATTCGAACCCCCGGTACCGCTTGCGCGCCAGGATGCGTTCGGGGACTCCTCTACCCGGCCTCAGGTGGCTGTAGGGTGTGGACGAACACCGTCTTGTGCGGCGGACCTAGCTCCCCGCCGGTGCCGACGCCATCTTCTGGAGAAGTGCCGTGGCTCATGGAGTCGGGCGCGCTGTAGCTTTCGCTAGCTGGCTTCGTGAACTGCCGAACCGGCACCCCGATTGGAATCTGTATCTGCTGTGGCGCACCGGGCTGGAGAGGTGCGTTCGCGTATATGATCGATAGGTCCGCTCCTGCAGGACACAGGACACACCAGGCCCCAGGCCACCGCCTCGCGAAGGGCTTGACTACACTCTCGGATAGCCAGATACTTGCATTAGGGATTCACGGCGTTAGAGAAAGGTCGGCGGTCCCGTCTCACCTACGGTCGCTTCATGGAAGGAGGCCCGCGCCATGACAAGGATCGAGAAGCAGGCTGTCATCGATAGACCAGCCACCCAGGTTATCGGCTTCGTTCGAGATTGGCGCAACATCCCGCGCTATTTCGACTACATCCAGAAGGTGCAGCCGATTGGAGACAAGGAGGCAGGGCTGGGAGCACGCCTGCATGTGGACCTGACCTTTCTTGGCAAGGCCCGGACGTCCGATTGGGAGACGGTGGAATACGAAGGGGACAAAGGCTGGACCTTCCTGACGCCGCTCATGGGGGTAGATGCGCGCAAGCAGTGGCGCTTCGAGCCGGTAGGGGCTTCCACCCGAGTCAACTTTGTTCTGGAGTACCAACCCAAACCGCCGGTCATCGGCCCTGTAGTGAACGTGTTTGTATTCAAACCTCGGTGGAACGAGATCTGCGAACGAGGAATGCAGAACCTGAAACGTGTGGTCGAGTCTGAGCCGCCCGCCCAGGGGGGTGAAGCGATTCCCAACCCGGCGTAGTGCTAGCCCCAGTGGATTTGAGCACCTGTCTGGTCGCTTTTCTACCCTGACGCAGCGGTTAGAACCAGCGAGAAGCGTTTGCTCGTCTCGTTCCGTTCTGTGCCGTCTGTTGCTGAAGAGTTTCCCACCGACTTGCCCCCGAACTCGCCCCAAAGACGCGAAAACCCGGCCTCAGCCGACCGGACTCTAGCGGTGAACTCCCTGCGGAAGCCACGAACAAGAACGGAGGCCCCGAAGGACCTCCGTCACCGTGGAGTCGGATATCAGGAATGACGTTGCTTACTTGCCCGGTCTGATAGGCGCAGGTACGACTGGCGACGGCCCCCAGACCTCAATCTCCACATTGAGGGCCAGTGTGCCCAGTTCAGCCCGCACCTTCTGCATGTCCTCGCTGCCCTGCCAGGCCGCCCAGGCCGCCATGTCGGCTAACTCCCAGGTCGTCACAACTTGGGAAGAACCAGTGGCTCCTCGGTACGCCCGAAACTCAACGACACCTGGGACTGCCAAGCTGCGCTTGATCGCGCCCTCTGTCCACTTCAAGTAGGCGTCCAGTTTGTCCGGGTGGATGTCCCATTTCATGATATGGAGAACCATGGCCATCGCCCCTTCCAGCAGATAGCGAGTATCACTTACTCCCCGTACAACTCCACTATCCCCTACTCAGTCAGTCCGCAAACAGATGCCCCCGCCGGCCGAGCCTGGGAGCGGCCAATCGGGGCTCTCACAAAGTTGATGCCTGGGAATCCAGACATGGTGCGGCGAGCGCTGAAGGGCAACGAGGACGTGAAGATGGCGCAAAGAGGCGAGGAAACGTACCTGACACGTGCGCCTCAGAGTTGATCGGATTCACCTGGTGCGCTCTGTCATCTGTCGCGGTGGGGACCGGAGTGTCAACGCCTTCGCGGGTTGTTGGGGGAGCCGTTGCCTACGTGCCGAGCACTGGCCTGCAAGTCGAGTGAGCCTCACTTCAGATCGAACTGCGTGATCGTCAGTCCGTCCACGTCACTGGTCATGACGTAGACAGACCCACCAGCAGTCACCCGTGAGTGAACATGCATATAGCTCCATATACTCTCGGGACCCAGGTCGAACGCCTTTTTGAACCCGGACGAACCAACGAGCCAGGCCGTTCTACGGAATTCCTCTTCTCTGGACTCCGTCAGAAAGGATAGGACAACTCCGCCATTTGCTTGTTTCTGGAATTCCACAGGAGAGGAGATGGTGGGATCCAGAGTGACATTGAACACCGTCTCACCGTTCCTGATATTGGCAACTGAGTATTGATCGTCCTTTGCCTCGATACGAATTGCTCCGTCGGAAACGGGGCAGTCGGCAAGCGCAAGCTTGACCTGTTCACTGATGTCCCTTAGCGTTCCCCCCTCAAAGACCGGCACATAACCGGATCGTCGCGTATCTTCGTCAAGACCCATCAACGAGTAGACCGTGTTGCCGTCCCTCCACAAGATGGCCGGAGTCAACCCTTCCGGAACGACTGCCCTTGAGACCGATCCATTCGTTGCATACGCGAGTATCTGTCCAGTACCGCGACAGTCGTCCACAACGAGGGTCCCATCACTGGCGACCGCGATGTCGGTTGGATCGGTGGCCTGCTCTATGGCTATGGCCCGCATGACCTGACCCTCGTCCACAACAAGGATTCGCTTATTGATGCCGTCCAATACATACAGGAGTCCGTTCTCGACTGCGAACGAGGCCGGACCACGTAGTTCGCCCTCCCCTCTCGTCAGTCCAGCCTGGTCGGCCTGGTCGCCCCATGTAGCCTCAAAGACGACGCGCCCCTGTATGACTTCGGTCGTGGTCGGGGACGCAGTGGGCCCCGGGATCAGGAGAGTTGCCTCCACCAGGCTGTGGAAGACGACGGCTGCCCGCAGGACTGAAGAACTAGGCGATTCAGTCCATTCGTAAGTGCCGACTGAGGCAGTGGTGGCACCTTCTCCGGGCCATATGGCGATGAGGCGCTCAAGCGGCGTGTCACTCCAAGTGTGTTGCTGAAGCTCCAGGACCTCGCAGGCATCGCCGACGTCAGTCGCGTAAAGAAGAACGGGGCGTCCACCGTTCTTGGCCTGGCGGATCCGCTCCGTGTAGTCGGCTACGTCTACTTCGTTACCAAAGACCCATAGGGGCTTCTTGATTTCCGAAGGGTCCTTCCGTATCGGATTCCCCTGGAGATCCGTGACCAGGGGCGCTGAAGGGGTGGGCCCATTGAAGAAGAACTCGGGAAGAGCTCGCAGGCTGGACCGGTATGGTCTCCACGTTGCCGGCCCAGTAGCCCATGAAGTACCCGCGCTCGTACCATTGCTGAGCGGTCTCTTCGGGGGAGAAGACAGTCGTCGTGGTGACCGGCTCGACCAACTTGGAGTAGCGATTGATCTCAAGTCCCTCTTCGGTCCCGCGCATCTCGTAGACGCCGAAGGGAAACACGGGGTCGAGGAAGACGTCCCACGTCGCATAGGCATCCAGAGGCAGGCGGAGCTCACCCACCTTTGTCCCTTCCGGAGAGACCCCAACCATCAGAAACGACTCGGTTCCTTCCCAGCCGTCGGCGTAGATGCGCATGAGCACCCACAGGTTCTGAGCGGCGTCTTGCCCGAGCAGTCCAGCTGAGTCGATAGGAAGGTCTGGCGACGTGACAACGAACGCCTGCCGCAGCTCCCCCGCAGTGTTCACCACCCTTACTTCCGCGTTTCCATCGCGGAGCTGTACCTTCGCCACCCGGCCTTCATTGGACCCGGGCACAGGCACTCCATCAACGGGGGCCGCCCAGGCGGTCGCGGAAGTGTCGAGGCCGCGCTCGCGCAGCTTGTCTCCGGGGCCGCCCTCGTAGTCGAAGATTGCGGTCACGCCATAGGACTTACCGTCCGCCCCTTCTGCGAAGAGGTTGAAGCCGTTCAGATGGAGCCTGACGGCCATGGGAGTCGGGTTGTAGAGGAGGTGGACATCATCACTTGCGGCCGATAGCGCATAGATGACCTGGCTTTGACCTCCTGAAAGCACATAGATGTGGCCATCGGGGTCTATGACCATGTCCGAGAGTCCACCGGCGACGCTGGGGAGGGGGACACTTCTGAGAAGATCGGCGCTCCCGTCGTCCTTAAGCAGGAACAGCTGCACGCGGGAGTTGACCTGGTCTGCAACCGCCAGTATCCGACCCTCCAGACCATTCACCCCCCACTCAGAGACTGCCATCACGCTGGGCCCGTAGCCCGCCCCGCTCTCATCCAGTCCGAACTGCTCGGGGCCGCTGCCCCAAGAGGCCGAAAGAACGACACTGGTGGGGGCGGGACGGGAGATGGTTGCCGGACCATGTATGGTAATGACCGAGCGTTGTTCCCTTCCCGCGGTCGAAGCCTCCGAGGACGCCGGTCCTAGCCTCATCCCCTCGTCCGTGATGACAATCACTCCCTGGTCGTGCCCCACCCACCTTACAAGGGCATTCACGCCCACACCTACCGCTGCTAGGAGAACGACTCCAACAAGGGCGAAGGTGACCACTCGTTTGGTACCTGGGTGTCTTCTTTCTACCGCCCGAAGGCAGCCTGCTTGGCAAGCTCGTCCTTGAACGAATCAACATCCAGCCGGGCGGCGTTCTCTTCGTAGAAAGTGCGTATCTGTTCGTCAGTCTGATCGGCGTTCATCACCGCGTCGTCTCCAGAATATCTTTGAGGGCCAGGCGGGCCCGATGAAGATGGCTGCTCACGGAACCTTCCGAGATCCCCATGACCCGGGCAATCTCTGCCACCGAGAGATCGGCGTCGTAGTAGAGAGCGGCAGCGATGCGTTGGCGGGTGGGAAGCTGGGAAAGAACGCTCAGGAACTCCGCCCGGGGTTCCCAGTCCACATAGTCTGGGTGCTCCGGACCAGCGCCGACCAGCCTTTGGAAAAGGCGAGAAGCCCGGGCTGTAGCCGACTTGTAGTCCTTGCAGCAGTTCACCGCTACTCGGTAGAGCCAGGCGTCTGGACTTCCTGTCTTGGTAACCGTCATCCCAGTGTTTGTAGAGTTGGACGAACGCATCTTGGGCTCCATCCGCTGCCAGTTCACGGTCAAGAAACATGGCGGTGAGGCTGCGTACCAAGCGCTCTGCCTGTCGGTCCACTACTTCTTCGAAGCTTTCCGCTTGGGCACGCTCAAGTACGCCCGCGCTAGCAGCCGTGCTCGGTCCGTCACCCGATAGGCTGGCCGATTCTTGAACCATGCCCCCTCGCTCGCAAGGGTCCACTAGTAACACCCTGGCAGTGACCTTCTAGCGTTACATGACTGGCGGCCCTTCTCACCGGTGCCGAGTGTTTCCCGTCAAGCTCACTCCATCATATGTCCGGCAGGGGCGAGAGTGTGTCTGTGCGTGGAAAGGCTGCGGCGATGCCCTGACCTAGAGGTCAACCTTCCTGCGTCTCTTCCACCAACTGCCGAAGAGCAGGTCGGCAAAGAACACTGAGGGCCCGACGAACATCCCAGTGAGAAAGCTGCCCCGATGCATATAGCCCTGTTTGTCAGTGTCGGGGAACTCTGGCTCCTCGCCTGTCAATACTCGATCGGCCCACTCACCGATCCGATCATCCTTGGCGCGTCGCGACCGACTCATTCAAGGTCCTCTTGCTCTAGCCGGCTTTGTCATCTCATGCTTCCCCAGGCCACGCACTCCACCTTTCATTCTAAGCCTTCACTCGGCAGTATGTCTGCCGGGGAGAGAGCGTGCACTGTCTCCGGCTATCTCGTCCGTCTCGGTCCCTTGCCTACCATGAGTCTCGACGAGTTTGCCCCCGACTTGCCACCGAACTCGGCCGAAATACGGGAGAGTCGGGCCTCATCAGCCGGGCTCCGATGTGCCGTTCTTGGCTTTCCATGAACTCGTTCAGACCGAAGTTGCGGCCGCCTAGGTCTCGCTGGACGGCACGATGCGTCGTCCTCGGTCGCATCCGTAGCGCTGCTACGCCTGCTCCCTCTAGTCCTTGCCTCGCACTGGCCCATCACGCCCCAGTCGGCGTAACCCCGTTCTGAAACGAGTTCCTAAGCGGAGAGGGGGGGATTCGCGCATCTTGCTGCGCAAGCTGCCGTCCTTGCCTCGCCGTCCGGCTCGGCTCGGACCGCTCGCTGTTCGACAGTCCAAAGGGACTGTCTCGCTGACGCTCGCGCCCTCGCGGGTTCGGAATCCCCCCAGATCTTGGTGGGAGCCACTTCGTGGTTTCTTGCGGAAGACTATACGGAGAGGGGGGGATTCGAACCCCCGGTACCGCTTGCGCGGCACAACGGTTTTCGAGACCGCCGCATTAAACCAGCTCTGCCACCTCTCCACGGGCACGCGTCCTCAGATACGAACGCGAGTAGCGAGTATAGCGACGGGCTTAAGGAGGGACAATCAGGAGACGGTCAGAAGGCGGGCCACAGCGACCGGACGCTCATGGTCGGCTGCCCGGCGGATGCCTTATGCCCTGAACGGATTCACCAGCGACAGGCCGTCGATACCGGCAAAGTCGCCGACGTTGCGCGTGGCCAAAACAAGTCCCCCCGCCAAGGCCACAGCCGCGATTTGCGCATCCTCGATGCTGATGGGGCGCCCAGCCCGAACGCGGTCGGCCACAAGCTCCGCGTAATGCGAAGCGGCCCGCTCGTCGAAGGCCAGGCAGCGGGTATGGAACTCCGCGAACATTCGTATCGCCGCCGCCTGCAGACCCTGCTTGCGCCGGCCTTCGGGCAGAAGGGCGATACCCAGCTCGATCTCGGCACGTGTAACTGCTGAGATGTGCAGAAGGTGCGGGGGATGGGCGTCGATCCAAGCCATCGCCGCCGGATCCGGCTCTCGCCGCATGAGCTCGGAGAGCACGTTTGTGTCCAGCATAATCATGGCCGGCGATCCGAGAGGTCGGGGGCCGATCGGGGCGCGGAACGAGCCGGTATCTCGAGATCGAAGGAGTCGGCTTCGACGAAGTACCCATGCACGCGACTGCCCAGGCCACCGGCGTCGAACTCCGGGCTCATGAGGGCGCGGCGAAGGATCTGGCGGGCGGCCTCCTCCATCGAGTATCCCTGCCGAGCCGCCTCCAGTCGCAATCTGCTTTTGACAGCCTCGTCGAGGCCGCGGATGGTCAAGCTGGCCATGGGGCCTCCCCCCATCACCCGAAACGCAATCATTGCCATCCGATGCGGGCTGACGTTGCTATGCTCACGCTATCCGGTTTCGACCCGACTCGAGGAGTAGACGCAATGACCACACAAGGCCCCCTCTCCGGCGTCACCGTTGTCGACCTGTCCCGGGTTCTCGCCGGCCCCTTCTGCACGCTCGTGCTGGCCGACTTGGGAGCCCGGGTCATCAAGGTGGAGGCACCGGGTGGCGGGGACGACTCCCGTCACTTCGGGCCGTTCGTCGGCGGGAAGTCCGCCTACTTCATGTCTCTCAATCGGGGCAAGGAAAGCATCGCGCTGGACCTCAAGGCCGAGGAGGATCGGTCGGTCTTGCACTCCCTCCTTGGCCAAGCGGACGTGCTGGTGGAGAACTTCCGCCCCGGGACGATGGACCGGCTTGGCTTTGGCTGGGGGTCACTCCAAAAGCGGCATCCCCGGCTGATCTACGCAGCCGTCTCCGGTTTCGGCCAGACGGGCCCCTACTCGCCACGAGCGGCCTACGACATCATCGTGCAGGCCATGGGAGGAGTGATGAGCCTGACCGGCTACCCCGATGAGTCCCCGGCCCGGGTGGGCACTTCCCTGGGTGATATCGCTGCGGCCCTCTTTCTTGCTGTAGGCGTCAGCGCCGCCCTGTATCACCGCGCCCTTACCGGAAGCGGCATGATGATCGATGTCGCCATGCTCGACGGGCAGGTTGCGATCCTCGAGAACGCCATCGCCCGCTACACGACCACCGGTTCGGTCCCCGGGCCTCTGGGGGCCCGCCATCCGTCGATCACCCCGTTCGACGTCTTCGGGGCCGCGGATGGCCATCTGGTGATCGCGGCCGGCAACGATCTCCTCTTCCAGCGGCTGTGCGCTGCGCTGGACCGAGCGGATCTCGCGGAGAATCCGCTGTTCAGAACGAATGACCTCCGCACCCTGCACCACGCGGCTCTCAAAGACGAATTGGAGTCGGTCCTTCGCCTCCGTCCCATCGGGCACTGGCTGCGCGCTTTCGAACACGCGGGGGTGCCTTCTGGCCCGATCAACAGCATCGACAAAGTGCTCGCCGACCCGCAGGTCGTCTACCGGAACATGGTCGTGTCGACGAATGATCCGGTCGCAGGGCCTGTGGCTCTTGCGGGTAATCCCATCAAGCTCTCGGCTTTTCCCGATCCGTCTTCTCGCCCCCCGGCCCCGGAATTGGACGGCGATCGCGAGCGCATCCTGCGCATGCTGGGGGCAGATCCCGCGCCTGAGCAGTCGGAAGCGTAAGATGAAACCTCTCGAATCTGAATCCATCGGTCCATGAAAGGGAAGCTATGAGAGTACGCTTCGACCAAGAGGCCGACGCGCTTCATATTCGTCTCGATAAGTCTCCGGTGTTCGAATCCGAGGAGATCCGCCCGGGAGTGGTGCTCGACCTCGACGAGCGGGGCGAGGTGATCGGTCTAGAGATGCTCCGTGTGAGCCAGCGCCTGCCCACGGCCGAGCTGAAGCACATGGAGTTCGAACTGACTTGACCTGACTCTCGCCGGCATCTGCCGGCACCCGCCGGTGGCCGCTATTTGGGTTCGAACTTCAGCGATGCGGAGTTCATGCAGTACCGCAGGCCCGTGGGCGGGGGACCGTCGTCGAACACGTGTCCCAGGTGGCTGTCGCAGCGGCCGCAAACGACCTCGGTCCGTGTCATCCATAAGGAACGGTCGGTGCGCTCCTCGACGGCGTCGGCGGTGAGGGGCTGCCAGAAGCTGGGCCACCCGGAACCGGAGTGGAACTTGTCCTCCGAGCTGAAAAGCGGGAGATCGCACGCGTAGCAGAGATAAGTGCCGGGTTCCCAATGGTCGTCGTACTCGTTCGCGAACGCGGGCTCGGTGCCCTTCTTCCGCAGCACCTTGTAGCGCTCGGGCGGCAGGATGCGCCGCCATTCATCTTCTGAACGGATCAGCTTGTCCACTACTACAACCTCCTTGATCCCGGTGCGCGAATACCCCTTACCGGTATTCTACGTCCTGGTCAGTGCTGGTGCCCCAGATGCCGCTGGTCGCTCAGCCAGGTTCTCCGGGGGGATGTCGCAGCTGCTTCCGGCGCACTCGCCCCCCACTGTCTCCAACTCGAGGGTCACGTGTCCCACGGCGAAGTCTCGCGCAAGCATATCCTTGACGGCCGTGAGCAGAGCTCCGGTCTCGGATAGGGCGGTGTCCTCGGCCTCGACGTGTGCCGAAAGAGCCTGGTCGCTCGAGGAGATGGACCAGATGTGGAGGTCGTGGATCCCCCTCACCCCGGGCACGGCCAGCATCGCGTGCTCCACCTCGGCGAGCTCCAGTCCCTCTGGCGTTCCCTCCATGAGCACGTTCACGGTGCTTCTCACGATGGTGAAGGCCTCGCGGCCGATCCAGAGCGAGACCAGGATGGACACGATGGCGTCGGCGTAGTACCAGTCGGCGAAGTAGATGATCAGGCCGCTCAGCATCACCCCGAAACTCGTGGCGGCATCCCCGATCAGATGAAGGAACGCGCTGCGCAGGTTGAGATCGTGGTGGTGCGCGCGGAGCAGGAACGCGGCCAGTCCGTTGATCACCAAGCCGGCGGCCGCGAAGACGACGACCACTAGACCCTCGACGGGTTGCGGATCGAGCAGGCGGCGGACCGCCTCGACGATGATGTACACCGAGATGGCGATGAGCACCGCCGAGTTGAACATGGCCACCAGGATCTCGGCCCGTTTGTAGGCGAAGGTGCGGCGGGGGGTGGCGGGCCGCCGGCCGAGGCGGACCGCCCAGAGACTCAAGCCCAGGGCGACCACGTCGCTCAGGTTGTGAGCGGCGTCGGAAAGCAGACCCAGGCTGTTGGCGACGATCCCACCGGCGATCTGCAGCAGCGTGATGACCAGGTTGAGACCGAGGGCGAGTATCAGCCGCTTGTCCGGGGCCGCTCCCAGAGCCGGGCTGCGCGTCAGACCGTGCTGATGAGAAGCGGCATCGACGTGCGCGCCGGGCACCCCATTCTTCCCGAGAGGGGTTTCTTGGCCGCTGCCTCGCGCCGGGGTGTTTGCCGGGTCATCCATTGGAGTGTGATTGTAGCCCTGTACGGCCCCGAGCGGCCGGCGCCGCGCCGGGGCTAGCGGCGGCTTTCGAAGAACTCCCGCAGGAGCCTGGAGGCGTCCACAGCCATGACCCCGGCTCTCACCTGGGGATGGTGATTCAGGGCTGGGTGGTCCACCACGTTCAAGATGGTGCCGGCGGCTCCCGCTTTGGGGTCGTCGGCCCCGTAGACCAGCCTCTTGATGCGCGCCAGGATGATCGCGCCTGCGCACATGGCGCAGGGCTCCAGCGTCACGTAGAGAGTGGCTTCCTCCAGCCTCCAACCCCCGGATATGGCTGCCGCATCGCGTATCACCAGCATCTCGGCGTGGGCGGTGGGGTCTTTGCGACGCTCGCGCTCGTTGCCCCGGGCAGCCAGCACCTCGCCGTCTACGACGAGGGCTGCGCCCACCGGCACCTCACCTTCGGCGCCTGCGCGCCGTGCCTCCTCCATAGCCAGGGCCATGTAGAGGTAGTCGTCGGGTAGGAAGGGCTCGGTCAAAACGAGAACGGTTCCGACTCGATCTCAGACGGATCTGAGGCGGAACTGGGCTTGCAGCACGACGGGCAGCAGAGGCTTTCCCTACGCCCGATCGTGAAGTACGCCAGGGGCCCGAACCAGTTGATGAACACGATCCCGGCCCACATGCGCCGGTCGCCCCGCACTTCATCCGGGGTCCGGTGGGCAAGGTCCCACAGGGCCGCCACGAGCAGGCCCACTTGGATCGTCCCCAAGACGATCACCGCCATCTTTTGGCCGGTCGACAGATCGGCCCAACTTCTCTTGGTCATGGAGCCTCCCGTCCTGCTCTTTGTTAGGATCCATTCCATCATACCGCTCGGGATTGGAGCGTGTCCCGGCCGCCGGGCTGCGCGGGGCTTGCCCTTTTCCTCCGTCGGTGGTACTAGAGCACCGATACTCTGCGCGCGACGGAGGTGCGCTGATGCAGTTTCCCCGATTGAGTGCACGAGATCTCGAGGGTCGAACGGTCGAGATACCCGCCGGCCTGACCGGCAGTATCAACCTCGTCGTTCTGGCCTTCCGGCGAGACCACCAGTACCCCATCGAGACCTGGCTGCCTCATCTCGCCCGCTTGGAGGGGGATTTCCCGGGTTTGGAGGCATGGGAGGTGCCTGCTCTCTCCCGGAGCTACCGTATCTGGCGAGGCGCGATCGACGGCGGCATGCGCAGGGGTATCCCCGACCCGAAGGTCCGGCGCCACACGCTGACCGCGTACGTGGACCTTCGCGGTCTGCAGCGCGCCCTCGACCTCCCTGATCTCGACCACATCTACCTGTTCCTGCTCGACCAGACCGGAAGCGTCCGTTGGCAGGGTCGCGGCGCCTACAGTGAGGCGGTTCTTGCCGAACTGACGGCGGCGCTTACGACGGCCAGCGTCGCTTCGTAGCGGCTGGCCCTTTGCAGCGGCGCAACGGACGCCGCCTGCGGCGCGGGCTGAGCAAGGGGCGGCGCGGGCTACGCCGGCCGGGGTTCGACGCCGGCCGGTATTAGGCGCGTATCTGGCGCACTTCACTGACCGTCCCGTCCTGGTAGACGATGCGGAGACTGCGGACCGAATCTTCCTGGATGTGCAGGCAGATCGCGGCCACCCCGTTCTGCGGAGTCCCGAACTCTATCTCCTGGCGGGTGAAGGAGAACTTCCGAAAGATCACGTAGGCAATGGGCGCCATGAGGATCACCACGGCGACGATGGCAGGTACCAGCATCAGGCCCCTCCGGTCTCCAGGGATTGCGGTCCGGAAAAGCATAGCGAGCAGGTCGGACAGGAAAACGCGCCCCCCATTCCCCATCCGCTTGCAGCGTCCCTCCGTCCTCCGGAGCGAGCCTTCGCGTACCCGCGTAAGCGAGCGGAGGAGGATGGAGGGACGCCCCCAGGGGCTTGACAGACCGCGGTAGTGAGTGGTCACCTAGGCAGGTAACGATCAGCGGGCGGCCACTCACTCGGGCCCGCTTCGGCTCTGTTCCGGCCGGAGCGCCGTCGCGAGACCGCGGTTCGGCGCCCAGGCGCCGCGCCGGGAGGGTAACGCCCACCACACGAGGAGGCGACGCATGTTCACCGAGATCCTCATCCCCGAGGTGATGGCCTCGATGGTCCCTGAGGGCTTTCCCGTCGACAAGCTGAGCAAGCCCGAGTACAAGGTCAAAGTGGAGAAGGACGTCTTCATCGAGATGCGCGACGGGGTGAGGGTGGCGGTGGACGTCTACCGGCCGGACGCCCCGGGCGAGTTCCCGGCTCTCTACGCGTCCTCTCCCTATCAGAAGGACCTGTACTGGCTGCCGGCCGTGCCCACGTTCCACATGCGTGAGACCAACAAGATCGAGTGGTTCGTGGAGCGCGGCTACTGCTACATCAACCACGACATCCGCGGCAGCGGCAAATCGGTGGAAGGCCAGTGGCGCTGGCACAGTTTGGAGGAGCAGCACGACCACTACGACGTCATCGAGTGGATCGCCGCCCAACCCTGGTGCACCGGCAAAGTGGGGATGATCGGCGAATCCTACTACGCCTGGACCCAGTGGATGGCGGCGGCCCAGGCGCCGCCGCACCTGGCCTGCATCGTGCCCTTCGACGGTGGGGCCGACATGTACCGCGATGTGGCGTACCACGGCGGGATCATGGCCGCCGGTTTCCCGGCGGGGTGGCATATCACCGAGCTCCGGGGCCACTACCGGGTGGGGCGCGTGGGTGAGGATCCCACCCAGGGGGACTGGGACCTGGGCTGGAACGTCATCAACCATCAGACCTGCGACGACTTCTGGAGGGAACGCAACCCCGACTTCCACAAGATCGCCTGCCCGGTGTTCAGCATCGGCATCCTGCACAAGGTCGGTATCCACCTGCGCGGCAACCTGCGCGGCTACGAAGAAGTCCGCACCCCCAAGAAGCTCATGCTCTGCCACGGAGACTTCGAGGGCGACGAGGTGGCCATCTTCGAGTCCATCGAGGTGCGGAACTGGCTCCTGCGCTGGTACGACCACTGGCTCAAGGGCAACGATACCGGCATCATGGACGAGCCGGCCGCCAACATCTTCGTCCGCGGGCTGGAACGCTACCGGCGCGAGAACGAGTGGCCGCTCGCCCGTACCGAGTACACCAAGTTGTACCTTTCCGGGGCGAAATCTGGTGCTGTTGTCTCTCTCAACGACGGAGGCCTCAGCTGGGAGGAACCCGCAGCCGCCGAGGATTCCGTCACGTACTCCTATCCCGATCCGGACTGGACCGGGTTCTCGGGAGTGGGTACGGCGGTGATGGAAAAAGGCATTCTTAACCCCTGCAAGAAGATCCTCACCTTCACCACGCCTCCCATGGAAGAGGATACGGAGGTCATCGGGAACACGGTGCTGGTTCTCTACGCCTCGTCCGACCAGCCCGACACCGAGTTCCTGGTCCGCATCTGGGACCAGTTCCCGGACGAGATGCAGGCGCCGGGCATGCCGCCGGCCGGCCGCATCCTGACCCGGGGCTGGCTCAAGGCGTCGCATGCCGTGACCAAATGCGAGGGGTGCAGCAAACCCTATCGTCCCTACTACCATCACGACAAGCCCCAACCCATAGAACCGGGCAAGATCTACAAGTACGAGATCGAGATCTGGGGCACGGCCAACCGCTTCCTCAAGGGGCACCGCTTGCGGCTCGACCTGGCCAACGGCGACTCGAACGCCCTCGACTTCGGCGGCCACTACTACGGCCTCAAGGTCGGCAGCGACACCATCCACTTCGACAAGGAGCGTCCGTCGCACCTCATCCTGCCGGTGACACGCGGCACCTGTCTCGATCGATGATGACGATGCCGTCGTCCCGACGGTAGACGGCGTTCTGTGGGCAGGCCTCCATGCAGGGTGCGTCCTCACAGTGCTGGCAGATGGAGTGGTGATAGGTGGCCTGCACCTGGGTACCGTGCCCCGCTCCATACTGATGACCTGTTCCAGAACTGCCCGGTGTCCGGCTGGGGCTTGGCGATAGGCGACCAGTCGTTCGCCACGTGCTCGTCCTTGCAGGAGATCTGGCAGTTCTGACAGCCATTACAGATGGCCAGATCGATGATCATGACCTTGCCCATCATTCACCCCCTGTCGATGCACGCCTCTAGACCCGGTCCGGCGCAGGGATGGAACGGGCGCTCGAAGGCGTCGGGGTACCTGCGTTTCGAGGTCCTCCTAGCTCGGTCTTCTCCACTTCGGCCAGGAAGCCGCTGACGGCGTGCCCCGGCGCGTTCTTCGACGTCGTGTTGCGCGGCACGATGGTGTTGATGGCCCTGCCCCGGTCGATCTCGCCCGGGACGATGGGGTCTCCACTTGGCCCCGTGGTCGATGCCGACAGCTCCCGGCACTATCCGCTCGGTCAGCGTATGCGCCGGCCAGTACGGTCCCGCGATCGTTGATGATCGAGACCACATCGCCGTGTTTGATTCCTCGAGCCGCGGCGTCCACTGGGTTGATCCACAGCGGTGGTACTGATATCCGTCAGGGCCCTTGACTTTGCAGGTCTCGATCTCCCGGAGCCAGGTCATGTCTTCAGGCTCGGAGTGCACGCCCCAGCGTGGGTGGTTTCGACATGACGAGCAAGGGATATTTCTTGGAACGCTCGGTCCCGATGGTCTCCTCGTGGTAGATGCCTTCGGGACCCACTTGGCTACGGGCGGCCGCTCTAGATCGTCGGGGAAGTGCTCGGCGAGGCCGGTGGAGAAGTACTCGAGCAGACCGGTCGGGGTAGAGAGGTGGTTCTTCTTTGGATCCTCGTAGAAGCTCGATCAGGCCGGCTGGCACATTCTCCCAGTCTGGAGCGGGCGGCACGACGAAGTAGTCCTTCTCGTTGAACTCTTCCCAGCTCACGAGGTCGGCACAGCGAGAGACCTCATACCCGTATCCTGATGATGTCTTCGACCGAGCGGCCATCCGTGTACTCCTCGAGCAGGCCCAGGCGCTCGGCGATCTTGCAGACGATCTCGTAGTCGCTCATCGACTCGCCCAGGGATTCGATGCACTTCCGCTCACGAAGGAGTACCTGGAACTCGCCGCTGCCGTGCTCGGCACCGATGTCCTCCTCTTCCAGCTTGTGTTGACCGGCAGTATGAGGTCGGCCAGGAGAGCAGTCGTTCTCCAACCAGGATGCTGGGCCATCATGAACTCGATGTCGGGATCCTTCATGGCCCTGACGTAGTCGTTGCCAGCGTTCCAGCAGGTGATCCACGACGGGGAGTCGGTCCACACCATGTGGATCCTCGAGCAACCGTCGGCCGGGTAGTGGTAGTGGTTGAACTGGTCCTCGCGCGAGCTACAGCTCCGCTTCGTTGCCATACCAGTCGATGTTCTTCTCGAGGATCGCCTTGGGCACCAGACACTTGGGAATGAACGACGCGATGGTTGGTCTCGGTGGGCATACCACCCATATAGGCGGGCAGGATGTCGATGAGACAGCTGTGGCTGCGGCGTCGACATCTGCTCCATGAGGTCGAAGACGCCCCACTCTATCATCGTTGCCTGGTTGCAGCCCGGTTTGCCTAAGCCCTGCATGCCGAGCAGCATGGGCTTGGAGACGGCCGCGCTCGTGGGCGTAGGGGCCGCGGATGCCCGGGCCGCCGTTGCCAATGCAGACGGTGGTGCGCTTGGAGGCCCAGTCTTTTGCCAAGGCTTTGATGATGCGAGAGGGCACCCCGCAGATGGGAGAAGCCCACTCCGGAGTCTTGGGCTCGCCATCATCGCGGCCCATGATGTAGTCTTCGAACTTGTCGAAGCCATACGCGTGGGTGGCGATGTATTCCTTGTCGTACGTGCCCTCTTTGATCCACTGGTAGGCGATGGCAAGATACAGGGCGGCGTCGGTGTTTGGGAGGACCGGGATCCACTTGTCGGCGTGCACGGCCGCGGCGTAGTTCACGTCGGGAGCGACGTAGATCTGGCGGATGCCCAGGTCGCTCCACCAGTAGGTTATACGGCTCGCGAACTGACCGTTCCAGCCCCATGTGTGGTCTCCTGGTCGCAGCCCCAGAAGAGCAGCAGGTCGCTGTTCTTGGAGATGTCATAGAACAGATTTGCCACAGGTGCTTGCTTGCCGACGGGTTGACAACCCCAGAAGTGCTTAGCGCCCCAGGTCCAGCCTTCCCAGCTGTCCGGGTCACGCATCTGCAGGGTGTAGCCACCCAGCATTCGCAGGAGCTTGCGGCCGCAGCCGTGCGGCCGTGTACCGTCTTGTTTCGCCGTGCTGGTCGCACTCGTAGAGGATGGCGGTGGTCCCGTATCTCTCCTTGATGCGGAGGATCTCGCTGATCCCGACATAGGCTGGTATCAGGGGTTCAGTGCCGCCCCGGAGGCACGGTCCCTCCACCGGAGCACCCACTTCTGCACCTCGATCACCCAGAAGATGATCGAGGCGAGTGCGAACGCCAGCAGGATGTGCTGGTAGTCGAGCGCCTGCAGTTCGAAGAGATCCTGGAGGAAGGGCACGTAGATGAGCGCTCCCTGGAGGACGATCGTCGCGATCACGGCCCAGAAAAGGTAGCGGTTGGTGTAGGGTCCCCTGGTGAATAGGGACTCCCGTTCCAAGCGTATGGCCATGACGTGGAACATCTGACCGAGCGTGAGCACGGTGAAGAGCATGGTCTGCCAGACCTCGTCTCCTGCTTCCCAGAAGACAAAGCCGGTCAGCAGCGCGATGAGGCCCATCAGCGGCCCCGCCCACAGGATGTGACTTCCCAGACCACGGGCGAAGATGCTCTCGTTGGGCGGATGAGGTGGACGGCGCATGACATCCCGTTCCGGCAGCTCGAATCCCAGAGCAAGCGCGGGTAGTCCGTCCGTGACCAGGTTCATCCAGAGGATCTGCAGCGGGAGCAAGGGTAGGGGCATACCTAGGAACGGGGCGACCAGCATCACGAAGAGCTCGCCGGTGTTGGTGGCCATGAGGTACTTGATGAACTTGCGAATGTTGTCGTAGATGACGCGACCCTCTTTGACCGCGGCCACGATGGTGGCGAAGTTGTCGTCGAGCAACACCATGTCGGCGGCTTCCTTGGCCACGTCGGTGCCGGTGATCCCCATGGCTACGCCGATATTGGCCTTACGCAGCGCGGGAGCGTCGTTGACCCCGTCACCGGTCATGGCCGCGATCTGCCCCGTATCCTGCAGGGCCTGGATGATCTTCATCTTGTGCTCGGGAGCGACCCGGGCGAAGACCGACACGTCTCCCACTACCTTCTCCAACTCGGGCAGGTCGAGGCGGTCGAGGTCGGCGCCGGTGAGCACCCGGAGACTCTCGTCCTGGGGACCATACTCGGGCACTATGCCCACCTGGGACGCGATGCTCATGGCCGTCAAGGGGTGGTCGCCGGTGATCATGACCGGGCGGATACCGGCCGAGATGCACGTCAGTACGGCCTCGCGAGCCTCGCCCCGCGGCGGGTCGATCATCCCCACGAGCCCGGAGAAGACCAGTCCCTCTTCCCAGTGGCCAGGGTCTCCGTCCCGGTGAGGGTCACCCATGAGCTTGAATGCAAGCCCCAACACCCGCATTCCTCGTTGAGCCATACGGGCGTTCGCTGCTTCGATCCGCTCTCTGACCGACCGGTCCAGCGGGACCGCCCTGTCGCCATCCCATGAGGCAGCGCAAACGGGCAGGATCGAATCCACCGCCCCTTTGGTGAAAGAGACGAAATCGCATTCCGGATCGACATGAAGGCAGTACCCAAGGCCTCTTAGCTGAGGCATTGGTTCGTCGGGCAGGGCGTGGACGGTCGTCATCAGCTTGCGCTCGGAATCGAACGGGATCTCGGCAACCCGGGGGTAGTGACTCTCCAGCTCGTCCTTGAGGACACCAAGTTGAGCCGCGGCCATGACCAGCGCCCCCTCGGTGGGGTCGCCGACGGCACGCAGCTCGCTGTGACCCGCAGCCCCTTCATCGCCTACGCTCGCCGTCACCAGGAGGGAGTCGTTGCAGAGGGCTCCCCCTGCTACCAGCAATGCCACCGCCGGCTTGTCTATGATGAGGGGCGCATCTTGGCCGGCCTCTGAGACTGCCAGTGGGGCGGGGCGACCCCGCTCGAGGGCCTCCACCAGGTCGACCTCGTGTCCGGCGGCGTCGAGCATGACCACGGTCATGCGGTTCTCGGTGAGGGTCCCGGTCTTGTCGGAGCAGATGACGGTCACCGACCCCAGGGTCTCGACCGCGGGCAGTTTGCGGATGAGAGCCCGTCGGCGCAGCATCCGCTGGGCGCCCAGCGACAGGGCGATGGTGACGATGGCCGGCAGTCCTTCGGGCACGGCGGCGACGGCCATGCTCACCGCCGTGAGGAACATGATGCGGACGCTCTCACCCTGGATGAGGCCTTCGGCGAAGATGATCCCCACCAAGATCAAGGCGGCCAGCGCCAGCCAGCGGCCCAGCTGACTGAGTCGCTTCTGAAGAGGCGTAGGCTCGCGGTGCACGGTCTGGAGCATCCCGGCGATGCGTCCCAACTCGGTGTTCATGCCGGTCGCCACCACCAGTGCCTGCGCCCGTCCGTAAGAAGCGGCGGTGCCCATGAACACCATGTTGAGCTGGTCGGCCAGGGGGACCTCGCCCTGCTCGAGAGGGTCGACCCTCTTCTCGACGGGCTCCGACTCTCCCGTGAGGGCCGATTCCTGGACGCGCAGACTGGCCGATTCGAGCAGGCGGCAATCGGCGGGAACAAGGTTGCCGGCCTCGAGCAAGATCACATCACCCACCACCAGATCGCGGGCCGATATCTCCTCCACGTTGCCCGCCCGCCGCACCCGGACGACTGGGGTGGCCAGCTGCCGCAGGGCCTGCATGGTCTTCTCGGCCTTGTATTCCTGGCGAAAGCCCAGAACGGCGTTGAGGACGATTATGGCGAAGATGGCGATGGCGTCTTCGTAGTCGCCCAAGAAGGCGGAGGCGATCGCGGCAACGATGAGGATGATGATGAGAAGAGAGGTGAACTGCTCCAGGAGGATGCGCCACGGGTTCTTGACATCCGCCTCGGTCAGCTCGTTGGGACCGTGTTCGGCAAGGCGCCGGGCGGCCTCTTCCGGGCTGAGGCCGTCGCGAGAAGGGGTACCTGTCTGGGTCAGGGCCTCATCGGCGGTGATGCGATACCAGTCGGTCAAGGAAGCGTCCTACAGGATCGGGAGACGTCGATCGACGGGACCAGGGTGACCCCAGGCCGCACGCCAGTATAGCAGGGGGGCTCGGAAAAGCGACGGGCGGCGGCGTTCCGGGGGGCTCCCTCGGGGCGCCGCCCAGACTGATCCAAGTCAGCCCAGAAGACGTGATCGCGAGCCGCCACCCCTTGACTCCCAAGGGCGACGCTGCTAGGTTTCGGCAACGTCCATTCCCGGCGGCTAGGAGATCCGCGCGAAACGGCCGAAGAACAAGACTCTCGACACTATCGGGGTGATGCTGGTCATCTCCGGGGTGGTGATCGGCATGGGTGTCGCCTGGGTCCAGGGGGTTTCGCGCGGCCTGCAGATCGGCCTGCTCGCTTTCGCCCTGGTTCTGGTAGCTGTCGGGCTGTTCCTCAATCTCAGGTTCCGCTCGGGGCATCCCGAATAGGAGCGGGGGCCCGAGGTAGGGCTGCGACGAGGGCCTTCAGGGGCGCATCAGCCCAACAAAAAAGCGAGCCCCGAGTGCACTCGCTTTGCGCCTTTCAACGGCTCTCACTTCGTCCCCGCTTCGCTGTACTCCGCGGCCATTTGCCTCCGCGTTTCCTCTGCGGGTCCCCTTGTAAGCTCCTCAGACGCTGCGTCTGAACTCTCGGGACTCTGTAAGTATTTTACACCCCTTTAACATGGAGTCAACGGCCCAACCTGACAGCAACATGACTGTCCACACCAAAAGAGCCGCACATTGCGAGTGCCGCCAGAGGTCGAGCGGTGCGCCCTCAGCGGACGCCCCCAAAGGGCCTCGCGAGCACAAGAAAGGGGCGCCTTGCGGCGCCCCTTTCGGCCGTCAGATAGACAGGCAAGCTAGGCCTTAGGCCGTCACCGGCAGCGCTTTGATCGGCTGAAGCGTATCGTCGAGCATGTATGGTGCCGCGGCCTTGTCGACCGGCACCGAATCGAACTTCCACTTCCCACCCTGCATGAGCCACTGGGACCCGCCCAGGCCGTGATCGTAGACGTTCTTGGTCTTGCGTCCCGGGCCGGCGGGCCAATCGGCGGGGCCATCCCCGATCTTCGCGATGATGGGGGCGGTGAAATCGATGGGGCCGATGATGGTATCGAGTTTCATCGTGTCGAGAGCGGCCAAGACCGCGTCCTTGCTCTTGGGATCCGTGGCTTTCTGTAGGCCGTAAAAGGCCATCTCGCCGCACACGTAGTGGAGAAGCGGAGCGGTCTGCTGTTGCCCGGTCTTGGCCTCGAAGTCATCGGCCAACTGGGCGCAGGTCTCGCCCGTGAGCGAGGAGACCCAGGGGAAGGTGCGGTGCCACCACAACTCGGTCAGGAGGCCGTTGGCGACATCGCCCAAAGCTTCCACCGATCCCGGGAAGAGGATGGCCTTGCCGACCAAGCAGGCTTTGGGAGTCAATCCCTGCTGCATCGCCTGCTTCCAGAAGTTGGTGAAGTCGGGCGGGATCATGTTGCCCATGATCAACTCGACGCCTTCACCCTTGAACATGGTGATCTGCTGGGTGTAGTCCTCGCTGAACTGCTGGAAGTTCGACGGCATGACGACCGAATAGCCTTTGGCCTCCATGAACTTCGGGGCGTTCGCACTGAAGAAGTTGCCGTCGGCGCTGTTGTCGTACATGGCGCCGATGACCTTGTTGGATGGAACCTGCTCGTAGCAGGACCAGTTGATCTCGAAGAAGTCCTCTGCGCCGAAGAAGGAGTGGTACGACCACTTGTACTCGGTGTTCGGGCCCATGTAGGTCTGCCAGGGGCAGTCGGTGGAGACGACCGGGCAGCCGCTGGCTTCGCACTGCTCGACCACTGGCGTCACCGTGTCGGGGGTGGACGCCACCATCATGATGTCGACCTGGGTGTTGTTGATGAGGTCGCCGGCGACCTGGGCCGCCCTGTTGGAGTCGGACTGGCTGTCCGCCACCTCGATCTTGACCGGGTGCTTCTTGCCGTCGCCGCAGACTATGCCGTCCGCGGAGTATTCCCTCCAGCGGTCGGCGCAGTACTTGTCCGGCACGCCGAACAGAGAGATAGGACCGGTGATGGGAGCGACAAAGCCCATCTTGATCTCGTCGCCCATCTCCGGCTCTGCGCTGACCGAGGTGGTGGTGGCCGCCGCCGTGGTTGTGGTCTGGGCCGCAGTGGTCGTGGTTTGAGCCGCGGTGGTCGTGGTTGTTTCCTCCTCGCCGCAGGCCGCTAGCAGGCCGCCGAGGCCGGCACCCATACCGACCGCTGCCCCGGCGATCCCGGCGACTTTCAGGAACTCCCGCCGGCTGACGGCTTTGCTGGTTAGAGGCGTGGGCGCTTCTTGTTCGTTGTGCGCGTCTTGAGAACTGTCTGACATCTCTTACCCCTGTCCATCGCTTTTGAGAATGAGGCCGAGAACCCCTCGGAGGGAAGACTCACCGTGCGTCGTGAGGTGAGTCACCTCCTAGGTCGTGTTCCGGGTGATACCCCCTTTTTCCGGTCGTCACACGTCTACGCACTTCCCCCAGACTCCAGCTCCTCCCCCGAAGGTCCGTCTCTATTCTAGTAGGGAGAGGCCGGTGATTCTAGTAGGAGGACGTTGGTGCTTCCATTAGGCCGAGGCCGCTGGACCAAGACCACGCTCGCGCCCTCCGTTGAGGTCGCCCTAGTCTCCGATGGTCGCGTGGTAGCTCTGCAGCGACCGCACTCGGCCCCGCGCGGCGCGGCGGGCGGCGATGCCCCCGGCCGCCGCCTTGGCCGCCGTCGTGGTGGTGATGTACGGCACCTTGTACCTGATGGCCGCCTTGCGGATGTATGAATCGTCGAACTCGCTCGACTTCCCGGCGGGGGTGTTCACCACGAGATGGATCTCGCCGTTCTTGATGGCGTCCTCGATGTTGGGCCGGCCCTCGTGCAGCTTCAAGATCGACTCCGATTCCATCCCGTGCTCCGCGAGGAAGGCGTGGGTGCCGACCGTCGCCCGTATCTTGAAGCCGAGATCGTAGAAGTCTCGGGCCGCTTTCAGTACCAGTTCCCGGTCTCGTTCCGCTATGGTGATGAGCACCGTACCCTCGAGCGGGAGCCTCTGTCCGGCCGCCTCCTGCGCCTTGGAGAAAGCCAGACCGAAGGAATCGGCCATGCCCAGCACCTCGCCGGTGGAGCGCATCTCCGGCCCCAGCAGCGGATCGACCTCGGGGAACATGTTGAAGGGGAAGACCGCTTCCTTGACGCCGAAGTAGGGGATGCTCTTCCGCTCGAGACCGAGGTCGCCCAGCTTCGCGCCCAGCATCAACCGGGTGGCCAGAGCGGCCATCTGCAGGTTGCAGACCTTGGAGACCAGCGGCACCGTACGCGACGCCCGGGGATTGGCCTCCAGTACGTAGACCACGTCGTCCAAGATCGCGTACTGCATGTTCATGAGTCCGACGACGCCCAACTCGATGGCGATCTTCTTGGTGTACTCGTTGATGGTGGCCAGATGCTCCTCGGGGATGGAGACGGGGGGGATGACGCAGGCCGAATCGCCCGAATGGACACCCGCATACTCGATGTGCTGCATGACCGCCGGCACGAAAGCATCGTTGCCGTCGGCCAGGGCGTCCGCCTCGCATTCCATGGCGTTCTCGAGGAAGTTGTCGATGAGTATGGGCCGTTCCGGGGTCACATCCACGGCCGCGGCCACGTAGCGGGTGAGCATCTCTTCGTCATGGATGATCTCCATGCCCCGTCCCCCCAGCACGTAACTGGGCCGGGCGATGAGGGGATAGCCGATGCGCTCGGCGACTACCCGGGCCTCTTCGACGGAGGTAGCCATCCCGGCCTCAGGCATGGGGATGCCGAGGCGCTCCATCATGCCCCGGAATCGATCCCGGTCTTCGGCCAGGTCGATGGTCTCGGGAGAGGTGCCGATGATGGGTACTCCGGCCTTCTCCAGTTCGCGGGCGATGTTGAGCGGCGTCTGTCCGCCGAACTGGACGATCACACCCTCGGGCCGCTCCTTCTCGTAGATGGCGAGCACGTCTTCGACGGTGAGAGGTTCGAAGTAGAGCTTGTCTGACGTGTCGTAGTCGGTGGAGACTGTCTCTGGGTTGCAGTTGACCATGATGGATTCGAAGCCGGCGTCGCGGAGCGCGAAGGCCGCGTGGACGCAGCAGTAGTCGAACTCGATGCCCTGGCCGATGCGGTTGGGGCCGCCGCCCAGCACCATGATCTTCCGGCGGTCGCTCACCGGAACCACGTCGGGGGCGTTGTAGGTGGAGTAGTAGTAGGCTGCGTCCTCCACTCCACTGACCGGGACGGGCTGGTAGCCGTGCTTCAGGCCAAGAGCTAGGCGCCGGCCGCGGATCTGGGCCTCGGGGATCGAGAGGAGTTTGGCCAGATAGGCGTCGGAGAAGCCGTCCTTCTTGGCCCGGACCAGCAGTTCGTCGGGAAGCGCGACGGCCGGGGCGGCTCTCCCGGCGCCCGCGCCCCCGGCGGGCTCGGCGGAGGCGGGCACCGCGCCCGCGCCCCCGGCCGTCTCGGGACTCGTCCCCGCGGCGGACGCCCGGAGGGCGAGGATCTCCTCCTCGAGTTCCACTAACTCCCGCATCTGCTCGATGAACCAGGGCTTGATATGGGTTCGGCCATAGAGGGTATCGGTCGTGGCTCCCTTGCGGAGGGCCTCGTACATGATGAAGTGCCGTTCGCTGGTGGGCTCCTTGAGCATGGTCAGGAGCTCCTCCAAGGAGCGGGTATTGAAGTCTTTGGCGAAACCGAGCCCGTGGCGTCCGGTCTCCAGGGAGCGGATGGCTTTCTGCAGCGACTCCTTGTAGTTCTTACCAATGGACATGACCTCGCCCACGGCCCGCATCTGCGTTCCCAGCCGGTCCTCAGCGTCCCGGAACTTCTCGAAGGCCCAGCGGGCGAACTTGACCACCACGTAGTCGCCCGACGGGGTGTACTTCTCCAGGGTGCCCTCACGCCAATAAGGGATCTCGTCGAGGGTCAGGCCACCCGCCAGCATGGAGCTCACCATGGCGATGGGGAAGCCGGTGGCTTTGGAGGCCAGAGCCGAGGAACGCGACGTGCGGGGGTTGATCTCGATGACCACCACCCGGCCGGTCTTCGGATCGTGGGCGAACTGGATGTTGGTCCCCCCGATGACCTCGATGGCTTCTACTATTGCATAGGAGTATTTCTGCAACTTTTCTTGCAAGACCGGGTCTATGGTAAGCATGGGGGCGGTACAGTAACTATCGCCGGTGTGGACTCCCATGGCGTCGACGTTCTCGATGAAGCAGACGGTGATCATCTGGTTCTGGGCGTCGCGGACCACCTCCAGCTCCAGTTCCTCCCAGCCGAGCACCGATTCTTCCACCAGCACTTGGCCCACGAGGCTCGCCCGGATGCCCCGCTCCACGATCACCTGCAGCTCTTCCCGGTTGTAGACGATGCCGCCGCCGGTGCCGCCCATGGTATACGCGGGCCGGATGACCACCGGATACCCCAACTCGGCAGCCCGTGCCGCGGCCTCGTCGACCGAGTAGCAGATCTCGCTGCGCGGCATTTCGATACCCAGGCGGGTCATGGTCTCCTTGAAGGCCAGGCGGTCCTCACCCCGCTCGATGGCGTCGGGACCTACGCCGATGATGGTCACCCCGTACTTGTCGAGCACGCCCGACCGGTGCAGCTCGGAGGACAAGTTCAGGCCGGATTGACCCCCGAGATTGGGGAGCAGCGCATCGGGGCGCGACGTCGCGATGACCTCGGTGAGGGTCTCGAGATTGAGCGGTTCGATGTAGGTCTCGTCGGCCATGACCGGATCGGTCATGATGGTGGCCGGGTTGGAGTTCACCAGCACGATCTCGTAGCCGAGAGCCCGCAGCGCCTTGCATGCCTGTGTCCCGGAATAGTCGAACTCGCAGGCTTGGCCGATCACGATCGGCCCCGAGCCGATGATGAGGACCTTCCGGATATCCGGGCGTCTTGGCATGAGAACTCCCCTCGAGCGTCTGTGACTTAGCTTCGATCAAGCAGCCGGGGCGCACCCGCAGAGCGCACCCGCAGAGCGCACTCGCAGCAGAGCGCACCCGCGGAGTACCGTCCCGTGGCCGCTAGTACCCCAGTTCTTTCTCCACCACCGTGACCGACTCGTCCAATACTCGGACGATGGTGTCGATCTGCTCCTTCGATATGACGAAAGGCGGGGCGATGGCGTGACAGTGCCCGCCACCCAGCAACCGGACGAACACGCCCCGCTCCAAGGCGGCGTCGCGCACGCGCGCGGCCGCGCCCACAGCGGGGGGGAACCACTCCTTGGATTCCTTGCTCTGGACGTATTCGATGCCTGCCACCAGGCCCAGCCCGCGCACGTCTCCCACGATCTTGTGCTTGAGGAGGGTACGCAGCCCCTCCTGCATGTAGGGTCCCAGCTCCCGGCAGCGACCCACCAGGTCCTCGCGCTCGATGATCTCCAGATTGGCAAGACCGGCGGCGCAGCACAGCGGGTGGCCGTGGTAGGTGGCTCCGCTCATGAACTGCTTGCCCTCCAAGGGTTCGCCCAGGAACGCCCCATACACCTTGTCGCTTGCTCCCACCGCTCCCAGGGGCAGGTAGCCTGAAGACAGGCCTTTCGCCATGGTCACCAGGTCTGGGTCGGAACCGAAAGACTCGCAGGCGAACCAGGCGCCGGTGCGGCCGAAGCCGGTGATGACCTCGTCGTTGATGACCAGCACGTCGTTGGCCTTGCAGATCTCACACACCAGCGGCCAGTACTCTGGAGGCGGGGGTATCACGCCCCCGGTGCCGATCACCGTTTCGCCCAGCATGGTGCCGACGTTCTGGGCTCCGTAGAAGGTGATCTCCTTCTCGACCTGCCTGGCGCATTCCAGATTGCAGTGGCCGTACTCCTTGCCCCAGCTGCAGCGGTAGCAGTACGGCGCGCCCATGCGGATGAATCCAGGAAGCAGGGGCTCGAAGGCCGTGCGGTTGCCCGACAGGCCTTGGGCGCTCGTGGCCCCGAAGGTCGTACCGTGGAAGGAACGATCGCGGAACAAGATCATGTACTTGCCGCCCTTCCCCAGGTTTCGCCAGTACTGGCGGGCGATCTTGAGGGCCGTGTCCACCGAATCGCCCCCGCCCAGAGTTAGATAGACATGATTCAGATCGCCGGGCAGATGCTGCGCGATCTTGCCGGCAAGCCTGATACTGGGCACGTTGGCCACGCCGAAGAGGTGGTAGCAGGCCATCTCTTCGGCCTGGGCGACGATGGCGTCGAGGATCTCCTGGCGCCCATGTCCCACGTTCACCGTCCACAGGCTGGCGAAGGCATCGATGTACTCGCGGCCGTGGACGTCGTACACCAGCGCCCCCTCAGCCCGCTGCATGATGATCGGCTTGAAACCCTGGGCCTGGGTGAACGGCAGCCAGAGGTGGTCACGCATCTGCTCTTCGAGGAGATGGGTCTCGCTTTGTAAAAGAGGCAGAGAGTCAGGCATCGCTCCTCCCAGTAAGTCGGCTTTCTGTCAGAGACCTGGAACGCCGGGAGCGACGCAGGTTGTGGCGGCAGCGGCCATTGGTGCGAGGTGGGCCGCTGCTCAGGTCGTCCCGGCGGCACAGGCCGCCGTTCACCAGATTAGCGCATGGGCGAGCGATTGGGGGACGGGTTGAAGGAGCGCCGGCCGTCTTCGGGCCGGCGCGTTCGCGCCGGAAGGTGGGCGCGATTCTCCCCGGGGCGCAGATTCGTACGGCGCCGGGATCAGTCCTCTATCTTGAATACCTTATCGTGCTCGTGGACGCGCTGGTCGACCTTGATGCCGATCTCGTCGCCGGCCTTGGCTTCGGCGACAGCCGCGTGCTCGATCTGGATCGAAGCGACCACCTGCTGAAAGTCCGACGAATGTCCGCTGATGCGGATCTTGTCGCCGCTTCTGAGCACACCGGTGGTGAGACGGATCGCGGCGACTTCGATCCTGTCGAAATAGTGAGACACCACCCCGATCTCTTGCTCGGCCATCTCGGCCCTCCTCCTGGATGGGGAAGATCACGTCCTTTACGCTTGGCTCTAGGATAGACCGATGGGCCCAGGTGTCAATCCGCCCGGCGACCGTATCATGCTTGGCTCGTCAATCCACCCTCTTGGCAAGCAGATTCCACAAGATCTGGGCCACCTCGCCCCGGCTGGCATTGCCGCCGGTGTTCCAGCCGGCCAGAGCCGGGGTGGAGTTCGACGCCCAGATGCCGTCTAGTAGGCCGTTGTACTCGGCTTTCCTGATGTTGGCTCCGTGGGTAGGGTCTCCGGCGGGGAGCACTCCGCCAAAGCCATCAGGCACCGGTTGCAGGGTGCCCGGGGCCAGGTTGTCGGCCGCCCGCACCACCATGGTGATGACCTGCTGGCGGGTGATGTTGGCGTAGGGATTGAAATGGGTGGCGTCCACGCCCTTGGTGATGCTGTTCTGCGCGCAGACAGCCACGTACTTGAGCGGGTAGAAAGGATCGGTGCCGGTGCCGGGAAGGACGTCCACGAAGGGGCAGACTTCGCTACCGGTGACGGTCAGACCGAAGGTCTTCACGATCATCTTGGCGAACTGCTGACGGATGACCAGGTCTCCCGGACCGAAGTTGCCGTTGGTGTAGCCTCCGATGACGCCTCGGGAGGCCATACCGCCGATGGCGGTGTAGTAGGGGTGGGTGTAGAGCACGTCGGGGAAGCTCTGGGCAGGGGCGAGGACGGCTGTGAAGATCTCGGAGTCGATACCCCCATCGCTGCCGCCGACGCCATACCACACCATGCGGTCACCTGAGACTACTGCAGAGAGATCGTCGGTACTGTTGCTGGTGACCTGGCTGGTGCCGCCCGCCGGCGTCCAGGTGAAGATCTCCCGGTCAGCGCCCCCATCCGTGCCACCGGTGCCGCTCCACACAATGCGGTCGCCCGAGACTAGCGGATCCCACTCGTCGGTGTTGTTCTGGGTCAGTTGAACAACCCCGCCGGTGGGCGTCCAGGTGAAGACCTCGTAGTCGGGGCCACCGTCGCTGCCGCCCCGGCCATACCACACAACGCGGTCGCCCGAGACCCACCCGTTTGTGTCCTCGGTGCCGTTGGCAGTAAGCTGGACGATGCCACCCGCCGGTGTCCAGGTGAAGACCTCGTAGTCGGTACCGCCATCCGTGCCACCGGAGCCGGTCCACACTATACGATCGCCCGAAACCCGGGCATTCCAGTCCTCGGTGTTGTTGGCAGCAAGCTGGACGACGCCACCCGCCGGTGTCCAGGTGAAGACCTCGTAGTCGGTATCGCCGTCGCTGCCGCGCTTGCCGCACCACACGACGCGGTCCCCCGAGACTCGTGGGTAGGCACCGTCCATACTGTCGGTGGTGAGCCGGACATCGCCGCCGGCGGGTGTCCAGGTGAAGAGGTCCGAGAAGCCCGACCACACGATGCGGTCGCCCGAGATCTGCGGGTGGTAATCGTGGGAAGCGTCAGTGGTCAGCGGGACAGTGCCATCCGCAGGTGTCCAGGTGAAGATGTCCTGACTGGCGCTCCCCCTTCCGTCCCACACGACACGGTCGCCCGAGACACCCCCGCTGTAGTCCGCGGTGTTGTTCTCGGTGAGCTGAACGGTGCCAACGGCGGGTGTCCAGGTGAAAACCTCATAGTCGGAACCGCCGTCGCTGCCGCCGGCCCCGCACCACACCACGCGGTCGCCCGAGACCCACGCTGCCAGGTCGGGGCCGTCGTTGGCGGTGAGCTGAATGGTGATGAAGGTCCCCGGCGCGGCCAAAACGTCGCCTGCGGACAGAAGTACCAGCAGCATTGCCACAAGCACGGTGACAACCGTAGCCCGCTTCATGTTCGACCCCCCTCTCAAGCCGGAGATGCGCGGCGTCCCGCAGGGCTGCGAGACAGCCCAGTCTGATTGCCCTGTCCTAACTATATGCGTGCCCAGCTTGGCGGGCAAGCTCTCGCGCCACCTGGAGTAACCCGACCATCCATCTCTACTGAGGCCAGCGCGGAACGAGAGTAGAATCTGCTCGTCTGCACCCCAGGGCTCGCCCTCTCCCCGCTGCTTAAGACCGTGAACCACGGGCGCCAGAGCCGGGAGAGAAAGATCTCGCTCGCGGGCTAGAGCGGCTCATGCATCAGCCATTCACTCGGTCTCGGTTGGGAAGCCGGTCCTGAGCGGTATGCGCGGCCTAGCGGCACGGGGTGCCCGCGCTGGCATCCCTGAGCCGGGACGCCGCAACTGCTGTGTCTTTGACGAATCGCAGCACCCTACTGGGTGAGCTGCTCGCTGCGGTACACCTCCTGTCCTGCGAAGTAGGTCAGCAGGGCGATCGTGTTGTGGATGTCGCCGGGATCGATCTCGAGGATGTTCTGGCTGAGAACGACCAGGTCGGCTACCTTGCCCACCTCGAGTGAACCGATCTCGTCCTCCTTGAAGATGGCCTTCGCGCCGTTGACGGTAAAGGACTCGATCATCTGCTCCACCGTCACGCACTCGGCCGGCCACAGGGCGGTGTCGTAGTCGGGATCGACGTAGATCTCAGAACCTTCCGGCACCGTGCGCGTGATGCCGAGCTCGATAGCCAGCATCGGATCGGGCGGCCAGGAGACCGGGTAGTCGCTGGCCGAGGCCACGGTCACGCCGGCATCGAAGAAGCTCTTCATCGGGTACTGCTCGTCGGCGCGTTCCTGACCCACGTACTCGACCGCCTGATGGTAGTAGGTGTCGATCACGAACCAGTAAGGCTGGGGCACTGCGATCACGCCCAGATCGGCGAAGCGGGCGATGTCGGACTTGTTCAGCAGCTGCAGGTGGGTGATCATGTCGCGGGCGTCGCGGGCCCCGTTCTCCTGGCGGGCGTAGGCGAAGCCGTCCAGGGTGATACGGGTGGCGGCGTCACCAATTGAGTGGACGTGGATCTGGACGCCGGCCTTGTCGAGGGCGGCGCACATCTCTTTGTAGTGCTGGGGATCCCAGAGCAGCTCGCCCCGATAGTCGGGCCGGATGTCGTAGGGCTCCTCCAGGTAAGCGGTCACGCCCTCCAGCACGCCGTCCATGAAGATCTTGGCAGCGACGATCTCGTAGTTGCCCCCCGCCTCCGCCGCCTTGGTGTCAACGATCTCATCCACGCGCGAAACGTCGTCCTCCGGATCCACGTTCATGGCGGTCGGGAACCGTATAGTCATGTCCCCCGAGGCATCGAAGTCGTGCAGCGCCTGCAGCCCGGCCGCGTCTCCACTCGGCAGGCTGGGGATGTAGACCGTGGTCAGGCCCAAGGAATGAGCGAAATCCTGGAAGTAGGTGAGACCTTCCACCAGCTGTTCGGGGGTATAGGGCGGGATCACGTCCGCTATCAACTCCACGGCGTTCTCCCGGAGGGTGCCCGTCGGGTTGCCGTCGGCGTCCCGTTCGATCACGCCCCCTGCCACGTCCGGAGTGTCGGCGGTGATCCCCGCCAGCTCCAGGGTCTTGGTGTTGACCCAGACGGAGTGGTAGTCCTCGGAGTTCAGCACCGCGGGAATGTCCGGGCACACTTCGTCCAGCATAGCGGCCGTGGGGCCGTACTCCCCGAAGACCGAGTTGATCCAGCCTGCGCCCTGCAGGGCCGTGAGACCGGGCGTAGCGGCGAGGAAGTCGGCGATGGCCATGCTGGTACTCCTCCACCGAGCCGATCCCGTAGAGCGGCACCTCGTAGATATCGGAGACGCCCGAGGTGGCGTGGGCGTGGCTGTCGATAAGGCCGGGAAGGACGAGCTTGCCCTCCAGGTCGACGACTTCGGTGTGGTCACCGATCCATTCCTCGGCGTCGGCGCTGCTGCCGACGAAGACGATGCTGTCACCCCGGACGGCTATCGCCTCGGCCACCGTGCGTCCATCGTCCACCGTGTAGACAACGCCGTTGGTGAGAACCACGTCGGCCTTTCCGGCCCTGTCAAAGAGCTGCGACAGTATCTCGGCCGCTTCACCCCGGGTGGCATTCTGGGTCGTGTCCCAGTGGGCCAGGTCGACGATGCCGGCCAGCATACCGTTGTACTCGGCCTTCTTGATGTTGGCGCCATGGAATGGATTGGAGTAGTCGAGGACCCCAGTCCAGCCTGCCGGCGGTTCCGCCAGCGCGTCATCGGCTGCGCGCACTGCGACGCTGATGGCCTGTTGCCGGGTGACGTTGTCGGTGAACCCGAAGTTGCCGTTCAGGTAGCCGTACATGATGCCCTCGGCCGCCGCCACCGCCGCATAGCTGCCGGGGTAGAGCGGGTTGTTCACCGGGTCGTAGGGGTCGGGAGTGTCCTTGAAGGTGGACTGATCGGCGGCCGTGACCTCGTAGCCCAAGGTGAGCACCGCCATCTTGGCGAATTGCTGGCGCAACAGAGGATCATCGGGTTTGAAAGTGCCGTCTGCGTATCCGCCGGCAAAACCCCGGGTCGCGATATCCAGGATACCGGCTTCGTATGGGTGGCCGTCGATATCCGTGAACTCAGCGGCCGTCGAAGCGGGGACCGCCATCGCTAGTACCAGGACCGCCGCCACCAGCAGTCCGAGACCGACTCGCATCCTTCTCATTCCCACTCCCTTCTCCCCAAGAGGCGACGATGGTGACCGAGCCGCCTCCACCGACGAGTTCCGGCAGCGACCGCAACGACACCCATTTCACTATGGTTCCATACTGCTGTGGGTCTGGGGGCTTGTCAAGGGGAAGCGGAGTCTACCGGTGACGACGGTTCATCCCGTTGTTCGACGGAGCTCCGCGGTGGGTCATGCGATCGATGCAGGTTCTTTGCGTAGGGTCGATCAAAGCTTTAGAATACGAAAAACCCTGCCGATGCTGGACTACAGACGCCGCGGAGGTTGCGCGGCACCGGGCATCGCGAGCGGAAGGGGGGACCGTCGTGAGACCCAGCCAGGCCCTTCGAGCGGGCATTGTGGCCTTGTGCCTACTGCTGGCCGTCGTTCTAGTCGTCGTCTCGGGAAGCGGATCGACAGGTGCTATGGCTGCGACGGCAGCAACGACGGCCACCGGCGTCGAGACCGCGACCTCCACCGGTGGCAACGCCCCGGTTGCTCCCCCTACCCTGGCGACGATCCCGGGCGCCGGTGAAAAGACCGGCGGTTCGGAGATCGAACGGCGGCTGGCGCTCCCGCGCTTCGCCTACGTTGGCGAGACCGATATGGACACGGCGAAGTACCAGCAAGGAGCCGACCCCTATAGCGGTGCCGCGGCCTTCATAGACTCCGAGGCCGATACTCTGGTCGCCCGACCGCAAGCGGGCAGCTCGCTTCAGGATGTGGCCGTGTCCCCTGATGGTCGCCGAGTCTATATGACCGATGAGTATGAGCCTGTGCTTCACGTCTTCGACGCCGACAGTATGAAGGAGATACTGACGATCGCTCTGCCGGGGCTGAAAGCCCGCGATCCCATGGCTTTGATGAAGGGGCTGCAGGACCCTGAAAAGACCCTGATGTCCTATGATCTCCTCGGTTCGCTTTCCGGCGCGGTGGCCTGCACTCCCGACGGAGCATGGGTGTTGGTCGGCACGTCCGCAGGACTCCAGGTGGTGGACACGGCTACCGATCAGGTGGTCCGCACTCTGCCCGACTTGGACGGCGGCGCCGTGGCTGTTAGCTTCGACGGGAAGCGCGCCTATGTATCTGCCAGCAGCTTTGGCGCGTTGGCCCCTCGGAGCTACATGGACTGGCTCAGGACCATCATGGAGGACCGCAACAGCCGCCTCGTCTGCATCGACCTCCAGACCTGGCAGATCCTCAAGGAGATCCGTACCGGTGTGGTGGCTTCCATCGCCGTGAAACCGGACGACTCCCAGGTGTTCTTCAGTGAGACCTACGAGAAGCGGGTGCGGGTGGTCGACGCGCTGACACTCGAAGACCTGTGGAGCGTGAGTACGGAGCCGTCCTTCTCTATCGGGCTGGGGATCGTGCCGAACGGAACAAAGGCGTACGTAGTCTGCAGCGCGGACAACGGCGTTCTGCAGATCCTCGAACAGCGGACCGTTCCAACAGTACCGACGGCCGAGGACTTCTTCTGTGGGGTGATCGACACCCAACGCAAGGAGATGGTCAAGCGGATACCATTGGAAGCCTACTGACCGCGCGAGATAGCCGTCCGGTCGGACGGCAAGAAAGCGTATCTCAGCGGAGGTCCTATCCGGCATGCGGTGGTGATCGACACCGTGAACGATGTGGTCATCGGCGATGTCGGGGACGAGATCGTCAGCACGGGCGGGGTGGCGGTGCGGCCCTTCTGGTGGTCGACCGAGTCCCTTGTGGCGTTGGGGCTGGCCACGGGCGGGGACACGACCGGCACCACGGCGGTCGGCGACACCTCAACTACCGGGAGCGGCGGCTCGGGAGAAACGACAAGTGGCCAGGGCGGGACCGGGAGCACGGGGGACGGGAACGATGCCACTGGTGCCGGCAGCGGCGAGGGAGACGCCGGCGGCGATGTTGAGGCTCTGGCCGATGGCGGCCTTTCGGGCGGCTGGATCGCCCTTATCGCCGTGTTGGCGGTGGTAGCCGTGGCGGCTCTGGCCATTCTCGCCTTCGTGCTGGGCCGGGGGAGACGTGGGGGCACCGACACCACCACAGGGGCAGGCGCCGACGGCGCCGCTGCGACGACCGTGGCGGCTGGAGTCGCTGCCCAGGAGCTCAGAACTACGCCCGCCTTCTGTTCGGAGTGCGGCGGCACTCTCGCGCCCGGAGCCCGGTTCTGCCCCGGTTGTGGGCGGCGTCTGTGATGATGGGCCGGCGCGGCCGGATCGCATCAACCGAACGGGCGATGCGGGTGTACAGAGCTCTTTCCGCGATCTGAGGCATTCTTCGGGGACTATTTAGTCGCTGCCCTCCAGGCTGATAACCACCTTGCCTTTGTGCTTCCCTTCGGCGAAGTGCCGCATCGCCTCAGGCACCTCGCCGAGCCCGTACGGTCCGTCTATCACAGGCCTGAGCTTGCCGGCCTCATACAACTCACAGATGTAGTCCAGGTCTTTGTTAAGCTTCAGGAACACGAGTACCGCTCTCTTCTTGCGGATGAGAGAGACAAGAGGTTTGAGCAGCATGACCTTGGCGATCGGCCAACTCGCACCACCCACCGTGACGTAGGTCCCCCCGGGGTTGAGAACGCGAAGGTAGTCGCGGAGCGGCCGATTCGTCTTGACGTCCAGGATGAGGTCGTAGCGCTCCCCTCGCCGGGTGAAATCCTCCTGGGTGTAGTCGACGACGTGATCGAACCCGATCGAGCGGAGCATGTCCAGTTTCCCGGTGCTATCTACCCCGGTCACCTCGGCCTCGTAGAGCTTGGCGAGTTGGACTCCAAACGTACCCACCCCGCCGCCCGCTCCATTGATGAGGATTCTCTGCCCCCGTTCGATCCGACCCTTGTCGCGAAGACCCTGCAGCGCGAGTGTCGCGGCCTGCGGTATCGCCGCTGCCTCTACGAAGGTCATCCCGGTCGGTTTTCCCACGAGAGCGTCTTCGCGAGCGCAGACATACTCGGCGAAGCCACCCCAGCGGCCGCTGAGATCCCCAAAGACCTCGTCCCCCGGTCGGAGTTTCTCCACCTTCCTTCCGACCGCCTCCACCCGGCCGGCGACGTCCGACCCGAGGATGTGCCTCCTCGGTCTGAGCAGCCCGAACGTCATGCGGTTCGAAAAGGGAATGCCCTGCAGTATCCCCCAGTCCCAATCATTGATGGAGACGGCGTGCACCTTGATGAGGACTTCGTCATCAGTGGGACTCGGCTGCTCCACTTCCCGTAGTTGAAGGTCGTCGGCGGTTCCGTATCTAGCGAACACGATCGCTTTCATGGGTCTCGCACTGGGGGAAGTCGGGTAGGCGTCCGACTGAAGCCCGGGCGCCAAGGTTCGCGGGTTCGCTTGCGGTATGTCGATCACGACGATCCCGGTCTTTTGGCCGGTCTCGACGTAGCGATAGGCGTCGGCGATCGCCTCGAGCGGGTACCTTCGGTCGATAACTGCGCGGAAATCGCCGGCCTGCAAGCGTGCTCTCAAGAACTGAACGAGGTCTCGACTGTTCTTCGGCATGCCGAGAACAACCCGCCTGTTTCTGGAGATCGTCCCCCAGAAGAGGAGGAATACGTTCTGGTTGTGGGGTCCAAAGTCCGTGGTCGCGAAGACTCCTTGCGGCTTGAGCAATCGCCGGCACTGGAAGTACGAGGCTTTCCCGACCGCGTCGAATATCAAGTCGAAGGTCTCATCGATCCGGGTGTAGTCTCGAAGCGTGTAGTCGACCACGCGATCGGCACCCAGGGAGCGGGCGAGGTCGAGATGGCGGGTCGCTACGACCGCGGTCACCTCCGCCCCATAGAACTTCGCCAGTTGTACCGCCGCCGTGCCGATGGCGCCCGAGGCGCCGTAGATGAGGGTCCTGTGGCCCGAGCCGACGCCGAGGGGCTGGAGATTTGAGTTCGCATACCAGGCGCCCTCGCACACCACCGCCTCGTGGAAGTCCATGCGAGCCGGCATCAGGGTGAGCGCCTCTTCTTGGGACAAACACAGGTACTCGGCGTGGCCGCCGTAGCCGCCCGGAGTCAAGCCGAAGACACGATCCCCAGGGGCGAACGAGGTGACCTTCTCGCCGATCGCCTCGACCTCCCCGGCGAAATCCGTCCCCAGGATGGTGTGTTTGGGCCGGGCAAACCCGGTGACCAGCCGCATGAAGAAGGGATGAGCGCGAAGTTGGCCGCAGTCGGTTCGACTCACCGTGGTCGCGTGTACCTTGACCAGTACTTCGCCCGCCCGAGGCTCCGGCTTCGGTACCTCACGGACCTCGATCACGTCCGGCGATCCATAGCGCGTATTCACAGCCGCTTTCATGGATGCAACCTAGCACCCCGAGCGGAAAGGGCAAAGAGCGGGGATGTTACAGTTCCGCTAATCCACAAGGTAGGGGCTCATAGCCAGGCGTGGCCGCAGTAGATGCACTCCGTAGTGTGCTCGCACTGCAGGCCCCCGCACTCCGGGCAGGCCCACCTCTCGCGCTCGGGCCGAAACCACAGTGGAAACCCCACAGAAGGAAGTCCTCTTCTCGCCCGATTCCTTGGTGTAGCTACCACTACCGTAGCCCAGACCTCGATCTTCCACTCCAGATCTAGTTTCAGGCAATGCTGTTTGCGCTTCTTGGGACACTGTAGCCGTGCGGAGCGGCGCGGAACGGGAGTAGAATCTAGTCGTCCAAGAACTGAGAGGTGTTACAGGTCTTGGGAGGGGGCGCACTCCATGGTCGTCTCGGGAAGAAAGCTTGGACTCTCGGCTACACTCGGACTTCTTCTCGTTGTGCTGCTCACCGCTAGTTGTACGAATGCGCCCTCGCCCCCCACTACCACGACTAACCTTGAAGCAAGCACATCGACCTCGACCACTGTCTCGACCACCTCTACGAGCGCTGGTGCCTGGACGCCCGCGCCGATAGGAGAGGTGGTAGACCCCGGGGTCGCTGCCAGTCAGGTGGGCTTCAACGTGTTCTGGCTTGGCCCGAGCTTCACGTGCCTTCCCTTGCGGAGTGTGGAGGTAAGGAGCGCGAGAAGGGTCGACCTCGTCTACGCCCACGACGGAGCGGGCGAGCCTCCCGACCCCGCTGACGTCATCACGCTTCTTGAATCCTCCGCCTCGGATTCGACACTGCGGAAGGAACTCGAATCAGGACTTAGGGCGTCGGGCAAGACGGCTGAGCAGTTCACGGAGGGTGGCATCAAGTACACATTCTGGAGCGGTGGAGAAGGCTGGCCGACCCTCGTTCTTGAGAAGGAGGGCACCCTCGTCGTCATCTCCTCATTCGATTATCAAGACGGGCGGGAGGTGCTTCTTGACGCCGCGGTTTCCTTGGAGGCAGTGGACAGGTAGTTGAGGGAACGACCGTTCCCTTGGAGTTGCCCCAGTTCCGTGGACGGTGCAGACTGAGGGGCATGACAGGTTGCGGGGGAGGCACACGGTGGTCGTCTCTAGCAGAAAGCTCGGACTCCATCGGAAACCGTCAGATGGAAATCTTGTGAGGAGGCCCGTATGAGGGCGAAGAAAGGGCCTACAGGATTTCGACTCGTGTTCCTTGCCGGGATAATCACTTTCGTTCTGCTACTGGTCGGACTTACCGTGGGGAGCTGCGTGCCGGACTTGGCGGCCAAGGACATCGCTTCTGTTCAAGTGAAGGTCTTTACTCGTGACCGGCAACAGTGGATGATGCACGAGCTTTCGAGCGCAGAAACCGAGGAACTGCTAGGCATCTGGGGGACCCTTGAAGGCGCGTCCCGTCTCAAGCCTCTGTACGTCGGGCGGGCGGACGTGGAGCTGGTCGCAAACTGCCGAAGTGGCCGGCATGTGGCTCTACGATGGGCGCGCGCTTGGAGCAACCAGCAAGCAGGCGACTATCTCGAGTGCACGGAGTGGGGAGGCACCTTCGCGGCGTCCGGTTACGACGGACTGCGTTCAGCCGAGATGGTGGCCTATCTCGAAAGCTGGACAGCCAAGATAGGTTCCGCCAGCTTCTCGCCCGTCCCCGAATAGCCGGCGATATGACGTTTCGCTGCGCGAGCTAGATTGGTCGTCCTCGCCGGCAGATTAGTTGCGGGAGTATCCACCCGAGGGGAAACAGTAGGTCCAGATCAGGTACCTCAAGACCGCAAGGGTGAGTTCCTCAGTATCAGGAGCTGGCTCAGCGAATAGGTCAAGTCGTCCCCGGCGGCTAGCGGGTGGGAACGTGTTCATGATTTCACCGTATCGTTTTGTGTACTCGAGGAAGACCTGCGCATTGCACTGTCGACGGTAAACCACGAAGGCTACGACTACGCTAGCGACGGCGAGCAGCGCCATAACCAGCGTGCCGTACGCCACAATCTGCTCGTTGGTCATGGTTGACCTCCGCGTAGAATCTAACGCGTTGTGCCTGGGCAGCTGCTCCGCGCCTCTCTTCCGGTTTCTACCTTCTGGCCAGCCGTCGCGGCTCCCCGGGGATGCCGACCCTTCGTCACCAGACAATAAGAAAGGAGGTGAACTATGAACCGCATGTTCGACCCTGGCCTAATGGGGAGCGCCAAAAGTCAGAGAGTTCTGAGGGGGAATAGTGGTTCCGGCGATTCGGTGAAAGCTCTGAACGATGTCGAGGCTTCCAAACATGGACACCCCACAGTGTCTCACCCCGTTCGAGTTAGACACTGTGGGGCACTTGGGGGTCACAGCTCAAGGAGGGGGAATTGAGCAATGACGTGTGACTCCGTGGGCATATGTTCGCACCGTTGACCTGAAACGCTCCTGAACGCCTCATGGGAGCTGAAAAGTCAAGAAGTTCTTAAGGGGGATTGTCGCTTCGGGCGATTTGTCGAAAGCTCTGAACCATGTCGACCTTTCTCTAGGAATCTGAGGGGAGTGAGGGTCGAGGACTGTCTTCTTTCCCTGGCCAAATCGGGTCCGTCCCCGCCGCACGGCACTCACCCCATCGTGGCGATTGACTCCTGAAGGCATCGGCCTACAATGAATCTATACGGGGAGTAAGTGACTCTCCCCACATAGCGCTCGGGGAGGCCGCCGACACGGGGCCTTGCGTGAGCTTACGGCCCGCGCATCGCTCCGTACGGACACCAATCCTGCCCGAGGAGGAGGTGCGTCCTATGAAAGCCGAGAAAACGCTCCTTCTGGTCGCGGTCACCCTAGTCTTGGTTGCACTACTCGTAGGCATCACCGGGGTCAATCCGGCCAACCCGGCCCACACCACCACCGGAACCGCCCATACGGAAGGCGAGTTCTTCTCCACCGGTGGCGGGTTCACGTTCACAGGGACGTTGCAGTACAAGTAGTCTGGCGCTCCACCCGCATTCGGCTCGACAGGGGCAAGGAGTCGTGATGAAGGAGTGTGCATCTTGAGGAGGGCGTCGTACGTCATCGTCGTTATCTGCGGCATCATAGGCGGCTGGGTGGGTTACTGGATTGGCCAGCCCACGGTCAGCCTGCGTTACTGGATTGGCCAGCCCGCGGTCAGCACTTCTGATTTCGCTTGGTGGAGCAAGAACGTGGACTTACCTGAAGGACTGCAACACCACCTCGCCGGATTGGCCGCTGAACGGCAATTTCCCCTCTGGCGCTTCCTGCTTACGATAGGTATGGCCGTGCTCTTCGTGTGCGTAGCCGCCCTGGTGGTCGAGTGGCTCCCGGCCCGGAGAGCACAGAAGGTGTTAGAGAACGGCACCCCGGTGGAGGCTACCGTGGTGCGGGTGGAAAAGACCGGCGAACAAAGGCAAGTCCAAGGCCGCGGGGGCGTCGAAAGTCAACTGGCGGTCGGGCTCGACGTGCGTGGGGAGGGCGGTTCGCCGTACCGGGCGCGAACGACCCAGTTCTTCACCGAGTCTGAGCAGCTTGCCCTGCAACCGGGGGCGGGGGTCGTCGTGCGAAACGACCCGGCCAAGCCCACGCGGGTGTCCATCGTGGAACCAGTCGCGAAGTAGAGGGCCCTCCTCGGCGGCACTCACTATGGATGTCTACCGGCACGTGCTTCTGTCAATGCAACAGCAGGCCGTAAATGCCGTTGCTGCGGCGGTTCTAGGCTCCTGATGCTTGCAGAATGTCTGCAAATCACCGAGCGGCATCATCTTCACGCAATACTCATCTAAAATGAAGCCCCGCATATGCAGGGCTTTCTAGGTGCGCCTGGCGCGACTCGAACGCGCGACCTTTGGTTTCGTAGACCAACGCTCTATCCAACTGAGCTACAGGCGCACACTGGCGGAGAAGGAGGGATTCGAACCCTCGAAAGGAGAATTCACTCCTTCACTCGCTTAGCAGGCGAGCGCCTTCAGCCTCTCGGCCACTTCTCCCTATGGGGCGGCGAGGACCGCCGTCTCAGCGAGCGATTATTCTAGCAGAGCGGTCATGGGGTGTCAGGGGATCCTGGTCCGTGCATGGCCGGGGCGGCCCAAGGGTATATGTTGTTGAGATCAAACTGGGACGGCCCGGCGCGGAGCTGCCCAGCGAAAGGCGTCGTTTAAGCTAAGGGAGGTTGCGATGAAGATCAGTGCAAGGAACATGCTCAAGGGCAAGGTGAAGAGCGTGACCCACGGCGCGGTGAATTCCGAGATCGTCCTGGAATTGCCGGGTGGCGCCGAGTTGGTCTCGATCATCACCAAGCATTCGGCGGAGGAACTGAAGCTCGCGGTCGGTTCCGAGGCCTACGCGGTGGTCAAGGCCAGCAACGTGATGATCGCGGTCGACTGAGCCCAGGAGTTCCTCTCGCCTGATGCGCATCCTCCTGACCGGAGCCACCGGTTACATCGGGGGACTTATAGTTCCGCGGTTGTTGGAGCGTGGTCACTCGGTGCGCTGCCTCGTGCGCGACCGGACGAGATTCGCCCGGGCCTCGGCGCCACCGGCCCCGTTGGGGGGCGAAAGAGCCGCGTCAACCGGCGAGGCGTTGTCCGCCGCGATGCCGGGCTGGGCGGACCAGGTCGACCTGGTTGAAGGCGACGTCCTTGACATCGACTCGCTCGCTCCGGCCCTGGCCGACATCGAGACCGCGTACTACCTCGTTCACTCGATGGGGGGCGGGTCCGGTCCCGATTTCGCCCAACGTGACCGTCATGCCGCCTCCAACTTCGTCCTGGTGGCCCGGGAGCAAGGCGTGGGGCGCATCATCTACCTGGGTGGCCTCGGCGACGAGGAGGCAGAGCTCTCCGAGCATCTGGCCAGCCGTCAGGAAGTGGGTCGGGTGTTGGCTGCCGGGGGCGTGCCCGTCACCGAATTCCGGGCGGCGGTGATCGTGGGGGCCGGGAGTATCTCTTTCCGCATGGTCCGCTATCTGACCGAGCGCCTCCCGGCGATGATCACCCCGAAGTGGGTCAGCACGCGGATCCAGCCGATCGCCGAGGACGACGTCCTTCGCTATCTGGTAGAGGCCCTGGACCGGCCCGGGTCGGCCGGCAAGGTCATCGAGATCGGGGGGGCCGACGTGGTCACCTACGGCGACATGATCACCACATACGCTCGTCTCCGGGGATTGCGACGCGCACTGGTCCCGGTGCCGCTGCTGACCCCCAGCCTCTCCTCCTACTGGGTAGCGCTGACCACGCCCATTCCCTCCTCGGTCGCCCGGCCGCTCATCGAGGGGCTCAAGACCGAGGTGGTGGTCAGAAGCCCGCTGGCCCGCGAGCTGTTCGAGTTCGAACCGGTGGGCTACGAGGAGGCCATCAAACGGGTGCTCGACAAGGAACCCGTGTTGCGCTGATAGCCCCCGGTCCTCCTGGTCGGCTCCGAGACCTACGCGGTCCCATGGTGGGGGTTGTCCTCGTCGCCGGAGGGGAGTTCCGCCTCCCTAGCAAACCTCAGAGGCCGGCCGGGTCCGCGCTGTCCGGCGTTGGACCCATTTCTCGAGCTCCACGATCACGTGGATCGCCACCCCGACGCCTATCACCCAGCCCCAGGACTCGAGCGAGATCGGGGCGCTCTCAAAGAGCCGGTTCATTCCGGGGAGGTAGGTGAAGAGCAGTTGCAGGGCCACCATAAGGCCTACGCCGCCGAGAAGGAAGTGGTTGGTCCGCAGGCTGGACCGCCACGACGGCAACGTCAGCGATCGGCAGTTGAACAGGTAGAAGATCTCCCCGAACACGAAGACGTTGACCGCGACGGTACGGGCCTCGGCCACGGTGTGTCCGGTCAGTTGAGCGTATTCGAAGAGACCGAAGGATCCAGCCAGCAGCAGCACCCCGACGATGACGATGCGGCGGATCAGCACCCCGTTGAGGATAGGTGCCTTGGGTACCCGGGGTGGCCGGAGCATGATGCCGTCTTCCTTGGGTTCGAAGGCCAGCACGAGGCCCAGCAGGATCGCGGTGGTCATGTTGATCCAAAGGATCTGCACCGGCAAGATGGGCAGAGCCACGCCCGCGAAGATGGCGGCCATGATGACCAGGCCTTCGCCTAGGTTGGTGGGAAGGGTCCAGGCTATGAACTTGGTGAGGTTGTCGAACACTCCGCGGCCTTCCTCGACGGCAGCCTCAATGGAGGCGAAGTTGTCGTCGGTCAAGACCATGTCCGCCGCTTCTTTGGCCACCTCGGTGCCGGTGATGCCCATGGCTACTCCGATGTCCGACTGCCGCAACGCGGGGGCGTCGTTGACCCCGTCGCCGGTCATGGCTACCACGTGACCGCGGCTCTGCAAGGCGTTCACCAGGCGCAGCTTCTGCTCAGGGGTGACGCGAGCGAACACGGTGGTCTCTTCGACCGCCTGAGCGAGATCGGCCTCACTGATCGCGGATAGTTGCGTTCCCGTAAGCGGCTGCATGTCGACGATCGCGGTGCATCCCGGCTTGCGCAGGTTCAGCTGATAGGCGATGGCGGAGGCTGTGAGGGCGTGATCACCGGTGATCATCTTCACCTGCACGCCGGCGGCATGACAGGCTTCGATGGCTTTGATGGCCTCAGCCCGCGGCGGGTCGATCATGCCCTGCAGGCCCAAGAAGACCAAACCGGTCTCCACGTGCTCGTGCGTGATCTCGTCGGTGTCGGGCGGGAGCTCCTTCCGCGCGAAGGCAAGCACCCGCAGTCCCTGGGAGGCCATGTCCATGGCCAACTGCTCCGCGCGCTCCGCATTCAGCGGCTGCAGTGAGCCGTCACCGGCCGGCTCCGAAGAGGACCGGGCCAGCACCTTTTCCACCGCCCCCTTGACATAGGCGATCCGGCCGCTCGTGTCTATTCGATGCAGCGTGGCCATGTATTGGTGCTCGGATTCGAAAGGCACCGTGTCCAATCGAGGAAACATATGCTCCAGACCCTCATAGTGCAGACCGGCCTTGGCGGCAGAGACGATAAGCGCGCCCTCGGTGGGGTCGCCGTTGACGTGCCAGTGGCCATCCTCGAAGAAGATGGAGCTGTCGTTGCAGAGAGATCCGGCCCGGAGAGTCTCGACGAGCGCCGGTACTACACCCCTTGCCTCAGCGGAGCGCTCGCCCGGGTCCACACCGGCAGCCACATCGAGGTCTGCGCTTGGCTTCTGCGGGGCCTTAGCTACCAAGGTCCCGTCGGCGTCCATGATCGTGCCCTCAGGGGCATAGCCGCCGCCCGTGACGCTGTAAAGGTGGCCTCCGGCGGCGACCCGCTGCACGGTCATCTGATTCTCGGTCAAGGTGCCGGTCTTGTCGGAGCAGATGACAGTCGTGCTCCCCAGCGTCTCCACGGCAGGGAGCTTGCGGATGATCGCGCGGCGTCGCGCCATCCTCGACACTCCGATGGCCAGCGTGATGGTCACCGCGGCAGGCAGGCCCTCGGGGATCGCCCCGACCGCCAGCGCGACCGCCGCTAGGAACATGTCCACCAGCGGCTCTCCGCGCAGCAGCCCGATGATGACGGTCAGGACCGCCAGGCCGAGGATGATGTATAGGAGGAGCCGGCTGAACTCGGCGATCTTGCGGGTGAGGGGGGTCTGCAGCTCATGGGCCTCGGAGATCAGACCGGAGATCCTGCCCACCTCGGTAGAATCGCCGGTCATCACCACCACTCCGGCTCCTTGACCGGCTGTGGCCAGAGTGGAGGCGTAGGCCATGTTGATGCGATCGGCCAGAACCGTGTCCTCGGGCATCGGATCGATCCCTTTTTCCACGGGGACGGACTCGCCGGTCAGAGCCGACTCGTCCACGCGCAGGTCGCGGGAGTACGTCAACCGCATGTCGGCCGGTATCTTGTCTCCGGATTGCAGTACCACCACGTCGCCCGGCACGAGTCCGGTGGCCGAAAGACGGACCCGCTGATCGTCACGGACGACTGTGGCCTCGGTGGTCAAGGTGCGCGAAAGGGCCTCGATTGCCTTCACGGCCTTGGATTCCTGCAAGTAGCCGATAGCGGCGTTGATCAGCACCACCCCGAAGATGACCCCGGCATCGACCCATTCGCCCAGGGCGGCGGTGACGGCTCCCGCCACGATCAGGATGATCACGAGGGGCTGATTGAACTGGGCCAGCACCCGACGCAAAGGGCCTATTCCCCTCTGTGGGGTGATGGTGTTGGGTCCGTACTGGAGCGTCCGCGCCTCGACCTCAGAGGCGGTTAGACCCTCATCTAGGTCGGTGGCAAGTAAGCGTAAAATCTCATCTGTTGTCAGCCGGTGCCACTGCTGGGCCGGCTGTGATGGGGGCCCGGGCATGTCGTGTCCGTGCTCGTTGGTGGCCAGTAGCACGCGCGCCTCCGGCACGCGTGCCTAAGCGCAGGCCGGAATCCCGGCAAGCGGAGCTCCTCGAGGAGCTCCGGGTCAGCTCGTACTCAGCTCTTGTCGGTCGTCTCGGTCTTCGCCGCGGTGTCGGCGACGGTGGCCTCGGCGGCAGTTGTCGTGGCGGCGGCCTCGGCGGTAGTTGTCGTGGCGGCCGCCTCGGCACCAGCCGGCGTGTCGGCGGTCACGTCCTCTTTGATAGCCGACTGCACGTCGTCTTTGGTCTCTTTCAGGCCTTTCTTGAAGCCGGTGATCGAGCGACCCAGCGACGAGCCGAGATCCGGCAGTTTCTTAGGCCCGAAGATGAGCAGGGCCAGAACGAGAACGATCGCGATTTCCCACGGTCCGATCCAACTAGGCATCCAAACACACTCCTCGTGAGCACTTCCGAAATCGGAGGCGACCTATTATCTCACGGCTTGCGGGAGTCCGTCTCAATGGCGAACCTCACTGCACCGACCACTGTGGCGCCTTGTGCTCCCGCGGGCCCGCCGCCGCGAGCTTCCGCTAGAACGAGTCTTTGAGCCGACGCCGGATGTCGACAGTGGTCACGCGCCCACCGAGGGTCTGTCCAGTGTCTCCGTCTGGGACCGTCGACTGCCGGGGTCCGGCTATCTCCGAAGCCGGCCGCTGTTCGAAGAATCGGCGGGTCCCCTCGGGAAGGAAGCGCGTGAGCTGGGCGTACCCGTGTACATCGCTGAAGCTTCGAGGGTATGTGTAGTACCTCAAGGGGTAGCAGACGTAGAGCCAGTCCTTCGCCCGAGTAAGAGCCACGTAGAACAACCGGCGCTCTTCTTCGATCTCCTCCAGTTTGCCGGTGGCCATGTCGGAGGGGATGTTGCCATCGGCGGCATGAATCACGAACACCACGTCCCATTCCAGTCCCTTGGCCGAATGCATGGTGCTGAGGATGAGGAAGTCTTCGTCGAGCACGGGTGGTCCGGCCAGATCCTCGGTGTACGTGGGTGGGTCCAGGGCGATCTCCGCGAGGAAGCGAGCCCGATCCGGAAAGCGGGCCGCCAGCCACTCCAGTTGCTCCAGGTCCATCAGACGGGCACGGGGATTGTCGTAGAGACGTTCCAGAAGCGGCGCGTAGAAAAGCCTGATCCGTTTGATCTGGGAGGCGAGATCACCAGGCTCGCGACTACCTATGCCGGTCATGAGCGACACCAGTCCCTTCCAGGCGCCGCCCGCAGCAGGGGATGGGGCGGGGTGAGCGGTCCAGGCGGCGAATCCGGCTTGGACCGGCCCGGCCCCGCCGGACGCGGCGGACCCGGCGTCGGCAGCCGAGGCGCCGCCCTCCGAATTGCCGCCCGGTGAGGCGCCGCCCGCCGCGGCCCCTTCGGACAGGCGGTCGAGGAGTGCCCGGGCCTTCTTGGGCCCGACACCGGGCAACAGCATGAGCACCCGGGTCCCGGCCATACGGTCCCGCGGGTTCTCCGCCAGGCGAGAAACGCCATGAGGTCCTTGACGTGCGCCGTCTCTACGAAACGCAGCCCTCCGTACTTGCGGAAGGGGATGTTACGCCGGGTGAGTTCCAGCTCGAGGGCCAGGCTGTGATGCGAGGCGCGGAAGAGGACCGCCTGGCGACGAAGGGCCAGATTTGACTCCCGGTGCTCCAGCACCTGCCGGATGACCGCTTCGGTCTGTTCGTCCTCGTCTTCGCAGGAGAGCAGTGCGGCTTGGCGCCGTCGGTCCTTCGGGACCAGAGGTTCTAGGATGGCGCTCCGTGGCTCCAGCGATCACCTCGTTGGTGGCGTCCAGTATGGCCTGAGTACTGCGGTAGTTCTGTTCCAGGGTGACGATGCTGGTCCCGGGGAACTGCTGGGGGAAGTCGAGGATGTTGCGCACCGTGGCGGCCCGGAACGAGTAGATGGCCTGGGCGTCGTCCCCGACGGCTGTGAGGTCCTTGCCGCCGGGGCAGAGCATCTGCAGGATCTCGGCCTGAAGCCTGTTGGTGTCCTGATACTCGTCGACCAGGACGCAGTCGAACCGGCTGCGGACGGCCCGGGCCGCGCGAGGATCGGTCAGCAGGCCGTGCCAGAAGAGCAGCAGATCGTCATAGTCGAGCACGTTCTGCTCGCCCTTGTGGTCCACGTAAGCGGCGAAGAGCGGCGGAGGTCCTCCGTCTCGTCCCTGCACCAGGGGAAGTGCGTCTCGACCACCTCCTCCACGGGCTCGCGGGCGTTGACGCAGCGGCTGTAAATGTCCATGCAGGTGCCCTTGAGCGGGAAGCGCGGTCGTTCTTGGAGAGCCCCAGCTCGGTACGGAGGATTCCCACGAGGTCCTCGGCATCGCCGCGATCGAGGATGGTGAACGAAGGGTCGAGGCCGATGGCCCGCCCGTGGAGACGGAGCAGGCGGGTGGCCGTGGCGTGGAAAGTGCCGCCCCAGACCTTGCCCGTGGCCGCCGGGCGGGGCCCCGTGGACCCAGGGGAGGGGCACTGTCCAGGGGCGCCGAGGGCTTGAGGGCCGCCTGTGCGCTCTGCTCGCCTCCCCGGATGTGGCTCTGAGCGTCGCCCCGCCCGCCGGCCGGGACGCCGGCGCGGCGGGTCTCGGCCTCCAGCCGACGCAGGATGCCGTCTACCCGCCGCAGCATCTCGGCGGCCGCCCGCCTGGTGAAGGTGAGAAGGAGGATCCGCCCCGGGTCGGTGCCCGTGGCGATCTTGTAGGCGACGCGATGGGCCAGGGTGGCGGTCTTGCCCGTGCCGGCGCCGGCCACGATCAGCAGCGGGTCGTCGCCGTGCAGCACCGCCAGCGCTGCTGGTCGTTCAATTCGGCAAGGATCGTCCCAATGGGAGTCCCAACGGGGATTCGACCACCTTGAGCTGCTGCCTCCCCTCTTATCTTGGCCGACACCGGCGCCTGCCGGATCACGCGCGCAGCGGGCTCGGGTGAAACGAGCCCCGGCCCCGAGAGCGTCCGTGCGAGAAGAGGATACAGCCCCGGGCGGACGGACGAGCCGGCCGGTAGGATCCAGCGCGTGGGGCCGTATCCAGCGCGTC
>CAVPLM010000007.1:0-22734 GCA_963706025.1 uncultured Actinomycetes bacterium | reverse complement strand
TCGCTGAAGTTCTCGCCCAGCTAGAGGCTTGATGTGATTCAGCGGCCGTCAAAGGCAGCAAGAGCGCGCGCCGGCCGCCCGGCCAGAGTGTTAAGCAGGATCCCGACGGTCAAGGCGAGGATCCGTTGCGCGATCCGGAGAGCGAGCCCGGCCACGGTTCGGGCCAGGTGACGCTCGAGTTGCATCTGCCCTTTCAGGTTGGAGAAGACACTCTCGATCACGAGCCGGGTGGAGGCCAGAGCCCGTTCGAAGGCGAGATTGGCGCTGGTGCGGGTCCTCTCGGGAGTCAGTAGGCGCACGCCGTCGGCGGCCAGCCGGGCGCGATAGCCCTCTCCCCAGAAACCCTTGTCGGCGACGACCACCTCAGCCGGGGTGCCGGAAAGCAGATCGGCCAAAGGCTCCCGCTCGTGCTCGTTGGCGGGCACGATGGTATATCCCAAAGGCAGTCCCCGTTCGTCGGTTAAGAGGATGAGCCTTACCCCCCAGATGAAGCGGTGCTCGGACTTGGCGTATCCGTAGCGGGCAAAACCGGAAAAGTGGCTGCGTTTCTCGCATCCGGCGTAGCCCGCCACCGCCAGGGCGGTGCCGTCGGCCAGGCGCAGCCCGCCCACGTCGAGCCACCGGGCGAGCCGCTCCTGCCCGTGGCTCATGAGCTCGACGAGAGCGCGCAAGCGCCGGTTGTATTGGGACTGATCGGGCAGATGCGGGAACCACCCGGGCAGCACTCGGGGGATGAGACCGAGGAACTGGCGGTCGGAACTTATGCCCATGGCCGCCTGGCCGACCGCGAGAGCGACCAGTTCAGCGTCGCTAGTGAGCGGCGGTCTTCCGTAGGTGAAAGGGACTGCGTACTCATCGGCGAACAGGTATGCTGCAACGACGAGGGCTTCCAGGTCTAGTGTCATCTCGAGCTCCTATCTCGAGGGGACATGTCTGGAAGCCCTTCGTCACCCAGGTGCAGGTCCCTGCCGCCTGTAGGGTTTCACATCAAGCCTCTAGCGACTGTCTGCGTGCGCCGGCAGATGCCGGCGGGGGGGTCACCTCAAGTCAGTTCGAACTCCATGTGCTTCAGTTCGGCCGTGGGCAGGCGCTGGCTCACACGGAGCATCTCTAGACCGATCACCTCGCCCCGCTCGTCGAGGTCGAGCACCACTCCCGGGCGGATCTCCTCGGATTCGAACACAGGGGACTTATCGAGACGAATATGAAGCGCGTCGGCCTCTTGGTCGAAGCGTACTCTCATAGCTTCCCTTTCATGGACCGATCGAAGAACACGGTCACAATCACGTCAGTATCCGCCTGTGGATTATAGACGACTCGAAGTACCCGCCCTCCCCGGTCACCAGTACTCCCTACGGCCCAAGGGCAAGTTTGACCGCAACATCTGGAAATGCGCTCAGCACCTGGCCGTCCATGGTGACCAGCTTGATCCCCAATCGTATGGCCAGGGCGACGTACTCACAATCGTAGGCAGAGCAATCGCTGTTGCAGACCAGGTCGAGTACGCTGCGTGAGTCGATCTCGTATTCTGTCCCACTCATCAGGTCCTCAGCTTCCGACTGGATCCTGCCCGCTTCCTCAAGTGTCAGGTCACCCCGCCGGAGGTATCCGGTTAGGATGTTTCTGAGCTCGCTCCTCCAGAGAATCGGTGCCGCCCAATCCTCGTCTCGCTCGAGCAGTGCCTCCGCAGCCGCGGTGTGCGCACCCTCCACATAGAGATAGGCGAGGATGTTCGAATCCACGACGATCACGGGCGCCCCTCGTTCTTCAGCGCTTCGATGTCACCGTGGTCGAACTCTCTCCTATGTTGGCTGACCCTCAGCCGACGGGCGCGCGCGATCCGTTCCTCGGCGCTCATTCTGGTAGGCATAAGAACGGTCTCCAGGCAGACAATCGCCTCGCCGTTCAGGCTACGTCGATGGGCCGCTGCGGCGGCTTTCAGCCTCTCGTAGACGTCATCAGGGATGTTCTTTAGCGTTAGGGTAGTGGGCACAGCCGCCTCCAACCGTAATGCAACCATATTGGTTACAGCATACTTGTTTCCACGGTTGGATGCCACTCAGCCGCCTGTCCTTCGGGACCGACCCTTCCTTCGGCAAAAACTCGGCGCTGCGCCAGGATAGAGTTGAACGGCCGTGGGTGGCATGGGACTTTGGTCCGAAGTTCGCCCGAACTTCGACGAGTGGACCGCCGCCGACCGGTCTGCGTCTCTGGATAGACTCCCGGTGCTCAAGTTCGTGTCGGAAATGCATGCGCCGGCAGATGCCGGCGGGAATCAGTTCAAGTCAGCTCGAACTCCATGAACAGACCAAGATCCACCGAATCCTGTAGCAAGAGATCCGGTCGTGCGACGACACGCGCTGCCCACTCGATCATGATCGATCGCCAACGGTCCCCGGCACCTGACCCGGCGCAAACCGCGCCAAGCTCCACCCCAAGTCTCAATCAGAGTCTCGTCCGAGGACGTAGTCTGTCTAAGATCCACGGACTTTCTGGGCAACCTGCAGCCGCAAGACCAAGGGTGTATGATGATGTCATTGCTAGCACTGATTGCATTTCAGGTCCAGGGAGGTTGTGTGGCCAGCCTGACGATCCGAGGTCTCGACGAAAGCCTGAAGAGTCTGTTGCGCGTGGAGGCGGCGCGCCAGGGAATCTCCATGGAGGAAGCCGCCCGGCGGATCCTGCGAAATGCGCTCGCTACCCATGAGGTGGACACAGGCGGTCTCGGCAGCCGTGTCCATCAGTATTTCGCTGAAATCCAGGGATACGACCTCGAGATACCAGCTCGCGCAGTGCCCCGCGCGGGTCTCGATCTCTTCGGTCGCACAGAATGATCCTTCTCGACACCAACGTGCTCTCGGAGCTCATGCGCCGCGAGCCCAACCCGTCCGTAGTCGCCTGGATCGATGCCCAGGCCCACCACCATCTGTACATCTCGGCGGTCACGATGGCTGAGATCGAGCTTGGTATCGCTCTGCTGCCCGACGGAGGGCGCAAGGAGAGTATCCGCTCGGCGGCTGCGCGAATGTTCGCCGAGTTCTATGGACGCTGCCTCCCCTTCGACGAGCGCGGTGCATCCGTTTATGCGAACGTGGCCGCAACGCGCATGCGTGCAGGGCTGCCTATCAGTGTGGAGGATGCCCTGATAGCATCGATAGCCACGGCCTGGGGATTTGTCCTGGCCACGCGCAATGTCGGCGATTTCACGGGAATCGAAGGCCTCGTGGTGATAGATCCGTTTCAGCCGTGATGTTCGCGCCGAGCACCGAAACACCCTCGGCCCGCCCTTTGACGCCCGCTCCTCTACGAGCCTCCGGATTGTCCCCCTTCGCAGCCGTCGCTATACTCGCTACTCGCGTTGCGTCCGACGACGCCCGCCACGGAGAGGTGGCAGAGCTGGTTTAATGCGGCGGTCTCGAAAACCGTTGTGCCGCGCAAGCGGTACCGGGGGTTCGAATCCCCCCCTCTCCGCTTCAGAAAGCCAACAATAGACTGCTGAGACCCGGTCGAAGAGGCCGGGTTTTCGCGTCTTTCGGGCGAGTTCGGGGGCAAGTCGGGGGCAGACGCAACAGCACTTACGGGTGCCAGACGGACGCAAACACACTGGATAACAGAACGGCCTGACTCCCAAGCTCGCGCGACGCCCGGACTCTCTCGGCTAATTCGCCCGACGCTCCCACTGGGAAAAGGCTTGCTGAAACCTAACCCCTGCACTCTGCGTCCGGTGTGATTCTCAGCGCTCCTTTATCGATCAGCCCATCCGCGCTAGGATTGTCACGCTGGTCAGCCGGCGCGATGCGGGCATCGCGTCACCCGGCCGCTACATGAAGACTTTCTCATGTGCCCGTCATCTATCCGTCATGTGCGGCTCCTACTCTCGTGGTATGAGCGTGACGAATCCCAGTACCACGAAGCTGCACGACCATGATGTGCCTGCCGTGCACGTGCTGCTCGCTGATGGTGTCCCCTTGCCGCTGACCACGATCTTTGCCGAAGCGGGAGTGGCCCTAGAGCAGGCTATTGCCACGCAGGTCACGTGGTGGCCGGGGAAGAGTATCGTCGTAAGGTACCGAGCCCGATGTAACGGTACCCTCCACGGCGAACACCAGATCGTTGCCTGCGCGGGCGAAATACCCGACGGCGCTGCTGTCGTCGAGGGGGACGGGATCCAGATCGGTGTGTGGAGAGTCCCGCACGACCCCGCACTGCCTGGCTTGGCGGCAGCGCTTGACCCCCGCGCAGCGGGCCAAGTGGTGCACGATCTGGGCATGCCCGGTGATCCAGTGCGCACACGACTCAGGGCATATCGGCCCGGCCGCAGGGCTGTGGTCGAGGTGAGAGGTGAGCGCACACTGGTGTACCTTAAAGTGGTCCGACCAGCGGAAGTCGAGAGACTTCATCGCCGGCATACTGCTCTTACAGCCGGATTCCCGGCGCCTCCAAGTCTGGGCTTCGACCGGGACCTCGGCGTGCTTGCGCTGCGCGCCCTACCGGGTCTCACGCTCCGGCAGGCGTTCGAAGACCCTGAAGCGGTGCTGCCGGCGCCGGGAGATCTCATAGCCCTCCTTCACCGACTCCCTGGCCCGGATGACACCGCACTGTCCCGGTCTCCCATCGAGCAGCTGCCCGCTCTCTCGAGATTGCTGTCACTGATTCTCCCCGGCGAGAAGGGGCGTATCGAAGAGCTGTTGGAGCGTATCGGTGATGAGACCCAGCCTGCGGTCGTCGCTGCCCATGGAGATTTCCACGAAGCGCAGCTCCTGGTCGAACGGGGAAGGGTCGTAGGCATCCTCGACATGGACACCTTTGGACAGGGCAGAACTGGTGACGACCCCGCAACAATGATCGGCCACCTTGCCGTTCTCCAGACCACGTCTGCCCATCCTGAGCGAGTACGCGATTATGCCGCGAAGCTGCTCCGCAGGTGGGACCGCAAGGTGGATCCCGTCGATCTTCGGAGGAGAGCGGCGGCGGTGATCCTCGCCCTGGCCACCGGGCCATTTCGCGTACAACGCGAGACCTGGCCGATTGAGGTCCGCCGCCGCCTGGATCTGGCGGAAGGCTGGGTGGACTCTGCCGAGAGAATCGATGAGAGAAGTCTCATCGCCACTTCACGGACATCTCACCTGACTGCCTCATCATTGCAGCTGTGCCATCAAGTCTAGGAGGACACCATGCAGATGAAAGATCAGTGGAAGGGACCCAAGAAATGGAAGGTCGTTGCTGGCGTGGGGACCGCGGCAGCCCTCGGGTTCGCCGGAATCGCGCTTGCGGGCCCAGGGGACAGTTCCGGCGTGCCGGCCCCGATCGCTCTTCAGAGTCAGGCCACTACCGGTGAGTCACTCTCGCCCAGCACCACGTTGCGGGTCACGTTGACCGCCAGCGAGTCTTCGTGGCTCTCACCCAGCACCACGGCACCGGTAACGGTGACGACCGGTCAGCTACAGTCTGCTTCCCCAAGCACCACGTCGCAGGCCACGGTGGCGACCGGTGACGATGATCTTAGTTCCGTTCTCGACGACTCCTCTCCAGACAGCCCCGATCTGGCGCCGGATGACTCGTCTCCGGACAGTCCCGATGTCGCGTCTGACGACTCCTCTCCAGACAGCCCCGATCTGGCGCCGGACGATGATTCTGACTCGATCGACTCCGCTGACAGCTCGGTCGACTCCTGATTGCAGCGATAGCGAGCAGTAGGGGCTGGGCTATGCCTGGCCCCTACTCACGCGCTAGTCTAGGTCAGCCGCGGCTGCAGGCCGCATCCATGGAGCCAGAGACGATGTACTATCGGGAGGCAACTCCAGTCGAAAAGAGCCTACTCACGCAACCGAGTCTCCGCTAGACCCAGGACAGTTCACTCATCATGAGGGTTCGGCTCACATGGCTTGCTGTGTTAGTGGTGGCGTTATCGGCCGTCATCGGCATCTCGTTTGCCGTCATCGGTATCTCGGACGCCTTCTCACCCCCGGTGACCCCGCTACCTGCGTCACTGACGCTCACCGGGCCTCCTCCGGCCGAGGCCTCCCCATCAGTTGACTTCGAGGTGGTCCCCTCGCCTTCCGTTGACTTGACGGAAGAGGATTCGACAGACTCGCCGGGAAGCGGATCCACAACGGCGCCCGTCTCACCTGCCCTCACGACAACGCCGTCCACACGGCCCACTGCGACCACCGCCTCGGATGACAACCCTGGGAATGATGACACGGAAGACGACGTCCCCGACGATATAGACGACGACAGCCCCGACGACACGGACGACGACGTCCCCGGCGGCACGGAAGACGACGTCCCCGACGATATAGACGACGACAGCCCCGACGAGGTGGACGACGACGTCCCCGATGGCTAGGCGCCGACTTCAGCCGCCCTCGGCGAGGATGCGGATCCTCGGTTGGTACGTCGTTCTGCTTGCCGTTGCGCTCGTCGCCGCTCTTCTCCTCCAGCGAGGCCTTCTCATCAACCATGCGTCAGTGGAAGCCGATCGGGCGCTCAACGAGGAAGTAGCCTCAATCCGACTGCTTGCCGCCGGTATCGATCCCGAGACCGGTAAGCCTTTCGCCGGAGACGTCACCGCCATCTTCGACGTCTTCCTAGCGCGGAATGTCCCGCTCGACGGGGAGGGGATCGTTACCATTGTCGGCAGCCAGCCGTACAAGTCGGACGTCGGCGGAGCGAAGCTCGCTAGAAGCCCGCTCGTAAGCGAATGGATAGCTGTCAATGAGACAGTGCAGCGTGACGTCGAAACCCCCGAGTTCGGGCGCGTCCGCTACCTGGCCATCCCGCTCAAATCCGAGGGCGACACTATCGGGGTATTCGTTGCCTCCATCTTCATGGATGGCCGGCTCAGTGCCGTCAACGCGGTCGTGCGTATCGGAGCGTTGGTCTATGGCTCGATCTTCGTTCTGGCCTCGGTCTTGGCCTGGATCGCGGCTGGAAGGATCCTCCGACCGCTAAGGACGCTGACCGAGACGGCTGAGTCCATCACCGAGACAGATTGGTCGAGGCGGATCCCTGTGGAAGGAACCGACGAGATTGCCGTCCTTGGTCGGACGTTCAACTCCATGCTTGATCGGCTGGAGGAAACATTCGCCAACCAACGTCGGTTCCTAGACGATGCCGGTCACGAGCTGCGCACCCCGATAACCGTGATCCGAGGCAACCTCGAACTGATGGGAGACGACCCGGAGGAGCGCAGGCAGACAGTCGACGTGGTGACCGATGAACTCGACCGGATGGCGCGGATCGTCGATGACCTGTTAGACCTCGCGAAGGCCGAACAGCCTGACTTCCTTCAACCACAACCGCTCGATCTGGCCGACCTGACTCGCGGTGTGGCCGCCAAAGCCGACGCCCTCGGCGACCGGCGGTGGGGTGTGGAAGAGGTTGCGAATGCGGTGCTGATCGCCGATCGGCAGCGGATCACTCAGGCTATCATGAACCTCATGGGTAACGCTCTCGAGCACACGCCCGACGGAACGCCGGTGTCAGTGGGGAGCCGGTTGGTCGGTGACACGGCCTGGATCTGGGTAAGAGACGCTGGCCCCGGCATCCCCGAGGAGGATCGAGAGCACCTGTTTGAGCGTTTCTCCAGAGGAGACAAGGGACGCCGCTCTGGGCGCGGAGCGGGGCTCGGCCTCGCAATTGTGAAAAGCATCGTCGAGGCGCATGGCGGTAGGGTGGAGGTGGAGACCGCCGTAGGACTGGGCAGCACATTCACACTTGTACTCCCGATTGATCGGCCCTCCAAAGAGACACTGTGAGTCGGATACTCATCGCCGAGGACGAACCCGGCATCTCCTCATTTGTCCGGAAGGGGTTGGAGGCGGCAGGTTTCACCACACTCGTGGTTGATGATGGTCGGGCCGCCGCCTATGCTGCCCGAGACGACGACTTCGACCTGATGATCCTCGATCTCGGCCTGCCGGGGATGGACGGCCACGAGGTGCTGAGAGAGATTCGCCACCGAGGGGAGAGACTCCCGGTGATCATCCTCACCGCCCGCAAGGGTGTCGCAGAGACCGTTGCGGGTCTTGAGGGCGGGGCCGACGACTACGTCACCAAGCCGTTCCGATTCGCGGAGCTACTCGCTCGGGTCAGAGCCCGCCTCCGGGACCAGGGCAAGGTAGAGCAGACTGTTCTCGAGGCGGGAGGTGTTCGACTGGACCTCCTCTCTCGAGCGGCTGAGATCGGCAACGAGCACATCGAACTCTCTGCGCGTGAGTTCATGCTTGCTGAGATCTTCATGCGCCATCCCAACCAGGTACTGTCGAGAGAACAGCTTCTCGACCATGTGTGGGGTTACGACTTCGACCCGGGCAGCAATGTGGTTGACGTCTCTGTTGGGTACCTCCGACGGAAACTGGGCAAGGATCTCATCCAAACGGTGCGGAACATGGGGTATCGACTCGTCGACCGGCGTGACTGAAGGAACGGTTGCTGCCGAACTCCGACATGCGCCCACCCAGACCGGCAGCTACTAAGTCTTGGTGGAGGTGGGAGGCGGCTTCCCAAGTTGGGCCAGAGCGGCTTGGCGAGGGCCCTGCTCATGGTAGCGCCGTTTTATTTCCTGAGCGGTCAACATGTAGCAACCCTGAGTCGGAACTGACAAGGATGGTCGTGGGTCGCTTCTCCAGTCAGCGCCGGTACCGGGGGTTCGAATCCCCCGCTCTCCGCTTCAGAAAGCCAAGAACGGCTAGTCGAGACCCGGCCCACGTGACCGGGTTTTGTCGTCTTTCGGGCGAGTTTGGGGGCAACTCGGCGGCAAACTCAACGGCACTCATAGGAGCCAGACGGACGAAAGGACGCCGGACAACGCGTCCGCGTACATGCCCCTACATCCGGCGCAGCACCCCCTATGCGTCACGGGCCTATGTCCAAGACCCCATCTCGAATGACCGTCCGTCTCGTCCCGTCTGGGAAGACGAAGTCAAGCCTCTGGCAGACTATGGGATTCCCTCTGGCGTAGACGATGTCTTGGTGAAGCGATCTGTCCGGCGACGTGAAGTCGCTCGGGCCTACCCTTCCTCCGAGGTGGTCGCTCCGCCCGTATGCCCAGTGAAACCCCGCCTTTTCGTCCTCCAGAATATTCCCGGTGACGACGGCCTTGTCGTTGCAGCCGATCGCCACTTCGGCGATGTTGCGCGAGGCCTGTTCCTGGGTGAACTCCTGCCGCATTTGAGCCGCCACGCAGCCGCTACCCCGAACATCGACGATCTGGTTGTGCCGCACCACGAACACAACGACCTCATCGCCGTAGCTCGCAGGGATCTCGCCCGACGTTCCACTGTCGGGGGCCTCGTTGGGCGTGACGGCCACCTCCCCTGAAGGGAGGTTTCTGAACCGGAGCGCGTCCCCACCGGCGCCCGGGTGCAGGCGACCGTCGTCCTGAAGAGCGGGCTTGTGGTCGGAGGTGTCGAAGTAGCAGGCGTGACCCGTGGAGAACACCACTTCGATACCTTCGGACCCGTCGAAGAGCGGGGCCAGCCGTGCACAATTCTCGGCGACCCGGTTGTAGTCCGCGGACAACCCGGTCTCCTGCATCGCTCGGCTGACGCCGGGCAGACTGGCCACACGGAGCGTCTCGTACTTCTTGGCGAGAACAGCAAGCGGGGCCGAGGCTGAGAATTGGGGCATGGAGATGACGATGGTGGAATCGCTCACAACACCTTCAAGGCTGACTCGGGTTCCTTGAGTCAGCCCACGCTCGGGTAGTTCACGGTTATGCGCGCCCGTGGCTTCATACGCGACAAGCGGCTTGGCGGAGAAACCGTACTTCTCGGCAAACCCCGCAATCTCCCGGTGCCATTCCTCCGCCATCAGGCGCCGGTCGCGCCATTCTTCGCTGTCGCTGATGGCGCCGTGGGGCAGGTCGTACATGATCGTCAAGGCGTCGCCCACTTGTGGAGCGAAGACGTCCACGAACAGTCTTTCGAGCGAGAAGGACATCGGGCCTCACGCAACGGGCTAGCACGTGCTGGTCAAGACCGAGGCAGGTTCCAGGCCGCCCTGGCAGTACCGGAGCTTAGGCTATCGGATACAACGTATCTCCCACCGCGACGGAGGTTTTCCTTGGACGCTAGGGAAGAGATCGCGCAGGACCTATCACCGGCCGCCTTGGTGAACGTGATCGAGGCAAACATGTTCAGCTTCTTTCCCTCGTGGCGTCGGTGGCCCAAGGCTGAAGTGCACGACGATCCCGAGCTGCTCTGGACACTGACAAGCATCCCGTCCCCGTTCTTCAACAGCGTCTTCCGGACGCGTCTTAACCCCGAGGCCGTCGAGGGCGCCATTGCTGCCGCCGTCGCCCGGGGCCGGGCCAGAGGCGTGCCTCTGATGTGGTGGACCGGTCCCACCACTCAACCCGCTGATCTCAGCAAGTATCTGATCGCTCGCGGGTTCGTGGGCGAAGAACTTCCGGGGATGGCCGCTGACCTGAGAGCCTTGCCGGATACCGTCCCAGCGCCCTCGGAGCTGGTCATCGAGCGTGTCACGGAGCTGGGAGCGTTGAAGACGTGGTGCGATGTCATGTGCACCAGCTTTGACTTGCCGGGCGTCTTTGCCGAGGGCTGGTATGACTCCTGGCGCAGTCTGGGTGTTTCACCGCGGGCACCATACCGCCACTACCTTGGCTGGTTGGAAGGGGAGCCGGTGGCGACCTCCGCGGTGATCGTCGGAGCCGGGGTGGCAGGTATCTACAACGTGGGGACCATTCCCGCGGTTCGTCGTCAAGGCATCGCACCGCTCTGACCCTGGTCCCGCTCCTGGAAGCCCGAGCCATGGGCTACCGTATAGCCATCGTGCATCCCAGTCCCATGGCGGTAGGGGCATATCGCCATCTGGGTTTCGAGGAATACTGCAAGATCGGAACCTATGTCTGGGTCAACGAGCAAGAAGATGCAGAGGTGAGTTGACTCGGGCGCGCCGGACAAACTACCGATGACACCGCCGGCTTTCGCCCCGCGTCTACCGCGTTTTGACCGTTGTGCCGCGCAAGCGGTACCGGGGGTTCGAATCCCCCCTCTCCGCTTAGAAAAGCCAAGAATGGCAGGTCAGAGCCCGGTCCCGGAGGCCGGGTTCTCGCGTCCTTCAGGCGAGTTCGATGGCAGTTCGGGGGCAACTCAACTGCAGCAGAATGCGGCCGGGCGCGCGATCAGCACCTTGCACGGTCGAGGCTTAGGGCTGGTTCACCCTCACGATGAGCACAGCGGCCTGAGCTCGCGTGATGGTGCTTAAGGGACTGAGTCTGCCGTTACTGCCCTTGACCATACCCAGATACGCGAGGTAGGCGGCATAAGGCTTGTGGACGGCGGCGATCTGAACCGCGTCGCTGAAGGGAGCGAGAGCATCTGCGCCTTCAGCAGCGTACCACTCGGCCACCGTGTCATAAGTGTCAAGGTCGCCCTCGATGTAGCCGCGGCCGTCCAGAGCCATCTCCTCCAGGTAGCGGCCCAGGATGGTGTTGACTTGCTGGCGGAGCATGGGCGCGCCGGGATGGTAGTGATCCTCTTCGACGCCCTCTATCAGACCCCGATCGACACCGGTCTCGATCCATTTGAAGAAGGGGTGGCCGGCGAGCACATCCACGAAAGTGGGCGGGGCAGGCGAAGTAATCAGGGGGATATCCAGGCCATCCACGGACATCTTGGCGAACTGGCCACGATTGACCGGGTTGGAGGGCTTGAAGGAACCGTCGGCATAGCCGTCGGCCACCGGCCTCACCTGCGCGGCCGAGACCCCGTAGAGGGCCAGCCACTGTTGGTTGGAGATGTCGGTCCAGCTCCCGTCCGATGGAATAGCCGCCCTGATCCCATTGAAGATACCGAGGGCATACTTCTCCCGCTTGGCATCAGTGTCACAGATACCGGCCTCCATCAGCAAAGCGGGCACGGTGGCCCATAGCTGCAGAACGGCGAGGTTCCCGGCCGGTATGTACCCTCCCCTGCCTGTGAAGTCCTCCACAGCCATAGTGATAGCCGTGCCTTCGATGGCCCGACGAGCGCTCAGGATGGCGTTGCCGATGGCCAGGCTCCTTGCGGCCACGTCAGCGAGGGTGAAGTACTTCTTCGTCCCATCGACAGAAGCCCGCCAGTCGTTCACACGCTGAACATAGACGTGGCCCCAGGTGCCGAAAGTGTGGGCATCCCTGTGGATGGTGACGAACAGCGCTGCTCCGTTGTTATTCGCGAGGTTGACGCGATCCCGCTTCGAGACCACGTCATCAGGGCCGGTCTTGGTCAACATGACCGTGTAACCAGCCGCCTCCAACTTTGTCTTGAGCTTCACCGAGACATTCCAGACCTCATGGTTCTCGGCTCCGTTGTCATACTCGTAGTCGTACATGTTCCACTGAGGGTCGATAGACAGCAGTGTTCCTCCGCTGTGGCCCGGATCGATCACAATCAAAGGACCGGCCGAGGCGACACCTGCCCCCATCAGAAGGGCCAGAACAAGCACAAGGCCGAAGAGCCACTTTCTCACTCCAGACTCCTTCGCTCTCCCACGTGCCGTGCTCCTTTGGGTAGCGTCCCGCGACTTAGGGTTTCAGTCGACGTATTCTCGCAGGTCTACAAGCTTAGCTTTCGGTGGATGTGAATGGCAACGGCTTGGATGACCTCCCCTTCGACCCGCTCGACACCTTGGAGGCCGTCACGGGCGCCGCCGAGTTGCTCGCACTCCAGAACTCTGCCGGCGGGTCTATGTGAACGCGTCGGTCTGCGACTACATCGTCGCCGCGGTGAGAGCCACGAGGAAAGACGAACACGTCAAGCTGGGGGCGAGTCTTCGCGCCTCATTGCGCCTTCATCGAGCCGCCCAGGCGTTCGCGGCAGTCTGTGGGCGGACCCCTATCCTGCCTGGCGACGTGAAGCTCTTGGCGGTTCCCGCGCTGGCTCGACTGCCAGGTAATCTTTGAAGTTCGGCACATTCCCCCCCGCCGACATATGATGTAGCGAAGTCGTCAGACAGCCACAGGATCGTTTGGCCTGCAACCAATGCAAGTGGCTGCTCCGTGAAGGAGGTAATTAGGCATGGCCGCAGGGTTGATCGAGCAGAAGAGGCGCTACCGGCAGTACAAGGCGCGCACGAAGCAGCTTCCTGCGAGCTACCACACGGCGATCGATGCGCTGGAGCGGTACATGCAGTTCTTCGGGCCGGGGAAGGCGGACAGCCTGCTGTCGATGCTGGAGGATCTCGCCGATCTCTTCGAGCAGAGCGCGGCGAACGGAACCCCGATCCGCGAAGTCGTCGGGGAAGACCCTGTGGAGTTCGCCGAGGCGTTTCTTCGGAACTACCCGGAGGGTCAGTGGATCAGCCGGGAGCGGGAACGGCTGACCAACGCCATCGATCGCGTCACGGGCGGCGACGCGTAACCCGCCTGAGACTCCCCCGAGCCCGCTGGACAAGCCGAGGTTCGCGCAACACGCTCCGAAAGAGAGATTGGATGCCAGTCAAGATCCATGGAGAATCGCGAGCGAGGCCCAGCCCAGGTGGTCGGGTCTTCGCATCTTTCGGGCGAGTTCGGTGGCAAGTCGGGGGCAAAGTCGCAGGCAGGAAATGGACCCAGGCAGACCGGGATACACGCATCGCCATGTCGGCCTCAGGTCATGATTTCTCTCTCTTCGCGATGCCGACGAAACTCTTCCTCCCTTCGAGTTCGAGGGAATCGATGTTAACGACTTCCCACCCATTGGCACCATGCTGGTTCAAGTACGCTTCCAGGGCCTCGCGACTCCTCCCTTTCAGGATTCCTCCGCGGGGCACGTCGTGCGAGTCGATGATCTTGTATTCCCATGTTCTCATGACGCCTCCCCGATCGACCGTTCTTCAACGACTTCACCTCAATATACGCCGCAGTCACAGAAGCGGAGGGAATGGGCCACCTATCCCACCGATCCGCGGGTTTCGTCCGAAAGGCCGGGTTTTCACGTGTTTCAGGCGAGTTCGGGGGCAGGTCGGTGGCAAACTGAACGGCCGGGAATGGAGCGAGACGGACGAAAACGCACTACCGCGGGCTCGGTCTTTCCTCCGCCAGACGTATCATGGAGTGAAGGCTTGGGGATAGCCGGAGCCAGATTGATTCTCGCTTGTCCGCAGCGCTGACGATTTCCTTTTGCCGCGTGTCACTGATTCGACCTTCTCGTGCGTGTCTATATGGAAAGCAGGACAATAGAGATGCAAGGGATGGGCTGGCTCGGTGCACACTAGTGTCAAGACGTTCTCGAAGACCGGGGGCGTGACCGGTTTGGACGACTGGCCGATAGGCGAGGGCAGATTCCGGGAGTGCGCGCGGTACGCCTGTCCCGAAGCTGTGTTCGAACACGACTACGACCGACTGGTGAAAGCACTGACCATCGTGGCCGGTGACCCAGAGGAGGCCGCCGACGCAGTCCAGGAAGCCTTCGTCCGTCTAATACTTGGCTGGGACCGCTTGGCCACCTACGAGGATCCGGCTGGCTGGGTCCGAAGAGTCGCCTTGAACCAGATCCGCGACCATCACCGCTCGATCGGCCGACAAGCCAGGCTTATGCTCAGAATCGAAGAGCAGTATCGCACGCCGCAGGGAGCCTCGCCCGTAGATGAAGAAGTCTGGGAGCGGCTGGGGACGCTGCCCCTCAAACAGCGTACTGCTCTGGCTCTTCACTACGTTGACAAACTGACGGCGCAGGAAGTGGCCGATGTCATGCACGTGTCAGAGGGCACGGTCAGACAGCACCTGCATCGTGCTCGGCAAGCACTCAAGAAGTCATTCGAGGGATCAGCTCAGGGGATCACGCTATGAATGAGGACCGGCAACTAGAAGAAACACTGGACAGGCTCTCCGGCTCGGTGGATCGAAACGGAGTATGGGCCAGCATAGAGGCGCGGGCCGATGCGCGGGCCGGAGGCCGAGCATGGGTCATCGGCGAGCAAGGCGAAGAGGACACCGAGCGGCGCGCGAGGAGACCGAGGAAGCTCAACCTGCGCGTCGCGGTCTATGCCTCCATCGCCGTCGTCCTGGTGGCCGCTCTTACCATCGGCAGCCTCGAGGCAGTCAAGTACCTGGGCAAAGACCAACCTATTCTGGTCATCGGCGACGACACCCTCAGCCCCACGGCTACCGGTCAGACCAACCAGACAACGGCAACCGGGGGACAAGGTGGGCAGTGGGAGCGGCTGCCGTTGACCAGCGAGGGCGGGGCCGTCAGTATCCTGGTCATGGATCCCAGCAACCCGTCGGTCCTCTACGCGGCCAGGTCCGACGGCCTGTTCAAATCGAGCGACGGGGCCGGGAGTTGGGACCGGCTCGCGCCACTTGAGAGCGACCTGTTTCCCGTGACGGATGTAACCCTGATCATGATCGATCCGGCCTCCCCATCCACGGTCTACGTGACGGCCTGGGCCTTCGGGCCAGCACTGTTTAGGTCGGATGATGGCGGCGCTAGTTGGGTGGACTTGAGCCTGGCCTGGAACGACGTAATCCCCGCTATGGGAGAGATCATAGATCTGATGCCTGGGGACCCACACCACTGGATGTGGTTTGACACGACCTCGTCCCCGTCCACGGTGTATCTGGCCGGCGCCAGCCAGACTGGCCCCGGGACTGCCGTATGCCGGTCGACGGACCGGGGCGAGAGTTGGACGACGCTCAGCCCGGAGGAGGCAACTGAGGCGCTGGCAAGTCAACCGGAGGGCGAACTCGGGACGGACTTCCAGGGCACGGTCACAGACGCTGACACCGGCGCCGTGCTTGCAGTTTCCATGGGACGTATCGACCCCGGCGATCAGTCGATCCGGTACGCCGGGACCGCAGAAGGCGTCTACAAGTCCACGGACAGCGGCACCACCTGGAATAAGGCAAACGCCGGCCTGGTCACTTCCGTGGCCTGGAGGGTGGTTCCTGATCCCAGTTCGCCGTCCATCCTCTATGCGGCTACGCCTGAAGGGATCTTCAAGTCCGGTGACGGTGGCATCACGTGGAGCATGATCCTGCCCGGTCAAGGCTCGGTGGTCCTGGCGCCCTCCTCCCCCTCTACCCTATATGCGTGGACATCGGCCGGACTGTTCCGCACCGACGACGGCGGGGCCGAGTGGACCCAGCTTGCCGGCGCAGGCCTGGTCGAGCAGACCGCTCCCACCGGTCGAGAAGATGGCCTGGCTCTGGTCGCCGCCGACAACCCCGATACCGTGTTCGCGATGACGGGCATGGCGGACACGCCGATGAAGCGCCTGTTCAGGTCCACCGACGGTGGCAACACCTGGAGCCAAGTGCTCGAAGGGATTGCATCCGGTACCAGCGATGCCGGCCTTCTCGCTGCCGATCCGGTGAATCCCTCTACCTTGTTCACCGCTACTGAGTCGGGCGAGGCGGGCCAGGTGCTCAAGTCGACGGACGCTGGGAGCACGTGGACTGTAGTATCCCCGCCCGAGCAGTGGACAAACGGGCTGGCAGACGTCGCGGTAGATGCGCACGCTCCCTCCAACGTCTACGCGATCCAAGGGCAGGGCATCGGTTCTGGGCCGAACCCGGTCTTTCGCTCGCCCGACGGCGGAGCCACCTGGGAGAAGGTCGACCTCGCAAACCTCGAAGGCCTTGGCGAGCCCTTCTGGTCTCCCGAGCGGCTGCTGTTCGATCCCCGCTCACCCGACACGCTCTATGTGCCGGTGTTAAGACAGGTGGGATGGGGCATAGGCGTAGGCCTCTATCGGTCAAGCGATGGAGGAGTCACCTGGGAGAACATCATCGGGGAGCTCTCCGGCGATGAAGCGTACAGCGTCGCGCTCAACGTCGTGATCGACCCTGCCCCCGGCGGAGGGCTGTATGCCGCGACGGGGTTCAGCCTCTTCAAGTGGGTGCCCAAGCGCCAGTAACGCGAGAGGGAAAGGGGTGCGTCGTGAAAGCCAGATTCCTGTTACGTGGTCGAGTCAACCGGTGGTTGGTGGTCGCAGCGGTGGCGCTGGTGCTGACCGCCGCCTCGGTTGCGCTGGGGGCGTGTAGCGGTGGCGGAGGTGACGAACAGGCCCTCATGGACAAGATGACGGCGGCCTGGACCGATAACGATGTTGCGGCGGCCAAGGAACTCTACACGGCCGACGCCGTCATCCGGTGGCCAGAAGGTGCCGGCAGGACCACCGGCATCGAAGAGATCAGCAGCATGGTAGCGGACTATCCCGTCGACCCCACGCCGATTGGGGACGGAATCTTCATCTACGAGCCTTCTGCCAAGGACATCGAGGCTCTGAGCGTGGCGTACGAGGGAGCGCGCTACATAGCCGGTCCGGTGAGGCTTGGGCGCGATCTCTACCACGTTGTGGTGGAGGTTCGTGACGGGAGGATCGCCAACCAGTGGGTCGACTACATGTACCGATACTAGACTATTCTCTGCCGTCTACCGTAGGCAGACTCAGTCTCTCCCCGAAGGCAACGCAACGTCCACCTGTGAGGGCTAGGGACTCCTTGCGGCCGGCCTCGTAAGCTGAGCCTGGGAAGCCCTCGGAGCGCCCGGTGGGCACGCCTCGGGCAACGGCAGTCGTTTTTGGACGCATCGTTGTGCCGCGCAAGCGGTACCGGGGGTTTGAATCCCCCCCTCTCCGCTTGTTTCATCCCAACGACCTCCAATTGACTCTCGCTACCTTACAGAATGTGTCAATCGAAGTCGTGGATTCCATAGTCGACAACAGAAGACGACAGCACAAGACGGAGGGGAGCGGTCGGACCAGCCCCAGATGGTGGGACCCGGGCCTCACCGTCGAGTCGAATAACCCCCTGACTAGGCACGAAGCTCGGCCGTTGGGGGCTCGTCTTTGTCTCACGCCACCCAGGGAGACCCTTGTCAGGCCCCTTTCGTCGCGTCCCAGGGGCTTAGAGAGCGTCTGGATCGGCGTCGAACTCGCCGGCCCCAAGGCGCTTCTCGATGTCGCTCAAGAGGCGGCCACGGGCGGCCGGGTCTCTGTCGGCGTCGAGCTCGCCGGCCTCGGCCAGCTTGGCGATGTAGTCGAGCAGGCGGTGATGCCGGGCGGCCTGAGCTTTGGCCTCATCCTCGTCGACGACAAAGGCCTTGAGGGCCGACTCGGTTACGATCCACTTCTGGAGGCCGATCCTCTTCCCCTTGAGGTCGCCGTGCTCCAGGTAGGCGTAGACCGTGGCCCGGTTCACCCCCAGGTATTCCGCTACCTGGTCGGGCGTGTAGAGCGGCCCGAGCGCCGTGTCTTCCACTTCGTCGGCGACAAAGGCCTTGAGGGCCGACTCGGTTATGATCCACTTCCGGAGGCCGACCTTCTTCCCCTTGAGGTCGCCGTGCACCAGGTAGACGTAGACCGTGGCCCGGTTTACCCCCAGGTATTCCGCTACCTGGTCAGGCGTGTAGAGCGTCTCGAGCGCCATGTCATCCACTCCCCTCGGCACTTGCATGGTTACAACGTGCATCGTAGCAGCCTCCCTTTCCGATTTTGGGGTGCGTTAAAGAGTGCCCGGCACGGGCCATGCTCCGACGCCCGGCGCGGTTGGGGAAGTCTGAGAAGAGCACTACAAAGCGCCCCCTTCGCTAGCCTTCCCGCTCGGCCGCTGGGGGCGCTTTGTCCAGCCCACTCGCTGAAGGTCACCGCTGCTCTTCGACGGTTACTTCCCAGTCGCAGTTGGCCGACATTACGAACAGGTAGTAGTCCCCAGCATCCCTCGTGAGCGGGGTGGAGTCTTCACTAGACTCACCCACCGTCGCCTCAGGGATACCGCCGTCCGTGTCGAACACTGTGCCCTCGGCCATCACGTAGAAGGCTGCTATGGTTGCGATGTCCGTACTGGTCACTTTGTAGCTGATTCGCGCCGGCGCCCCGGATAGGGTGAACACCTCTCCCTTCTTCGAGTCGCTCCCTTGTAGGCTGGCGACCTCCACCCACCCCCCGGCAGCCGCGGCCGTGGTGGTCGTTTCTGCTTCGGTGGCCTCGGTGGTGTCTGCACCATTCGTGGTTCCCGTGGTCCCTACGGATCCTGCGGTGGTCGTGGTGGCATCGCCGACGGTTGTGGTCGTCGCCGTGCCGGAGTCCTCGCCTCCGCAGGCGGTGGCAGCGACGGCGATGGTCAGAAGGAATGTCACGCTGAGCGTGATGCGGAGCCACTTGCGATTCATGATCCCCTCCTGGTATGGGATGGCCGCTCTCCATAATAGGGATCGGGGCTGTGGGTACGCAATCAACCCCATACAAGTGAAACGACTCTACTGCGGATTGACTTCGTTATGCGTCAGCCTACAATGAAGGCATATGGGGAGTGAAGCAGTCCCCCAGTCATGACTCGGGGAGCCGCGGGGCGGGTGAGTGATGTACGAGCCTATCGCGCCACAACTCCCACCCGTCCCTTTTCCTGCGCTGCCTCCCAGTGACCGCCGAAGCGCGCTATCGTTCGCGGTTGAAAGGAGATCGCTGATGAACGTGGACGGCAGAGCGACGGTCAGACCGGCTCGAAGCGAGGATGTGTACGGGTACGTGGAAGTCCTCGTCCGGGCTTTCCCTGACAAGTTCGAGGCCATATTCGGAGACGACGCCAACACGGCGGTCAAGTCAATCGTCGACCACTATAGACCCCTCGACCAATACCCGGGGCACTATGTCGCCGCACATGGCGCCGAGATACACGGCGTCCTTCATCTCGCCATCACGGAGGGCGGCGGGCCGGGATGGAAGGGGATGCTGCCGTTTGTGCGGAGGCTGGGGATCCTGCGGGGCCTCCGGGCCGTCATCGCGCTGTCGACCCTCCACAGCAGAGTGAAGCCGGACGAGGCCTACGTCGCCCATCTTGCCGTCGACCCGAGTCTGCATCGGCAAGGAATCGGGGCGATGCTGCTGGAATGCGCCGAGCAAAGAGCGCGTACCTTGGGCAAGGCGAGACTCACCCTCTACGTAGCCGGTGGCAACGATGCGGCCAGAGGACTCTATCTCGCCCGGGGCTTCCGCCTGGTGAAGACGGACAAGAGCGAGATCACCAGGCGGCTGGTAGGAATCGGACTCTGGGAGTACATGATCAAAGACCTATAGGAGCTGTGAACCGGTACCGGGGGTTCGAATCCCCCCCTCTCCACTTCGGAAAGCCAAGAATAGCACGTCGGAGCCCGGCTCAGGCGGTCGGGTTTCCGCTTCTTTCGGGCGAGTTCGGGGGCAAGTCGGGGGCAAAGTCGGTGGCAACAAACGAGCGGCAACAAACGAACGGAGACGGACGCAAAGACACCGAATAACAGACGCCCTCGGGGCCCGGCTATGCCACCCACTTGTGCCGGGACCAAGCATAGGTGAGCAGCGCAAGGAAGAGGGCTGAGAAGGCCAGGTAGGCCCAGAAAGCCAAGCGGTTCTTAAGCAGCCTCTCGAGGCCCATGTAGAGCGGAACAATGACCAGTGTATAGCGAGAGAAGCTGACGAAGTAGTCGATCACATCGCTCGGGACATCGGGCCCCGCGTCTGCCGGGGCAAGAAGAGGCAGGGCCAGTGAGTAGAGGATGATAGTCCAGTATGACCACCGGATCTTTCTGAACGAGGTGAGGAGGACGACCAGGACCAGCGTGGGAAAGAAGAGTTGGGTCACGTAGTAGACCTGAACCCAGTTCAGCGGCCTGTGCAGGTCGAACAGGATCCTCAGACCATATATGTATCCATGGTAGAGCGTTCCCCACGGCGTACCGGTGCCCCGCCCGTACTCTTTCTGCCAACGGGCGAAGGCGAGCGGATCTCCTTTGGCCAACCAAAGATAGACGACATATGTCGCCGCCCCGGCCACGATCAGTAGGACCCACAGGACCGGCCACGTACGGGCGCGATCCGCGGTGGGCCGGCCTGACGCCGAAGGACCCGGTACCCCTCCCTTCTCTCGTCGTGACGCCCAGTACTCGATCAGGTAGGGTAGGCCCAGAAGCACCCCCGCATTGCGGGTCAAGGCAGCGACCCCCCCGTACAGACCTGCTCTTACCCATTGCTGCCTGCGCATCCCTAGAATGGCAAGCACGCTCATAAGCATGAACGTCGCTTCCGTGTATGCGGCCGAGAAGTAGAAGGCGGTCGGGAAGAAGGCGAGGAGAAGCACGATCCGACGGGACCGAGACCAATCGCGGTCCACGAGCGCAAGCTTCATGAAGAAGTAGAGAAGTAGGAAGAAGGCCACGTTCGAGATCAAGACACCCGCCTCCAGAGGCGAGAGGTGGAGTCCCCAGGAAACCGCTCTCATGATCAAGGGGTAGGCGGGGAAGAAGGTTGTGGACTTGGGGTTCGCGTAACCATGCATGGCTATCGCTTGGTAGCCTATTACGGCGTTGGCGTCGAAGTAGCGGAAGTTCTCGATCAAGACATAGTGGATCGTGCCAAAGAAGGACCGACCCTGCCACATATCTCGGGTGGCGAGTGTCGTGACCAGGATGACCAGGAGCTTGTTGCCGACAAATGCGAGGGCGGCTATCTTGAGTATCCGCCACCGCTCTTCGCCCAGGTTCCAGTTCAGCCTCAGATCAGGCCCCCATTGTCGGGTCGAGTCTCGTCTCAACTATATATCGGGGCCTACGCTTGGCCTCCTGATAGGTCTTGCCCAAGTACTCGCCAAGCACACCGAGTGCGGCGAGATTCAGGCCGCCAAGGAACCAGAGCGAAACCAGGATGTACACCCAGCCGGCCACGGCTACCCTCGATCCCCAGGCCACTGCCGCCGCAATTGCGCCGAGAATGCTCAGTAGGCACATAGTCAAGCCGACAAAGCCGATCAACCGGAGAGGTGCGATGCTGAAGGACGTGATCCCGTCCACTGCAAGGCCCAGCATTCTCTTGAGCGGATACTTCGATACGCCCGCGAAACGTGCCTGCCGATCGTAGTAGACCTGCGTGGATGGGAAGCCCAGCAGCAGGACTGCACCCCGAAGAAACAGGTGCGTCTCTCCGAATCGCTGCAGCTCGGCGAGCGCGCGCTGACTCATGAGACGGTAGTCGGCATGGTTGTAGACCACGTCCACGCCCATGGCCCTCATCACACGATAGAAGCCGGAGGCCGTCCATCGCTTGAAACAGGTATCGAGCGCGCGTTCTCGGCGCACGCCGTAGACAATGTCGTATCCCTCGCGGTACTTCCTCGCAAACTCGATGATAGTCTCGACGTCGTCTTGTAGATCGGCGTCAATGGTCACAATGCAGTCTGCCATCGGGGCTACAGCATCCATGCCAGCGAGCAGGGCCTTCTGATGGCCGGCATTCCGGGCCAGCTTGACTCCCGCGACCTTTCCCGGATCATCCCCGTGTGCCTGGGCGATCATGGGCCATGTGGAGTCGGTGCTGCCGTCGTCTACGTAAAGGGCAAAACTGCTAGGCGCGGCGAGATCCTCCGCCGTCAGCAGCTCAAGCACCTCGGTCAGCCGCCTCATCGTCTCGGGTAGAACATCTTCTTCATCGTAACAGGGCACGATCAGGGCCATGCGAGGGGCGTCCTGACGAGAGACGAGAAGAGTTGCGGTGCCTGGGGAAGGACGCGCCAAGGGCTAGATCCTTCAGGTCAGTCCGACGGGCGGAAGCGACCCGAATGTAACAGAACTCCTGGAGCTAGGCAAGGCGGCGCCGAAGCGTTATCTGAGCGGGAGACAGTACATAATCCGGCGAGTTGACGGCCCAGCGCAATAGGCTCATGTGCCGCGCAAGCGGTACCGGGGGTTCGACTCCCCCCCTCTCCGCTTAGGAAAGCCAAGAATCGTGTGTCGGAGCCCGGTCCACCAGGCCGGGATTCTCGCGTCCTTCGGGCGAGTT
>CAVPLM010000006.1:0-69307 GCA_963706025.1 uncultured Actinomycetes bacterium | reverse complement strand
GCCATGCTCCGGCCCGAATGGGGCGTGGACATGATCATCGGCGGGCACAGCCACACCCTGCTTACCGAGCCCGAGCGGGTCAACGGCATCCTCATCACCCAGGCGGGCACCGGCACCAATCAGATCGGCCGCTTCGACATCGTGGTGGACGACGACACCAACTCCATCGTGGGGTCGAAGTGGCAGCTCATCCCCATCGACGAGCACATCGCCGAGCCCGACCTGCGCATGGCCGAGTTCATCGAGTCCTTCAAGTCGGTGGTCGACCGCAAGTACAGCGTGATCATCACCAAGTTTGCCGAGACCCTCACCCATCCGCGGCGGGAGGAGGAGACGACGCTCGGAAACCTGTTGGCCGACGCTCTGGCCGAAGGAACGCAGAGCGACGTGGTGCTGCTGGGGGCCGGATCGGTGCGGGTGCGGGAGATGGGCCCTGCGGTCAGTCTCATGGATTTCGTCTCCTGCTTCCCCTACGACGACTCGCTCACGCGCTACACGTTGAGCGGCGCGGCCCTCAAGAAGGCGTTTGCTCACTGGATGCGTCCCGAGAACCGCGATGGGGAGGGGGAGTGCTATCAAGTCAACTCCGCCGTCCGAGCAGTCTATTCAAACGCGAGCGCCGGACTGGTATCGCTTTCGGTGAACGGCATCCCGGTGGACGATGGACAGACCTACACGCTCGTCCTGCAGGGTTACCACGCCAAGAACGCCGAGCCGTATCTGGATCTGGCGCCGGATGAGCTCACGGCTGCCGGGCCGAGCAAAGTCGCGGCTACCTCAGCTCAGACGGTGCTACGCGAGTGGCTGCTTGCGCACCAGAACGTGAGCAGCAAGGTCGAGGGACGGTTGGTCTACCAGGATTGAGGCCGTCCACACCCTCGAGGCCGCGTCAGTTGGATGGCACCCCTTCGGGCTCGTCCAACGAGTCGAGAAAGTCGCTCAAGCAGCGTTTGAGGAAGAACTCAAGGGCCGCGAAGGAACGTTCCAGTTCGAAGCCTTTGGGTCTAAGGGCAGCCTGCAGCGCGAGTCCGTCCACCACGGCGACCATCAGAGAGACGAAGCCTATGTATCGCTCTCGATTCTCCGGTCGCACCCGCTCCGCCAGCCCAAGCCACTCGACGTTCATCTTGTAGTACCACTCATACAGGGCGGCGACTCGCTGGCGAAGCCGCTCGTCGCGTATTACGTAAGGCAGGAGGTCGAAGAACACGAGAAAGCCGTCCGCGTCGGCCGCCAGCCGGGTCTGGCCCTCGATGTACCGCTGCAGCCGCTCGTCGCCGGTGGTCCCCCGAGTGTGCTCGGCCAGGGCGAGACAATCGTCATAGTCCAGAGAGTCGAGGATGGCCAGGATAAGTCCATCTTTGTTGCCGAAGTAGTACTTGATGGAGGCTTTGTTCTTGCCCGCCTCGGCCGCGATGGCATCCAGCCGTAGCGCATCGAACCCGCCCGCGAGCAACAAGCGCCGAGCGGCTTCCAGAAGCTTCTGCGCAGTGTCGGGCAACGAAAGCGCGGGGTCCTCTACCGGGAACCCCAGGAGCTCGTGGACCTCCGCGGCTGCCGTGCCGGGGGCGGTGGCCGCCGAGGGTGTGATCGGGGCGGGGGCCGTGGGCGCCACGGGAACGGACGCGGCTCCGGTCGCGGTCGCTGCTGCGATAGCGGGCGCGGCTCCAATCGTGGTGGCTTCCGGTGGGGAAGAGGTCATGGGGTCTCCTCCGCGCCGGGTTCCACTGGCCGGGACTCGCGCCGGCGGCGAACAGCCGCCTGGACCGAGTCGATGGCTCCCATCATCCCGCGAGGAGCCAGCATCACCATGATCACGACCAGCGCCCCAAAGATGAGTAAGCGCCAGCGGTCGAATTCACGTAGCCAATCGTTGACGAAGATGATGATGAACGCGCCGATTGCCGGGCCGGGAAACTTCCCGATGCCCCCCAGAAGCACCATGATGACAAGGTAGATGAAGACTTCGAGCCCCAAGACCCTAGGGGATACCACCCCCGTGTAGTGCGCGTAGAAGGCGCCCATCAGGCCCGTCATGAGCCCAGACAGCCCCACGATGAGAAGCGACACCTTGTACCGGGAGATACCCAGGCTCTGGGCGAAGGACTCTGAATCATGCAGGGCGACGAAGCTGGTGCCGAAACGGGAATTGATGGCGAAGAAACCGACCGCGAGGCAGACGATGAAAAGCCCCAGAGCGAGGTAATACCAGGGGATCTGATTCGACCCGCTGAAAGTATAGCCGCCGATGCTGTACGGGGTCACAGGTGAGATGCCTCGTTTGCCTCCGGTCCCGATTGCCGCGCCCACGGTCAGAAGAGGAGCCAACACTTCGTAGAAGGCGAGGGTCAGAAGGGCGATGTAGATGCCGGCCAACCGCAGACAGGGCAGACCGATAAGTACGGCGATGATTCCGCCGGTGGCCGCGCCGGCCAAGAGGCCCCACCACGGGTTTATGCCCGCGTTCTCCGACAACATGGCCGACGTATAGGCGCCGATGGCAAAGAACCCGATCTGGCCCAGATTGAAGATGCCCGCGTAGCCGAGTAGGAGATCCCAAGCTATGGCTACGCCGCCCCAGATCATGGAAACCACCAGCAGCCGCATGGTGTAGTTGCTGTCACCCAAGGCAAGGGGCAATAGCGCAAGGATGACGATCATGCCCATCACCATGCCGGTCTGGCGACTAAGCCGCAGAGCTTTGGGCCGGTCGCCCGGCAGTGGCGGCTCTTTCGTTCGGCCGCTCGTCCTTCCGTCGTTCATATCCGGCATATGGGCGGTCATCCTTTCCTCGCCGTGGCCCCGAACAGGCCGGCCGGGCGCACCAGAAGGATCACGAACAGGACGAGGAACCAGAACGGCATCACCCAGAGGAGACCCAGCTTCCAGCCCACGATGGCTTCAAGGATGCCCAGAATGAAGGAAGCGTAGAGAGTGCCTTTGATGCTGCCCAAGCCCCCGGCGATGACGATGATGAGAGCCTTGACCAGGAAGGTCCAGCCGCCCAACGGCGTCATGAAGAACCGCGGCGCGAGCAGGATGCCCCCCGCCCCACACAGCAAGGTGGAGATACCGAACGTGATAGCGAAGACGCGGTACAGCGGGATGCCGACGATGCGGGCCCCCACGGGATCCTGGGCCACAGCCCGCATGCTCATGCCGGTGCGGGTCTTGGCCATGAATACGAAGAGCACAACGGCCACCACCAGAGCGAAGGCGAACATCGCCAACAACTGCCAGCTGATGGTGAAGCCCCCGATCTTGACGCTTCCCTCCAGAAAGGCGGGCAGGGATTTCGTGCGCGGCCCGAAGATCACGAGCACCAGGTTATCCAGGAACACGGCCAGGCCCAGAGTGGCGAGCAGCACGCTGAACTCGAACTCCGGGCGGCTGCGCAGAGGCCGGATGATCACCTGGTCGACCGCCAACCCCATGAGGAACATGATCGGCAGCACGACGATGAACACTAAGAAATAGTTGAGCGACGCGTAGCCCACCGCGATGACCCAGGCCAGATACGCGCCCCAGGTGAAGAAGGAGCCGTAGGCGTAGTTGAGTACCCGGCCCACCCCATAGCAGAGGGTGAACCCCACCGCCACCAGGAAGTAGACGATGCCGATGGTGAACCCGGTGATGAGTACCTCTATGAACTCTCGCACCTAGGTCTCCGATCCCCTCTCGCGCTTAGGTGATCCCCAGGAAGACCTTGCGCACCGCGTCGTCGCGCAGGGCCTCGTCTTTGCTGCCCGAGAACGCGATGCGCCCGTCTTCGAGGAGGTAGATGTAGTCCGACTGCTCCGCGATGTCGCCGGTGGTCTGCTCCACCAGGAGTATGCTGAGCCCCCGTTCCCGCAGAGCCACGATCTGTTCGAACACTTGCGTCCGCAGGATGGGCGCCAGACCGAACGAGGGTTCGTCGATGGCCAAGAAACCCGCGTTTGACATGAGACCCCGCCCGATGGCCAGCATCCGAGCCTCGCCGCCGCTCAGAGTAAGGGCGGTCTTCTTTGCGAACTCCTTCAGTCGAGGGAACATACCGAAGACCAGTTCGAGATTCTCGGCTTCCTTCCCACGAGCGTTCTTGTTGTAAGCCCCCAAGCGCAGGTTCTCCATCACCGTCATTTCGGGGAACAGATGGCGCTCCTCGGAGATGAGCACGACCCCCATCTCGACCAATCTATGCGAAGGCAGACCCTGTATCTCTTGACCCTCGAAGCGCACAATCCCGCTGGCCGGCTTCATGAGTCCGCAGATGGTCTTGAGCAGGGTGCTCTTGCCGTGGCCGTTGGGTCCAAAAATCGACACCAACGTGCCGCTCTCCACACGCAGTGACACGTCGTGGATAGCCTGGTACTCGCCGTAGAAGGTGTTGATGCTCTCTACCTCAAGCACGCTTACCCCCAACCAGGCATTCGATCACAGCGGGGTCTTCTACCACTGCCCGGGGCTCGCCTATGCAGAGCATCTCTCCGTAGTTGAGAACCAGCATGCGATCGCACAGGCGGGTCAGCGCACTCATGAGATGCTCGATCATGATGATGGTAAGACCCCATTCTCTGTTCAAGCGCTCGACCAGATTGAGGCTCTGCTCGGCTTCCACGGCACTCAGACCACCCAGGGCCTCGTCCAGCATCAGCAGGCGGGGCTTGGTGGCCAAGGCCGAGGCGAGCACGGTCAGCTTCTTGTCGTAGAGCTTCAGAGCGTCGATGGGGCGGTCCTCCTTGCCCTCCAGTCCAACGAAGGCGACAAGCTCGCGGAGATCGGTCCAGGGGACCCGATGGAGGGCCGCCTCGCCTCTCCCGCCGTAGTACTCACCGATGCGGAGATTCTGCGCCACCGTCATGGAACGGAAAGGCTGGACGAGCTGGAACGTGCGGGCCGCGCCCATGTGGGTGACGCGGTGGGGCGGCAGACCGTCGATACGCTTACCATCGAGAAAGATGCGACCGGAACCGTGCAAGAAGCCCGAGATCAGATTGAAGACCGTGGTCTTCCCAGCCCCGTTCGGTCCGGCCATGCCGAAGACCTCCCCCTCCTGTACGTCGAAGGAGAGGTCGTTGACCGCGGCCAGCTCGCCGAACCGCTGGGTCACATGTTCCAAAGAGAGCAGCACCTGGGTGGGTCCTCGATCCCTTCGCACCGTGTGGTCCGGAGCGGCGGCGGGACACGTCCCGCCGCCGCTCCGTCTCATCGGTCGGGATGCTACTTAGCTTCCCAGGCCGGTTCGATGTACTGCGGCAGTACGAACTCGTCGGTACCGAAGAAGGCCAGCTCCCCCCCGCCCATGTACTGACCGTAGGCAATGGGGAAGTCGGGGCCCGCCTGCACCGTCTGCTCCGGGTTGTTGAAGTCGTACACGCCCAGCAGACCAGTGTACGGATTGGCCCTCATGTGATCTGCGATTTCCGCGTATTTGGTGGGATCACCCACGGCTTTAACCGCCTCCACCCAGATCATCACCGAGTCGTAGGTGGACGGAGGTGTCGTCAGGGGCACCGGCATCCCGAACATCTCCTCGAAACGAGCTTTCCAGGCATCGTTCTCGGGGCTGGGAGGTACGAAGCTCGTCACGTACCCCATGACACCCGTGAGCGATTCGCCGACGGCCTCCTGGGTCTCCGTGAAGACGACCATGTAGGAGATGTCGAGCAGCGAGGGGGTGGGGTCCTCCATGAACTGCTTCACGAACGACGAGATGTCGGCCACCGACAGCACCGAGCATACGATGGCGGCCGGCTCCAACGAACGGATCTGGGTCAGGATGGAGCCCCAGTCGGTGGTACCGTAGGGGAAGGTCTCGTTCATGACCACTTCCCAGCCGGCGGCTTCAGCTTCCGCCGCCACTGCTGCGGTGTAGTTGAGGTCCCACTCCAGGTCGCCGTGCAGGATGGCGATCTTGTTGTTGGGATAGGTGTACTGGTCTTCGAACTGGATCATGCCCTCCCAGGCACGTTTCCCGTACTCCGCCTCGACCGGGAACACCTGGAACATGTTGCCGAAGGTCTCGGGATCGCCGCTGACCATCTCGGCAGCCCGCACCGAGCCGCTACCGTGGACGAAGGGGACGTCGCTCTGGGCGCCGAAGGCCTCGAAGTCAGGGCCGTAGCCACCGTAGCCCTCGACCACGAAGTCGACTCCTTCTTTCTCGATGAGGTAGTCCTTGGAAGCAGCTACCGTCTCGGGGAGCAATTCCTGGATGTCGAACGTCACCAGTTCCACCGGGCGGCCCAAGAGACCGCCGGCCGCGTTGAGATCGGCCACCGCCATCTCCAGACCCATCTCCATGTGCTGCCCGTCGGCCGCGTAGGCTCCGGTCAGCGGTAGTGGGGCCCCTATCTTGATAGGCTCGCCGCTGGGCGGGGCTGCGGTGGTCTCAGTGCCTGCCGCGGTGGTCTCGGTACCGCCGGCGGTGGTGGTGGTCGCCTCTTCATCCCCTCCGCAGGCCGCCGCGAAAGCGGCGAGCGCGAGGATCACCAGGGCCGCTAGGAGCACGATCAGGATTGTGTTCTTTTCTCTTCGCATCTTTCTTCCCCCTGTCCTAAAGCGTTTTCTCTATGTCGATGGCCACCGTTTTCAAGTGGGTCACGTCATCGAGGGTGAAGCGGCCCCCGAGTCGTCCGTGGCCGCTCTTCGTCCCGCCTCCACCGCCGAAAGGCTCATGAGCTTCCCAGTAGTCGGTGCTGTCGTTGAAGACCACGTTGCCGGTGCGGAGCTGATCCGCATACCAGAAGCAGCGCTTGATGGATGAGGTAAAGACCGACATCTGCAGACCATAGCCGGTCTCGTTGGCGATCTCGACGGCTTCGGCGTCGGTGGTGAACTCGATGACAGGCGCCACCGGCCCGAATGTTTCCTCCTGGTTGAGAAGCATGTCCCGCGTCACCCCGTCGATCACCGTGGCCGGGAAATACAGGTCGGTAGGCCGGCCGGATTCACGCGCCCCACCCATCAGGATCTCCGCCCCTTTCGCCCGGGCATCGTCAAGGTGCTGCTCGGTCTTGAGGGCCGTGGGTTCGTTGTTGAGCGGGCCCATGGTGGTGGCGGGATCCAGAGGATCACCGAGAACGTAGCCCTTGGCCTCCTTCATCAGCAGGTCCAGGAATTCGTCGTGGACCTTCTTGTCCACGAGGATACGCTCGGTCGCGCAGCACACCTGGCCGGCGTTGTAGAAGCAACCGAATGCCGCCGCCTTCGCGGCCTCCTCGAGGTTGGCGTCGGCGCAGACTATCTGCGGACCATTGCCACCCAGTTCCATGAGAGTCATTTTGATGCCGGCCCGCGAGCAGATGGCCTCTCCGGTCACGGTCTCGCCGGTGAAGCCGATGAGAGCCACATCCGGGTGGGCCACCAGATAGTCGCCCACCACCCCTCCCGGACCGGTCACCAGATTGAAGACGCCCGGAGGCAGATCGGACTCCTCCAGCGCGTCTTGGATGCACCGCCCGACCAAGATCATGGAGAGCGGGGTCGTGGAAGCCGGTTTCATGACCACCGTGTTGCCGACCGCCAGGCCCGGCCCCAAGTACTCGGAGGGAATCACGGTAGGGAAGTTCCACGGTGTGATGACCGCCATGACCCCGTAGGGCTCCCGGAAGGTCAGCACGCGCTTCGCGGGGTCTCGCATAGGGATGACGGGGGTCTCCATACGCACCACGTCTTCGGCGGCCAGCTGGAAGTTGAGGGCGGTCTCCAAGACCTCGGGCAGGGCCTCACCAGCGTAGGGCTTCCCTTGCTCCACCGAGAGCACTCGAGCGATCGGCTCGGCCCGTTCCCGGATGAGCTCCGCCATGCGCAGGATCACTTCGGCCCGCTTGAACACCGGCATCGCCCGGTAGGCCGGCCAGGCCGCCTTGGCCGCGGCCACCGCGGCATCGATGTCGGGAGCTGCGCACTTCGGCACCTCGGCGAGGACCGCCCCTGTCACCGGACTGCGGACCGCGAATCTGGCTCCCGAGAGGGCGTTCACCCACCGGCCGGCGATAAGATTGCTCCTGTCCTCGAGCTCCTCGGGTATCACTGCCTTGCTGCTTGCACCGACCATAAGCCCCCCTTCACGATCCTTGCATCGCCAACGTTCTCGTGGCTCAGGTCAGAGCCAACGGGTGCTGCGCCGGGCGAAACGCAGACCGGCGCGTTTGAGGTCTTCGACATAGGCCAAACGCACTTGGCGCGCCAACCCTTCCGGCGGGAGCACCCCTCTCTGCGTGATGGTGCCGTCGAGGAGGTAGCCGGCGTAGATGGCGGCAGGAGTAGACGTCCCATACGAGATGCGGTTCGCCCCCGGGATCATCTGGGTGACCTTCTGGATATTGGGCGGAAAGACATAGAAGGTCTCGGTAGCAGGCTCGCCTTCCCGAGCGTACAGGTCGATCATGTACGCGCCTTCGTCCACGATGCGCCCTTCGGCGGCCAACTTGGCGATCTCCTCCTTCGGAGCGGAGCGCGGCAGCACCGACACCAGCACGTCGATGGGCCGAACCTGTTGGCCCCGGATGTGGCGCGGGATGGGGCTGGCTATGCCGGTCTCCACCAATATCTTCGCCTTCTTCATGCCTTCTTCGCCGCCGGCCAGTTTGAAGTCCATGTGCCGTAGGCCCTTCTCCCCCAGCTTGGGCAGGAAGCGAGGGAGGGTCGAGCACTCCTCATGCTCGTGAAGCACGGCGGCCAACCGGCCGACGGGAGCGGGGAAGTCCACGTATTCCCAGCCGGCAAAGGGTTCGGCTCGCAGGAACTTGCCCTCGTCGAAGTAGAGGGTGGGAGTCTGGGAATCGATGTAGTAGGTCTCCTGGGACCATACCTGGATCGGGACTTCCGACTTGAACAGGCCTCCGGCTTTGATCCGCACCGCTTCGCAGCGATCCATCTCCTCGTAGCCGATAGCGGCCAGAGTGTTGGTCACACCCGGGGTCATGCCGGTGTGTATCAGCGCCGTGCGTCCTATGGCGCGGAATTCTTCGTCCAGGGCGATCTGCAGGAGATAGCCGTCGTCGATGGTGCCGCCCTCGACCCGGGTCGCCATGTCGAGATAGTGGGTCTTCGCCTTCAGAGCGGCCTTCATGAGGGGGTCGTCCCACTCGGGTATCACGGCATTGAGGATCAGATCGGCGCCCTCACTCAAGCGGGCCACGTGGTCGACGTCTCGAGCATCCACGTGCACGGCCGTTGTCTTGCCGGCGCCCCAGGCGGCCTTCACCTCCTCGGCGCGCTCGAGGTCCCAATCGCCGACGACGATCTCATCGACCGCTGGGTGGCTGACAAGGTTCCACGTAAGAACGTACCCCTGCTCGCCGGCGCCGATGATCACGACTTTCATGACTCTCCCCCCAGGGCGGTAACCAACCGGTCGGTTAGATTATGGGACCACTATAAGCCCTCTGACGTCCGCACGCAATAGACCCTCCGCCGCCCTACGGTGGTCCTATGTGCAGATTCGTGTTCTCAGGACGAGAAAACAGTGCCCCGGGGCCCGAAGGAAGGAGTGAACAGGAGCGGCCCAGATCGGCGGGCGACCTGATCGCTGTGACCACGAACCCGGCGTCAGCGCCCTCACGAGCCCCGTGGACCATCCCGGTGTTTCGCGTCGGCGCGCGAGCCGGGAAGAGACACGTCACCATCAACAGGTCCGCTCAGTCCAGCCTTACCCGCATCTCATCCCCCGTACTCCGCCAGCCACTAGCTGGTACTATTGTGTTGATAGATATCGAAATAGAATTGAGGGACCGGGACACGCCGAATGAATATCGAAGAATCCCTGGCCGTAGGTGGGGCATTGGCGGACCGCTCGCGTCTGCTCATCCTGGGAGCCCTGCTGTCGGGGCCCATGTGTGTGGAAGAGCTGGCAAACAGGCTGGAGCTGGCCTCGTCGACCGTGTCTTTCCACCTGAAGAAGCTAAAGCTGGCCGGTCTCGTCGATCTCAAGAAAGAACAGTACTACGCCGTATATGCGCTCCGGCCCGACCTGCAAGCGCTCACAGTGCGAGATCTGATCGGATTCCAGGATACGGGGGCGGGGCCGCGAGCCGAACGGGTCGATCAAGAACGGGCAAGGGTCCTGGCCACCTTCTTCTCTGAGGGTCGGCTCACCCGGATGCCGGCCCAGAAGCGCAAGCGAGACATGGTCCTGGAAGAGTTCGCCGCGCTCTTCCCCCCGGGCTCGGAATACGAGGAACCCCAGGTCGACCGAACCATCTCGACCTTGTACGCCGACTACTGCCTGGTCCGAAGACTGCTGGTAGACGCGGGCTACTTGCAGCGCCAGGCAGGCCGGTATCGGCGCACCGACAAGCCGGCCCAAGGAACGCGATCGCCTTGGGTCGGAGAACCAGGAGAAACTCAGATGAGCCCTCACGATGAAACAAGCCCCCGCGATGACACCGACAGCCGGGCGCGGCGGGCTGCGCTCCGCCGCGCCTACAAAGAGCGAGCCAAACAGGCGGGAGTGTTCAGAGTGGTCAACACGGCCAACGGCCGGGTCATGCTCGGTTCGGCCTTGGACCTGCACCCACCCCTTAACCGGGTCAAGTTCGAGCTCGACATGGGGATGTGCTGGAATCCGGAGTTGAAGGCCGATCTCGAGACCTACGGCAGGGACAGCTTCGTGATCGAGGTGCTCGAAAAGGTCGAATCCAGAGACGATCCCGATTTTGATCCCGAACGAGAGCTGGAAATTCTCGAGCAGAGGCACCTGGCGGCGCTGGATCGAACGACCGCCTACAACAAGGACGATAGAATCCGGTACCCCTAGACGCGATGTTGCCCTGGACGCGATAGAATGCCGCTCGACCCGCTTCGAGCGGTCGTCAGTCGAGAAAGGAACCACCCATGACCAACGGACGCCGGTCCCAACCGGGCGGCAAGCGCCTTCGGCCTCGATATCTCGCCGCGGCGGGCGCCCTGCTCTTTGCGGCGGGTGTCATCGCGTTTATGGGGATCATCACCGCCGAGGCCCTCTATCCTTCGGGCTACAGCACCTCTCAGAACGAGATAAGCGACCTGGGCGCCACCGAGCCCCCGGATAGCGTGATCGAGCAACCCTCGGCGACCATCTTCAATACCACGATGATCGTGTGCGGCGTGTTGGTCCTGGCAGCGTCGGTCTGGATCCAGCGAGGCTTCGGACGCAAAGCGGCAGCGATTCTCATCGCCCTGTTCGGACTCGGGGCGCTGGGGGTGGGCATCTTCCCCGGCGACTACGGCACCGTGCACGCCATCTTCGCCCTGCTCACGTTCGTAGCGGGAGGTGTGGCGGCCATCGTCTCCTACACCCTGGCGACGTCGCCCTTCCGCTATTTCTCCATCGTGTTGGGAGCGGTCGCGCTTGCGATGCTGCTGCTGTACATGATCATGGGTGACTCCAGCCCGGTAGCTGCGCTGGGCATCGGCGGTGTGGAGCGCTGGGTGGCCTATCCCATCCTTATGTGGATCACAGGCCTAGGCGGTCACCTGATGGGCCGGGCACGCTGAGAATCCGAGAGCGCCAGGGCGCCTTCCCAGACGGCCGCCAGGAGTCGGCGTGCCGGCAGCGCCGGCGTGACCGGCCGGGCGGCCCCGGCCGCAGTCGATGCCCAGAGGGTTCAGATGATGAAATCCTCCACCGGATAGCGCCACTTGGGCTTGGGCTGGTCGGCCGCGTGGCCCACGGCGCAGAGTATGGTCGGCGCGAGAATCGCCGGCAGTCCCAGGATGCGGGAGTACTCCTCGGGCATGAAGTGCGTCATCGGGCAGGAATCGAGACCGAGGGCCTTGGCTCCCAGGATGGCGTAGGTGGCGGCGATGTAGACCTGGCTCTGCGACCAGGACCGGAATGCAGGCGCGGGCAGAGCGGCCATCTCGCCGGCGATACCCATGACGATGTCCCAGATCTTTTCCGGCACGTGGTGGGTCTTCATCTCCCGGCCGAGTTTCTCGGAGAGGGCGGCCACATCGGTGTCGGCGCAGAAGACCAGCAGGTGCGAGCAGCTCTTGACCTGAGGTTCGTCGTGGGTGGCCGGCGACAGGAGCTCCTTCGTCGCAGCGTCGCTGACGACCCTGATCTTCCACGGCTGCATGTTCAAGCCCGACGGGGCCCAGCGCACCAACTCGAGGAGCTCGGCCATAGTCTCCTCCGGGACCGGCCGGCCGTCAAAGAGCTTGCAGGCGTATCGCTGGGCTATCAGTTCCTGGAACTCCACTACATGCCTCCTTGTGCGAACAGGCGCGACCGACGCCCAGGCGGCCGACGCGATCGACGCGCACGCGCTTCGGCGTGACCTCCGCTCGCGGCCGACGCTCGCCACCGACGCTCACGACCGAGGCAGGCTCTTGCCGCCCGGGCTTACTTGGAGCATTATACAAGCGGCGGTTGGCTAGACTCCGCTCGTCCCGGCTTTGGCTTCGTCATCGATCCACGGAGGAGCGCACATGGAACCGGATTCACGCGACCCGTCGGCCATCGAGCCAGCCCGCCAGCGCCGGGCGCAACAGATATACAGGCGCCGGCTGGTGCTCGGGGTCTTCTTACTGGCTCTGATCGTCCTCATCATAGTGCTCGTGATCGCCTTCTCAGGGGACTCGGACGAGACAGGGACCACTTCGACCGAGACCTCCGAAACGACGTCCACCAGCCTGATAGCCGCGACGTACACCGCCGTCCTCACGGGGGACGACTCGGTACCGCCGGTGAGGACCGAGTCTACCGGGACCCTCACCCTCACCTACGACCCGGAGGTTCCTTCGCTCACCTTCGTACTGGAGGTCGATGGGCTGACAGATCCAAGTGTCAGCGCGATCTACGAGGGAGCCCCCGGCACGAGTGGTACCGCCGTCCTTACCCTCTTCCCCGGGCCGACCGAGATCGGAGTCAAGCGCGGCGTGCTCGCGGAGGGGACGATCGAAGATGCCGACCTCACCGGCACCCTGGCGGGTCAGACCGTCGGCGATCTGATCGCCCTGATCAAGGAAGGCAACGCCTACGCGAGCGTGGGTAACAAGTCACATCCTGTGGACGCCATCCGGGGGCAGATCAGGTAGAGCTGCGTCCGCGCTCTTCCCGCACGCGCTTCCGCGCCCGCCGCGTGACACGCAGGAAGCTGACGAAGTGCGTCCACGGCTTGATGTCGCTGGTCTCGGTCCCGTAGATGGTCTGGATGGGCACCCAGGCCAGCTTGTATCCGCGACCGACGCAGATGGCGATCTCCTCTACCTCAAAGGCGAAGCCTTCCTCGGGACTGGCCAGTACCGTCTCTGCCAGGCGACGACTGCGCAGACGATATCCGGATTGGTTGTCCTTGATCGTCTCGCCCAGCGCCCAGGAGAAGAGACGGCGGCTGACAGTGTTGGTAAACCAGCGGATCGGCGGCATGCGCCGGTAGTCGCGGGCGCCGACCACGAGGTCGGCGCCGGTCTCACGCCAGGCCCGTAGGAAGGCAGGGACCTCAGCCGGATCGTGCTGTCCGTCGCCGTCTAGGGTGAGGATCCCGGCCCAGCGGCCGTCGGGGGCCGGTTCTTCGGCCTCCTGGCCGCGGGGCGCCGACTCGTCGGCCGATGCCGAGCCTGCGACCGCCGGCGACGAGGCAGCCACCGTCGGTGGCGCCCCGCCCGGCGCGACGCCGGGTGCCTTATCGGATGGCACCTCGCCGAGCGCCTCGCTCACCGTCTCGCCGAGCGCCAGTCGGAAACCGGCCTTCAGCGCGGCGCCCTTACCCTGGTTCGGCTCGAGACGGAGCACGCGGGCGCCGGCCTCCCGGGCTACCTCTCCGGTGCCGTCGGTGGAGCCGTCGTCCACGGCCAACACCGGTAGACCCTGCTCGATGAGTCCTCGAACGACCGCGGCTACTCGCGACGCCTCGTCGTGCGCCGGGACGATGGCGAGCACAGGCCCACGGGCGGGCTCTACGCCAGGGACCGGCGTGGCGGCGGCGGTAGCCACCCTACGCCCGCCGCGGCGGCCGGATTTCCCTCAGTGCAAGCACCACAGCCGCCAGAGCCTCGTCCCGCTCCACCTCGAGTTCCGCTAGGGTCTTGTCGCCGGCTTCGGCTTCCACGCCCGCGGCAAGCAGGTCGGCAATGTCGGCAGGGAAGGTGGTCCAGGTGGCGAGATCGCGCAGCATCCCCTCCTTGGTACCTGTTAGGTGGGACACATGTCCACGTATGCCCGCGTTCCCGCCACCCAAATGGTAGATGAGATGCGGGCCCATGACCGCCCAGCGCAGACCAGGGCCGTAGCAGATGGCTTTGTCCACGTCTTCGACCGTGGCCACGCCCGAGCGCACCAACTCGATCGCTTCCCGCCAGAGTGCCGCGGACATGCGGTTGGCTATGTAGCCGGGAACGTCGCGGCTCACCACGACCGGTTCCTTGCCGACGCCCAGATAGAACGCGCGCGCCCGCTCGAGCGTGCCGGGGTCGGTGAGCGCGCCCGGGGCCAACTCGACCAGCGGGACGATGTGGGGCGGGTTGTACGGATGGGCGGCCAGGGTCCGCCCGGGAAGATGCGACGCCTGCTGGATCTCGGTGATCGAGAGTCCGGAAGAACTGGTGGCGATCAGGGCATCCTCCGGCGCGGCGCGGCTGACGTCCGCGAATACCCCGCGCTTGAGCGCGACGTTGTCGGTGACGCATTCCTGCACCAGCACGACTCCGGCGACCGCCTCTTGCAGAGTGGCGGCAGCCTCCAATCCGGCGATGCCCCGCTCGGCCGCTCCCGGCTCCGCCAGGCCCTTGGTGACCAGAAACCGGGCCGCCGCGGCGGTGCGCTCCAGCGCCGCCGCCGCGGCCCCCGGCTGTGTGTCGAACAACCGTACCGCGTACCCATGCGCCGCGAACAGACCCGCCCAGCTCGCTCCGGTGTTGCCTGCACCAAGGACCGCGACCGTGCCCCTGACCGCCGAGTTCCCAGCCGCAGCCGCAACGCCGGCCGCTGCGGATTCCCCTTTCCTCTCATCCATGGTCTTCTCCCCTCTCTCTCGGCGGCATCCGGCCCGATCCCCGCGTCATCCCGTCCCCAGCGCCTTTCCTGAACGATGGACCTATTCTAGCCTGTGTGAACCGAGAGCTCGCTCAGGAGGCCTTCGAGTCGGTCCCAGATCAAACCGAATTGCGACTCTGATATAGTTGCGTGAGCCCGACCAAAAGAGTCCCGCAGTAGCAAGCAGTCTGAGCACAGCCGAAAAGCGGCCACCACAGAGCGAGGACGATCTGATGGAGAGTTCGCAGTCCCAGGCCGGTAAGACCCCTATGAAGGCCGGCGACATCACCGATTTGCGCTCGGCTCTCGACTTCCTGGCGAACATCCCCGGACAACTCGTGTCGACCAAGGTGGAAGTGGACCCCGACATGGAGTTGGCCGGCGTCTACCGCCGGGTGGGCTCCGGCACCCCTACGGCGCCCCCCACCCAGGTGGGCCCGGCCATGCTGTTCGAGAACGTCAAGGGCCACAAGATGAGAGTGGTCGCCGGTGTCTTGGCCAGTCGGGAGCGCACCGCTCTACTCCTGGGCAGCTCCAAGGAACGCCTGATGTTCGATCTTCTTGCCGCCTCTGGACCGACCGGTTCTCCCCGTGACGGTGGCGGCGGCCGAGGCCCCTTGCCAACAAGTGGTCATCAAGGCCCCCGTTCGACCTGCGCGAGGTCATCCCCCCCATCATCAATACCACGAAAGACACGGGGCCCTTTTTCAACATGGCCCTGCTCCGGGCCGAGGACCCCGAGACGGGGGTCTCCGACGTCACCATCCACCGCATGTGCATCCACGGGCCGGACAGCATGAGCGTCAGCTTCACCCCAGGTAGGCACATCGACGTGTTCCGGCTCAAGGCCGAGGCGAAGGGCAGGCCCCTACCCGTCTCCGTGAGCATCGGTCTCGATCCGGCCATCTACGTGGCCACCTCGTTCGAAGCGCCGACAACGCCCCTCGGCTTCGACGAGTTGACCATCGCCGGAGGCCTGCGGGGGCGGCCGGTGGAGTTGGTCGATTGCCTCACGCAAGCAACGAAGACCATCGCCCGGGCCGAGATCGTCCTCGAGGGCGAGTTCAGGCCGGGCGAGTATGCCGACGAGGACGCACTGACCGGGAGCGGCTGGGCTATGCCGGAATTCCCCGGCTACGTCGGGAAGGCTCAGCCCCATCTGCCGGTCTTGAGAGTGACGGCGATCACCCACCGCACCGATCCCATCTACCAGATCCTGGTCGGCCCCGGCGAGGAGCACGTGACCCTCACCGGCCTGCCTACCGAGGCCAGCATCTACCGGCTGATCGAGGACGCCCTACCCGGCTTCCTCCAAAACGTCTACTGCCACTCGGCCGGCGGCGGCAAGTACCTGGCCATCCTGCAGGTAAGGAAGCGGAAGCCCACCGATGAGGGACTGCAGCGGCAGGCGGCCCTGACCGCCTTCGCCGCGTTCTACGAGCTCAAGCACGTGATCTTGGTGGACGACGACATCGACCCCTACGACTCGGCCGACGTCATGTGGGCCATGACCACCCGGTACCAGGGAGACGTGGACACCATATTCATACCGGGTGTGCGCGGCCACTCCCTCGACCCGTCGGCCACCCCCGAGTACAACCCGATGTTGCCCGGCCCGGGCATCACCTGCAAGACCATCTTCGACTGCACGGTGCCGCTTCATATGAAGGACGTCTTCGAGCGCTCACAGTTCGTCGACGTCGACCTGGAGAAGTACTTCTCTTAGCCCCTAGCTGTTGGCCGATTTGACGCATGACACCGGCCCCGCGGTCATGCGTCCGCGGGTCGCTGCACGCACCATCGCGTTATGGTTGACGGGGCTGCAGCCGCCGCGAGGGGCCGGCCATCGTCAAGCGCCTCGTCGAGCAGGCGGGCGGGCGCCTCGAACTGAAGAGCGAGGAAGGCTTGGGCTCGACGTTCTCGGTTCTGCTTCCGGCTTGACCTGTCCTCGGGCCCGGACCCTGGGCCACCACCAGTTGGCCTTGCCGAGATAGACCATGATCGCCGGCAGAAGCGTCAGGCGCACGAACAGTATGTCCACGATGATCGCCAGGGCGATCCCCAGACCCAGCATCTTCGTCTCGGCGATACTTGTGAAGACGAACGCCCCGGTCACGATCACCACCAGTAAGGCCGCACTGACGATGATGCGACCCGTGCGCACCAGGCCGATGACGACGCTCTCCCGGTTGTCCCCGGTACGTTTCCAGTGCTCGTGCACGCGTGTGAGCATGAAGATCGCGTAGTCCATGGTGATGCCGAAGAGGACGCAGAGCATCACCACCGGGATGACGACGTCGATGGCCCCGGACGAGGTGAACCCCAGCACTCGTTCCAAGGTATCGCCTTGGAAGAGTAGGACCAACCAGCCCCAGCTCATGGCGATGGTGAGGAGGTTAACCACTACGGCGACTACGGGCAGGACCAAACTGCGCAAGAAGATCACGAACACCACCAGGCTGGTGACCACCACCCAGGCGATGACCCACGGGAACCAGTCGGCCACTTCCGTGAAGAAGTCGTAGTTGTAGGCCGATTCGCCGGCCACGTGTATCTGGGACCCCGCGGGCGCGTCCGACTGCATAAGGGATTCCACCAGATCTCGGGACTCGCCCGAGGCAGGCGGGTTTTCCGACACCACTCGGAAGAGCATGGCTCCCGGAGCGACGGAGGATTTGATGAGTTGCTTGAACTGTTCCAACTGCTCGGCGGTGATCGTTGTCCCGGACTCGAGCGTGATGCCCTCCTCGGGCACGACGAAACCGTCGGGGTCGTTGAGCAGTTGCTCGAACTGGGGCCATAACGCAGCGAGAGCTGTGGGATCGCTCAAACCGGTGGACGTGAGAGGACTGATCACCGACGCTACGCCGGGCAGTTCGGAGATCTGCTGTCCATACATGAAGAGAGAGGCCGCTCGGGTCATGTCGATCGACTCGTCACCTTCCCAGGTGACCAGCACCGAGGTCGGCGAGAGCGCCTCCCGGTCGAACTCTTGGTCGAGGATCTCCATGCCCTGGCGAGACTCCATCGTCCGCGGCAGGGTGGTGGCCGACGTCATCTGGGTCTTCATGGTCGCGGCAGGAGCCGCGACCAGAGCGATGAGCGCCACTGCGATGGTGATGGAGAGCCAGGGACGCTTGAGCACAACACCGGCCCACCTCTTCCAGAACCGTCCATCGTGCGCTGCCTGGAGCTTCACCACGGGAACAGAGTTCACTCGGCGACCGAGCACCCCCATGAGCGCCGGCATGAAGGTCAGCGAGGCCGCTACCGACAGGAACACCACCAGGGCTCCCGCGATCCCCATCGAGCGCAGTCCGGGAGAGGGGAAGAACACCAGTCCGACCACCCCCACCATCACCGCGGCCCCGCTGTAGAAGATGGAACGACCCGCCCGGGCCGTGGTCACGACCACGGCCTCCTTGACGGAGGCCCCTCTGTGCAGTTCCTCGCGGAAGCGCCACACGATGAACAGCGCATAGTCGATGGCCACCGCCAACCCCAGGAGCGTGGCCGAGTTCATGGCGAAGATCGACATGCTGGTGGCGTGGCCGATGAGGTACATGGCGCCCAGCGTCACGGTTACGGCCAGGCCCCCCGTTATCACCGGCAGCGCCGCCGACACCAGGCTGCCGAAGACGAAGATCAAAGCGATCAGCGCCACGGGCAGACCATACAGCTCCACCTTCTGTAGGTCGCGGAACGACTGCTCCGTGAGGTCCGCGTTCACGGCCGGTTCCCCGGTCACGTAGACCTGCAAGTCGGTTCCCTCTAGAGCAGCGCGGATCGGCTCGACTTCATTCTGAATCTCTTGAAGGGAGGCGCTGAAGCTGAGCACCGCCACGGAGCTCTTGCCATCCTCGGAGATCAACTGGGTGGCACCGCTGTTGGCATAGGTCTGGATGCTCTCCAGGTGCGGGATCTGGGCGGAGGTGAGTCCATCGAGGGCTTTAGCCTCCGCTGCTTGGAACGCCTCGTCTGTCGCCTGGAGATCGTCGCTCTGAAAGACGACCACCACCGTAGTCGGACCCTGCTGGAACTTCTCCTCTACTAGAGCCGCGGCCTGCTGGGACGGAGCGTCGGGATTGCTGAAGCTCCCTTGGAGGACATCGGCAAGCCGAGGGGTGGCCACCACGCTGACGCCGAATAGCACGATCCAGACAGCGATCACGATCCATCTGAAGCGGTAGGAGAACCTACCTAAGGCCTCAAACATAGCCATTACCTCGATTCGAGCGCCCTAAGAACTCGTTCTAAGCCTCGCCGAGCGGCTCCTCGGCACCACGGGGCGCCATCAGCAACTGCACGTAACTCTCGAGGACGCGGCGGGGCTCCGCCGACACCTCGTCGCTTACCTCGGTCAGATCGATCCCCGCGATGGACACCATCCCGTGTACGAGAGCCCAGGCCCCGAAGGCCATCTCGGCGGCCGACAGCCCGGAGGGGCCGGCGAAGACTCCCTTCTCGACCCCCTCTCTGAAGGTCTGGCCGATGAGCCTGGCCGAGCCCAGACCGAGGGCCTTGCCGCTCGAGGGTGGTAGATCCTGCGATGTGGCCGACAAGATGCAGCGAAGGTCCATGGGATTGTCCCGAGCGAAGTCCATGTAGGCCATGCCCAGCTCCACCACCCGCTCAGCGGGAGCCAGGTCGACCGGCACGCGCCGGAGATACGCGTCCAGACGCTCGAATGACTCAGCGAAGAGAGAGGCGACCAGTTCGTCGCGGCTGGCGAAGTACGTGTAGAGCGCGGCCGGGCTGAAATCGGCCCGCCGCGCCACTTGGCGCAGGCTCAAAGCCTCCGGCCCCACCTCGAGCAGCAGTTCCCGCGCCGCGGTAAGGATCTCTTCTCTTGTGGACAGGCGCCGTCGCTCGCGCCGGGAAAGCCGGGGTTGCTGATCCACGCCGAACTCCAAACACTAAACGTTCAATGAACAGGTTATGGATTGCTGAACGGTGTTTGTTCTTGATAGTACACCGTGGCTCGAATGAGTGCAAGTGAGCCGTGTGTAGACGGGAACCCCCCTGGGTATCCACCCGTCGTAGCCCGGGCATTCCTTTCCGGTCGGCGATAGATAGTACAAGGGGGTTGCAGTGAACCGTACGGCGGCTACGCCTGCTAAGACGGAGAGAACAAGTACTGAGCCGTCGAAGGGCAGAGGGCCGGCGACTCACAGACCACCGGCGAAGATACTGGCCGCCACTCTCGCGCTTGTCGTTGTGATGGCGGTCTTTCTGACCGGGTGCACCATCCAGTTCGGGCTCGACACCAAGGTCGAGGCCGATGGCTCCGGCACTGTCGGCATACGTCTGGCCGCCGACAAGGAACTGCAGGATGAGCTCTCGAATGCCGGGGAGAGCCTTGGGGGCATTGAGGACCTCGGAGATCTCGGTGACCTTGGAGATCTCGGCATCCTCGGATCGGTCCTCGGTGGCCTCGGGGATCTCGGGATCCTCGATAATATGGGGACCCTCGGGTCTATCCTGGGCGCGTTGGGTGCCGTTAGCGATCTGTCCGATGCGCTGCCCACCAGCGTGGATGAGCTTTTCGACCTTATCTTGGGGCAGATACCCGGGGACTGGCAGGTGGAGAGGGGGACCGACGATTCGGGTACCCGCTGGCTGAGCCTGACCCGCTCGTTCTCCGACCTGGAAGAACTAGAGCAGATCATGTCCGAGGGCGTGATCTCTTCCATCGCCCCGATGGACGAATTCTACATAACTCAGGAGAAGGGTTTCTTCGGGACCAGAACGGTATTCTCCACCACCTTGGACCCGGACAAGGTCATGTCGGGAGTCCAGAACGGATCATCCAGTCTGCCCGCTGACCTTCTGGAGAAGGTGCTGGTGATCCAGAACAGGCTGACCCTCCCCGGCGAGATCGAGGACAGCAACGCGGACATGGTGGAGGGGAACACGCTCATTTGGAACGTCGGATTCTCCGGCAGCACGGACATGTACGCCGAAAGCATGGTCCGTAATTGGGCTGCCATCATCGGCGTCATCGTAGCAGCCGTGGTCGTCGTCGCCTTGATAGTCCTGGCGGTGATTCTGCTGCTGCGCCGCCGCCGCAAAGCTCCGCCGTCGCAGTCCGACGCGGCCGAAGCGCCGGACGCTGCCCCGCAGACGGGCGCTGAGCAGCCCGCGGGCACAGCCGCGCAACCGGATATCGGCCAGACTGCAGACTCCGCCGCCCAGCCGGATCCCACCGAGATCAGGCCGGGCGCGGAGGTCGTGCCACCCCCGATGGACGACGTCGCTCCGGAGATGACCGGGGCAGCGACGGCGGCCGTCACCGGCGCTGCGGCGACCGAGGTGGCGGCCCAGACAGAGGCCGAGGAACCGGCGGTGGCCGAGGAACCGGCGGCGGCAGTACAACCAACTGACCTGCCTGATGCGGGCGACGCAGCGCCGGCAGCAGAAGGATCACCCGCAGCCGCGGAGGAAGTGCTGGCAGCAGAGGACGTGCCGACGGCAGAGGAGGCCCCCTCCGTAGCAGAGGAAGCGCCCCCGGTCGCGGAGGAGGCGCTAACGGACGCGACCGAAACCCCCTCACCTACCGCGGCCAAGCCGCCGACACCCATCCCGCTGCGGCCCTCGCGTCAGTCGTCGCAAGAGACCGGCCCAGCGGCCGACGATACTGCAGCGCCGGCCGAGGCGGTGCCGGCCGAGACTCCCGTGGCCGAAGCCGTCGAGGAGGAATCCGGCCCAGCCTGATCCTGTGGCCTGACGCGCACCTGACACGACTTGGTGGTGACGCCCCGGGGTCCGGCCGGACCCCGGGGCGCGTTCTTCTGACGTCAGATCGCCCGCAGCCGACGGCACGCAGCTGGCGCGCTTGCTTGCGCACGTAGTCGGCGGCTCGATCCCTCGCGGCCTCGTCGCCGAGAGGCCCAGTGGTATGCTACCCGGCAAGATCTCGTCCCCTGCAAGGAGAGCCCCAGACCATGGCCGCCAGAAGGCGTCCCGGAACCGCTATCGCCCTGACCCTGTTAGTCCTGATCCAGGCGATAGGTGGTATCCCCGCGGGGCTCGGCATGGTCCTCGACCCGATCGACAACATCGGGATGCCGCTTGACACGCTCCAGGGGAGTCCGTTCGACGACTTCTTGATCCCTGGGCTGATCCTGATGATAGTCCTGGGCGTGCTTCCGTTGATCGTCTTCTTCGGCCTCCTTCTTCGCTACCGCTGGAGTTGGTGGCTCTCTCTCGCCGTCGGGGGAGGTCTCGTGATCTGGATCGCCACCGAAGTCGCGCTGCTGGGCTACTTACCCGGGATCGGCGTCGCTCTGCAGATCATCTTTGGAGCGATCGGTATCGCCATCCTGGTGCTGACTCTCGTCCGTCCCACAAGAAGGTACTTCGGCATCCGCAGACAGGGGTGACTGGGCACAGAATCCGGACTTGTGTCCTCCGGCGCGAACGGTCATAGTTCTACCAATGAACCCCGGGTCTTCCTTTCGGCCGTTGTCGCCTGCCGACACCTCCGTGAAAGCCGCCCACGTGTTGCTGGTAAACAGCATGGCCATGTGGATGCTGGCTTTCATGACCACCTCCATCAACATCGCCCTCCCCTCGATCCAGACGGAGCTGAACCTTGGCGCCGTCGCCCTCGGCTGGCTCCCCTTGGCCTACGTCCTGGCCTCAGCCGTCTTCCTGGTGCCGTTCGGAAAGATCGCCGATCGCTTCGGACGGCGGCTCATCTATCTCATCGGACTCACCATCTTCTTCCTCAGCTCGCTGGCCTTGGTGTTCGCGGATTCGTACGTGCCGTTGGTCGCGTTCCGAGCCGGACAGGGTTTCGGAGGAGCACTGATGTTCGCGGGTTCCACAGCGATGATCACTCTCGTCTATCCTCCGGAGCGGCGAGGCAGAGCCATGGGCATCAACGTGGCCATCGTGTATCTCGGGCAGACCATGGGGCCGATCCTCGGCGGAGTCATCGTCTTCAACATCGGCTGGAGAGGCCTCTTTCTGATCGGGGCGTGCTACGGAGTTATCAACCTCGGCCTGGACCTGTGGCTACTCCGCCGCGCCGAGTGGAAGGACGAAGAAGCGACGGGCTCCGACTGGCCCGGATCTATCGCTTATGCGGTCTCTCTGTCGCTCTTCCTGCTGGGGCTCTCGTGGCTGCCCCAGGTGAGAGGAGTGACCGTTATGGCCGCGGGAGCGTTAGGCCTGGCCCTCTTTGTGTGGTGGGAGACACGGGCTCGCTCGCCTGTCATCGAAGTCAGTCTGTTTCGCCACAACCGGGTCTTCGCCTTCTCGAACTTGGCGGCCCTCATCAGCTATGCGTCCGTGTGGGCCATGAGTTTCCTGATGAGCCTCTACCTGCAGTTCGTCAAGGGACTGAACGCTCAGACGGCCGGGCTGGTGCTCGTCGCCGGGGTGGCGTTCCAGGCCTCTTTCTCGCCCCTGGCGGGCCGGCTGTCCGACCGCGTCCAGCCTCGGTGGGTCGCTTCCGGCGGCATGACGCTCTGCGTGATAGGCTTGTTCGCTTTCAGTTTCTTGGCCACCGACACGCCCTACTGGTACATCGTGTCGGGCTTGGTCGTCCTCGGGCTCGGGTATGCCTTCTTCTCGACCCCCAACCTGAGTTCAATCATGGGGAGCGTGGACCGGCGGTATGTGGGGATCGCAGGGGCGAGTGTAGGAACGACCAGAGTGGTGGGACAGGCAATCAGCATCGGGCTGGCCACCATGGTGCTGGGGATCATCGTGGGGGAGCAAACCATAGAACCTGCTGACTACCCGAACCTCCTTACCGCGATACGGGTCACGTTCGCCATCATGACGGCCCTGTGCGCGGTGGGCGTGGCGGCGTCACTCGCCCGCGGGTCCATGCCCCCTCACGAAACACCCGTACAGACCGCGAGTCCGGCCGCTGAGTTGTAGCTGGGCAGGTGCAGGCGCGGCCCTTCTTGCCGACCTGCGCACCACCGCGCGAAGGGGCCCGAGACTACGGCGTCCCGGTTTGACTACCAGATGGTCATCGAATCGAGGAACAGCTGCCTGAAATCGGCGGCGGTCGCCGGTCGAGGCGAGAGCTTCGTTACCCGGTGCTGCGGCAGCACTCCTTCTACGAGCGCGTCCACATCGTCCGGCGTGTAGCCGACCGCTCGCAGGCCGTTGGGCATACCCGCCTTTTTCATGACCTCGATCACTGCCAGGGCGAGGACCTCGCCCGCATCATCCAGCCCGGCATCGGAGACGTCGGCGCCGATCAACTCGGCGGCCCGCAGAAACATCCGCGGGTTGCCCGGACCCATGAACCGGAACGCCGCCGGAGCGCCAAGGATGACCGCCATCCCGTGAGGGATGAGGGCGTGATCTTGCGGATAGCCCTCCGGCCGGTAGTCGCGCACCATGCCGGCGATGGGGTAGGACATCCCGTGGGGTAGCGTCACCCCCGCCGAGCCGAAGCCGATGCCCGCGATGGTAGAGGCCAGGATCATGTTGGTCCTTGCCTCGTCGTCGTCAGGGTCCTCGATGGCCCGCCCCATGTACTTCGAGCCGATCTCGGCCGCCTTTGACGCCCAGATGTTGCTGATGGGGTTCGCACCTTGGTAGGCGGGGCGTACTCGGGGGCTTTCCGGTGCTTGTCGTTGGTCGAACGGGAGCGCGGTGAGCGACTCCAGAGCATGGCTGAAAACGTCGAGGGCCGTGCAGGCGACCGCCATCTTGGGGAGAGTGCGCGTGTTGTCGGGGTCCACGATCCCCAGCCTAGGCCGTAGAGCGCGATGGGCGATGCCGGTCTTGGCGTGCATCTCGGAGAAGTCGAAGATGGCCACGCCGGTGGTCTCGCTGCCGGTGCCCGCCGTGGTGGGGATGGCGATCAGCGGCTGCACAGGCCCGGGCACAGGCGTGGCCCTGCCGATGGGAGCGTTCACGTATTCCAAGAGATCCGCCGGATAGGTGGCGTAGAGATTGGCCGCCTTGGCCGTATCCATGGTCGAGCCGCCGCCTATGGCCAGGTAACCGTCGAACCTGCCCTCGGTCGCGAAGGCGATGGCTTCCTTGAACGACACGTCGTTAGGCTCGATGCGGACCTGGTCGAACAGGACGGTCTCGATCCCTTCGTCCCGCAGAGCCGCGAGGGCGACGGCTACCGGCTCGGACGTCGATAGGGTGGGGTCGGTCACCACCATGACCCGGCGTGCACCCAACTCCTTCATGTCGAGGCCTACCTCGCGGGTGGCTCCGGCCCCGAACTTGATGCTCGAGGAATCCATGGTGAACACGGTCTCAAAGGTCATCGAACACTCCGTTCTTGCGATTCCATTCGTCGCAACCACCGGATCGCCGGGCGCGGCGCCGGTCCGGCTACTGCCTCTCCAGCAAGTTGTACAACACCTGGGCGCATTCGCCCCGGCTCGAGGGAGCATAGAAATCGTAGGAGGGACCCACTCCCGGCAGTCCGTCCAGGAGTCCGGCATGGGCGGCCTTGCGGGCGTTCAGGTAGTGTTCATCGGGATAGAACTGCCCCGGCAAGAACTCGGGCACGTAACCATCGGGCGGGCCCGGCAGCGCCGCGGCCCGCGCCACCATGCTGATCAGCTGCTGGCGCAGGATGCGGTCGTAGGGCCCGAAAGTCCCGTTGGCATAGCCCTGGGCTATCCGATGGACGCCACAAACCGCCACGTATTTGTCCGGATAGAACGGGTCGAAGGGGTCCATCCCACTGCCTACATCAGGGAAGGGGCAGACTTCGGTGCCGGTGACGCTGAGTCCCAGAGTCCTGACGATCATCTTGGCGAACTGCTGGCGGCTCACCGGTTCGCCCGGACGGAAGGTACCGTCAACGAAACCAGAGACGATCCCCCGGGCGGCCAGCTCGTAGATGGCCGACGCATAGGGGGAATCCGCCACGTCCGAGAAGTCCGGAGGCTCCACGGCACCCCCACTCCCTAGTATCCGCAGCCGATAAGCGAAGTTGCTGCCATAAGGCACACTTCCCGCCCGCACGCGGACAAAGTAGGTGCCTGTCCTCGCCGGCATGTAGCGGATCTCGGCCGTTTGCCGCGTGTACGCTTCCTTGCTGTTCCTCGCCTGGACCGGCCCCACCAGCGCGCGGTTGCCGGTGTCGGCAAGACTGACCGTGTCCGGATCGAGCAGCATGAGGTAGGCGAGGGCCGAGATGGTGTTGCCGTAAGGCGTGAGGGGCATGAGCTGCACCGTCACCGGCTTACCCGCAGTGAGCACGACGGCATACACGTCGTCCGGGTCGGCCAGAGCGGAGACAATACCCTCGAGAGTACCGGAACCTACCGGAGTCCCCGGGATATCGTCGGAGTCAGAGACAAGATCGAGCGCGGCCCGAGACGTGCGCTTCACCGACAGCTCGTAGTCCAAGGTGCCGTCTTTCCAATCCACCCAGAGGTAGTAGGTGCCGGATCGTGCCGGCACGTAGTCAAAGTCGGCCCAGTGGCGCGTGGGGCTGCCGGCGATCAGATTGTAGGCCACCTCGTCATACCGACCTGGGTTCTGCACGGATACGGCCCCCGGCACCAGCAAATGGAAGATCCCTTCTGCGCTGCCGGCCTTCCCCGGATCGCAGCGAAAATGGACTTCCTCGCCCTCGCTAAGGATCACGGCATAGACATCCCCGGCATCCGCCGATGTCACCGTCCCCGAGACGGTCGCTCCCACCGCGAGCGAGACGCCAGGAATGTCGTCGTCCGCCGTCGCGGCCGACAGCTGCTGTGCCGGCATAGCATCCGCGGCACGGGTGCCTGCGGCAAGCACCTGACCAGACCCCGATAATGCGCCGCATATCAGCGCGACGGCAAGTAAGACGGCCGAGCCGAGCACGAGACCTGGAAATCTGTGACGCCGCATGAGAAGCTCCCCTCCGTGTCCACGCCTCACCGAGTATAGACCGGACAGCCAGACAAATGCTCGACACCTTCGCATGTCCCGTCTGTGGAACTCAGGATTGGTCTCCCGTGGAGACCTTCGTCTATGCCCGGACGGACCATCTCGGAGGGAGGGCTCTCCCCCTCACCCTTTTCTGGCGCAGGGTCAAGACGGCCGGCCGTACCCTGCTCCTCGCCCGCCCCAGGAGAAGGCCGGTCGCCTGCCGCAGCGTGAGCAGCTACCAGTTCCTGCGGAGAAAGGTCCTGTTCGAGGTGTGGTTTCCCACCGCAGAGACCACCACGCTTGACCTCTGTCCACTGCACCGCATGCGGGTTCATGGCCTATTCTCCTCGGCCCACGGAACAAGAGGTCTCCGCCAAATACGCCTACCTCAAGCAGGTGGAGCCTGACGTCGGCGGCCAGGCCGGCTACGATTCCCGAGCGCTGCGCTCTGACCTCATGAGGGCCGGCCGGGTCCGTGACCGGTGCATGCCCTACCTCAGCTCCGGCGGCGCGCTGAGAGTGCTCGACTACGGTGGTGGTAACGGCAAGTTGCTGGAACCGTTCGTAGCCGGCGGGCACTCCTGCTACCTCATCGACTATAACGACAACCCGGTTTCCGGCGTGACCAAGATCTGCGACGACATGGGCGGCTTCACCAGAGACGCCTTCACCGGAGATGAGGCGTTCGACCTGATCATCTGCAGCCACGTCCTCGAGCACGTGAGTGACCTCACCAGCCTGGTGAACTTCTTCCGGCGGCACCTTGACCCCTCAGGGGTGCTCTATGCCGAGGTGCCCCAGGAGATATGGGCGGGAGTGAGATTGGAGGCTGATCCGGTCACCCATGTCAACTTCTTCACCAGGAACTCCTTGGCCCGCCTGTCTCTCATCAACGGGTTCGAGATCCTGGAGAGCCGGCAGGAGGTCGCCACCTACGGCGCTGCCGCACTGGAAGTCCTCTGGATCCTGGCGCGACCGGCCGAGCCCCGAGGAGGGCGTGCGGCTTCGACGCCCGCGTGGCGTCTTCGCCGGGCACGGCCGTCGTCGATCTGCCTGCAGATGTCGGGGCTCTGCTCTACCCTTCCCGGAAAGCCACCCTACGCCGCACGTACGAGCTCTCGCTCAAGCCGCGGTTCAAGCGCCCGCGCCCGGAACGTTAAAACTAGGCTCAATTCGTGGTGGGCAGTGGACAGCCCACCGGCTCCAATCTATCGGCCATATCCAGCAGGCGCGCTCTGCTCTCCGCGGAAAGCCCCAGGCGGTCCGACTCGGCCCGCAATTGCTCGGTCGAACCGTATCCGTACAGATAGGCGTTCACCCGCGCGGCAGCCGTCGAATCGACCATCGCCCAAAGATCCGGATACATCTGTCGGAACTCTCCGAATAGCCGTCTGTCACCCTGTAACGCGTACTTCTGGTGATAGTCCTCGGCCATGTAAAACGTGGAGGCCGCGAGGATCTTGGTCTGAAGAGTCCGTCCGGTCTGCTTCTCTACGACGGGCCTTGACCTCCCGCGCGATCCGCTCCTGCTCGAGGTCGTGAAAGAAGATGGCCGACATGTACTGGACCTTGAACGACCCACGCGAGGCGTCATGACTGGCGAAGAAGGTCTCCACCAGCTGTTCGTAAGTCACCCGCGAGGGGTCGAAATCCAGTTGCACGGTCTCGGTGTGATCGCCCAGACTGTAGTAGGAAGGGTTCTCCTTCGTTCCCCCGGTGTAACCGACCCGCGTTCTTATGACTCCGTCGAGGCACCCAAACTGGGCCTCAGCGCCCCAGAATCAGCCAAGGGCGAACGATGCCGTCTGGAAAGAGCCAGGCACCTCCTGATCCAGAGGAGGCGGTACTCCACACGCGAGTCGTTCTCGGGCGCGGTCGCTGCCGAACCGCCGCAACCTCCGAAGAGACCACCCAATCCCAACGCGAAGCTGAAAGCCATCACCACCACTCCTATCGTCCTCAGTAGTCCACGACGCGTGAGCGTCATCACAGTTCCTTTCGATTCCTCGATCCTTCTCAGAGCTTCCGTCCGGATCAGCGCTTGCACCCGGTCGTCCCGGTAGAGCCACCGCTGGTATTGTCCGACGAGCCGCTCGGTCCTTTGGTTTCACTCCCCCAGCTACAGGCGCTCCGCCGACCCCACGGGACAGCTGAGCTCGCATGCCCGGCAGTACTTGACGATCTTCATGCAGTCGTCACCGCCCCCGCCGGGTTGCTCGACGGCGTTCTCGATATCGGCCTCCATCTGGATATTGCATGCCGCGCGCGAGAAGTGCCCGGTCCTTCCCGGCAGCTGTCCCGGACCCACGTTCGGACCCACCTTCGCGGGATCATAGACCCGCCGGTCGAACGCGCCCCGAGGGCAGGCCCGCAAACACGGTGCATCGCACCCTTCGCAGGGATCGAATCCCAGCGGGCCGGTCGACGGCAGCGGGCCGGTCGACGGCAGGTCCACGTCCAGAGTCAGCGCCCGCAACCTGACCCGAGGACCGTACTCCCGGGTAACGAGCAGGTTGTTGCGCCCGATGCACCCCAGACCCGCCACGACCGCCGCATCCTTGAGGTATATGCCACCCCTCTCGACGTGGTAGGGCAGGTGGAAGGTCCGGATGCCGAAGGCCTCCGGGATCCAGTCGCAAAGCCGCTGAATCGTATCTGCCAGGATCCGATTCCCGGGTGGGTCGGAACGACCGAACCACCAGTCCATCTCCGGCCGGTCCACCGGGTGCTCGACTGCGATCACCAACACGCTTCGAGCGCCCTCCGGCCAGGCGACTTCACCGGGCTCCAGGCCCAGCCTGCTCCAACGTGTGGCGACCCCAGCGCCCGCCTCGAGGAGCAGCCTGGGGGCGAACGTGAAGGACGGCGCCGCCCTCAGATCGGCGATCGCGGCGAACCCTGCAAGCGATGCGCCCCAGTGGCGGGCCCGTTCAAGGATGGCAGCGTTCAGGCCAGCTACTGCGATTCGCGGACGTCCTCGATATCCAGCACGAAAGGCCGGATGGCGTCAAGCAAGGCCTCGCGCTCCACGTCCTGCACCTTCATGGTCACCGTTCTCGTGCCCGGAGCGCCGAGCGCCTCGCCGAAGGCGATGATCCTGCCACCCTGGGCGGAGATCGCCCCGGTTATGTTGGCGAATGTCCCCTTCACCTCGGGGATATGGAAGACGACGCGCACACCGGGTTCGCGAGCGCCGAAGAGCTCCAGGAGAACGTTGAAGAGGTGGGTCTCGGTGATGATGCCGACCAGTTCTCCGTCACGCAGGACCGGCACGCCGCTGATCTTGTTGTCGGCCATGATGCGCCCGGCTTCTTCCAGCGCCATGTCTTGGGTGACGGTGATGACCTCGCGCGTCATCACGTCTTCCACCTTCATCTTCTCGAGTAGGTAGTTCAGTTCGTACACGCTCAGTGAGGTGGCAGGCGATGGCGAGACTCTGAGCAGATCCTCCAGAGACACGATGCCGATCAACTCGCCTTTTTCCGTGAGCACGGGCAACTGGCGGACTTTGCTCCCGCGCATCACCTGTAGCGCGTCGGGCACGCTCGCGTGGGGGTAGGTGGTGATGGGATTCTTGGACATTCGGTCACGGACAAGCATTCGACCCTCCCGGATTCCTGGCTGCTAGGCGGTGTACGACGAAAGTGTACATCAAGCCGAACTGGGCCGACGAGGTGCTATCGTTTTGCCCTCCGCCGGTCCGGAAGCAGCGGCCGTGGCACCGTCCGCCGGAACCCGCACTGCGCCGGAGTAGGAGCGACCCCGGCAAGCCGGTGATGCATGTATGCTACGGTGACCGCGCACCTGGCACCGCTCAGGGAGCGCTCCGGGAGGCTAGTCGAAAGGAGTGACGAGGCATGGCGGAAAGCAAGTACGGCAGGTATGTGATCACCCGGCCAAGACTCATGACAGAACTGGCTCATCACGATTTCACCGAGGTTTCCGGCATCACCTTCCCGGACGAGGTCTACCTGGACAAAGAGATCCTCAAAGAGGCCGGCCATTGGCTGGACATAATGTGGATATGGGAGATCCCCAGTCCGGCCGACCTGCTCGGCGCTCACTCCCACCCCTTCGATGAGATCGTGTTGCTCATCGGCTCCAACCCCAGAGACACGAGCGATCTGGGCGGAGAGATAGAGTGGTTCATGGGCGCGGGCGAAGAGGCGGAGAGATTCGTCATCGACTCGACCAGCCTGATATACGTGCCCAAGGGCTTGGTACACGCCCCAATGAACTTCCTGCGGGTAGACAGGCCCATCCTCAACGTCGCGATGGGCTTGAACACGGGCGACTATCTCTAGAGACTCTTGACGACCTGACTGTATACTTGCATCTCGGGTACAAAGAAACAGGTTCCGGAGTCCCGAACCTAGCGATGGGTTCGGCTCTGAAGCGAGGAGCTATCGAGCGAACATGGCACGTACGAAGAACCAGACAGCCAGAAGAGCGCAACTCACCGAGGCGGCCCAACGGGCCATAGCCGAGCACGGAGCGGCCGGCGTACGGGTCGAGCACGTGGCTCTCGAGGCCGGAGTGTCGCCGAACACGGTGCGCTACTACTTCAATGACGTGGAAGAGCTCCTGCGTGAGGCCCACCGCAAAGCCATCGAGCGCTTCTTCACCGAGCGGATGGCCCAAGCCCGTGCGATCGAGGATCCTGTCGAGAGACTGGTGGCCACCATCGATTCTGGAGTGGCCTTGGGGCCGGACGACATGGAGACCCGGCTGCTCTGGGAAGGAGGGCGCCTGGCCGGGGAGAGCGAACTGTTCTCGGTCCTCATGACCACGCTCCACAAACAACAGGAACTCCTCTACGAGAGCATCTTGGAGTTGGGAGCGGCGACCGGGGCGTTCCAGCTGAACGATGAGGTGCCCAGGATCGCCCAGACTCTGGTCGCGCTCGAGGATATCTGCGGGATCCGCATGGTCCAGAACGACCCCACTTTAGACCACACCGAGGGCAAACGCATGGTACTTGCCTACGCCCGCTTGGCCACCGGAGTGGACCTGCCCGAGTAAGGATTCGCGGCTCGGACGCCGGGTATTCGCACATTCTTCTTTGATAGAGCGTAAAAAGACGCTCTTGATTCTTTGTACTGATTCTGCAACTATGGGGCCGTCACGCGGTCACAGGGAGTCTGACGAGCGTGAGGGTCCGCCCGTCGTTGCCGCTCTGTGCCCGCTCGCGAGCACGAGAGGAGTGCCGACGATGACGGACCCATCTTCACCACCCTCACTTCCGGCCGATCCGCAGACCCGCACCCCGTCCGGCCGATCGCGGGCCCGCGGGCTTGGCCTGCCGCTGCAGGGTACCCCCGGATCGTGGAACGCTATCACAGACGTGCCTGGGGTCGAGGTGGGCTACACCACGCTGATCTCGGGACAAGGTCCGCTGGTCCAGGGACAGGGCCCGATCCGAACGGGCGTGACTGCCATCCACCCGAGAGGAAGAGCAGGGACCGCGGACCCGGTACAGGCCGGCTGGTTCTCGTTCAACGGGAACGGAGAGATGACCGGCACCACCCTCATAGAGGAGACTGGGTTCCTTTCCACCCCCATCCTCATCACCAACACCCACTCGGTCGGCGCGGCCCACACGGGAGCCAGCCGCTGGCTGGCCGCCCGTCACCCCAGCCTCGCCAAGCTCTGGACCCTGCCGGTGGTCGCCGAGACCTGGGATGGCTACCTCAACGACACCAACGGGCAGCACGTGACCGACGACCACACATTCGCGGCTCTGGAAGCGGCCCGGAGCGGTCCTATCGACGAGGGCTCGGTGGGCGGGGGCACCGGCATGATCTGCTACGGGTTCAAGGGGGGATCGGGCACCGCGTCGCGTCGGGTCGAGTTCGGCGGCGCCACCTACACGGTGGGCGTCTTCATGCAGGCCAACTTCGGCTGGCGACCCGAGCTCACCATCGCGGGCGTGCCTATCGGCGTGCATATCCGAGAGGACGATCCGCTCGACGATGTTTCCTGGCTCATGCCTCCGGGTGCAGGTTCCTGCATTACCATCGTTGCTACCGACGCCCCTCTGCTTCCCGGCCAATGCAAAGCCCTCGCCCGGAGGGTGCCGCTCGGCCTCGCCCGGACCGGCACCACGAGCTCCCACTTCTCGGGGGACATCTTCCTGGCGTTCTCCACCGGAAACCCGGGTTCTGTGACCACCGGGGCGGCCACGATCCTGGGTAGGCCGGAGGCTCGCGAATCGCAGTCGTGGATACCCTGGGGGGAGTGCGACCCCCTGTTCGCGGCGGTGGTCTTCGCCGTCGAGGAGGCGGTGCTCAACGTGCTGGTCGCGAACGAGGACATGGTCGGTCAAGACGATCACCGGGTCCCCGCACTTCCTCACGAGCGGGTTTGTGAGTTGATATCGGCATACAGAATCTCTCTCGCCTAGGCGTCTGCCCAGGCATAGGTGTCAGAACGAGTCGGAGGATGAGTCGGACAGCAAGGGTGGGGGATGTCTATGAAGAGCAGAGCTAGGTCGACGGCTTGCATATGTTCGAACCTAGGGGAGGTCCGGAGTGGTGGAACAGGGTAGTCAGCAACCGCAAGCAAAGCACTACAAACAGGAGTTGGACAGGGGTCTCCAAGTCATCCACAACGTCCTGATGACCATATCGGGGGTCGCCCCGACAGCGTCGGTGTTCATCATCGCGCCCATCGCCCTCTGGGTGGGGGGCACGGGAGCGTTCTGGTCGTTCATCATCGCCGGCATCATCGGCATCGGGATGGCGTTCGCCTACGCCGAGGCCGGCACCGCGTTCCCGGTGACGGGGGGTGAGTGGGCACTCGTCTCGAGATGTCTGGGACGCCCGCTCGGCTTCGTATCGCTGGTGTTCATGTTGATCTCGGTAATCGTCATCCCGAGCTCCATCGCCCTGGGCGCAAGCCAGTACCTGACCGTTATCTGGGAGGGGGCTGCCGACCCGATGTGGCAGAAGATCATCGCCGCGATCATCATGCTCGTGGTAGGTGGCCTGGCGGTCCTACAGATCAAGACCAACTCCTTTATCCAGGGTGTGCTCCTGGCCATCGAGCTCGTCGCCGTCCTCGCCATCACGATCCTCGGCTTCGCCAACGTGCATCAGTCGGGGAGCGTCCTCATCGATCCGGTGATCTTCGACGAGGCCGGCACCGCGGCGGGCGTGGGCTTCGGCCTGATCATGAGTGCGGTGGTGTTCGCCATCTTCTGCTACAACGGCTACGGCGGCGCCATCGTCTTCTCCGAGGAGACCAAGGGCGCACGCAAGAACATCGCCCGCGCGATCCTGTGGACACTGCTGATCACGGTACTGGTGGAGATCATCCCCATCACCGCGGCCATCTTGGGAGCCCCCAACCTGGCCGAATTCATGGCCCCCGGCGGGTCGCCGATGCAGTACATTCTCACGACCCTCGGCAACGACACGGTCAACACGGTGATCAGCCTGCTCGTGTTCGTGGCCATCTTCAACTCTTGCCTCGCCATCGTGGTGCTCATGAGCCGTATCGTGTTCGGCTCCGGGCGCGACAAAGTCTGGCCTGAGCCCATCAGCGCCTGGCTGGCCAAGGTACATCCCAACTTCAAGTCCCCCTGGGTGGCGGCCCTGACGATGGCCATCATCGGGGCGATCCTGTGCGCAACCACCACAAAGACCTACGTGATAACCTTCACCGGGGTAGTGCTCGGCTTCACATACATCCTCATCGCCGCCTCGTCGATTGCGGTCAGAGTTCGGTTCAAGAACCTCCCCGAGCACTACAAGATGCCCATGTGGCCCTTCTGGCCATGTTTGTCTCTGGTCGGCGTCATCTACATGCTCTACAAGCTGACCGAGGGCCAGTGGAAAGACCTGGTGATCGTCATCGGCGCCGCCATCGGTGCCCTGATCTACTACTATGCCTACCTGTATCCGAGGCGGGGCAAGAAGTGGATCATGCTCGAAGCGGTGGAGGAGGATGCGACCCAGACCGGTGAGTCCCTGGAGGCAAGTTCTGCACCGACCCCCGGCGACTAGAGCCGGATCGGGACTGGTTGGCCATGAGGGCTGGGGAGCCGGGCCTGTCGGCCCGGCTCCCCAGCCCCAAACGGGCGGCACGGCGAAGTGCGGGCGCCCTCGACACGCAATTGTCGGCGTGCCATGATTCTCGCGGTGGACTGATGGCGACCAAAGGGGGGCGACGCTTTGGAGGAGAAAGACGTAGCGGCCGTGCGAGCCGTCCTGGAGCGGTATGTGGACGCGACCTACCGGGCCGATGTGGAGGGCCTTAGAAGCACGTTTCATCCCGAGGCCGTCATGGCGGGGTACCTGGGCGATGACCTCATCGTGGGGACTCCGGAATCCTTCTTCGCCGACGTAGGCAGCCACCCTTCGATGCTCGAGACCGGCGCCCCCTACAAAGCCGATATCCCCGAGATCCACGTGGCGGGCAGGGTGGCCAGCGCCCGGGTGGAAGAGTCCGGCTTCTTCGGAACAGCGAGCTTCGTCAACTACTTCCACTTGCTCAACGCGGACGGCGAATGGAAGATCGTGAGTAAGGCGTTCCAGACTGTCTGAGTCCGCCGCTCGCGCGAACACCGCTCGCTCGTGCGAGCGGCCGGATACAGGATCGGGGCGGCCCGTGGATCCCACGGGCCGCCCCGCCTGCCGGAACTCAAGCGACCGAGGTGCTTCCCTCCGGCACGTGCGTCCGGTAGGGCGGAGCCGCGGCGGCGGCGATCGCGAGGATAGGACCCACGAAATAACCGGCCCAGAAGCCCAGGCCCACCAGGCCGAGAACCAGTAGCAGGATCCTCGTACCGACGGTCGAGGCAGTCCGGGAGCGCCGACCCACCCATATGAGCAGTCCTCCGATGACCGCCGGGGCGACCAGGAAGAATCCGGTGATCGCCATGGTCGGGTCGAAGCCGCTCCGGCCGGCTGCCAGCAGCATCTGGGTAAGAACGGTAGCGGAGGTAGCAAGGCAGAAAAGACCGGCCGCAACCGCCAGCCATCCGGACAGGTATGCTTCTTCCGTCCCGCGCGCAGCCTCCATAGGACCAGCCCTGCCCCTACGACAAGCACCGCGATGCCGGGCGCGAGAGCGACCGCCCAACCTCGGTCCCACGCATAGATCGACAGCAGGTCGGCGGGGAGACGGATCCAGCCCGGCAGTGTCCATTTCTCCTCGTAGCCTACCGCCAGGCCGAACGGTCCCGCCAGTTCCTCGTCAAAGACGGCCACATAGTAGGTGCCGTCCTGCGGCGCCGGCATGTCCATCTCTGCCGGATAGTAGTAGGCACCCGGTGTGAACGCTTCATATTCGGCTTCGCCCAGATCGCCCTGCTTGACCACGATCGGCACCTCCTCGCCCAAGGCCTCCGCCGGCGTCTCGACGAAATCGGGCAACTGACCTTCGGGCGTCAGCCCGGGACCCATGACAGCCAGGGTGGGACAGAAGCCCTCAGGTCCTGGGGTCAGGAGTTGCAGATAGAGCCGGTCCCCCGAGCTAAGGTCCAGCCGGTAGTACCACACTTCGCCCGGGCTCTCGCTCGTGCCGTAGAAAACCCAGGAAGTGGCGGGGTCGTCCACCACGGTCGCGGTCTCAAGGGTAGGGCCCCTATCCGGAAGCTGGGGCACGTGGGCAAGAGCCACCGAGGCCCACAGAACGAATACGGCGACCGTGAGAGTTGCCAGTAGGAGCAAGCGGCCGAATCTTGTCATGGCTCACCTCTTTCTCTTCCACCACATACCTTGCAGCGACACTGTGAGCGCCGCAGCCAGAAGGTGTTCCAGATGTGGTGCTTCCCAAATCAGGCTCCGCGCATTCGAGGCCCGGGAGGAGGTTGGGCTTTCAGAGAGCATTTTGCGAGTTGAAACGGGGAGGCGCGGGGGTGCTATCCTGCTCGCGATCAGCACGCTGCCAGGCCACCTCGTCGGCCGCGCCCGGCGGGTGGCGGTGCGGGCAGGTCACCGTGCCTGGCAGGTCACCGTCCCGGCGGGAGGCGCGTTCTGGACAAGCTCTGCCCCGTTCCCCAGCGCTTCGAGGCCGTCTACGGCAGGGTGCTCTTCGTCACCCTGCTCTTCTTCCTCACTTTCATCAGCCGGTTCATCTTCTCGCCGTTGATGCCGAGCATCGGGGCGGACGTAGGCCTGAGCCCCAGCCAGGCCGGTTCGCTCTTCTTCCTCGCTTCCCTCGGAGCTCTTGGCGGCTCGCTGCTGTCCGGCTTCATGTCGGCGCGTATCAACCATCGGGGTACCCTGATCTTTGCAGCCTTGGTTACGGGCGCCACCTTGATGGCCTGCTACTTCGCGCACTCCGTCTGGTTCATCCGCGTAGCAATGATCGTCCTCGGGATGTGCGCCGGCCTGAATCAACCCTCGGTGGTCGCGACGGTGGCGGCGATGGTAAGGCGCGAGGACTGGGGAAAGGCCCTTTCGCTGCAGCAACTAGGCCCCCGGTTGAGCTATGCTGCCGCACCGTTCCTCGCTGTGGCGCTTCTGGCGGCGTTCTCCTGGCAGGCCTCACTGGCGATACTGGGGGTTTTCGCGGCTGCGTCCGGCATCGCCTTCCTCTTCTGGGGGGACTGCGGAGGCTTTCCCGGTACTCCTCCCAACCTCAGGCGTTTCGGGGGGATAATGCGTCAGCGATCGTTCTGGATCATGGTCGTACTCTTTGCTTTGGGTATTGGAGCGCAGGCCGGTCTCTACACCATGATCCCGCTCTACCTGACGGAGGAGCGAGGGTTCTCCGCTTCTTCTGCCAACACGCTCCTCGGTCTGGTCATGATCCCTCCGCTCTTCACCACCTTCTTCGCAGGCTGGCTCACCGACAGGATCGGGGAGAAACGAGCCATACTGTTGTTCATGATCGTCACCGGCCTGGCCATCATCGCCGTGGCCAGCACGTCCTCGGGTTGGTTGGTCGCGAGCATGTTCGTACTTTCGGCCTTCTCGGCCTGCTTCTTTCCGCCCGCATTCGCCGCCCTGTCACGGATCGTCCAGCCCAACCTGCGCAGCCTGGTCGCGGGATTGGCTCCCCCTTCCGCATTCCTCCTGGGGGGCGGTCTCCTGCCGATCGCTCTGGGCTATATGGGACAAGCTTATAGCTTCAGCCTGGGCTTCATACTTACCGGGCTGGCGGTGATCGCCGGGGCGTTCTTGGTGTTCGCACTGCGCCTGCTGGACAACCTGGAAGAGGGGTGCTGACACTTCGGTCAGGTCGCGCTACCCGCCCGGCGAAACTGCCGGTCCGCACCACAACAGGGAGAGGCCTTTCTTGAGGAGAGGCCTTTCGTCGGATTTGACTTCTGGGGACGGGCGTCATTGAATTGAGTAGAGCGGCTAAGGGTCACCACTGCGGAAGGAGCAGACATGGCAAAGCGGGTGGAGACGGGAACGGTCGAAGCCAACGGCACTGCCCTCTACTACGAGCTTCGTGGATCGGGGCCCACGCTCTTCCTGATCCCTGGAGCGGAAGGGGATGCGGAAGAATACGCGAGGGTGGCCGCGCTGCTTCAAGACGAGTTCGAGGTCCTCTCATACGACCGTCGCGGCTATTCTCGCAGCCCGCGGCCGGCCGACTTTGACGGGACCACCGTCGAACAGCAGGCCGACGATGCCGCCGCCCTTCTCGCCGCTCTGGACCTGGCTCCTGTCGACGTGTGGGGCAATAGCTCGGGCGCCATCATCGGACTCAGCCTCACCCTGCGGCACCCGGAGGTCATCCGCAAGGCCATGCTGCACGAGCCGCCACTCTTCGCGGGCATGGGCGACTATCAGCAGGTCCTGGGCTTCCTGAAAGAGGCGACCGCCAACGGCAAGGTGCCTTTCCTGCGTATGCTGACCGGCGACGTTGTCTATGAAGGCTTCTCCGATGGCTACCGCAGTCGCTTAGCGGCTGATGACACCTGGATCAATTTCGAATTCGACGTGTTCGAGTACTACCGACCCACAGACGAGGAGTTGGCGAGCGCGCAGAGACCTATCGCGGTGCTGTACGGCGCCGAGAGCCCGCCTTTCTTCGGCGAGGCAGCGAACTGGCTTGCGGGCCGTTTGGGGACGACGGTGCTGACCATTCCCGGTGGGCACGGCGCGCACTACGACTTGCCGGAAGAGGTGGCCAAGGCCATCAGGGATTTCACAGCTGCAGCCGCAGGAGTACGGACTTCGAGCTAGAATCGGTACGGAAATGTGCAATCAGCCGGGGCCGCCGATTTCGGGGGCACGAGGAGGGTGACGATGGAAGGACAGACTAGGCCGGGCGAACCGAGTGCGCAGTCAGGACCCCCGACCGGGGGAGCGCATCTAACGCCACCGTCCAAGCCCTCCAGTAGCGTCTTCCGGCGTCTGTGGTGGCTATGGGTGTTAATCGGTGTCATCGCGGTCTTCCTGATCGCCTTCTTCATCGGCCGGGCGACGAACGACGACACCGTCGCTCCGGATACGACGACGAGCACCACAGAGGCGACAATACCCAATCTTCCGGCTCCGACCATGGCGATCACCGAGAAGCAGAACGGCTCCACCGTGATAGTGGGGACAGGCTGGGTAGTCTTGTTGCAGCTCACTGGGAACCCGGAGGACGGGTCGGCCTGGGACGTGAACGCTATCAACGCCGATCTAGTGCAGGTATTCCCCGGACCCCAGATCTCCTACGTGTCGTACGCACCGACCCCGGAAGCGATCTACACGTTCTCCGGGCTCACCCTCGACGAAGGGGACGTGCAGGTACAGGCCAGCAATGTCAGTTTCACGGGCAAGGTGAACAGGACCTTCAGCTGCACCATCCGCATCGTGTCCGAAGACCAGCTGTCCACCACGACCACCGTGGCTGAGTCGACCACGACAGCCTCGTCGACCACCACCTCCAGCTCGACCACGACAACAGAGGTGACCACAACCACGACCACCGAAGCGTCCACGACCACGACGGCGGCCTCGACCACCACAACGGCTAAGCCGCCGACGACGACCACCAAGCCGCCGACCACCACGACCACCAAACCGCCTACGACGACTACCAAGCCGCCTACGACAACCACCAAGCCGCCGACCACCACGACCACCAAACCGCCGACCACCACGACCACCAAACCGCCGACCACCACGACCACCAAGCCGCCTACGACGACTACCACTCTCCCCTTCCCGCCGATCGATGTCCCCGAAGGGACCGTCATCATCGGGCCGAAGGCCAACGGCCAGATTCAGGTGGTTCCCACCACCGCGACAGCCTTGGTACTAGCCTTGCCCGACGACACCTCGGACAACCTGATCTGGCAGCTCGACCCTTACGACAACACGGTCATCGACTTGCGGGAGGACCCGCGCTTCGTCCCGGTCAGCCCAGGATCGACTGAGGGTGCGCTCGTCTGGACCTTCGACGTGGTGGGTCCCGGGGCGACCGATCTGAAGCTCGTCTACGCGGATCAGGCGGGCGGTGTCGCCCAGCAGTTCTTCGTCTCGATCAGCGTGCAGGAGCTCACGATCACCCCGTTCTAACCGATCCCGCACAAGGCGAGTGGTCGAGATAGATGGGTCTCCTTAGAGAGAGGCCAGAGTCCTTGTTGCTCAGAAGCCCAAGGCCCGGGCGTTGGTCGCGAACACCCGGGCCTGCTCTTCCGCGGATAGGTCGAGGCCGGTGATGAAATCCGTGCAGGTGCCCATCTTCTCGTAGGGGAAATCCGAGCCCAGCAAGATCTTGTCTCTACCCAGACCGTCACGGGAGCAGTAGTAGGCCGGCGGATAGTAGTTGCCACTCGTGGTGACCCAGAGGTTGCTGAGTATGTATTCACTCGCCCACTTCTTGCTGCCCGGCCCGAACTCGGGATTCGGCGCCCCCTTGCCCTGCCGGTAGGCGCAATCGACCCGGTTGACGAAGAACGGCAAAGCCTCTCCGTAGTGTCCCATGATGATCTTCAAGTTCGGGAACCGATCGAAGACGCCGCGCACGATCATCCGCATGAACACGAACGCTACCTCCACCCCAAAGCCGAAAGTGGGGCCCGCCAGGACAAACCCAAAGGTCCGCAGCTCCGGGATCATGGGTATGGCCGGGTGGAGATAGATAGGTACGTCCAACTCTTCCACCTTGGCCAGGATCGGCCAGTACATCGGGTCATCCAGGTAGGAATCCCCGAAGTTCGAGTGGGTGTCCCATCCCCTGAAGCCCAGGTTCTTGACGCAGCGCTCGAGCTCCTTCACAGCGTGGTCGACGTCCTTGGGCGCGAGGGTGGCCCAACCGCCGAAGCGGTCGGGATAGCGGGCGATCGCCTCGGCCAGGAGGTTGTTGGCGTTCTCCGCGACCTTCACCCCCACCGTGGGGTCGAAGGCTTCCACCCCCGGAGAGGTCAACGAGAGGTAGGCGACATCGATACCGGCAGCATCCATGTGCTCGATACGACCCTCGCCCAGGTCGAGAAGCTCCCTCTTCTTAGCCATGGAACTCCAGACCTCAGGGGAAAGCCGTTCGCCTTCATTCTCGAGCCTGGGATAGCCGGGGTTGTCGCGGAGGGCATCTATCCACGCCTGCGTGCAGAAGTGGTTTTCGAGATCGATCTTCGTCACGGTCCTATTCTCCCTGTGTTTCTCCCTATAATCTGGTGTGCGACGGCAGTGTACCTCAGGCCACCTCGCACCCGAACCGGGAGGGCCCGCAGGAGGCGCGGCGACCGTACGGCAATCATGTCCACAGCGAGCGATCGGAGCGATGATCATGGAGAAAAGGGCGATAAATCCAGGGACGTGGCAGGATCAGTTCGATTTCTCTCAGGCGATCGAGATTGAAGGGGTGAGCCGGACCGTCTTAGTCTCGGGCCAACTCTCAGTTGATGCGGACGGCAACTCGTTGCATCCCGGTGACATGGTGGCCCAGTTTCATGCGGCCTTGGACAACCTCGAGATCGTTCTCGGTCATGCAGGCCTGAAGCTCTCCGACCTTGTCCGCCTCAACTACTACACGACGGACGTTCCTGCCTTCCTCGAGGCCGTGCCCGTGGTTGGAGAGCGCCTCAAGGCGGCGGGCTGCAAGCCCACTACTACACTGCTTGGAGTTGTAAGGCTCGCCCAGCCCGACTGGATGATCGAGCTCGAGGCCATGGCGGTAGCCTAGCCGAACTCGAGCACGGCCTGGACGAAGGCGGCGACGTTCTCGCGGGGAGCGAAATCCAGGTCGTACGCCGGGGAGAGCAATAGGCCGGACTTCCCCACCGACTGAATCCGCTGCCCTACTTCCCCCCGCATCTGGGCCGGGGTGCCCAGGTCCCAGGTCACGGCGGTCCCGATCGTTCCCCACAACGCCAGACGTTCGCCGAAGGTGCGGCGGATGGCCGCGGCGTCCATGCAGTCCGGCGCCACCGGGTTCACCACGTTGACCCCCAGCTCCACAAGGTCGGGCAGGAGCCGGGTGAAGTCGCCGTCGCTGTGATAGAAGACAAGCAGGTCTGGCGCCGCCTCGCGAGCCGCCTCCACGATCCGGGCGAGCCGGGGCTTGAAGAACCGGCGCCACGTGTCCGGGCTGATCAGCAGACCCCCACCGTAGGCCACGTCGTCGTCGAGAAGCAGCACATCCACTCCGGATCGGGCCAGGACGATGGCGTTCTCTGTCGCCAGAGCGGTGAGTTGATCGAGTAGATACCCGACCAGCTCGGGCTCCCTCACGAGGTCTTTCATGAAGCGCTCGAAACCTCGCAGGCGCCACGCGCTCTCGAACAGCTCGCCCCCAAGATGCGGGGGTGAGCCGGCGACTGCCAGGCCCCTGTCGTGCAGGCGTCCAACGCGCCCCGCCAGTCCTTCGTACCGTCGGGAGTCCGGGAGATCCGGCAGGAGGCCTCGGGCCCAGTCCGCTACGGACTGCAGCCGGCCCACCGGATGGGTCGAGCCGTTGGCGGGGTGATAGCCCCACTCCTGGTAGGTACGGAGCTGAGCCTGGCTCCCCACGTGCACGTCTGCCGGTAGGGTCTCGAGATACGCAAGGAACCGGCCTTGTTCTCGGGGCGGGTCGAACTCGACGAATCTCACGTCGGTCCCGAAAAGCTCGTCGGCGTCCGCTGCTCCGAAAAGAGACTGGGGGAAGAAGCCGAGAGCGCAGGGCACTCGGTCGGGTCGGCCGCCGGAAAGGGCCGTTCGCACACGCTCCAGTGAGTCCATCTACGGCCGCCCGCGCGCGGCACGCGCCGAGGCAGAGTCACCCCGGCCGAGGAAGTACTCGACCAGTTCGCCGAAGCTGTCGAAGGAAAGCGAAGCCGATCCTACCTCTCCGAAGCCATAGCGCACGAAAGCGAACTCCATTCCCGCCTCTTCAGCCGCCTCCCGGTCTCCGTGGGTGTCGCCGACGTAGGTCACGCGCCCCAGCCGGTGTTTCTCACTGAGCGCCAAGAGCATCCTGGACTTGCCTATCCCGGACGAGCCATGACAATCCCAGCCCGTGAAGCATTCCCGCAGGCCGCTGGCTCGGAAGAACGCGTCGAGATACCAGTCCGGGCAATTGCTCACCAGGAACAACCGGTAGAGCTGTGGCCAGTTCCCCGAGACCGTCGGCCACGCCATCGTACAAGACGCCGCCTACAGCCTCGATCTCCCTGCGTTCGTGCGCTTCAAGCGAAGCGCAGAGCAGCTTCCGGCACGGGGCTGAGCTCAGGGAGGAGTACCTCGACGCACTCGTCGAACGGCCGGCCGGAAACCGACCTGATGCCGTCCACGGTGACTCGGAAGGAGACGCCCATCCGCTGCAGGGCGAGGTTCCAGCCCCGGGTCGAGGCGGCCGCGGCATCCCAGAAGGTCCCGTCGAGGTCGAAAACAAGGGCATCGTCGTTCATGCGCAGATGTTAGCGCGGTCGAGTTGCGATGGTTGGTCCGAGAGACGATCACGCCGTTGGTTGACGGCCTCGCCGGCCCGTCCGCTGCCGCAGCAGCGGACGGAGAATCCTCGCCCGTGAGAGCGGCGGAGGCCTCTGCGGCGTCGGCAAACAACCGAAGGCTGGCCATCCTCGGCAGCCCGACGATCTCGAGGATGCGACAGACGTCGCGGTTCACCCCGATCAATCCCAGCACACCCTGCGGGCCCAGCTCTCCAAGCAGCCCGATGAGTGCGCCGAGCCCGCCGCTATCGATGTGGGTGCATTGACTGAGATCCAGCAGGAGGAACCGACCATCCGTGCCCAACTCCTCCCTCCCAACGGCACGGAGCTCGCTGCCACCCAGGTGGTCAAGCTCGCCCGATACCCGAAGCAGGGGGATCGTGCCAAGAGATCCCTTGACTACGGTCATGCCCGTTCCTCCCGTCCGCTCTAGCCATTCTACTCCCAGCGGTCCCGCGGGAAACCAGGTGAAGCTGCCACTCTGGAACCTCAAAGAAACGCCCTGCATCTGTTATCTTGTACCATCCGCGATTTGAGGAGCGCGACCCGTATTGGCAAAGAAGAGGCTTAGCAAGAAACGCCGGCGCGGCCGCGGGCGACTCCGCGTGCTTATCGCGGTCGGTTCCGTCATCGCCCTGTTCGGGCTCGCCGCCCTCATAGACTCCGCCCTCTACTACAACAAGGTGCACGCGGGAGTCACCGTCTCCGGCCACCCTGTGGGCGGTCTCACACGCGATGAGGCCACGGCTGCTCTCACGAGACTGGTCAAACAAGCCCAGGATGAGCCGATCACCCTTACGAGCGGCGACAAGACCTGGCCGGTCATGCCCGGCGATGTGGGCACCAAGATCGACGTGACGGGCGCGGTGTCGGCCGCGATGGACGTGTCTCGACAAAGCAATTTCCTGGTCGACATGAGCCGACGTCTCGGATTGTTCTTCAGAGACAAGGCCGTGGCTCTCGAAGGGACGGTCGACAGCGAGCTGATGGACGAGGTCCTGGCCGAAGTGGCAAAAGAGATCGACATGCCCCCCGTGAACGCCGGACTGATCATCGACGGCACCGACGTCAGAGTGGTAGAGGGCCAGAAGGGGCGTGTAGTCGATCAAGCCGCCGTACGTGAGGAGCTCAAGGCCCTGCTCTTCACCCTCCATGCGACAAAGCTGGCCGTTCCCATGGTGCTCGAAGATCCCGAGATCCAGGCGGAGGACAGCCAGGGAGCGGTCGTCCAGGCCAAGAAGATGATCGTTTCCGATCTGGTGCTCAATGACGGCGACAGGACTTGGGAGCTCACGCCCGAGCAGATAGGCGCCTACATGGACTTCTCTACTGAGGACCGGAACGGGGTCTCCACTCTGGTTCCGTATCTCTCTGTAGAGAAGATGGGCCCGTTCTTTGACAAGATCGCCGAGCGGGTAGTGCGAAAACCCGTCAACGCCACGTGGAAGAGTGACGGACAGCAGGCGTGGGTGGTCCCAGCCGCCAAGGGGAGGAAGCTGGACCGTGACGAGACTGCCAAGGCTTTGACGGCCGCCTCTCTCAAGGCTTCTGGGCGATCGGCCAAGGTGGTCGTGACCACAACCGAACCCGAACGCACCACCGAAGAAGCCGAGTCCCTGGGCATCCAAGACAAGTTGGGTGGCTTCATCACCGAGTGGGAAGGGACCGAGGACCGGCAGACCAACGTGCGCATTACCACTGAATACGCCAACAACGTGCTCCTGGCTCCCGGCGAGGTGTACGACTTCGACAAGCAGGTGGGCCCGCGTACCGAGAAGCGAGGATACAAGCTGGCGCATGGCATTACCGGCCCGGGCAAACTGGAGGACGTGTTGGGAGGCGGTATCTGCCAGGTATCGACCACGCTCTTCAACGCAGCTTTCTTCGCCGGGCTCGAGATAGTAGAGCGCAAGAACCACTCCATCTTCATCGACCACTATCCCAAGGGCAGGGACGCTACGGTAAGCGCGGAGTCGCCGAACATGCGCTTCCGAAACGACACCGACCACTACATCCTCGTCCGAGGCGCCTCAAACGGGATCACCACCACGTTCAACATCTACGGCACCAAGGACGGCCGCACCGTGAGTTACAAGACCAGCGACTTCTACGACGTGGATAAGATGACGAAGATCGAATACAAGGCTTCCTGGCTGGGTCCCGGGACCACGTTCATCAGGATGTCCGGCCAGGACGGCAAGGAGATCAAGGTGGTCCGCGTCGTGAAGGCCAAGGACGGCTCGGTCATTCACAAGGACACCTTCATCAGCAAATGGAAGATGATCCCGCAGGAGGTCGAGGTAGGCACGGGCAAGACCACCACCACGAAGCCCCCGGCCACCACCACTACGACCGAGAAGCCGACGTCGACCACCAGCCCGCCTACGACCGGGTTCTAGAGCGCCCCCCCAATTGGGAGGGAGCAGTACCTCAGGCATCCGCGAATCGTGAGTTCAGGGACCCTCATCGTCCCTATGTCCGCAATGAGGACAGCTTAAAGGAGCGGAGGCGAGAAGACGATAGAGGGAGCGAGTCTTCAACCCGTCGGGAAGGATGTTGCGCATGGAGGCTGGGGGCCACAGCGTCCGCGTCAATGTACATGCCCGGGACTTCTGGTGCGAGGGGTACGTTATTGTGCCGAGACCGGGTGGGTACAAGGGTCGGGTACTCGACCTTCTGAATGAGAACACGCGGTTTGTCGCTCTTACAGACGTTCTCCTGCACAGAACAGGCGCAGGGGCCCTCGAAGACCCCGTCGCCTACGACGTCCTTCTTGTTCGCATCGACGCGATCGAGTTCGTTGTTCCGCTGGACTGACCCGTAACGGGCCGAGGAGGACACGCCTGCCGCTGGGTGTGCTGGGTCAGTGCTTGGCTTCGGGTCCCTCCCCCAGGAGGTCGACGACCGGTTCCACGTGGGGGGTGCTCCCTGTCCAACTGGCTTCATAGCGCTTGGTCCAGAGGACCCTCTGCAGGCCCTCGTCGTCTCTCGCCAAGACCTCCAGATGGAGGCGTTGGCGGGCACGAAACAGTTCTTTGGGGATACGAAAGGTGAGCATTGCCTGCGGGCCGGTCCGTGCGAGCAGCCTTGTCTCCAGGCCGACAAAGGAGCCGATGCTGTAGCGCAGGGTAGCCCCGCCCCCGGGGACTTGCCCCACCAACTGGACGGGAACGTGGACTATGACGAAACTGCCGTTGGCCGAGATCTCGCCGGACTCGGACCCGTTCTGCTCTATCTTCAAGGCGGCACCTCTGTGCAAGGACCCCAAGGAATGCATCCTAGCAGGGACCGGTCTTAGTAGGAAGGGCCCGCCAGCGCCGGTCGGTGGATCGGCGCCGAGCCTGGGGTCAGAGTCAACTTCCACCTATGTGGTAGATTACCGGGGCCAGGCGCAGCGAGTTCCTGGCGCAAGAAGGAGGCCTCATGGTTACCGGTCGCGAGAATGGCGGAGCAGGGAGCGGCGCGGGACCCAAGACGCCGGCGGATCAACTGCAAGGCCTGGTGCGTTGGTGGCGGGGCGCGAGCTGGAAGGGCCGGACGGCCGTTCTCGTCCCGCTGGGGATCATCATCCTCGTCGTTCTCTTGTGGGTGGTCTCCCGATTCTTCACCGACTATCTCTGGTTCCAAGAGATGGGCTTCACCACCGTCTTCTGGACCAGGATCTGGGCGCCGCTCGTGGTCATGGTGGCCGCGGTGTCGTGTTCTTCGCCATCTTCTACGGCAACCTACGGCTCGCCCGGTATTTCGTACCCAAGGTGAGACCGGCCGGCGATACCGAGGGTGAGGTCTACGAACTTGTCGACACTCAGACTCGGCGAGGTCGTCGCCTATTCCTCGCGATCTCCATCGTGTTGGGAGTGATATTCGCCGTGGGCTACGCTGGATCCTGGGAGCGGATATGGCTCTTCTTCCGGCAGGTCGACTTCGGCTTCAGTGCGCCGGTGTTCAGTCGGGATGCGGCCTTCTTCGTGTTCACATTGCCCGTCGCCCGCATGGTCTTGACCTTCGTGATGCTTTGCTTCTTCTTCAGCTTTCTGGGAGCCCTGGGTATCTACATCTCCCATCGAGCGATCCGCGTGGAGGGGCGCAGCTTGCGCGCGGCACCGCACGTGAAGGCACACCTGTCGGTCATCCTGGCCGTGGCGATGTTGGGCAAGGCCGTGGATTACCTCCTGGGGTGTGGGGTCTGGCCTACTCCGAGCGCGGCGTCACCTTCGGCCGAGCTACACCGATGTGAACGTACAGATACCGGTCCTGCGCTTCCTGGCCATCGTCGCCGCGATCGCAGCCGTTCTGTTCCTGATCAATATCTACTTCAAGGGCTGGCGCCTCCCTGCCTTGGCTATCGGGCTATTGTTCGTCACCTGGCTCTTCGCCGGGCAGATCTACCCGGCCATCGTGCAGCAGTACCGAGTGTCGCCCACAGAGATCGAGAAAGAGACCCCCTACATCGCCAACAACATCGGCTCGACGCGCTGGGCCTTCGGGTTGAACGAGGTGAAGACGTTTCCGTTCGAAGCGAACACCAATCTCGACGCGGACTCCATCGCGGCTAACGCCGCCACCCTCGATAACGTCAGGGTGTGGGATCCCAGCCCGGCGCTGGACACCTACCGGCAGATACAGGAGATACGCACCTACTACACCTTCACTGATGTGGATGTCGACCGCTATGTCATCGACGATATGTACCGGCAGGTCCTTCTCGCGGCCCGGGAGTTCGACTACTCGAAGCTGAGTGGCCAGGCCCAGACCTGGGTCAACCAGCACCTCACCTACACGCATGGATACGGAGTGGTGGTCAGCCCGGTGAGCGAGGCCGACCGAGCAGGGGCTTCCGCAGCTTTTCGTGCGCGACATACCCCCCCAAGCGAGACATCTCTGAGCGTCACGCGCCCCGAGATCTACTATGGAGAAGTCCCCGACTCCTTCGTTTTGGTCAACACGACCGCCAAAGAGTTCGACTATCCCATGGGCGACGAAAACGTGTTTGCCGAGTACGAGGGGACTGGTGGCGTGGACATCGGTAGCTTTCCGCGCCAGCTCATCTTCAGCGTGCGCTTCGCCACGATCAAGCTACTGGTCTCTGACTACCTGCGGCCCGACTCCCGCATCTTGTACCGGCGCTCGCTCGCCGAGCGGGTGCAGACCATCGCCCCATTCCTGCAGTACGACCGAGATCCCTACATCGCGATGCGTGACGACGGCAGCCTTGTCTGGATATGGGACGCTTACACCACCACCGATCGCTTCCCTAACTCGCAGCCGAGTCCAGGCGGCCTCAACTACATCCGCAACTCCATCAAGGTGGTCATCGACGCCTATAACGGCGACATGACCTTCTACCAAATGGATCCCGACGATGCGTTGGCCACTACCTGGGGCAAGATCTATCCCGGGCTCTTCACCCCGGGCGGGGAGATGCCCGACGACATCCGCCGGCACGTGCGCTATCCAGAGGATCTCTTCAGTATCCAAGCGGAGACTCTCTCCGTCTACCACATGACGGAGCCACAGATCTTCTACAACAAAGAAGACGTGTGGCAGATCGCGACGGAGATGTACGGGGAGGAAGAGAGGATCGTCGAGCCCTACTACCTGGTGATGGCCCTGCCCGGCGTGGTCGAGGAGGAGTTCGTGCTCCTGCAGCCGTTCACCCCCCGCACCAAGCAGAACATGGTCTCCTGGATGGCCGCCCGCATGGACGGCGACAAGTACGGAGAGCTGGTCGTCATCGCTTTCCCCAAGGACAAGCTGGTGTTCGGCCCTGCCCAGGTGGAAGCTCGCATCAACAATGATCCTGTCATCTCGTCCCAACTCACCTTGTGGGACCAAGCGGGGAGTGAGGTGATACGGGGGAATCTCCTGGTCATACCGGTGGAAGATTCGCTGATCTATGTGGAGCCTCTGTACCTTCAGTCTGAGAGCGGCGCCATCCCCGAGTTGACCCGGGTGATCGTTGCATACGGCGATGTGGTGGTGATGGAGAAAGACCTGCCGTCGGCGCTCGATACCATCTTCTCCGGCACCCCCACAGGTCCGACCACCACGGTACCCTCTGGTCCAACCACCACGGTCCCTGGGGCCACCACGACCACCATCCCCTCAGCGACCACGACCACGGTGCCCGCCGGGCACGACCACGACGACGATCTCGGGGACGCTTCCGACCGATCGCGCGGCCCTTCTCGACCTGGCCGAGCAGCTCTACGAGGAAGCGCGGGCCGCCCAGCGAATCGACGATTGGGCTACCTACGGAGAGAAGATCAAGCGACTCGGTGAGGTGATCACCGCGCTGCAGGCGCTCGAGAACGCCGCTCCCTATACGGGCGGGCTTCCAGCTCCTGTAGGCACCGCCGAACAGCCCCCCCCCCCCCCCCCCGAGGATTACGAACGGAGGCCCCGAAGGACCTCCGTCGATGTCGAATGAGGCTTCTGTCTAACACAACAGAGCCGAATCTACCCCACCGCTCAGGCCGATTCCGCCTCGATCTCCGCCTGGATCTCCGCTTCGACCGCCAGTATCAGGAACCCCAGCGCCTTAGAGATGTTGGCCGCCGCAGTGACGGTCCGGGCCGTGCCGATGATCGGCGCTACCGCAGTCAAGACGCCCCGGGCATCTTCCAGCGTGACCCCCGAGTCGGCGGCGGGGCCGATGTTGGCCAGGTAAGACACGGCGGGGGCGCCGAGGCCGCCAGGGCCGCGATGCGGGAGAGCATCACCTCGCGGTCACCGAGGTTGGTGTTCTCGAGCGATGCCGCGGTCATGGCGGCGATAGTGTCGAGAACGGGTGTGTCTTCGCTCATCTTGACCTCCTTGTTTGTTCGAAGCGCGAGTCCCAAGTGGCTCCGCTTTCCTTCCTTCAACGACCCCCACTTGCTGACGCTTCAATGTACTCCGCAGTGTTTTGATCCCGCGTTTCCTCTGCACCAGCTCCTGTGAGAACCTCTAGAAGACGCGCTACGTCTCTCGGGACTCGCTATAGGTATTCCCTAACGGCCAGATCCCTAAACGTGCGACCCCAGACACCCGTCCACCTGTCCTTCGAGCCTTCCCCCCTCCGGCCTCCTGTGGCGACCCTGATGCTTAGTTCCTTTCGCGTCCATCTTCTGGAGCAAGCGCCACAGGATCTGGGCCACCTCTCCCCGGGTGGCATTCTTGTAAGGGTCCCGGGCAGGCTCGAGGAGTCATCCAGGACCAGCCCGTCAAGGAGACCATTGAACTCCGCGGTCTGGGCGCTACGCGCATGATCGGGATCGTCCCAGGTGCGGAAGAAGTGAGTGCCATCGCTCGTGCCCAGATAGTAGGCCGGGCTCGGGTCATCAAGGATGCCCATCCGCGCCGCCGCTCGCACCACCATGGTAAGCAGTTGGGCCCGGGTGATGTTGTCATACGGCGCGAAGGTGGTGGGGGTCTTGCCCTGGGTGATCCCGATTAGGGCACACACGGCCACGTACTTATCCGGGTAGAAGGGATCGCTGGGGTCCACCCCGCTGTCCACGTCGGCGAACCGGCAGGACTCGTTCCCGGTCACCGTGAACCCCAGAGTCTTCACGATCATCTTGGCGAACTGCTGGCGGGTGAGCGGCCCACTGGGCCGGAAGTTGCCATCGCTGAATCCGGCAACGATGCCGCGCCGGGCGAGATCTTCGATGGCCGAGTAGAGGGGGTGATTCGGCGGAACGTCGGAGAAGCGATGAGCCTGCGCGAGGAAGGCGGCTCCCTTACTTCGATACTCGTACCAGCCGATCCGGTCCCCGTCGAGGCGGAAGCCATAGGCGTACGGGGCGACCGTAGACGTTCTCCCGGATCGCAAGGTCTGGCGATCGTTCGACGGCGTTCTTGCCGGCCGCCAGAACGTGGTCGCTATCATGAGCCAGAGCTTCGTCATCGTTTGTGAGACCAGTGATCTGGTACCCCGTTCGGAGACTCTTCTTCAGTTATGACATCGGGGGATGATCGGCCCTGGACACCGCCTTCTCCCTCGAGGTATTCAATCGACCAGACGAGGCGCTCGGCTGAAGGTCGAATCCCTCTCTACATCTTCATCGGCCACCTTGACGGTGGCCATCATCACGCCGTCGCTGATCCGGCGCGATGCCAACCGCGCCATCCTGGTCCCACGCCAGCCGTTCCTGATGATCCGGCCGCTGTCACGTCTACTCCCCCTTGAGCAACCAGATCTGGGGATCGCGATGTCATACAGATACAATGACGCGCTCCTTCGTCCGGCGACACCGCCTTCTCCCATCGCCGACATGAAGGCCGGCTTCGGGAGCTTCCTCGCTCGCCAGCTGCCGACTGGTCGATGGAGTAGAGGTAGGGTCGGACGGCCTCCCGCTTGTGGCCCAGGCCACGTAGCCTCGTGGTTCGGCTGGTACGGCTCATCGCGCTGCGAATGCCGGACCCTCTCTCCGGCCTCCGGCCGCCTGAATACCGAATCGGAACAGCTCTTTGGCCGCGTAGTACGGGCCTATTGGCATCAGGACCGATCGAGGTGTAGGCGCAAGTCCCCCGCCTCTCACCGGCGCAGGCGCCGGGCTGGCCAACATCAGACCGGCAGCAGGGAGGGAGCGCGCCCCGGACGCCATGTCGAGCAGCCGGGGATCGTCTGCTACTCCGCTGGCGCCCTCGAATCCCGGAGAGGGCTCCGACCAGAGGAGATCATCGCCTCGCACATCGCAGACGTGGCTCCACCTGCCTTCCGAGTTGAGCCGTTCGCTGGACCAGTAATGATAGGGATTGGGCTCAGACGCCCTCGCCGGCAAGGCCAGAGCGAGAAGCACAAGAATGCACCCCAGCGTTACCGCGACCACAACGCCTGTGATTCTCCTTGCCATGGCTGCTCCTTTGCCGCGTCCTTCTGGTGGAGACCGCCGCCGAGAGGGAGGCTACCTTGCTCCCCATGTAGCTTCATTGTAGGCCGATGCCCGCTGGGGGCAATCGGGTAGTTAGAAGGCCCCCACGTTTCCCCCCATCTTTCCCGCAGTTCCGCTACGAGCCTTCCCGGCTACGCGACTCGAACGCCAGAATGCGTCCTTGCCTGCGCCGGGGGCCTTTGGAGTGACTTCATGCGTGAAGAACGGAGTTCCGACGAACTACTCGCCAAACGGATTCACAAAGCCCGGGCTGGTCGAGGAAGCTCCCGGAGTGGGGATCGTATGCTCCAGCCCGGGGGTGGGGTCGAAGGCCACCCAGCCGATCTGGGGGAAGTAGACCTCCACCCAGGCATGGGCATTGTTGGTGCTCACGGTATAGGTGTCCGGGCTCGACTCATCCAGTTCACCGCTCGTGAAGCCCACCGCCACCCGAGCCGGGATGCCGTTGTAGCGAAGCAGCAGGGCCATGGCCCCGGCAAAATGCTGGCAGTAGCCGGAGCGGGTGTCGAACAGAAAAGCCGAGTAGGGGGAGGAGTAGTCGCTGGAAGGTGGGGTGAGCGAGTACTCGAAGAAGTTGCGCAGATAGCGCTCGATGCGCAGGGTGACCTCGTAGGGGTCGGTGGCCTCGCCGATGATCTCCCGGTTGAGGGCGTAGAGGTCCACCCACTCCCCACCCCCGGGGAAGCTGTCCGGTACGGTGCTTCGCCAGCTGGCTTCCTGGTCGGGGCCCTCGATCCGGGAGGCGGGGAGGAAGGGCAGGCCCAGGTAGCGATCCAGAGCCTGGGGATAGTCGCTTCCCTTGCCGACCACGTCCGTGGGCTTAAGATCGGGGATGACGGCGGTGACTCGGTAGGCGAGCGTGGGCCCCAGGGCTTTGTTCGAATGGAGGGCGCGCACGTCGTTGGTACGCAGAGCGAGATCCTGGTCGATCCTGAACGACCGGGGGTCGCCTCCCACGAAGAGGTAGTTGGTGTAGACCGACTGCACCTGGAAGGACTGGGAGACGGTCAGCCCCGGAGGTGTGGGCGCCACCTCCGGTACGGAGTAGACGTAGGAGTCCCCGCTCCGCGTAGGCTCCAGGCGCTCAAGGAAGGCCTGGACCGCAGTCCAGGCGTTGCCGGTGAAGGTTTCGAGCGCGTTGGCCCGCCAGTAGGAAGGCGAGGGCGAGGTGACCTTCATGATCATCACATCGTTGGCCGGGTCCAGAAGCCGGGGGTAGTTCTGCAGCCAGTTGAACGTATAGGCCGAATCCCCTGCTTCTTCGGTGGTCTCCGCTGCGGCGAGGACCTGCTGAGGAACGCGCCCGAAGTTCTCTCCCCAGGCCCAGAGGGAGCCGTCGGCCTTCTGGGCCAGAGACTGAGAGTAACCTGCCGCGACAGCGACCCAGTCGGCGTCGGAGCCGACCAGGGTGGGGAGGGTGCGAGTAGTACTGGTACCGTCACCCAGTCGACCCCACAGGTTGTCTCCCCAGGCCCAGAGCGACCCGTCGGACTTCAAAGCCAGCGAATGAGCGTCGCCCGCGGAGATGGCCACCCAGTCGGTGTCGGAGCCGACGCGGGTGGGAGAGTCGAGATAGGTGGTGCCCTCAGCAGTCGGAGCGCCGGCTATCATTCCCCATTCCCAGAGGGAGCCGTCGGACTTCATGGCCAGCGAATGTGAGCCGCCCGCGGAGATGGCCACCCAGTCGGTGTCGGAGCCGACGCGGGTGGGAGAGCTGCTGTCGATCGAGTAGCTCACTCCCCATTCCCAGAGAGAGCCGTCGGACTTCAAGGCCACAAAGTAGCCTCCGCCGGCAGCCACAGCCACCCAATCGGTGTCGGAGCCGAGGCGGGTGGGAGAGGTGTTGATGGTAGAACCCGCTTCCGTGTCCCAAACCCAAAGCGAGCCGTCGGTGCTCACGGCCAACCGTCGGTCCGCGCCCGTGGCTACGGCCATCCAGCCGGTGTCGGAACCGACGCGAGCGGGAGAGCGGAAGACGCTGGTAAACCCGGTCCAGTTATCGCCGATCGTTTCTCCCCAGGCCCAGAGGGAGCCGTCGGACTTCAAGGCCAGATACTGCGAGCCGTCCACGTCGGCGGCCACCCAGTCGGTGTCGGAGCCGACGCGGGCGAAAGAGTCGGGGCTAAAGGGGTCATACCCCCAGGCCCAGAGGGAACCGTCGGCCCTCACCGCCCACATCGTGCTGTCCGCCCCCCACTCCTCATTCCCCGCACCTAGTGTCGCGAGCACCCCCCCCGGACTCTGCGCGGTCTGGCCGGTCGAACCCGGCGAGATTCCGACGGTGTCGTCGGTGATCACCACGATGGGTTGGTCTTTGCCCAGGTATTTGACAGCCTGGAGGCTTCCGACGGCTATGGCAGCCACGAGGACGACGGCAACAGAGGCAAGGACCGCGATACGCAAGCCGCTCCTCCGCCTGGGCGCGGAGGCTTGTTTCAGGACACCAGACCGCTCTTCGACCTCAGCCGCGACAGCGGCTTCGTCCAAGTAGCGCGGATCCGGCCAAAGAGCCGCCAATCGTGATCTAGTCCGATCCCAGAGGCTGACCATCGGCCGCCTTCGCCCGGCCCGTTGCCGTATCTGCGCCCACGCCGCGTCGTGATCCACCGGTCCTGCCAGCGACTTCAGACTGTCTCGAAGTTGCGGGTAGTCGGTCACCACTGTCCCTCCAGTTTGTCGCGAAGCGTTTCCAGAGCCCGGTGCAGGTGCTGGTCGACCGTGCCTTCGGAGACCCGCATGGTCTGGGCAACCTCCCGGGCGGTCAAGTCGCCTACGAAGTACAAGGCGACGGCAGTGCGTTGCTTGAGGGGGAGAGCTCTTACCTTCGCCCACAAGACCGGATCTTCCGCGGTCGGTCCGTCGGTAGTGGGCTCCTGTTGTCCGAATCGCGCAAGGTACCTGGCTTGCCTAAACGACAGTCTGCGGTTGTCGCGGATCTGATTCAGAGCCACGCGCCGCACCCAGCCGGCCGGATCTTGGTAGCGGGCCAGATAGTCCCAGCTCCGCACCAGACGAGCGAACGCCTCCTGAACGGCGTCGGCTGCCACTTCGCGGTCACCGGCCAGGATCGTGAGTGCCTGCACCAGGCGGTCGTAGTGGTCCTCGAAGACCTCGTCCGGGCTACCGTAACCCGTGAGCTCGCGGACTGTGCCCCGTTTCCTCGGCCGTTCCCTCAAGGCGGTCACGCCCCCGCTTGGCGAGAGGATCTCGTCATCCGCACGCATGGATTCGTTCCACCCCCATTGTGCTACTTCTACAGCAGACACGCTGAGGTGAGAGGAATCCTTGACAAGCCGCTCGGGGAGGAACCCTGGCTGTTGAGGGCAAATGCGCAGTTTGATGGTGTGCTTCTGAGCCGCCAGGGTCGAATCCCAGCGAGGTAGCCGGACGCCGGTCGTCTTACCCTGGGCCGAGGGTCGTCAGCAGGTGACGTGGAGGACGGCGAAGGCATCCTCGTCCTTGGCGGCTTCCAACAACTCGAGCGCTTTGTCGAGAGGCACGGTAACGATCTCGACTCCGCGCCGCTCCGCCTCCCTGTACACCTCAGGCATCACCGGAAGACTCCCGTTCACGCCCGCGCCCACTATCAGACGTGAGCCTCCCCAGGGAATGTCCTCCGCCGCCGATAGCGGCGTGTGCCCGAACTGGTCTCTGAAGGGCTTGGAAGGCTTCTTCTGCCTCTTGCGGAGCTTTCCGCCGTCGATCACCACGTCGTAGTCGTAGCGAACGCCATTCACCTCGATCTCGCCGAACCGTATGAACCGCGCCTCCATCTTCCTTTACCCAGCAGGCTCCAAGGTCACGTCAACGGGGGTGGGCTGGGTGAAGCCCTGCCTCCACAATAGGGCATTGAAGGCGGATGTCAAGGGAGATTCCTGGCTGCTAACGGGCTGTCTCGGTGGTCTCCGCGGCGCCAGAGGTCTCTGTGGTCCCGGTGTTGGGAAGCGCCATGGTTTCAGCTACATCGGGCAGGGCGATAAAGTCCAGAGGGCGGATGGCAACCCGGTTGGGAAGCTCCGGGGTTGAGGCGGAGAGGTTGATACGGCCGCTCTTTGGGGTACGCAGAAGCATGGATGGTGGCCGAAATCTCCGATGGGGCCCTGCCGCGCGCCGGGGGGAGGACGCGCGCGTCCTCTATGACATGATCCGAGGTCGCGTCTCGAACCATCCGCTTTTTCTCAGCCACCTCGTGACCGCTCGCTGCAACGGCCGCTGCGCCACCTGCTTATGGCGCTACTCGGAGGGCGAGGACAAAGGGGCCGCAGGGAAAGAGCTGACGACGGCAGACATAGCCTGGCTGTATGGCCAGGCGGCCGACGCAGGCATCTGCCAGCTGGTTCTCTGGGGAGGCGAGCCCCTGCTGCGTGAAGATATCGACGACGTACTGCGCTCAGCTTCTTCTGCCGGCCTCTCGACCACTCTGATGACTAACGGCTGGCTTCTTCCGGACCTTTGGCCGACGCTGCGCGGTCTGGTGAGGACGCTCGTGCTCAGTCTCGACGATGTCGGCGAGGACCACGACCGGCTGCGGGGGCTGCCCGGCCTTTTCAACCGCCTAGACTCGTTCGTGCTCGGCCTGCGCGACGACCCCCTCCGGCCGCGGCTGCTGGTCAACACGGTGCTTTCCCGCCTCAACCGGGGTGCACTTCGCCGCGTGGCCCCGGTGGCGAAGCGTTGGGGTGCCGGCCTGTATTTCTGCCCCATGGAGATCGGGCAGATGCAGAGTGGAGGTCTTGTCGTTAGGCATGGCGACCTAGCACTCAGCGAAGACGAGCTAAGGCAGGCGGCGGGCCTTGCTCGAGAACTCAAGGCGGCGGGCTATCCCTTGCAGGCGACGAACAAGTATCTTCGGCTGCTGCAGGACGATCCTGCGCTGCAGGGCTTCAGTTGCCGCCTCCCCCATGCGGTCCTCACGGTCCTTCCCGACGGCTCCTTCCGAGATTGCCGGCGACGGGACGTACCCCTGGGCAACGTGCGCGATTATCGCCGCTCCGATATCCCGATCACCGAGCTTTATCGACAGCTCCGCTATCGGGAGATGCTTCGCGAAGCTGCCCACTGCACCATCTGCAGCAACCCCGACGTGATCGAGACTTCCTGGGGCTGGCAGCTCCGCCCCTGCGTGATGTGGCGATCGCTGACTCTGACGGCCGGCTGATTTGGCCGGCTGATTTGGTTTCAAAGCCGCAGCCCTTCAATGAGAAGTGCTTCCACCTGAATCAGAAGAGTCCGTTGTCGTTCAGCGGGGGGAAGAGAGCCTCAGGGATGTCCTGGATGGTATCCCAATGCTCAACGACCTTATCGCCGTCGACCCTGAAGATGTCGACGATATTGCGCCCCGGCGTTCCAGGTACGAGCACCGAGTGGACGTGAAGCGCAACCAGGTCGCCTTCAGCGATGACCATTTTGACCTCGTTGCGTGAATGGGGGAATCTTTCCCGACGAAACCGCACGAAGCGTAGCAGCCCCTCGGGACCGTCAGCAACCGCCGGATTATGTTGGATATAGGTATCACCCAGGAACTCTCCAGCCTTCTCGACGTCTTTCTCGTTAAGAGCCGCCTCATAGAAAGCCAGTACGAGATCGCGGGCTGAACGCTCGGCCTCTGCCATGCGATCGTGCCTCCCTTTCTTTCGATGCCCGGAACAAGGACATAGTACAGTGAGCTGGCCTGGAAATGACCGTACCAAAGCCTCTCTGGGATAGAGCCCGTGAAAGCGGCCGTCAACACACGCTACGGATCGCCGGAAGTCCTTCAGATCCGGCAGGTGCCGAAGCCGGAACCGGGGGCAGGAGAGGTACGGCTGGCGCAGAGGGGAGGAGAGACGTCGCCTGATGCGCTCACACCAGGGAGTGGCCATCTCCGTCCAGTCGCCGCGCGCTTAAGAGGTGTGCCGGGGAGCACCCGCGCACTTGGGCGTCGGATCCGAGACGGCACGGGGGTCTAGCGGCCGATCCAGCAGCACGGCAGTCTTCCCCACGAAAAACGGGCCCCCTCCTTCGAGGAGGCCCGTCACGCTTGCTGCAATGTGGCCGGTCGCCTACTCGGTATCGGTCGCCGGGATCAGCGCCAGGACGGCCGGGGCGGTAGCTGCCATCAGCGCCGGGGCGGCTGCCGGCCGGGGGGCGGCGGTTCTGCCCGCGCCCGCTCCCTCACCGCACGTCCGCGCCTTGGCCGGCACCGGTCGACGTGCCCCGGCCTGCCGGCTCGCCCGCCTCCACCCGCAGGTCGGGCAGCCAGCTCAGCCACCGCGGGAACCACCAGTTGGCGGTCCCCAGCAGGCGCATGGCAGCCGGCACCAGCACGCAGCGGACGACGGTGGCATCGAGGAACACGGCAACCGCCAGTCCGAAGCCCAGTTGCTGGAACATCACCAAGTCGCCGGCTGCGAACCCGCCGAACACCGCCACCATGATGAGAGCCGCCCCGGTGATGATCCCGCCCGTCCGCCGCAGGCCGAACGCCACCGCCTCCCGGTTGTCGCCGGTCTGGTCGAAGCGCTCGCGGATCCGGCTAAGCAGGAACACGTGGTAGTCCATGGAGGTGCCGAACAGTATCGCGAACAGAAAGAGGGGCACCCAGGCTTCGACGAAATCCACCCTTTGGAGTCCAAGAAGGTCCGCTCCCCATCCCTTCTGGAACACCGCCACCATGAGGCCGTAGGCGGCCCCCACGGAGAGCAAGTTCATGAGGATGGCTTTGAGCGGCACCAAGATCGAGCGGAACACGACCAGCAGGAGCACGAACGACAGGCCGAGGATGAACAGGAAGACCCAGCCGGTGGCTCCGTTGATGGTGTCGAGGTAGTCGATGGTGAGGGAGGTCTGGCCGGTGGTGAGGACGTCAGTCCCAGCGACCAGCCCGGTGCCGGTGAAGGCCGCGGGCAGGTACTCGGAGCGCAGGGTCCTGACGGCCGCCTGCGCCCCCCCGCCGTTCGGCTCGCCCGTGACGACCAGGGAGAGCACGGTGAGTTGGCCGTCGGGGCTCGTCCGCGTCGTGCCGGGGCCTACGAACGCCGGGTCGCCGGCCAGCGCGGCGCGCAGGTTCTCCATGCCCTTGGTGACGGCCGGAGACTCGGGGCCGGCAGCGATGGTCACTTCGACCGGCTGGATCGAGGCGCCGGGGAATCCGTTCTGCAGGACTTCGAAGCCTTGGCGGGACGCCATGGAGGCGGGCAAGGTCTCAACCCCGGCCGAGCCCAGATCGATGGAGAAGTACAGCGAGGCCAGCAGCGCGAGCATCCCGCCCGCGACGATGAGGCTCATCACCGGCCGGCGCATGACGCCATTGCTGACGCGATCCCAGAAGCCACCCGGACGGCCGGTGGCCCCGGTCTTGTGCAGGAAGGGCACCCGGAGAGCGTTCGCCCGGTCGCCCATTGCACCCAGAAGAGCCGGGAGCAGGGTGAGCGCAGCCAGCAGGGCGGTGAAGACGGCGACGATGGCGCCCAGGGCCATGCTTTGGAAGAGGGTCGACGGGACCAGGAACAGGCCGCCTAGGGCCAGGATAACGGCCAGGGCGCTGAACAGCACAGAGCGGGTGGCCGTGGAGGCCGACCGGCCGATCGCATCGACCTTGTCCCGTCCGGTGGCCCTCTCCTCCCTGTACCGGGAGACCACGAACAGCGAGTAGTCGATTCCCATCGCGAGGCCGATCATGGTGATCATATTGGTGATGAAGAACGATAGATCGGTCACCTGGCCGATCATGGCGGTGATACCCATGGCGAGGAGGATGGAGGCGAGTGCCATGATCAGAGGGATGGCAGCGGTGACGATGGCCCCGAAGACCAGGACCAGGATGACGAGCGCTATCCCCACGCCGAACATCTCGCCTTTGCGGAGGTCGCTCTCAGCGGTAGCGCCGAAGTCGCTGTTGATGCTTGCCTCGCCTGTGACGAGCACCTCGAAGTCCGAGGACGCCGTGTCGCGGGCGGCGGTTTCGAGCGCTACGGCGTCGTCCGTCGCGGCGCCGGCCGACTGAGCCATGCTGAAGACCAGGAGGGTGGCGTGCCGGTCGGAGGAGATGAGTACCGGGGAGGGATCGGTGGTGTAGTCGATGCCGGACTGCACCACGTTCGGACCGAGGGCCAGCACCCGGGATGTCACCGCCTGCACCTGCTCGCGGAACTGGGGCTCGTCGACGCTGAACCCGGGCGACCGGACGATGACCAGCTCTCGCGACTGGTCGTTGCCGGGGAACTTGTCATTGATGAGGGCGGTAGCCCGCGAGGACTCGGGGTCGTTGGTGAAGTGCTGCTGGTTGCTGAGCGCGCCGCCCAGGTACAGGACGGTCACCGCCGCGGCACAGACAAGCAACACGGCCCAAGCGCTCAGCGTCCTCCAGGGATGACGGGCGCACGCCCGGGCGATGGACTCAAGACTGAACTTCTTCATCAGGCACCCCACTCTCTTCACAGTCGTTCCCGCCGCGCGGCCGGATCGCGTCACCGGCTTTCTACATGTCATAAGGGTAGGGCGCGTAGAGCTCGCGCGGACCGGGCACCAGTCGGGAATCGGGACTACGCCGAAGGACGGGATTTTCCCTGGCCAGTAGGACAGGGGCGGCAGGACGGGAGCGGCGTCGCAGACCGGCGGCTTCGCCGTTCATCTTTCACTCAATCGTTATGACTACGTTTCCCTTTTTGTGTCCCTGGTCCACGTAGCGGTGAGCTTCGACGATTTGTTCAAGCGGGTAGCACCGGTCTATAGCCGAACGCAGTACTTCCTTTTCGATCAGGCCTTTTAGAAAGACGAGGTCGTCGGGTTCTTCGCTTGGGTGTTCTCCGGTGACGATCGTCTTGTCGCTGGTCAGGGCCGTCCACCGCATGCGAGGGGAGCGTACCGGCGTGGTGGCGTTCAGGTAGATGCCTTTCGGCTTCAGCGCCTTCATGCAGTCGGTGAACGAGCCCTTGTCCACCGCCACAAAGATGACGTCGTAGATCTCTCCCTGGGCAGTGAAGTCCTCCGCGGTGTAGTCGATAGCCTTGTCGGCGCCAAGCGACCTCACGAGTTCGAGATTCGAGCCGCTACATACGGCGGTGACTTCCGCTCCGTAGTACTTGGCGAGCTGCACGGCGAAGGTACCAACGCTGCCCGAGGCCCCGTAGACAAGCACCTTTTGGCCGCTCTTGATGTTCGCCTTCTTGAGAAAGTGGAGCGCCGCGCGGGCTCCTATCGGCACAGCCGCGGCCTCTTCGTAGGTCATGTTGGCCGGCTTCGGGGCGATCACACCGGTCTCGGGGAGGCACGTGTACTCGGCGTAGCCGCCGAATCTACCGATGGTCGCGGAGAAGATCTGGTCGCCCGTCTTGAACCTGGTCACGTCTTTGCCTGTCTCTACGATCTCCCCGGAGAGCTCGGCGCCGAGAATCGGCCGTTTGGGTCTCACGATGCCAAGGAACAGACGGGCGGGGATCCAGAACGACAGGGGTACCGTGAAGCTCCTGCAGCGGAAGTCCGCGGCCGTCACGGTGCTCGCGTGCACTCGTATGAGCACTTCATCGTCCCGGGGGACCGGCTTCTCCACTTCGGCCAGACGCAGGACTTCTGGCGGGCCGTACTGTGTGTAGACTATCGCTTTCATGAGCACTCCTCATTTTCTTGCCGGCTCCGGTCAGGCTACTGCCGCGAGCTCGCGGTCGGCGCCTTCGGGCGCGCGGGCGAGCGCCATGCAGCAGGCGGTCTCGTCGGAGACCACGCCGTCGCGCATGTGGATCACCCGGTCGCAGCCCGAGGCCACATCGGGATCGTGAGTCACCAGGATGAACGTGGTGCCCGTGAGCAGGTTGATCTCGCGCATCATGTCGATGACTTCCGCCGAGCTGGTGCTGTCCAGGTTGCCGGTGGGCTCGTCGCCCATGATGACCGCGGGCCGGTTGACCAGCGCCCGGGCGATCGCCGCCCGCTGCTGCTGCCCCCCGGAGAGCTCCGACGGCCGGTGGCCGGCGCGGTCGCCCAGGCCTACGGCCTCGAGGGCTTCGCGCGCCAACTTCTGTGCCTCGCGCCGCGACTTACCCGCATACTGTGAGGCAAGGGCGACGTTGTCGAGGGCCGTCATGGAAGATACCAGGTTGAAGCCCTGGAAGATGAAGCCGATCTCCTCGCGAAGCAGCTTGGTCGTCGCCCGGGTGCTCAGGTCGTCGACCCGGCGGCCGTTCAGCCACACCTCGCCGGAATCGGGCTCGTCGAGGCAGCCCATCATGTGGAGCATCGTCGATTTCCCGCATCCCGACGGTCCCATGATGGCCACCATCTCGCCGGCCCCGACGTCTACCGAGGCGCCGCGCAGAGCGTCGACGTAGTTGTCTTTGCCCAGTTGATAACGCTTCTCGAGTCCGCGTACGCTCACCATGGTCTTCATTGTCTTCGTCCCTTCTATGTTCTTGGTAGTCATGTCGGTGTCGCTGCTGTCGGCGGTCATTACGCTGTTGTTCGAGTCGGTCTGGCTCACGATCCTGCCGCCCTCACTCGCACCTGAGGGCGAGGACCGGCTTGAGCCGCGCTGCGTGGAAGGACGGGTAGAAGCCGCTGGCCACACCGAGGACGATCGCGAAGGCCACGGCGCCGATCGCCAGCCGCGGGGTCACCAGGAAGAGAACGGTGCCGCTCTGCTCCATCAGGGCGTTCACCACGGTCGCGGCGATCCAGCCCAGGAGGAGGCCGGTGGCTCCGCCGAGGAAGCCGATGAACGCGGACTCGGTCAGGAACTGGCCCACGATCTGCCGGTGGGAGGCGCCGATCGCCTTGCGGATGCCGATCTCCCGGGTCCGCTCGAGCACCGACATGGTCATGGTATTCACCACCGACAGGCCGCCGACCAGCAGGGAGATGAGCGCCACACCGAAGATGATGCTGTTGAAGATCTTGGTCGCGCTCTTGAACTGGTCGATGAAGGCCTGGGGACCGGAAGCGGTGACGTTGGACACTGTGCCTTCGATCGTCGAGGCGAGCTGGTCGGGGTCGACACCGGGATCCGGATAGGCCGTGATCGAGGTGGCCAGTTCGTCCGGGTCCACCTGCGCCTGCACTATGGCAGGCAGTTGTACGTAGAGGAGCTGCTGGACGTCGTGGAGGCTTATGACCGCCGTGTTGTCGGGGGCAGTGAGGGTCTTGTCGTAGATGCCCACCACCTCGAAGGGCTTGCCCCTCAGGTCGATGGTCCCTCCCACTTCCGCGTCCAGCGCTTTGGCGATATCGCAACCCACGACCGCTTTGCCGCGGTCGGCAGCGGTCAGATCGCGGCCTTCGGCCATCCGGAGCTCGAACGTCTCATAGCCCTGGTTCCGCATGTCGCTGCCGACGATGCCGTTCATGGACATGCCGCTGTCTTCGTCCAGCAGGATGTAGATGCTGGCGCTTGCCCGAGCCACGCCGGGAACGTCCTCGATCTCCTGGATGCGGTTCACGGCGATAGGCGTGGTGCTGTAGCCGCCGGTGGGGGTGGAGGCGTCGGTGATGACCACCTTGTCGCTGTAGTAGCGGGTGCCGCCGGACACCATCAGGTTGATCTTCTCGGCCATGCTGCCCATCACGACCAGGGCGAACACCCCGATGGTGATGCCGAATATGGTCAAGAAGGCCCTCATCTTCCTGCGAAACACGTTCCTGAAGATCCTCATCGCTCCGCCTCCGGTCTTGCGTTATGTGCTGTCTCCATGTTCGTCGTTTGCGCGGCCGGCCGAATCAGGCGGGAGGAGAGTCTTCGGACGTCTGCCTGGCCGGTCTTGTACCTGGCCGGATGGAGGGGTTTCTGCCGATGGGGTTAAATAACCGCGCCCGGCGCGCTACCCTTAGGGCTGAACGTTGCTCGGGGAGCGCGAGCGATTCGCGACCGGGCGATCCGGGGGAGGAGTCGCATGGAAGCGGGAGCGGTACGAGTGATGATCGTTGACGACCACGCGGTGGTGCGGAGCGGGTTATCGACGTTCTTGATGGCATACGACGACCTGGAGTTCGTGGGTGACGCCAGCGGTGGTCTGGAAGCGGTGCGCAAGTGCCCGGACCTCCGGCCCGACGTGGTCCTGATGGACCTGGTGATGCCGGAGGTGGATGGTTCCGAGGCCACCCGGCTGATCCGCCAGACCTGTCCGCACGTGCAGGTCATCGCACTCACCAGCTACAAGGAAGAGGAGCTGGTGCAGGGGGCGCTCAAAGCCGGAGCCATCGGCTACCTGCTGAAGAACGTCTCGGCGGACGAGCTGGCCAACGCCATCAGGGCTGCGCACGCCGGCCGGCCGACGCTGGCGCCGGAGGCGGCCGAGGTACTGATACGGGCTACAACCCATCCCGCCGAGCCCGACCCGGGCCTCACCGAGCGCGAGCTCGAGATACTCCAGTTGATGGTGGACGGCCTGAGCAACCCCGAGATAGCCAAGAAGCTGTTCGTAAGCCGGTCGACGGTGAAGTTCCATGTCAGCAACATCTTGATGAAGCTCGGGGCCGCCAGCCGCACCGAGGCCGCTTCGATGGCCATCCACGGGCGGTTGGTCAAATGAGGTCGGCCGGGTCCCGCAGACGCACGGTGCGATGGCTCGCGCGCCGTCCTGCCTTGGGAGGCCACCGAACAATGACGCCACGGCCCCCAGAACGCACTGGCCGGCGCGATAGCACGTCCTCGGTCGCACGAATAGCGCTGCTATTCGCACTTCCTGCGTTCTTCTCTCGCGCGCGGCCATCGCGCCCTGACGGCGCGGCGTCATTATTCAGCAGCCTGTTGGCGGGGGCAGCCCTGCTCGCCTGCGCGCTCGCGACGACCGGCCTCGTCGTGGCGGGGTGCGGTAGCAGCCCTTCCACGTCATCCTCGACGGAGCAGAGGGTGCAACTCGTGTACCAGGACTGGAGGACCGAGTGGTTTCCTCCTATGGCTCAGAAAGAGCTGACGATCTTCCAGGCGGAGCATCCGAACCTCAGCGTCTTCTACACGCCGGACCCCGAGAACCTCGCCGACGAGATGCCCCTCGACATGCAGGCCGGTAACGCAGCCGACGTCTTCCAGGGGTGCTGCGAGTTCTTCCCCGCATGGAATCAGAAAGGCTACGTGCTCGACCTGAGTAAGTACGTGGAGACCGACCTGGACCCGGCCATCGTCGCCGACTGGGATCCGGCCCAGTACAAGGCCTTCTTCGACGCGAGCGGACGCCAGTTCGGCGTGCCGAAGTACCAGGGCACCCTCGTCCTCTACTACAACAAGGACATCTTCGACAAGTACGGCGTGGCGTATCCCGATGCCTCCTGGACTCACGACGACTACCTTGCGGCCATGAAGAAGCTGACTCGCGATACCAGCGGCGACGGCAAGACCGACATCTGGGGCAGCATGATCGATATCGGGTGGGACCGGCTGCAGGTCCACATCAATGCTTGGGGCGCCCACATCGTAGATCCCAGCGATCCGTCCAAATGCGTCATCAATAGCCCTGAGGCGCTGACAGCTCTCGAGTGGGTGCGGGCGCGCATGTGGGACGACAAGGTGATGGCTACGTTCACGGACGTGAACAACGTGGGGACCCAGGCGGCTTTCTACGGGGGCAAGCTGGCGATGGTCGAAGATGGCTCCTGGGGGCTCAAGAACATCCTTGAAAACGCCGACTTCCGTATCGGCGTGGCGCCCATCCCGGCGGGGCCGGCGCAGCGGGTGACACTGAGCACGACCGACGGCTTCGGAATCTACTCCGGAACGCGGCATCCGCAGGAGGCCTGGGAGTTGGTTAAGTTCCTCGTGAGCAAGGAGTACGGGCTGGCCATGGCGGAGGCGAACCTGCTGCAGCCGGCCCGGCTGTCGCTTGTGGCAGACTGGCAGCGATTCGTGAAGGAGCAGTACCCGGAGAAGGCCGGGGACATCGATCTCGACGTGTTCGCCGCCGCACACCGCGAAGGCTACTCGGTCGTCCAGGAGGTCTTCCCGAGCAACATGGACGAAGCCACTCGCCTGCTCAGCGACGCCTTTACAAAGATCTTCACCCTCGGTCAAGCTCCGGTCGACATCTTGCACGACGTGAGCCGACAGATCGAAGCAGCTCAGACGAACGCCGGGAACTAAGGCGCCGGTTCAAGTCGCCGCATGAGAGCTCTTTTCACGCGCAGCCCTTTGCGAAGAAGGATTCTCGCCTGGTCTTTTGTGCCGACCGCGGTCATCCTCTTTGCCGTGGCGCTGGTCGCAGTGTACGCGTATGGCCGCGTGACAGAGCAGCAGGCCATACAGCGCAATCAGGAACTCGCTCGCTTGTCGGCCGCGAACCTGGCCGCCGAGATCAACCAGTTCGCCCTGGATCTTGGCAGCCTGACCCGGCAAGCGGATATCGCGGGCAACCAACCGGCCCAACAGGAGAAGGCGCTGGCCGCGGCCTCGAACAAGCTCTCTATCTTCGATGCCGGGACGATCATCCTCGATCCCCGTGGCACATTCGCCGCCGCCTGGCCCTCCCGGCCCGGAGATGTCGGTCAGGGCTGGTCGTCCCGTCCCTACTTCGCCCAGCTTCTGCGCTCGTCACGACCGGTTTACTCGGACATCGGCCTCGACGGAGTGGAGGGCGCGCCCGTGGTGACTGTCGCTGTGCCTATCACCGGACCCGGGGGAGAGTTCAACGGCGTCCTGGCGGGCATGTTCCGCGTGGGAGCGACCTCGGTGAGCGCGCTCTACGGTGATATCGCCAAACTCCGGCTGGGCGTGAGTGGAGACGTATACGTCGTCGATGGGAACGGCCGGGTCATCCAGCACCCAGATGCGGCTCTGGTAGGCATGGACTTGATGTCTCAGAAGATCGTCCAGGACGTCGTATCCGGCCAGACGGGCGCTCAGCGCACTCGCGATCTCAGCCAGAGGGACGTCGTCGCCGCCTATGCCCCCGTCCCCGGTACCAACTGGGGCCTCATCGCGATAGAAGATTGGGCCACCATCATTCGCCCTTTCCAGGGATACCGCACCTTTCTCATTGTGCTACTTGTTCTCGGGCTGTTGATCCCATCGCTGGTGGTGTGGTTCGGCGTCCGCCGGGTGACGCGCCCGGTGCAGGTGCTCACCGGAGCCGCCCGAAAGGTGGCGGCAGGCGACTTCGAGCATTCAGTGAGCATCACCACGCATGATGAGCTGCAGGAGCTCGCGGAGCAATTCAACATCATGTCCCTGCAACTTCGCGACTCGTACGCCGAGCTGGACAAGCGGGTGGCCGCCCGAACCCAGGAACTCGCCACGCTCAACGCTGTCGCCGCGGTCGTCAGCCAGTCCCTCGATCTGGAACGGATCCTCGACGATGCGCTCGGCGAGATAATGGCCGACCTGGGCTTCGAGGCGGGAGTGGCCTTCATGCTCCCCGAGAGAGAGGGACAGGGGGGCGAGGTCCGTCTGATCGCGTCGCGAAATCTGCCCGCCGACGTGCTCGCCAGCATCCGCACCCTTCCCCCTGAGTACCTGGAGCAGCGGCTGACAGCGCTCGAGGGGCAGCCGGCGCCCCTCCCGATGGGCTCCGTTTCCGAGGAACTCCGCGGTCTGTTGGAGCCGGCCGGCTGGCGCTCTATGATCCAGATCCCGGTGAACGCGAAGGGGACGGTCTTTGGAGCTCTGATGCTCCTCACCCGCCGGGAACCGGATTCTTCTCCCGAACAACTGTCCTCGCTCGCCGCCCTCGGTAATCAGATCGGAATGGCTGTCGACAATGCGCGCCTGTATGAGCACGCGGAGGAGTCCGCGGCTGCTGCGGAGAGGAACCGCTTGGCCCGGGACCTACATGACGCCGTCAGTCAGACCCTCTTCTCCGTGAGCCTGATCGCCGAGGTCCTGCCCCGGATCTACGAGAGAGATCCGGTCCAGGGGGCCCAACGCCTGGACGAATTGCGCCAACTGAGCCGGGGCGCGCTGGCCGAGATGCGCACGCTGCTCCTCGAGCTTCGGCCCGCCGCTCTGGCCGAAGCGAAGCTGCCAGACCTGCTCAAGCAGCTCGGCGAAGCGGTCACGGGCCGCGCCCGCATACCGGTCGAGGTGGTCACCGAGGGCTCCGGAGAGCTGCCCACCGACGTGCGGCTCGCCTTCTACCGCATCGCCCAGGAAGCTCTCAACAATGTTGCGAAGCACTCCCGCGCCCGCAAGGCCAAGGTCTCGCTGGCGCCCCTAGTCGGGCACCCGGACGACGCCCGCCTCGCCGTGGAAGACGATGGAGCCGGTTTTGACCCGGCGGCGGGCGGAGGCCAGCTTGGGCTGGGGATCATGCGGGAGCGGGCCGAGTCGGTCAGAGCCAATCTGCTCATCTGTTCCGCCCCGGGGGAAGGGACAAAGGTCGAAGTCACCTGGTCGTCCGTGCCGCCGACGTAGCCGAACTGGCCCCGGGGCAGCTTTAGGACCGGCCCGAGCCGCCCCATAACTGGCCAGCCGGCCAGGCTTCAAACCGGCCGATTGCCGCTGGGCGCCAGGGCCGCTCTGAGGCACAGTTGACCCATGAGGACTCTTCTTGCAGATGACAACGGCGAGATCCGAGCGGCTCTTCGCCTGCTCCTCGAAGAACTGGGCGAGGGGGACGTCCTCGAGGCGGGCGACCTGGGCCAGGCCCTCGCGGCCCTTGAGCGCGCGGGCGTCGACGTGATCTTGCTCGACTGGGAGCTTCCCCAGGGGGACTACGCCGGTGGGAGCACCGCGGAGTTCGTCAGGGAGTCGAAGCAGAGAGCGCCAGGCTGCCGGATGATCGCGATGAGCGGCAGACCGGAGTCGCGCGGCGAGTCATTGGGGGCCGGCTGCGACGGGTTCGTCAGTAGGAACGATCCTCCCGACCGGCTTCTCGCGTTGTTAGAGATAAGCCAGGAGTGACCGGG